>NZ_JAVDSX010000024.1:0-1049 GCF_031455525.1 Phyllobacterium sp. 1468 | reverse complement strand
GGCATGACCATTTCCGTGCCTTCCGGCAAAGTCACAACACCCGTCACGTCGGTCGTGCGGAAGTAGAACTGCGGACGGTAGTTGGAGAAGAATGGCGTGTGACGGCCACCTTCGTCCTTCGTCAGGATATAGGCTTCTGCCTTGAACTTGGTGTGCGGCTTGACCGAACCTGGCTTGGCAAGGATCTGGCCGCGCTCGACGTCTTCACGGCCAACGCCGCGGATCAGCGCACCGATGTTGTCGCCGGCCTGGCCCTGATCGAGCAGCTTGCGGAACATCTCGACGCCGGTCACCGTCGTCTTCGTCGTCGGCTTGATGCCGATGATCTCGACTTCTTCACCAACCTTGACGATACCGCGTTCAACGCGGCCCGTTACAACCGTACCACGGCCGGAGATCGAGAAAACGTCTTCGATCGGCATCAGGAACGGCAGGTTGATCGGACGCTCCGGCGTCGGAATGTACTGGTCGACTTCCGCCATCAAGGCACGAACGGCATCTTCGCCGATTTCCTTGTTTGAGTCTTCAAGCGCAGCCAAAGCCGAACCCTTGACGATCGGAATGTCGTCGCCGGGGAAATCATACTTCGACAGGAGCTCGCGTACTTCAAGCTCGACGAGTTCGAGAAGCTCGGCATCGTCAACCTGGTCGACCTTGTTCAGGAACACCACGATCGCCGGAACGCCAACCTGACGGGCAAGCAGGATGTGCTCGCGCGTCTGCGGCATCGGACCGTCGGCAGCCGAAACAACCAGGATCGCGCCATCCATCTGTGCAGCGCCGGTGATCATGTTCTTCACATAGTCGGCGTGGCCGGGGCAATCGACGTGCGCATAGTGACGGGCGGGCGTCTCATATTCGACGTGTGCCGTCGAAATGGTGATGCCGCGCGCCTTTTCTTCCGGCGCTGCGTCAATCTGGTCGTACGGCTTGTACTCGCCGAAATACTTCGTAATCGCTGCCGTCAACGACGTCTTGCCATGGTCAACGTGACCAATCGTGCCAATGTTGACGTGCGGCTTGTTACGTTCAAACTTGCTCTTAGCCAT
>NZ_JAVDSX010000023.1:0-1118 GCF_031455525.1 Phyllobacterium sp. 1468 | reverse complement strand
CACTGAACGGCGAGCTGCCGCCAGCCGGCATGCTGTCGCAATACCCGCAGCACCGGCGCCGATGATCGCAAAATCGTGATCCATAAATGCCTCCGCGTCGGCATTTCCAACGCCTGCCGGCATCAGTTTTACAGGGCAATTGTTACGGCTTCAACGCGCGCAGAATGTTGCTACTATACGATTATGACATTCTTCGAGACCCTCGTTGCCCTCATGGCCGTCGCCATCTTGCTGTTGCAGGTGACACGACGTTTGCACCTGCCTTATCCGGGTATCCTTGCCGCCGCGGGCGTGGCCGTGGCGATGTTGCCGGGTGCGCCCAGCATCCCGATTGACCCGCCCACGGCGCTTGCATTGTTCATTGCTCCCGTACTGATCGACTCGGCCTATGATTTCCCGTTGACTGCGGCCCGACGCATGCTGCTGCCATTGTTCGTCTATGCCGTCGTAGCGGTACTTGTTACGACGGGCGTTGTCGTCTCGATCAGCGCACTCACGGTTGGTCTACCGATCGCGGCGGCAATCACGCTGGGCGCTATTGTCGCGCCGCCCGATGCGGCTGCGGCCACAGCGGTCCTGTCCAATTTACCGATCGACCGTCGTGTGGATGCGCTGCTGAAAGGTGAAAGCTTGTTTAACGATGCTACCGCGCTGCTGCTGTTCAGTGCCGCGCTGACTGTTCATGCCCGCGGTGGACTGGATGCCGTCACGGTGCTCCAACTGATATCTGCGGCGCCTGGTGGGATACTGTTTGGCATCGCCTTCGGGTTTCTGCTCTCGCGGTTACGGCCGGCGACGGAAAACACCGTCGGCGGCACTTTGCTCCAATTCGTGTATGCATTTGCGACTTGGCTAATCGCTGAACGGTTGCATCTGTCGGCAGTACTGGCTACGGTAGCGAGCGCGATGACGATCGCCACACTTGCTTCAGTCGAGGATTCCCCGCGTATGCGGGTACATTCGTTTGCAGTGTGGACCACAGTTGTGTTCTTGTTGAATGTGGTGGCGTTCCTGCTGATGGGCTTGCAGGCTCGCCGCATCGTTGAGGCGATGTCAGGTGTCGATCTCGAGCGAGCGCTTGGTTTCGCTGCAATGGTCGTTGTCGGCGTTATCACGAC
>NZ_JAVDSX010000022.1:0-1581 GCF_031455525.1 Phyllobacterium sp. 1468 | reverse complement strand
AGGATGACCGAGATGAACGAGCGGTTCATCCCCTTGCACATGATATAGGAGAGGATCGCGCCGGACGAGCCGACCAGCGCCCCGGTGATGATCAGGGCGAGGTTGCCGAGGGTGAAGCCGAGCGCTGCCGCCGCCCAGCCGGAATAGGAATTGAGCATGGAGACGACCACCGGCATGTCGGCGCCGCCGATCGGCACGATGATCAGGCCGCCGAGGATCAGCGACAGGATGACGATGAGCCAGAACACGAGATGGCTTTCGGTCAGGACCAGCGCCACGACGAGAACGGCGATGGCAACAAGCAGGCCCGCATTGAGGAGGTGGCGGCCCGGCAGCATGATCGGCTTGCCCGACATGCGCCCGTCGAGCTTGAGGAAGGCGATGATCGAGCCGGTGAAGGTGATGGCGCCGATGGCAACGCCGATCGACATCTCGACGAGCGCCTGGCCATGGATCGAGCCGACCTCGCCAATGCCGAAGGAATCCGGCGAATAGACCGCGGCGGCCGCCACCATCACCGCGGCAAAGCCGACGAGCGAATGGAAGGCGGCAACGAGCTGCGGCATCGCCGTCATGGCAATGCGCCTGGCGATATAGGCGCCGGCGCTGCCGCCGATGGCAAGGCCGACGACGATGAGCCCGAGCCCCTTGAGGCTTGGCTCGGCCAGGGCCAGCGTCGTGGCGATGGCGATGCCCATGCCGGTCATGCCGTAGAAATTGCCCTGGCGGCTGGTGGTCGGATGCGACAGGCCGCGCAGCGCCAGGATGAACAGGACGCCGGAGACCAGATACAGAAAAGTTGCGACATTCACGCTCATTGCCATGGTCATCGCCTCACTTTTCTTTTTTCTTGTACATGGCGAGCATGCGGTGGGTGACGAGGAAGCCGCCGAAGATATTGACGCTGACGAGAACGAGCGCAATGAAGCCGAAACCGGTGGCAAACCCGCTGGCCGAGAGGCCGACGGCAAGCAGCGCGCCGACGACGATCACCGAGGAGATGGCGTTGGTGACGGCCATCAGCGGCGTATGCAGCGCCGGCGTCACCGACCAGACGACATAATAGCCGACGAAGATGGCCAGGACAAAGATCGCCAGGCGGAAGACGAAGGGATCGACCGCACCGCCGGTGACCGCATGCGCCGCGGCGCCTGCCGCATCCGGCATGGTTGCGGCGGCCTGACGCACCATTTCGGTCGCCTGGTTCAAGGCATCGAGCGCCTTGTCGAGGGTTGCATCGGCAGCCATCATGCCTCTCCTTCTGTGCGTTTAGCGGCAGTCTTTGCTGCAGGGGATGGGGCTGCAGGGGACGGGGCTGCAGCGGTCTTTGCAGGTGTTGCCCCCTTCCGGGGGGCCTTGGCCGCAGCTCGCTTGGCGACGGGCGCTTTGACCGGCTTGGCCGCAGCTGCCTTGGCCGCCGCTGGCTTGGCCGCCGCTGGCTTGGCAGGAGCAGCCTTCTTGTCGGCGGCGGGCTTTGCCACCGGGACGGCAGGCGCTGACGCTATGGTTGCGGCGCTGGCGAAGTTCGGGTGCACCACCTTGCCGCCATGGGTCAGAACAGTGGCCTTGACCAGTTCATCG
>NZ_JAVDSX010000021.1:0-2500 GCF_031455525.1 Phyllobacterium sp. 1468 | reverse complement strand
CCCAAGATTTGTTCTGGGTGACAGCGTACCTTTTGTATAATGGGTCAGCGACTTAGTGTGACGAGCAAGCTTAAACGGTTACGTGTAGGCGCAGCGAAAGCGAGTCTGAACAGGGCGTTCAGTTCGTCGCATTAGACCCGAAACCAAGTGATCTAGCCATGAGCAGGTTGAAGGTAAGGTAACACTTACTGGAGGACCGAACCCGCATCTGTTGCAATAGATTGGGATGACTTGTGGCTAGGGGTGAAAGGCCAATCAAACTTGGAGATAGCTGGTTCTCCGCGAAATCTATTTAGGTAGAGCGTCGATTTTATACCTTCGGGGGTAGAGCACTGGATGGGCTAGGGGATCTCACCGATTTACCAAACCTAACCAAACTCCGAATACCGAAGAGTACTGATCGGCAGACACACGGCGGGTGCTAACGTCCGTCGTGAAGAGGGCAACAACCCTGACCACCATCTAAGGTCCCTAAGTTATGGCTAAGTGGGAAAGGATGTGAGGATCCCAAAACAACCAGGATGTTGGCTTAGAAGCAGCCATCATTTAAAGAAAGCGTAACAGCTCACTGGTCTAAATAAGGGTCTTTGCGCCGAAAATGTACCGGGGCTCAAGCCATACACCGAAGCTGTGGATTTGCTTAGCAATAAGCAAGTGGTAGCGGAGCGTTCTGTAAGCCGTTGAAGAGGGACCCGTGAGGGCCTTTGGAGGTATCAGAAGTGAGAATGCTGACATGAGTAACGATAAAGGGAGTGAGAGACTCCCTCGCCGAAAGTCCAAGGGTTCCTGCTTAAAGTTAATCTGAGCAGGGTTAGCCGGCCCCTAAGGCGAGGCCGAAAGGCGTAGTCGATGGGAACCACGTTAATATTCGTGGGCCTGCGGGTAGTGACGGATCGCGTGTGTTGTTCCTCCTTATTGGATTGGAGGGGCTTCGAAGCGGTCCCAGGAAATAGCTCCCGCGTATAGACCGTACCCTAAACCGACACTGGTGGACTGGTAGAGAATACCAAGGCGCTTGAGAGAACTGCGTTGAAGGAACTCGGCAAATTGCACGCGTAACTTCGGAAGAAGCGTGACCCTTTTTGACGCAAGTCGAGGAGGGTGGCACAGACCAGGGGGTAGCGACTGTTTACCAAAAACACAGGGCTCTGCGAAGTCGCAAGACGACGTATAGGGTCTGACGCCTGCCCGGTGCTGGAAGGTTAAGAGGAGAGGTGCAAGCTTTGAATCGAAGCCCCAGTAAACGGCGGCCGTAACTATAACGGTCCTAAGGTAGCGAAATTCCTTGTCGGGTAAGTTCCGACCTGCACGAATGGCGTAACGACTTCCCCGCTGTCTCCAACGCAGACTCAGTGAAATTGAATTCCCCGTGAAGATGCGGGGTTCCTGCGGTTAGACGGAAAGACCCCGTGCACCTTTACTATAGCTTTACACTGGCATTCGTGTCGGCATGTGTAGGATAGGTGGTAGACTTTGAAGCGGGGGCGCCAGCCTTCGTGGAGTCATCCTTGAAATACCACCCTTACCTATATGGATGTCTAACTGCGGTCCGTTATCCGGATCCAGGACAGTGTATGGTGGGTAGTTTGACTGGGGCGGTCGCCTCCTAAAGAGTAACGGAGGCGCGCGATGGTGGGCTCAGACCGGTCGGAAATCGGTCGTCGAGTGCAATGGCATAAGCCCGCCTGACTGCGAGACTGACAAGTCGAGCAGAGACGAAAGTCGGTCATAGTGATCCGGTGGTCCCGCGTGGAAGGGCCATCGCTCAACGGATAAAAGGTACGCCGGGGATAACAGGCTGATGACCCCCAAGAGTCCATATCGACGGGGTTGTTTGGCACCTCGATGTCGACTCATCGCATCCTGGGGCTGGAGCAGGTCCCAAGGGTATGGCTGTTCGCCATTTAAAGCGGTACGTGAGTTGGGTTCAGAACGTCGTGAGACAGTTCGGTCCCTATCTGCCGTGGGTGTAGGAATATTGACAGGATCTGTCCCTAGTACGAGAGGACCGGGATGGACGTATCTCTGGTGGACCTGTTGTGGCGCCAGCCGCATAGCAGGGTAGCTATATACGGACGGGATAACCGCTGAAGGCATCTAAGCGGGAAACCCACCTGAAAACGAGTATTCCCTATCAGAGCCGTGGAAGACCACCACGTTGATAGGCCGGGTGTGGAAGTGCGGCAACGCATGAAGCTTACCGGTACTAATAGCTCGATTGGCTTGATCATTCTCATTACAAATATCCATCGCAAAACGATGAATATTCGATCTCAATTGTCTCACGCGCCGTATCGCTCCCTGCCGGGAGCGGGCGGCTCAAGACGGCGCGGCCAACGAGGGCCGACGACCTAGCGGTCTGTATTTGGCGATTGTCCTGACAACTTGTCAGCATAAAGCGCCCATACCAGCACGCTCGTGCGTCCGAGCTTATGCGAGGCCCTCGCGGAGCACAGCCCGAAAGGCGTACGTGCGTGAGCGAAATCCAATCAGACAAAAA
>NZ_JAVDSX010000020.1:0-14916 GCF_031455525.1 Phyllobacterium sp. 1468 | reverse complement strand
GGTGGAGCAGCCCGGTAGCTCGTCAGGCTCATAACCTGAAGGTCACAGGTTCAAATCCTGTCCCCGCAACCAAATCATTCCAGCTTCTCGTTCGACCGAGACCGAAACAAAAACCCCGCATCAAGCGGGGTTTTTGCGTTTTGCGGTTCCTCGGACCATCGGCATCCTCAGCCGAACTTCACAGCTGTTGTATTCGCTCCGCAAATGAGAACCGCCACCCGCTCATCCGGTGCCGGAACATACTTGCCGGATAAGATTGCGGCGAAGGCGGCCGCACCGCCCGGTTCGGCAACGATGCGGATCTTGTCCCACAGCGCAATTTGCGCCGCGCGGATGTCATCGTCGGAAACCAGCACCGAGCGGTCGACGAAAGCCTGGGCGATCGGGAACATCAGTTTGCCCACCTGTTTCGGCGCCAGCGAATCGGCGGCAATACCTTCCGCCGGCGCGTCGACAGGCTGACCGGCCTCAAGTGCCATATGCAGCGTTGGCGAGCCCTCCGGTTCAATGGCGATAATTTTCACACGGCCTTTAAACCACGCGGCGATGCCGCCGATAAGTCCACCGCCGCCCACCGCAACCAACAGTGTCGTTATATCGGGAAGATCAGCTTCGATCTCGGCACCGAGAGTGCCCTGGCCGAGCAGCGTCTCGGGTTGGTCATAGGCATGGACGGCCAAGGCGCCGCTCTCTTCGACGAATTTCTCGCTCGCGGCCAAGGCGTCGGCGTAGCGATCGCCGCCGATGACGAGAGCTGCGCCATAGCCGCGGATGCGTTCGGCCTTGGCCGGGGAGGTGACGCTCGGAACAAAGATCGTTGCGGGTACGCCTAGCCGCATCGCGGCGTAGGCGACCGCGGCGCCATGATTGCCACCGGATGCTGCCGCGACACCAGCCTGCGGAAGTGGGCGGGTCAGGAGGTTGGTGAAAGCGCCGCGCGCCTTGAACGAACCCGAATGCTGCAGATATTCCAGCTTGAGATCGATCGGACGCCGTCCAAGCCCGAAATCGGTCATGTCGACCCGCAAGGTTGGTGTGTGACGGACATGCGGGCGGATCAACCGCTCGATCTCGGTAATTCGTTCAGGCGTGATCAGGGAGTTCATGGGATTCTCGCTCGGGAAGGACAGGTGCGGAGAATAGTGGTGGCCGAGGCGAGGAAGCAAGTGCAAACGATTGATCATTGGCTAAGCCAGCATGAAACCGTCATTGACTCCAATCATATCCAGGAGTACGAATTCACAAAAGAGCAATAAATCTGCATTTGTTGATCCTTAAATTGCGTGTGAAGGGAGGTGTGCCCCAGCTATGAATGAAATTCGCCTCCAATCATCGAATAGGCTTCCATCGGACGAGCAGCGCGAACATTTGATGGTGCGCGTCGCCAAGCTCTATTATGATCTGGAGTGGACGCAGGGCGATATCGCGGCTGAACTCGGTTTGACCCGCTGGCAGATCGGCCGGTTGCTGACCGAGGCAAGAGAGCTCGGCGTCGTCCGCATAGAGATTACTCCAAGGGTCATGCGCCGGACCGATCTCGAAGTGCGATTGCAGCAGCAATATTGCCTCAAAGACGCGATCGTCGTTCCGTCCGGGGAGATGACGGACTCTGCGCTTTTGACCGAACGCGTGGCACAGGCCACGGCGACCTATCTTGCCGGGCTCACCCCGAAATCCGAACTGATCGGGGTTTCCTGGGGCCGCACCATGTCTGCCGTTGCGCGATTTTTGCCGGGCAACTGGAACCCGGGTGTGCATGTGGTGCTGGTTAATGGCGCGACAAATCTGCGTTCGACGTCGACGCATTCAAGCGCGGTTGCGGAAGAATTTGCCCGCGCTGCCAACGGGATCGCGACCTTGCTACCGGTGCCTGCAATTGTCGGCAAGAAAAGCACGCGCGAGGTGCTGGAAGAAGACCCGATCATCGAGCGTGTACTGCAACTCGCCATACAGGCGGATGTCGTGTGCTTCAGCATGGGCGGCATCAACCATCAGTCGGTGCTGCTCAGCAATGGCTATCTTGATGAAGCCGATATGGACAGGCTCAAGGATGCGGGCGCCGTTGGCGACATACTTGGGCGGTTTGTCGATGAGAATGGCAGAATAATCGATGAGGCTATCGACGATCGCACCGTGGGCATGCGGCTCGAGCATCTGAAGACCAAGCAGCAAGCCATCGGCGTGGTTGCGGGTGAAGACAAGCACCGGGTCGCCGTTGCAGCGTTGAAAGCGGGCTATGTGTCGGTCATCATCACGGACGAAGCAACAGCACTTTATGCATTGGAAAATCAAAATGGTGTCTGACACGCGTGAGGCGACGAATTGCCGTGTCGATCACAGGAAGGATCGCGGATGAACCGCCAGGATGTTTTGGTATCAAAGGGGACTGACTTGGCAGTCCAGCATGCGCTAGCGCGCAACACCGGCACCAAGCTCGCGCTCGACTGGTTCGACGATGTCGCCGTCAATCGCTCGGCCACGGAGCGCCGCGCTGCGACGTTGACGACACGCCGGACAGTGAAGAAGGAATATCAGGCGGCGTGGCTGATCAAGGCTATTACCTGCATTGATCTGACCACGCTTGCCGGCGACGATACGGCGGGTCGCGTCCATCGGCTTTGCGCCAAAGCAAAGCGTCCGGTTCGAGAGGATATACTCGAGGCCCTCGGCCTTGCCGATGCGAACATCACGACTGGTGCTGTTTGCGTCTATCCGACAATGGTGCCGCATGCGGTGAAAGCATTGCAGGGGGCCGGCATACCTGTGGCCTCGGTGGCGACCGGTTTCCCGGCTGGCCTCACGCCGCTGCCGCAGCGCCTTGCCGAGATCCACTATGCCGTGGGAGAGGGGGCCGCTGAAATCGACATCGTTATTACCCGCGAACACGTGCTGACCCAAAACTGGTCAGCGCTGTACGATGAGATCGCGCAGATGCGAGAAGCGGCAGGCGATGCACATCTGAAGGCGATCCTGGCAACCGGCGATCTTAACACGCTGCGCAACGTCTATCGCGCGTCGATGGTTGCGATGCAGGCCGGCGCCGATTTCATCAAGACATCGACGGGCAAGGAGGAAGTGAATGCCACGCTTCCAGTCAGCCTGATCATGTTGCGCGCCTTGCGCGACTATGGCGAATTGTCGGGCCAGACCGTCGGCTTCAAGCCGGCAGGCGGCATGAAGACCGCCAAGGATGCGCTGAACTGGCTGATCCTGATGAAGGAAGAACTTGGCCTGCCATGGATGCAGCCTGAGCTCTTTCGCCTCGGTGCGAGTTCGATGCTCGGCGATATCGAACGGCAGCTGGAACATTACGTGACGGGCCGCTACGCCGCGTCTTCGCGCCACGCCCTCGCATAAGGAACACAATCATGGGACAAATCAAGGACATCCTTCGCACGATGGAATATGGCCCGGCTCCGGAGAGCAATAGTGACGTTCAGGCATGGCTCGATGCCAACAAAAAGGGCTTCGGTCATTTCATCAATGGCAAATTTACCGCAAGTGAAGGCATCAAGACCTTCACAGTGGTCAATCCGGCCAACGAAAAAGTGCTGGCGAAGGTTGCGCACGGTGCGAAAGCGGACGTCGATGCCGCGGTCAAAGCCGCACGTGCCGCCTTCGGGACGTGGTCCAAATTGCCGGGCCATGAGCGCGCCAAATATCTCTATGCCATCGCCCGCCACATCCAGAAACGTGAGCGTTTTTTCTCGGTTCTCGAGACCATGGACAATGGCAAGCCCATCCGCGAAACGCGTGATATCGATATCCCCTTGGTCGCCCGGCATTTTTACCACCATGCCGGCTGGGCCGAGATGGTCGAGACCGAATTCGAAGGCTTCTCCCCTGTGGGTGTTTGCGGGCAGGTGATCCCGTGGAATTTCCCGCTGTTGATGCTGGCGTGGAAGATCGCTCCGGCGTTGGCAGCCGGCAACACGGTTGTCCTCAAGCCGGCGGAATTGACGCCGCTGACGGCAATCGCCTTTGCCGAAGTCTGCCATGAAATTGGCCTGCCCGCCGGTGTTGTCAATATCGTGCACGGCGACGGTTCAACCGGAGCACTGATCTGCGGCCACGAGGATATCGATAAGGTCGCCTTTACCGGTTCGACCGAAGTTGGCCGCATCATTCGCGAACAGATCGCCGGCTCGGAGAAAAAGCTGTCGCTGGAGCTTGGCGGCAAGTCGCCGTTCATCGTCTTCGAAGATGCGGACATGGACGGTGCGGTGGAAGGCGTGGTCGACGCAATCTGGTTCAACCAGGGCGAGGTGTGCTGCGCCGGATCACGAATCCTCGTTCAGGAAGGCATCGCAGATCGCTTTTACAACAAGCTGCGCCAGCGCATGCAAACGTTGCGCGTCGGCGATCCGCTCGACAAGACCATGGATATTGGAGCGCTTGTCTCGGCAGGGCAGTTAAAACGCGTTTCGGCACTGGTCGAGCAAGGCAAGGTTGAAGGTGGAACACTGTGGCAGGCACCCGTAAAACTACCGGCCAAGGGTAGCTATTTTGCCCCCGGCTTCTTCACCGATGTCGAGCCGGCGTCAACGGTTTGCGAAGTCGAAATCTTTGGTCCAGTCGCCACGGCGACCACCTTCCGCACGCCGGATGAGGCAATCGCTCTGGCGAACAACACCAGATACGGGCTTGCCGCATCAATCTGGTCGGAGAATATCAATCTTGCGCTCGATATGACCGCCCGGGTCAGGGCCGGTGTCGTCTGGATCAACTCGACCAACCTGCTCGATGCCGGCGCCGGATTCGGCGGCTACCGCGAAAGCGGATTTGGCCGCGAAGGCGGTCGCGAGGGGCTCTACGAGTATCTTACGGCCGATTGGGAAAAACGGCTGCCCCTCGCTAAAGCCGAACCGGCGTTCATGCCTTCGGCTGCTCCGCAGGGCCATGCGAAGATCGCTGACTATGGGATGATCGATCGCACGGCCAAGAACTACATTGGCGGCAAGCAGGCGAGGCCGGACGGCGGATACTCCTACTCTGTCATGACGAAGAGCGGACAGGTGGTCGGCCAGGCCGGCATCGGCAACCGCAAGGATATTCGCAATGCGGTAGAGGCAGCGGCGAAGGCAGGCTCATGGAGCGGCGTGACGGCCCACAACCGCGCACAGGTCTTGTATTATCTCGGCGAGAACCTGGATGCACGACGGGCGGAATTCGAAGCATTGCTGGTTGAAACTGTGGGCGTTGGCGCCAAGGCCGCAACCGAGGAATTTGCCGTCGCTCTCCGCCGTATCTTCTATTACGCTGCCCAGGCAGACAAATATGATGGAGCCGTGCATTCGACCAAATCACGCCATGTAACGTTGGCGATGAACGAGCCTTGGGGCGTCATGGGTATCGTGTGCCCTGACGAATTGCCGCTGTTGTCGTTCGTATCTCTGGTCTTGCCGGCGATTGCCATGGGCAACCGCGTGGTGACCGTGCCCTCGACGCGGCATCCGCTATTGGCAACCAGTCTTTATCAGGTGATCGACACGTCGGACCTTCCAGGCGGCGTGGTCAACATCGTTACGGGCGAACGCGATGTTCTGGCCAGGACATTGGCCGAGCACGATGAGGTCGATGCGATCTGGTATGTCGGCACGAAAGAGGGAAGCACGATGGTAGAAAAGGCTTCGTGCGGAAACCTCAAGGCGACGTGGGTCAACAATGGACGCCAACGCGACTGGCTCAGTGCTCACGGGCAGGGCAAAGATTATCTGCGACGCGCCGTGCAGATCAAAAACATCTGGGTGCCCTATGGCGAGTAGAGTACGCCAGGGCGGGTGCAATGGCGAATTGCAGCCCGGCACCAAAATTTTTGTCGCCGCTTATTTCCGGCGATAGAGCCAAAGCGTCAGCGGTGCAAGGACGACAGTCAGTAATATCGGCGCTACAAGGGCCGCGCCCAGGTGGGCGGCGGTGACATTTCCTGCCATCAGACCGCGCATAGCCGTTGTCATCAACGACACCGGATTGACATCCACGAAGACCCTCAGCCAACCAGGCATTGTTGCCGGGTCTACCATGATGTTGGAGGCGAAGACCAAGGGCATGATGCCGGTAAAGGCCATGGTCATAACGGTGCTGGGCGTGCGCATGACCAGCCCGAGCACCAGGAATATCCAGCCGAACCCGAAGCCGATCACCAGCAGCAGGAGGAGCGCTTCGACGACGCCTATGATGCCGCCTTCCGGCCTGTAGCCGAGGAGGACGCCGATGAACAGGATAAGCAGCGACGCGATCAGATGGCGCAGGATGTCGCCCACCATCAGACCGGCGAAGGGTGACAGCGACCAGATCGGCAGTGAACGGAAGCGGTCGAACAGACCCTTGCCCAGATCGGTGCTCAGCCCCATGCCGGAGTACATCGAATTGAACACCACGGTCTGGACCAGAATGCCGGGCAGAAAATATTGCAGATAGGCCGCCGTAGAACCTGAAAGCGCGCCGCCGAAAACGAAGGTGAACAACAGGGTGAACATGATCGGGGTCATGACCAGGTCGAAGAGCTGCTCTGGAATATGTTTGAACTTGAGGACGGCACGCCAACCGAAAACGAGCGCATTTGACACCGCCGAAGGTTGCGGCGGACGGGTAGCGTAGATGAGCGAAGTGGTTACGGTTTCCTTATCCATCACGCTGCTCCCGGAGAAGGCTGGCTTTCCGTGATGTGCCCGGTCAAAGCGAAGAACACCTCGTCGAGGCTGGGCGCGCCCATCGAGAAATCGGCAAGTTCGATATTTGCGGCGATCAACGCAGCCAGACCGCGATTGGCGTTCTGTGGCGAATCAACCATCAGTGACAGCGCCGCGCCTTCAGAACTGCGTTGCGCCTGGCTGCCGGTTATTTCGGCCAGCAGACGCTCGGCTTCCTCGATACGTGTTGCATCGAGCAATGTCAGATGCAGGAAGCCCGACCCCGTTGCCGCCTTGAGCTCGCGGCTCGTGCCTTCCGCGATTTTCTTGCCATGATTGATCACGGCAATGCGCGCGGCTAGCTGATCGGCCTCCTCCAGGTATTGCGTCGTTAGAAGAATGGTTACGCCTGCCTCGGAGAGCGAGCGGATCATGCGCCAGACGCCCTTGCGCGCCATGGGGTCGAGCCCGGTCGTCGGCTCGTCCAGGAACAAGACGCCCGGCGTAACCACGAGCGAGGCTGCGATATCCAGGCGGCGCCGCATGCCACCGGAATAATCCTTGACCTGTTTGGCGGAGGCATCTGCAAGATCGAAGGCGGTGAGAAGATCGTCTGCCCGCTGCTTTGCGGCTTGACCGCGAAATCCCCATAACCGCGCCAGCAGGATCAGGTTTTCACGTCCGGTCAGATCTTCGTCAAGCGAGGCGAACTGCCCGGTCATGGCGATGGAACCGCGGATCTCGTGCGGCGACCGTTTGAGATCAAATCCCAGTACCTTTGCCGAGCCGGCATCGGGGGGAAGCAATGTTGCCAGCATACGCAGCAAAGTCGTCTTGCCCGCACCATTCGGGCCCAGAATGCCGAATATCATGCCGCGCGGCACATCAAGATCAATACCATCCACAGCACGCACATCGCCAAAATATTTGCTGAGGCCCCGTGCCTCGATGGCGGCCTCTTTCGGCAGTTGGGTGGTATCGGGCATCGTCACGGTCCTTCAATTTGCGGTTGGCCGACGATGAGTCAGCGGCAAGATGGGCAGCGGCGGGGCGGATAGATAGCAATGCCCGCGTTTTCTGTCAAAGTGTCGCAGGCAGCTGCCTGAAATCTGCCGTCTCGCCGGACGAATGACAGATAGAAATACCGTGCAATAATTGTTCGGAAAGCTTCAATGTTCACAATGCTGGTATCATGAACAGATATTCCTTCGGCTTCTGGATATTCGTTTTGTGCGCTATTGCCGTAAGCGGCATGATTTATGGCGCGATATTCTATGATGACTGGTCACTGATTGGCGCCGTTTTTGCCTTGTTTGTCTGTGTTCCGGTCATTGCCTTTGAGCGGGGCCTGCTGCTGCCGCGTTTGAACGCCTGGGTTACATCTCTTTCGACCCCGGCCTATATTATTTTCTCCCTTCTCGTTTTCTATTTGATGGTCAGCGTGGCCTTCGCGGCCTGTGGTGCTCTGCTTTGGTCCCTGGGGCGTCTGAAGGCTATAACTTGGCAGGAAGCCGTCATTTTGCCGGCGGATATCCTGCTTTACACCATCGGCGTATCGCTGATCCTAAGTTTTGTCACCCGCGTCCGCGAACTGCTCGGCCGAGACGTCTTCGCCAGTCTGCTTCTTGGCCGGTACCGCAAACCCATCGAAGAAGAGCGGGTATTCCTGTTCATCGATCTTGTCGGATCTACGTCTTTTGCAGAGGAATACGGGGATCTGCGCGCGCAGCAGTTTCTCAGCGCACTATTCACGGCTTTTGCCAAACCTGTGCGACAGTATCGAGGTACCATTGACGATTATGTCGGTGATGCCGCCATTATCACCTGGCCGATGGCACGCGGCGTGAGACAAGATAATTGCGTGAAGTGTGCATTCGCAATCGTGGACGCGATCGAGGCCGACGCTGATAAATGGTTGCAGAAATTCGGCCGGGTGCCGCGTCTGCGCATAGCACTGCATGGCGGGCCCATTGTCACCGCAGAAGTCGGAGTGGATCACCACAAGATCGCATATTTTGGCGATACCGTGAATACGACAGCACGTTTGGAAGGCTTGTCTCGTGCACTCGGCGTGCCGATACTGATTTCGAGTGACCTGGCGAAACGCCTGGATTTTTCCGGCGACATCAAAGCTGAATATCTCGGCCAGCACGCGCTGAAGGGCAGGGGACAGTCGCTCGGCGTCATGGCGCTGACGCGGGAGAAGGAACCTGCGCTAAAGCTGGTGGCTCGGAGTGCCTAGTATATCCTGCCCTCGACAATTTCTGTCCACAAAGCGTCAAATTAGCGGATTGGGCGGTGACAGCGCTTGTGCGGTGCGATATGGTCTCCTTCGTCGAGGGTCTTCGATTGTAGAATCAAGGGCCCTGTCAATTTGCGGGAGAGTGTCTTTGCACAGCGATGTGCAGGTCCACCGAAGGGGAAATCGCCCGAAATCTCTCAGGTAGCAAGAACCGCAAAAGGATAAGACAACTCTGGAAAGTCGAGGGAAACCTCGCGCCGAAGGTGTAAGTGCAACCGGACGCAAGTCGTCAGCTGCGCGAGTCTCTCAGGCTTCCGACAGAGGGGCAAAGACACGGTCCGTCCTTGTGGCGGAGATCTTTGCACGACTCTGGAGTAAAAATGGGCGCTGAAAAAAACCTCAAATCATTGCCGCTTGACGATCTGCATAAAGCCGCCGGTGCGCGCTTTGGCGGGTTTGCAGGCTGGTCTATGCCAATCACTTATCCATTGGGGGTGATGAAAGAGCATCTGCATACACGCGAGAAAGCCGGGCTGTTCGATATCTCGCACATGCAGCTGTTTGATGTTGCAGGACCGGAAGCAGCGGCACTGCTATCGCACGTTTGCCCGTTGGGCGCGGATACGCTGGAGACAGGGCAATCCAAATATACTTTCTTCCTCAACGAGCAGGCGGGCATTCTCGATGATCTGATTGTCACGAGGCTCAGCGAAGACCATTTCATGGTCGTCGCCAATGCCGGCAATGCAGCCGCTGACGAAGCGCATTTGCGCGACGTTGGGAAGGGCTTTGATTGCAAGATCGACGCGCTCGATCGTGTGTTTTTGGCAATTCAGGGACCGCAAGCGGTGGATGTGCTGCGCGTGGCCGGGGTTCCCGGAACAGAGCTTGCGTTCATGCATGGCTTCGAGCCCAAGCCTCGCTGGTTCATGAGCCGCTCGGGCTATACGGGCGAGGACGGTTTCGAGATCGGTCTGCCCGCAAACGAAGCGCGCGAACTCGTGACCGCGCTTCTCGCAGACGAACGCGTGGCGTGGGTTGGCCTTGCTGCGCGTGACAGTCTGCGACTGGAGGCCGGTCTCTGCCTGCACGGCCAGGACATCACGCCCGAGATTGATCCCGTCGATGCGGGTCTCACCTGGGCGATCACCAAGCCAGTGCGCGAAAAGGCCGGGTTCATCGGTGCCAAAGCTCTGCTCGACAAGATCACCAAGGGCGCGGCACGAAAACGCGTGGGTCTGAAACCTGATAGCCGCCAGCCAGTGCGGTCTGAGTCCATTCTGGTCGATATCCACGGCAATGCGGTCGGTGTGGTGACATCGGGCGGTTTCGGCCCCTCGGCAGGCTTTCCTGTCGCGATGGGCTATGTCGGCAAGGATTTCGCCCCGATTGGCACCCAGGTTTTCGCCGAAGTGCGCGGTAACCGCATTGCGCTGCACGTTCATTCACTTCCCTTCATCCCACATCGCTACCACAAAGGATAATTCAGATGGCAGCCACATATTTTACCGAAGATCATGAATGGGTTCGCGTCGAGGATGGCATTGCCACCGTCGGTATTACCGACCATGCGCAGGACCAGCTTGGTGATCTCGTCTTCGTTCAATTGCCGGATGTCGGTCAATCCTTGTCGAAGGGCGATGCCGCTGTTGTGGTGGAATCGGTCAAGGCGGCTTCGGATGTCTATGCGCCGCTGGACGGCGAAGTGACTGAAGTCAACGAAGCGACGGCAAGCGATCCAGCGCTGGTCAATTCTTCGGCAACCGGCGATGGCTGGCTATGGAAGATGAAACTGTCCGACACGGACCAGTTGACCGGCTTGCTCGACGAGGCCGGCTACAAAGCGATTATTGGTTGATCCATCATGAATAGAAGCATTTTCCCCTTTTCCGACCGCCATATCGGCCCGAGTATACAGGGCGCACGCGCAATGCTGGCGGCACTAGGCATTCCCTCGCTGGAAACCCTTATTTCGCAGGCTGTGCCGAAATCCATTCGTCTGGAACGGCCGTTGGATATCCCTGAAGCCGTCAATGAGGCGGAGGCATTGGCAGAACTGAGCCTCAAGATGGGTCGGAACAAGACCCACAAGAGCTTTATCGGACAGGGCTATCATGGCACGCATGTACCTGCGGTCATCCAGCGCAATCTATTTGAAAACCCCGCCTGGTATACGGCTTATACGCCCTACCAGTCAGAGATAAGTCAGGGACGGCTGGAGCTGCTGTTCCATTTCCAGACACTGGTGACAGAACTGACAGGCTTGCCGGTTGCGTCCGCATCGCTGCTGGACGAGGCGACCGCTGTGGCGGAAGCCGTTGGTATCGCCTACCGTCATCATCGGGAAAAGCGCAACCGCATCGTCCTTGCTGGAGAGGTGCATCCGCAGATACTCGATGTGATCAGGACCCGCGCCGAGCCGCTTGGCATGAATGTAAACGGCGGCGAGATCGATTCCAGCGTCGCGGCGGTCATCGTGCCCTGGCCTGACACCTATGGTGTCTATGGCGATCACTCGGCGATCATCAAGGCTGCAAAAGCGGCCGGCGCGCTGGTTATTGCGGTCGCTGATCCCCTCGCGCTGACGATCACAGCTTCGCCTGCTTCGCTGGGGGCGGATATCGCGGCCGGTTCCATGCAACGTTTCGGCGTTCCGATCGGCTATGGTGGACCGCATGCAGCATATCTCGCGGTGAGCGATAATCTTACCCGGCTTATCCCCGGACGCCTGGTTGGCCAGTCGGTAGACAGCAAGGGACGGCCGGGCTACCGCCTTGCGCTGCAGACGCGCGAACAGCATATCCGCCGCGACAAGGCGACATCGAATATCTGTACCGCGCAGGCATTGCTTGCCAATATGGCGGTGTCCTTCGCCATCTGGCATGGTCCGCAGGGACTTCAGGCTATCGCTGCCCAAGTTCATGCAAGAGCTGCACGTCTTGCGGCGGGACTCGAGGCTGCCGGTCTCAAGCTTGGCGGCGAACGTTTCTTCGATACGATAACGGTCAGCCTCCCCGGCAGGGCGGCTTCCATTGCTGACGCTGCCGAAATGGGCGGGCGCTTGCTCCGGGTCATCGATCAGGACCGGCTCGGCATTACGGTTGACGAGACGACAACGGATGGGGACCTCAGCGCACTTGCAGCGCTGTTCGGTGCAAGCTTGCCGAACGATCCCGGTGTAAAGCTGCCAAGCACCCGGCCAGCTGAGGGATTCATGACCCAGGCCGTGTTTCATCAGCAACGTTCCGAAACCGAGATGATGCGTTTCCTGCGCCGGCTTGCCGACAAGGATCTGGCACTTGACCGGGCAATGATCCCGCTGGGCTCTTGTACGATGAAGCTCAACGCCGCAGCTGAAATGCTGCCCGTCAGCTGGCAAAGCGTTGCCAATGTGCACCCCTTTGCGCCATCCGATCACGCGCTCGGGTATAAATCGCTGACGGATGATCTTGAAGCGTGGCTATCCGAGATTACCGGATTCGATGCGGTTTCCCTGCAGCCGAATGCAGGCAGTCAAGGTGAATATGCGGGTCTGCTTGCCATCCGCCGCTATCATCTCGACCGTGGCGACGCAAATCGCGATGTTTGCCTCATTCCGGAATCCGCACACGGCACCAACCCTGCCAGCGCGCATATGGCGGGCATGCGCGTAGTCGTCGTCGCCTGCGAAGACGCGGGTGATATCGATCTCGACGATCTGAAGGCCAAGGCCGAGAAACACAGCGAAAACCTTGCAGCGCTGATGATCACCTATCCTTCGACGCATGGCGTCTTTGAGGAAGGTGTGAAGGATATCTGTGCCATCATCCATGATCATGGTGGCCAGGTCTATTTCGACGGAGCCAACCTCAACGCGCTGGTTGGTCTGGCTCGTCCCGGCGATATTGGCGCTGATGTCTGTCATATGAACCTGCACAAGACCTTCTGCATTCCGCATGGCGGAGGTGGTCCGGGTGTAGGGCCTATCGGCGTCAAAAAGCACTTGGCACCGTTCCTGCCTGGGCATGTCGCCAAGGGTTCGGGGCAGGCGGTGTCGGCTGCACCATTCGGCAGTGCATCGATCCTGCCTATCACCTGGATGTATATCCGAATGATGGGTGGCAACGGATTGAAGCGTGCCACGGAAATGGCAATCCTTAATGCCAATTATATTGCCGAACGGCTGAAGGATACCTATCCGGTGCTATTCCAAGGACGCAATGGCCGTGTGGCGCACGAGTGTATCCTCGATACGCGGGTGCTGAAGGAAAGCGCGGGGATCAATGTCGAGGACATTGCCAAACGGCTCATCGACTATGGCTTTCACGCGCCGACCATGTCCTGGCCGATAGCTGGAACGCTAATGGTCGAGCCGACCGAGTCGGAATCGAAGCGTGAGATCGACCGTTTCTGCGATGCGATGATTGCCATTGCCAATGAGGCGGCAAAAGTCGTGAGCGGTGAGTGGCCGAAGGACGATAATCCGCTGGTCAATGCACCCCATCCAGCCGGTGATGTTCTGGCCGACGACTGGTCACATCCTTACAGCCGCAGCCAGGCAAGCCTTCCAGCTGGTGAAAGCGAGGACAACCCGAAATACTGGCCTCCGGTTTCGCGCATCGACAATGTTGCTGGCGACCGTAATCTGGTCTGTTCTTGCCCGCCGATGCAGGCTTATAGCTAAACCTTGACCATTGCTGCGGCGCCGGGATGCACTTCGGCGCCGCAGCGCTTCAGTCACCAGTTTGGTGTGAGGTGCAATTCTTCATGACTGTTGCCTTGGCCGGGAACGAGTTCCGTTGCCAGCTGACGCAATGCAAGCGGCAAGGCCTGCAAGTCGCTGGATTCAAAGGAAAGATGCGGCAGTTGCTTGGAGATAAGTTCGGCGACGATCCGTGCTTGCTGTCCGTCCCGCATACGCTTGGCCGCATCGCGATCGACACGCCGTGACAACCACAATTTATGCAGCGCGAAGGCTCGGGGGTCTGGACAAGAATAGGCCAATGGGTAGCCTCGCTCATCAATTACTACAGCCTGCGTTTTCGGACTGTTGACCAGCCAGGATAACCCCTCGATTTCGATTGCCTGCAGATCGTCGGCATCAGCGCTGAAACGTGTCTTTTCTTTTGATGACATGACGTCTTTCGGTACGGGTTTGATGAGGTCCACCAAAAAACCATCCCGGTTCGCTGCCCGGTAGCCGTTCTTTGCTAATGGCACAAAGGAATGGTCGATTTTCTGCAGAAGGCCGATCAATCCTTTGTGCGAAAAATCCCTGGTTATCAGCCGCAGGTTGAATCGCGAATCCATCAACAAGTCGACATCCTGCGTTGAAAGCAATCCGCTGGTGATGTGAACGGCGGCCATGCGTTCATAGACAAACAATGCATTGGTGCCGACAACATCGATGGCCGTGCCGATAAGACCAAGCTTGTCAAGCGCACGGAGAATACGTGCCGTCAAAAGCGGTACACGACCCAACGCCATCGCTCGATTGACCGGCGCCAATTCGTCCAGGCGTTGCGCCAAGCGCGCTACGCGCTCCTTGGAATTGTCGCGGCCAGCATGGAACTGGTTATAGATCGTCTCGGTTTCAGGCGATCGCGGGCCCAAAGATTTCCATATTCCGTTGGTTTTTTTGTAGAGATATTCCTTGTCATTCGTGCTTTTCTTCCACGACATCGACCCGGAAAAGCGCTGCTCATATTCCTTCAAGCTGGTCCGATAGACCTCATAAGCCTGTGCCGTATCGATGTGCTGACGGATCTGTTCGGAGGATAGTTCATTGAATTTACTCATCTTATCCCTATAAGGCAGCAAATGGAGTACGAAAGGGATAATATCACATCTGTTTAAGTTTAAAATGCTGATTTATAACATATTATCCCCAACGAAACAAAATTGCGCTCATAGAGGGATAATGCACCGCGTTCCATAACTAAGGTTATGCAACTTCATCGTCGACGGAGGGCACATTCTATTTTCAACTGCAACAGATACTAAACCCTCTTTGTTTTCAGGAGGATGCAATGCCCTGTCGTTTCCGTCAGTTGAATATGAATG
>NZ_JAVDSX010000019.1:0-16171 GCF_031455525.1 Phyllobacterium sp. 1468 | reverse complement strand
TCGCCATACCATGTCAGCGTGCCGCCCAGTCCATAGCCGTCGGTGTCGATCGAGCCATCGCCGAAGAACGAGGAAATGTCGGCCGAGGCATGGCCGTAATGAGCAGTCAGACTGCCAATCAGCTTGCCGGCGTCGCTCTCGTAGAACTGGCCGTCGATGCCGCTTGTCAGCTTCCATGTATCGATATCGTAGTCAGCGTCCGTGGTTGAAGTCCTCGGCTCGAACTTGCCATGGGCACCGTCAATCCGTGCCCAGATGCCGCGCGCATCGGTGACGGTATCCCCGCCTTCTGAAGGCATCGGAGCGGCCTCAACTGTTCCAGGGCCATCGCCCTGCGCGAGCGCGCTGTTGCCAGCTCCGACCCAATAGCGATTGCCGACGCGCTGCTGCAGGCTTGAGACACCATTGAGACTTTGCAGCACCTGTGCATAGGCTTCATAGAGCGGCGCACCGGGTTGGTAGATCGGACCGGACGGCGGAGCGGTTGGCGACGTGCCCGGAGGCGTCGGCGTCAGTTCGGAGCGTAGGTACCAGTCACCATCGCTGGGGGTGCTCACGCCGTTCTTCTGCAAGGTATAGCCATAGGCACCAGCAACCACAGCCTGTTCGCCATTGATCACGTAATCGCCGAGCAGCGAGAATGTGCCGTTGGAAGCGCCGCCAATGTCAACGATCTTGATGCCCTCGACCGTCGCTGCACCCGTGCCGCCGGTGTTGATCACTTTCACATTGCTGCTGCCGGACGTGTCGCCGGTAACCACCAGCCGGTCCGTGGGCGAGGCATCACCGCCAAGCTCGGTTTCCATCTCCAGAGTGCCGTCATTGCCGATATAATTGCCGTTGATGGTCAGCGTGCCGATGGAATTGCCGGGCGCTACGGTGCCAGCATTCGTTGTATCGCAGACCACGCCATTTCCTTGCAGCTTGGCCCCGCTCATAACAGTCAAATCGCCGCAAAGACTGCCGTTGACGGCGAGTGTGCCGGCGTCAACCGACGTACTTCCAACGAAGCCTATACTGTCGCCGGACAGGTCAGTCAGTCCCGAGCCGATTTGACGGATAGTGCCAGTACCCAATATGACTCCGTCAAAGACCATGCTGTCAGAGCGGTTGAAAGCCAGCGTACCGTCGTTGCCGACAAATCCGACGATGGAGCCAGAGGTGCCGCCATTGCCGATCTGCAAGGTGCCATCGGAAATTCTTGTACCACCTGTATATGTGCTGTCGGCGGAAAGGACGGTGGTACCCGGACCGCTTTGCTCGACCAAACCTGTTCCGGAGATGACACCAGGTACCACAAAAACATCAGAACGGTTGAAAGTCAGAACGCTGTCGTTCACTATATTTCCGGCAATGGAACCTGACGTTCCACCATTGCCAAGCTGCAGAGTGCCGGCTGAGATCGTCGTCCCGCCGCTATAGCTGTTGCTGCCGGTCAGCACCAAGGTCCCGGCTCCCGTCTTTGCCAGCGGGCCGCCGCCCGCGATATCCTGGGCGAGTTTGAATGTATTGGCGGCTTCGGCAATGCCGAACCCGCCGCCATTGGCGCCCCAATTAATGGTTCGATTTGTGCCGGTAAAGCCTGTGCCTGTCACCTGCAGCGCACCGCCATCGAAGTTGAGCGCACCGCTCGCATCACCGAGATTGCCATCGGACGCTACCGAAAGAGTGCCGGCGTTGAGGAAAGTGCCTCCCGAGTACGTGTTGCTGCCAGTCAGCACGGTCGTGCCGCTGCCGATTTGATTCACCGCACCGAAACCGGAGATCGTGCCCGCAAAGATCATAGAATCGGACCGGTTGAAGCCCAGTATTCCCCCACTTAGCGTAACATCGCCGATGATGCTGCCGCTCGTGCCACCGCTACCGATAGCGAGAGTTCCAGCCTGAATATCCCAATCTGTAGTGGCCGTGCCGGTGCCCGTCAGGAACCACGTGCTTGCACCGGTCTTCTGGAAAGTGTCGAAATTCTGATATTGCGGGCCGATGGCCGAAACATCGAAGGTGTCGTTCGCTGCCCCGCCGAGGCGCAAAGTGTCAGTGGTTGCCGTTGCATTTGCAACAACATTACCGTTAATGACAGAGCCCGACTGCAACTCCAAGGACAGCGTGCCGGTCGTTGCTCCAGTCATCCATCGAATTGCGTCAACCTGTCCTGCTCCAGCGCTGATCGTGCCGCTGTTGATTAGGTTCAGCGATGCTGTGCCTGGCCGAACGATGATGGCAGCCGCCCCCACACCGCCCTCGACAGTCCCATTATTAATAAGGGGCATTATCGTCGGCACCCTCACTTGAATACCAGCACCGTTCGCATTAACACCGTTAGTCGGGCCATCCCCGCCGCGAATTGTTCCATTGTTGACGAACGATGTGGATCCGACACCGGTGGTGCCGAGCTGCACGCCGGACCCGCCATCAGCATTCAGGCTGTTGCCGCCCACAATTACACCGTTGTTGATCGCGGACACACCTGTCCGCGTGATGAGGCCACTTCCTGCAGAGCCGGCGGCGGCGTTCCCGCCAACAAAATTACCCTCCAGCGTGACTGGATCACTTGCTCCGCTATCTGTAAGAAAAAGAACACCGGTTCCGCTGCCGATGTTGCCGGTGAGAGTGAAACCCTGAGTGTCAATCGTGATGGGCTTGGAGGGAGGATTTAGGCTCACAGTCGAGCTCATCAGGATGTCGCCCGCCAGGATGATTGTGGCAGTGGCGTCGGGATTAGCGTTCGCCGAAAGGACCGCCGCACGCAGCTGCGCTTCATTAGACACCGTATATTCATCCGCAGATGCTTGCGATCCCAGGGAGAACGCCAAGGTCGAAGTGCACACCCCCGCGAGGAGCATGTTGCGCTTGCCTAAAATCGCGCTGCTCATAATTGTTGCCACCGGCCTTACCCCATATCCCTACACCCGAAGTCGCAAACTATGAGATTCGATGGGTACATCAATAGGTTGTAGTGTAAAACTTCGTTGTTGCTTAAGAAACCTAAAATCTGTTGCAGCGCAGCAACGAAAGAAAAGCGCCGCTGGTAGTCCGAGCTATCCATTCCACCAGAGTGGTGATTTCAGGGACGCATCGGTGACTTTGCTACCCTGAGTTGTTAGTCGGCAAATCCCAGAGCAAGCCACGGTGCAAAGCGTAAATGAAAAAAGCCGACTTCCCATCCCACGTGACAGAGAGGCGCGATCGATGGTGTGACAGGCCGTTAGATTTCCCTTTAAACCAACAAATGTTTCAAATTCCATTTGCAATAACGGCAAAAGCGGCAAAAGTGGCCTATCCATTCGATAGTTCCGTGGCGATCTATGTATCCCCGGTTCTCCATCAGGTGGCCTTCAAGGGGTTTAGAGGGAATGGTGCGGCGCGCATACGACTGCTGTGCGAGCGGCCCCATGCCCGAATTTGCGAGCGTTCAAACGAAGCGATCAGTTCGGGGATGTCGTCCACCGCACGGGCAGCACTAAACAGGTATCCTTGGCCGGTATCACAGCCCATCTGTTTCATCAGCGCATACTGTGCGGGCGTTTCAATGCCCTCGGCCGTCGTCTCGATACCGAGACCGCGCCCCAAATTGAGGATTGCGTTGACGATCTTCTGGCGCTTGGGATCATGCTCGCAGTCGGTGACGAAGCTCCGATCTATCTTGATCTTGTCGAAGCTCAGCTTGCCCAACTGCGACAGGCTGGAAAAACCGGTGCCGAAATCATCAAGGGCTATGCGAACACCTGCATTGTGCAAGTCCGACACAATCGCCATTCCCATTTCGGTGTCACGAACCAGAGCGCTCTCTGTGATCTCGATCTCCAGTCGCTGCGGTGAGAGTCCGGTCTCGGCAAGAATCTCGATGATGCGCAACCCCAAGCGTCGGTCGCTCAGCTGAGTGGGAGAAACGTTGAAGGCCAAGGTGAGGTGATTTGGCCATTCTAGCGCGGCCTTGCAAGCCTGACGCAGGATGCTTTCAGAAAGTTCAATGATCAGGCCTGCCTGTTCGGCCAAGGCAATGAATACGTCAGGCGGCGTGAACTCACCATTGTCACGTTGCCAGCGTGCAAGGGCTTCAAACCCCACAAGCTTGCCGTCTTCCATGTCAATCAAGGGTTGGAAATATGGAACGATGTCATGGTTTCTGACGGCGACACGCAGCGCCTGTTCCATCTTCGCCCGGCCGCTGACATATTCCAACATGGCAGGATCAAACATTTTCGTGGAATTGCGTCCCGATCTCTTTGCAACATAAAGCGCAACATCGGCGTATTCTGGCAATTGTTCCGGATTGACAACATGCTCGGGCGTAGCAACACCCACACTGGCACCAACTTCCACTTGCCTGCCCTCAATTATCATGGGCTCGCTGATGATGCCCACGAGTTCCTGCGCGGTCGCAACGGGAGATTGCAGCGATTGATTATCTACGAGAATGGTGAACTCGTCACCGCCGATGCGTGCGACCACATCTGATGGAAATTTCCTGCGAAGACGATCGCTTACCTCGATCAGTACCATGTCGCCGCCGTGATGGCCTAGAAGATCGTTGGCTTTCTTGAATCCATCAAGGTCTATGGCAAAGGCAGTGTGAGAAGCTTTCCCCTCTGCCGTCGACGGAGCGAGCTGTTGGATAAACTCGGACATGAAGCGACGGTTGGGAAGGCGGGTCAAAGGATCGTGCATGGCAATCCAGCTCGCATTATCTTCTGCGGTCCGGCGACGTCTGACTTCCGAACGCAATTCAATCAACCGGCGAACCGAATAGGCAAAACCGCAAAAACCGACGCAAAGCACGCCCAATATCAGCTCATCAAGTTGCCAAGCCTCATGTCCCTCCAAAAACTCAGTCAATCGATCCCACACGTCGAATTGCAAAGCAACAATCCAAACAATTACACCAGTTGCGGCGACAAGAAATGCGTCGGTACGGGCCTTGCCTTCAAATAAATTAAATAAATTCATGATTAAGCCTCCGGCTTAGTATGTTTTAACTAAACAATTTGGACAGTAAAACGATCCATTATAAATAAAATAACTTATGATGGAGCTAATTTCCGCTGGAAATATTTTATGCAGCAAGCCGATTTCCTGTAACCCCCAGAATCTGTCCCGCGCAAAACACCTGATGCAACTTGAGACGCCACGGTGACGTTGTTGGGAGTTATGTACAACCTTGGCCTTGGATTGGAGAGACCTATGGCTCAGATTAAGGGACCTGTACTACCTGCTATACACCCTAAACGCTGGCTTGACTGCGAGCGGGCCTTACAAGAGCGCTTTACGGCCATTGCGGAAAGAAATGAACGGCGGGTTGAAGCCCTTAAAGAATTGATTGTGGACGCCATTGAGGCTGGTTGGACCGAGCCGGAGGTGAAGCGTGCACTCGTGGACATGATAGAGGCCAGGGAGGACACTGGCAAAGCAGGCGATTCATGGCTGCCATGGTAGCCGGTCCGGAGCTGGCATGGAAGCAAATCCGGTCAGCAAGCCGACAGGGCCGAGGAGATGCGGCCGGCCAGGATAGACCGTTACGCCTTGGCGGTAACGCTGGCTGGTCGCTTCCAGCAGCATAGCGCGGAGGAAATCGAAAAATTGCTTACCGGTATATGGCGGGAGAGACGCCTTGGCTGGCAGTCCGCCAAGCCTCGCTAGAAAATAAGTGAGGTAATTCCGCCGGCGAGATCAACTGCGCATAAGGACAGTGCGGTCGAGACGCACCATCCTTTTACCGCACTATTGATAACATTGAGAGTTCCCGCCGACCGTACCAATCCTGTGGCACAATATGTGGCCCATTGTGCCGACCGTCTTCATGCGGAAAGGAATTAGTCGCCCGACTTCAGGAACTCGATGATCGTCTTGCGTTGCGCGGCATCCGTAATGCCGCCGTAGGGTTTCATGCTGTTGCCTCTTACCACCTGGTCGGGATTGGCGATGAACTGGTCGAGATTAGTGCGGCAAATGTTGTTAAAAGCGGTCTGACCATCGTCCTGGGCAAGCGCGAGAGGGCACGTCAGCCCGCCGACGAGACCCAGCGCGAAAAAACGCGTGTCCGGTTCTGGTGCCAGAGGCAAAACGTCTGCGGGTCAAAGTCGTTCCGTGACGCTGGCGCAATTCCCTCGCCAGCAGTGCTGCCCGCCAACAGCGCCACGGCACTCGCCGGGGCGGCGCTGCTTGCCTCGCCGCGCGCCGCATCATCGGCTGGAATGAGGTCGGCGAAGTCGATGAAACGCCGCTCCATGCGTCAACAGTCAGCTATCCCCGCTAAATCGGTCTAGCTGGTCACATGTTCACAGCCAGATGGGTAACCGTATAACGGTTGTTGTCAATACACCTTGAGATGCCCGGTGTGACAGGCCGGACGTGAAACTGACACGCACGATTCTGCTCCGCCTCTCCTCCCGGCTTACAAGAAAGATTGATTGGGGCCGCAGCCCGTACCGGGTGTATTATGTCTTTAGCTGACTAGCAGTTTCGCCCTCAATCTGATTGCTGGTCAGGAACTAGCCGGAAGCGTCCGAAACTGCACTCCATCTCAGTCCCCCCTGAACGTGAGTGCTTCGTCTTCCGGCTTTCTTTGTCTGAATAACCCATTGCGACGCCCGGCTTTTTCTGCCTGCTATGCGGACAAAACTGCGAGAATTGAGGGTTTTTCATTAAGTCGAATGAACGACTAGGTTTTTCGGGTCTAGTTTGTAGGGTCTATCCTGCTCTACGGGAAATTTTGCCCAAAACCTTCCTTCCCGTATAAGCAGGGCTGGAGCCGCCAACCCAAGCCACCCTTGCGCTGCTCCAGCCTTTTCCACACTCCAAACCCGCTCCCCGGATTGCTCCGACTCTCCCTCAGGGCGAACATCGCCCTAATCGCGATTCTTTAGGCCGCTGGTTTTCCAGACCATACCATAGTTGCGCCACGCGTCCTTAATCCGCTCTTCGATATCCACGACAGGGCGGTGCGGGAACTTCTCGTGGAGGTCCCTTGCCTCTCTCGTTATATAATCCAAGCTAACATCAGCATCTTTGGCACGTTGAGCCCGAGCGTCGATTTCTGCCAGCAATTCCGCCTCTTTGTTCATTGTCCTGTCCTTCCGCTAGTAGCTGGGGACATTACCACACTTCATATGAACTTCCGACTGGCCGGTACTTCCTGAAGGGGCGCGGCGTGCTAGATGCTCTGCCACACAAATTCAGAATCGGTCCCTTGACTCTCGTTTCACCAGAACAAATATAGAACCTACACAGTAGCGACGGCCGTTCAACCGACAATTTGAAACTGGAAAACCTCTGTCTGAAGGGGACGGACAGGCTTGTCTCAAACGGAGAGGCCAATGAACGAACCGGCACTGCAGCACTGTGGGGAGATCGACCAATTGCTTGCAGAGCATGGGGGCGATGTGCGTGTAGCGATTGCTGCACTACTGTCCGAACGCGACTTGCTGATCGAGGAGCTTCAATTTGCTTCCAGCGCTATGGGCCATGGCTTTGCCCGTGGCTGGAAGCCGAAGGTCACATCGAAATCTTGACCATGTCGAGGAGCAGAGGAGAACCGCCTGCAGGACTAATTGATCGGGAATATCCGTTTCAGGTCGCTTTGCTAGCCTGTGAAGTGTCATGGCGGTTCGACAATGTGATGTTTCTGTCTCAAAAACTTGGGTGCTGGCGACTGAGCCACTCTCTTTCCGTAGATGACGAGCGTTTCGTCATCTACTGCTTCCCCCAACGAGACAGCGCCGAGTGCTTCCTCAAGGCGTTTGATGGCGAGTGGATCACACCGGCGGATCGGAAGAAAGAGACTTGGCGGTCAAAGAATATCCGCATGAGGGTGGGCAGAGATGTCTTCCAAGCGATATCTTAGGTCGATCAAGGAGATTGCACGGTTTTCGGATCTGGAAAGCTGGGATGATCTGTTTGCATATTGCACCCAGTGTGGTCGGATAGGTTCGCTGGATAGATATGCGTTGGAAGGCAAATATGGAAAACACGCGACCTTGCACAGCTTAAAAAGGAACTACGCTGCATTGTTTGCGGATCGCGGGAAATGAATAGGATCGGTGCCAGGAACAAGCTGAGAGACTAGCCCATGTGCAACCTTTATAACGCCACCACCACCCACGAAGCGATGCGGCAGTTGTTTCTGCCGATCAACGACCTGACCAATCGGTTGACACCGCAGATGGATGTCTTTCCCGACTATCCTGCCCCGATTGGCCGCAAGGGTGCGAACGGCGACCGTGAACTGGCGATCGCCCGTTGGGGCATGCCGACACCGCCGCAGTTTCTGAAAGGCGAAGTCGATTACGGTGTGACCAACATTCGCAACTTGAAATCACCGCACTGGCGCGCCTGGCTTGGTCCGGCAAACCGTTGCGTTGTTCCGGCGACGAGCTTTTCTGAATATGGTCCTCACCCCGATCCTGTTACCAAAAAGAAACCATTGCACTGGTTTGCCCTCAACGAGGAAAAACCGCTATTCTGGTTCGCGGGCATCTGGACGAGCTGGTACAGCGTGCGGAAGAAGAAGGAAGGGCCGGTCCAGGCCGATATCTTCGCGTTTCTGACGACCTTTCCGAATGCCGTCGTCAAACCGATCCATGAACAGGCGATGCCGGTTATTTTGCGCACCACGGAAGAAATCGCCATTTGGATGGATGCACCGGTTGAGGAAGCGCTAAAGTTGCAACGGCCCCTGCCCGATAATGAACTGATTGTCTTGCCCCAACCGAAGGCAGAGGAAGAACAGCCGCTGCTGCTCTAGGCCTAAAGGGCAACAGATTACGCGCATATGCGCAAGTTAATGAAACGGAAAGACTCTGAAGTCCGTTGTAGACTGCAACCAAATCATCAATGCGGAGTTTGGAAGCCATGGAAATCAAATGGCAAAAAACACCTCCGGGACCAGACGGGCAATTGCAGGACTATACCGCAACAAGCCGCAACGGCATTGATATCGGCCGGGTTTATCGAATCGATAGTGGTCCAGACCTTGGACTTTGGTTCTGGACTTTTCTCCTCGGCCATTCGCAGTTTCGTATGACTGACGTCAGTGGCGTTCAACGCTCAAGACCGCACGCGGCCCAGCAAGTCGCACGGGCCTATCAGCGTTATCTCGAAACCGCTGGTAGTGACGGCGGGGGATTGAGCCGGATACCCGTAATCACCACCGCGAACAGCAACGGAAAGCCACCATGCCCATAATGTCGCCACAGGATGACCGCGGCGACCTGGATTGCCAGGAAGCTTTGGAAGTGGAATTCCAGGCGTATGCGGGAGTGGCGTTACTGCAGCTATTGGAAGACGCCAAGTCGGTGGGTTGGCCCGAAGCGGAAGCGCGAAAAGCTATTACGCGGTTGATTGAGGTGCACATCTCAGGCGTCGCATGATGACCAACTTATGTGACGGTGTTCCCCCATTGAACCAAGCCGTCTACAATCACACGTATCTTGGCCGGCAAAGTCTTTGTGCATGGTCAAAGAACGTTGATGGGCATTAAAACTCTCAGAACCGATGTTTTTGTAATCCGAGGTCGCGTACATAAGGATGTGTAGGTCTTTTGATTTTTGCTCGTAGGCCTTTGGTCCGATCTCGCGTCGTCTGATTAATGCTATCGTTGAGGGTGCCGACGCCCCCCGTCGGCAAGGGCCCCAAGGCCGATAGCCTGGTTAGCTACCCTTGAGATTCCAGTTGACCGGGCCTTTAAAAAGAGCAGCTACAGCACATTTTATGAAATCGATATTTCAAACCTTATCCAGATTGGCGGTGCTCGAAAGTCCACCGCCTTTTTGTTGGTATGATGATGAATTTCACCTTGAAGCCGGTCGTTGTGGCCGAAATCTGCTGACGCCAATGATTTGTGGCGCGATATGTGGGAGGAAATGCGGCCCAAGGTGCTGACCGTTTTCATGCCGAAAGGAATTAGTCGCCCGACTTCAGGAACTCGATGATCGTCTTGCGTTGCGCGGCATCGGTAATGCCGCCAAAGGGTTTCATGCTGTTGCCTCTTACCACCTGGTCGGGATTGGCGATGAACTGGTCGAGATTTGCCTCGTCCCAGGTGATGCCGGACTGCTTCATCGACGACGAGTAGTTGTAGTCCGGCAATGAGCCTGCCTTGCGGCCGACGATGCCGGCGAGGTTCGGACCTTGCCGGTTGTCGCCTTCCTTCATCGTATGGCAAGTGCGGCAGCTGTTGTTGAAAGCGGTCTGGCCATCGTCCTGGGCAAACGCAACAGGACACGTCAGCCCGCCGACGAGACCCAACGCGAGAAAGCGCGTGTTCATGCCGTTCTCCGGTTCTGGTGCCGGAGGTACAACGTCTTCCCGTCAAAGTCGTTCCGTGACGCTGGCCATGGAAACGCACGGTCATCGGCGGAGAGACTGCACCCGACGACTTTGTTTCCGAGGTTCGGAACAAACGCTTCAGCTGCCGAGCAGCTGATAGCGAAGTACAATGGCAATCGGGAGAAAATCGAGGCGGAGGTGTCAAAGCGCAAGCGCCGGTCTTAAAACCTTCAATACGGCGTCGCGCTGAGACCAAGCTGCTTCGATCCACACGCCGAGCATTTCAGCTTTGGCGCTAAGTCCTTGTGCAAGGCACCGTGGTTTCTTCCAAGCTGCCTAGCCAGCATCTGCAGATCGATCTTTGGTCGGTGGTTGCACCCTCGTCTGTGACAGAACGCCCAAAGCGTATATCCGTGATCGATCATTGCCCCGATGGTGCCGTTTTCGCTTGTATCAATCTGCACCTGGACGGGTTGCGGCTTCGCAGCCGGCTTAAAAATTTCTTCGTATGGGAGCACTTCGCAATCAGTGGTGTTGCAGTCCTTGCACTTGAATTTGACGCTTCTGATTTCACGACCGTGGCCAAACATGTCGCTCAGACTACCCGCAGTAAAGCTCGCGGTCTTGTTGCACTTCCTGCAGCGGGTTCGCACCAGCATTCCGTGGCGCGCAGCCTGTCCCAATGTTTTCATTGTTCTTGTCATCAGAACAAAATGAGAACATCGCCCTTAGTCGTCAAGATCGAAGATGCATCTAGTTTAGGCTTTCTGGCTAGGCAGGACATGAGTGGGCATTTGCTTAGGTGCCGGGCTGCCCGGCCTTCTCCTTTTTGGGGAATGGTCGCGGGTCAGGGTTCTCGCTATCGTGGGGCCAAAAAAGCATTTGGGGGGAATACGAATGACATCGAATGGGGGTATAGAACTCCATCTATGGATAAAGGTAAGCATCTTCGTTGCCGGCGCGGCTGCAGGCGTAGCTGCAGCGCTAATCATTGCGCAAGTGGGGTTGTGAGCCTAAAGCGCCCGACCTGCCTCACGTTTGCACAGTCATCCTTTTTGTAGATAGATACCCTGCCCGATATCAGGCCATTTACTGATTTTTCCGCTTTCGAAGTTTTGCTAAAGTCTCCCTCCCAACGGGCGGAGGGTAATTCCATGAGCAACGACGAAGGGAAGAAGGATGAGAAGAACAACAAGGCGGCTGAACCACAAAAGCCAGCGGGCAAGCGCCCCTCGGGGCTGGTGGCGTCATCTAAAGAAGATCGCGGCACATGGCTCGGTCTGGCGCAACTTGCGCGGAACTAGGGGAATATCCTCCCTGCTGATGGATTAGCGAGGGTCGCCGCGCTGGCTAAAGTTTCCAAGTTGGACCTTAGTCTGAGCCTCATGGGCCCTTGGTCCGTAGTGTCACCCGCACGTTGAGAGTACGTTAGAGGGCTCAGGCACCCCCGCGCCTGAAGGCCTGATAAACAGGGCATCGCTTTTCAAATGACAGGCTTAACCTAGGCCCGAGCCTCCGGTAATTTGCGTTCCGGAGGATCGGGCTTTGCGATAAATGTCATTTTGATTGATCGCGCTCAGCTTCTTCAAGGCGTCGCAGCAATTCTCTGAATCTCTCATCTTCGGCTAAGGGCTTGTGATACGAGCGCAATGCCTCACCGTACTCCGGCCGCTTTAGTTGCCAGTCAATAATTCGCGCACCTTTGGGCTTTTCATCGTCACTCAAATTCATTGTCCCTTGGTCTCTCAACCGTTGTGTGGCGCGATGGTTCCAGTGTCGAAACTGCAACCATCGGGACTGGTTCATGAAATCGCGTTGCATTGACTCGCTCCGTCATCTGGCGGACAATATTGTAGTCGCCAGGCATGTAACGGCCACTGGCGTTTGAGAGATGGAACGTGCTCCCGCCTAAACGAATGGAGGGGCTTTCATGCTGTATTCAAGCATCGATCATATTTCCTCTGAAAATGACTGGCGCATTCTGGAAAAGGCCCATCAACGAGCCTGCCAGATTCTTGGCCGTGATCCGAAATACCATCCTCTCGCAGAACAGGTGGCACGGACGGTGATGATGTTTTTTGCGCGAGGCGAAAGGGATTACGGGAGACTAGCTGCTATGACCGTAAAACGTGAAATCAATTTGTTTGAGTTCGAGACAGAGACGATTGGATCCAACGTCCGCGACATGTCCATGATAATGGCAAGCCGTCCCAAGTATTTCCACTGACTCGCATTGCCGTATGTCAAAGTTTGCTCGCATTGCTGGTCCCCATCCCCCGGATCAGAAGAGGCCCGACTTATCCGAGTAAAGTGTCTGTGGCGGAAAAGTCGGGCCTCACCAAGTTTGCATGGAACTGCCGGAACAAAACTTCGCTGCCGTAGTTAGCAATCTGTGGGAGAGCGCCGAACTCTTCTGCCGAGGTCTGGCGTCGTTAGGGTCGTGCGACGTCGGCCTCACCTTTCGAAGGCATGGCTGTCAGGGGTAAACATAAGCGAAATGACGAATGAGCGACGAACCAATTCGACTCCCCCAGCAAATATCCTACCCTACCCACATGGAGAAAACCCCAGTCGGGTTGTTTGAGCACTACTGCATGCACCCAGGTTGCAAATTGTGGGGAGCGTTCGGTTTTGACAAGCGCTATGGGCAGGAATGGTATTGTGGCGAACACAAAGGTGACGCTGGCGACTGACACGAGGCCACATGACAGAATGCGATGACACGAGTGAAGCCGAGCGTAAAGCCAAAGCTGCCGAAAAAATGCGTAAATGGCGGGCCGCTAATCCGCTGAGCTCCGAGCAGAAGGCCAAGGGCAAAGAGCGGGCTCGCAAGTGGCGGCAAGCCAATCCGGAGCGCTACAGCGCATATATAAAAGCTTGGCGCGAAGCTAATCGGGAGAAACTCAAGGCTTGGCATAGCATCTACGACAAAACGCGCCGACGGAGGCCAGCGTCGAAAAGCGAGGCAAGTGAAAATGGTTTGGCCCACCACGAAGATAATTTGGGTCCGGAACCATAATAATAGCTGCTGAGTTACCTATGACTGCAATTCTGGTTGAATAGATAGATGGCAAAACGCTCAACCCGCAAATTGACGACCATCGGCCTGCTGTCGGACATCGATGCACCCCTTAAAAGCCAACCGATCAAGCCCCGTGACAAGCGTCAGCCGCAGCTTGCGTTTGATCCTATGCCCGCGAGAATTGAGCCCGCTCTTGCCCTGTTGGTGAAGAAACCGCCGAGCGGAAACAACTGGGCATATGAAGTGAAATGGGACGGATACCGTCTTGCCGTACATGTAGAACCGAACCGGGTTCGTATCATCACCCGCGGGGGCCACGATTGGACATCGTATTTTCCAGCAATTGCCGCGGCAGCCAGAGAGCTCGGCCCTGCTACCACGATCCTCGACGGCGAGGCGGTCGTGCTTGACGAAAAGGGCCTACCAAACTTCGGATTATTGCAACAGGCCCTTGGCGGCCGGCGTGCAACGCGGGCAGCACGCGAGGCGATCCTCTATGCATTCGATCTACTGTACTTTGACGGCCATGATCTGACGGGAGTTGAGTTGTCATCCCGGCGGCATCTCTTGGACAATCTGCTGGAAGATGCCACAGGCGCAATAAAGCTTTCAGAAGAGTTTGATGCCGACGGCGAGCTGCTTCTCAGAGATGCCTGCATGCATGGCCTCGAAGGTATTATCGCCAAGGACAAGAACAGTCTCTACCGCTCCGGCAGGTCCGGTGATTGGCTTAAGATCAAATGCAGCAGTAGCCAAAGTTTTGCGGTGATCGGCTACGAACCGTCAATCAAGGTGCGCGGCTCGATCGCAAGCTTGCTGCTCGCCGCCCGCAAGGGAAATGTCCTGGTGTACGTCGGAAATGTTGGAACGGGATTTTCAGCAAAGTTGGCGCGGGATCTCAAACTTCAACTCGACACCATGCGTGTTGAGAAGCCGGCCGCCGATGGCATCAAGGGAAAGAAATACGTTTTTGTTAATCCGACGTTGGTTGCCGAGATTACCTACGGTTCCTGGACGCATGATGGAAAACTGCGCCATCCCTCTTTCAAGGGCATACGAGAAATTGCCGACCATGCGGAGATTTATGATTTATCGGCAACCGAGGATGGCAACGGCTGATGCGATGACAGGAGACATTGAACGAAGAGAGGCCGAACGCAAAGCCAAGCTGGCTGAGAAGATGCGTAGGTGGCGCGCCGCCAATCCGCAAACTCCTGAGGAGAAGGCCAAGGCAGCAGTCAGATACCAGAAGTGGCGGCAGGAGAACAAAGAGCGTTACAACCTCTATCGCAAGGCGTGGCGCGTGGCCAATCGCGAAAAATCGGAGAAGCAAGATGGTGACTAGCGTGATCTCTCCTCGCTCTCGGCCAACCGCTTAAGCAGGTCCTCAAATCGTCTGTCGGTCGGAACGGCTTTGTACCTAGTCCGAAGCGCATCTTGGTAATCTGGACCGCTCAATTATAGCAAATATTGACTATCCCACCGGGTGGAACTCTGCTGCACGGCTGGTCATTGTGCGTGAATGGAAGAAAAGCCCTTCAAAGAAGTATTTTGCGTTCTGGTAGATCGGGCTTTGTCTTTTGTTAACCATACAGGCGCACGCTGTGTGCGCGGGCCATAGTGCCCACTGTCGGCACCCCGGCCTGCCATTGTTGTTGTGCGTATCCTGGCAGGTCGGGATATGGACGACTTACAATGGGTTGAACGGCCTAATCCTCGCGTCGCAGTAAGTCCAAGCTGCTTCTTTTGGGGCATTCGTTTAAGGTATATAGTTCGGCTGATATCGAGAGCATGCCCCTCGAACAGGCCCGTCGCATTGACCGCCCACCCTCTTGGGTTATACCTCGCGGCGGTTCACGTTTGTTCTCAATTTTGCAGGTATTGCTTGATGTTTAATCGCAACTTCACATCGGATGACTACGCGACGATGGCGCTTGCCTACGAAATGGCGGCAGCCGTCCTCAAGATAGACCGCACACAAACTGAGCACAGCCTGGGCTGGACGATCATGAAGCTGTTCGACCAAGGGATGCGCGACGCCAAGCAACTTGCATTGGCGGCAGTTGATAAAGAGGAGCGTACCCGTGTTAGGACCACTTAATAGCCCTATTTCGGAATCTGTACGGTATTGCATTTATTGCCGCCGTCGCCCCTGCAATCCTAGTCGGCTGGTGGTTCTGGTAAAATAGGGCTATACAAGCCGTCATTGTTGAAAATTGGACTCACCACCGACCGAAGAGTATTTTCGTTCCCGGAGGTGTCGCAAATGAAACGCTTGGATCATAAACTGGACTGCAAGGCTTGCGGTACCATCTATTTGGATATCCCCGCAGACGTTCAGAGCCACACTCCGATTTACTGCAGCTCATGCGGCGATTTCGCGGCAGCTGGCATGAGCTTGAACTAGATTTTAACAAGCAAGGCGGACAGCACGGCATTTTTGAAATGCATCACGGCCAAATCATACGCAGGGAATGATCCCATGCGAATAGATTTCGATGATGATCCAGATGGCCGCCCGAGTGTCCTGTCATTGTGCATTGGTGGCGTTTTGGTGGTTTTGATGCTCTTCTTAGCAGCGAGCTATACGGGCTACCTATGGTAAATTTCGATGACGATCCTGAAGACGGGCGCAAGGAGCTGCCTTACTACCTCTATGGTCTGGTATTCTGTGTGGGACTTGCAATCGCTATAGCGATTGGGGGGTTCTTATACCTGGAACGCTTGGGAGCCAACGTTCCCTGAAACGGAAAAAGGCCCACCAGCGGTGAGGCTGACTGCTCTCGCGGCCTCAAAACTTCACCCGGAACCCTGCCGTGCCATTGAGACTATAGCTGTCAGCGAAATTGGATAGGCTGGTGTTGATGGAAACCTCGCTGTAGAGCG
>NZ_JAVDSX010000018.1:0-17107 GCF_031455525.1 Phyllobacterium sp. 1468 | reverse complement strand
CACAGGTTCAAATCCTGTCCCCGCAACCAAATCATTCCAGCTTCTCGTTCGAGCGAAACCGAAACAAAAACCCCGCATCAAGCGGGGTTTTTGCGGTTTGCGGTTTCCTCGGACAATCGGCATCCTCGTCAGCCCGAACAGCCAAATCCTCCCACGCATCCAAATCCCCAAACATCGCCAGACATGAAAGCAGCAACCTGACACGCCCAACAGGGCGATAAGCCTTCTCGTCCACTGGGACGCACGTCGCAACAAGCGCCGTACAACGCACCGGCAAAAATGCCCCTCCTGGGGGGCTTTCGTGATTCTGGGCCGCCAATTGCGATGAACGTATGCGTGCCTTTGTGGATCATGTCGCTATGCCGGAGCGTGTCGTCTCCTGCGCATCCCCAACTTGGCAACCGCGGCGCTCTCGCACCGCGATCACAGACAAAGTGGCCAGGCCAAGACCTACAGCGCCAAGCCACAGGACAGGAAATCGGCCGGAACGTGCGGCATATGATCAGGCCGCCCTTTGCTTGGCGGCCTTGACGCGGGTTATGCTGCGCCGGCCGTCGACGCTGACCGGCACATCGCCGTCAACCGTTGCGCGGTGCACGACCCGATGCTGATCGCCATAGTCGTTGACGGCATAATGCTGCGTCGCGCGATTATCCCAGATCGCGACATCGCCTGTCCGCCACCGCCACCGTACGGTGTTCTCGGGTGCAGTGACATAGGATTGGAAGAGTTCGTAAAGCTTTGCCGAATCGCCCTTTGACAGGCCGACGAGACGCTGGACGAAATTGCCGAGGAGTAATGTGCGCTCGCCGGTTTCCGGATGGACACGCACGACGGGATGCTCGGTCTCGTAGACGGTGGATGTGAAGACTTCGTCGAAATGCTTCCGCTCCTCGGATGTAGCGCGGGGCCGTACGGCGGCGTAGTCATAGGCATTGCTGTGGACTGCCCAGAGATTGTCGGCGAGGAGTTGCAGGGGCGCCGGGAGATTTTCGTAGGCTGCATGAGTGTTTGACCAGATGGTGTCGCCGCCCGCCGCCGGAATGACGACGCCGCGAAGCACCGAGAATTTCGGATAGGCGTCCACGAACGTGACGTCCGTATGCCACTGATCGGCCCGGCCGCCACCGCGGCTCGAATCGAGATTGAGGATCGACGCGGTACCGGCAATGGCACCTTGAGTCGGGTGGGGCACGAGATCGCCGAGACGGCGCGCGAACAATTCTTGTCCGGCATCGTCGAGATGTGCCTGATCGCGAAAGAAAATCACTTTGTGCTTGAGGAGAAGCTGGTTGATGGCGGCAATCATGGCGTCGGGAAGTTCGCCGCCGAGGCGCACGCCTTTGATTTCGGCCCCGACGCGGCCGGTCAGCGCCACGACGTCTGATGCTGGAATGATCGGATCGATGAGAACTGGATTGCCCACGGAAATCTCCTGGTCATTGTTGCAAGGGAAGGGACAGCAGATCACGTCCGCCCGGCAGGTCATCTTCCGGGCGCCGTAAATCGCATGGCAGTGCGACATCAGCATCAAACCGAATATTCGACTGAATCCAGAGAGAAGATTTTCTAAATTAAGGCAGCTTGTCAAAACGTGCTGTCAATCCGGAGGCAATTGCTGAGCAATTGGCTTGCGGCGGCATTCGACGTGGTCGACCAATGCCTCGCACCGTGCCGGCCACATGCGCCGGACTTCAATCTGAATAGCGTCAGGGATTAGCGAGCATAAGCCACGTCAGCGGGCAGCAAAAGTGCGAGTGCCTAGATGCGCGTTCGAGGTGCAGGGCGGCCGGTTTCTAGCCGACTCAGGCGGTGATGTCGACGACGCCGCAATCGCCGGCCTCTGATCCGAAAACGAGGCGATGCCCGGTCAAATCCCAATTCATGGACGAGATTGCTCCCTTGCCAGGACGACGCAAGAGCACTTCCTTGCTATCGCCGAAACGGCCGACCAGAATCATGCCATCCGAGTAGCCGATCGCCACAATTTCTTCGACCGGATGGCAGGCAACGGCAGTGACCAGGCTGTCGCCGCGGGTACCAAGCTCCAGTGGCGCCTTGCCCATCGGGCCATCTTTTCCCGAAAAGGGCCAAATGATAGCGGCGGGTGCACCTGATGTGGCCAGCCATTTGCCTTTCGCGCTCCAGGACCAGCTCTTCACCTTGTTGGGATAACCGCTCATGCGCATATGGCGATTGTCCTCAAGCCGCCATCCGTGCAGGGCATTCTCTTGCATCGAGGTGACGAGAAAACGGTTGTCCGGGGAAAAAATGACGGAGACGTGCGCACCTTTCCATTCAAGCTCGGTCGGAGCGCCAGTCGTTGCGGGCCAATGCAGTGTCACGCCATTGTAACGAGCGACCGCCAACCGAAAGCCCTTGGGCGCAAAGGCTAGACCTTCGACGCTGCGCTCGTGCAGAATTTCACGAACCGTGCCATCGGCTGGCCTTACCCACGCCGACCGCCCCGACGCAAAGGCGATCGCACCATTTGGTGCTGCAGCCAAGGCCGTCATCCATTTGCGCGGCACGACGCTTAATTCTTCCGCTTGTCCGTTCAAGCCGGTCGCACAGATTCGGCCGTCCTCGCCGCCGGTCAGGAGGGACTTGCCGTCAAATGAGGGCGCTGCACAAAGCAGCCCGTCATGCGCTTGCGTGATCTTATGACCATTGTCGAGGCGATGTACGGTGCCATCAGCCAAGGCAAAGAAAGGGATATCCCGGATAAAGCGTGCGTCAATGCAATGGCCGGCAAGATCAAGCGGGGCAATGGTCGGCATAGGTCGTAAACTCGTCAATAGGATTGAAATAGCAAGAAGATGCGAGGAGAGACGTGAAGGGTCGGGTTCTTCCACCCGTCGAAACGATTTGACACTGCTGCAGCTTGCACCTGTTTCGGCGTCCAAAGGACATGGTCCATCTTCCCGGCAACAGCGCCGCAAGGGAATTGAAAATGGATAAACGTTTCCATCCCCCTTGCTCCTTCCGTCCGAATTGCCTCATACCATTTCGATCCTGTTCAAGCTTTCGCGACCTAGGCAAGACAACTTTCAAGGCCTGATTTCAATGCATCATGGTCGAGTTCACGGCCGATAAATACGAGACGGCTCTCACGTTTTTCGCCGTCCTTCCAGGCGCGCTGATGATCACCCTCGATGATCATGTGCACACCTTGGATGACATAGCGTTCAGGATCATTCTTGAAGGCCAGAATGCCCTTCAGCCGAAGGATATTCGGCCCTTGTTCCTGCGTGATCTTTTGAATCCAGGGGAAGAATTTGTCGGCGTTGAGCTCGGCCGTCCGAAGCGACACGGATTGAACCGTTACGTCATGAATAGGGGATGCATGATCGTGGTGATGATGTTCATGCCCATGGTGGTCGTGTCCATGGTCATGGTGGTGATGATGATCGTGATCGTGCTCGCAATCGGGGCCGCACTCATGATCTGGATGATCGCGATCAAGGAAATGCGGATCGCTTTCCAAGGCCCGAGTCAGATCGAAAGCGCCCCGATCAAGAACGCGAGACAAATCAATGCCGGCCCTCTCGGTCCGGTGAATGACGGCATGCGGATTTATGGCGCGGACAGTCGCCTCAACCGCGGCAAGCTCGTCTGGAGTTACAAGGTCGGTTTTATTCAGAAGTACAACATCGGCAAAGGCGATCTGGTCCTCCGCCTCGCGGCTATCTTTCAGACGCAGCGGCAGATGCTTGGCATCGACCAATGCAACCACCGCATCAAGCATCGTTTTACTGCGGACGTCGTCGTCCATGAAGAAAGTCTGGGCAACGGGCACGGGATCGGCAAGGCCGGTCGTCTCGACGATAATGGCATCGAATCGCCCGGGACGGCGCATCAGGCCCTCCACCACGCGGATCAAATCGCCGCGTACCGTGCAGCATATGCAGCCATTGTTCATTTCATAAATTTCTTCGTCCGATTCGACGATCAGATCGTTGTCGATACCAATCTCGCCAAATTCATTGACGATGACAGCATAACGTTTGCCATGATCTTCACTCAGAATGCGGTTGAGAAGCGTGGTTTTTCCTGAGCCAAGATAGCCGGTCAGGACTGTCACCGGAATCTGTGCGGGGCGTGCAGCTTCTGCTGCCATAGACTTCGTCTGAGCTTCACTCATCGTGTGCCTCTTTGAATGGATAGACCCACGATATAGGTGATCGGATCAGTTTTTGCCACACCTACGGTGTTCAAATGCGTGAATGAGTTGATCAAACCGGTTGAGGTGCATCAGCTGAAGACCGAACAATCAAACCTGCTGACGTCTTCGAGCAGTTCTACAAGACCTTTCACGCAGTGAGCGATAATTTCTTCGCCAGCTTCTGCAGTAGCGACAGTTGCATTGCCCGCTACACCCTCCCTGTTCAGATCCGTCATTTTCCAGCCGAAAGCATGTGGGCCATACGCGCGCAGGTGTTTGTAGGTTTCGGCGTAATGGCGTTGATTGGAACTGAAGTTTCTTGCTCGGGTCATATCCACAAGCTCGGGATGCAAGGCGAGCATCACCGAAGTCTCGATGAAGCCACCGTGAACATCGAGTGCTTTGTCCTCGGGAGAGATCAGGCCATCCGGCAAACCAAATCGGGTCCAGCTTGTTGCCACAGCAAGCATATTGAAACGAACCCGCAATTCCGTAGCTACGATCGTCATAAGCGGGGCGTTGCCGCCATGGGCGTTCAAAAGGACCAGCTTGGATATGCCTTGCCGTGTCACACTTTCGCCGATGCTGATCCAGCGACGTACCGCCTCGTCAAAGGTCAATGTCCGGGTGCCGGCAATACCCATGTGTTCGATGGAGTAGCCAACCCGCTCGACGGGTAGAAAATTGACCGATAGCGCCTGTGGGAGCGCATCCTTAAGCCGATCGACCAGACCTGCAGCGATAAGCGCATCGGTTTCATAGGGCAAATGCGGGCCATGCTGCTCGTGCGCACCGAGAGGAAGAAGGGCAATCGTCGCTTGCTTTGGCATTTCCGGCTGGTTCATCCTGTTTGATCCGCTCGGGGTGAGCGATAAGAGAATAGTCCTGTTAGATTGTGATTTCACAGACTTATTTGGCATCACGCACAAATTCGTCGGCAAATTTCATCAGATTGTCATATAAGAATTGTAACGCGGGTTTGCTGTGCAACGAATGCTCGATTCAGGTCGATTTGCTCATTTGGTTTTGGATTTGCTATTGTAATGGCTGTGTCAGCGCATAATGTTCGTCTGTTAACTACCCTCACAACAAGAGCTAGCCGCCTCAACATCAACCGGTCAATACGTGATGTGCAAGCAGGAGTTTGAATGGTCAAGGATCGTAAACCCCTCATTCTTCATCGTCTGCAATCGACCGCTAGATTGACGCGGACGGCGCTGGCCACACGATTGCTTGGCCATGGCTTCTATGCAGGGCAGGATGCGGTGATGTTGCAGCTGGCACACGAAGATGGTCTATCGCCGAGCGTTCTTGCCAAACGCCTTGGCGTACGCCCGCCAACAATCACCAAGACGATCTCCCGCCTGCAAACACAAGGTTTCGTCAAGAAAGAGGGATCAACGACCGACCAGCGCCAAGCCCATATCTTCCTGACAGATACGGGCAACGAGGCAATCAAAGCAATCGAGAAGTCTATTCGTAAGACTGAAAAGGATGCGATGAAGGGGTTTGACAAGAAAGAGCGCAAGGCATTTGTAAAAATGCTTTCGCGACTTGAGATCAATCTCTCCGCAGCGGAACTTTTACGCCAAGCTGCGCCCGATGACGATCATGACGATGATGATGCCGACGACGAATAGACGATAGGTAAAAGTTTTTCCAATTTACCGTTACAAAACGTTTGAACTTGTTATCATGTAGGCAGTTCCTTCCCGCCTGATTGGTAAACCTGTTTTGTCACCACTCCTCCCGTCCTCGCAGGAAGTCGCGCCGGCTGCCGCCATTTTCTATATTTTTGCCGCCGGCTTTCTTTTCTCATGTCTCGATTCCAGTGCCAAATATTTGGTTCTGTCTGGTATTCCCACGGCATTCATTTCCTGGATGCGGTTTGTGGAACACGCTATCCTGGCGCTGATCTTCTTTCGCGCCTGGTCAAATCCGCGGCTTTTCAAGGTGCGCAATATCCCCCTTCAATTCCTGCGTGGGCTTTGCTTGTTTGGCTCAACATATTTCAACTTTTACGCATTGCAGACGATGCAGCTCGGCGAGACGATTACCATAACCTTTGCGGCGCCGATGGTAATCGCGGCTTTGGCAGGTCCCCTGCTCGGCGAATGGGCAGGATGGAGGCGGTGGGCAGCCATTATCGTCGCATTCACAGGAGTGCTGATCATTGCCCGCCCGGGATTTGGCGCGTTCAATCCCGGATTGCCGTTTTCGATCGCTGCGATGCTAAGCTATTCGCTGTACGTGCTTTTGACGCGGCGTATGGCGGTAACGGAATCGCCGGAGAGCCTGATTTTCTTTTCTGCTCTCGCACCGGCTATCTTGATGTCGCCCGCGGTGATGCAGGCAGTCATTCCGGAAACACCGTTTCAGATTGTTCTGCTGCTAATACTCGGTTTTTTTGGCGGTTTTGGCCATTATCTGATCATCCTGGCTTACAGAAAAGCGACGACGGCTGCGCTAGCGCCTTATCCGTTCCTGCAAATCATCTGGATGCTGGCGTTCGGATATCTGTTTTTCAACCAATTTCCGGATGCATATACACTCGTTGGTGCGGTTATAATCATTGGCAGTGGTCTTTATGTCGTGCACCGCGAACGACAGTTACGGGGAGCGGGGTTGAAAGGACTTTGATTTATGTGATTGCAATGGCATAACGCCGAGTACCATAACGTGGCTTATTTGATGATACTGTGGGGAGGCGGTTTTTTTGGCGCAGAAAATCAAGCTATCGACTATTGCCGACGCGCTGAAAGTGTCTACAGCAACCGTATCACTGGCTTTGCGGGATAGTCCGCTCGTAGCCGATCAGACGCGTGAAAAGATAAAAGAACACGCGCGCGCCATTGGATACATCTATAACCGGCGCGCGGCCAGTCTTCGCACTTCGCGGTCCGGCATCGTGGGTGTCGTGGTTCACGATATCATGAACCCGTTCTTTGCAGAAATATTGCGTGCAATCGAGGGCGAGCTAGATCGTTCCGGTCAGACATTCATTTTATCCAATCACTACGATCAGTTGGATAAGCAACGGACCTTCATCGACACAGTGCTGCAACTCGGGGGAGACGGTGTAATTATGTCCCCGGCGATCGGTACCCCGGCGGAAGATATTCGCATGGCGGAAGACAATGGGCTGCCCGTTGTCCTCATTGCCCGCACCGTCAAGGATGCCCAGGTGCCGGTGTTCCGCGGGGATGATGCCTATGGCATAGGCCTTGCCACAAACCACCTTATTTCGCTGGGACATACCCGGATCGCCATGGTGGGCGGCACCGATCAGACATCCACAGGCCGCGACCGTTACGAAGGCTATCTTCATGCAATGCAAAAAGCGGGCCTTGAGGCTAAACCGGAGTGGCGCATTCCTGGCCCGCGAACCAAGCAGGCCGGTTTTGACGCCGCACCTCAGTTTCTTGCCTTGAAAGATCACCCGACTGCTGCGGTCTGCTGGAATGATCTTTCGGCGATCGGCATGATGAATGGCATAGCTCGCGCCGGATTGGTTGCTGGCGTTGATATATCCGTCACGGGGTATGACGACCTTGAAGAGGCGGCAATCGCTACGCCGGCTTTGACAACTGTGTGGAACGGCCAACGCGAAGTTGGACAGCGAGCAGCGAGGGCTCTGCTCGATCAGCTTAACGGTGCCGACACGCACGCGCGGCAGGAATTGATCAAGCCGGAATTGCGCATCCGGCAGTCGACCTCAAAGCCAAAAGAGAGATAGCGGCGGCGCGCCAGACAACTTATCCGGATGCCGCTTCACGCTTCATTAATTCTACGCGACTAGGTTTCACAGGGCGTTTGTTTCCCGTGGAGTATAGTATGTTACTGGGTAGAACGACTTGTCTCGGCTTCGTCACTGCAGCGGCAGTAGTCGCCATGTTCCTCGATTTCGCGACTTTTACCGCTGGCGAAGATGCTGACGTCGACACCCAGACGACGGCGTCTGTACCAGCGGATACGGGTAGCCATGATGTGCCGAGATTTGTCATCAGTAGCCCAGGCGGAGGCGCGAGCTGCAAGGCGTTTCCTGTCGAAAATGGCACGCCCGGCCACGATGCGCTCACGATCGATAGCAGCTGCGGAAATCTCTATGAGCCGTTGGCAAATGCCAGGACCTGGCACAATAACGAAGACGGCACGATTGATCTTGCCGATAATCTCGGTCGGACGATCGTTGAGTTCAGCCCGAGCGACGGTCTTGCCTACATCAGTGTCGAGCCGCGTTCTGTGATCCTGTCGATGTCCACTGAAGGCGTTAACGCGTTCTAAATTACTCCGCCGCCTGCATTCGCTCACGGCTTGCCTTGTGCGCGCGCGCGGCGTCGCCGAATGCTGCAAATATCTTGCGTGAGGGACTATCACTCTTCACCCAATATTCCGGGTGCCATTGAACGCCAACGGCGAAGGCGCGGGCAGTCTTGACTGAAACGGCCTCAATTGTGCCGTCATCAGCAACCGCCTCAATGTCAAGCTGTGGCGCGGGCCTGTCGATGGCTTGCCGGTGTACGGAGTTTACCTGGATCGCGTCGCTTTGCATGACATTCGCCAGACAGGATCCTGGCTTGATGTGGACCGGATGACGAATGGCGAAGCGTTCGGTCTGTTGATCGGATTGCGGCGCGCGGTGATCCATGCGCCCGTCAAGCTCTTGTATCTCGGTAGCAAGTGTACCGCCAAGCGCTACGTTTAGCTCCTGAATGCCGCGGCATATGGCCAATAACGGTACGCCGCGCTCGATGGTTCTACGAATCAGCGGAAGCGACGTAGCGTCACGCGCCGGGTCGTAAGGTTCGTGTGCTTCACTGGGTGCGACGCCGTAGAGAGCCGGATGAACATTCGACTTCGATCCGGTGATGAGAACGCCATCGACTCCGTCAAGAATGGCATCAATATCGAGGCTCTCGCCAAATGACGGCACGATCAACGGAATAACGCCAGCCGCTTCGTATGCCGCCATAAGATATTGATCCGGCGCTGCGTGCCACGTGTAATTTTCGAACGTACGAACATCTGACGTTATGGCGACGAGAGGTTGCCGCATCATGTTAACTCCATGAAAGACCTTCGGCTGAATGTAGTGTAAGTCGCCCCCGTTTCCAATGGCAATGGAAGCGGGAAAAATATTGCGAATGACACATTCGACGCGTGAATTCAGCCATTTCAATGTGTCGTTCTGCATGGGGGTTCATCTGCTGGACTTGAATTGACGAGTGTGTATGGTGATCACGAGATCGGGGGGACCAGACGGGATCGTCTGGTGATCTGGGCCGATAGAATTGAAGATCAATAGTCTGGAGGAGAATGTATGGATCGTCGTTCGTTCATCACGAAGGCAGGATTTGCCGGGGTAGGAGCTGCAGCAGCCACCACGCTTGCGGCGCCTGCAATTGCACAGTCAACGCCGAAGGTCACCTGGCGTTGCGCATCGTCATTCCCGAAATCATTGGATACGATTTACGGCGGCGCCGAGGTATTGTCGAAGTACTTGAGGGAAGCGACTGACGGTAACTTCACGATTCAGCCATTCGCGGCTGGCGAAATCGTTCCCGGTCTTCAAGCCGCGGATGCGGCAGCGGCCGGTACGGTCGAACTTTGCCACACCGTCGCGTATTATTACTGGGGGAAGGACCCCACATGGGCCCTTGGTGCTGCGGTGCCTTTTGCGCTCAATGCGCGCGGCATGAACGCCTGGCAATATCATGGCGGCGGTATCGATCTCATGAACGAGTTCTTCAACAAACAGGGTCTGCAAGCCTATCCTGGCGGCAACACCGGCGTGCAGATGGGTGGTTGGTTCCGCAAGGAGATCAAGACTGTCGAAGATCTCAAGGGTCTCAAGATGCGTGTTGGCGGCTTTGCCGGCAAAGTTTTGGAGACACTTGGTGTCGTTCCACAACAGATTGCCGGCGGTGATATCTATCCGGCTCTTGAGAAAGGCACGATCGATGCCGCCGAATGGGTCGGACCCTATGACGATGAGAAGCTCGGCTTTCAGAAGGTCGCGCCCTATTATTATTACCCCGGTTGGTGGGAAGGCGGCCCGACCGTCAGTTTCATGGTCAACAAGCAAAAGTGGGATTCCCTTCCTCCAGCCTATCAATCGCTGTTCCGTACGGCAGCTCAGGCCACCGATGCCAACATGCTGCAGAAGTATGACTACGTAAATCCTGCAGCGATCAAGCGTCTCGTGGCTGGTGGCGCGCAATTGCGGCCCTTCAGTCCGGAAATCCTGTCCGCCTGCTTCGAAGCAGCCAATGGGGTCTATGCACAACTCGAAGACAGCAACGCAGCGTTCAAGAAAATCTGGAGTTCGATCAAGGCGTTTCGCAACGAACATTTCCTGTACGCACAGGTTGCGGAATACACTTTTGATACGTTCATGATGGTGCAGCAGCGTAACGGAAAGCTGTGATTCATTGTCGTCAAAGAAAAAACGGGAACCCCGGCGCGCATGAGCCCGGGGTTCTCTATTCCGCCTGTTGTCAGCTCTCAAGGAGCAGTCTAACAGTGACGCAACAATTCGGCACGATGTTTCACTGGTATTTTCAATGACGGATAATCCTTCCATTTCAGTAGCGGGCAAGAATATTGCGGTCACCGGGGGCTCTTCTGGCTTGGGGCTGAGAATGGTGCAGGTACTTGCTGCTCATGGTGCGAACGTCGTTTCAATTTCGCGAACGCCCGCGCCCGACAATGCGCAACGATCCAACATTCTCAACATAATCGCCGATGTCACGGTCGCGGCTGATATCGCGCGCGCTTTTGACGAGGCGGAGCAAAACCTTGGAACCGTGACGGTGGTGTTCAATAATGCTGGTGTGGCTACGATAGAGCGCGCGCTCACCACGACGCGCGAACAACTCCGGCACATCTTCGAAGTAAATGTCGAGGGTGCATTTTTTATCGCTCAGGAGGCTGCCAAACGAATGATAGCCAAGGGTGTTGGCGGTTCCATCATCAATCTCTCGAGCATTCTGGCGGACGCACCGCTCAAAGGTTCAGCGGCATACGCCATGTCGAAGGCGGCAGTAGCCCAGATGACCAAGTCGCTGGCGCTCGAATGGGCGCCCCACGGCATACGGGTCAACGCTATTGCGCCTGGCTGGTTTCCGACCCGTCTCAATGAGACAATCATGGATGGGCCGGCGAAAGGCTTTCTCAAGGGCAAGAACCCCATGCGCCGGTTAGGTGAGGCGGAAGATATTGATGGGGCTGTGTTGATGCTGGCTTCGGACACCAGCAGTTATATTACCGGGACGGTTATTACGATCGACGGTGGCCATAGCCTGCAAGGCTAAATGCGCTCAGTTTCTTGAACGTTAGTGCGGGTAGCGAGGACAAAAACGAGCAGGGAAAATACGGCCGCATCCCGCCACAAGACAGAAAAGTATCCACCCCATAGGGATTCTATGATGCCGATGACCGCCGCACCCAATGCGGCATACAGGGGCCGTGAAAATCCCCCGGCGGCCGTAATAAAGAGGATTTTCAAGCCGAAGATCATACCGGTGTTGAAGCTGACATTGCCGTAGTAGAGCGCGGCAAGAAATCCGGCGAGCGCACACACACCATAGGCCGCAAGGATAGCCTGAGTCCTCACGCGCGATGGATCGATGCCGCAAAGCGCTGATGCTGCGGGTTCATCGCTGACAGCCCGCCAGATCCTGCCTGCCGACGTGCGCAACATGATCATCTCGCCAACGGCGATAACGGAGAAGGCGATCGCGATGTTGACGATCTGCAACCGGGTCAAACTCGTACCAATCGCCGGTCCGAGCAATCGAACAGGGTCTGCAAGCAATGGCGGTAGCCAATAATCCCTCGTGTTCGCTGCAATGCGCGACAGTTCCATTAGAAAAATACTTAGACCAAGCGTCGCCACCAGCACAGTATTGCGGTTCCCTGCATCGAGCGGGGTGTAGATAAATCTTGCGATGACGTAACCGCCTATGCCGACATAAACCATAGCAATAATGGTTCCGAATGAAAGCGCGGCTGGCAACGTCATCCACAGAACGGACCATCCGAATGCTGTCGCCAGAATAAAGGTTTGCCCAGAAAAAGCGAAAATAGCGCCAAGCGACAGGTCAGTGCGATGCGTCAGCCCATGGATGAGCACATAACCATAGGCGAGCAGGGAATACAGCGCGGCGTTGTGAACGCCATTTAAAAGAAGTTGAAGAAAATACGCCATCTGCCGCTCTCTACTCATGGCTATTCTAACTTGCAAAATTGATTTTACCAGTTAGAATTTTGGCCATGAAATTTGATTGGAATGCTCATCGATTTAGCGGAGGTGTGTTGGCCCTGGACTTGGCGAACACGGTGATTTTTCGTGGAGACCCGGAGCGCTCGCTGGATCGTTTTAATGACCCGGTTGAATTGCCGCGTTTTGCGGAGGCTGCAGCAATTTTCCGAACTGGCGAATGGGGAAACGTGCAGTTCCACCCTCCGCTGTCACAAAAAGGCACTGACGCGCTCATCGGCATTCGCGAGGTAATCAACAGCTTGTTTCGATGCGCCGTTGGTGAAGGCAGCCTGCAGTCCGGACACTTATCCACGTTTCTGCGTCTTGGTGCCGATCTTGTATACAATGAGCCGGAAGGGCGAGATCTCAGGCTACCAGATCTTTCGGAAAAGAAGCGCGACCTATCCCTGGGCACCGCGGCCTTTCTTTCAGCCATGCGTCTACTCGATCCCGCACGACTGGAGCGGATCAAGGCCTGCCCGAATTGCTACTGGCTTTATCTCGATGAGAGCCGCAACCGGAGCCGCCGGTGGTGCGATATGAATGTCTGCGGCAATCGGGCGAAAGCCCGGCGGCACTATAATCGCAATGTAAAGCAGGCTGGAAACGATCATGTTTGACAAAGCAAGATTCGTGCGACCGGGAGTTTCGCTGCTGCTCGTCGGACTCTGTCTGGGCGCTTGCCGCGACGCAGGCGAAGGCGACTACGTGAATGTCTCTGGGAAGATTTTCGTCTTCAACTACCGTATAGCAGAGGCAACCTATCTGCTTACGTTGGCAAAGCTGCGCCCGTTGCCCGATGGTTCCATGCTGGAGACGACTTTTGAAAATCCAGCGGGGGGCGATCCGATGATTGTTCGGCAGAAGGTATGGCCGACGATGGAAAAAATCACGATTGAAAGTCCCCCAGTCAAATGCGTGAAGGCAAACCGGGAATATAAAGTCAGTATGCGTCTTGAAGACGCCAATGGTAAATTATTGCAGACAATTGAGCGGAAAATGATTTCAGACACGGATCAGTCGGTCATGCCGGATAAACCGCTGGTTGTCGGTCCTTTCTATGATGCCAATCCGGATAAGGGCTCAGCTGAAGATCCCCCTGCGGCTTGCCCTGCTTAGGTCGTTTACGACTTAATACAACGGAGGTCGGCGGTCCGTTGAAATACAGAAGTTCATCCTGATCTGGTTCCTTCAGGAATTGGTAATTCTATTTGCCTAATTATGAAATTTAGATTTGACATGCGGTAAGGATAAATACTCTAACTCGTTGTCCAATCTCTGTTTTCATTGTCGTTGGCGTTTCTATGTAAGTAATCGGTAACGTATCCGTGGCGGGTACAGTTGTGCGCGGGCATTTGATGAGAACTGACCTCAACGAGAGCATGTCACTCGACACCATTTTTCTTCGCACACTTTATGCGAACAAGAAGGCAATCTGGTGGACCTCCATCGTACAGATTACCGCCACCTTGATGATCTATATCAAGACCCAGAATCCGATCTATATTGCCTTCGCTGCCGCGTTCTTCGTCACGGTTATTGGCAGGATGGCAAATGCAAATGCTTTCGAACAGGCCAATCTGACCGAAGCAACGGCGGCTACCTTGAAGAAATGGGAATGGCGTTATTTGTCCGGTGCGCTGGGCACCTGTATCCTTCTCGGATTTCTGTGTTTTGTCAGTATCTATATCTTGGCCGACCCATCGGCGGCCATCACCAGCATCATCATCGTCGTTGCTTCAACGGTTGCACTCGTCACGCGGAACTTCGTTTCACGCACCGTTGTGATCGGAATGTCGGTCGCTCTGCTTGCGCCGCTGTTCGTGACGTTCATCCTTCTCGGCGGCTTTTATAATTGGCTGCTCGCTTTGCTTATTCTCCCCTTCCTATGGAGCAATATCGGCATCGCCGCAAATTTGCGCCAGTCGCTTTTCGATGCACTGCTGGGCAAACGGCAACTTGGTATTGTCGTCAACAATTTCGACGCGGCACTTAATGGCATGCCGCAAGGGCTTCTGATGTTCGATCGGAACCAGACCATCACGGTTGCCAACATGAAGGCGGCAAAAATGATGGGGTTCGATCATCCTGAACAGCTCCGAGGCAGATCATTGGAAACGCTGTTGCGGCTGGCTCAACTGCGGACCTACTTTCCCAGTGAGGCGCTGGAGGCCCTGCGCATGAAGATGCGGGATCTTCTGGCGGGGACAAAGCAACGGGACGTGTTCGTGTCGCCGGCCAAACGCCACTTTGAGTTTACAGCGACGCCTGATCCAGAACGCGGTACAGTTTTGATATTTCAAGACGTCACCCGCCGTGCGGAAGCCGAAGCGCAAATTAGCCGGATGGCACGTTATGATAGCCTTACCGGCTTGCCGAATCGCAGTCAGTTTGCCGAAATCGCCGGTTCATACATCGAGATGGCTGAGCAAGACGCACAAATCGCTCTTATGGTCGTCGATATCGATGGGTTGAAACGCACGAACGATACGTTTGGCCACCGCATTGGCGATGAGCTGCTTCGCGCGTTTGCCGATCGTTTGACGTTGGCCGACGCCAACGGTCCGGTAATCTCACGCTTTGGAAGCGACGAGTTTGTCCTCTTGTTCTCCGCGCCGACGCGGAACGCGGCGCTGGAAGCTGTGGATCGCATCATGCGCATGGTTTCCGGCCAATACCTTGTTTCCGGCCATGATATTTTAACCGGCGCTAATGCTGGCGTGGCGGTTGCCAATGCAGCCGAGTTTGATCTTGTTGTGATGCACATGAATGCTGATTTGGCACTCGATGTCGCGAAGAAAGACAGCAAGAAAGATTGGGCAGTCTTCGTCGATACCATGGACCATTCGTTCCGCAGCAAGCAACGGCTCAAAGCGGATTTGCGGAAGGCGATTGCCGAGAACGCGTTGACCGTTGCCTATCAGCCCATAGTGAACGTTCGGACCTTGCGCATGACGGCTTGCGAAGCCCTCTCCCGATGGCACCACCCGGAGTTTGGCCCGATTTCTCCGGCTGAATTCATTCCCATGGCGGAGGAAATGGGGCTCATATCCGATCTCACCCGGTGCGTGGTCGAACGCGCTATAAAGGATTGCAATGGATGGGAGTCGCGGATCGCCGTTTCGGTCAACCTGTCATCCTATGATCTCCAGAACATGGACATGGTGAATATTATTCGTTCCGCTTTGAGGCGCTACGACGTTGAGCCGCATCTGCTGGAGGTGGAAGTAACGGAAGGTGCGCTCATAACGGATCGAGAAAGTACCGGGAGTGTACTTTCGGAGCTCAAGGATTTTGGCGTCCAGGTCGCAATTGATGATTTCGGTACGGGCTATTCGAGCCTGAGCTATCTGAAGGATCTTCCGGTCACGAAGGTCAAGATCGATCGTTCTTTTATCGCCGATATTGTCGCCGAGGGAAGGTCTCTCAAACTGCTTCGTGGCATCGTGCAGATGTCGCACGAACTCGGATTGTCAGTGACGATCGAGGGACTTGAAACCAACGAACAGTCCGAGTTGATCAGTGAATGGATCGGCGCCGAATATGTGCAGGGTTTCTTGTATGGTGCTGCGATGCCTGCTCAGGATATTGCAAGGCTTCTTGATGTTTCAATGGAACAGAAATTGGTCGCAGTGACAGAATACGCTGTGTCCTTGCACTGACCTTGAATACCCGTTTTCACAACGAACAATGTCCATTGGATAATGTGCTTCCCGCGCTGACATCGGAACGGCGCTGACCTAAGCTGCACTTTGGAACATTGCTGCCGATGAACTTTAAAAAGGAAGAATCAACATGATTGCTCAGATTGCTATTGCGCCACTCGTCGCCTTGATCGCAGGGATACTTATTCTGATCGCCCCTCGGCTGCTGAATTATATCGTTGCGCTTTATCTGATCATTATCGGCGTGACAGGACTGTTTCCCCATCTTCTCACATGAGACAGCCGAAGATCTATCTTCGGGAGTGAATAAACTCTTTCTTTGATTTATATCGATTGAGTGTCCTGCAAGCGACTATCTGCGCATTGCGCTGATGCGGTGTTTTCGCTATTGCCAATGCGACATCGACTATAAGAGGTTTGAAGATGGCTGATCATCACGATACTGCACCGGCAGAATTGGGCGCTCCCATGGATTACAAGGAACATGAAAGCACTTACAATCTGTTCCTTTCGCTCTCGAAATGGGGCGTTGTGTCCTGTGCTGCGTTGCTGGTTGCTATGGCATTCGGTTTTTTCGTCGGAGGCTTCTTCTCTGCCACACTGCTTTTCATCATTGTTTGCGTTGCCGCTTGGTTTTTCCTTTAGGGCAAGCTGTTCTGTAACATACCGGGCGGATAACCTGCGAAAGGCGTTCACTCGAACGATCCACCTATCGGGGGTCCCAACCGTCATAAGTCCCTAGCCGCGCTGTTCTTGTTACGGGATCACTGGCTTTGTTGTGTTTAACTTGCTTGGGGGTGAGAGCTTGGCTCAGACACTGTTCATACCGAAAGAGATCGATGAGCCGCGGGTTGGCGGTTCGCCGGAGACGGTCAAGAAGCTGACAGCCCTCGGCTTTGCGGTTGTCGTCGAGGCTGGTGCGGGCGTTGCCTCGCGCATACCGGATGGCGAGTTTGTCGCGGCGGGGGCTGTGATCGGCAAGGCCGGCGATGTCGCCAGGGCCGATGTGGTGCT
>NZ_JAVDSX010000017.1:0-17173 GCF_031455525.1 Phyllobacterium sp. 1468 | reverse complement strand
TCGTGCCGATCGCCATGGAAGAGAAGCTGCGCTTCGCTATCCGTGAAGGTGGCCGCACCGTCGGTGCCGGCATCGTCTCGTCGATCATTGAGTAAGACTTCTGATTTTATAATCGGGAAGGGCGGTCCACGGGCCGCCCTTTTTTATGCGGGTCCACCAGAGCCCAAACGTCTCTCCGTTGCAGATGGTAAAATGTCTGACACGCTACCGGATCGTAAAAGGCCAAAAGGAAAATCGTCGATACGAAAATCATTGGACGCAGACAACTCCGGTAAGCGAGATTTCCATTCTGGACCTGACGAGCTGGTGAATTTTCGAATGACAGCGGTCCGGCGATGTGAGTGATTTCTCCAGCGCACACACCTGCGTACAAGGGCTAAAACCAAGCAAACTGTATTGAATTCAAGGCAATCGTCACTAAATAAACGATTATCGAGCGTCTCGGCAGTGGGGTCGGTTCGAGAAGTTTGTCAATGACAGCTCGATCATACCTTTGGGACTTGAAAAGCTCTCCGCTTTGTGGAATGTACGCCACGAACATAGGGGAGTAGCTCAGTTGGTAGAGCGGCGGTCTCCAAAACCGTAGGTCGCAGGTTCGAATCCTGTCTCCCCTGCCAACACATAGTCTGCCAGTGCACGATTGGATGGTGCAATGGTTAGATGTTTGGAAAGAAACGAATCCGGGGGCCTTGTGTTTTACCGGAATCGGTTCTATGTAGGCTTAACAGACACGCGGTGCGTGGAGCTGAACGATCAGCTTTACGGGCCCGCAATGGTGTGGACAGATGGTGTTGTTTAAGTTGCAGCACAGCATGTTTACAGCAACATGACATGCACGAGCGGTAAATGGCATCCAAAACGAATCCAATAACTTTTTTTCAGCAAGTGCGCGCTGAAACCGCAAAGGTCACATGGCCTTCGCGTCGCGAGACGCTCATTTCCACCGCGATGGTGATGGTAATGGCGTTTTTTGCTGCGATTTTCTTTTTCGCAGCTGATCAGTTGATGGCATACGGAATCGATATGATTCTCGGTCTTGGTCGTTAACGCAGGCTGACAAGAAAATCGGGATTGGGAAATAGCAATGACCGCGCGCTGGTATATCGTTCACGCCTATTCGAACTTTGAAAAGAAGGTCGCCGAGTCGATCGAAGAAAAGGCAAGACAGAAGGGTCTGTCGCATCTTTTTGAGAAGATTCTCGTGCCGACCGAAAAGGTGGTCGAAGTGCGCCGTGGCCGCAAGGTCGATGCCGAGCGCAAGTTCTTCCCGGGTTATGTCCTGGTGCGTGCCGATTTGACGGATGATGCCTATCATCTGATCAAGAATACGCCGAAGGTGACGGGGTTCCTCGGTTCGGACAACAAGCCGATTGCGATTTCCGATAAGGAAGCCGAGCGCATCCTGACGCAGGTTCAGGAAGGTGTCGAGCGTCCAAAAGCTTCGATCTCGTTCGAGATTGGCGAAAGTGTTCGCGTTGCCGATGGTCCGTTCGCCTCGTTCAACGGCACTGTACAGGAAGTCGACGAAGAGCGTTCGCGCCTCAAGGTCGAGGTTTCGATTTTTGGCCGCGCTACGCCGGTCGATCTTGAATTTGGTCAGGTCGAAAAAGTCTGATCAATCGGCGGCTCTGAAGCCGCCTGCTGCGTCAGCGGCAAACATGGTGGGAGGTAAGACGGCCTTTAGCCGGGCTTTCGATCCGCACCACCAAACTGCAACCGCCGGTTATCCGGCACTATGATTAAAGGCAGGAAGTTATGGCTAAGAAAGTAGCGGGCCAGCTCAAGCTGCAGGTTTCGGCAGGATCGGCAACGCCGTCCCCGCCGATCGGACCGGCACTTGGTCAGCGTGGCATCAACATCATGGAATTCTGCAAGGCCTTCAATGCGGCCACGCAGGAACTGGAAAAGGGTTCGCCCATTCCGGTTGTGATTACCTATTATCAGGACAAGTCCTTCACATTTGCGATGAAGACGCCGCCGGTGTCTTACTTCCTCAAGAAGGCCGCAAACCTGAAGTCCGGTTCGAAAGAGCCAGGCAAGGTCGTTGCCGGCAAGATCTCGCGCGACAAGGTGCGTGAAATCGCTCAGGCGAAGATGAAAGACCTGAACGCAGCGGACGTTGAAGCCGCCATGCGCATGGTTGAAGGTTCTGCCCGTTCGATGGGCCTGGAAGTGGTGGGCTAAGACGATGGCAAAACTATCAAAGCGTGTAGCGAAAGTTCGTGAAGGCGTTGACCGTAACAAGCTGTACGACCTGACCTCGGCAATTGCCATGGTGAAGGAGCGTGCTGTTGCCAAGTTCGACGAGACGATCGAAGTTGCAATGAATCTCGGCGTTGATCCCCGCCATGCGGACCAGATGGTTCGCGGCGTCGTCAATCTGCCGAATGGCACCGGCCGCACGGTTCGCGTCGCCGTATTTGCTCGTGGTCCGAAGGCTGATGAAGCCAAGGCTGCCGGTGCAGATATCGTCGGTGCGGAAGACCTGTTCGAGATCGTCAATGGTGGCAAGATCGATTTCGATCGCTGCATTGCGACACCGGACATGATGCCGCTCGTTGGCCGTCTCGGTAAGGTTCTTGGCCCGCGCGGCATGATGCCTAACCCGAAGGTCGGTACAGTTACGACGGATGTTGCGGCTGCCGTGAAAGCGTCCAAGGGCGGCGCAGTCGAGTTCCGCGTCGAGAAGGCCGGTATTATTCACGCCGGCGTCGGCAAGGCATCCTTCGATGCCAAGGCACTGGAAGAGAACATCAAGGCGTTCGCCGATGCCGTTACCAAGGCAAAGCCGGCTGGCGCCAAGGGTGACTACGTCAAGCGCGTCGCGATTTCATCGACGATGGGTGCTGGCGTCAAGATCGATCCAGCAACAGTACGCATTGCGTAAGTGTTGATTGAAGTTTCAAGCTTAGCTGTTTGAAACGAAAAGAATTCCAGGCCCTTCGGGGCCTGGATAACCGGATGCAAATCCGGTTATCCTGTCCGAGATTGCGGGTGGTTCGCCTTAATTCGTCAGAACCCGCATGAGACGTGGAAAAACTTTGGTTAAAGGGCTTGGCCCGATAAACAAGGTTCGAACCGTAGTTGCCTTTCGCTTGCAGCCGATCTTGGCGAAGCAGGGGGGACAGGATCCTCAAGTGCTGTGCGCTTTCCGTCTTCGGACTGAAAACTTGCAGCAAAAGGCAACCCGGCAGTGACGCAATCTCGCGTTTCTGCCAAATGGAGAGAGACAGTGGAAAAAGCGGAAAAGCGCGAATTCGTCGCGTGGCTGAATGGGGTCTTCAAGGACTCTGGTTCAGTTGTCGTGGCCCACTATACCGGTCTCACCGTTGCGCAACTGAGCGATCTTCGCTCGAAGATGCGTGATGCTGGTGGCACCGTTAAAGTCGCGAAGAACCGCCTCGCCAAGATCGCTCTTCAGGGCACGGATTCGGAAGGCATCGCTGACCTGTTCACAGGCCAGACACTCGTTGCTTATTCCAACGATCCGATAGCGGCACCAAAGATCGCCATTGAATTTGCCAAGGGTAACGAAAAGCTCGTCATCCTCGGTGGTTCGATGGGAGCAACAACTCTCGACCCGGATGGGGTAAAGGCACTAGCCGCACTTCCATCTCTCGACGAGTTGCGCGCAAAGCTGGTTGGTATGATCCAGACTCCGGCTTCTCGCATTGCTCAGGTCGTCAACGCACCGGCAGCTCAGCTTGCCCGCGTTTTTGGCGCCTATGCCCGGAAGGACGAAGCGGCATAAGGCCGTTCTCGCTGTCAATATATCGAACCTTGTAAAGGAATACCAAAATGACTGATCTCGCAAAGATCGTAGATGACCTGTCCAACCTGACTGTTCTCGAAGCTGCTGAACTTTCGAAGCTTCTGGAAGAGAAGTGGGGCGTTTCTGCTGCTGCTCCGGTTGCTGCTGCTGCCGCTGCCGGCGGTGGTGCAGTTGCTGCTGCAGTTGAAGAGAAGACTGAATTCGACGTCGTTCTGACCGAAGCCGGACCTAACAAGATCAACGTGATCAAGGAAGTCCGCGCTATCACCGGGCTCGGCCTCAAGGAAGCCAAGGACCTCGTTGAAGCTGCTCCTAAGGCAGTCAAAGAAGGCGTTAACAAGGAAGAATCTGACAAGATCAAGGCACAGCTTGAAGCAGCTGGCGCCAAGGTCGAACTCAAGTAATCCTTGCACTGATTGGCGGGCAGGGCGATCTGCCCGCCAACTACTCCCTACGGGGAATCCGGTACTGAACCCTTTTCCTGACGGCAATTTCGATGCTTTCAGGAAACGGGTTTTGTCCCGTTCACGGGGCCGCATGAGCGGTTTTAAGAAACAGGCCAGTTTCTGGCATAAAGACGAGGAGCGACGATGGCTCAGACCCATTCTTTCAATGGTCGTAGGCGCGTACGCAAGTTTTTCGGTAAGATTCCGGAAGTCGCAGAGATGCCGAACCTCATCGAGGTTCAGAAAGCTTCCTACGATCAGTTTCTGATGGTGGAAGAGCCCAAGGGCGGGCGTCTGGATGAAGGGCTGCAGGCTGTGTTCAAGTCTGTTTTCCCGATCCAGGATTTCTCGGGTGCTTCCATGCTCGAATTCGTCAAGTACGAGTTCGAAGCTCCAAAATTCGACGTTGACGAATGCCGTCAGCGCGATTTGACCTATGCTGCGCCACTCAAGGTGACGCTGCGCCTCATCGTGTTCGATATCGACGAGGATACAGGCGCGAAGTCGATCAAGGACATCAAGGAACAGGACGTTTACATGGGCGATATGCCGCTCATGACCGACAACGGCACGTTCATTGTAAACGGCACCGAGCGCGTGATCGTATCGCAGATGCATCGTTCGCCGGGCGTCTTCTTCGACCACGACAAGGGCAAGACGCATTCGTCCGGCAAGCTGCTGTTTGCTGCGCGCGTCATCCCCTATCGCGGTTCCTGGCTCGACATCGAATTCGATGCCAAGGACGTCGTCTATGCCCGTATCGACCGCCGTCGCAAGATCCCTGCGACGTCGCTGTTGATGGCGCTTGGCATGGATTCGGAAGAGATCCTGTCGACTTTCTATAACACGCTCACGTTCAACCGCGATGGCGACACCTGGCGTATTCCGTTCTCCGTGGATCGCTTCCGCGGGTTCAAGGCTACTACGGACGTCGTGGATGCCGACACGGGCGAGGTTGTTCTAGAAACGGGCAAGAAGCTGACGGCACGCAGTGCCAAGCAGCTTGCTGAAAAAGGCTTGAAATTCATCAAGGCGACAGAGGACGATCTGCTCGGCAGCTACCTTGCCGAAGATATCGTCAATATGGAAACGGGTGAAGTTTACCTCGAAGCCGGTGATGAACTCGACGAGAAGACCCTCAAGGTTCTGCTCGACACGGGCGTTTCCGAGATCAACATTCTCGATATCGATCACGTCAATATTGGACCGTATATCCGCAACACCCTTGCCGTTGACAAGAACGAGAACCGCCAGGACGCTCTATTCGACATCTACCGCGTCATGCGTCCGGGTGAACCGCCAACGATTGACTCCGCCGAAGCAATGTTCAAGTCGTTGTTCTTCGACAGTGAGCGCTATGATCTGTCGGCTGTCGGCCGCGTCAAGATGAACATGCGTCTCGATCTCGATGCGGAAGACACCGTTCGCATCCTGCGCAAGGAAGACATCCTGGCTGTCGTCAAGATGCTGGTTGATCTGCGCGATGGCCGCGGCGAAATCGACGACATCGACAATCTCGGCAACCGCCGTGTGCGTTCGGTCGGCGAATTGATGGAAAACCAGTACCGTGTTGGTCTGCTCCGCATGGAGCGCGCCATCAAGGAACGTATGTCGTCCATTGAAATCGACACAGTGATGCCGCAGGACCTGATCAACGCGAAGCCGGCAGCTGCTGCCGTTCGCGAGTTCTTCGGTTCCTCGCAGCTTTCGCAGTTCATGGATCAGACCAACCCGCTGTCCGAGATCACGCACAAGCGTCGTCTTTCGGCATTGGGACCTGGCGGTTTGACCCGCGAGCGCGCCGGCTTCGAAGTCCGCGACGTTCATCCGACGCATTACGGCCGTATCTGCCCGATTGAAACGCCGGAAGGCCCGAATATCGGTCTGATCAACTCGCTCGCAACTTTTGCCCGGGTCAACAAGTACGGCTTTATTGAAAGCCCGTACCGCAAGATCATCGACGGCAAGGTTACGGACGATGTCGTTTATCTGTCGGCGATGGAAGAAGCCAAGTATCACGTGGCACAGGCCAATGTGGAGCTGGACGCTTCCGGTGCATTTACGGATGAATTCGTTGTCTGCCGTCATGCGGGTGAAGTTCTGATGGCGCCGCGTGAAAACGTGGATCTGATGGACGTTTCGCCAAAGCAGCTTGTTTCGGTTGCGGCAGCGCTGATTCCGTTCCTTGAGAACGATGACGCCAACCGCGCTCTGATGGGCTCGAACATGCAGCGTCAGGCCGTGCCTCTGGTTCGTGCCGAAGCGCCGTTCGTTGGAACGGGCATGGAGCCGGTCGTCGCTCGCGACTCCGGTGCCGCCATCGGTGCACGCCGTACTGGTATTGTCGATCAGGTCGATGCTACCCGTATCGTTATCCGCGCGACGGAAGATCTCGTGCCCGGCAAGTCGGGCGTCGATATCTACCGCCTGATGAAGTTCCAGCGTTCGAACCAGAACACCTGCATCAATCAGCGTCCGCTGGTTCGTGTTGGCGACCGGATCGAGAAGGGTGACATCATCGCTGATGGTCCTTCGACGGATCTGGGCGATCTGGCACTCGGCCGCAACGTGCTCGTCGCGTTCATGCCATGGAATGGCTACAACTACGAAGATTCCATCCTTCTTTCTGAAAAGATCGTTTCGGATGACGTCTTCACCTCGATCCATATCGAGGAGTTCGAAGTCATGGCCCGCGACACGAAGCTTGGACCGGAAGAAATCACGCGCGACATTCCGAACGTTTCGGAAGAAGCGCTGAAGAACCTGGACGAAGCCGGCATTGTCTATATCGGCGCGGAAGTTCAGCCTGGCGATATCCTTGTTGGCAAGATCACACCGAAGGGCGAAAGCCCGATGACCCCGGAAGAGAAGCTTCTGCGCGCCATCTTCGGTGAGAAGGCCTCCGACGTCCGTGACACCTCCATGCGCATGCCGCCCGGGACCTACGGTACTGTCGTGGAAGTTCGCGTTTTCAATCGCCACGGCGTTGAGAAGGACGAACGTGCCATGGCGATCGAACGCGAGGAAATCGAGCGTTTGGCCAAGGACCGCGACGACGAACAGGCGATCCTGGACCGCAACGTCTATGGCCGTCTGGCCGACGTTCTCGATGGCAAGTCTGCCGTCGCCGGACCGAAGGCGTTCAAGAAGGGTACTGTCGTTACACAGGACGTCATGGGTGAATACCCGCGTTCCCAGTGGTGGCAGTTTGCTGTCGAGGACGAGAAGATCCAGGGCGAAATCGAAGCTCTGCGCAACCAGTACGATGACTCCAAGAAATTGCTCGAGCAGCGTTTCATGGACAAGGTCGAAAAGGTCCAGCGCGGCGACGAGATGCCTCCAGGCGTCATGAAGATGGTCAAGGTCTTTGTCGCTGTGAAGCGCAAGATCCAGCCAGGCGACAAGATGGCTGGCCGTCACGGCAACAAGGGCGTTGTTTCGCGTATCGCCGCTGTTGAGGATATGCCGTTCCTTGAAGACGGAACGCATGTCGACATCGTGCTCAATCCGCTTGGCGTGCCAAGCCGCATGAATGTCGGGCAGATTCTCGAAACGCATCTGGGCTGGGCTTGCGCCGGAATGGGCAAGAAGATCGGGGAACTGATCGAGGCTTACAAGGCACAGCATGCACAGGGCGAACAGGGCGACATTGCTCCGCTGAGAATGACGATTGAATCGATCATTCCGGACAATGATCGCAATGAGCCGGTTCGCAACTATGACGATGAGAGCATCATTCGTCTTGGCGAACAGATGAAGCGTGGCGTTTCGATTGCAACGCCGGTGTTTGACGGTGCGCATGAACCGGACATCAATGTGATGCTGGAACAGGCGGGCTTGCATTCTTCGGGTCAGTCGACGCTTTATGACGGACGTACGGGTGAGACTTTCGATCGTCAGGTGACTGTCGGCTACATCTACATGCTGAAGCTGCACCATCTTGTCGACGACAAGATTCACGCCCGTTCGATCGGACCTTACTCGCTCGTTACGCAGCAGCCTCTGGGTGGTAAAGCCCAGTTCGGCGGTCAGCGCTTCGGTGAAATGGAGGTCTGGGCCCTGGAAGCATACGGTGCGGCTTACACGCTGCAGGAAATGCTTACGGTCAAGTCCGACGACGTTGCCGGACGCACGAAGGTTTACGAAGCAATCGTCCGTGGCGACGATACTTTCGAAGCCGGCATTCCGGAGAGCTTCAACGTTCTCGTCAAGGAAATGCGCTCGCTCGGTCTCAATGTCGAGCTGGACGATACTCGTGCCCAAGAACAGCAACAGCAGGCATTGCCTGACGCTGCAGAGTAAAAAGGGAAGGGTGCGCGGCAATGCTCGCGCACCCGACCAGTTTTTCGGGCCGCTGAGGAAGCGGCATTTGATCTAGATGGACCCGCGGCGGCGGATAATCCATCGCAAGTAGAGGGCACACTTCGCCCCATGGAGAAACGGCATGAACCAAGAGGTCATGAATCTTTTCAATCCTCAGGTGCCTGTGCAGGCATTCGATTCCATCCGGATATCGATCGCCAGCCCTGAGAAGATTCTGTCCTGGTCATACGGTGAGATCAAGAAGCCGGAGACGATCAACTACCGCACTTTCAAGCCTGAGCGGGATGGTCTTTTCTGTGCTCGGATCTTCGGGCCGATCAAGGACTATGAATGCTTGTGCGGCAAGTACAAGCGTATGAAATACAAGGGCATCATTTGCGAAAAGTGCGGTGTGGAAGTCACGCTGTCACGCGTTCGCCGTGAGCGTATGGGCCATATCGAGCTCGCAGCCCCGGTTGCGCACATCTGGTTCCTGAAGTCTCTGCCTAGCCGTATCGGCACATTGCTCGACATGACCTTGAAGGGCATCGAGCGCGTTCTCTATTTCGAGAACTATATCGTGACCGAGCCAGGCCTGACTGCCCTGAAGGAGCATCAGCTTCTTTCGGAAGAAGAATACATGATCGCGGTCGATGAGTATGGTGAGGATTCCTTCACCGCACTGATCGGTGCCGAGGCTATTCACGAACTTCTGGCTTCGATGGATCTGGAGAAGATCGCCGGCGATCTGCGCGAAGAACTGGCGACAACCACTTCAGATCTGAAGCAGAAGAAGCTCATGAAGCGTCTGAAGATCGTCGAGAACTTCCTGGAATCGGGTAACCGTCCGGAATGGATGATCATGAAGATCGTCCCGGTGATCCCGCCGGACCTGCGCCCGCTGGTTCCGCTGGATGGCGGACGTTTTGCGACGTCCGACCTCAACGATCTTTATCGCCGCGTCATCAACCGTAACAACCGTTTGAAGCGCCTGATCGAACTGCGCGCTCCTGGCATCATCATCCGCAACGAGAAGCGCATGCTTCAGGAATCGGTCGATGCGTTGTTCGATAACGGCCGTCGTGGCCGCGTCATCACCGGCGCCAACAAGCGCCCGCTGAAGTCGCTGTCCGACATGCTCAAGGGCAAGCAGGGCCGCTTCCGTCAGAACCTTCTCGGCAAGCGCGTCGACTATTCCGGCCGTTCGGTTATCGTGACTGGTCCGGAACTGAAGCTGCACCAGTGCGGTCTGCCAAAGAAGATGGCACTCGAGCTCTTCAAGCCGTTCATCTATGCCCGTCTCGACGCCAAGGGTTATTCCTCCACCGTCAAGCAGGCGAAGAAGCTGGTTGAAAAGGAAAAGCCGGAAGTCTGGGATATTCTCGACGAAGTCATCCGCGAGCATCCGGTTCTCTTGAATCGTGCTCCGACGCTGCATCGTCTTGGCATCCAGGCGTTCGAACCGATCCTGATCGAAGGCAAGGCAATCCAGCTGCATCCGCTCGTTTGTACCGCTTTCAATGCGGATTTCGACGGTGACCAGATGGCTGTCCACGTTCCGCTTTCCTTGGAAGCGCAGCTTGAAGCCCGTGTTCTGATGATGTCGACGAACAACATCCTGCATCCCGCCAACGGTCTGCCGGTTATCGTTCCGTCACAGGACATGGTTCTCGGCCTGTACTATCTGTCGATCGTTGCGGCAAAGGAGCCGGGCGAGGGCATGGCCTTTGCCGATATGGGTGAACTTCACCATGCTATCGGCAGCGGTGCAGTGACCCTGCATACAAAGATCAAGGGTCGCTTCAAGAGCATCGATGCAGACGGCAAGCCAACATCGAAGATCTACGAGACCACACCTGGCCGCATGATCATCGGTGAGCTTCTGCCGAAACACCACAACGTGCCTTTCGACATCTGCAATCAGGAAATGACCAAGAAGAACATCTCCAAGATGATCGACACGGTCTATCGCCACTGCGGACAGAAAGAGACGGTCATTTTCTGCGATCGCATCATGCAGCTTGGCTTCGGTCATGCTTGCCGCGCCGGTATCTCGTTCGGCAAGGACGACATGGTTATTCCGGAAACCAAGGCGAAGCTGGTTGCTGAAACCGAAGCTTTGGCAACGGAATACGAACAGCAGTACAATGACGGTTTGATCACTCAGGGCGAGAAGTACAATAAGGTCGTCGACGCTTGGGGCAAGTGCACCGAGAAGGTCGCCGACGAAATGATGGCACGCATCAAGGCCGTCGAGTTCGATCCCGTTACTGGCCGCCAGAAGCAGATGAACTCGATCTATATGATGTCGCACTCGGGTGCTCGTGGTTCGCCGAACCAGATGCGCCAGCTGGGCGGTATGCGCGGTCTGATGGCCAAGCCTTCTGGCGAAATCATCGAAACGCCCATCATTTCGAACTTCAAGGAAGGCCTAACCGTGAACGAGTACTTCAACTCGACACACGGTGCCCGTAAGGGTCTTGCCGACACCGCCTTGAAGACGGCCAACTCCGGTTATCTGACACGCCGTCTCGTTGACGTCGCGCAGGATTGTATCGTCATTTCGGTTGATTGCGGCACGACAACGGGCCTCACAATGCAGCCAATCGTCGATGCCGGTCAGGTTGTTGCAACCATCGGCCAGCGTGTTCTCGGCCGTACGGCACTTGAAGACATCCTGCATCCGGTTTCGGGTGACGTGCTTGTCAAGGGTGGCAACATCATCGATGAGTTCGATATCGATGCCATTGAAAAGGCTGGTGTTCAGTCGATCCGCATCCGTTCGGCTCTCACCTGTGAGACCCGTGGCGGCATCTGCGCCAAGTGCTACGGCCGCGATCTGGCTCGTGGTACCCCGGTCAACCAGGGTGAGGCTGTCGGTGTTATCGCCGCTCAGTCCATCGGTGAGCCAGGCACGCAGTTGACGATGCGTACGTTCCACCTTGGTGGTACTGCGCAGGTGGTCGATCAGTCGTTCCTCGAAGCCAGTTATGAAGGCACGGTCCAGATCCGCAACCGCAACGTGGTGCGCAACTCGGACGGCCATCTGGTCGTCATGGGCCGCAACATGGCTGTCGTCATCGTTGACGCCACCGGCAAGGAACGCGCAACACACCGCGTCACCTACGGTTCGCGCATCTATGTCGATGATGGCGATAATGTTAAGCGCGGCCAGCGTGTTGCCGAGTGGGATCCCTATACCCGCCCGGTCATGACGGAAGTCGAAGGTCATGTCGAATTCGAGGACATGGTCGATGGCCTTTCGGTTACGGAAACGACGGACGAGTCAACCGGTATCACGAAGCGCGTGGTTATCGACTGGCGCTCGACCCCGCGCGGCTCCGATCTGAAGCCTGCGATCGTCGTCAAGGACAAGAACGGCAAGGTTCTGAAACTGGCAAAGGGCGGCGATGCTCGCTTCCAGCTGTCGGTGGAGTCAATCCTGTCGGTCGAGCCTGGTTCGCATGTGAAGGCGGGTGACGTTCTTGCCCGTATTCCGATGGAAAGCGCTAAGACCAAGGACATCACCGGCGGTCTGCCGCGCGTTGCGGAACTGTTCGAAGCCCGTCGTCCGAAGGACCACGCTATCATCGCCGAAATCGATGGTACTGTTCGTTTTGGCCGGGACTACAAGAACAAGCGCCGCATTGTCATCGAACCGAACGACGAAACCGTGGAGCCAGTCGAGTATCTGATCCCCAAGGGCAAGCCATTCCATCTTCAGGACGGCGATGCGATTGAAAAGGGTGACTATATCCTCGACGGCAATCCTGCGCCGCATGACATCCTGGCGATCAAGGGCGTGGAAGCTTTGGCTTCCTACCTCGTCAACGAGATCCAGGAAGTCTATCGTCTGCAGGGCGTTCTGATCAACGACAAGCACATCGAAGTGATCGTTCGCCAGATGCTGCAGAAGGTCGAAATCACCGAGTCGGGTGACACCGGATTCATTTCCGGCGATCACGTCGACCGGATCGAGCTGGACGAAATTAACGAGCGTTTGGAAGAGGATGGCAAGAAGCCAGGCTACGGCACCCCAGTGCTGCTCGGCATTACCAAGGCCTCGCTCCAGACCCCGTCGTTCATCTCGGCAGCGTCCTTCCAGGAAACAACGCGCGTCCTCACGGAAGCCGCTGTTGCCGGCAAGATGGATGCTCTGCAGGGCCTGAAGGAGAACGTCATCGTTGGACGTCTGATCCCGGCAGGTACCGGCGGAACGGTCAAGCAGATCCGGCGCATCGCCGGGGCTCGCGACGAGTTGATCATCGACGAGCGTCGCAAGGAATCCGGTGCAAGCGCCGCGAAAGCCGGCCCGATGCTGACGGACATGACAGGCCAGCCAGCCGAATAAGCTGGCAGCCACACCAAACCAAAAGGCCGCCCCGGAGCAATCCGCGGCGGCCTTTCTCATGACGGTCTCAACCAAACGCAACCAAAGTGCTACTGAGGATAGAAATTCTTGCGCCGGAATCGCCATTTCTTGTGCGGGTTTCGGCAGTTCTTGAATGGGATTCGAGCTTTTGTGCGATATGCTTGCCAAGTTCGATTTGAGCAATTCAAATATAAATCCCTTCGGTGCAGCACAAATCGTGCGTCATCCGCCAAGCCTCGCGAAGCCTGGATAGGCCATGGACTCAACCGCAGAGTGCGGTAGACGCAATTGAGCGTATGACGAGAAAGCCCAATCCCTACTCGTTGAACTCGATCAGGGCTGCTTGCCCGGTGAGGGCGGTCTTCCAGGCGGAAAGGTGCGGTTCATCCTCGGGTTCGTCGGTCAGCGTACCTATCTCCAGAAGCTCGGCTTCTTCATAGCCTGAATTGGCGAGAATCTTCAGCGCCAGTTCTACCAATCCGTCTGCATCATCGTTCATCAGCAACAGGTGAACCTGACGCGGCTCCTCATCCTTGTCCTTCCACACATCCGCAACGATGAGATGAACTGTTTTCGACTCGGCTGGTGATGAAGACATTGCAATGTTCCTGATTCTGCGATTTGGAGTTCAGGATAGACAAATGGGCGCGCCAAGTCACCGAACGCCACGAAATCCCTGTGCAAGATACGAAATATTGCTTGAATAAACGCTCGTCCGGCGAAACTATCTTACATTAGGGCCCGCAAGAGCCCCCAAACGCTGCAAACCTTAATAATATTGTAGCTTCAGGCTTGACGAAAGCCCGGGGACACAGTATCAGCAGCCCATCTGAGCCGATGTGAGATTGGCCGTTTCGGAGCGACGCGCTCTGGAGTTCATCTCAAACAGGGTTCGTTTTACGATCGAAATGCAATTTGCCGCTCGCATGAGGCCTTTAGGGCTTCCTCTGCTTTTATTCGGGCAACCACCCTTGCGGTGGTTTAGTTGCCCGAATTCGTGCATGAGCATGGCGCTGAAACGGCCCTGACGGGCGAAGATACGAGATTTGTGCCGAAGCGCTAGCGCTTTGATACGCATTACAAAGAGGGAAGGTTGAATGCCTACCGTAAACCAGTTGATCCGCAAGCCGCGCACTGCGCCGGTCAAGCGCAATAAAGTCCCTGCTCTGCAGGAAAACCCGCAGAAGCGCGGCGTTTGCACTCGCGTCTACACGACGACCCCGAAGAAGCCGAACTCGGCTCTGCGTAAGGTCGCGAAAGTGCGTCTGACGAACGGATTTGAAGTCATCGGATATATTCCGGGTGAGGGCCACAACCTTCAGGAACACTCTGTCGTGATGATCCGCGGCGGTCGTGTAAAGGATTTGCCGGGTGTTCGTTACCACATCATCCGTGGTGTTCTGGATACCCAGGGCGTCAAGAACCGCAAGCAGCGCCGTTCCAAGTATGGTGCGAAGCGTCCGAAGTAAGATTTTCCGGGACTTTGGCCACCAGGTAGGTCAACCCGATGCAGATAAGAGACAAAGAATATGTCCAGACGCCATAGTGCAGAAAAGCGTGAGATCAACCCGGATCCGAAATTCGGTGATCTCGTTCTGACCAAGTTCATGAATGCAGTCATGCATCATGGCAAGAAGTCGATTGCTGAGCGTATCGTTTACGGTGCGCTTGAGTCAGTTGAGAGCAAGAGCAAGCAGGAGCCTGTTGCCCTGTTCCACCAGGCTCTCGACAATGTAGCGCCGCACGTTGAAGTTCGTTCGCGCCGCGTCGGTGGTGCAACCTATCAGGTTCCGGTCGACGTTCGTCCGGAGCGCCGTCAGGCTCTTGCCATCCGCTGGTTGATCAATGCAGCACGCGGCCGCAATGAGACGACGATGATCGATCGCCTGTCCGGTGAACTTCTCGACGCTGCAAACAACCGCGGCTCGGCTGTGAAGAAGCGTGAAGACACGCATCGCATGGCAGAAGCCAACCGCGCATTCTCGCATTACCGCTGGTAATTGCGAAAACAATAGTCCTAGAGGCACCATATCATGGCTCGCGAATATAAAATCGAAGACTACCGGAATTTCGGTATCATGGCGCACATCGACGCCGGCAAGACCACGACTACCGAGCGTATTCTTTATTACACCGGCAAGTCGCACAAGATCGGCGAAGTCCACGATGGCGCTGCAACCATGGACTGGATGGAGCAGGAGCAGGAGCGTGGCATCACGATCACCTCCGCTGCCACCACGACCTTCTGGAAGGGCCGTGACGGCAAGATGCGCCGTTTCAACATCATCGATACGCCTGGCCACGTCGACTTCACCATTGAAGTAGAGCGTTCGCTGCGCGTTCTCGACGGCGCGATTGCGCTTCTCGATGCCAATGCCGGTGTCGAGCCGCAGACGGAAACCGTCTGGCGTCAGGCCGAGAAGTATCATGTTCCGCGCATGATCTTCGTCAACAAGATGGACAAGACCGGCGCCGATTTCTATCGCTGCGTCGATATGGTCAAGACCCGTCTTGGTGCCAAGGCTCTCGTCATGCAGCTGCCGATCGGTGCGGAGACGGAGTTCAAGGGTGTTGTCGATCTGATCGAAATGAAGGCGCTCGTCTGGCGCGACGAACAGCTCGGCGCACAGTGGGACGTCGTTGAAATCCCTGCCGATCTCAAGGATCAGGCTGAGGAATATCGCGAAAAGCTGATCGAGACTGCTGTGGAAGTCGATGAAGCTGCCACCGAGGCTTATCTCGAAGGCAACATGCCGGACAATGATGCGCTGCGGGCTCTGATCCGCATCGGCACATGCCGCGTAGAGTTCCATCCGGTATTCTGCGGTTCGGCATTCAAGAACAAGGGCGTACAGCCTTTGCTTGACGGTGTTGTTGAATATCTGCCTTCGCCGGTTGACGTTCCCCCCATCAAGGGCATCGATCCGAAGACCGATGCGGAAACCGTTCGCAAGTCGTCCGACGACGAGCCGCTTTCCATGCTCGCCTTCAAGATCATGAACGACCCGTTCGTTGGTTCTCTGACCTTCTGCCGCATCTATTCCGGCAAGCTGACCAAGGGCATTTCGCTCGACAATACGGTCAAGCAAAAGCGTGAACGTATCGGCCGCATGCTGCAGATGCATTCCAACTCGCGTGAAGACATCGAAGAAGCCTTTGCTGGTGACATCGTTGCTCTTGCAGGCCTCAAGGAAACCACAACGGGCGACACGCTCTGCGATCCGTTGAAGCCGGTTATCCTCGAGCGCATGGTATTCCCCGAGCCGGTTATCTCGATCTCGGTAGAGCCAAAGACCAAAGCCGACCAGGAAAAGATGGGCCTCGCGCTCAATCGTCTTGCTGCGGAAGATCCTTCATTCCGCGTTCGGACTGACGAAGAATCCGGCCAGACCATCATCTCGGGCATGGGCGAGCTTCATCTCGACATTCTCGTCGATCGCATGCGTCGCGAGTTCAAGGTCGAGGCAAATACAGGTAGCCCCCAGGTTGCCTATCGTGAATCGATCACCCGCAAGGCCGAGATCGACTACACCCACAAGAAGCAGTCCGGTGGTTCGGGTCAGTTCGCCCGTATCAAGGTTATCTTCGAGCCGCATGACGGCGACGATTTCATCTTCGAATCGAAGATCGTCGGCGGTGCTATCCCGAAGGAATACATCCCGGGTGTCGAAAAGGGTATCCAGAGCGTCATGGGTGCGGGCCCGCTCGCAGGCTTCCCGATGCTCGGCGTGAAGGCCACGCTGATCGACGGTGCATATCACGATGTGGACTCGTCGGTTCTCGCCTTCGAAATCGCGGCTCGCGCTGCGTTCCGCGAAGGTGCGCAGAAGGCTGGTGCCCAGCTGCTCGAGCCGATCATGAAGGTCGAAGTCGTTACGCCTGAAGATTACGTCGGTGACGTGATTGGCGATCTGAACTCACGTCGTGGTCAGATCCTTGGTACGGAACCGCGTGGTATTGCGACCGTCATCAATGCACAGGTGCCGCTGGCCAACATGTTCGGTTATGTGAGCAACCTGCGTTCGATGAGCCAGGGCCGTGCACAGTACACCATGCAGTTCGATCACTATGAACCTGTACCGGCAGCAGTCGCGCAGGAAATTCAGAAGAAGTTTGCGTAACCATAAGGTTGCGCGTGACAGTTGAAGTAAAGCCTGAGCAGGCGAACAGTTAACGGAGAGCTCAGATGGCTAAGAGCAAGTTTGAACGTAACAAGCCGCACGTCAACATTGGCACGATTGGTCACGTTGACCATGGCAAGACGTCGTTGACGGCAGCGAT
>NZ_JAVDSX010000016.1:0-26264 GCF_031455525.1 Phyllobacterium sp. 1468 | reverse complement strand
TACCAGCACGCTCGTGCGTCCGAGCTTATGCGAGGCCCTCGCGGAGCACAGCCCGAAAGGCGTACGTGCGTGAGCGAAATCCAATCAGACAAAAAACCCCAGCTTCTCATTTGTATCGCATGCGCCGCAAAGGTGCATGCGTGAACGTTGCGCTTTGCTGACCTGGTGGTTACAGCGGGGTGGCTGCACCCGATCCCATTCCGAACTCGGCCGTGAAACGCCCCTGCGCCAATGGTACTTCGTCTCAAGACGCGGGAGAGTAGGTCGCTGCCAGGTCTGCCAAACGCAACGTTCTTAAACAAATCTCATCAACAAACACACAGACATTCAAAAAGGCCGCGCATGCGGCCTTTTGCTTTTGCAAAAAACGATGCGTAAGCGCATACTTACAGGCAAAAGCACGCAAGTGACGCGGGGTGGAGCAGCACCCCGTCCGGCCCCGCAAAAGCACCCTTTGCTTTTAAGGCCGGACAAACGGAAAAATCCGGGCTGCAGCGGCACTTTGCCGTATCTTGGTGACGCGGGGTGGAGCAGCACCCCGTCCGGCCTCGCAAAAGCACCCTTTGCTTTTAAGGCCGGACAAACGGAAAAATCCGGGCTGCAGCGGCACTTTGCCGTATCTTGGTGGCGCGGGGTGGAGCAGCACCCCGTCCGGCCTCGCAAAAGCACCCTTTGCTTTTAAGGCCGGACAAACGGAAAAATCCGGGCTGCGGCGGCACTTTGCCGTATCTTGGTGGCGCGGGGTGGAGCAGCCCGGTAGCTCGTCAGGCTCATAACCTGAAGGTCACAGGTTCAAATCCTGTCCCCGCAACCAAATCATTCCAGCTTCTCGTTCGAGCGAAACCGAAACAAAAACCCCGCATCAAGCGGGGTTTTTGCGTTTGTAGACGCCTCTCAGTTTCCGGCCGACGTTTGCACCGGCAGAGTCAATGCTGCCAGATGGTTTCGATGTCCGTAAGGAGATCTTGCGACAACGGTCCTGCGTCGGAAGCCGCAGCCGCTGCGGCCAGCTGTTCTCTTGAAGTGATTCCACCTAAAAGTGTGGTTACACCCGTATTGCTGAGAATGAACCTGTAGGCGAGTTCGACGAGTTCGATATTTTCACGTGCCGCGAGCGCCTGAAATTCCCGCGCCTTGTGCAACACACCTTTTGCTTCCAGCGCTTCGATATTTTTTGTGCGGGCAAGCGGATGCGTTTGTTGTCCGCGCAATATAGCATCCGTCAGAACGCCGCCGGCAAGTGGACTAAAGACGGCAACTGCGCAACCCCCAGCCTTGGCGACATCGATGACGTTGCCGTAATCGGGTTTAACGCCGATGCTGCTCGAATGGGGATAGCCGGCGCTTGGGTTCAGCAATGTGTAAGGTACATTGATCATGTGGAAGAGGCCGGTATCAAGGAGTTGGCGCACCTCATCAATATCGTTGCCGCGACACACGAAACCCGCATGACGCGCCTTGCCCTTCCGGAGAATAGCGTGGACACCTTCCAGCACACCACCTAGCCGACAATAGTCGTCAATCCAAAGCGTGGCGTAGTACTTACCTTCCATGGGAGGCTTTGAGGCGGCAGGACCATTGTGAATCTGCACGATATCGATTGTGTCGCGTTTGAGCCGGCGCAGGCTGTCTTCGACTGACCGCTCGATATGTCCAGCAATATCATCGAGATTCTCGGCGCGGATCTCGACCTTGGTGTTGATAACGGGATCGGCGTCAAGCTCTTTCAGTACGCGGCCGAGATTAACTTCGGCCGCGCCGGCGCCATAATCAGGTGCATTATCGAAGTAGCCGATGCCGTATTCCAGGGCACGCTCGACAACGCGTAACTGCTCGGCGTACTCGCCACTCACCATCAGACCGGCATTGCCGCCACAACCAAAACCGATCTCGGATATGCTCAGATCGGTAGACCCGATGCGGCGCTGTTTCATGGGTTACTCCACATATGCATCGACAGTTGGCGGGAACCCACCGCCGGCCGCCCCTGACTTCTGATGTTGCAGTAAATTCAGCTCTCAATGACCCGCGCCGACTGGAGGCTGCCGGCGGGCGTAATCTCGCACAGGACATGGCGGCTTTTCGAAACATCAATGCGCGCAATCACGTTCTGACCCTCGACCGGCACTGACGGCGTCAAGGTGACCGACCTGACGGACATGGTCGGTACCTGATCGATCAGATCCTTGAGGACAGCATCGATCGTTTCGCGCGTAATTGGCATCTCAATCCTGCTCCAGCTCGAAAAACCGCGCCAATCAATCTTTGAGCCTGGCGGCGCGGCGGGATAGTCTAGGCGTGTTCGATTACCGCTTGCCCAGCAAGCTTGATCTCGTATTCCTCGATCTTGCGATGGAGATCCTTGACCGTTTCAATCAACGGTCCGTAACGATCGGCATCGTCATTGGCAAAGCCCTTGTGATAGTACTTGCGGAAGCTGTGTTTAATCAGCGTCTCGGGCTTGGAATAGTCGGGTGGCGAGCCGGTAGGGTGAATCATATCCGGACTCTTCCAGAAGAAATTCATCGGCTCGAGGCCCTGTTCGACGCGCTTGATCTGTTCATCGAGCTGACGGCGCAAAACCACAATCGGAATGTCGGTGCGGCCTAGCAGTTCCGTGGTCCGATCAGCTATCGGGCCCTGCGCAACCCAAACGATCGCATCTTGAGCTAGAACGTAATCGAGGATCGGTTCACCCTTCTCGTCATGTGTCGGCGGAATATAATAGGGCACGATGTCCTGTTTGGGGGCCTCAACGCCGGGAGGAGCCGAGTAGGCCTGATAGCAGATGTGATATGTGTGCGTATCATCGATGGGTACGCGAATCTGATATTCGCTGCGCGTCGCGCCTGTCTTGCCCGTCTGCGTGTAGAACGGGAAGATGACCGTGGAATGCTCCTGATCTTTATCGGAATCCGCACCAAGTGCCTTGGAATAGCGGATGCCTTTCCGGAAGCCGTGCTCGGTCTGATTGGCATATATCTCTTTGATCCCGACGCCCACACGTTTGCGTTGATGCAGCGTATGCAAATTGTCGGAACTGCGATCTTCAAGTTGCCCCTTCTTTTCCAGCACATATTCGAACATGTGACCATGCGCCCAAGCGCTATGCGTCGGGTCGCCGGTGTTCTCCTGGCATTGAAGCCAGTTGCAGTCGATGATGTTGACGCCGATCTGACGAATGGCATTCGGCCACACCAGCAGATCCCATCGGGGCAAGTCCGGGGCCGGAAGCGGACCCATATAGGTGAAGACCAGGCCGCCAAGTTCGCGCACCGGATAGCCTTTGAGCTTCTGCTTGATCCCGGCTTGCGGAGCGCCCTCCATTGGCCGTTCGACGCAGTTGCCAGTCTCATTGTAAAGCCAGCCGTGATAGGGGCAGCGCAATCCGCATTCGTCTGGAATGCCGAACTTCATATCGACATTGCGATGCAGACAGCGATCACCGATCAAACCCAGATTGCCGCTCTTGTCCTTATACAGGGTGAGGTCTTCGCCAAGAATGCGTACCTTCTTGACCGGATTGTCCAGGAGTTCCGCAAAAGGCGCGATCGGCAGCCAATAGCGCCGCATCAGTTCGCCGCCCGGCGTTCCGGGACCAACGCTGGTCAAGCGTTCATTCTGTTCCTTCGTGAGCATTTTCTTCTCCCAAGTTTGCGGCAGCCGAGGGCCACTCCGTGTTGGCGCAACAGGTTCAGGTCCTGAACATTGCGTGCCGGACGGCGGGCCAGGTTCGAACCCTGTCTCCCCAGTTTGTAATCATTATAAACGTTCTGTCAAGCGGATCGTATTCTGCTAGACAGAATAACAATTGAATGCTAGGGTGATGGCTATGGACGGATCGAGCAATGAAATGGATGTCGGCAGAGAGCGCGTCGAAGCAGTCGAACGCGCGATCGTGCTGCTGCAATGTTTTGAAGAGCCGGGAGAAGCCCTGACGTTGTCGGTGCTTTCCCAGCGCTCGGGTTTGTACAAGAGCACGATCCTGCGGCTCGCAGGGTCGCTCTTGCATACCGGTTTCATGGACAAGGGCGCGGATGGACGTTATTTGCTTGGGCCTGAATTGCGTCGACTTGGCGAACTGAGCCGCTCGAAATTCACGCTTGAAGCACTTATCAGACCGGTGCTGCGTCATCTGACCACGATCACTCAGGAAACGGCGTCGTTCTATGTGCGTGATGGCGATGAACGTGTCTGCCTTTACAGGGAAAACTCCCCACGCAGCGCGCGCCATCACCTGGAGGAGGGGACGCGGCATCCACTCGATCACGGCGCTGCCGGCGTACTTCTGACCTGGTACGGTATGACGGCAGATTCCGAACAAGCGGTTGAGCTGCGAGAAACCGGTTCAATTGTATCAAAGGGCGGACGCGATGAGGATCTCGCGGCGGTCGCCGTGCCGATCGTCAACCGGCATGGCGAATTGATAGGATCCTTGTCCGTCTCTGGACTGATAGGCCGCTTCTCCGACGAGCGGATCAACTCCGCGCGCACGTTACTGAAGGAATCTGCAGAGGCGCTCAAGCCGCGCCTGCCGCGTCTTGATGAAATCAATCTGCGACGGTCGGACGGCTGACGCCTCGATTGGCAGCCAACGACGGAAGGGGAGGACCGCCGTCTGGATAAGGGAGAAGAAATTGGAAGCCGTTCCCACCAAAACGATCGCAATGCGTCTGACCGGGATTCAGTACCTGGCGCATGAGACAAATCTCTATGAATTCCAGCCCATTGCCGGCGAGGCCATCCCTGCGGCCGGACCTGGAGCGCATATCGACATCCATTTGCCCAATGGGATGATCCGTCCTTATTCGCTCGTACGTTCGGGTACAGAAAATTGCTATACAATCGGAGTCAAACGGGATGCCGCCGGCCGGGGCGGGTCCGCTTGCCTTCATGATACGGTCAAGGTTGGATCAGTTTTAACGGTTGGCGTGCCGCGCAACAACTTTCCGCTGGTTGAAACCGCTGATCATACTGTCCTGATCGCCGGGGGTATCGGAATTACCCCTATCTGGTGCATGGCAGAGCGATTGAAGGAACTCGGCCGCAGTTTTGAATTGCACTATGCTTGCCGGGACCGTCGCGACGTTGCTTTTCTGGAGAAACTCGAAAAGCTATCCGAGGCACGTATCCATATCGATACCGAAGCAGGAAACTTTCTTGATCTTGGCGCCATCATCGATCAGGCACCGGCTGGTTCGCATCTTTATTGTTGTGGCCCGGCGCCTATGCTGGATGCTTTTGAGGCGAAGACGAGAGACCTTGATCCCGGCCACGTTCATCTGGAGCGCTTTGCTGCTGTCGAGGAAGTCTCGCGCGAGGGGGGCTTTGTCGTCATGCTCGAGAAATCCGGTCGGGAATTTTCGATTCCTGAGGGAAAATCGATCCTTGAGGTGCTGCGCGATGCCGGGCTGGATGTGGATTTTTCGTGCGAGCAAGGCATCTGCGGTGCTTGCCAAGTGCAGGTAGTGGAGGGGGAGCCCGATCACCGCGACATGTTTCTTTCGGATGAAGAAAAAGCTGAAGGCGGCATGATGATTTGTTGCTCCGGCTCCAAGACGCCGCGGCTGACCCTCGCGCTCTAGCCTTTCATCAGCTGAACAAAATACCTGCTGCGGGCAACGGGCTAGCGGTCCGGAATTCGTACACAACCTGAAACGGAGCATATTAAATGGCGGACCACTTGAAGCAACGATTGATTGAGGCAGGCCTCATCCTTGACGCACATAACCTCGGCGATTTCACACGTGGCCATGTCTCCGTGCGCGATCCATCGAATCCTTCGATATTCTTCATGAAGCCTCATAGCTTGGGGTTCGAAGAGATAACAATGGAGAACATCGTTGTCTGCAATCTGGAGGGTGAGAAAATCGGGGGCGGCGGGAAGCGGCATAGCGAAGTATTTATCCATTCGGAAATATTCAAAATCCGCCCCGATCTCAATTCGGTCATTCACGCACATCCGAAATATGCTGTTGCCCTATCCTCAACGCGCAGGCCATGGCGGGCGTGCTCGCAGCCAAGTGCGAGCTTTGACGGTGTCGGCTATTATGAAGACACGATAAATTTGATACGGAGCCAGGAGACCGGCCGGGGTGTCGCCGAGGCTTTGGGGAACTACAAGGCGGTCCTGATGCGGGGGCATGGGGTCGCAGTGGCCGGAAATTCTATTGAAGAAGCGGTGGTTCGTACGATAATGCTTGAGAACGCGTGTGAGGATCAGGTTATTCTGCAGTCTCTGGGAGGAGATCTCGTAGAATTCGATAGAGACGATGTCGAGAGATTGTGCCGTACTCTGGACCGACAAGAGCAATATATAGTGAATTTCGACTATCTCGCGCGAAAGGCAAAGCGCAGTTTGGCAGCTTAGACAAATCTGGATGAGGTGACGCTATCAATCTGAAACAGCTCAGTAATTTCATCAAGTCGGTCGAAACCGGCAATATGACGAAAGCTGCTGAACGGCTGAATGTCTCTCAAACCGCGCTTGGTCTGCAGATTCGCAATCTCGAGACCATGCTCGGGGTTGAGCTTCTCGTGCGCCATTCGCGCGGGATAACCACGACCGAGGCGGGTCGCCTGCTTTTCGATCGCGGCGTTGCAATCATGCGCCTGGTAGAAGAAGCCAAGAGGGATGTGTCCGCGTTTCGCATGTCCGCTCTGGAAAACATCTCTATCGGCGTCACGCCTAGCATTATGCGGCTTGTGGGAGCCGACTTTCTCGTCTCGGCCATGTCTGAACTCCCGGGCGTATCGGTAAGGCTGGTCGAGGAACTGAGTTTTGTGCTTGTCGACCTCCTATTGCGAGATGAGATTGATCTTGCGCTTGCCTATGATGTCACCGAAAGCATCACCTCGATGCGGACCGCCCTGATGAAGGAAGATCTATTCTTCATCACTGCGCCCGGCAGCGCTTTCCCGCGTGGAGGAGTGAAGTTCAAAGATGCTGTGGCTTCGAACTTGGCGCTTCCGAGCGACCGCGACAATGTTTGGCGTGCTGTTCATAGGGCCGCGAAGGTATCAACGGTACCCGTCAATGTGCGCTTCACCATCCAGTCGCTCGAGACGATCAAAACGCTCGTTGAAAGGGGCGTCGCGACCAGCATCGTGCCATACGGCGTGGCCGCCGAAGAAATAGCAAGGGGTGCGATCGAAGCGCACACGATCGAGGGACCGGAGTTGGTCCGGACGCTTTATCTGGCTGAATCCCCAAATCGTATGGCGATTCAGCAGGAAGGCTCGCTGCGTGATTTTATCGACATGCTGGTCGATACGCTCGCTGATCGCATAGGGCCGCACGCCACGGTTATTGGCCGTTGCGGCACGGCAGGGCAATCGTCGGCCGCCCCCGAATAGTCGAAAGCGGCCTATTCCATCAGTCTGCATCCCCGCGAACGACGATTTTCTGGTAAAGCGGTTCCCATTTCTTCGAGTTGTCGAGCTTCTCCGCCGGATCGGCAATCTTGAGCGCAATACCCTTCAAAGGTGATTCAACTTTCGTCGAGGTTGGGACGTAGTTCAATTGCTTCAGAATGGGCTGACCCTCCGTCAGCATATAATCTTCAAACAGCGCGGCCGCGTTGGGGTGAGGCGCGGTCTTGACGACTCCGATTCCGTTTGCGCGTGCGATGGCAGGCTCAAGCGCAAACCAGTCGATGGGAGCTCCCTCCTTCTTTGCCTGTTCAGGCATATAATTATAGAGGGTAAGTCCTATCGGCACTTCGCCCGCTGCGACAAGTGTGTTCAACAGCGAGTGGCCCTTGCGAATTGACAAGCCGTTGCCGGCAACAAGATCGCGAAAATATTTCAGGCCTTTTTCTTCGCCCATGTTCTGAACGACTGTCGTGAACCAGTCGATGTCTTCCACTTCGAAGCCAAGCTTGCCCTTCCACTTGGGGTCGAGAAGATCTTCATAGGTCTTTGGAAGTTCTTCCTTCTTGACGAGGTTGGTGTTGTAACCCTGTACGAACACCGAAAGAAGCGTACTCACCCACTCCTTGTGCTCCGGGACCGTCCCTGGCAGGAGATCGGCATAATAGGGAGATTCGACTGGCTGGAACATACCCTCGCGGTGCAGTGCTTCCATTTCCGGTGCGCTGATATGGACTGAATCAACTGTATTGCGGCCGGCCTTCTGTTCCTGGATGACGCGCTGCAACACCGTGTCACCGCTCGCACGCCAAGGAACGACCTTGATGCCGTATTTCTCCTCGAAGGGGCTGATCAGTGGCTGGAGGTCGTTCTGCGCAATTGATGTATAAAGCGTCAGGGTACCTTCTGCCTTTGCGGCTTCGATGAGTTTGTTCTCACGGCCCGCGTCCTTGGAAACGAGCAAGGCATTGTCGGCTGCAAAAACGGGCACGCCAAATGCCGAAAACGCGAAGGCTGCAGCGCCCGCGAGCATTAATAGGCGGCGTTGTAAATTCATGATTTCCTCCTCCAATCTCCCCAAAAGCTGACCAACCGGCTCCTCCACTGGATAGTCGGCAGCTTGACTTTTATGACTGAATTTTCAGGGCGGTCTCGCTCAATGCGAATATTTACCTGCCAGTCTTCCCGACTGTACACGCGACCGAGGGCAGCTTGAACATCAAAAAGCTGCGAGCTCTCCCATGAAAAAACTCTTGGATAGAGAGAGTGTGTTGATCTACGCCAGCTAAAAAGACGGTCGCAATGTCGACGTGGGCAACAGGAAACACGGTAGGAACTGGCATGAGTAATCTGCGTTTGACGATGGGCTGTTGGGATTACGATCGCACGCGCGGTGTAATGGACGGGTCGATCCGTCCCGACGGTATCGATCTGACCTGCCTTAGCCTTCCCGTCGAAGAGACCTTCTTTCGTATGCTTCGTTACAAGGAGTTTGACGTCGCAGAGATGTCACTTTCCTCATACGTGGTTTCGCTGTTCAAGGAAGAGCGACCGTTTATTGCCATCCCCTTCTTTCCCTCGCGGTTTTTCCGGCATTCGTCGATCTACGTTAACGCCAATTCCGGCATTTGCGAGCCGAAGGATCTCATCGGGAAGCGTGTAGGCTGCCCTGAATACCAGATGACAGCGCCAGCCTGGATCCGCGGCATACTCTCTGACGAGTTCGGTGTGCCGGTGGATAGCGTCACCTATCGGACGGGTGGCGAAGAATCGCCCAATCGCAGCGAAAAACTGAAACTTTCGTTGCCCGATAATATCAAGGTGGAACCAATCGGCCCAGGACAGACTCTTGCGGCCATGCTGCGAGACGGCGATATCGATGCGCTTTATACGGCTCGAAAGCCTTCAACCTACGAGGGGAAAAACGGTACCGTGAAACGTCTCTTCGACAATTATGTCAGTGTCGAACGCGAGTACTTTTCCCGTACCGGAATTTTCCCGATCATGCACACCTTTGTGATCAGACGTGAGGTATATGAGAAGAACCGCTGGGTTGCCCAATCCATCTTCAAGGCGCTCAATGCATCCCAGCAAAAAACCTATCGCGATCTCCAGGAAACGGCGGCTCTAAAGACAATGTTGCCTTGGGCCGTCGCTCACTACGAAGAGACCGAGAGCGAGATGGGTGCAGATTTCTGGCCCAATGGCTTCGAAAAGAACAAGAAGACCTTGGACGTCTTCCTCAGATATTCATACGAACAGGGCCTTTCGCGCCGTCAATTAAAGGCCGAGGAATTGTTCGCGCCTGAAACGCTCGAGGCTTTCGTGATTTGATGTAGATCGTAAGAAGGAGAGTCGTGCCAATCGACCGCATAAAAGGGAGGAACCAATGGCAGTAACGACACCGGACAGTAGTACCGTACATACTTCGCCTGGCCAAGGCTGGGGCCGTTCATTCGACATGAAATGGGTGATCATCGGATTATGCATTGTTGTCGTTGCGTGGCTCGCGCTCATTCCACTTGGTTTCCTGATCTGGCAGAGTTTCGCGTCGACGTCGACTGCGCAGGTTCCCGCGGTGTTCACGCTCGAAAATTACGTCACCGCGTTCGGCACCGCCGATTCAGTCGGGCTTATGTTCAACTCTTTGAAATTCGCGTTCGGGACGGCCGCATTCGCGTTGGTGGTGGGAACATTTTTTGCCTGGGTCAATGAGCGTACCAACACGCCCTTCAAATCTCTGTTCTTCGCAATGTCGATCGTTCCACTGATCATTCCCGGCATTCTTTTCACCGTTTCCTGGATCATGCTGGCAAGCCCGCAGATCGGTGTTTTCAACCAGATATTCAGGGATTGGTTCGGGCTGACGACACCACTGTTCAACATCTATTCGCTTACGGGCATGATATGGGTGGATGGCCTGCACTATGCGCCGGTCGCCTTTCTGCTGGTCACAGCTGCATTCAGATCGATGGATCCTTCACTTGAAGAATCCGCCTTGATGAGCGGTGCTTCCGTCGTACAGGTCGCTTTCAAGATCACACTCAAATTGGCCTGGCCGGCAATTCTTGCGGCGTTTCTCATTCTATTCGTCAGGGGCATCGAGTCGTTTGAAGTGCCGGCGCTGCTTGGCTTGCCCGTCGGACTGCGCGTTTATACTTCCGCGATCTATGACGCAGTCCACAGCTATCCAAGCGACATCGGTCTTGCTTCCGCCTATGCGATGGCGCTGCTACTGATCACGTCGCTTGGCATCTACTATCAATCGCGACTGTCCAGCCAAGGTTCGAGGTTCTCCACCGTCACCGGCAAGGGATTTCGGCCACGCGTGTCGGATATCGGCCGCTGGCGTTACGCTACAGCCGGCATTTTCATTCTCTACTGTATCTTTGTGGTCGCTCTGCCATTTCTGGTGCTTTTCTGGGCCTCGCTACAAAAATACTATGCGGCGCCGTCATGGGCGGCGTTGCACAATCTTTCCTTCGCCGCCTATGGCAAGGTACTGGCATATCCGGGCTTCTACGGAGTCGTGTGGAACAGCGCGAAGCTCGCCATCGGCGGTGCTACGGTTGTGATGCTTTTAACCTCGGTCATTTGCTGGATCACCATCAAGACAAAGATCCCTGGCCGCTGGATACTCGACATGCTGGCGTCCCTGCCGCTGGTGTTTCCCGGCATCGTCCTCGGTCTTTCGCTCATGATCTTTTATCTCAACTTCGATATCGGCATCTATGGCACGTTATGGATCATGCTGATGGCCTACGTGATCAAGTTCCTGCCTTATGGCATGCGCTACAACAGCACCTCAATGATCCAGATTCACAAGGAACTGGAAGAATCTGCAGCCATGAGTGGTGCCTCCTGGTTCACGATCTTCCGGCGGATCGTTCTTCCGCTGTTGAAGCCAGGCCTGATGGCGGGCTGGATCTATATTATCGTCGTGTCGGTACGCGAATTATCCAGCTCGATCCTGCTCTACAGCCCAGGCAATGAAGTCATCTCGATCATGATTTGGGAGTTCTGGCAGAATGGACAGTACATTGAGCTATCGGCCTTCGGCGTCATGATGATTACCGCGCTCTTTTGCTTCCTGATGGTCGTGCAAACACTGTCGAAGCGCTTCGGCGTCAAGGACGTTTGATATAATTGGGAGGAAACCATGTTATCAGTTGAAAATCTCAGCACGACCTATCAGGCGCCGGGCGCCAAGCCCGTGCTTGCTGCCAGCAATGTAAATTTCTCTGTTCCAACAGGGCGGCTCTTTACTCTGCTTGGACCGAGTGGTTGCGGTAAGACCACGACCTTGCGGTCAATTGCCGGGCTGGAGCGTCCTTCAAAAGGTGTGATCAAGGCCCATGATACCGTGGTCTATTCGTCGGCGGGCAATATCTTCATAGCACCCAACCATCGGCAGTTCGGCATGGTGTTCCAATCCTATGCCATCTGGCCGCATATGACGGTCTTTCAGAATGCTGCTTTTCCGTTGCAAGTGCAGAAAAAACGCCTTTCCAGCAAGGATATCCGTGACAAGGTCATGAAAGTATTGGCCGCGGTCTCTCTCGATCATGTCGAGGAGCGGGAGGCAACACGATTGTCCGGTGGCCAGCAGCAGCGACTTGCATTGGCTCGCGCACTGGTCATGGAACCAAGATTGCTGCTGCTCGATGAGCCCTTGTCGAATCTCGATGCCAAGCTACGTGACAAGATGCGGTTCGAGCTGAAAAAAATGCAGCGCGAGCTTGGCTTGACCACGATCTACGTAACACATGATCAGAGCGAAGCGTTGGCGCTTTCCCACGAAATCGCTGTCATGAACGAAGGCAAGATCGTCCAGATCGGATCGCCGCGCGATATTTACGAGCGCCCGGCAAATACCTTTGTCGCTGATTTCATCGGCACGACAAATTTTGTCGAGGGTACCGTACGCGGCGGCGCGGACGATCGCCTGGTCGTGGACACCCGAATTGGCCAGCTGAATGTCAATGCACAACCCGGAATTTCGATCGGCGCCAATGTGTCGTTGTCGATACGGCCCGAGGATGTGCATCTGTCCGACACCGCTCCCGCACCTTCGTCGAACTCGCTATTTGTCGGCACTGTGAGAGCCAAGGTATTTCTTGGCGAATGCCAGGATTTCAAGATCGACGTGAATGAAACACAACTTCTGGCCCGCGCTCACCCTTCAGTTCGTACGATGGTCGGGGAACAGATACATATTGCGATCGATCCCGAAAAGTGCACGCTTCTGGCAGCTTGAAAATGATGCGAAGGCAGCCGTCGCGACAACCGTGACGATTGCCTCCTAGTTTTGTGCCACGGAGTTGGAGATTATACGCGCGCAAAGCACGACTTGTTCGGCTATCCGCTGCACCTTGTCCGGGGTCATCTGAGACTCACGCACCGTGAGACTGAGACTGCCGAGAACGTCATGCTCGCCATCGAAGACGGGGGCCGCAATGCCCGCCACTCCGGGTGTAACTTCTCCGGTTGTTACAACCCAACCCTGCTGGCGGTGCACTTTCAAGTTTGCTTTGACTTCAGCAAGCGACTTGCCGAAGCCCGCCGCATCAAATTCCTCTGGAATCCGTTTGTACAGCCTGCTCAGCTGATACGCTGGAATATAGGCCAGGATCGCGACCGAGGCAGCGCCAAGAAGCAGCGGGCGGACGCGTCCACGATCATAATTACTCTGCAAAGTTTCAGTGCCGCGTTCCTGATGGATACACAGGACATGTTCGCGGTACTTCCGGCATAGCAGGGCAATACCGGAAAACCGGCTGGCAAGCTCATCCATGACCGGACGTGCGGCACGAATCAGCGGATCGCCCGACCTGATCTTGTAGTCGAGTTCAATAATGCGCGAGCCGAGCACATAACCGAGGCCGGGCAGGGAAGACAGGAGGCCGGCGTCGGTCAGCGCTTTCAGATATCGATAGAGCGTGGAGCGCGTATAACCGACGCGAGCGTGTATTTCATCGAAAGTCAGCGCCACGTAATTCTCGTCGCTGTCGAAGAGATCGAGAATTCCCAACATACGCTCGTGACTCTGCAAAGATTTTTCCCCGATGCAACGGAATCAGCCTTGTGGCCCACCAACAGTCGAGATTTAGACTGCGGTTAAAGGGAAAACAACACCATCAAAGAGATGTCAATGTCCCGTCGCCAAGGCCGCCAAGCCCGCAATATCCTCCGGTAGGCGATTGCCACGCCATACGATGTGCATGTCCGGCCTCAGCAGAATGAGATCGTATCCATAGATATCGCGGGCTTTGCCGGCCGCTATGTCGAGGATTTCAAATGGTGCGCCGAGCGATTTGAATTCTTGTTGCAGGGCGCTTGTTTCTGCCGGGGATTCGCCGAGCCGCAGCAGTGTATAGCCTCGACCTATGCGATCCTGAACTGCGTCACCTTCACCAATCCAGATGTGCGGCAAACGTGCTCCCGGCCACGTGGTGGGGTTGTACTCGCGGAACAGGTGCTCAGGGCCACCGGGTTCATCCCAAATGATAGGCGAACCGACATAGCGGTATCCGAGTTCAGCCCCGATCATTTCATTGGTCTTGCGTTGTTCGACATCGGCGACGCGGATCAGGTTATCCCTTGTATGCTGGCCTTCCGGTGTATTGTCAGCGATGTCCGGGCGATATTGCGAGCGCCATTTGCGGCGTCCTTGCGAGGCGTAGCGCGATGCGCCGACGTTTCGGTCACCGATCTGCCGGCGTTCGATCTCGTAAGAACGCAACAGGTTGGGACCGCCCCAGCCTTGAAGGGTCGCTGCGAGTTTCCAACCCAGATCGACAGCATCGCCGACGCCGGTATTCATGCCAAGGCCGCCCGTCGGGATGACGAGATGAGCCGAGTCGCCAGCGAGGAATATCCTGCCCGCACCATAGCGATCCGCTAGCAAGAGGTTCTGCTTCCACTGACCGACGTAAAGCATTTCGTAGTTAACCGGTACGCCGACGGCCTTTTCGAATTGCTGCGCCATGTCTTCATCGCGCTCGACAACGGCATGCAGCGTCCAGTGCTTGGTGGAATCCTGCATGATGAGGAAGGTCGCCTGTCCGTCAGCGACGTGATAATGACGGCCTTTCCCCGGACCGCCTGCGATAGGAATGCGATCATATAAGTCTTCGCTGTAGTAGAGTGCTTGGCGCAAATGCAGGAGATTGCCCTCGCCGCGCAGCTTGATTCCAAGCTGCTTGCGCACCGGGCTGGCTCCTCCGTCGCAGCCGACGAGGTATTTCGCGCGCATCTGCTCGATGTTGCCGCCAAGATCGACAGTTTTTGCCGTCACACCCTCATCGTCCTGTTCGCAGGATACGAATTCGCGTCCATAGCGAACGGTCACTGACGGAAGCGTTTCGGCTACCGATTTCAGCAGAGGTTCGAGCGTGTATTGTGAGATGAGCTGATAGGCTTCGAGCGGCAGACTGGCATCAGGACTTTTCTCTATCTGCTCCAGTGACTCTGCAACGGATGGATAAGGCAGCTGCAACAGCGGGGGCTTGTCCATCGCAAGAACGATGAACACGTCCATGGGTACATTGGCGTCCAGACCCGCTGCGTGTATCTTTTGTGACAGGCCCATCCTGCGGAAAATTTCCATCGTCCGGGCGTTGCACCGTTCCATTTTCGGCAGAAACTGAGGTGCTTCCTTTTGCTCGATAAGTGTGCATTTCACGCCGCGCTGGCCGAGATCGATGGCCAAGGTAAGGCCTACCGGGCCGGCGCCAACGATAAGGACATCTGTATCTGTCATTTCAGGTCACTCATGTTATCGCCGGAACGTGGGTACGCGGGCCGACGTCAATTGAACGGGTAAGCGGCGGAAGGCCTGGTCGCGCTGCTTCATTCTTCTTTTTTATCGTCAGGTGGAATTTCCAGTCAATCACTAATTTACAAAAATCTCGTAATATGGGATAAAATTCTAGATTACAGGATATGCAAGCCGCCCCTTGCTGAACCGATTCATAGATGACACCTGCTTGGAGCGGGTGGTACAAACGTAGCTGCGGAGGATAAAGAGTGACAAAAAAGGTCGAGTTGACCCTGGCATGTGGTGACTATGAGATCGTCAGGGCCTTGCGGGAAGGCCAGGTCAAGCCGGACGGCATAGAACTGACAATACTAACCGAAATGGATTCGACGACGCGCCACTGGCGCTTTCTCCGAAATGGCGAATTCGATGTCGCGGAGGTTTCCCTTTCGTCCTACGTCACAGCCCGGGGCCGCGATCTGCCATTCAATGCAATTCCCGTCTTCCTCCACCGCCGCTTCCGGCATGGCTTTATCTTTGTCAACAGCAAGAGCGGCATTCGCGAACCGAAGGACCTGATTGGCCGGCGCGTGGGGGTCAAGAATTATCTGGTGACAGCAACGTTGTGGCTGCGCGGCATTCTCGAAAGCGAATATGGCGTGCCGCACCAATCGATCGAATGGTTTGCCGAACTCGACGAGGATGTTGATTTTACACCGCCCGAGGGCTTGAAGTTAACCCGCCTGCCAGATGAGAAATCCGTGGAAACCATGCTCCTCGATGGTGAGATCGACGCATTGCTGCATCCGGATCTGATAGACGCAATCGTGGAGAAGGATCCGCGGGTAGGGCGTCTCTTCCCTGACTACAAGCAGGACGAGGTCGCGTACTACAAAAGAACAGGCATTTTTCCGATCATGCATGTCATGGGAATACGACCGGAAATTGTTGAGCGTTACCCTTGGGTGCCTATCAACCTGTTTCAGGCCTTCAACGAGGCCAAGCGACTTGCCATGCAGAGAATGGAAAATCCGCGTGTAGTGCCTCTGGCATGGTATCGCGAGGCTTGGGAGGAGCAGCTTGACATTCTTGGTGACGATCCTTGGGCCTATGGCCTGGGCGAGCGCAACCGGCACAATCTCGAAACCGTTGTTGGGTATGCACATCAGCAAGGTTTGATCGACCGTGTGATCCCATTGGAGGAGTTATTCCTCGATGTCGGACAAGGACGAAAGCGCGGGGAGAAGTATCGCGTTTAATGGGTTGAGGCCCTGTTAAACATCGCTCCTCAAGTCCAGAGCATTCTCATAATATGCGATTTATTGCAGCAGCGGGTCTGGATTTCGCCAGCCAAGCTCGCCGCCCTCAATAATTCGCATAACAAGTGGGCGGATCAGCGCTTCAAGCAAGTGGGCGGTGTTCGCGGACAACGATTGGTGAAGGACCAGCGCGACAGTGCGTTCCAGTTGAGGGTCCGTGATGCGGCGCGCCGTGACACGCTGTTCGCGTATCTCATCCAGAAAAAGGCCGTATGGCACGATGGTGCTGCGGCCGTGATGCATAATGATTTCGCGCTTCACATTGGCAGGTTCCACCTCGATCAAGTCTAGCTTGGTCTGCCGGCTTGTGGCGATCTCATCAATCAGCCGTCTGATCGGTCTAACCTTTCCGTCGAGCACCAGCGGAAACTCCGACAGCCTGTCGAATGGCACGGTGTTGTCCGTATTGGACGCTACCCCGCTCGAGCCGACAAGGTAGAGATATTCCTTATAGAGTGGAACGACCCGAATATGGGGTAGATCTGGCGGGTCGTAGCACAGCGCTGCATCCAGTTCCTCCCGTGTCATGGCATCGATGAGCTCGTCGCTCAGCCCCTGCTGAACAACAATGTGCAGAACATCTCCGGCTCCTGTCGCCAGCGGCAACAGTTCTGGCAGCAGGGCGCGGCCTGGTGTCGGAGCAACACCCAATGAGATGCGCTTGCTGTTGGGTTTGCCAAAATGCGCGACAGAGCGCTCTGCTTCCGCGAAGGCCTCCAATGCCCTGGTTCCAGTCTCAATCAGGGTCCGCCCTGCTTCCGTGGTGCGCACGCCACGAGAGTGCCGCTGGAGCAAGATCACGCCGAGTTCATCCTCGAGAAGCTTCAATTGATATCCGAGCGCAGGTTGGGACACGTTGAGAATTCTGGCCGCCGCAGTGAAACTGCCTAGGCGTGCGACGGTGATAAAGTAGCGAAGCTGACGAAGATTCATGCCGTTTCCTGAGCTATAAGCGTTACTTATAACACGCTTAAGCAAACGGTATTAGTCCCTAACCAACAGAGTTTCTAGTGTGACTCCACCTTATCGAGGAGTTTCCTATGCAATATATCGACGCATTCAATCATTTCTTTCCGAAAGCTCTTTGGGAGCGCATTCAGTCCCTTGAGGGTGCTGGCAAGGACATCGGCAAGCGAATGCAAGGTGTGCCATGCATCTATGATCTCGATACGCGTTTTCGGGTAATGGACGAATTCGAAAATTATACGCAGATCATTTCACTTGGAATGCCGCCGCTGGAGGCGATGGGTGATGGCCAGACGGCATTGGAACTAGCGCGGATTGGCAACGACGGCCAAGCTGAACTCGTCAGCAAATACCCTGATCGGTTCGCAGGCTTTGTCGCCGCGTTGCCGATGGACACGCCGGAGGCTGCGGCCCGCGAAGCGGAACGTTCGTTTAAGGAACTCGGCGCGAACGGTGTCCAGATACATTCCAACGTGAATGGCGCGCCTCTTGACGAGGAACGTTTCTTCCAGATTTTTGAAGTCTGCGCAAAGCATGGCAAGCCGGTCTTGCTGCATCCTTCACGCAACGCTTCGATGCCGGACTATGCGACAGAAACAAAGTCGAAATATGAGATCTGGTGGACATTTGGCTGGCCTTACGAGACCAGCGCGGCGATGGCTCGTCTGGTATTTTCGGGCTTCATGGACCGTCTGCCCGAGCTCAAGGTCGTAGCCCATCACATGGGAGCGATGGTGCCATTTTTTGAAGGCCGTGTTGGTCCCGGTTGGGATCAGCTTGGCAAGCGGACGAGTGACGAAGATCTTACGCTGGTGCTTAAGCGTCTGAAGAAACGTCCTCTCGACTATTTCAAGGATTTCTACGCCGATACCGCCGTTTTCGGCTCCAAGGCGGCGACGCTTTGCGGTTTGGAATTCTACGGAAGCGATCGTGTACTCTTCGCCTCGGATTCCCCCTTCGATCCCGAAAAAGGTCCGGGTTATATCCGCGACACGCTGCGGATTCTCAATTCGTTGGATCTTAGCAAGGAGGACATGGAGAAAATCTGCTTCCGCAATGCCCAGGCGCTGTTTGGCCTCAAAAGCTCGATATAAGTTTCACTTATACGACCCTACGAAAAACTCTATTTGTGGCCATCTACCGGCGTCTTTAAGCTGGCCACAATAACCCGCCTTCGCTGGTCAAGCGAGGCAGAAGGTTGAATTGCAGACAGGAGGAGACCGGTGTTGAGATTATGGATGCGGATCTTCTATTCGCTGGCACTGACCGGCGGTCTGATGACCAGTTCCGCGCAGTCATTTGCAGCCGACAGCGTGTCCATTGGCCTTACCAATGCGAGCAGCGACATTGCACTGTTTATTGCTGACGCCAAGGGTTTCTTCAAGGATGAAGACATCACACCAAATTTCGTGGCTTTCGATTCCGCGGCAAAGATGATCGCACCTTTGGGTGCCGGGCAGCTCGATGTCGGTGGTGGGGCGGCATCTTCGGGTCTCTACAACGCAATCGAACGTGGCGTCGGTTTGATGATAGTCGCGGACAAGGCACGCAATGCACCGGGTTTCGGCTTTCAATCGCTCCTCGTGCGCAAAGCGCTCGTTGATGACGGGTCGGTCAAAACGATCGCCGATCTCAAGGGACGCAAGATAGCAACCGTCGCGCAGGCCAGCAGTGACGCATCCGTTTTGAACGAAGGACTGAAAAGTGCTGGCCTCGGATATGACGACGTGGACAAGGTCTATCTGGGTTTTCCTCAACAGCTGGTCGCCTACCAAAACGGCGCGATCGATGCGAGCATAACGACCGAGCCTACCGTATCGGCAATTCTGGCGGCTGGGACCGCCGTACAATTGACGAGCAATGATACGTTTTATCCGAATGCTCAAACCGCAGTTATTCTTTACGGTCAGGCCTTTGCAGAGGGCAAACCGGACGTCGCCAAGCGCTTCATGAAGGCTTACGTCCAGGCTGTTCGCTACTACAACGATGCGTTGGCCGACGGTAAAATCGCCGGCAAGAACGCCGAAGACGTTGTTGCCATCATGGCGAAATATTCCACCGTCAAGGATCCTGCCGTCATCCGGAAAATGACCGCCCATGCCGTCGATCCGAATGGGTCTGTCAACGTCGAGAGCTTGAAGAAGGATTGGACGTTCTTCAAGGAGCAGAAACAGATCAAGGGCAACGTCCAAGTCGATCAAGTAGTCGATCTAAGCTTCGTGAATGAGGCTGCCAGCGAACTTGGCCCCTACAAGGCGGCTCATTGAGATCGAGTTCGCGCGGGATGCACTTGGGATGGGAGGTCTCGAAAAATGATTGAAAAAGTTAACAGCGCTATACTTCTCGTTTGCTCATTGCTGATCATGTTCACCACGACCAGCGCAGCCCGGGCGGCTGATGTTGTCAAAGTGGGCACCGTTGCCTCAACCGGCGAGTTCATCCTGAATGTGGCGCAGGGCAAGGGATATTTCGAGGAGGAGGGAATCGAGCCCGCCTATACCTTTTTCGACTCGGCAGCTAAAGCCATCGCCCCTCTCGGCACCGGGCAAATCGATGTCGCCGGCGGGGCTGTGTCGGCTGGACTTTTCAATGCAATCGAGCGCGATATTGCAATCAGGATCATCGCCGACCGTACTTCGGTTGCCCCTGGTTTCGGGTTCCATGGCATCGTGGTGCGAAAAGATCTTGCGGGCACCCAAGTCAAGTCGATCGCCGACCTGAAGGGACGGAAAATCGCAATTGTCGCCCGCGGCAGCAGCACGGAATCTATCCTCAACGAAGCAATGAAGAGTGCTGGTCTGGCGTACACGGACGTAGAGGTCGTGTATCTGCCTTTCCCGCAGCAAGCGGCCGCGCTGGCAAGCAAGGCGGTGGATGCCGTGATAGCGACCGAGCCCTACCTCACTCCAATGCTGAACCAGAATCTCGGCGTCCTGCTGGCCTCGACCGACACATATTATCCCAACGCCCAAATCGGCGAGCTGATGTTCAGCGAAAATTTTGCCAGCACGCGCAAGGAGGTCGGGGTGCGATTTGCCAAGGCGTATATCCGGGCGATTCGTGATTTCCGAAGCGCTTTCGGTCCCGAGGGGCGTCTCGATGGCCCGGGGTCCGATGAGATCGTAGCCTTGATCATGAAATATTCCGGCACAAAGGATGAAAAGCTGCTGCGGAGTATCAAACTTCCCGCGGTCAATATCGATGGCCGGGTCAATAGCGAGAGCATCCAGAAGGATTGGCAGTTCTTCAAAGATCAAGGCCTGATCAAAGGGGGCGTTACTCCGGATAAGATCATAGACAATTCATTCGTGGAAGAGGCCCTCAAGGAACTTGGGCCAGCGCAAAAGAACCCAGGTTAGGAATAAGGATGATTCAAGCATTGGCCAAGAAAGCGACTGTGCGAGACGATGCTGCAACGGAGTCTCGAGAACGGCCTGCAATCCGGATCAAAGGCCTGAGCAAACGGTTCGGGTCTTTCACGGCTGTAGACAATGTTACGATCGATATTGCTCGCGGAGAATTCTTTATGATCGTCGGCCCGTCGGGCTGCGGAAAAACGACTTTGTTGCGCATCCTCGCGGGTCTGGAAGCGCCTACTGACGGCAGCATCGACGTAAGTGTCGAGGCGGGGTCGCAGCGGCCGGTCAACTCGATGGTTTTCCAGGGCGATTCAATTTTCCCATGGATGACGGTGTGGGACAATGCGGCGTACGGATTGAATATGCGCCGGGCGCCGCAAGCCCAGATCAAGGAAGTCGTCGGCCACTACCTGGACCGCACTGGCCTGTTGAAATTTGCGGACGCCTATCCGCATCAACTTTCAGGCGGGATGAAGCAGCGTGTTTCGATTGCGCGTGCTTTCGCCAATGATCCAGAGATATTGCTGATGGACGAGCCATTTTCGGCTCTGGACGCGCAGAACAAATTGCTGCTTCAGGAAGAATTGTTGCGCATCTGGGAGGAGAACAAAAAGACCGTTCTTTTCATCACGCACGATGTGGACGAGGCGGTGAAGCTTGGCGACCGCATCATGGTCATGACCGCGCAACCCGGGCGGGTCAAAACGGTGGTTCCGGTGTCGCTCTCGCGTCCGCGTGATGTTCTGGAACTTCAACAGAACCCCGAATTTGGCAAACTCGTACACCAGATATGGTCGAGCCTGCGCGAAGAAGTGCAACGGGCACGCGAACTCGATGAAGCAAAGGGAGTGCGAAAATGAGCGCTCATATCGAAGCAGATACTGTCCGGCCCGCCCGCTCCTGGAAAATCAGCGAAAACACGCGGGATCGTCTCATCAGTATAGCATCTCCAATCCTTCTATTGTTGGTATGGGAGATTGCAGCGCGCACAGGATTGATCGACACGCGCTTCTTTCCAGCACCCTCCAGCATCTTTGAAACGCTTGTTACGCTCGGCAGCACCGGTGAGCTTTGGCAACACACCGCTGCCAGCCTGCAACGGTTGTTCATCGGCTTTCTGGTGGGTGGCATACCCGCGCTCATTCTCGGGATAATCATGGGGCTCAGCCGCCCGGTACGCGCTGTGTTCGATCCTTTGATTTCGGCCACTTACCCAATTCCGAAAAGCTCTATTTTGCCGCTAGCACTGCTGATCTTCGGGCTGGGCGAGGGCTCCAAAATTTTCATGGTAGCCATAGGCGTGTTCTTTCCCGTTGCGATCAATGCAACCGCGGGTGTGCGCGAGATAAACAAGATTTATCTGGATGTCGGGCGCAATTTCAAAGCAAGCCGTTGGGATACATTCAGGACAATCGCGTTACCAGGAGCGCTACCTGTGATCATGACCGGGATAAAGCTTGGGGTTGGCATGGGCCTGGTTCTGATTGCAATCGCAGAAATGATGGGTGCAAAAAGCGGCCTCGGCTACATGATCTGGGCAGCCTGGGAAACGTTCTCCGTCGAGCAGATGTATGTCGGTCTCTTCGTGATCGCGATCATCGGTTTCGTTTTGACATTGGTGCTTAACGAGATCGAAAAACGTCTCGTCCCCTGGAAGCGCTAAGTCGCTCGCCCACAGCATGGTAGAAGGAAAGATCATGGATCGGCACGCCCTTATCGAGGAACTGGTCACAGCCAACCATATTCTCGCAAACGAGAACGTATTGGATTCGTTTGGTCATGTGAGCATCCGGAATCCCGATCGTCCCGACCGCTTTTTTCTGTCGCGAGCGCGAGCGCCAGCAATCATCGAAGCCGCGGACATCATGGAGTTCACCCATGAGGGCGTGAGCGTTGGAGCTGAACCCGGTAAACCATACTCGGAGCGCTTTATTCATGCGGGCATCTATGAAGCCCGACCGGAGATCAACGCTGTTGTCCACAACCACAGTCCCAGCGTCATTCCCTTCACGGTGACGAGCAAAAAACTTCGTCCGCTGATGCACATGTGCGCGCCCATCGGCGATGACATTCCAACATGGGATATTCGAACCAAGTTCGGCGATTGCACCAATCTGCTGGTGACGGATCTCGCAATGGGGCGCGATCTTGCGGCCTGTCTCGGCGATCGGACCGTGACGCTGATGAGAGGCCACGGCAGCACCGTAGTTGCCCGTTCTCTTCGTGAGGTCGTGTTCACCTCCGTCTACATGGAACTCAACGCCGATATGCAGATGAAGGCCATGGCCATGGGGGATGTGGACTATCTTTCCGAAGGCGAGATTGCTGCTATCAAACGTGGAAGGGCAGGGTACACATTTGAGCGGGGTTGGGAGAACTGGTGCAACCGAGTGGGCCGCCCCTATGTTCCGGGCAGCCGCGAATTCGGCGAGGGCTTTTCACGCACCGATCCGCGCGGTTGATGGTTACCAATGTTGTGTTCCCACCCAATCGACGCTCGCTGATGCGATCTCATCGATTGGATGCTCAATGTTCTGCGCAACACGAATGGCTCCCCCGTTGGAGGTTCGAGCGTTGCGAGTTGGCTGTCAAGCATGGACAGGGGCATGAAGTGCCCCGTTCGTTTGCTCATATGATCGCGCAAGACCTCGAAACTTCCATCGAGGAAGATGAACCCCGAGTGGGCCGCCCGCTTCTTGCCTCAGCCGGTCTCGGTAAGATTGCTTAAGGGCTGAACACGAAACAACCACGCCTTTTTGTGCCTTCGCCAATTCTGCGCCGATCTTGTCTAGCCACGGCCAGCGGTCTTCATCGGTGAGCGGAACACCCGACGCCATTTTTTCTACATTGGCTGGAGGATGCAGTGTATCACCCTCGACAAATGGCAGCTTCAGGGCGGCCGCTATGGCACGCCCGACGGAGGATTTGCCGGAACCGCTCACTCCCATGACGACAAGCCGGATCATAGCGACGCTGTGATTCCGCCGTCGACATGGATAATTTGGCCATTGACGAACGAAGAGGCGTTACTGGCGAGAAATACGGCCGCACCGATCAGTTCCTCGACATTGCCCCAACGTCCGGATGGTGTGCGCTTCTCCAGCCAGGATGAAAAGTCGGGATTGTCGACCAGCGCCTGATTGAGCGGCGTCTTGAAATAGCCCGGTGCGATCGCATTGACTTGCAGACCGTACTTTGCCCAGTCAGTGCACATGCCACGGGTGAGATTGCGGACTGCGCCCTTCGTTGCGGTATACGGAGCTATGGAGGGACGGGCAAGTTCGCTTTGTACCGAAGCAATGTTGATGATCTTGCCTCGTCCGCGCTTGATCATATGCTTTGCGACGCTTTGGCCCGCGTAAAAGACGCTTGAGATATTGGTCTGCAGCAATAGCTGCCACTTGTCCTCGGGGAAGTCCTCGAGCGGCGCTCTGAACTGCATCCCTGCATTATTGACAAGAATATCAATCGCACCAATTTCGGCCTCGATCTTGTCGACGCCCGCCATGACCGCTTGCAGATCGGTCACGTCGAAATCCGAACCATGGACGGTGTGGCTGTCTCCTCTTAGCTCAGCGACCGCTGCGTCCACCTTTGCCCTGTCGCGGCCATTTACTACCACCGCAGCTCCATGCGCCGCCAATCCTTTGGCAAGCGCAAGACCGATGCCTTGGCTCGATCCCGTAATGAGAGCCAGTCGTCCGTCGAGGTTGAACAGTGGATAGGCCATAGCATTGGTTCCTTGACGTTCGATCGATCAGCATGTGTTTATCCGCAAATTCGATCCGTTCGAGCTTGTTTGCGGAGATCAAAAAAGCGAGAGGCAGGATTTTCGCGTTGAATCACTCTAGTCCTATGGTATTGGTTCGGCCAAACAGAGCGAGAGAAAAATCATGACATTGCACCAGAATCTGATCAACGGCGAATGGGCCGGTGGCGACGCCATTCCCAATATCAATCCGTCGAATACCAATGACGTTGTGGGTCAATATGCACGTGCAACGGCCGAAGATACTCTGAGCGCAATCGCCGCTGCAAAAGCGGCCTTCCCGGCGTGGTCGCGCTCCGGCATCCTTGAACGCCATGCCATCCTTCGCAAGACAGCCGACGAAATTACAGCGCGCAAGGATGAGCTGGGTAGACTTCTGTCACGCGAGGAAGGCAAGACCTTGCCGGAAGGCATCGGCGAGACGCTCCGCGCCGCCCAAATATTCGATTTCTTCGCGGGCGAGGTCCTGCGGCTTGCGGGCGAAGTGCTTCCGAGCGCACGCCCTAACATCGGCGTTGAAATCACACGCGAGCCGGTGGGTGTCGTCGGCATTATCACGCCATGGAATTTTCCGATTGCCATTCCGGCCTGGAAGATCGCTCCGGCGCTTGCGTACGGCAATACGGTGGTTTTCAAGCCGGCTGAGCTCGTGCCGGGCTGCTCCTGGGCAATCGTCGATATATTGCATCGTGCCGGACTACCGAAAGGCGTGCTCAACCTGGTGATGGGCAAAGGTTCGGTCGTGGGGCAGACAATTCTCGACAGTGCGGACGTCAACGCCATTACGTTCACCGGATCGGTGGGCACGGGCAAGCGGGTTGCTGCGGCGTCAGTCGATCACATGCGCAAGTTCCAGCTGGAAATGGGTGGCAAGAATCCGTTTGTGGTTCTGGATGATGCCGATTTGACTGTCGCTGTGGAAGCGGCGGTCAACAGCGGGTTCTTCTCGACCGGCCAGCGGTGCACCGCATCGTCGCGCATCATTGTCACCGAGGGCATCCATGACCGGTTCGTTGCGGCGATGACCGAACGCCTGAAGAGCGTCGTCGTCGACGATGCCTTGAAGACGGGCACGCATATTGGCCCTGTTGTCGATGCGAGCCAGCTCAAGCAGGATGAAGACTATATTGCCATTGGCCAGAAGGAGGGTGCAAAGCTCGCTTTTGGCGGTGAGCGGTTGACCCGCGATAATCCCGGTTTCTATCTGCAGCCGGCGCTTTTTACCGAAGCGACCAATCAAATGCGTATTTCGCGCGAGGAAATATTCGGCCCCGTGGCCAGCGTTATCCGCGTCAAGGACTATGAGGAGGCACTGCACACGGCTAACGACACGCCGTTCGGCCTGTCCTCTGGTATTGCCACGACCAGTCTAAAATATGCGACGCATTTCAAGCGGAATGCCGAGGCTGGAATGGTCATGGTGAACCTGCCGACAGCAGGCGTCGATTTCCATGTGCCTTTTGGCGGACGCAAGGGATCGAGTTATGGTCCCCGGGAACAGGGCAAATATGCTGCGGAATTCTATACGATCGTAAAGACGGCCTACACGCTGGCCTGACAGATCTGACCCAGATATTGATTGCTTATCACGGGCGCTGCGTCGTTGCAGCGCCCGTATTCGTTGGTTTGCCGCCTCATCCTTAAGGTTTATCCCCAGGTTGGTTTGCTGGATTTGGAAAGTTTGGATTTTTTATGATTTGGAGTGTTGACAGGTTTGTTGG
>NZ_JAVDSX010000015.1:0-29434 GCF_031455525.1 Phyllobacterium sp. 1468 | reverse complement strand
AGTCAACCAGACTATAGGGCGCATTCGGCAACCGCCAGCGGCGCCCCGCCCTCGTTGTGCCGGTATATAGACCCCACCCAACAAACCTGTCAACACTCCAAATCATAAAAAATCCAAACTTTCCAAATCCAGCAAACCAACCTGGGGATAAACCTTAAGGATGAGGCGGCAAGGCGCCCGGTTCCGGGGATTTTCTACGCCAACAGACCTTTTGTCAGCGAAAAAGAAAAATCAGATCGCAGCGCCGAAGCCGGTGAGAAACGCCGCAAGATTGTCGCCGAGCGCGTCGCAAAGATAGCCGCCCTCCTGCACAATGACAGTTGGAAGGCGCAATTTCGCGATGGCTTCGGCAATGCGGGCAAAACCTGGCGTAGAAACGGAGAGCTCACCAAACGGATCGCCCTCGAAAGCATCGAGCCCCAGCGCCACGACCAATGCTTCCGGCGCGAAGGCTTCGATGCGGCTTCTCGCGGCAGCAAGTGCTTCCAGGAATACCTCGTCGCCGGATTTGCGCACCAGCGGCAGATTGTGATTGTAGCCGAGGCCGGCGCCCTCGCCGCGCTCGTCGGCATAGCCCCAGAAGAACGGATAGAACCGCACCGGATTGGCGTGGATCGAAACGGTCAGCACGTCGGAGCGTGCATAGAAGATGCCTTGTGTGCCATTGCCATGATGCAGATCGACGTCGAGGATGGCGACGCGGGCGGCATTCCTGCGCAGTCTTTGCGCTGCGACCGCTGCATTGTTGATAAAGCAAAAGCCGCCGGCGACATCGGCGAAGGCGTGGTGGCCAGGCGGCCGGCACAGCGCATAGGCGGCCGGTTCGCCGGACATGACCGCTTCGGTCGCTTCGACCGCAGCCCAGGCGCTCCAGCAGGCGCTTTCCCAGGTTTCCGCCGAAATGGGACACGCGGTATCGGCCATGTGATAACCCGCCTGCCCCACGGCGGAAGCCGGATAGCTGCCCGCGCGGCCGATTGGATGGATATTGGGAACCACTTCTTCGGAGGCCCCGGGAATCAGTTGCCAGCGCCCATGGATAGTCTGCAGGAATTCCAGATATTCGGGCGTATGAATGGCGGCAATCGGGCCGAGCCCGTGATTGGCGGGGCGATGGATAGAACTGCCCGCCGCCCGGGCACCCCCGAGAAGCCGCTCGATCCGCTCCGGCTTTTCCGGATTGGGCCTCGGCACGCCACTCGACAGGAAGCCTTTCGGATTATGGCGCTCTTGCTCATCCGCACAGAATGTTTTCATGGGCTTTCCCGTCCCTGGCGCGATCGTCGGGCCGCATTCATGCATTACGCCGATAGAGAGTCAAAACGGAAACGCGGTCCGCGTTCGGGTAATTTGTCGGGCCTTTCTTCGACCAAATGGTGCATGGCTCGACAAGCTCACCCTAGGGAAACTTGACTCTTCAGGGAGCCAAAAGCCCCCAACATCGGCTGTTGAGGCTTTTGAGCCATGACGTTCCTCGTGGTAGGTTTGTTTGCCGCAACACGCACCAACGTCATGCATCAGACTTCACGAGACAGGCTTCAAGCCTTGTTCTTGTTGTAGACGTCGAAGATAACCGCAGCGAGCAGAACGAGACCCTTGATCACCTGCTGCCAGTCGATGTTGACGCCCATGATCGACATGCCATTGTTCATCACACCCATGATGAAGGCGCCGATCACCGCACCCATGACCTGACCGACACCACCCATGGCCGACGCGCCGCCGATGAAGACCGCAGCAATCACGTCGAGCTCGAAGCCAAGACCCGCCTTTGGCGTCGCCGTATTGAGACGTGCTGCAAAGATCAGCCCGGCAAGAGCGGCGAGTACACCCATGTTCACAAAGGTCAGGAATGTCAGTCGTTCGGTCTTGATACCGGAGAGCTTTGCCGCCTTTTCATTGCCGCCCATGGCGTAGATGCGGCGGCCGACGGTCATGCGCTTGGTCACGAAGACGAACAGCGCAATCAAGAGCGACATGACGATCAGGACGTTCGGCAACCCCTTATAGGAAGAAAGCAGATAGGTGAGAAACAGCACGATCCCGGCAATGATCAGGTTCTTGGCAACGAAGAGGGTGAAGGGTTCGCCCTGATAACCATGCTTCTCGCGCTTGGCCCGTCCGCGCACACTGAAATAGATCATCAGCGCCACAAGAATAATGCCGACAAGCATGGAGGTGACGTTGAATCCGGGATAGCCGAAAAAGTCGGGAATGAAACCGGAACTCAGGAGCTGGAACTGCGGCGGGAACGGGCCAACGGACTGGCCCCCCAGCAGCCAGAGGGCGAGGCCGCGAAAGACCAGCATGCCGGCCAGTGTGACAATGAAGGATGGGATCTTGTGATAGGCTATCCAATACCCTTGCGCGGCTCCGATTGCGCCACCCATGACAAGACACAGGATCGTCGCCGGAATGTAGTGTATTTGCCAGCGGACCATCATCACTGCGGCAAGGCCGCCAATAAACCCCGATACCGAACCCACCGAAAGGTCGATGTGTCCGGCCACGATCACCAGAAGCATGCCGAGTGCCATGATGATAATGTAACTGTTCTGCAGCACGAGGTTGGTCAGATTGACCGGCTTGAAGAGAACGCCGCTCGTTGTGTACTGGAAGAAGAGCATGATGAGGATCAAGGCCAGCACCAGGCCATATTCCCGGTAATTGCCTTTCAGCGCGGAACCCTCCGTCTTGAAGTCTTTTTTACCTTGGGTTGCTGCAGTTTCGACGGTCATGATGCTTTCCCTTCAGCACGAATGATGGCGCGCATGATTTTTTCCTGGCTGGCTTCGCTGGCCGGCATTTCGCCGACGAGCCTGCCCTGGTTCATCACGTAGATCCGGTCGCAGACGCCGAGCAGCTCTGGCATTTCCGACGAGATCATCAGCACGCTTTTGCCTTCGCTTACCAGTTGATTGATGATCGTATAGATTTCATATTTCGCGCCGACATCGATGCCGCGCGTGGGTTCGTCAAGTATCAGAAGGTCCGGGTTGGCGAACAACCATTTCGAGAGAACGACTTTCTGCTGGTTGCCGCCAGAGAGATTGCCGGTCTTCTGGTAGATGCTTGAGGAACGGATATTGGTCTTGCGGCGATATTCATTCGCCACTTTCAGTTCGGCCATGTCATCCAGCACGCCGTTATGGGAAACGCCCTCGAGATTGGCGATCGTGGCATTGTGCTTGATGTGGTCGATCAGGTTGAGGCCATAGGTCTTGCGGTCCTCGGTGACGTAGGCGATCCCGTTGTCGATGGCCTTGCCGATCGTCGAGACGTCGGCCTGTCTGCCGTTGATGAAGACCTCGCCACTGATGTTCCGCCCATAGGCCTTGCCAAACACGCTCATGGCGAATTCGGTGCGGCCAGCGCCCATCAGCCCGGCAATGCCGACGACTTCGCCCTTTCGCACATTGAGATTAATACCGTTGATAACGGTGCGCTCGCTGTGGATATGGTGATGAACGACCCAGTTCTTCACCTCGAATACCACCTCGCCAATATCGGGTTCGCGCTGTGGGAAGCGGTCAGCCAGCTGACGTCCGACCATCGACGTAACGATTCGGTCTTCAGAGATATCATGCTTGTCGAGAGTCTCGATGGTCGCGCCATCACGCAGCACCGTGATGCGGTCGGCAACCTTGCCGACTTCGTTCAGCTTGTGTGAAATCAGGATGGAGGAAATACCGTGCGCCTTGAACTCCAGAAGCAGCGCCAGCAACGCGTCGCTGTCATTCTCGTTAAGGCTGGCCGTCGGCTCGTCGAGGATGAGCAACTCGACATCTTTCGACAGCGCCTTGGCAATCTCCACCAACTGCTGCTTGCCGACGCCGAGATTGGTGATCAATGTCAGTGGATCTTCCTTCAGGCCGACCTTGGCGAGGAGTTCGCGCGTGCGGTTTTCCGCAATATGCCAATCGATGATACCGAATTTCGCCGGTTCGTTGCCAAGGAATATGTTCTCGGCAATCGACAGGAGCGGAACCAGCGCCAGCTCCTGGTGAATGATGATGATGCCCTGCTTTTCACTATCGCTGATGCCGCGGAAGTGCTGCTCCTGGCCGTTGTAAAAAATTTCACCTTCGTAACTGCCATGCGGATAGACGCCGCTCAGCACCTTCATCAAGGTTGATTTGCCGGCGCCATTCTCGCCTACCAAAGCATGAATTTCGCCTTTACGCACATCGAGATTGACATTGTTGAGCGCTTTCACCCCAGGGAAAACTTTGGTGATGTTGCGCATTTCGAGGATGGTTTCCATCGATATCCTCACCGACGCTTCTGCAGCAGGTTGCCTGTTGCGGCGTCGTTTCCTTCTGTAATTTATATTGGGCTCTGCGTCCTTGCGCCACCGAAAACATCATCCGGAGAGCCGACATGGCAACGAACCCTGTGCGGCAAGCACAGGGTTCGTCATAGATGAAAAGACCTACTTGATCTGGTCTTCCGTATAATAGCCGCCGCCAATCAGAATTTCTTTCCAGTTGGTCTTGTCGACTTCGACCGGCTTCAGCAGGTAGGACGGAACCACCTTGACACCGTTATTATAGGTCTTGGTGTCGTTGACTTCCGGCTCCTCGCCCTTGAGAACCTTGTCGATGAGATCGGACGTCACCTTGGCCAGCTCACGCGTATCCTTGTAGATCGTGGAATACTGCTCACCAGCGATGATCGACTTGACCGATGGTATTTCCGCATCCTGTCCGGAAACGAACGGGAATGGCTGGTCCGCGGTACCGTAGCCGACGCCGCGCAGTGACGAAAGGATACCGATAGACAGACCATCATAAGGCGACAGAACGGCATTGACCTTCTTGTCGGTGTAGTAGGCTGACAGGAGGTTATCCATGCGCGCCTGCGCAACGGCACCATCCCAACGCAGCGTACCGACCTTATCCATGCCCATCTGGCCGGACTGGACGACGAGCTTGCCGCTGTCAATCAGAGGCTGCAGGACAGACATCGCGCCATTATAGAAGAAGAAGGCGTTGTTATCGTCGGGCGAACCACCGAACAATTCGATGTTGAACGGACCCTTTGCCTCCGGAAGGCCAAGCGCCTTGACCAGCGAGCTGGCCTGCAGAACACCAACCTGGAAATTGTCGAAAGTGGTGTAATAGTCTACATTCGGCGTGTCACGGATGAGGCGGTCATAGGAAATAACCTTGATACCGGCATCGTGCGCCTGCTGCAAAACGTTCGAAAGCGTAGTGCCGTCGATCGCTGCGATAACGAGGACCTTGACGCCCTTGGTGACCATGTTCTCGATCTGCGCCAGCTGGTTTGGAATATCGTCTTCCGCATATTGCAGATCGGTGGTGTAGCCGCGTTCTTTCAGCGCCTTCACCATGTTGTCGCCGTCGGCAATCCAGCGTGCCGAGGATTTGGTCGGCATCGCGATGCCGACAGAGCCCTTATCCTGGGCGTAGCCTTGCGACCCCATCGCACCAAGTGCGATCAATCCCGCGGCAAACAGATTGAGTATTTTCACGTGTATCCTCCCGGTTTTCATAATCATGCCCGATACGTCTGGGCGACCTCGACCGAACTTTTCAGCCCGGACCAGTCCTCCCAGAGCAGGGTCTTCCCAACATCTATCGCAAAAGTATGACTTTTGGAATAGGACTTTCACAGAGTTGCGAAAAACCCTTCGAACCATATAATACTATTATAATATTTTTTGAAAAGAGCTGCTGGACGATACCGTATGGCCAGCTTATAACCACGCCACCAAATCTGATATATCGGGAGGAAACCTTGAATCTGGTCCAGTTGACGAATGCCAATGGAAAGCGGCAGGTCGCCGCACGTGTCGGTGAGGAATTCCGTCATGTCAAGCGCACGCGTTCCGTTCTGGAACTCGCGCATGCAGCGATCGATGCGAAAGCAGGCATAGCCGAGATTGTGGAAAAACGCGGGCTTGGCAAGAGGATCGACATTGCAGCCGCCTATGCGGAAGGCCGCTTGCTTCCTCCGATCGACACGCACGATTCTGCCCATATCCACCTGACCGGTACCGGCCTCACCCATCTCGGATCGGCCGCGACGCGCGACGCGATGCATCGCAAAGTTGGCGAGGCCGAGGAAGAAAAACTCACCGATTCGATGAAGATGTTCCGCATGGGTCTCGAAAACGGCAAACCCAAAAAGGGTGCCACCGGCGTTCAGCCGGAATGGTTCTACAAAGGCAATGGTTCGATGCTGACCGGTCCCGGCCAACCCCTCGTCTCGCCAGCTTTTGCAGATGATGCAGGCGAAGAGCCGGAAATAGCCGGTATCTACGTTATTGGTCCCGATGGGTCGCCTTTCCGCATCGGCTTTGCACTTGCCAATGAATTCTCCGACCATGTCATGGAGCGTGTGAACTATCTCTACCTTGCCCACTCCAAGCTGCGGCCTTGCTCGCTAGGTCCCGAGCTCATTCTCGGCGATTTGCCTTCCGATGTCCGTGGTGCTTCGCGTATCTTGCGTAAAAACAAGATCTTGTGGGAAAAGCCTTTCCTTTCGGGTGAAGACAATATGTCCCACACCATTGCCAATCTCGAGCATCACCATTTCAAATATGCAGTGTTCCGCCAGCCCGGGGATATCCACGTGCACATGTTTGGAACGGCAACGCTTTCCTTTGCCGATGGCATCAAGGCCGAGAACGGCGATATCTTCGAGATCGAAGCGCCGGCATTTGGCTTGCCCTTGCGCAATCCGCTGAAGATCGAGAAGCCCGCGAAGGTAACGATCGCTACGCTGTAGCTGTGGTTCGTCCTGCGGTCAGGACCCGCTCGGCGCCTTCCTCGATAACGACGCGCATGGCTTGCTTGGCAGCCTCGACGTTGCGGGCCTTGATCGCTTCGGCAATTGCGGCGTGGCGTGCAACCGAGCGCACATGGCTTTCAGAGTTGGGTATGGGCGAACTGATGGTGAAGGTTGTCACCAATGCCACTTCGATCAGCGCGCTGATCGAACGCATGAATGGATTGCCGGAAGCCTCAGCAATTCCGATGTGAAACTGCAGATCGCTGAAGACGAAATCTGCTGCCGATTCGCGTGCGTTTCCCATCTTCTCGACCCAATGGAACAGAGTTTCAAGCTGGGCATCCGTACGCCGCAATGCGGCAAGGCCCGCCGCTTCAGGCTCAAGAGCCAGCCGCATCTCGACGATGCTCGACAGGAAATGGGCGCTCGCACCTGCCTCGAAATGCCAGACCAGTATGTCCGGATCGAACAGGTTCCAGTGCGAACGCTCGAGTACGCGCGTACCGATCTTGGCTTTCGGCTGAATAAGCCCCTTGGCAGCGAGCGTCTTCAAAGCCTCGCGCAATACCGTTCGCGACACCCCGAATCGTTCCAGCAATTCCGCATCACCCGGCAGAATGCTATTCTCCGGGTAGATACCGTTGATTATCTTGAGCCCGAGATCGCGCATGACGTGGCCATGATGCGTTCGCGCCTGCCCCGCGGTGCGGAAATCATAATTGGTGAGCTGGTTGCCTGCCAAATGCTTGCCTGCTAATTGCTTGCGTGGGTGGGGAATCTAGTCAGACAAAAACCGTCGCCAAAGTTGCAAACGGCACGACCTCCCAGCGCGCTCCCCCACTTCTTGCTCCTATTTATAATATTATAATATCATTAACAATCGGCAATATTAAACAACAGCCTTTTCGGCCACAGCTTGCCAACCTGCGCACCCCTCTATTAACTCGGCGAATGGCATTCACCATCAGGCAATTGCAGTATTTCGTCGCCGTCGCGGAACAGGGCTCCATCACCCGCGCCGCACAAAATCTGTCGATTTCGCAATCATCCATTACCGAGGCAATAAGGGAACTTGAAAGTGATCTCGGCGTCGAACTTTTCGAACGTCATCCACGCGGCCTCGATATCACCTATAACGGCCACCAGTTTCTCCGCCATGCGACGAAGATCCTCGCCGATGTCTCAGATGCAAGACGCTCGTTTTCCGAAGAAGTGCCAAAGCAGGCGGGCAAGCTGCACCTCGGTGTAACATCGCTCGTCGCAGGATATGTCCTTTCGGACCTTCTCGCCCGCTTCCGCCGCGCATCTCCCGGGGTCGAGGTCAGCGCCATAGAAGATAATGGCTCCTATCTGGAACATCTGCTGGTGGGCGGTGAACTCGATGTGGCGGTCATGGTCATATCCAATCTCCGTGATCGCATGGCTCTGCAGGCGGAAATTATCGAGACCTCACCCTACAGATTGTGGCTGCCACTCGGTCATCCGTTGGTCAGCGCGGATATCATCTCGATCAACGATATCGCCAGGGAGCCGCTTATCATGCTGACCGTCGACGAAATCGAGGAGAACACCGGCAAACTCCTGACTGCCCTGGGCGCGCGTCCGCATGTCGCCTTCCGCACCCGCTCGGTTGAGGCCGTCCGCAGTCTCGTCGCCACCGGCGCCGGGATCGCACTGTTGCCCGATCTCGTCTACCGTCCGTGGTCGCTTGAAGGCGATCGCATCGAAAGCCGCGATGTATCCGGTGCGCTCCCCGTAGTGCAGGTCGGCATGGTCTGGCGCAAGGGTTCCAGCCTGCCCCAGGCCGCCCGGGATTTCGTCGGTATAGCCGAAGCCCTGCGCAGCGGCCGAAACCGCTGATATCGGAATTTCCGATACCAACCTTCTGATAAATGAATTTGCGAATACGGAGAAATCAAGGCACTTTTCTTACCGGGAACATATGCCCTGAAACCAGGGCCCAAACGGGAGAATTGAGATGAAGCAGTTTTTGAAATCCTGCACTGCACTTACGCTTTCCCTCGCATTCACCACGCAGGTCCTCGCCCAGGAAGCGCTGAAAGAAATCGGCAAGGGAGAAGGCGAAGTCTCCATCGTTGCGTGGCCCGGATATATCGAACGCGGCGACACCGACAAGGCCTATGATTGGGTCACGGGATTCGAAAAGGAGACCGGCTGCAAGGTCAGCGTCAAGACTGCTGCAACATCCGACGAAATGGTCGCGCTCATGAACGAAGGCGACTTCGATCTCGTTACGGCATCTGGCGATGCGTCGCTGCGTCTCGTTGCCGGCAAGCGCGTTCAGCCGATCAATACGGACCTTATCAAAAGCTGGAAGACGCTCGACGAACGCATGCAGAATGCGCCCTGGCACACCGTCAAGGACGTTCATTATGGCGTGCCTTACGTATGGGGTCCGAACGTTCTGATGTACAACACCGAAGCGTTCAAGGATAAGGCGCCGACCAGCTGGAACGTGGTGTTCGAGGAAATGACCTTGCCTGATGGCAAGTCGAACAAGGGTCGCATTCAGGCCTATGACGGGCCGATCCATATTGCCGACGCCGCCAACTATCTGATGGCCCACAAGCCTGAGCTTGGCATCAAAAGCCCGTACGAACTCAACGAAGACCAGTACAAGGCAGCGCTCGATATCCTGCGGGTGCAGCGGACGCTCGCCGGCCGCTACTGGCACGATGCCATGATCCAGGTGGATGATTTCAAGAATGAAGGCGTTGTCGCTTCCGGCTCATGGCCGTTCCAGGTGAACCTGTTGAAGGCCGAGAAAAAGCCCATCGCCTCGGTCGTCCCTGAAGAAGGCGCAACGGGTTGGGCCGACACAACCATGCTGCACGTCGACAGCAAGCATCCGAACTGTGCCTATATGTGGATGGAACATTCGCTTTCACCCAAGGTTCAGGGTGACGTCTCGGCTTGGTTCGGCGCCAATCCTTCGGTTGGAGCAGCCTGCAAGGGCAACGAACTCTTGACCGACGAGGGTTGCGCGACAAACGGCTATAACGACTTCGACAAGATCAAGTTCTGGAGAACGCCAGTATCCAAGTGCGAAACCCAGAGCGAATGCGTACCGTATCATCGCTGGGTGTCCGATTATATCGGCGTGATCGGCGGGCGCTAGATTTCGCGGCTAGGCTTCCAGCCCTCCCCCTTGTGGGGAGAGAGGCTGCGAACCAGCAGAGGGGTCTTTTGAAGCCCCCCTGAACTGGTTGCGTTGTTGAGATTTCAGAAGCCCCCTCCCCGGACCTGCGGTCCGTCCCTCCCCACAAGGGGGAGGGTTAGGGTGGTGCATTACCCCGGAGCAAAGCCATGACCGCTGCTGTGCTGTTCGAAAACGTATCGCGTCATTTCGGTGCTGTGCGCGCCGTGGACGCTGTCGATCTCGCGGTTGCGGAAGGTGAGTTTTTTGCCATGCTTGGCCCTTCCGGCTCGGGCAAGACCACTTGCCTGCGGCTGATGGCAGGATTTGAACAGCCTACAGCCGGACATATCGAGATTTTCGGCGAGACCGCCGAAGGTGTGCCGCCCTACCGCCGCAGCGTCAACACGGTCTTTCAGGATTACGCGCTGTTCCCCCACTTAAGTATCCTGGACAACGTCGCCTATGGTCTCATGGTCAAGGGCGTCGCCAGGGAAGAAAGGCGCAAAGCGGCGGAAGACGCGCTGGCCATGGTCAAACTGCCCGGATACGGCGTGCGTCGGCCCGGCCAGCTTTCCGGGGGGCAACGCCAGCGTGTGGCGCTCGCTCGGGCTCTCGTCAACAAGCCGAAAGTCCTGCTCCTGGACGAGCCGCTCGGCGCGCTCGATCTGAAGTTGCGCGAGCAGATGCAGGAGGAACTCAAATCCTTGCAGAAGTCCCTCGGCATCACCTTTGTTTTCGTCACCCATGATCAAGGTGAAGCTCTGTCGATGGCGGATCGCATCGCTGTATTCAACGATGGCAGAATTCAGCAGCTCGGGACGCCGGAAGAGGTCTACAAGCAGCCGCGAACACGTTTCGTCGCCGATTTCGTCGGTTCGTCGAATATCCTGCCACCCGAGTTCGTTGCACAGCTGGGTGCGGCGGCGCAATTTGCCAGTTTGCGGCCTGAGGCGATCGCTCTGAACCAAAGTGGCAACGGCAGGCTCGTCGTCGATGGCACTGTTCTGTCGCGCAGCTTCCTTGGTGCGGCAAACCGCGTTCTGGTCAATGTCAACGGCATCAGGATCAATGTCATGAGCCCGGCTGCCACTTCAATTCCCGCCGAAGGCGACCCGGTGAAGTTGAGCTTCGACCGCGCCGACCTGCACCTGATGGAGGCAGCGTCATGAGCGCCATCGCTCAACAACACGCGATCCAGACCGGGCGTGGCAGCTTCGCAGGGCGTGTCTCGGACTTTCTCTGGAAACACCCCCACGTGTTTCTCACCATTCTGCTCGGCCCGCCGCTGCTTTGGCTCGGCATCATCTATCTCGGCTCCTTGCTCGCCCTGCTGCTGCAGAGCTTCTTTTCGATCGACGATTATTCCGGCCTCATCAACTACGAATTCACGCTTGCCACTTACAGGCAGCTCTTGAACGATGCCAATTTCGACATCATCATCCGCACCATATTGATGGCTGCGATCGTGACCTTGTTTTCGGCGGTCATCGCTTTTCCGATCGCCTACTACGCCGCCCGTTACGCCAGGGGAAAATGGAAGGCCATCTTCTATCTCGGCGTCATGCTGCCGCTGTGGTCCAGCTATCTCGTCAAGATTTACGCGTGGAAACTCATCCTCGCCAAGGAAGGTATTCTCACCTGGCTCGTGACCAAGCTGAACCTTCTCTGGTTGCTGGACGCGTGGCTCTCGCTCCCTGTCATCGGCGGCAACTCCCTGTCGGTGAGTTATACGGGCACCTTCATCGTCTTCGTCTACGTCTGGATGCCGTTCATGATCCTGCCCATCCAGGCAGCACTGGAACGTGTCCCGACCAATCTCATCGAGGCATCATCCGATCTCGGTGGAACGCCGCAACAGACGTTCCGTCATGTGCTGTTTCCCCTTGCGCTTCCCGGTATTGTCGCGGGATCGATCTTCACGTTTTCGCTGACGCTTGGCGACTATATCATTCCGCAAATCATTGGCTCATCGCGACTGTTCATCGGCCAGGCGGTGTATGCCCAGCAGGGCACGGCAGGGAATATCCCACTGGCGGCTGCCTTCACCGTCGTGCCGATCATCATCATGGGCTTGTACTTGTGGATGGCGCGGCGAATGGGAGCCTTCGATGCGCTCTGACAAATCCACATCCGCTCCCCTTGGCCTGAAGCTCGCTGCCGCTGGCGGGCTCCTGTTCCTGCATCTACCGCTGCTGTCGATCTTTCTCTACGCTTTCACCACGGAGGAGAAGAGTTATCAGTTTCCGCCGCCCGGCCTCACTCTTAAATGGTTTGCGGTGACGTGGGAGCGGGCCGATGTCTGGCAGGCGCTGTCGCTATCGGTGCGTGTCGCTTCGATCTCGACGATCATCGCTCTGGTGCTCGGCACGCTCTGCGCCGCCGCAGTCAGCCAGACGCGTTTCTTCGGACGCGAGACGATATCTCTTCTTGTGATCCTGCCGATCGCCCTGCCCGGCATCATTACCGGCATAGCCCTGCGCTCGGCCTTCAGCCTGGCGGATATCCCATTTTCCTTCTGGACCATCGTGCTCGGTCACGCGACTTTCTGTATCGTCGTTGTCTACAACAATGCCGTCGCGCGCTTCCGCCGTGTGTCGGGTTCTCTGATGGAAGCCTCGATGGATCTCGGCGCCAATGGCTTCCAGACATTTCGCTACATCATCCTGCCAAACATCGGTACCGCGCTGCTGGCCGGCGGAATGCTCGCCTTCGCGCTTTCCTTCGATGAGGTCATCGTCACCACCTTCACCGGCGGACAGCAATCCACGCTGCCCATATGGATGTTGCAGGAATTGATCCGCCCGCGCCAACGACCCGTGACCAATGTGGTGGCCGTGGTCGTGGTGATCGTCACTTTCCTGCCGATCCTCGGCGCCTACTACCTCACACGCGACGGCGATCAGATCGCCGGCTCAGGCAAATAACATGGGAGAACATGTCATGGACACAAAACTGCTGATCGGTTCAAAGTTCGAGGCCGGAACGGAAGCGGAGGAGCATGTGCTCAACCCGAAGACCGGCGCCAAGATCATCGACCTCGCCGAGGCCTCTCATGGCCAGATCGATGCCGCCGTCGATGCGGCGGAACGTGCCTTCTCCGCTTGGTCCCGCACTACTCCTGCCGAACGTTCCGGGTACCTGCTCAAGATCGCAGACGCGATCGAGAAACATGCGGATGATTTCGCTGCGCTTGAGGCCTTGAATTGCGGGAAGCCTATCAACGCGGTGCGCAATGACGAGATGCCAGCGATTATCGATTGCTGGCGTTTTTTCGCCGGCGCGGTGCGCACCCTCACCTCGCCGGTGGCAGGTGAATATCTGCCGGGCCACACCTCCATGATCCGGCGCGATGCCATCGGCATTGTTGGTTCTATCGCGCCGTGGAATTACCCGTTGATGATGATGGCGTGGAAACTGGCGCCTGCGATCGCCGGCGGCAATACGGTCGTGTTCAAGCCGTCCGAGCAGACGCCGCTGACCGCGTTGAAAATGGCGCGCCTGCTGGCGGATATTCTTCCCGAGGGCGTCGTCAACGTTATTCTCGGACGCGGCGAAACCGTCGGCAACGCGCTGATCAACCATCCAAAGATCGGCATGGTTTCGATCACCGGCGATATCGCCACTGGCAAGAAAGTCCTGCAAGCTGCGGCAAAAACCGTCAAGCGCACGCATCTCGAATTAGGCGGCAAAGCCCCTGTGATCGTTTATAACGATGCCGATCTCGAGGCCGTGGTCAACGGTATCCGTACTTTCGGCTACTACAACGCCGGGCAGGATTGCACCGCTGCCTGCCGCATCTATGCGCAGGACGGTATCTACGAAAAGCTCGTCGCTGACCTCACCTCCGCCGTTTCCACCATTCGATACAATGATGCCGATGACACGGTCAACGAAATCGGTCCGCTGATTTCCGGCCGTCAGCGCGATCGTGTTGCGAGTTTCGTCGAGCGGGCGACCGAGCAGAAGCACATAGAGATTACTACCGGCGGCGGCGCAGGGAGCAAGGATGGCTTCTTCTTCCAGCCGACCGTGGTCGCCGGCGCGACGCAGGAGGATGAGATCGTCCGCCGCGAGGTGTTCGGTCCGGTCGTTTCGGTCACGCGCTTCAAAGATGATGACCAAGCCGTCACCTGGGCCAATGACAGTGACTACGGCCTGGCCTCTTCGGTGTGGACACAGGATATCTCCAAGGCGATGAAAGCCGCATCGCGCCTGCAATATGGTTGCACGTGGATCAATACGCACTTCATGCTGACCAATGAAATGCCCCACGGTGGTGTCAAGCAATCAGGCTACGGCAAGGACATGTCGGTCTATGCGCTGGAAGATTACACTGCCGTGCGCCACATCATGATCAACCATGGTTGACCGGGTCCGGTCTTGGCCGCGGCAGTCCTTTGTGGTTGTATAAGGTGCTAGGAGTTTTATCACCATGACGACACGCGGCTTTACTGGCCGGCGCCAACCGCCTGAGATCACAGACCGCATCCCGCCAGGTCAAACGCTGACCGAGGACTTTCCCGTCCTGTCGGCGGGCCCGACGCCGCGCGTGCGGACCGAAGACTGGTCCTTAACGCTCAAGGATGGGCCAAAGCCGCTGATCAGTTGGAATTGGGCCGAATTCAATGCGTTGCCACAGACGAAGTTCACCCGGGATATCCATTGCGTCACCGCCTGGTCGAAGCTGGATACACCATGGCAGGGCGTTTTGATCGACGATATTTTCGCCGAGGCCGGTATCGAACCACCGACCGAGTTTGCCCTCGCCCATTCCTTCGATGGCTATTCGACCAACGTGCCCGTCAAAGATCTGGTCGGCGGCAAGGCGATGATCGCCACCTTTTACAATGGCCAGCCCCTGACGGCCGATCATGGCGGCCCGGCGCGATTGCTCGTTCCGCATCTTTACTTCTGGAAATCGGCGAAGTGGATCAACGGCCTGCAATTCACCAAGCGTGACGAACCGGGATTCTGGGAGTTGCGCGGCTATCACATCTATGGCGATCCGTGGCGCGAACAACGCTACACTGGCGATTGAGGCATGTCAGATCAGATACCCGCAACAAAGGCGGAATGGCAGCGCGCAACCATCACCGAAATCGTCAGGCAGACCCCGCGTGTCGTCAGCTTCTTCCTCCAGCCATCCCAGCCCTTCGCTTACCGGCCGGGGCAGCACGTGGATGTCCGGTTAAGCGCGCCGGACGGCTATCAAGCGCAGCGCAGCTATTCGATTGCCTCGACACCGGAGCAGGGCGAGATCATCGAACTCGCCATTGAAAGACTGGAGGATGGCGAAGTATCGGCCTTCTTCCACGAGGTCGCTGCGATCGGCGATGAGATCGAGCTTCGCGGTCCGATCGGCGGGCATTTCATCTGGACCGTCGAGGATGGCGCGCCAATTCTCTTGATCGGCGGCGGCTCCGGTGTGGCGCCGCTCATTTCGATGGTCCGTCACCGTGCTGCCCAGCAGTCGCCGGCGCCTATCCTCCTGCTCTATTCCGCCCGAACGTCGGACGAACTGATCTTCCATGACGAACTGCAGATGTTCAATCAGTCTGGCAACGGCTTCGATCTGGTCTTGACGTTGACGCGCGAGCCAGCATCGCAGGAGAGCGATTACACGCGGCGTATCGACCCGGCAATGATTCTGGATGTCCTCGCTCGTATGCCTTCGCAGCCCAAAGAAGTCTTCGTCTGCGGATCGAACGCCTTCGTCAATGCCGCGGCCGACGCACTGATCGGCGCGGATGTGCCCGCCGCCATCATCCGCACCGAACGCTACGGCGTATAGGCCTATTTCACCGCGCCAGCGGTGAGCCCCGCAATGATCTGACGTTGAGCGAAGACGGTGAGCAACAGCACCGGCAATGTCACCACGAAGGCTGCCGCCGCAAGTGGTCCCCAACTGACCTGCTCGAACGAGAGCATGTTGTAGACTGCAACGGGCAGCGTTCGCGTTTCGCGGCTGGCCAGCACGATGCCAAAGACGAAATTGTTCCAGGAGAAGATAACCGCAAGGATCAGCGCCACAACAACGCCCGGCTTGGCGATCGGCAGCGCCACGAGACGGAACACCTGCCACGAGGTCGCGCCATCGATCATCGCCGCTTCTTCAAGTTCGATCGGTGTCGTCTCGAAATAGCCGATCATGATCCAGATGACGATAGGCACCGTCACCACGAGATGGATGATGATCTGCGGCCAGAGCGTACCGAGCAGGCCCAGCGTCTGGAACAGCAGGAACAGCGGGATCAGATAGGAAAGGCCCGGCGTCATGCGTGCAATCATGATGACGATCGCGGACTTGTCCGCTTTCAACCTTGCGATGCCGTAGCCGGCAGGCACACCAACGAGCAGCGCGAGGATTGTCGCAGTCCCTGTCACGAGAAGGCTGTTCCAGAAATAATGCAGGAAGTCATTGGCGGCGAAGATATCGCTGTAGTTCGACCAGGCAAACTGTTCCGGAATGAAGATCGGCGGATAGGCGCCGTTGTCTATCTCGTATTTCAACGAGAGTGACAGCATCCACAAGAAGAAGAAAATTGCGGGCGACACGATAACGACGACGATGAAGGCGGTGCCAGACCATTTCAGCAGGTTGCGAAGCAGCATTTTCCCGGCCCTCAGCTGTTCCACTTGGTCCGCTGGCGCAGATGCAGCAGCGCAAGCGACATGGTGATGATGACGATGAAAAAGACGACGGCGATGGCCGAACCATAGCCGATGTCGTAGTAGGCGAAGGCGACATTGTAGAGATAGATATTGATCGTTTCCGATGCTGTACCCGGCCCGCCTTGCGTCATGGCGAAGATGATGTCGAAGCTTTTCAAGGCATCGATGGAACGGATGATCACAGCCACCATCATGAATGGCAGGATCATCGGAAAGGTGATGTAGCGGAATTTTTGCCAGCCATTCGCCCCGTCGATCTCCGCGCTCTCGAATGGGTCGCGGGGCATGGCAGCTAGGCCGCCAAGCACAATCAGCATGACCAGCGGTGTCCATTGCCATGTCTCGACCAGCACCAGCGAAGGGATCACCGTGTTCTGGTTGAATATCCACTCCTGCGGGCCGATACCGATCAGCGATAGCAGATAGTTGAGAACTCCCAGTTGCGGATGAAACATCATCGTCCAGACGAGGGCGACCGCAACGGGTGTCGCCATCATCGGCATGACGAATATACCGCGCAAAAGCCCGCGCATCGGCAACTTGCTGTCGAAGACCAGCGCTGCAATCGTGCCGAGAAACAGCGGTGCCACGACGGACAGGACGGTGTAGACCACCGTATGGCCCATCGATTGCCAGAAGCGAGCGTCGCCTGCGAGCCGTACAAAATTGGCAAAGCCGACGAAGCTCTTTTCTCCGCCAAGATGCCACTCATTGACACTCATCCACAGGGTGAACACCCACGGAAAAACAATCACCGCCACGACGATGACCAGCGCCGGGATAACGAACGGCCAATAGCTCGGCGTAAACCGGCCATCGCCGTTCTTGACCTTTTCACTTTGCTGATCATTGGTCATGGTCGAGGCGGTAATTGTCATGCTGCTACGCTACGCTTCGCTTTTTTCCAGGATCGGGCGGAATTCTTCCGTGGCACGCTTCATTTCCGCTGCCGGATCGGCGCCGCCAATGACATTGGTCAAGGCGACACCCATCACGTCACGGAATTCGGTAACCGGTACGATGACTGGCAGGCAAAGCTGGCTCACCTTTGCGGATTCTGAAAGCACGCTTGCCCACTCGGCTGGCATGGTGACGCCTTTCAGGATTTCCGGGTCGTTGAGCACCGAATTACGGAAGGGAACGCCGGAGCCGGACTGAAGCAGACGCGCGCCCATCTCCTTCGAAATCGCCCACTGGCAATATAGGTAGGCTGCTTCTTTCTTCGATGAGCCTTCGGTAACGCCGATCCCGTCGCCGAATGTCGGGGCGGCCTGTGCGCCGGGGCCCTTCGGCATGACGCCGTAACCGACCTTGCCGACAACACGCGACTTTTTGGGATCCTCCAGCGGCGGCGCAAAGCCGATACCATCCATCCACATGCCAACCTTGCCCTGCAGGAAGCTCGACTGGCACTCGGCCCAGTTGAACCCTGTCACGCCGGGCGGCGCGGATTTGGTCATCAGACGCTGGTAGAGTTTGGCGGCCTCGATGGATTCCGGCGTGTCCGATTGCAGTTTCCCGTCCATCACGGTGCTCTTGCCATAGCCGAGCATAAAGCTTGCCCATACCGGCGTATTGGCGTTTTTCATACCGCGCGCAACGAACCCATAGGTGCCGGCGTCCTTGTCGGTCAGCTTTTCAGCGGCAGCGACAAGTTCCTCAAACGTTTTCGGGTATTCGATGCCCTTGGTGGCGAACAGATCCTTGTTCCAGTAAATGATCCAATAATCCACCGAGAAGGGAAGCCCGCCAAAGCGGCCATTCTTATCCTTGGCAAAATCGAGACCCGCCTGCGCAAAATCGCTCTCGGTCAAAGAAGCCTCGGTGAGGCTCGGATCCTTCAGGAACGGCGTCAGATCGGCGAGCCATCCAGCTTTCTCAAACTGACGTTTCTGCACGTGATAGCTGATATGGATGACATCGAAGCTTGGCTTGCCGGATGTGAGCTCGATGACCGCCTTCTGGCGCTGCTGCTGCTCGGGCGTCTGTTCGGCATTGACCTTGATCCCTGTCAGCTCTTCGAATTCTTTCTGGTATTTCTGCAGGATATCACCGCGCGGGCTCTTGATCAGATTGACCTCAAGCGTCGTACCCGCATATTTCTTCCAGTCGACGGCGGCAAATGCCGGCCTCAGGCCGGTGATGCTCGCTGCACCGAGTGCCGCCGACCCGGCCAGGAACTGGCGCCGCGTCGGTTTGACGAAGTTCATGCTCATTGTTTCCTCCTCTTGTGACTCTGCACGGCAACTCCCATTGCCGATGTTTCTAAAGTTTGAGTGCCAAATTCCTCGCATTGCTGATGTGCACGGCCATCGCATCCATTGCCGTCTGCGGATCGCGGGTTTCGATCGCCGTGAGGATGGCCAGATGCTCGCGCATGACCGGGACGACGCGGCCCGTGATGCGGAAACGCTCCTGGTTGATCAGGCGCATCTTGATCGCATTGATCCGGTAGGCCCTGCCGATAATCCCGTTCTCAAGAGAATCGATTATCGTTTCGTGCAGGTTCCAGTCGATCGTCTGAGCGCGCAATTCGAGCTCGGGCGTCTCCTTGCCTTGCAGCGCCTCCTCGAGGGTATCTTCATGCTCCTTGCGTAGCCGGGCCAATAGTTCATCGGATGCCGAAACGCAGAAGAGTGCAATTGCTTCCTTTTCCATGAACAGGCGGAACTGGAAGGCCTCACGGATCAGATTGAGATCGATATGCGCAATCTGGATGCCACGCTGCGGAATCGTCTTCACCAACCCCTCGGCTTCAAGGCGAGGCACAAGTTCGCGAATGGCTCCAAGCGGCATACCGGTCATTGCAACAAGCTGACGCTGCGAAACGAATTGCCCCGGATTGATATCACGGGCAAGAAGATGCTCCGTGAAGCTCGCATAGGCCTTCTCTCGCAGCCTCACCGGCTCGTTACCATCATCCATGCCCGTCCTCCCGACTCGTATCGCTTCCCCCATTATTACGCGGCAGCTGCCACAAACAAGCGGTCGAAGATGCCGGTCAGTCGCTTGTAGTCCAAATCCGATAGGGCCTGCAGCGGCGCGCGTGCCCGGCGCCACCCATCATCGCCGGCGTGGTAGGCGACCAAGGCCTTGACCCCCGGGGTGACCGGAAATTTCAAGAGCTCATTGACCGCCTCGATCATCGCCGGATCGTCGCGGCCTTCATTGACCATTGGCAAAAGACGGTCCGCGTAGAGATTTGCCATGCCGGAAATCGCACCCTGCCCGCCGAGGCGAACACCGGCGGAAAGTGAGCGTTCGTCACCGATAAGAATTGCCAGATCATTGTGCTTTGCCAGCAGCTTTTCGGTAAAGGCCCAGTTTCCGGATGAGTCCTTCACACCGGAAACGACTTTAGGGAAACCTTCGCGCAGACGACTGACAAGTTCGACTGAAATTTCAACGGCGGTAACGGAAGGAATATTGTAAAGGAAAATGTCTCTCGCCCCCGAACCGATCTCCTCAAAGACCGACGAAAACCAGACGAACAGCCCGTCGTCGCTGACATTCTTGAAATAGGACGGAGGAGCGAGCAATACGCCACGGCAACCCGCGTCGAGCGCATGGCGCGACTGGACGGCCGCGTCGACATAAGAGTTGGCCATGACGCCGACAACAATCTGCTTCGGTCCTATCCCGGCGTCGAGAAACGCCTGGATAATGACTCCCCGCTCCTCATCACCGATCGAGGAGCCCTCGCCTGTCGTTCCGAATAGTGTCACGCTGCTGCAGCCGCTGCTCAGGCAGTGACGCGCGTGCTTAACGGCCTTCGCCACATCGATACGCATCTCGGCATCGAACGGCGTGGTTAGGGCGGCGGACAGCCCAAATCGATCTCGAGCCACTTGTTTCTCCATGTCGTTTACGACTAGATACGTACTAACATGTCAGTTAAAAGTCAACAAGAACGCACTGACTTTTTACAGTGAGGCTTTAGTCGTCAGGATGTTGGGAAAGAAGCGCGTCGACTTCGGATTTCTCCGGCGCGCCGGCCCGGCCGCCAAAGCGGGAACATTTGATCGCGGCGGCAGCGCTGGCAAAGCGCATGATCTGGTATATCGGATAGCCGCGCGCGAGGCCAAAGGCGAATGCCCCGTGGAAAACATCGCCCGCCGCAAGCGTGTCCACAGCCTCCACGGGGAAGGCCGGCATGTGACGGACTTCGCCTTCCAGATCGTCGTACCAGAAGGAGCCCTTGTCGCCGCCGGTCACAGCGATGAATTCGCCGTCACGGCCATAAAGTGCTGCAAGAGCAACGGCTGCCCGTTCCGGGTCACTTTCACCCGTCACCTTCTCCGCCGCCGGCTCGGAGGCGACGATATGCGAAGCCAGCGGCATCAGCATTTCCAGCGTATCAAGCGAAGCAGTGTCAGCGTCGAGGACGCCGTGGACGCCAGCCTGCCGTGCCGCCTTGAGCGCTTGCGCAGCGGCCAGCGGCCAGCGTACATCTGTCATGACGACGTCGTAGGTGCCATCGGAGATCGGCGGCATTGTTTCTGGTGCGGACAAGAGCTCCGGATCGTAGTAAGGCACGATCATCCGTTCACCCACGGCATCGACGAAGATGGTTGAGAAAGCTGAACGAGCGCCTTCGATGCGCCGAACGTGAGAACAGTCCACGCCCTCGGCAGTCAGTTCCTCGATCACCCGCCGGCCGATATCGTCCGGCCCGACGGACGCCCAGAGCGAAACATCGCCGCCAAGGCGGGCGATACTTGTGGCGGCACTCGACGCCATGCCTGCGGCAATTTCGATCGCTTCGAGCGGAATGAATTTGCCGGGCCCCGGCGGCAACCGGTCGAGCCGGAAAATCGTATCCATGGTCAGCGCCCCGACACAGAGGATCCGCGGTGGTGTATTGCTCGCCATGGTTGAACTCTCGCCAGAACTGGGAAACGGGAGGCTATGGTGAGGGTCTTATCTTCTCAACACGCCTCATGGCAATTGCCCGGCGAAAATTGTCGGTGCCGAAATCCACAACTTGGGGATGAACGGGAAGATCATTACAGGTCAAAGCGGGTATCGTTTGGAAAGTCGCTGCGGCGAGCCGTGGGGCGTGGCTTTCGAGCACCGGAGCGCAGCGTACTTAAGTACGTGAGCACCGGAAGCACAGAAAATCGCGTCAGATGACCGCCGCAGTAGAGTTTCCGTTCAGGCGACCTGGTGATTGGCGATGCGTTCGAGCGCCTTTACCAGACCGGAATGATCGAGACCACTATCGCCGTTTGCGGCACAGCTGTTGAACAATTCCTGCGTCGAGGCGGTGTTAGGCAGTGAAACGCCCAGTGTTTTGGCACTTTGCAGCGCCAGATTGAGGTCTTTCTGGTGCAGCGATATGCGGAACCCGGGATCGAAAGTCCGCTTGATCATACGCTCGCCGTGCAGCTCCAGAATGCGGGAGGAGGCAAAGCCCCCCATCAGGGCTTCACGTACCCGAGCCGGGTCGGCGCCTGCTTTCGACGCCAATACAAGCGCCTCCGATATGGCTTCGATGGTCAGCGCAACGATGATCTGATTGGCGACCTTGGTCACCTGGCCGTCACCGCAATCACCGACCAAGGTTATGTTTTTGCCCAGCAATTTGAAGAGTGGCAAGGCGCGATCGAAAGCGCTCTGCTCGCCGCCTGCCATGATGCTCAGCGTTGCATTCTTAGCGCCAACCTCGCCGCCGGACACCGGCGCATCGATATATTCGCTGCCGGTTTCGCGGATTTTCTTGGCGAACTCCTTGGTATCGATAGGCGAAATCGAGCTCATGTCGATGACAAGCTTGCCGGACTTCAAGCCAAAGATCACGCCATTCTCGCCGAAGAGAACGTCCTTCACTTCCGGCGTATCCGGCAGCATCAGGATGATGATGTCGGTCCTTTCAGCCAGAGCCTTTGGGCTCTCGACAATCTTCAGGCCATTGTCGATAAGCTCCTGTTTCGGTTCAATGAAGAACTTCGACGTATAAACTTCGTGCCCGGCATCCTGTAGATGGCGCGCCATGGGTGTTCCCATGATACCAAGCCCGATAAAACCTATGTCCGCCATGTGGTCAGCTCCTCATCCTGATGATATCCGCGTGTTTTTGCGTTGTTGAAGCTTCGTTCAACCAGGCAAGGCCGCGTTGCGTTTCTGTTTTTGGTTTGTATTCGCAGCCAATCCAGCCATCATAGCCGGCCTGATCCAAAGCTTTGAAAATGAAGGGATAATTGATCTCGCCGGTACCGGGCTCATTGCGACCGGGATTATCGGCAAGCTGGACATGCGCGATCAATTCCTTGTGGCGCTCATAGGTGGCGACGAGTTCGCCGCGTGTGCGCTGCTGGTGGTAGAGATCGTACTGAACGAACAGATTATCGCTGCCGACTTCTGCGATAATCGAAGCGGCCTGCTCTACCGTGTTCAGGTAGAACCCCGGAATATCGTAGGTGTTGATCGGTTCAATCAACAGCCGAACGTCATATTTTGCAAGCTCTTGCGCAGCAAGCCTCAGATTATGGACGAAGGTGGAGCGCAAGACGTCATCGTTCAGTCCCGCCGGCGCAACACCTGCAAGGCAGTTGACCTGCTTGCAGCCGAGCGCCGTCGCATAGTCGATTGCCATGACGACGCCGCGCCGGAACTCATCGATGCGGTCGGGTAAGACGGCAATGCCGCGCTCGCCCGCTGCCCAGTTGCCGGCAGGCAGATTGTGCAACACCTGAACAAGCCCGTTATCGGAGAGTTCCTGCTTCAGTTCCGCGGCATTGTAGTCATAGGGAAAGAGGTATTCCACCGCCTCAAATCCGGCTTCGCTTGCCAGCGCAAAGCGTTCGAGAAACGGCACCTCATTGAAAAGCATCGTTAAATTGGCTGCAAATTTCGGCATGTTTTTCTCCTCAGTCGAGATACGCTGCAACTGCAGTTGGCGCATCTTCGGGCCGCTCCGCGAGTTCCTCGAACTCGACGACCGCGTTGATATCCATGCCCATTGCAATGTTGGTGACGCGTTCCAGAATGACTTCGATGACCACCGGCACTTGATGTTCATCCATCAGCGCCTTCGCATCTTCGAACGCTTCGGTGAACTGGTTAGGGCTGCGAACCCGGATGGCCTTGCAGCCGAGTCCTTCCGCGACAGCGACATGGTCAACGCCATAGCCCTTCTCCGCATCGCCGGAGGCGTTGATATTGTCGAAGGCCAGACTGACCTCGAAATCCATGTCGAAGCCACGCTGCGCCTGACGGATCAGGCCGAGATAGGAATTGTTCACGACAACATGCAGATAAGGCAGTTTATGCTGTGCCCCGACCGCAAGTTCCTCGATCATGAACTGGAAGTCATAATCGCCCGAGAGAGCGACGATCGGCCGGTGCGGATCGGCAGCACGCACGCCGAGCGCCGCCGGCAGGGTCCAGCCGAGCGGACCGGCCTGTCCGCAATTGATCCAGTTTCGCGGTTTATAGACGTTCAGGAACTGTGCCCCCGCGATCTGGCTGAGCCCGATCGTCGTCACATAGCAGGCGTCGCGACCGAACGCCTTGTTCATTTCTTCGTAAACGCGTTGCGGCTTCAGCGGCACCTGATCGAAATGCGTCTTGCGCAGCATCGTCCGTTTGCGCTCCTGGCATTCCTCCGCCCATGTTGACCAGTCGCGCAGTTTGCCTGCGGTTTTCCAGTCGGTCGCAACATCCAGAAAAAGCTTCAGCGCCTTTCCTGCATCGGACACGATGCCAAAATCCGGAGAGAAGACCCGGCCGATCTGCGTCGGCTCGATGTCAACATGGACGAACTTTCGCCCCTCCGTATACGTCGCAACATTGCCTGTGTGGCGATTGGCCCAGCGATTGCCAATTCCGAGCACGAAATCCGAGGCCAGCATCGTGGCATTGCCATAGCGGTGCGAGGTCTGCAGACCGCACATTCCGGCCATCAGCCGGTGATCATCGGGAATCGTCCCCCAGCCCATCAATGTGGGAATAACCGGAACGCCAGTAATCTCGGCAAACTCGACCAACAGATCGGAAGCGTCGGCATTGATGATACCGCCGCCGGCAACGATCAGCGGGCGCTCCGCCCCGTTGAGCATCGTCAGTGCCTTCTCAACCTGCGCCCGCGTGGCTGCCGGCTTGTAGGGTTCCAGGGGTTCATAGGTGTCGGGATCGAATTCGATCTCCGCCAGCTGCACATCGATCGGCAGATCGATCAGCACCGGACCCGGACGGCCCGAGCGCATGATATGGAAAGCCTTCTGGAAGACATAGGGCACAAGCCCCGGCTCCATCACGGTCACCGCCCACTTGGTCACGGGCTTGGCAATCGACGCGATATCGACCGCCTGAAAGTCTTCCTTGTCGAGCCGGGCGCGCGGCGCTTGCCCGGTGATGCACAGGATGGGAATGGAATCGGCGGACGCCGAATAAAGGCCGGTGATCATATCCGTTCCGGCCGGGCCCGAGGTACCGATACAGACGCCGATATTGCCGGCTTCGGCACGGGTATAACCCTCCGCCATATGCGAAGCGCCCTCGACGTGACGCGCCAGAATGTGGCGGACCGTGCCGCGTGCCCGCAGCGCCGAATAAAACGGATTGATGGCAGCCCCCGGAACGCCAAAGGCGCAATCGATCCCTTCCTTCTCCAGGATACGAACTGCCGCATCAACGGCACGCATTTTTGTCATGATCATTCCTCCAGATTTTGGTGGAACTGTAACCCAAAATTCGCATATATCAACCTATAATGGAAATTATTCTCATTCTGTGGAAATAATGACTTTCAATAAAACTGGATAAATCCGCTTTGCCGGTCTATGGCTGGATCGTGCCATGGGGTGGAACAAGGGAGCGATTGTGTCTGTTATCGAACCGGTCAAAGGCAAAAGGGGTCGCAAGGCTGCAGCGGACGCGGCGCCATCTTCGGTGCAGGTCCTCGACAGGAGCTTGAAACTTCTTGCTATCATCGCCGATCATGATGGCTCGGCGCTCTCCGAGCTTGCCGACCAGACCGGTCTCGCGCCTTCGACCATCCATCGCCTGCTGACGTCGTTGCAAAACCACGGCATGGTCGCCCATGATCCGGAAACGGGCGACTGGACTATCGGGGTCGAGGCTTTCGCCATCGGCAACGCGTTCCTGCGCTTCCGCAAGCTTGGCACGATCAGTCGCCGTTTCCTGAAGCGGCTGATGGAGGAATGCGGCGAAACCGCGAATATCGGCATCGAGGATGACGGCGATGTGGTGTTCATTTCACAGGTCGAAAGCCATGCGCCGATGCGTGCCTTTTACCGGCCCGGACGGCGTGGCCCCATTCATGCTTCTGGCATTGGCAAGGCCATCCTTTCCACGTGGTCCGACGCCGAAATTGGCCGGACCGTTGGCGGCAAGCAACTTGCCCATTTCACCGATCATACGCTGGACACGCTTCCGGCGCTCCTCAAGAACATTCAGGAGATCCGTTCGCGTGGCTGGTCGATAGATGATGAGGAACACACCCTCGGCATGCGCTGCATCGCCGCGCCCATCTTCAACGAGCATGGCGAAGCCATCGCTGGAATGTCGATTTCAGGCCCTGCCGTGCGGCTACCGAGGGAAAAGCTGATCGTGCTCGGTCCGGTTATCCGCGAGGCGGCTGATGAGCTGACGCGGGCCATGGGCGGCAAGCGGCCGGAAGAGCTCTAAGCGGCCGATCTCGAGCAAATGTCACAATACCGCAGCGGCTTTTTCCCGAATGTTTGCACTGGCATAGTGGCGGGCGATAACAGCGCAAACGATCAGCTGTATCTGATGGAAAAGCATAATTGGCAGGATGATGCTGCCAATGGCCTGCCCCGCAAACAGAACATTGGCGATGGGAACGCCGCTTGCGAGACTTTTCTTTGACCCGCAAAATGTGATCGCGATCTCGTCCGGTCTGGAGAAGCCGAGCAAGCGGCTGCCAAACATCGTAACCGCGAGGACGATCGCCAGGATTACGATATCGATCGCCAGCAGAATGCCCAGATCGTGCAAGGACGTGGTCTGCCACAATCCTTCATTTACGGACGCGCTGAACGCCGAATACACGACCATAAGAATTGATCCCCGGTCGACCGGCATGAGAATTTTATTCTTGCTTCTGATGAAATTGCCGATCAACGGCTGCAGGATCTGGCCTAGCACGAACGGCGCAAGCAACTGCAGCAAAATCGACTGCAGGGCGTCTAGAGAGAAACCGGAATGCCCGCTGGCGCTGAGCAAGACGCCGGCCAGCAACGGCGTTAGGAACATCCCGAAAATGTTCGATGCCGAGGCCGCGCAGATTGCCGCCGGAACATTCCCCCCTGCCATCGATGTAAATGCGATGGAGGACTGGACCGTGGAAGGCAAGACGCAAAGAAAGATTATCCCGGCGTAGAACGACGGCGACAAGATTTCGGGAACGAGAAAGCTTGTGGTCAATCCCAACAAGGGAAACAGGACGAACGTGGCTGCCAGAATAACTATGTGCAGTTTCCAGTGCAGAAGGCCTGCTACGACGACGTCGCGCGATAGCCTTGCACCATGCAGGAAAAAGAGAAGTCCGATCGCAACCTTTGTCGCCAATCCAAAGTAATCCGCGGCGATGCCGCCGATCGGCAGGAATGATGCGAAAACCACCGTCGATACAAGCAGCAGGGTGAAGGTATCCGGCAGAAAACGTGACTTCATTTATTATTCCGAAATGGCGTATTTGCGGGCGTTGGGAGAGCGCCCGGAATGCAATGGAGAGACACCCCAATGATATAGGACATGTATCATGGTCCACGCTGCGGTGTTTTGCCACCCGCAAGAGCGGCTTGCCCTTGCTCGCAAGGCATTTCCCTCGCGTCTTTCTCGTCGAATCCTCTTTGCACTCCCGTGGGCAGGATTGACATCCGGGATTTTCTTGGGATTATGTATACCACAGATCAGAAAGACAGATGCCTTTGGTGCATGTCTGCCTGTCGGTAAAGTCACTGGGCTGGAGCAAGTGACAAGAACAGATCCCTGACGATCAAATGGGGACAGAACGATCCAGAAAGGGCGAGCAGGAGGAACACAAATGAAGATCTGCATTTACGGCGCCGGCGCGATCGGTGGTTATATGGCAGTGATGCTCAAGCGCGGTGGCGCCGACGTCTCTATCGTTGCCAGGGGTGCGCATCTCGACGCGATCCGGCAAAACGGATTGAAACTCCTCATGGACGGTGCGGAAATCATCGAGCTCATGCCTGCTACCAGCAAGCCGGGCGAGCTGGGCGTTCAGGATTATGTGATCGTCACGCTGAAAGCGCACCAGGCGTGGCAGGTTGCCGGGGACATGACGCCGCTTCTGGGTAAGGACACTGCAGTGGTGACAGCCCAGAACGGACTTCCCTGGTGGTATTTTCATGGTCTGGGTCCGAGCGTGGCCGGTCTCAGGCTGCAGAGCGTCGATCCGGATAACCGTCAGTGGAATGCGATTGGACCCGAGCGGGTCATCGGCGCCACCGTTTATCCCGCCACGGAAATCGCTGGTCCCGGCGTCATCAAGCACATTTACGGCAATCAATTTGGTCTCGGCGAACCGGATTGCAGCGACAGCGAACGGGTTAGCCGCTTGGCAGCTGTAATGGAGGCTGGCGGTTTGAAAACACGTTTCTATGACGACATCCGCAATGACATCTGGGTGAAGCTTTGGGGCAATCTTTGCTTTAATCCGATTTCCGCGTTGACGGGTGCGACGCTCGACATCGTCGCCACCGACCCGGGTACACGGGCGCTGGCGCGCAACATGATGCTCGAGGCCCAGGCTATCGGCGAAAAGTTCGGCGCGACATTCAGGGTCGATGTCGAGCGCCGCATTGATGGCGCGGCGGGCGTTGGCGCGCACCGCACGTCCATGCTGCAGGATGTCGACAAGGGCCGCGCGATCGAACTCGACGCGCTTTTGACATCCGTGCAGGAGATGGGCCGGCTTTGCGACGTGGAAACGCCCTATATCGACAGCGTGCTTGCGCTTGCCCAGCAGATGGGACGCGTGAGGGGGCTCTATCCGACCTTCCCCGAAGTGGCGGAGGCGAGGCTTGTCATGGCATCGTGACGCACTCCGTTCGCCTTTTTCAAAGAATATCGAGGCGTAGTTGCTCTAGTGCAGAACAACGCCATCTGCAGGCCGTCGGAACTTGAATACCAACAGCCCTAGCCGCGCTGGTCTTGTTACGGGATCACTGGCTTTGTTGTGTTTAACTTGCTTGGGGGTGAGAGCTTGGCTCAGACACTGTTCATACCGAAAGAGATCGACGAGCCGCGGGTTGGCGGTTCGCCGGAGACGGTCAAGAAGCTGACAGCCCTCGGCTTTGCGGTTGTCGTCGAGGCGGGCGCGGGCGTTGCCTCGCGCATACCGGATGGCGAGTTTGTCGCGGCGGGGGCTGTGATCGGCAAGGCCGGCGATGTCGCCAGGGCCGATGTGGTGCTGAAGGTGCGCCGGCCGTCACCGGCCGAGCTCAAGGCTTACAGGAAGGGTGCTGTCGTCATCGCCATGCTCGACCCTTACGGCAACGATGCGGCGGTCAAGGCGCTGGCCGATGCGGGGGTGACGGCCTTCACGATGGAACTCATGCCGCGCATCACGCGGGCGCAGGTCATGGACGTTCTGTCGAGCCAGGCCAATCTTGCCGGCTATCAGGCGGTGATCGATGCGGCTTGCGAATATGACCGCGCGCTTCCGATGATGATGACGGCGGCCGGCACCGTGCCCGCCGCCAAGGTGTTCATCATGGGCGTCGGTGTTGCCGGGCTCCAGGCGATAGCCACGGCGCGCCGGCTTGGCGCGGTGGTGACGGCAACCGATGTGCGTCCGGCGGTCAAGGAACAGGTCGCCTCGCTCGGCGCCAA
>NZ_JAVDSX010000014.1:0-31325 GCF_031455525.1 Phyllobacterium sp. 1468 | reverse complement strand
GGCCAAGGTTGATCAGTTGCACGCGCCGGTTGGCGGCGGCCTTCGGGTCAGCCGGATCTACGGGCATCTCTTGACCCACACCGACCGAATAGAGCCGGTTGCGTGGTATTGCAAATGTCGTCGCCAAGGCTTCTGTGATCGCGTGGGCGCGCTCCTGACTGAGCTTCAGATTATGTTTGGCATCACCCGTCGAGCTGGTGTGCCCAACGACCAGGAACTTGTAAAACATCAAATTGGGATGATGCAGGGCATCAGCGATAAGGCCAATCGTCCGGTACGACTTTGGTTCGATGGCGATGGAATCATTCTCGAAATCAATTTCCACCAACAACTGCGACAGGTTGGCGAGTTGGCTCCAGCTCGGCTGGCCGGCGACGCCTTTGCCTACATTGGCATTGGCTTCCTGAGTGAGCAAAGCCGGATCAATCATGGGCGCCGTCTTGGCGATCTGGCTCAGACTGCTGATCAGCTGCTGATTACTGAGTTGCTGAGCCGACGCTCCGCCCGCGGCCAGCAGTAGGCTCAGTGCCACACCGGCACAAAGTTGACGAATGAACATTTTCTTTCCCTTGAGTTTGGTCATGATCAACGCCATCCTGCATCTGTGATCGCCTGATTGCATTTGCCGTTATCGACCCGTTTCGTCTTCAACAGACAGGCAAGAATATTGCCTTCGCCTTTAACGCCCCCACAGTACTGCGCGGCATCGTGCGCACAAATCTTGAAGAACCCCGTCTGCGCCGCCTGACGCTGCTGGATCGAAGTGGTCACCTGCCCTAGCGTGGAGGTGCAGGTCGGCGAAACCTTTGCTTCGTTTTTCTGCAGGCAGTCTTGAATTTGGTTGTTGCCTAGATTGAGGCCTCTGCAAACCTTCCTGATGTCCGCGCCACAGTCTTTGGCAAGCGCGGTGACCGCATCGGCGTAGCTCATGGTGTCGGCTCGACCAATCCCAGCTAAGGATAATGAAGCGACGACAATCGCTCCACCGAGTAATCCAAGTCTATTCATTGCGTATGACCCCCGTTGCATTTGACGGCCGGTAGCTCCCGACCAAAACCCTTCTTCAACCCTATGCAACACGTCACGCGTGAGGGAGTATGTTACAGTAACCTACAACTAAATACGGACGGATTCCCGACCCAACATCAGAATTGTCCTGGCTTGGGGGACGCGGTGCGTTGAGTGCCGTGAAGCAAAAATCATCTGAGACGAACTCGTCCAACACGGCGTCTGCTGAGCCGGGCCCAACGTCTACATCCTTGATAGCGTGCCGTGTCCCGCACCCAGATTGACGGTCAGATTGTTGCCGTCGTTGACGAAATGTTCGACTACCTGCTACACAGCCGAAGCATCACGGTTAGTTAGATCGTTGAAAAGTATAGACAAACTTGGCTTCCCTCCGGGCCCACCATTTGCATCCCGTCTCTTCCGGGCCGGAATACACAGGCAACTCAGAGGCTTGTCCATGGGACTGCTGCAGGTGCCGGACGCAGCAAAACTTCACAGCTTGGTCACTTGCGTCTAAATATTGGAATGACGGTCAGTGCTGCGGCCGGCAGATCTCACCGACTATGATTTCGAGCTTGGGCGCCCAACATCCGCAGCGCGCCGCGGTAGAGAAATGTCCGGAGGGAGCTGTCCTGGTGATGAAAAAGCCGTAAAGATGCGAGAGCAGCTTCGGCTGGCCCAGTGTTGATATCAAGGCTGCAAGCGAGGTGTGGCAGGTGTGGTTACTGATGGAGGTTTCCGCGACAGTCCCGAGATCGCTAATTTAACTATTCACGCCTACCATAATCGTCCTCCGGCTCCAACCAACCTGACCCATCACCAAGCCTACGATATCGACGTCCCAATCGGCTAGGCCTCGGGTTCGTGGCAAACCACTTCGATGTTGTGGCCGTCCGGACCAATCACGAAAGCTGCATAGTAATTCGCGTGGTAGTGCGGGCGCAGACCCGGCGCACCATTGTCTTTGCCACCCGCCTCCAGAGCCGCGCGGTAGAATGCTTCGACTTGCTGGCGATTGTCGGCCGTGAACGCCAAATGAAGATGCGCCGGCTTCTCCTTGGTTTGGTAGAGGCACAATGATGCTTTGCCCTTTGGGCTAAGCTCGACACCGTACGCCGGTGGCCCCTCCGAGATAACCACTACGCCGAGCGGTTCGAGTGCTTTGAGGAAGAACGCTTTGCTCGCTGAATAATCGCTGGCTCCGAATTTGACGTGGTCAAACATGAGTTCTCCATGAGTGTGAGGGCCTGCCTGACGAGAAGGTAACCGGAGAGCATGCCGCCTGCCGCGCCTTGCCATATCTGCTTGCGATACTGAGTAATGCGTCGCGCCCGCTTTGCGTCTAAGACCTTAATGGCATGTCTCAGCCCCTGATGGCAAGGAACAAGGGGAGTGGGAGTCAGGAGAGCAGCGCCCCATTGTGTAAGCCCGCAGGACACGTGGCCTGACCCGGCAAAGGTGACAAGAATCCGCAATCGAACAGCTGTGGGCGCGCGTGGTACACCGGGTTTCAGCGGATTGCTTGCGCGAGCCTTCGCTCGTCCCCACGTTAATAGCAGTGCCGTGTCCAATGGCACCTTCCTGGCCCCGTTTAGGTCATCCAACAACGAGCAGAAGGAACATGCTTCATGTCCATCGAAAATCATCTAGAATCGCTTCGCAGCAAACACGAAGAGCTTGAGCAGGAAGTTGCGGCGCTCGAGGCAGCGCCGTCAGTTGACAGTCTTCCCATTGCCCAGCTGAAAAAAGAAAAGCTGCAGTTGAAAGAAAAGATCGTAGATCTTGAAGTTGAAGCTGCAACAAAACACAGGCTCGCATCCCGCACCCAACGTTGAGCTGATCCTCAGCAATCCTGCGACACATGAACCACCGCAACTCCAAACCTTTGCAGGCCATTGGGCGCTCGGTGGGACAGGGTCTTGGGGTTGCAATATCTTACTCAGCAGCGACGGTTGGATGTTTGGTTCTGCCGGACATTCTGCTGGAGCGCTAATCGACTGGCTACGCAGCGCGCCTCACTTCCTCACCCAAGCCCTTATTTAATCAGGATACGCGCGCGCTGCTCATGGAATAATACTTGTAAACGAATAGGCGGAATTGAGACCTGTGCTCCAGCAGCCGACCTCCTAAATCTTACCGTCACCCTGCGGCGACTGTTGTCGATACGAAGCCCTAACAGCATAGGTCAGAATGGTTATCGCCAACCACAGCCGCACGTAGGACACACCGGCGAGGAAACCGATGTAGAGCAGGTTTCTTCCTAACGGAAGCGCTAACGGTTCACCTGCGGCCCACACAAGTCTGCCTAAGAAAAACTGAACGAAAGTGCATCCGACGAAAACCAAACCAATAACTGCGATAGCCTTCGTCAGCTGCTTCCATCTTGCCACAAATTGGCGAAGAACCGCAAGGAAGCTCGGCTTTCGATCAAGCCCCTTTTCAACGACCATTATGAATACGATGGCCGCAATCAGGGCACTCCAAAAAGGCAAAAAACCCTGACCCCATACAAACACGACACCATCAAAGCCAAGCCAGAACTTGGACGCCGAGTATTTGTTCATTCCTAGCAGAACGGTTGATATGACGGTGCAAAAGAACAGGAGCGAAAGTCGCCAAAGCACCGCCCAGCTCAGTGACAGCTGACGTTGGAACGAAAGCCGCTCAAGCGCGGTTGATCCTCCCGTCAACCTTACCATCTTCTGGCTTGCGAGCAGAAACGCGATGAACACCGGAACGTGCACCACGAAGAAACCAAGCAGCGAAAGCCCGTCAGGCAACGTTAAAACATAGAGACGCATCGCCGTTGCCAACAATAACCACGGCAGAGTCTCCAGCATCAAGTAGGGGCCAAAGCCAATTCTTTCGTTGCGGCGCAAGTTGAGTTCAGGAAAGGACCGTACAGTTATCGATGGCTTCATGAGACGGTTATAAAATCGCTCTGCCAAACGTGGCCTTAATCCATTCGATCAAATGCGGTGCAACAGAGCAATTTCGAGGCAAATCGTTGTGAGGCGCTCGAGGCGATCTGAAGAATCTCCCTCGGTATTCTCAAATGAGGTGGTTCATTGAGTGGGTCCAGTCCTCTCAAGGCGAGTCTTCGAAGGGGGATTTACAAACTTTTCGGCATCCGCGCTTATCGGCTTTGGAGACTTTCGTTTTGCGGGAGCAAGGACGGTCATTGCCTATTCCGCCGGAGCCGGAGACGGATCTATTGTCGAGGTCTCGGATTTTTTCTTTCGGTCTCCGAAGAGATTCATCACGAAGACGAAAAACACCGGCACGAAGAAGATCGCAAGGACGGTCGCCGAGATCATGCCGCCGAGAACGCCGGTACCTATGGCGTTCTGGCTTGCGGCGCTTGCCCCGGTTGCAATCGCCAGTGGCACGACACCGAGGGTGAATGCCAGCGATGTCATGATGATTGGACGGAAACGCAGATGCGCCGCCTCGATGGTTGCCTCCATCAGCGATTTGCCTTCAGCACGCAGATCCTTGGCGAACTCGATGATCAGAATGGCGTTTTTGGCCGATAGACCGATGATGGCGATGAGGCCGACCTTGAAATAGACGTCATTCGGCATGTCCCGCAGCATGACAGCAGCGACCGCGCCGATGACCCCGAGCGGAACCACCATGATCACCGAGATGGGGATCGACCAGCTTTCGTAAAGTGCCGCGAGCAGCAGGAACACGAAGACGATGCTAAGCGCGATCAGGAATGGAGCCTGTGAACCGGACTGGATTTCCTGCAGCGACTGTCCGGTCCACTCATAACCGAAGCCCGCAGGTAACGTCGATGCCAGCCGTTCCATTTCGGCAATGGCCGCACCGGAAGAATAACCGGGCGCTGCCTGCCCTCCGATGCGGACGGAAGGATAGCCGTTATAACCAACCATCTGCGCCGCACCCTTCGACCATTCGATGTGGGCGAATGCCGAAAGGGGCACCATGCCGCCATTGGCGTTGCGGACGTTGAGTTTCAACAGGTCTTCCGTCTTCATGCGGTTGCCGCTGTCCGCCTGTACCTGCACGCGCTGCATACGTCCGGCATTCGGAAAGTCATTGACATAGGAAGACCCGAGATTGGTCGAGATCGTCGAATTGATATCGGCAAATGTCATGCCGAACGTATTCGCCTTTTCGCGGTCGATAACGAGGTTCACCTGCGCCGAGTCTGGCATGCCCTCCACGCGCAGGCCCGTCACGATCTTGCTCTTCGCCGCCTCGGCCAGAAGCTGATCGCGTGCAGCCGCCAGGGCGGCCTGTCCCTGACCCGAACGGTCCTGCAGGCGGAACGTGAAGCCGTTGGACGTGCCGAGGCCCTGGATTGGCGGTGGCGAAAGGGCAAAGGAAACCGCGTCCCTGATCTGCGACAACGCTCCATTGGCGCGTCCCGCGATGATTGCAGCCGAATTATTGGCGTCGCGTTCGCTCCAGTCCTTCAGCGTAACGAAGGCAAGAGCGGCATTGTCGCCGGCTCCGGAAAAGCTAAAGCCGCTGATCATGACCTGGCGATCGACAGCTGCTTCCTTCGAGAATGTGTTCTCGATCTGCTCGATGACACCGCGCGTGCGGTTGGCGCTGGATTCCGGCGGGGTCTGGATATCGACCAGAACAAAGCCCTGATCCTCATTGGGAAGGAACGAGGAGGGCAGCTGGATAAACGCCCAGCCGAGACCGGCGAGAAGCGCCAGATAGATGATCATGAAACGCCCGGAGCGACCGATCAGCCAGCCTACCGTCGACGAATAGCCATGTGACGTCTTGTCGAAGCCGCGGTTGAACCAACCGAAGAAGCCTTTCTTCTCATGATGCCCCTTAGGGATCGGCTTGAGGAAACTCGCGCACAGCGCCGGTGTAAGCGAAAGTGCAAGGAAGCCCGAGAACAGGATCGAAACGACCATCGTCAGGCTGAATTGCTTGTAAATAATACCAACAGCTCCGGGGAAAAATGCCATGGGAACGAACACAGCGGTCAGGACCAACGTGATGCCGATGATGGCGCCGCTGATCTGCTTCATGGCCTTCTTGGTGGCTTCCTTGGGGGGGAGCCCTTCCTGAGCCATGATCCGCTCGACGTTTTCAACGACGACAATTGCGTCATCGACCAGAATTCCGATGGCGAGGACCATGGCGAACATGGTCAGCACGTTGATCGAAAACCCTGTCGCCAGCATCACGGCGCAGGTACCAAGTAATGCAACGGGCACCACGAGGGTCGGAATGACCGTATAGCGGAAATTCTGCAGGAAAAGGAACATCACCACGAAGACCAGCGCGATGGCCTCGAGCAGCGTATGGATGACTTTTTCGATGGAAACCTTGACGAAGGGGGAGGTGTCATAGGGAACGGAGTATTGCAGCCCGGCAGGGAAATAACGCGCCAGTTCTTCCATCTTCGCCCGTACCGCCGTGGAGGTGGCAAGGGCATTGCCGGTCGGGGAGAGCTGCACGCCGATGGCAGCACTCGGCTTTCCATTGAGACGCGTCGAGAAATTATAGTTTTCCGCTCCGATCTCGATGCGGGCCACATCGCGCAGACGCACCGACGAACCGTCCGGGTTGGCGCGTAGCACGATAGACCCAAATTCTTCGGTTGAGGTAAGTTGGCCCCGTACAAGCACCGTTGCCGAGATCTGCTGTGATATCGGGTTTGGTTGAGCGCCGATACGGCCGGCCGCAACCTGCGCATTCTGTGCAGTGATGGCCTTGGTGATGTCGTCAGCGGTAAGGTTCAGACCAATCATCTTGTCCGGATCGATCCAGACACGCATGGAGCGCTGCGTAGAGAAAAGTTGGGCGCTGCCGACGCCTTCAATGCGCTTGATCTCGCTGAGCACGTTGCGGCTCAGATAGTCGCCAAGACCGACCGCGTCGACCGAACCGTCTGTCGAACTCAGCGCGACAAGCATGAGGAAGCCGCTGCCGGCCTTGTCGACACGTATACCCTGCTGCGAAACGATCTGCGGCAGGCGCGGTTCGACGCGGCGCACGGCATTCTGCACGTCCACGGAAGCCTGTCCGGTGTCGGTGCCCGGGGAAAATGTCGCGTTGATGCTGATACGGCCGGCCGAGTCCGAAGTCGATTCGAAATAAAGCAGGTTTTCGACACCGTTCAGCTCTTCTTCGATCGGCCGCGTGACGCTCTGGTAGATGTCTTCAGGCGACGCACCGGGATAGGTTGTGCTGACCGAGATTTGCGGCGGCGCTACACTCGGATATTGCGCAACCGGCAGGAACGGGATCGAGATCACCCCGGCCAGCATGATGAATATCGCGACCACCCATGCGAAGATGGGCCGTTCAATGAAAAACTGAGGCATGGGAGCGGCCTTTAACCAGCGTTTGGTTTGGTTGCGGCGTTGGGCTGTATGTCCTTGCTTTCGAGCAAAGGTTTACCGTCCTTCGACCAAGGCGATGGTTTCACGGTGGCGCCGGGCTTAAGCTTCTGAAACCCTTCGACGATCACCCTGTCACCAGGGTTCAGACCGTCCTGAACGATGATCTCCTGGCCGACGATCTGGCCAACCCGGACAGGCTTGAGCGAAACCGCGTCCTTGTCGCCGATGACATAGACTTGCGCGTTGCCGCCCGTATCGCGCTGGATCGCCTGCTGCGGCACGGCGATTGCGTTCTGTTGCATACCCTGTTCGATCTGTACCCGTACATACATCCCGGGAAGCAGATCGCCGTCCGGATTGGGAAATTCCCCGCGCAAAGTGACCTGGCCGGTCGTTTCATCCACCGCTGCTTCCGAAAACAGCAAACGTCCCGGCTCCTTGTAGTCGCTGCCATCGTCGAGCTTCAGTTTGACGCTCGCCGCGCCGTCGGCCGATGTGCTGAGCAAACCCGAGGCAACCGCCTGTCGCAACCGTATCAGTTCGGTCGATGACTGGGTGAAGTCGGCGTAGACCGGATCGAGCTGCTGGATCGTGGCGAGGTTTTCCGTGCCATTCGCGGTGACCAGCGCGCCCTCGGTGATCAGGGCGCGGCCGATCCGCCCGCTGATCGGTGCCCGGACATCGGCATATTGCAGGTTCAACTTTGCCGCTGCGAGGTTTGCTTCTGCGCCGGCCACGTCGGCGTCCGCCTGGGCCAGGGCTGCAACCGCATTGTCAAGCGCCTGAGCACTGGCGAAATTGCTCGACTTCAACGAATTCTGGCGATCCGCCTGCTGGCGCGACTGCAATTGGACGGATTTCGCCCGCAGCAACGTTGCTTCGGCACTTTGTACCTGGACCTGGAACTGGGCTGGATCGATCCGGTAGAGCACGTCGCCCTGCTTGACGATGCTACCCTGTTCGAACACCCGCTCCACCACGATGCCCGAGACGCGTGGACGCACCTCGGCAATCCGTGTTGGCGTAATGCGGCCTGGAAGCTCGTTTGTTATCGGGATCGACGCCGGCTTGACCGTGACGAAGCTCACCGGAGAAGGGGGCGGGGTGGCAGGTTTGTCTCCGGCACTTTGAGATTCGCTGCAAGCGGCGGCGAACAGAGGAAGGAACAGGGATATGGCAATACGGGCGGCAAGTCTGGTCGCGGTCATGAGTTGGCTTCCGTGAGATTCATCTTTGGGAGGATGACGATTGGAATGGATCGGGCGGGGGGCGGGACGTCTAGGAAGCCAGCACCTCTGGTTCTTCGGTGGTTGGTTGAGGGAAGGCGTCGACCAGCCAGTTGATCTCGCGCAAAATGCGGCGGCGCTCGTTTTCCGGCCACGTATGAAGGTCAAGATATTCAAGGATTTTCAGACCCTCGAGCGCCAGATAAGCGAGGAGCGCGCCTCTTGGACTTTCCGATGTCTTCAGAATGCTGGCGATGTTGCTCGCCTGCTCCGCCTGGATGCCGGAGCGCAGGTCGGCGTCCTGCGCCAGCGCGGCACAAAGGTTGACTGCGACGGCGCGCGCATCGTCCAGCGGCGGTTCGGAGGATGCAAGGATGCGGCCGCGCATAAGCGCGCTCGGAACATCGCCGAGACTGTCCGTGAGTTCCTGGATAAGGGCCTTGTCATTGGCGACACGGCGCTCGATGACAGCCTGTATCAAGGCCTGTTTAGACTTGTAGTCATAGATGACGCTGGCTTTGCTGATCCCGGCCTGTTCGGCCACTGCATCGAGAGTGAGATGCGCAGCGCCATCGCGAACGACGACAGCTTCCGCGGCATTCAAAATCTCTTCCTGATCAATGACACGCTTTCGACCCACGTTGCTCAATCTCGCACTTGCGTAATTTCCGACCAGTTGGTTGGTAATCTGCAAAAGCACGGTATGTCAACTGACAAGCCGGCCAATCTCACAAACGTGAACACGGCGCTCCGATTAGATAGCGGTCGCGCTGTGGCAAAACGCGGGGTGCCCGATGTCGGCGCCGGCGCCCTATGCTGCGACTTCTCAACTCAAATGCCGGAATGATACGCGAATGACCGCTCGCAGGCCGGAAGCGGATTGTCCGCCTCTGGGTCGAAAGACTGGCTAAGCCGCCTGTCCTCGGCGATCATAGCCCGCAACGAATAAGTCGAGGTGCTGAAGTGTTAACCCAAATCACGGTCGCCTTGGCGATACAACCAGATCCAAATTACTGTCGCTAGGAGCGAACGCTGATGACGACCTTCGCCAAATCGGCGCCCGCAGACCCACCCGAATTGTTTGGGGGGATGAGTCTCGCCCGCCAGTTCATCCTGACTGCCACTATGGTGCTGATACTCGGCATGACAGTCATCGCGTTCTGGGTCACCTCCCGCATAGAAGATTCCGTCACCCGCAATGCGGCCGCAGCCACTGCCCTTTACGTCGACAGCATTATCGCACCTCTCACGCAGGAACTTGCCGACTCCGAAACGCTTGGAGAAGGTGCCCGGCTGGCTTTGACAGAGACACTGGGCCAAGGCGTGCTAGGAAACAAGCTTGTCTCCTTCAAGATATGGAAGCCTGATGGCACCGTGGAATTCAGCAACCAACAGGATATTGTTGGTCGACAATTCCCAATGACCGATCGTCTCCGGAGAGCCCTCGCCGGCGCGGTCCAGGCGGAATTCGATCAACTCGACAGTGCCGAAAATGCGGCGGAGCGCGCCAAAGGAATTCCCCTCCTCGAGATATATAGCCCGATCCGGCAACCATGGTCGGGTCGCGTTATTGGCGTAGCAGAGTTCTACGAGATAGCATCGGATCTGCAAGCTGATCTTGCGGTTGCCCGCAAACGCAGCTGGCTCGTAGTCGGCCTGGTGACCTTGGCCATGTTGGGGATTCTGTTCGCGATTGTTGCACGCGGCAGCCGATTGATCGCGCGGCAGGGGGAAGTCTTGCGAGACAGGTTCGACGAGCTCAATCGCCTGCTGCATTCAAACAGATCTCTTCGATTGCGTGCCGAGAAGGCAGCGCACCGTACCGCGACACTCAATGAACAGTATCTCCGGCGCATTTCGGCTGAGCTGCACGATGGTCCCGCCCAGCTCATTGCTCTGGCCTGCCTGCGTCTCGAAACTGCGCTCAAGGGGACGGCGGCAGGTTCCGATTTGGAAAACGTGACGAACTCGCTGGAGGAAGCGTTGCGAGAGGTCCGTAATATCTGTCACGGCCTGATGCTGCCGGAACTAGATGATCTCACTACGGAGGAGATTCTGAAGCGGGTGATCAAGGGTCACGAAAGCAGGACCAGAACGACCGTCAATTTCCAAAGCAGCGATAACTTGCCTGATTTGAACCAAGCGGAAAAGATTGGCGTCTACAGATTTGTCCAGGAAACGCTTAACAACGCCTTTCGCCATGCCAACGGGATCGCACAGAAAGTCATCGCCGCGTCGACCAAAGACGGGTTAAGTGTGACGGTCTCCGACGAGGGCCAGGGCTTTGATGCCACCCGTCCTGACAAGGGTCTCGGACTGACGGGCCTGGAAGAACGGTTGGCTGGGCTGGGTGGGACGTTTACGGTCAAATCATCGCCGGGCCGCGGTACGACAGTCACGATGCACATACCAGGAGCGGAGGACACATGAACGACGCAAGTATCCGAATTGTCGTCATAGACGATCATCCATTTTTTCGGCAGGGTGTCATGGTCAGCCTGTCCGAGCAGGATGGATTCATGGTGGTTGGCGAGGGTTCAAGCGCCGGCGATGCTGTCCGCCTGGTCAGCGAGTTACGGCCGGATGTGGCGTTGCTTGACCTTTCAATGCCGGGTGGTGGGCTGAACGCCCTTCTGAGCATTCTCGAAACGAGCCCTGACCTGAAAGTCGTTATTCTCACTGTCTCCGAAAATGATGAGGATGTACTCCAGGCCCTGCATAGCGGGGCGCACGGCTATGTTCTGAAAGGCGTCAGGGCAGCAGCCCTTTGCGAAATCATCCAGAATGTTATTGCCGGTGAGCGCTATGTGTCGCCAGCGCTTGCCGCACGCATTCTGACGGAAATGCGTAGCTCCAGCGCCGAGGTTGGGCTCAATCAAACTGATTCAGACAATCTCGACGCCATCCACTCCCTAACACCGCGCGAGGAGCAAATTCTTGGTCTGGTATCTAACGGCAAAAGCAACAAGGAAGTCGCACGGGAAATCGGCCTGCAGGAAAAAACCATCAAGCACCACATGACAAGCATCCTGCAGAAACTGCAGGTGCGTAACCGTACCGAAGCAGCCCTTTTGTTGCGGGAGGCCCGAGCACAATCCTGAAACAGGTCAGCGCGAACCGGCCTGATTAATGCGAATCCCATCGGCCGGGTTTGCCTTCCGGTTGATAACGCGACGGCCCGCCGGATCGAAGATCTCGTATCGGCCATTGCGAATGCGTTCCCTCCATCCGCCCTGATAGGTCCGTTCCTGTCTCTCGGAACCCGATATTGCACCCGATCTGTCACCGCCTGAATAATCAGGACCAGAACCGTGCGAACCACCCCCGCTGGATCCGGAGCCGGAATTGCTCGATCCACTATTGCCGGAGCCTGAACCACTACTGCCGGAGCCCCCACTTGAGCCCGATCCTGAGCCACTATCGCCAGACCCTGAACCACTGCTGCCCGAGCCTCCACTTGAGCCTGAACCGGAGCTCCCCCCGGAACTCGAACCCTTGTCGCTCCAGGCATTGCCGGTTGGACCGAAGACCCCGAGCAACAGGCCGAGAAGGACTATCAAGACGCGGCTTGTGCCCACGACCCGGCTGGCCATTGAGTTTGAACGGACGTCTGTCGAAGTCAAAACTTTCACCTTACCAACTATCTCGAACCTGCCGAATTCTATGGCGCCGTGGCATGACGTGCAACGATACAGAATTTCAACTTTTCTGCCCCTATCGGGAAATCGCGACTTCGCGCGTTACAGTGGTCATCATGCATCTGCGGAAAAGCCCTCGTCGCTCCGGCGCATGACCGGGAAATGCGCCGGAGCGAAGTGGCTCACGGCGCAGACGCGGGCCGGATCGAAACGTTTGTGATTGGACCAGGATTGCGGCGGACGTCTCCACCATGAGGCTTCACGGTTACAGCACGCACGCCATGCTCGCGTTCGACTTCGACCTCCAGCACGCGACCAAGATTATCAACGGCAACCAAAGAACCGTTGAGCAGGCCTTGCAGGTTTTCGTCCGAAACATTCAGATCGACTTCGGGCCGATCGCCTCGGGCAGCTCTGCCATCGCGATTATCGCGATGATCGTTATCATCCCGATCGTTGTCATGATTATTACGGCCGTGACCGCTATTACTGGGACCGCTGTTGCTGGGACCGCTGTTGCTGGACCCACTGCTGCCACTACCGCTGTGATCATCGCCGCCATCGTGATGGCTGCCCGAACCGCTGTTGTCCGATCCGCTTCGGGCCATCAGGACCAAGTTGGTCGTGCTGGATGCAACTGGGCCGGGGTCAGATTGAGCTGACGCGGTCGCACTTGCGGCGAAACCAAATAGACTCAGCGCAACCACACTGGTACCTGTCAAAATCCATTGAGCTATTCTCATGTTCAAGAACTCCCTGAAGGTTGCCATCACCGCGGCGCGGCGCAGCGACGAGCCGGACGGCCCGTCTTCCCGAAGGAAACTAAACAACTGAACTGGAGGAATTTATACGGCCCACAGACCTATGCCATGAACGTACGGACCTTGGTCCGTACTATGGATTCCAGGTGGAAGAGTGGTGGTAAGGCGGTGCATCCCGCTCATTTTCCCGACCGTCATCTATTGGTAGAAGATCACTCCTTTCGAATGATCTGACCATCGCGCATTTCGAAAACGCCATGGTTGCCGCCTTGAGCGTAAAAATCTGCCTCCAAATCACCCCACGTCCCCATGTATTCCCCGCACGAGCTACAAACAATTGGTGTGCTTAGTGCCATATCTTGCGTCAAACTGAGGTAGATCGTTCCGCACTTCGGACATTCAAGTTGGTCGTCCAGGCGTTGATTTTTATTGCTGCACATCAGGGGCTCTTTCCGTACTGCGTAGCGACGCAATGTTAGCGATTAATATTTCCTGATTGGCAGCCGTGCGAGCGATGACGTCCGCGTCGCGAAGGCCCTGATCGAACAGGGTCATCACCCTTCGTGCGAGACGATCCATATCCTTATTGCCTTTAGCCCTATGAAGCTTTCTTCTGGCCTTCAGAAGGGCCCTTTCCATTACATTCCAGTCTTGGCTGTAATAGATAAAATTCCTGAAATGACGGGACATAATTTCCTCCCGCGTTTTGTTACGGCGGGAGCGCTTGGCATCTCTCAATCGCAGGTGGGCCACTACAGATCCAGCGACAACCGTATTAAAAAACTTGTACCAAAGGTCGTCAATGCTATGTCCGCTACCGGACGGTAAACTCGCCAAACCCTTGTGGCAGATTAATTCGAACAGGGATAACTGGTGAAGCAACACTACCTAAAGGAAGTTTTTAGATCAGACTTCCCCAAGCATCGTCCCAAAGTTGGTCATTATCGATGATGACAACAACTTCGCGAAAACCGTAATTGTCTTTAACGTCGAGAGCGCGCTCAATTGCCAGCGGAACCGGCGTCGGATAGAAGTAATCGCCTTTGATGGTAAAGTGGTTTTCTGGCCATTCGACTTCAGCAAGCGTCCGCCCATCTTTTTCAATAACGCGTATGCAAACAGCATCGATGGGTATATCATCTCTACTGAGAAGCCTGCGATATTTGGCGGTACGTTCCATCCTGACCTTTCAGGCGCAGCGACTTCGTTTTTTAACTAACATTTTCCGAGCGGTTTAATTCCGGGAATGTCCATTGGGGGACATACCATTGTTCTCGATTTTTAGGTTGGTATTCGTGGTTTTTTTAGAAGCGCTGGATCGTCGCTTTGTTCCTCGCGGAAAGGAGCAATATGACCTTGGTTCAGTGTTCGGTCCAAAACAAACTCCTTAAGTGTTTGTTGCGGACCGATTTCGAGTTGCTCGCGCCCCATCTCAAAAGGGTCGATTTTTCACTGCGCGAACCGATCGAAAATCCGGAAAGCCCTATTGAAAGTGCGCTCTTTGTCGAGGACGGCATTGCATCGATTGTAGCAAAAAGTCCTGATGGCGGTGATATCGAAATTGGTCTGGTCGGGTTTGACGGAATGACGGGATCCGCGCTTGTGCTAGGCAGCACCAGCACGCCTCTTTCAATCTATATTCAACTTGCTGGTTCGGGGCTTCGAATTGCCGCCGACAAACTGCTGGCAGCGATCGCCCAAAGCGCGTCACTGCAGCTGGTGCTACTGAAGTATACGCAGGCGATGGTGGTGCAGACCGCTACGACGGCGCTGGTCAATGGTCAGGCTGATGCCCGGACAAGATTGGCACGGTGGTTGCTGATGGTACATGATCGCACCTCGGGGCATGATCTATACCTAACCCATGAGTTAATGGCGGTGATGCTGGGAATGCGCCGTCCTTGGGTCACGGAAACACTGCATTCACTGGAAGGCGAAGGCCATATCCGTGCCACCCGCGGCAAGGTGACCATTATGGACCGAACGGGGTTGCTGGCCGAGGCGAATGGATTTTATGGTGTCGCCGAACGTGAGTATCAAAAATTGCTGAATACAGTGATATCGCGGTAGGCATTACCCACAATTGTCCTTTTGCGGACACCGGCGCCGAGAGGGATGAGGATCATTCGTCGAAAGGGCATTATCTTCCCAGAAACGAACCCGACCTACCAGAACGCAAAATACCAGCAGGTCGGGTCCTAAGACGGCCTATTATGAAAAGAAGTGTTACTTCTATGTCAGGCCTTTGCTGAATCGGGGGCTTCAGCATGGTGCTAAAACACAGCCGTTTGAACGTTGTTCCAGCTTAGTCCGGCAGCAGACCAAGCTGTCTCGCCTCGCTATCCTTCAGGGTGAGCGGATCCATCTCCGGCGGCGGAACGTAGATGTTAGCTTCGCGCGCGGCTTCAACGAATGCCACCCTTGCGACTGCCGCCGCGCACCCGCCTTCCAGACATGTCAGCAAGACGAGCCGCGCCGTTGCCAGCTTCGACCCTTCTGTGATCGGCCACTCTTCCAGAATAAACCGCGCAGCAACGTACGCGGTGCCGATGCCACGCAGCTGTCCAGGCTTGCTGGTTAGGACTGTAACGGGTGAAAAAGCCCGGTGCGCTTCAAAGTCTGTCATTGCCCCCAAAACGACTCCGGCTCCTGCCGTGTTCCGCACGACACAATAGTCAATTTTTATTAGCCGCCCTTGCTTTCGCCTGCTTCATTGCACTTGCTTCTTGTTCGAGTTCTTCCAATTTCGACTCGATCTCTTCAGGTTCTTTCTTCTCTAAACCTACGACATCCGTGTTTGGCTGAGGAAGGCGGAGTATGATTTCGTCGAGCTTGGCCTGGATCGCCGCCGTATCGCGGAATCCCTGGATTAGGACTATGCCCGTAACAACGATGGCTAGAACAGACAGACCAAAGGTAATGACGCTCTCGTCGATGCCCAAAGGCACCAGGATCGAGCAGATGACCATGAACGCGAGTACACCCCAGAAACCGGGAGGTTTACTGAGCCATTCCGCAGTGGCAAACAGCCAATTGTTCAACTCTTCCTCCACCCGCGATGCCGCGAATCTGACCCGGCCGTGCCATTCCCAAAATCAATCCCGCTCCAATTGAGCGCCGCGCCGAGAGGCCCAATCACGCCGTTGGGAAGCAAGGTTCGTTCCATAAGTCCTCACCCTTGTTGGTTTTTCCATTTCGGCCGCCACAACTTGCGGTCCCGAGTTTTGTTCCACCGGCGGCCCTGTGCCAAAGGATTTCAGACCTTTGCCGTTTGTGCATCAGACTTTCGTCCAATCTAAAATCAGCCCAAGTCGCTGCCCTCGTCAGACTGAAGCCCAAGTTCGGAACGGCGCACCGGCGATGACGTTTGCCCTTCAGCTTTGCCGTCCACGTAAAAGGAGCCAAGGGCGACGGACAGCAAAGCTGGACTAAGACGATGTTGTCTTCACACCCGGGACGTCCCCGCCTTGGCTCTGATTGTGGAAAGGAATTGGTTATGTACAAGAAACTAATAGTAGCTGGGGCACTGGTGCTTGGTGGTTTTGCAACCGCTGCCTCTGCGCAGGAAGGCACAGTTAACGGCGCCGCCGGCGGTGCTGTGACCGGCGCAATTGTTGGTGGCCCGGTCGGCGCTGCCGTCGGTGGCGTCGCCGGTGCCGTTGTTGGTACCGTGCTCGCTCCGCCGCCGCGGAGAGTCGTTACATATGTGGAACAGCAACCCATCCCGGAAGATGAAGTCGTCGTCCGCGAGAAAGTCGTGGTTGGCAGACCACTGCCGGAGACGGTCAAGGTAGTGCGTATTCCGGATAATCCCAAATACGCATATGCCGTGGTCAACCACCAACGTGTGATCGTCGATCCTTCAAACAGGACTGTGGTACGCGTCGTTCACTAGCAAAAGGAAGTGGAAGAGCTAAGGGGGCTTCCACTTTCCTCAAAACTGGAGGAAATAATCCGATGAAGAATATCATTTTGAAAAGTGTCCTCGTCCTTGCGCTTGGCGTTGCACCCGGAGCAGGGCTTGCGCAAACCGAAATGCTGAAAAAAAAGCCCGGCCAGCAGACCGAAGGCCAAACGCAGATGCCCGCGGAAACAGGCACGCAGGAACAGGGCGCAACAACCAAGCCGCAGACTGAAGGCCAGGCTGGCGCTACGGTGAAGAAGAGCCAGCAAAAGGAAGGACAGGCGCAAGCTCCGGCCGGCCAGGGCATGGACAAAAGCGCTGGACAAAAGGTTGAGGATTCAACCGGTACCAAGTTGAAGAAGCAAGGCGAGCAGACCACCCAGGACAAGGCACAGGCCCCCGTAGATCAGGGGACGGATGGGGCTGCCACTAAGAAACAGACACAGGAGCAAACGGGCAAGACCAGTATTGAAGATACAGCCAAGACCAGTAAGCCAGCACCGGACGATGATACGGCCAAGACTTCAAACCAGCCGTCTACCGAAACGACCGGTAGCGTCAACGTGACGGCGGAGCAGAAGACGGAGATCAAGCAGGTCATAACCGAAACGAAAGCCGAACCGGTTCGCGACGTGAACTTTGAAGTGAACGTCGGCGTTGCCGTTCCGCGAACCGTCGAACTGCGACCGCTTCCGCCACGGATCGTCAAGCTGGTCCCCAGATATGAAGGCTATCGTTATTTCTTGCTTGCTGACGGCAGGATCATCATCGTCGATCCAGATTCGCTGGAGATCGTGCTGGTCATCGTGTGACAGCGAGCGGCAGCAAAGAGGGTGGCCTCGGGCCACCCTCGGTTATCAATCGCGGGTTAACCGCTCGTCGCGGGTGGCCCCGCAGCTCAGCTGACAGGCTGCCTGGCGCGTGCTGCAATCCTCTCGTAAGCCTCCCGGACCGGGTCGTGCAGCTGAACAAAGCGCGAGATGCTGAGGCTTAGAAGGGCCTTAAGGTGCTCTCGTCCGCCTTCATAACCCACAATCGGCGCGAACGGGGTCATAACAGTACGCGAGTGGGCAGGATATAGGCGCTCATACTCGGCAAAGTTCGTGAAGTTCTCATGGTTACTGCCCCTAAGCAGGAAGGACTCTGCAGGGGCACCCTCTGCCAGAATCACGTCATGGGTGCCGAGCACGATCTGGAGATATTCTATCCTCTGCCGTTCCGCAGGGAGCGCGGGCGCAATCGAGAGCCCGTTGACCAGCTCTTTTACCCGGATGAGAACCCCAGCGATCAAAAGAGCATGGTTGGGAGAGAGATAAAGATCCCTGTGAGGTATTTCATTATCGAGGGCGTGGCGTGAAACTCGAATTGGCATAACGCTATCATTCCAGGACGGGCCGGCCTTCTTGTAAGCCCGGCGTCCAATCCACTTCACGGCAACGGCTTCGCCGCGCAAAGTTTTAACAAGATCACCGATCTTTAGATCCTCAATGCGGGTCTCGCCTTTTGGGGTGCTAATAAATGTGCCACGGAGGAAACAGTTGTGGCCGCCTCCCTTTGGACCGTGGTCACCGTGTTTTTCCTTCGGCTTAGCTTGAGCCGGCAATGCCGAAATCATAGCTGCTGCGCTGCCTATAGCCGCAACGCGAGCACTCGTTGCGACGATGACGCCAAGGAAATGGCGTCTGGCCCGGCTGGGGGCCACGCGATACTGTGGACTTGAAGACATGGTTTCCTCCTTGTAGTTACCGGCACCCTCCCAAGATACGGACTCATCAGCTTACATCGGCTGTCACGTAAAGGAGCCCTCAGGATTTCTACTTGTTGGATACTCAAATCGGCATAGGTCTTACCGCAAAAGAGGCAAGGTCGGAGACTGGCTACTGCTTTAGGAGTAAAAAATCCTGTCCGGCGCATCGAACGACGGACCTGTCAGCACTAGAGATAGGCAAGGGAGATTTCACCTTCAGTCTCCCATAGACTTCGCCGCAGTGGAGAAATTTTTTGTTGTCGGCGCTGGCCACGATCTCATCCTCTTGACACTGGGAAAGGCAATACCCAATTCTTGGTCGCCGGTCGCAAATATGGGCCGGCAGTCAGGGAGCGCCAGCTTCTTGGCGCGCCCCTTGTACCTATGTTGCTCTAAAGGAGGATGTAGCTATGAGAAGCAACGTGGATTTTTCCCCCTTCTACCGGTCGAGCATCGGCTTTGACCGAATTTTTGACCTGCTTGAAAACACCGCTCAGCCGCAAGGCGCCGAAAAGTGGCCGCCCTATGACATCGTTAAGCTCGCCGAAGACAGCTACCGGATCATTATCGCCGTGGCGGGCTTTGCCGAAGACGATCTTTCGCTGACGCATGAGCCGAATATGCTGATAGTCAATGGCGGAAGGTCGAACGGCGAGGAGGTGCAATATCTCCACCACGGCCTGGCTCTTAGGCCCTTCAGCCATCGTTTCGAGCTCGCCGACCATGTGAGCGTGACCGGTGCACAACTGGAGAACGGTTTGCTGGTCATCGACCTCAAAAAGGAAATTCCCGAAGAGATGAAGCCGCGCCGGATTCCCATAGGAACAGGCACGGGAAGGTCGAAGCGGATTGAGGGAAACACGGCAGCCTGACGCAGTTCAATTGTCTGGATGGCCGCCCTGTCGGAGGACGGCCATCGCAGGTGACAGCGAGGCATGGGGAGCGAGCGAGCCGATATGAAATCTACGGCGGCAACCGATTGGTTTGTCGCTCATTTGCGATCGCGGTGAAGGATAGATTCTATTTCGGCGATCCTGTGTCTGATCGCGTCGACCGCCTCCTGATTGCCAAGCTTGTTCAGGGCGAAAATCTCGCTGCTTTCGATCACGGCCAGGTCATCGCGCAAGTTCGACAGTTCCACGCGAAGTGCCTCTAGCGTTGGTTGGTCCTCATCATCCATCATTTGTCTCCCTAGGCTCCAGGCAGACCAACGCACCATGGCTAGCAACTGTTCCTTGTCCTGGAGTGTGGCGATATACCCGGCGTTCTCGTCGCGGAAATTCCCGTGCGAAATCGCGTTGTCGACCTCGGCGCCATGTGTTCGCTGCAATACCAGTCTGTAGCGCTTCTCGAACCGAACGATCCCCACGACTTGCAACCCTGGTGCAATGCAGTAATGCTCAAACAGTCCGGCCGGGGTTTAATCCATATGGGAGGGCAGGCTTTCCCGATGTTTCAGACATGCTTTGTGTCATCTCTGCAGCCAGAAGACCCAAACCAGAAGCGCGCCACCAGCCGCCCATATCGCGATGATGACCGTGGCACCGACGCGACTGATTGGGCGTCCCGCACTTGAAGCAGCCGTTGCCCGAAACTCTGCCATGAGTGGCGGGGGAACCATGCGAACCGCCGCCGCAATGCCGAGTGGGACAAGGACAATGTCGTCGAGATATCCTAAGACCGGAATGAAATCGGGGATCAGGTCAATCGGTGAGAGCGCATAGGCAGCCACGCATCCAGCAGCGAGTTTTGCGTACCATGGCACTCGGGGATCGTGTGCTGCGATCCATAGGGCCATCACATCGCGTTTGATAGTCCGCGCCCAAGCTTTTGCTTTATTCAGAAATGCCGAAAGCGTTCCCATATCGTCCAGTAAGGTATTTCAGGCCTTGCGAAGTATTTGCCCGTCCTTCAGTTCAAACACTCCATCCTGACCACCTTGGCGATCAAAATCGCGCGATAGTTCTGCCCAATAGCCAATGAATTGTCCGCATGACGAGCAATGTATCGGCGTAACACCCCGCACATCGTCGGGGATCTTGAGATAGATCGTGCCGCAAGATTTACAATCCAGTTTATGATCCAAACGTTCCATCGAATGCCCCGTTGCGTCGGCCAATAAGACCCGCCACCATTACATTCTGCGTCGCGAAATTTGTCTAGTAAAACCTTTTGCGCGAACTCTGCTGTCCTGAAGCCACGTTCTGCAGGTTCAAAGCTTGGCCGCAATCATTGGCGGATAGAGCGGAACGATCCCTTGGCTGATGTGTTAGAGGAGCTACGAGCCATGTATCGGCGGGGTGGGATGACCAAAAAGGGACAAATCCGGGCACCCGCCGAGGTGTTCAAGCGTGCTAGCCGACACAAGGATTTTGTGGAGGATATGCAAACTGGTTATAGCATCCCTGAAACTGACAAAAGGTTTCAGGAATTATTGGATCGCTTGGAAAAGGCCGAGAAAGAGCAAAAGACTTAGTCTCGTCCTCTATATCCCTAGGTTCGCCAACTCCTGCTCTTCCAGTGTTGATGTCCAATCGATGGACAAAAATTGCCGAGAGCAGTTGCGCAGGACGGATATGCCCAGCTCGTTGAAAGTACAACCGAATACCGGAACGAAATCCGCAGAGGCCCTGAGCAACTTTGTCGCTGACCCTCGATGCTCCGACGATACCAATCCATTCCAAGCGGTGGCTAGGTCGACACGTTGGCCAAGTTTGTAGCCTGCGCCTTGCTGCCGTTCAGATATCGAACAGTCCAAACGGGACCTGTATAGTGGCAATGGTTTTACGGCATGGGAGGGAACGTAATGGAATTGTTCAACCTTGACGGACACGTAGCCATGGTCACGGGCTCCGGCAGCGGGATTGGCCAAGCCATAGCCATCGGATTGGCCGAGGCTGGAGCGGATGTCGGCTGTTTTGGTCATATCTCCAATGGCGGTTTGAGCGAAACAGCCGAGAGAATCCGCGCTCTTGGCCGCCGGGCCCTGGCGCTGGAAGGGTCCGTGACCAATACACGCGATCTGGCAGGAGCGGTCGACCTAATTGAGAGCCAGCTCGGCAATTTAACGATAGCCGTCAACAATGCGGGTGTCGGTGCAGGAGGCGATGCCGAGACGCTCCCATTGGAGCACTGGCAAAGGGTCTACGATATTAATGTGACGGGGGTTTTTCTGTCCTGCCAGGCGCAAGCACGTGTCATGCTTCCCCGCAAGAACGGTTCCATTGTCAACATCGCCTCCATGTCCGGATCTATTGTCAATCGGGACTTGAAGCAGGCCGACTACAATTCATCGAAGGCGGCGGTGATTCACTTGTCGAGAAGCTTGGCCATGGAATGGGTCGACCGCGGCATTCGTGTCAATTCGATCAGTCCGGGCTATACGTTGACGCCGATGAACCGCCGTCCTGAGGTCGCTGATAGGGTCAAAGTGTTCGAACGAGACACACCAATGGGCCGCTTGGCAGCATCCGAAGAAATGGTTGGTCCCGCGATATTCCTATTAAGCCGTGCATCGTCATTTGTTACTGGTGTCGATCTCGTCGTGGACGGAGGCTTCACGTGTTGGTAGCCATCGAAATAGGGACGGTCAGAACTTGCTTCCTCCACTATCGCGCAGGAACGCACGCAACTCCCTGGCTGGCAACGCCGGAATTTTCGACTGCGTGCTTGGTTCCATGCACGCAGAAAAATAAACTTCGGGCTCATGGACCATTAAACGGGAACATTGGGTGCAGCGGCGGGTTGTCACTCCACTGATCGATCATCGATCACATAAGGAGGCACCATGAAACGTATAGCACTCGCGCTCGGCGCTCTCTCGATTCTGTCTGCGGCCCACGCCCAGGAGGCAACAAAACCTGCAACTGATACGCAGACGCCCGCAGTCGCAACACCAGATACCAAAAACCCCGCGGCCCCAGTTGCAGGGGCCAACAGTTTCACCGAAGGCCAGGCCAAGGAACGCATCGAAGCCAAGGGTTATTCCGGTGTCGGTGCTTTAACCAAGGGTGAAGATGGCATCTGGACGGGTACAGCGATGAAAGACGGCAAATCGGTCCAGGTAAAACTCGATTTCCAAGGCAACATTGTCGAAGCCGCCAAATAAACTTTCCAACAAGCAATAATCAGGAGGAACTATGCAAACTGTGACAGGACTATATGACAATCACGAAGATGCCAAAGCTGTTGTCAGCGCGCTTGAGGACGCAGGGATTTCCTCGTCCAATATCAGCATCGTTAGCCGTGGAAAAATTGATGAATCCAACGCAGGTGAGGGTGCAGCAACAGGAGCTGGCGTCGGTGCCGTCGTCGGCGGCGCAGGCGGGCTGCTAGCGGGCCTTGGTATGTTGGCGATCCCAGGTGTTGGCCCGGTCGTAGCCGCGGGCTGGCTTGTTGCGACAGCGACAGGTGCAGTTGCAGGCGCGGTCGCGGGGGGCGCTGCAGGAGGCATCATTGGCTCGATGACGAGTGCCGGCGTGGACGAAAACGACGCTCACGTTTATGCAGAGGGTGTCCGTAGAGGTAGCACCTTGGTTTCAGCCCGGGTCGAGGATGATCAGGTCGATCTTGCCCGTTCGATTATCGATGACAATTCGCCCGTCGACCTTAATACACGACGCGCCATGTATCGCGAAGAAGGTTGGCAGGGCTTTGACGAAAACAGCGCTGACTTCACCGAAGAAGAACTGGTGCGCGAGCGTGAGCGAGCCCGTGACTATCGTCCGATGGCATGAAGGTGCTGACGGAAAAAAACTGAAGCGATTATCAAGGAAGTTCGAATTTTGAAGCCGAGTGGCAGGGTATCTGCGGCTTGGCTTCTTTTCCGCTAGCTCACAAAGGGATCGTGCCCATTTCTCCGACGTCATAAAGCATGCGCAACTGACTTTTGCCTCTGCCTGCGTGGCAGCGCGGCGGATGGGTCCGTCGCCATTCTTGCCGTAGTTGTCAGCGCCAGAACTCGTCCAGATAGTCGACGACCTCGCCGTCAGATCCTGCCAGCTGGCTAAGCATCATCTGGTCAGTCCAAAAGAGGATGGCCTTTCGTATCTCCTGATCCTGCCAACCGGCTTCCCTGGCCTTCTCGTGCACCCGGATATAGGTGAGGTGGTTGAAAGGCAGGGCAATCTGGTCCTTGAACATCTCCTCGATGGCGTCCGCACATTCAGCGCCGCGACGAAGATAGGGGCCTTCCTCCTTGGGCGGCTTTATTTCGTAATGGGTATCATATGGAACATAAGACTCCTTGCGTTCTCTCATGGCGTCACCTCATTGTTAGGACTTCGTTATCCACGCCTGTTCCATGGCCTCTTCCGCGATCATGTGACGCGAGCCAATGCACTCGATGCGTGGCCTGCCGCCGAGTTTACTCAGGCGAAACTCTCCGATGAAGCTAAACTGTCCCGCGTGCTTGAAGTTCCCCGCGGCCCAGGCACCTCTGGAGAGGCAGGGCCTCAACCTGCGATCATTTCGAAGATCCAGTATTGGGTGAAGGTTGCATTCTGCACGTAATGTCGCTGCCTGCTGCCGAGCGGCGCAACCAGGTCGGCGGACTCTCGAGAGGCCGTGCGAACTCACCACTTCCCGCATCGTTACAGTTACGTACTTGTTAATTGCCTACCGTAGGATTCCACTGGTCGAAATTAAAATACTCGCGATCAAAAACGGTACCGTTGCCCACAAGCTCGGGTGGCGTTGGTTATTGGTCCTGATGTTGGGAAGAATGCTGTCGGCGGTTGGATTCTTGTGACCCACCTCCATTTTGGAGATTTTTCATACGTTGAATGCATCGTCCCGTTTTTTCATTGGAAGTAGAACACAGGAGGAGATCATGCATTTATTAGTTCGAACTGCCTTGGCAGTTGCTGTCCTTACCGTTCCATGTGAAGCCCAGGAAATGTTCAAGAAATACGGCAAGGCGGCCGGTTGGGACATATTTATCAATGAGAAGATGGGCCCTGGCTGCCTTATCGCTCGGCAAAACCCCGACGATGGCGCTCAGGTGGAGATCGGTATCGACGCAACCGCAGATCTGCGCGGCTATCTGGCGCTTTACTCCAAGAAACCCAAAAAGATTACCGCAGGTGAACAGCTCTCGGTAGTATTCGATGTCGATGGTGAGCAATTCACGGGCGTGGCTACTGGTCAGGAGATTGAGGGGTTCGACGGTGCATCCGTCCCCTTCAATGATCTCGATTTTATCTATGGTCTTGCCAAGAAGAAAAAGCTGACAATCACCGCGAAAGGGCGTGACACCTTAGTGGTTGACCTTACCGGTACCGACGCTGCGTTCAAGGCATTGCGCGCTTGCCAAGCCGCTCAGAAGAAGTAGCGGCGTCCGTCTGAAGGGAGGGCGGGTCACCGGAGCTTAACCTGGGTGGCGTTCGCAGCGGCTTCGGCCGTTGCTCTCAGTTTGCCCAGTTCGACCTCAGAATGACGCTGCACATGTCGATCCGCTGAAACGAAGGATCCTTGAAGGCTAGAACGTCGTCGTTGAAGGTGCCGAACGTACTGTCGGGCCGGTGTTTCATGCCTTCGTAAAAAGCATCGATGATCCCGTGTTTGAAGTCGGTTTCACGAGGGAAGGCGGCGACGACGGCCTCCCGCTCCCCATCGTTAAACGCGTCGTAGCCGCGGCCAGCAACGTCCATACCGGCTCCCGCCTGCACCAAGGCGATCTCCGGGCGCATGAATTCCGGTATGCCGGGTGTTGTGTGAAGAGCAACCGCATTCCAAACCGTCTCCACATCGCTTTCGGCAATGCCATGAGCTCTCAGGAACTCTTGCGCGGCATTGGCACCATCCACTTCAAAGCGAAGCTGGCTGTTTCGGTACCGCGCGGTGAGGCCGATGTCGTGGAACATGGCCGCCGTATACAGCAGTTCAGGGTCAAAGGTCAGCCCGGTCCGATGACCTGTCATGGCTCCCCAGAAATAGACCCGCACCGAGTGATGGAAAAGCAGATCGCTCTCCGTGTCCCGAATGAACTCAGTTACATTGCGTGCCAGCCTGCTGTCAGGGATTTTCACCCCAGAGATATCATCGGCAATCATTGTCGGGTACTCCGTATTCGCTGAAATGTTCGTTGGAACGGCCGTTTTCAATTTTCCAGAACCGCCTGGGGCGTATTCCGGAAGCTGATAGCCATCCGATTGTAACCGTTCATCAGGCTGATCGCGATCGTCAGATCGACGAGTTGCTTTTCGCCGAAGACCTGCAGTGCGGCTTCGTAGGCGCTGTCTGGGACGCTGGTCTCAGCCACAAGCGTCACGCTCTCGGCCCAGGCGAATGCTGCCCGCTCGGCCTCGCTGAATAGAGTGCCGCCTTCCTTCCACGCCTGCACCAGTGCAAGCTTCTCGATCTTCACGCCCCGCTTGACAAGCTCGCGGGTGTGCATGTCGAGGCAGTAGGCGCAGTTGTTGATCTGCGACACACGCAGATACACGAGGTCTACAAGCTCTCCGGGCAGACCGCTTTGCATGACATAGCCATAGACGCCCCCAAGTGCCTTGGCGCCGTTGGGAGCGATTTGATTGTAATCCAGCCTGTTGGTCATTCTTCAGTTCCTTCTACTATTTGACAGGGGTAGTGAGCTTCTTTTCGTCGGAATCGACGACAAAGACGGCAAGCAGCTTCGCCGGATTGGTCTTGCTGGCGTTGCGGCTGATGGAATGGGTGGCACCTGGCGGTTCGGACCAGCTCTCGCCCGCCTTGTAGAGGCGGGCTTCGTCGTCGTTTACCTTCGACTCGATCTCGCCCGAAAGGACATAAGCGTAGATGAAGGCCGAGTTGGCGTGCATGTGCGGCAGGGAAGCGGCGCCGGGCGCATAATCGACTTCTACGACGCGGATTGACTTGCCTGGGATGTTGGCAATGGCCTGTTCGAACCGAGCCGTCACTGTTTCGGTTGTGGCGTCATGCGCCGGGGCAGGACCGGCGAAGACTGAGGCAAGCACGGCCATGCCAGCAGGGGCAATTATACGGTTGTTCATGGTGTTTCTCCTTCTGAGACGCACCAAAGATGTGGATTTTTTGAGCCAGAAAAAAGAACCAAGAGTGCGAAGAAATCATGTACCATGGCCGTATGATCAAGCCGCTGAAGCTGAATGTCGATCGATTGGCCAAGGCTTCCTTGTCGGAGCAGATTCGAAGGGGTGTTGCCAAAGCCATTGAAGATGGGGTGCTGGAGCCCGGCGTACGCCTGCCATCGTGGCAGGATCTTGCAGTTCAACTCGGAGTCGCACGCGGAACGGTGCGCACCGCCTATGAGAAGCTCGCCGCCGCCCAGTTGATCGAGGCCTCGCGTGCCAAGGGCACACGCGTCACTCAACGCCCCCGCGCCGTCACGAAGAACGAGCCGCAGCCGGATGCAGGCTCGTTCCTGGAAACCTATCTGGAGATGACTCAAGGACCCGCGTTCTTCCAGATGGGTGTGCCGGCAGTCGAGACTTTCCCGGCCACATTGTTCTCGCGCATCCGGGCGCAGGCCGTCCGTGCCGAGGCGAGTGCTCCTCCTTGCTATCCCGACCCCCGCGGCGAGCTTGAGCTGAGGCGGGAAATCGCAGCCTATTTGGCCGTGGCCCGCGGCATCAATTGCTCACCATCGCAGGTTATCATCACTGGCGGGTTCGGCGCCGGGCTCGGTCTGACGCTCAATGTTCTCGGCCTGGGCGGGCATGCCGCGTGGTTTGAGAACCCAGGCTTTCCATGGACAAGGAAGGGACTTGAGCTGGCAGGTCTTTCGCTTGTCCCAATCCCTGTTGATAGGGATGGGATCGATATCGATCATGGGCTGCGCCAGAATCCGGAGGCGAAGCTTGTCGTCGTGACCCCAGGTCAGCAGGCGCCGCTCGGTCCGACCTTGTCGCTTGAGCGGCGCGTTCGTCTGCTCGAATGGGCGGCCGCGAGCCGGGCCTGGGTGATCGAGGATGATTATTTGAGCGAGTTGCAACTCGCGGGAAGAGCCGCTCCGGGGCTCGCCTCCCTTGACAGGGACGGGCGCGTCATTCACATCGGCTCGTTCAGCAAAACGATTAGCCCGACAATTCGACTGGGCTTCGTGGTCGCCCCTGTCGGGTTGATCTCCCGGTTCGCCGACGTGGCAGCATGTCTCGCGCCGCCGCCTGGACCCGCGGTGCAAATTGCGACCGCTGAGTTTATGCATGAGGGACACTACATGCGCCACCTGCGGCGTACCAAACGCGCCTATGCGGCCAAGCGGCAGGCGATTCTGGATATACTCCATGCCTCGGTCGGAGCGGATCGTGTTGCGGCTCCCGGTTTGGCCGTGCTGCTCAAATTGCCCGATGGGACACCCGATGTGGCCATCGCACGCCAAGTCCTGACGTTCGGCATGTTTCCCGCGCCGCTTTCGCCTTGGTATGCGTCGCCTGACAATGCCGAATCTGGGCTTCTGCTCGGTGTCGCCACGGCGCCAATGAAGCATCTTGCACGATCCTGTGACCAGCTCCTGGAAACGATCGAGCGCTTCAAGTAACCAGCGTTGGCTTTGGATCGCAAAGTGACCGCACCTTTGCGAGACAAAGCGCGATATCGGTGTGATACATTCAGGCCCTCTATCGGTGCAGCTCGGCAAATCGAGCTGCACGTAACATCAATAGTAGGGAGAAACGCACACCTGTCGTGGGCCGTAGTACGGCTGGAATGTGTTGTCATAAGCACTGTAGGAACGGTAACGGGCATAGCACCAGCGTATATGCGCGCTACCTCCATAATAAGTTTGGCGGTAGTATCGGGGAGCGTAGTACCGCGGACGGTAGTATGTACCGCCATAGTAGCCTCGGCCGTAGTAGCCTCCATCATAGTAGCCCGGGCCATAATAGCCCGGCTGCGTCAGCAGTCCGCCGATGATCGTGCCGGCGGCGAGCCCACCGAGCGCCCAAGCCCAATTGTCACCACCGTTGTGGTGGTAGCCGTGGCGATAGCCGCGGTAGTAGCCGCCGCGATAACCACCATAGTAACCGCCATAGTGTCGCCTATACTGGATAAATTGTGCCTGCGGCGCTTCGATCCCCGGTGCGACAATCGCTGGAAACGCTATGGCAGGCGGAATATTCGTCAACGCCGTTGCCATCGACAAGGTAAAGATTGTAAGCCTCTTCATGGCTTCACCTTTCTGCCCGCCCGCGGCACCAATTATAGCGCAAAAGTGACGGCATAGCACTGCTTTTTCGTGATTATCGCCGACCAGGACGGACCGCCTCGAAGCTGGACAGAGCGCGCTGCCCGCACAAAACGCTGGCTCAAAGATGAGGATGGGTGGCGTCGATATCCTAGAGCATAAAATCCGCCGACCCTTCCTGCTGCATCTAAGATGACTCCTTCCTGCGCGAGCGAAGCTAAGGCGATGCGGGGCGATCAGTCTCGATGCGAGTCAACACGCCAAGTCCAAACTCGTTCAGGTCGTCAATCGTGACCTTGGCCGCCTTCTGATCCGACCCTATTTCGAACGTGACCGCAACGGGCATGGTCGGCATCTCCGCGGATGGCCGGTAGGTGTAGAGGTCGCGATCAAAATGGCTGAGCGGGAAAACCGACTTGCCTTTTGGTCCTAGGTGAATTTCGAGCGTGCCATCTTTTTCGGCTACTACTGCCTTGCCAATATAGGGATTGAAGTAGGTGCCGGCGTAGGCAGACAGCGGCAGCGCTGGCAGCGGGGAGGCGGGCGGTGTCCCGTAACGCTTGATCGCGGACTCGATTGCCGGGCCAAAGAGTTGCCCGTAGATGTTGTTCCATTGGATAACCCAGTCCTGCGTCGTCTTTCCGGTCATCACGAGCTCGAAGAACGTGTCGGCAAGACCTTCGGGCACGCCGGTCGGAAAGGCGTTGGTGAGGACGACGATGCCGAGCTCTTCTGCCGGAAGCAGACTGACCAGTGTTCGAGCGCCGGTGCTGAACGCGCCGGCATGGCTCCAACTCTCGCCATACCGGCCATACTCCACATTCCAGCCGAGGCCGTAGAACGACCATCCGCCGGTCACCGGGTTCTTGCCGCGCGCCATGAGCGGCAGATGGGTCTGGCCAATCGCGTCTCCGTCGATGAGCCGCTTGCCATTGTAGTTGCCATTGCCGAGTTGAAGCCGCATCCATTGAGCAAGGTCCCGCGCATCGGAACTGACGCCGCCTGCAGGGGACTGCGGGTCGGGGTCGCGTTTGGCCAGGGCGCGCCATTTGCCGTCGAGCGGAACGTGGAGCGCGGCGCGGTTTGTCCGCGTCAGGAAATCGGCATAGCGCGAGCTGGTTGATGACATTCCCAGCGGTTTGTAGAGCTTCGCATCCGCCGCATTCTCCCAGCTCATGCCTGCCGCTTTTGCTACGGCGACCGCACCCGCGGTAAGGCCGAAATTACTGTAGGAATACTCTGACCGAAAACTACTCGACGGCTTGACCTGACGGAGCCGCTGAAGAATCGCGTCGCGGTCGTAGCCGATCTCTTCGAGTTCGTTTCCGGCCCCTCCAGGTAGGCCGCTTCGGTGAGAGAAGAGATCGCGCACGGTCACTTGTGCCGTCGGATAGGCGTCGTAAAGCTGAAAGGATGGATCGATGTCGATGATCCGGGAATCCCAACTCGCCGCCCCTTCGCTCACAATCGCCGCCACGACGGTCGAGGCCATCGGCTTGGAGAATGAGGCAAGCTGGAACACCGTGTCGGCGTCGACCAGATCACGCTTGCCTTCCTCCCTGACGCCGAAGCCTTTCAAGTAGACCACCTCATCCTGATAGACGACGGCAATGGAAATACCCGGAACCCCGCCACTGGCGATGACTTGTTGCGCAGCCTCTTCCAACTTTGGCAAAGCTGCCAAGATCTTGTCTTTTGTCGTGTGTTCGAAAGACTGGGCCTGGCTGGCAATTGGTCCAATGCTCGCTAACACTACCCCAATGAGAAGTTCCAGGCACAAGACGCGGATATGCCTGGCATATCCCTTCGCAGCTTCAGTCATCTCCACTCCCCTCGCATGGTGATGGCTTAACGATACACGAACTGGGTGATGCTCGCTCAACTTTCCTTCGCTATGGCGGCCAATATCGACGGGATTAATGTCACCCCCATCACTGTTGTTTTGACGCGTAGGTTTCCAGCATACGATCGACGTCAGAAAGCTGCCGATAGAGTTCGTCTAGCATATCGTCAACGCCATTCATCTTTTCACCTGCGAGGGCAAAGACTTCCTGTGAGGCGCCGCGTACCTTGGGGTCCGAGACCGTCTCCAGAATCAAATCGAGCCCATCGTAGCGATAACGAGCATGAGCAAGCGCATCTTTGATTTCGATGACGTGCCTGCGAAATGGATCAAGGACTTCGCCTAAATCAATCTCCATCCGGGATCTCCATTTTTCGAACGATGAGTTTTGTTACTGCTTTGCCAATGTATTAGCAGATACTGACTGCATACGATAAACTGTTTGCCTTGTGCCAGGACCGACACCCAGAGGTCGCGTCATATAATCCCCCTCTACTCACTTACACCGGGTCCCTTGAGCGTCGGTGGCGCGCAGTGTTACAGTAAAGCGGGGGAAATCAAATATGGATATTGTCAGGTACTGGCTCCAGGGTAACCACGACGGCGGTTGCGGGCCCTGCAACCGCTATTTTGGATCCGGCACCCTGATCATGGCGCATTCGCCCGGGGGAGCCGTGTACCTGTTGGCAAAGCCATCGACAAGCAACTCGATA
>NZ_JAVDSX010000013.1:0-120078 GCF_031455525.1 Phyllobacterium sp. 1468 | reverse complement strand
ATCTTGGAACACACGACCGGCGGAAGCAGACGTATTACTGAATTGACTGGCTTTATCAGCAACCTTTTTGGATAGATCGTGCGCCGTGTCACTTACTTGCTGCCACGTGTCGGAGACCCACCCGGATGCTTCATCAAGCATTGTGCCAGCTTCATCTTTGATGCTTTTAATGCGATTGCCAGCTGAATCTGCAAAGCCGCGGTAGGTCTTGCCGCTCTCATCGATGAAATAGCCGGCGCGTTTTCCCGTGCTATCCGTTAAAGCTTTGAACCGGGTGCCCGCGGAGTCGGTGAAGTGGGTATAAGACTGACCTGCCTCCTCTTGCGCCGGTCCGGTGCGACGGATTTCGCCGGTAATTTTTGCCAAAGGATATAGATCCGCGTCTCTAGCCTTATCGGCGTTTGTCCACTGATACCTTTGTCCGGTCATTAGCCAAGCTAGACTGACTCCCATAAGAGCCATGGGGATCGGGTTTGCCTTCATAGCGCTACCCAAGTTGGCAGCGTATTCCCCACCCCCACTGCTTTTGACGTAACCAAGAACTTCATCGATCAGTTGCCCGGGAGACATCTTCTCCTGGATGGCGTCAATTCGCTCTTCTATGCGACGACGATCGCTCTCGATGTCCCGCTGGATCTCGGCTGCATTGGGTTTATCGGCAGTCAGGGTCATGACATTTTCTCCTTGATGACGTTGGCGTCATTGCCGAGTGAAGTAGTGGTGCGCTCCATTTTCCAGTTGCTGCCACGCAGAGCGGAAATGCCTTTGGATATTAACGCCCATGCAATGACTCCGACTACGGCGGCGACGATGAGCGCCGAGAGGGCGTTCGCACCTGGTTCAGTGAAACCTTGCGAGACCAGGATGACGGTCAGTCCGGTTACGAGCGCACTCAACAGAACGCCAAGCGCACCAATCGCAAATACCAGTCCAATACCCAGTATCTCGATCCCACCCAGTGCTCTGGTGAAACTTTCGGATGCCTCCGTCCTGGCAAGGTCAAGTTCCTTGCGGACCAGTCCGGTGACATCTGTGATCAGCCCACGGACTAGCTCAGGCAACGGCCTGCTCTCGTTGACGTCAGTCATTTGGGTTGCTCCTCCATTGATCACTACCGCTATGCGCCTCGGCGGGATTGGCCGTCGATTCCCCGGTCGGACGTCTGTGGGCAGAGGCTGTCAAAAAGCGGCTTGCTGCAAGCCCGGCGAGTGCCGCGACGCCAAGAAAAGCCAACGGTTGCCGTCGACCGAAATCCTCCGCCATATTTGCAACTTCTCTGAGTTCACGGTCCTCAATATCCTTTGCAAAGGATTTTACCGTCGAGCCGAGTTCCTTGGCATACCTGCCTAGCTGTGCGTCTTCTCCGGATTGCATCTCTGCGCCGACCTTTTCCAAGGCTGTCCCGACCGAGGCAGCATAGCGGGCTGCAATATTCTTTTGCTTGGATGCGACTTCTTCGACTTTGCCGGAAGCCTTCTGCAGCTGCTCTTTGGCCGTGTCTTTGACGGTGCCGAAATCTTCGGAGGCTTTCCGCTTCAAATCACCAAATGATGGCCTAGTTTCTATAGTCCCAGAAATAGCATCCGGCTGATCGCCATGGGCAGACGCACCAGATCGAGATTTCGTCTCTCTTTGAGAATGGTCTTGCATCGTTCCCTCCAGTCGTCGCGGTTGATACGCGATGTTGAATTGCAGCCGAACTTTGGACGGAGGTGAAAGTTCCCAGTCTTTGTTGGATTTTAAAGTTATGATGAGTCTCATGGCCGGAAATAACCGCCATCCGGGTTCGGTGGAAGAGGCTGTGCGTGACCTCTGTTCAATCGGGAACGAGCGCTGTCTAATCACAGTTCGAGGACCAGGCCGCCATTAACAATCGCCGGAACAAATGCCCTAGGCGATGGTTGATTGCAGGTAGCGGAGGACGCCCTCATGAGGATCATAGAACGACATATTACTGCACGAGAAGGCGGGGACGGGCATACCGTCGAGTTTGTCTACGAGGATGGGAAACGCGCCTTGGTGGATCTGTCAGACGCGAATTCTGTCGGCCTCGACCAAGACGAGCTTATTCGTCAGGCAGAGTGCTTGCTCGATCAAATAGACGCAAGTGGAGCGCGAGGGGATTTGCCTCCGTACGGTGCCAGAGAAAGACCGAACCCGCCAAGTGCTCAAACGGCGAGTGAGACGGATACCACAACTCCCGATCAACCGGAGGGGCCGGTTGCCCCGCAAAACCCCCTCCTTGAGGAGCAGGACGACGACGCGAACCTTGTGGGCCTCAAGGGCGAAGGCATTATCGAGCCTTAGCTTCCATACATTGCCTACGCCCGGAATGCGCTATCTACTGATCTGCTCCTTTTATTGCTCTTCGTATGGACGGCCGGCGCGGACGAGCCTGAAGCGCAGGCTCGCGACCACCACGAAGATGGGAGATCTACGGGTCGGCCTGGAATCCTTCAAGCTGCGCCAATACCGTGCATCTTAACCCCTCAGGTGCATACTCCAAATCGACTTGGTTCGGCGTGCCCGCGACACCGCTTTTGACCAGCCTGGTGCCCATGCCCTCGACGGTGGGTTTCACAACCGGCGGACCATTCTTCTCCCTCCAGTTAAGTTTGAAGGCCGGTTCCTTGTTCATATCCGCGATCCCCCATTCAACGGATACCTGGCCTTCCGCGGTGGACAGAGCGCCGTACTTGAAGGCATTGGTGGTGAGTTCGTGTAGCAGCATCGCCAAGGATAACGCGGATTGGGGACCCACCTGTAACTCGGGCCCCTTGAGGTTGAACTGGCTGCTGCGCCCATTCTGATCGAGATTGACAGCCCTTTCGATCAAAGTACGAACTTCGATCCGTTCGCCATATCCAGTCAACAGCAGGTCGTGCGCTCGTCCCAGAACACCAAGACGCTCGCTGATCGAAAGGCGGGCGGCCTCGATGTTATCGGCCCGGCGTAGCGACTGATTGACGATGCCCTGGACCATTGCCAGCTGGTTCTTCAAGCGGTGGCTCAGTTCCTGGCTCAACATCGACTGCAGCTCCTCTGCCCGCTTTTGCTGAGTTCGGTCGCGAACGATCTTGAGAAAGCCTTCTGCGGCACCGTCGTCGTGAAGTCGCAGCATTTCACCGCTTGCCCAGAATCTGGAGCCATCCTTGCGCACGTGCCAACGCTCATCTGTCGCCCGGCCGTTTTGCAGCGCGTTTGCAATTTCTTTGGCGGGAACATTGTGCGCACGGTCGGCGCTCGTGAAGATGATATCGGCAGGCAGTCCCAACACCTCGTCCTCGGCCCAGCCAAAGATTTTCTCCGCGCCGGTGCTCCAAGAGGTGACGTTGCCGGAGAGATCAGCAGTGATGATGGCGTAGTCGATCGCGCTCTCTAGAACCATTTCCGCGATACGTCTGTTCGTCACCAGGCATCCTTAATATTTGAGAGTTCCCAGGAATCTAGATGTGGACCAGAAAACTTCAACGCGAATAACGTGGTCCGGACCACGTTGGGTGAATGCTGTCTCTAGAGTTGCGCTCAGCACCACCCGGCTCTGCCCCACGTTTCGCCTTCCAGTCGTTATACGGACCACGTCTTATTATTCATCGGGACGCAAGGGAGAACAAGGCGACGTCAGGCAAGGATAACCTCGTTCTCCAATAGTTCCAGCGAATTCCAGACACGACATAGGCCAGTCACTGATTCTTGGAGACAAATTTGTTAAAGCGGCTCATTTTTCCATCGGCAGTCTTTTCCTGATAAAGAAAAGCCAGCTTGCGTTCGTCAAAGACCTCGAAAAAGTTTTCCCACGAAATCTTCTCAAGACCCTCCTCCGGCTCACCGAAATCGATACGGAGAATCCCGCCTTCTCCGCTTCCCGTGACTTTAGATGGAACGCCCTTGCGCTCTTCTGCCCAGCGCTGGATCGTATTGTGATCAGTTGTCGTTTTACTGTCGGTCATCCTCTCTTTCCTCGCTCTGTTGACTTTGCGGCGTGCGCTACTTGGCCGGGTGCTCGCCTGTCGCGTTCATTCTCTTTCGCATTGTTCTTAAAGGTGGCGTCGCCGTCAGATTTACCGGACAGCACTCGAGGGTCTGCACTTGCCATACCGTCGTTGGTCGAGCCATGCCGCGTGCGGGCGTATTGCCCCTTGGCATCCGCTTGTGGAGAACTCTTCATTTCATCTTTCCCACGTGTTTTGGCCATATTGTCTCCTTTGCAGACCAGCTTGTGACCGGTCCGACTACTTGTTTAGATCCTCAGCCATCATCAAATGGTGTTCCAAAGCTGGACGCGTTTTTGCGGCCCAAGCCTTCAGGTCAGCGTTCTCGCCCTCGTCGCCATACCGTTTAAAGAGATCGACCGCATCCTTGTGAGCGGACACTTGGTCGGAATGATATTGTTCGGTAAAATCCGCACCCTGCAGACCCTTTAGCTTGTCGAGTGTTTCCTGCTGGGCTTCGGTCATGGAGGTAGGAAGTGCGACCTTGACTTTGCCACCATCAACCAGCTGCTTCATTTCATCCGTGGTCTTTTGATGGTCTGCCACCATTTCCTGGGCAAAGGTTTTCGTCGGGCCATCGGCGCGCTCGAGAGCGAGCTTGCTCGACTCTATTTCGAACATATCGCTCGTGGCCGCCTTCAGCACGAAATCCTCTGTCGTAGGTGCAACGCCCATCAAAGAGTTAACCCCCGTTTTTTCGGTAGCTGACTGGGCAAAGGCGGGGATTGCTAGCAGGACGGCAACTGCGGTCAGCGCAAATGATTTCATGGCGGTTCTCCTCTTTCTCTATCCTCCAAACGTCCTGCTTGCCGCAATGTTCCTCGCTCGCTAGTTCATATAAAAACATTGCTGAGGTGGATCGTCGTCTCCATCCCGGGCCTGAGCGCGAGGGAAAAAATTCACCAGCTCGGGGTTGGGGAAACAGCGAAAGGGCGTCGGGATTTCTTGGCAAACCGATACTGATGGTGCTAATCGGTTTCTATTCTTAGCGAACGGTGCGTTTGCAACATTGCGCCGAGGGTTACATGCGATACCCAGCATCAGGTCGGCATCGCCCGTCGAGCTGCTTCGTTGGCTTAAAAGCGGTGGCGTGCAAGCCAGCTATCCAACACTTCTTCGGTCGAAGCTGTCTCAACTTGCTGAGACAACCTTTGACTGTAGAAGAGCTGCATCGCATCGTGAGCCGCATCGGACGAGCTGCACACCGCGTCATAAACGACGATCACCCTAAAGCCAAAGTCAACTGCTCCGAGCACGGTTGAAAGCACACAAACATCGGTTTCGCCGCCAGTTACAAGAACCGTATGTGTGGAGCGGGCTTTTAGAAGCGTCGGCAGGGTGCTCCCAAACCAAGGAGAATAGACCGACTTATTCACCACCGCCGCCGGTGGCGCATATCGTTTTAGCTCGGGCACGATGTCGACCTTTGACGGATCGATACGATCGAGCAAGAGCCCCTCCCATTTTTGATAATAGCGCAACCATGCACCACCAGCTTCGCTAAGATTTCTCGCCGGCATAAAACGGGTGAAGATTGTTGCAGGAGGATCGCGCTCCACGAGCAAGTGTATGTTTGGCAACACCTTGTCGAACCACGGCATTGCCCATGGGCCTTCTCCTTGGAACAGGCCCTGCATGTCGACGCAGATATGGCTCGCCGATTTATCGATTGGTCCGAACCTTAGTCCCTCGGCCATGGCGCTTTTCGTGTGTTTTTTCTAAACATTGAGAGCGCCGTTTGCGGCGCACTGCTGCGGTCAAGCCGCGATGGCGGCCGGATTAAGCGAGCCTTCGGCCAAGGCGGTCAAAGCTTCGTCCGTTTTTGTCTCCTCCTGCAGGGTGATGTCCTTCATTCCGAGATCGCCTGCCCAACGTGACAAGGTGCCATAGCGGGCTATCTCGTAATGTTCAACCGCCTGTGCTGCTGAGGCAAGCCCCGCATCCAGGGCGGCCTGCCCCTTGAAATCCTCAAGGATCTCATCTCCTTCAGCAAGGATTCCCTCTATGGCGTCGCAAGTCTTGCCACGCGCAGGCTTGCCCAGAATGTCAAAGACCTGTTGAAGACGCTCCACGTGGACCTCGGTCTCATCGCGGTGCTTCTCAAAAGCGGCTTTCAGTTTCGACGAGGTCGCGCCTCGCGCCATCTTGGGAAGAGCCTTCAGGATTTTCCGTTCGGCGTAGTAGACGTCTTTGAGGGTTTCATGGAATAATATTGCGAGTGTTTTCTCGGCCATAATGATGTTTCCTCTTGAGCGAGCGGTCATAACAGCCCTCAAACGCAAGAAGTGAGCGAGCGTTCCCGAAGAAACTTCTGTGTCCAGCCGTAGACGCTTTCGTTGATAGGAACCATCCAATCGATCTTCGCATTTTGGATTTTGGACTAATGACTGCAGTGGTTACGCTTAGGAAATTGCTGCTGTGAAAGAACGTTCCCTCGAAGAGATCCAACAAAGACGCGAACGGCGAGCCGAGCGTCGTCAAAGGCAACGGCTGACAAATCTACAACGCGCGGCAAAAATGCACGCAGTTCGTATTTCGAAGGAGGTGCTTGGGCCTGTGGCCACGTCCAAACGTCTCCGGGATGGCGTCCATGTCGGGTGTTCCGGCTGGTACTATTGGCATTGGAAAGGCAAATTTTATCCAGACGAAGTCCCATCAAGTCAATGGTTTTCGATTTACGAACAAAGTTTTGAAACCGTGGAGCTCAATGCGCCATTTTATGCTTGGCCCACGGTTGCGACAGTCAAGACTTGGCTACGCCAGGCGACCGGCGACTTCATCTACACGATCAAGGTCTGCGAGCTGATCACTCATGTTAAGCGCTTTGACGGCACCGAACCCTTGATACGCGATTTCGGATACATCGCTGATTTACTTGGCGAACAAATGGGCTGTTTTCTGTTTCAGCTACCTCCAAGTGTTCACTACGACCCGATTTTTCTTAAAACTATCTTGCAGCAACTAAACCCACGTCATCGCAACGTCGTTGAATTTCGTCACAAAAGCTGGTGGAACGAGGATGTCTATGCGGCGTTTCGTGCGGCCGGAGCGATCTTCTGCTCCTGCAGCGGACCGCGACTTCCAGATGAACTTGTCAAAACCGCCGACGACATCTACGTCCGTTTCCACGGAACGAAGAATTGGTACCGTCATGACTACAGCGACGATGAACTATTGATTTGGGCTGAGCGAATCCGGAAGTGCCGCGCTAAAAATGTTTGGGCGTATTTCAACAATGACCGTGACGGTCATGCGATCAAGAACGCAAAAGCGCTTATAAAGCTCCTCAACGCCGAACCTTTGGAACGAAAGTGAGTTAAGTCGGGAGCGCGCCGGGTAGGTATTACAAAGGTATTGAACTCCTACAGAGGATGACCGAAGGCAAGGAATGCATTTAGTCAAATGTACCTTCCCTTGATTTCGTCCGGATGGCCACGCGCCGCCCCAGGGCTCTGCTGAATGACTGTCGCGCCGTGCTCATGTTGACTGTCTACCTTGCTTCGACCGTTCTCCGGAAGTCTTTCTGATGTTGGGATTGCCTAATTGGGCGTCCCGCATACGTGTATATTCATCAAACCGCGGGAGATTGTCAGAAAATTCGACCCAGGAGAGCTTTTCTCGCCAATAGCCGTGAGCCGCCGGCCTGAACTGTTCCGGATTATCGAAGAAGCCGATCGTCAGATATATCTCATCCTTGATGCCTTCATCAAAATATCCGATCGACGAACCGCAATTCCCACAAAACGTCCGGGTGACGCCAGGTGTCTTTGAGAACCACTTCATCTTACCCTTTGTTATGCGGAATTGCTGCGGTCTATATCCTACCCAAACAGTAAGCGGGCCGCCAATTGCTTGCCTGCAATCGGCATCATGATCGTAGTTGATCCAGAACGGTTCGCCTTCGCATTCCGCTTGTATTCTGCCGCAAAAACACCGTGCCGTCTCTAGTCTGTCAACCATCTGGCTCCTCCACTGCACGTTCAACAGAAACGGCGACAGCTGGCGTCACTTTAACAACAGAGGAAGGGGCGGGCGAAGACGAAGCGATGATGGTGTGGCTCGCAAAGGAATCGGGCGCACTTCCATGCCGGGTCTTGGCCGAAGTACAACACCCAATCGTCACAACGGATGTCATTCTTCGATTTGATCTCCCATAATCCGGAGTGATTGATGAAGATCAGCAATAAGATCGTCGGGTTCTTCCAATCCGACGTTCAACCTGACGATTCGTCCGCTGAAATCTTCGCCACCTTGTGCAAGTTTGGGATAGGTCATGGCAAGGGAGGTGGCCCCTCCCCAACTGTAACCGGCTCTAAACAGTTTTAGTCGATCGACGAAGTTGTCAACGTCCTTCGGACTAAATGTTTTCTTGAATACGATTGAAAACACACTTGCCGATCCGGTGAAATCCCGTTTCCATGTCTCGTGACCCGGCGACGATGGCACAGCCGGATGAAGCACGCTTTGAATAGCCCACTGCTCTGCGAGCCAGTTCGCGACCTGCAGTGTCGAACGTTCCAGTCTTTCCAGACGCACGCCGAGCGTAGTCAGACCTCGCAAGGCGAGGCTGGCGTCATCCGGCGAAACCGCCATGCCTAAAAGATCCCAGGCATTCCCCACGGACTCGTACAAGGAATCGTCCTTCACGGAGACGGTGCCCAAAAGCAGATCGCTGTGGCCGCCTACATATTTGGTCAGGGCCTGCATGCTGATGTCGACTCCGTGCGCGAAGGCGTCAAAGAACACGCCTGCAGAATATGTGTTGTCGAGAGCGACCGGTACACCACGAGCATGAGCGGCCTGAACTATCGAGGCAACATCCTGGACCTCCATCGTGATCGAAGCGGGGCTTTCGGTCCAGACGAGCGCTGTGTTGCGTCTTATCAACGCGCCGATCTCCTCACCAATCAGAGGATCATAGAGCTCCACCGTTATGCCCAGACGCTGCAGTAGCTTTTCAGCCAGTTCCCTGTTTGGGCCATAGGCGCTGGCAGGTACCAGGGCATGGCTGCCGGCCTTGCAAACGGCAAGATAGATCAAAGCGATTGCCGCCTGACCGCCGGGGACTACGAACGTGCGGTAAGCACCCTCCAGTTCGGCAATCCGTGCACCCAATTCCAGCACGGTAGGCGTTCCATAAAGTCCGTAATTGTAACCGGCCTCGATCTGACGCCAGTTATTGTGGGCCGCTCCAACGTTGTCAAAGATCACCGTCGAACCCCGATAGGTCGGGGTGACAAGAGACTGGTATCCGCCGATTGCTTTCTGTTCCGGGTTCAAGAGCCTGGTTCGCCAATGCATTGGAATCCTCAGAAAATACGAGATGTGAACCGCTGACCAATCTCAAATCATTTTTGGACAGAAATGTTCCGTGGAGAAACTATGCTCCCAGTGCGCTTTTTTTGACCTCGCGCGCGAAGCGGTCGTTGGATCTTCAGTTCCGGATGGATGCACTGTGCCGCCCAGAAAGCTTTCCTTTCCGACCAAGAAGGCGCACAAGCACGTTCTGTCTGCGCTTGCGCTGGCCAAGATCGATATCGCTGACAAGTTTTGCGCCGCCCTTGCGCCGCTCCAAGGTGATCTTGCGGGTATGGAAGGCCTCCAGCTCGGCTCGATGGGCGACGCTTATGATGGTGACCTCGGGCAATTCGTGGATAAGCATCTCCATCAACTTTTCCTGACTTTTCTCATCAAGCGCTGAGGTTGCTTCATCCAGCACGATGATATCGGGTGTGTGCAACAGAAGGCGCGCGAACGCGAGCCGCTGCTTTTCGCCACCAGACAGGGTCTGGTCCCATGGCGCTTCCTCCTCGATCTTGCCGCTCAGGTAATCGAGTCCCACCTTGCCGAGTGCCGCGTTAATTTTTTTCAATGTCCAGTTATCGGCGGCGGCGGGATAGGCGACCGCGCGGCGAAGCGTCCCTGAGGGGATATAAGGCCGTTGCGGTAACATGAACAATCGTCTGTCGGCGTGGAAGTTGACGCTGCCGTCACCCCACGGCCAAAGACCTGCGACCGCCCGCACCAGTGTGCTCTTGCCTGACCCGGATTCGCCTGCCACCAGAACCCGCTCGCCAGCCTCGATCACGACCTCGGTTTCCTTGACCACGGCGGTGCCGTCGTCAAGGGATACGGAGAGATTGTCCAAGCTGAGCACCGCGTCGCCTTCAGTTTCGCCGCGCCTGATGCGCCCGAAGGCATCGCTCTGTTCCGCGCGCTCGAGCCCGTCGAGCGACATCATCAGGGAGGCGATGCGCCGTGCACTGGCGTTCCAGTCGGCCAGACGGGGGTAGTTGTCGACCAGCCAACCGAACGCGCCCTGCACGATGGCAAAGGCAGAGGCAGCCTGCATTACCTGTCCAAGCGTCATGCTACCTTCAAGAAATTTCGGAGCGCAAAGCAAAACCGGTACGACCGGCGCAAACAGGCTCGACCCCTGCGACACCAGCGCCGTACGCATATGCTGGCCCGTAAGAAGCGCCCATTGCCTGAGCACATTGGCGAACGTTTTGTCGATGCCGCTACGCTCCTCCTCCTCACCGCCAAGCAACGCGATACTTTCCCCGTTTTCCCGAACGCGGGTTAGCGTGTAGCGAAATTCGGCCTCCGCCTGATTTTTTTCCTCGGAGAGGCGGACAAAATGGCGGCCAATGAGCGTCATGGAGGTGGACGTGATCGCGGCATAGAGTATCGCAGTAATGACGAGAAAACCCGGAACCGTGACGGTCGAACCCGCAATCGTCAGGGTGAGTGCCCCGCCGATAGTCCAGAGCACCACGATGAAGGTTGATGCCGACAGAAATGCGGAGATGACACCAGCGACGAAATCGACAGGCGATTCGGTTGCAATCCGCAAATCTTCCGCGATACGGGCTTCGGGGTTGGTGTGGTCGCCACCGACAAGGTTCAATTGATAGTAACGACCGTTTGCGAGCCAACGCGCGATGACTTCCGTCGTGAGCCAAGAACGCCAGTGCCGCTGCATCGTCATACGAAGGAAGACTTGTGCAACGACAAGGCTTCCGCTTCCGAGCACGAGCGGCACGAACACGGCACTCAGGAAATAGACGGTGCTGGCATTGCGTTGCTCAATTGCGTCGAAAATTGCACGATTCCAGACATTGATCCCATACTGGAAGCCGACATTTATACATATCAGCGTCAAAAGCCCGATTGAGCATACCCAAGCGAGCCTGTCGCCACCGCGGCTCCAGTAACCGCGCGCGCTGATCCAGAAACGTTTCAGCAGATACCTCTTGCGCGCCTGTTCGGCCTCCTCAGGTGTCAGATCTGGATCCGGATCGATGAAATCCGGTGGCGCGTCCTGGGCATTGACTTCAGTGGCGACTTCGGCGGTGGATAGCTTTTCCTGGCGCGATTTGTCAGCGCCACCTGCTTTGGCACCGTTGATCGATTTCGCCTTGAGTTTGGCCCCGGACATAACGGCGATAACGGCTTGAATAACAAAAAGTTTCATTATGTCCTCCAGAGGCCAGCTGCATCGAAAGGCAAACGTCGTCGCGAGTGCGCCGTTCCGGATACGGGCTTCCGGCACCATCAAGGAGAGAATTGGGCCCATCTAGGATCGGACGAAAGTCTGATGCAGGCACGGCAAAGGTCTGAAATTCTTCGGTGCAGGGTGGCCGGTGGAACAAAGTTCAGGACCACAAGTTGTGGGAGCCGAAGGGCAGCATCCCACAAGGGAGAGTGATCATGAAACGAATCTTGCTTGCCACCGCCGTGATGTTTGGGTTGTCTGGCGGCGTCTACGCTCAGGATGCAGTTGTGGTTGAGGTTCCGCAGCCGGCACGCGAATATGTTATCGCGCATCCAACCGATCCTGTCGTCATAAAGGGCGACGTGGCAATTGGAACCGCCGTGCCCGAGGACGTAACGCTAGTCCCCATCCCCGACAGTCCGGACTACGGCTACGTCTATGTGGATAAGCAACCGGTTATCGTGTCGATGAAGGATCGCAAGATCGTCTACATGTCGAAATGAGTTGACCGTCAGTGATCTGGTGGAGGAATGGCTGATCCTTTGTATCAGCCGTGGCTTGACCGCATGATCTCCGGAGAGGGGGCGGCCAAGCCACATTTAACAAGACGCGCCATTTTAGCGGGGAGCGGCGCCTCAGGACTTATAACCCCGCCTTTGACTTCAGACGGTGGGCCGGAGGCATATCCGGTTCGGCCGTCTTTTGTTGTATGTAAATACATCCTTTCTGAAACGGTGGCTCGATGGTGCTCGCCCGCCCCATCTAACCAAAAAGCTCGTAGCAGATAGGCTCCGGAGGTCAGTCCAAAGTGACGTCGGCCACGTCTTTCTTATAGTCTGCTTTCGGATCGACTCCGATAAGTAATTTGATGCCGGCCAGAATACTCGAGCCGTTCAACCATATTTCAGCGCGGTCCGCGTCGAAGCGCAGCAGAACAAGTTTGGGATCGTCTTTTCCGTGCTCGTACCACGCTGCCACAAAGGTATTCCACAGTCGATCGATTGTGGCACGATCATTGTGGACAGCAACCGATCCGTGAACGGAAGCAAAAAGATCGTGGCCCTTTGCGGCGAACGCCGCGACGGCCCGGCTGTCTTCTCCTAGGTTTTGGACAAGCGAGCTCTCCGTTGAAGTAAAGAAAAAGATAGGTCCATGATCTCCCTCTACCTGGGCCGTCATGGGTCGCGTATGGCTCTCCTCCACCCCCACCAAACCCAACATCATCGTCCTGTCAGATTTTAGCGCTTTCCAGAATTTTTGCTGCAGTTCTTGAGGGGTTGTCATCTTCCGATCCTTTCTGAAATCGGATTGTAAACTGTCCGGATCGAGAAAAAGTTCCTGCCGATTAAACTGATAGGATCGGCGCACGCAGGTCCCAGCGTCCGTCCCTGTGAGAATCCAAATTTCCAAAATCCTATTGATTGCCAGATCGATAATAGCGCTCTCGATCTGCGCAAGGCCCCAATCCAAGCTCCGCGAACCCTAACGCGAGAGAGTGCATCTGGACGGTTTCGGCCTATGTGCGGCGAACTTAAACGAAACTCTTCCGACCGTAACGAGTTGTCCTTCATTCGAACCCTGCCGAAGCGACTCTTCGCACATTGGACACCTTCCTCACCTCAAAAAAGGTGAAGCTTTGGGCTCGGTGATTGACTTGCGACATGATAGAACATATAGTGAACAGGCATGGCAAAGACTCTGAAGGAACGACTGGCTATTCTTTCCGACGCCGCAAAATATGATGCATCCTGTGCGTCAAGCGGCACGACGAAGCGCGACTCGTCACGTTCTGGAGGGTTGGGTTCGACCGAAGGTTCGGGTATCTGTCACGCCTATGCGCCCGATGGCCGATGTATCTCGCTTTTGAAAATACTGCTGACGAATTTCTGTATTTTTGATTGTGCGTACTGCATCAATCGCTCCTCGAGCAATGTAGAGCGTGCGCGTTTTACCGTCGAAGAGGTAATTTGGCTCACGCTGGAGTTCTATCGCCGTAATTACATCGAAGGGCTTTTTCTATCTTCTGGGATTATCCGCTCGTCAGACCATACAATGGAAGAAATGGTGAGGATCGCCAGAGAACTGCGGACCGTCCACAATTTCCGAGGCTATATTCATCTCAAATCGATTCCAGAGGCATCGGCGCATCTGATAGAAGAAGCGGGTCTTTATGCGGACCGTCTTTCAATTAATATCGAGTTACCGACTGACTCGGGTATTGCACAATTTGCGCCCGAAAAAAGACCCGCCGAAATTCGTAAATCGATGGGAGACCTCCGGCTAAAAATTGATGCGGCTAATGAACCCACTCAGCAAACGAAGCGGCGTAAAAAGTTCGTTCCAGGCGGACAAAGCACCCAGATGATCGTCGGGGCAGACGATGCCAACGATGCAACCATATTGCAAACCAGTTCGAGGCTTTACGGGAGCTATAACCTGCGCAGAATCTACTACTCTGCCTTCAGCCCCATTCCCGATTCATCCAAGAATTTGCCGTTGATCAAACCGCCGCTTGTGCGCGAACACCGGCTGTATCAGGCGGACTGGCTATACCGCTTCTATGGTTTCGGGATCGACGAAATCACATCTTCTCGGCCCGACGGTATGTTGGATCTAGATCTCGATCCAAAGTTGGCGTGGGCTCTGGCGCATCGTGAACGCTTTCCCGTTGATATCAACAAATCGGAAAAGGAAATGCTGCTGCGGATTCCGGGCATCGGCACAAAAACAGCCAAATCGGTGATCAAAGCGCGCAAGCATCATCGATTACGCCTTGATGATCTCGGCCGTCTCGGTGTCTCGTTGAAGAAAGTAAAGGCTTTCATCATTGCGGACGGGTGGTCGCCACACCGATTGGTCGACAATGTCGACCTCCAGGGATTATTCGCGCCCGCACCCAAACAGCTGACACTGCTATGATGAGGCTGGTGAAACTTCAAGCAAATGGAGACCTGGACGAATGGCGGAACGCTGCTCGCCTTTTGCTGTCAAATGACATCGCCCCCGAACAGATCGATTGGCAGCAAGAACACCCTGGTGCATTCGATATTTTTGGGCCGATTAATGATCGTAGCCCGCTTGATGATCTTAAAACGGGCAGCAAACCGATCATGGTGCCAAAGGATTTTATACCCTTGGCGGAACAGATCGTGTGCCACACAAGTCAAGCACGTTTTGCGTTGCTGTACCGGCTGCTTTGGCGAATACAGGACGACAAGAAACTGCTGGAGGCCGTCTCCGATGAAGATGTGGTTCTTGCCCACAAACTTGAAAAATCAGTTCGGCGCGACAGCAATAAAATGAAGGCCTTCGTGCGCTTCAAGGAAATTGTCGATCAACAGCGTCCTGGCACTGCACGAAGGAGGTTTGCTGCCTGGTTCGAACCTGACCATTTTATCGTCGAGCGCGTTGCCCCCTTCTTTCAACGAAGATTCACGGACATGGATTGGATACTCGCAACGCCCAAGGGATCGGCGGCCTGGGACGGGCAAACATTGTCATTCATGAAGGTGCCGGCCACTAAGCCTTCAACCGAAGACGCAACCGACGATCTTTGGCGAATTTACTTTGCCAGTATCTTTAACCCCGCAAGGTTGAAGATTAAGGCGATGCAAACGGAGATGCCCAAAAAGTACTGGAAGAATTTGCCTGAGGCGGAGCTTATCCCTAAGCTGATCAGTGAAGCCGAAGCAAACGTGGCGGCGATGCTTGCGCGGCAAGCTTCCGCCCCCCCGGCTTTTCATTCTAGGCTGCAGGCAGCCAGACTGTCTGACGAACCACCACATAGCGGTGAAGGAACGCTTGATCACGAGAAGCAACTGGCGCGGGCATGTACTCGATGCGATCTCTACAAGAATGCCACCCAAATGGTGTTCGGCGAAGGACCAGAAGATGCTGAAATCATGTTTGTCGGCGAGCAACCCGGAGATCAGGAAGACCTTGCGGGCAGACCTTTCATTGGGCCGGCCGGCAAGATTTTCGATGACGCACTTGAGCGAGCAGGTATCGCGAGATCTGATGTCTACGTTACAAATGCGGTAAAGCACTTCAAGTACACGCCGAGGGGTAAACGCCGTATCCATCAGAAGCCGAATATGGGAGAGATCAAGGCATGCCGCTGGTGGCTTGATCGTGAAATAACGATAATCAAGCCCAAAATAATTGTGGCGCTTGGAGCGACCGCATTGACCTCCCTAACCCAGCGCCAGCAGCGGTTGGGGGACGTGCGTGGCAAAACGATTTCGCTCTCAGACGAACAAACTCTGTTCGTTACTGTCCACCCTTCTTACCTCCTTCGTATCCCGGACCCTAAGGCAAAGAACGTGGAGACAGAAAGGTTTCTCAACGATATCCAGACCGTGAAAACAATGGCGCTAACAATGTAGTGGGGTAGCCTATCCGACAGCGCTCCGCTGTCAGCTTTTGACGTGACGCGCCCGTCATTCTTAAAACTACGGCCAGTGACGAAACGAAGAGGATCTATCAGCAACGGGGCGGCTTAATGGAAGAAAGAATGCTCTTCCGTCTCATCAGGGATGCGCTCCCATCTCCGGTAGAGCCTCGCGGGAATTCATTGCCCTTGCCATAAGATGCCCTACTCGGCAGCGAGTTCCGTAGGCGGGTTCAGGTCTTCAATCGCCTCTCCGTCGCGTTCATCTTTCGTTGGCTTGATCCGGAACCACATCGCGTACAGAGCTGGAAGGAAGAGCAGGATCATTCCGGTCCCCGCCGCCGTTCCGCCAATCAGAGTATAAGCCATCGATCCCCAGAACACCGAATGAGTGAGGGGTATGAAGGCGAGAATGGCAGCCAGTGCAGTCAGGATGACAGGGCGTGTCCGCTGACCGTTGCTTCAATCACGGCGTGATAATCATCAAGCCCGGCAGCTTGGTTCTCCTTGATTTGTTCTGTCAGGATCAACGTGTTGCGCATGAGGATGCCTGCTAATCCTATCAATCCGAGAATGGCGTTGAATCCGAAAGGCTGATTGAAGACAAGCAACGTCGGGACCACGCCGGCAAGTCCGAGAGGCGCAGTCAACATGACCATCGTCATCGTCGACAAACTGCGAACCTGAAGGATAATGACGATCAACATAGCTGCAATCATGGCTGGAAATACCTTGACGAGTGCGACGTTGGCCTTGAGGGATTCCTCGATGTTGCCGCCCATTTCGATGCGGTATCCGATGGGAAGCGAGGCGATCAATGGCTCAAGTGCCTTCATAACCTGCTGTGATACCTCCGGCGGTTGCGTCGTCTCGTTGATATCGGATCTTATCGTGATTACCGGCGTGCGATCACGGCGTTTAAGGATTGGCTCCTCGAACCGAATTTCGGAATGCCCGATCTGATCAAGCGGGACCTGACGGCCATCCCTGCTCATGAGCGAGAAATCGCCGAGCTTTGAGGGATCAAGCCGGTTGTTACCTGCGCTACGTGCGACAACGGGGACGTTGCGGATGTTGTCGCGCACTTGGGTGACAGGGATGCCGCTGAGCAGCAACTGCATTTGCTGGGCTGCCTCAGAGGGTGAGAGACCTATCAGATTGAGCCGATCCTGGTCGGGGACAAACCGTAGCACCGGAGTTCGGTTGCCCCAGTCGCGGTTGGCCTGGCGGACATCTGGAACACTTTTCATAACAGCAAGAGCCTGCTCGGAGATTTTGTAAAGTTCGTCCGGATCCGGCCCCATGATCCGGAACTCGACCGGAAACGGCGTGTAGGGCCCGAAGACTAGCTGCGTTACACGGACGGATGCCTCCGGAACAAGGCCGTCAGAAACGGCGGATCGCAGACGGTGCTTCAAAGCCTCGCGGGTATGCGCGTCCGGAGTAAGCACGACGACCTTGGCGAAGGCAGGGTCGGGCAATTCAGGCGCCATGGCAAAGAAGAAGCGCGGCGCACCCTGACCGATATAACTGGTGACGATTTTTGCTTCCGGCTGATTTTGCAGCCAGCGCTCGACCTTCTCCACAGCCGTTGTCGTGGTTTCGATGCTCGTGCCTTCGGGCATACGTACCTCGACCAGCACTTCAGGCCGATCCGATGTCGGGAAGAACTGTTGTTTTACGCTCCCCACCCCAACAACCGAAACAGCCATTGTCATGCCGACCACGGCGCAAGTCATGAATTTGTGCCGAACCGCGAACTCGATGAGGGAGCGGAGGCGACGGTAGTTCGGCGTATCATAGATGGCGTGGTGTCCACCTTCGACCGGTTTGATGTTCGGTAGCATCTTTACCCCGATGTATGGCGTAAAGGTTACCGCGACGATCCAGGAAACAATCAGCGCGAAGCCCACGACCCAGAAGATGTTGCCCGCATATTCACCCGCAGTTGATCTTGCAAAGCCCACGGGCATCAGTCCGATGATCGTCACGAGCGTGCCGGACAGCATCGGCGCCGCCGTGTGGCTCCAGGCATAAGCGGCCGCCTTGATGCGGTCCATGCCCTCCTCCATCTTCACCACCATAACCTCGATGGCGATGATGGCGTCGTCTACGAGAAGTCCGAGCGCAAGGATCAACGCGCCCAACGTGATACGATCGAAGAACCGGCCGGTTTCCAGCATGATGAGAAAGACAACGGCAAGCGTCAACGGCACGGCGAGCGCGACTACAATGCCAACGCGCCAGCCGAGGGCGGCCAGGCTCACGAACAGCACGACACCAAGCGCCATCGCGAACTTGAGCATGAACTCGCCAACCGCCTCTTCGATATTGACGGCCTGGTCGCTGACTTTGGTAAGCGTCATGCCGAGCGGCAGTGTCTGTGCGATCGCGGTTGATCGTGCTTCAAGGGCCTTGCCGAGATCAAGACCATTCCAGCCCTGTTGCATTACTGCGCCCAGCATGATCGTCGGCTCACCCTCATGGCGGATGACGTAGGTCGCAGGATCCTGGTAGCCGCGCCGCACATCCGCCAGATCGGAGAGCTTTAGCGTCCGTCCGGCCGCGGCGATCGGCGTATCGGCGATTGCTTGCACGCTGTTATAGGCTCCGTCGAAACGCATGAAGACCTGTGGCCCACGCGTGTCGATGGAGCCCGCGGGCGTGACTGTATTCTGTCTCTGCAAAGCTGCCGCGATATCGGTTGCCGATATTCCAAGTGTCGCGAGCTTGGCGTAGGAAAATTCGACGAATATCTGTTCCGGACGCTCTCCGAGGATGTTGATCTTCTTGACGCCGGGAACATGTAGGAGATCTTGGCGGATGACTTCTGCCTGTCGCACGAGGTCGCGCATCGGCATCCCGTTTGCCTTCAGTGCATAAAGACCGAAACTCACGTCGGAATATTCATCGTTGACGAAGGGTCCAATAACGCCTGGAGGGAGATTCCGGGCTTCGTCGCTGAGCTTCTTGCGAGCCTGATAGAACTCTTCTTCGACGCCGAACGGCGGCATACTATCCTTCAAAGTCACAGTGAGGAAGGCGTAGCCAGGCCGTGTCGTCGTCTCGACACGGTCATACCAGGTAAGCTCCTGGATGCGCTTCTCAAGCGGTTCAGCGACAAGATCCTGCATTTCGCGCGCTGTGGCGCCCGGCCAGACGGAGGTGACGGTCAGGGTCTTGATGGTGAAGGAGGGATCCTCGGCGCGCCCCAGTTTCACGAAAGCGTACGCTCCTGCCACAGCCAATAGGACGATAAAGAATAAGGTAACGGCGCGTTCGCGAACCGCTAGAGCCGAGAGATTGAAGCTCATTATTTTGTCACCTCTTGCTGCGAGACAATTCTTATGGCTGCGCCGTTTGCCAGCAGATGTGCGCCCAAAGCGACAACCTTCTCTCTAATGCCAATACCTGTGATAAATGCTGTCTCCTCGCTGATCCGTTCAATTTTGACTGGCCTGAACTTCACGGTGGAAGTGGCGCTGTCGACAACCCAAACACCTGTCCTGTTACCGTCGTCCAAGATGGAACCAACCGGAACAGCGACTTCCGACCGCCTCTGCGCGTCCAGGATTTTTATCGTCACCGTCGAACCGAGGGGTGCAGAGGCGGCGGCGCCATCAAGAACATAGCGCGCCTCATAAGTGCGAGTTTGCGGATCCGCAGCATCGGAGATCTGCCGCAAGCGGGCCTTTCCGCTCAGACCCCCGCCTCCGTAGACACTTGCCAAGGCTTCGGATCCTATATCGGGCCGCAACGTCTCAGGTAGCCAAACAACGGCTTCACGAGGACCAGCTTGCGCGAGCTGAATCACCGTCTGGCCCGCCGCCACGACCTGTCCGGGGTCTCCAAGCGTCTCGACGACTGTTCCATCCGAATCTGCAAGAAGAACCGTATAGGTAGCCGCATTCTCTGCGACCTTGGCGTCAGCCTCAGCCGCGGCGAGCTGAGCCGAAGCCGTGTCGAGGGCCGCTTTCGCCTGTTCATATCGCTGTGGGGTGGCAGCCAATCCATTTTTCACAAGCGCTGCGTAGCGTTTTTCATCAGCTTGTACCTGGAGGAGAACGGCTCTTGCTGCGATAACCGTATTGCGCTTCGCTGTAAGTGCGAGCTGGAGATCGGTTTCATCGATGCGCATCAGCGCTTGGCCCTGTCTCACCTGCTGACCCACATCGACCAGCCGCTGGACGATCTTGCCCGGAACCCGGAACCCGAGATTGCTCGTTACGCGCGAGGCGACATTTCCGGTAAACGACCGTTCCGCCGTTCCAGTCTGTTTCGCCTCGGCCACCCTTACGAGAGGTGCAACCGTCCTCGGATCTGCGGCTTCGGCTTTCCGTTCAGTGGTTTCGGACACCAGGAGAAAGGCAGCAGCTGCCGCCACTCCCAGGAAACCCACAAAAGCCAGGACGTATTTGCGTTTCATTTTACATTTCTCAATAACGAGCGATCGGCACAAATTAGATTGCGATCTAAATCTATTTGGGCTATAGATGTCAAATGAAATCTAACAGGAGATTGAGATGAGAGTGAGCCGCGCACAGGCTGAAGAAAATCGGGAAACCGTAATCAATGTCGCGAGCCGTCTCTTTCGAGAGCATGGCTTCGATGGGATCGGCCTCAAGGGTCTGATGAAGGGTGCCGGCCTGACGCAAGGCGCGTTCTACAAACAGTTCGCCTCCAAGGACGACCTTGCTGCGCAGGCCTCCAGGCGGGCAATGGAAAGCGCCACGCTCCGATGGTCAACAGCAGCGGCGAAAAGCGCCGATCCTCTCGAAGCCGTCCTGGAGTTCTACCTCTCCCGGGATCATCGTGGAGAGAAGGCAGACGGCTGCCCTTTGGTGGCGTTAGGAGCCGACGCGGCGCGGCAAAATGAAGAGGTCAGGCGTCCATTCGAGGATGGAATACGGGCTCACTTTGAAATTCTGGATGAACTGATGGTCGAAGCCAAGAGTTCGAATCCCAGCGACAAGGCAATGGCGATATTGTCTCTGATGGTGGGTGCTGTCACGCTGTCGCGCCTGATTAGAGAAGAGGATTTGTCGCGAGGGGTTCTCGACGCAGCCGCCGGGGAAGTCAGACGTATTGCGAGCGGTGAAGATGGTCGAACGGACTGACTGGCGTGTACACCGGACGTACGGGTGAACCGCTTCTGTTGTCTCACCACCAGGCCTCTGAACAACCGACATTTTCGAAACGATCCCGTACAAAGAAAGAAATAATTCATCGACAAGACCAATCTCGGCGTTGCCCCTTTAACTGGGGCATCCGCCTGCATCGGGTCTAAGCTACGATACTTTCGAGGTTTGGTTGGCGGCGGGCGTCCCGAGAGATCTCCAGGCGGCAGGATGCGCCGTGTAAGGGCATGGATCCATCCATCAGAACCTGAAAACAAAATCGTGTTGAGATCGAACTGACGGTCAGAATACTCATGATGGCGCGCAGCCCTTACCGCGGGAGAAATCCCCTCCGCAGCACCAGTACGCGTCCCGGCCCATGGGCGGCTGCAAACAGAAGGCCGGCAAGAAACGTGAAATGATCCACGAAGAAGCCGAACTCGGCCTGGTTTCCCGCCCAATGCGCAGGTCCATGAAAGGCGAAGCCGAGGAACAACACATAGACCGCCGCCAGAAGCGCAGCTTCCGAAAAATAGGCACCGGTCAAGAAACTTGCAATGAGCGCCAGCTCAAACAGAGCCGCTAGCCAGGCCAGAAGCTTGGAGAGAGGAAATCCCGCTGCCGCGATGTAACCCGCTGTTCCGTCGATATCCATGAACTTGAAGCTCACGGCCATGATGAAGACCAAGGCAAAGATCAGACGTCCAATAAGGACAGCTGCAATTGCCCATCGCGTCCGGTTTAGTTCGGTTGTCATAGATTTCTCCTGTTATCTTTTGAGTTTGCTCGATTATTCCTGAGGAAAGGTTGTAAAGGTCATCGACGTGCCGAGATCGGCGACGGAAGGCTGATCTGGATCAACTTGGACTTTTGGCGTGCCTTTCGTTGGGTTAAATGCGAAGTTGCAGGGCTTGGTCTCTGGGTGGTCGTTCTCAAGGACGTTTGTGGGAGCAAGGTTTCGACACAGGGCAAAACATTATTTTAAAAAAACAGCTGATTGCAGAACCGCGTTGGCACCACCATCATAAATGATTGCGTGTCACGGCGCGGTGGGGCACGATTGGCCGATCCTCCATCGACAGAAATTCCAATCTAGGAGAAACTCTCATGGACCTGAAACTGACAGGCAAGACAGCTCTTGTGACTGGATCTACGGCAGGTATCGGGCTTGCAATCTCCAAGCGGCTGGCTGCAGAAGGGGCGAATGTTGTCATCGTCGGCCGATCGCAGGCCAAACTGGACGAAGCAGCAAAGCTCGTCACTTCTGCGGCAACTTCCAAAGTCGCGCCAGGCATCCGCGCCGTGCTCGCAGATGCTGCGAGCGCCGAAGGGGCTGCCGTGCTGCACCGGGAAGTCCCGACCGTGGATATCCTCGTCAATAATCTCGGCATATATGAATCCAAACCCTTCACGGACATTACCGACGCAGATTGGCTAAAACTCTTCCAGGTAAATGTACTCAGCGGCGCGCGTCTCGCCCGCCAATATTTCCCTGGTATGCTGGAGCGAAATTGGGGCCGGGTCATCTTCATAGCCAGCGAATCCGGTCTCGTCGTTCCACCAGACATGATCCATTACGGCATGACGAAAACGGCGCAGCTCGCCATATCGCGCGGCTTGGCGGTGTTGACCAAAGGGACAGGTGTAACGGTGAACTCGATTCTCCCCGGCCCTACCCGATCCGAAGGCATCGTCGACTTCTTGAAGAGTGTCTCCAGCGACCCCTCTCTTCCGCCCGAGGAGATGGAAGCCGAATTCTTTCGCAACAAACGTTCCAGCTCATTGCTGCAACGCATGATCGAACCCGAAGAGATCGCCGATCTGGTGGCGTTCGTGGCGAGCCCACTCTCAGCGGCGACGAATGGAGCAGCGTTGCGCGTAGAAGGCGGCATTACCCCGACAATCTCGTAGGACGCGATGATGCCCACCCCATTCACCGACACCAGGACAGCCAGGTTAGACGTCCGAAGCTGAACCGCCCGTCGGGAAACCTGTTCCAGGGGGCCAACTGGCTTTGGCGATCTGCACACAAGGATACGCAGAATGCTGTCCTAAAGCGAAGGATCACCCATCAGGAATTCCGGCGTCACCCCGCTCCTGCGCGAAACGAGGCGCTCAACCGCCTGTGCACGCGGACGGCATGGCTCGTCCCACGCCCCACGATAGTTTCCCCTGCACGATGGTTAGCGTCCGCATACCATTCGAAAAGGTCGTTCCTTCTTGCCCCACGGAGGGCAGATCGATCGGGGTAGCGCCGCCGACGGATACAGAAGCGCGATCGCCGAGGAGACGCACTGCCAGATGCGTGCCGTCCTCGCACGTGTAATTGCTGACGGGATACGGGTTGCCCGCGCCGACCGACGCTCCAGGCGTGGATTGCTCGCTGCTTGCAAGCACCAGAGCGCTGATTGCGGCGATCGATAGATGTCCCAACATGATGATCCTCCAAATTAGCACGAACGTAGATCAAACAGAGAGTAATGTCTTCTCCGGAGGGCTCTGATTTTCGGGTCCTGAGGCTGCAAAGCGCCTTCCCGACAAGGATATGGTTGCCTCAACCTGGGCCAGAAGAAAGCCTACCGCCATATCGACCGGATCCTGTGGCAGGCTGGCGATTTTCACGGTCGGCACGCTATTCTCACGCAACATCTGCCGTGTGTGCTCGGTGTGGGTCGAGCCTGTCAGATAAGCGCCATCAACGCGCCGCGACAGAAATTCGGTCACAAGCGCCTCTTCGTCCTCCGGCCCAAACTCACTGTTTCCGAGCAGAACGTGATAACCGTTACGACGCAACGTGTCACGCAGACCGTCGGTGACGATCTCCTCGAAATGCAATTTGATGAGCCCCCCCTCTTTGACGATCTCATATTGGAACCTGGATTTCCGCCAATTGCTGCGGGCACGGCTACTTTGCCTTTAAAATCGGGTTGCGGCGTTGACCTCTCTCGGATCAAGCTTCAATCCGTGTCCTGCGGTAAACTATGTCGTCATTGCTGACTGACCCTAGCTGAGGTCCGGCACCTCGAAAATTTACAAACCATGCCAAGAGCGCCAAACAAATGATCGCTGCTTCACGCCCTCATTCCGGCCATAGAGTCGATCTTGGCCTTCGCCCGTAGGCGGAACATGCGGCGACCACCCAAAGTCATGATCGCGCACAAACTGCCATTGCCGCAGGTCTGTGGAGTCACGCCCGATTCGCCCGAACGGCCAGCCATCGATCATGGGGCTTTCCGACGCACCGACGTATCTCGCTGATAATCCAGCCTGCATCTGCAAGTTCGGACCGCAGCGCCGACTCGCGCCAGTAGGTCTCGACGTACCGCCGAGGCGCTGCTGCACTGCCGTGTGTGGACACATCTTCGCCGTCGCCTTCTCTAACCGAGGCGTGCAGTCGGCCACCGGCCCGGGTCGCTTCGGCAAGCCGCCCAAGCACCGTGCCGAAATCCTCGCGCGCGACGTGAATCAGGCAGGCACAGGCCCAGATCCCGTCGTATGGCGTGCCGGGACGCTGCGGATCGGCCAAGTCGTCGGTCAGCGGGTCCAACAGGTCGGCCTCGAAGCCGTTCTGGTGAAGCAGTTCGACGAAACCTTTCGAGATGTCGGTGCGCCGGACGCTAATCCCCCGCTTCTCAAGCTCGAGTGCATCTCGCCCGCCACCGCTTCCGATCTCCAGCACCCTGCCCGAGCCACCCAGCTCGGTCACGAACGCATCGATCTCTGTCGCGACCCATTCGGGCATGCCCGCGGCCTCGGCAGCGTACTCCGCCGCGACCACATCATAGGACCGCACGGTATTCCGGTCGGTGCTCATGCTAACTCTCCTCCTCCAAGACTAAAGACTCGATGAGCGCCTAGTGCCTGACCATCCCGGCGTCGACATTCAGCGTCTGGCCGGTGATCCAGCGCGCATCGTCGGAGGCCAGGAACGAAACCACATCGGCGATATGTTCCGGCTGCCCTTTGCCCTTCATCGCCTGCAGCAGTTCGACGAAGCCGAACGCCTCGTTGTGCGGGCTCGCCTTGACGCCCTCGCTCTCGATCAGGCCGGGTGTCACCGCGTTCGCCGTGATGTTGTATTTGCCGAGTTCCGTGGCCAGCGCCCGGGTGAAGCCGATGACGCCGCCCTTGGCCGCGACATAGGCGGCCATGTTTGGTGTACCGGCAAAGAATGTGTTGGAGGCGATGCTGATCACTCGTCCAGCCTTGCCTGCCGCGCGCATCTGGTCCGTGCCGGCGCGGGTGACAATGAAGGTCCCTGTCAGATTGACGTCGACAATCTTGCGCCAATGGTCGAGATCGACATCGTCCCAGGCAATGAAAGGGACGATGCTGGCATTGTTGACCAGAATATCGATGCCCCCGGTCAGGGCCTGGATTTCGGCGAAGAGCGCCTCGACAGATGCCGGATCGGAAATGTCAGCGGCGATCGCCCTCGCATTGTCGCCGATCGCCGCGGCCGCGGCCTTGGCGCCTTCGGTATTAATGTCGCTGACGATGACGGTTGCCCCGTCGGCGGCAAGCCGCGCGGCGATTGCCTTGCCGATACCCTGCGCGGCACCCGTGACCAGGGCCGTCTTTCCCGCAAGTCGTTCAGTCATGAAAATACTCCCTCAATCCGTGATCCATAGTTGTCTGTTCAGGCGTCGGCGTCGATAACGGCCAGCGCCGCCTCGATGCCCTTTCCGATCGCCACTTGCTGACCCGCCGTGTTCATGGCGCCGCCAAGTGCCGTGAGTGCGGCGATCGTGTAGATCGGTTGTGCCGTCGGTCCCATATGGCCAATGCGCGTCAGCTTCCCCAATGTTTCGCCGCGGCCCGACGAGAACACCACGCCGTATCGGGCGCGCGCGGCCTGGCGAAGCGTCTTCTCGTCGACACCTTCGGGGGTGCGAACGGCAGTCGTGGTCGGAGACGCGATGCTGTCGCTGGCGGCCCAGATCGACAGACCCATTGCGGTGACGCCCGCGCGCATGGCCTTGGCGGTGAGCGCGTGGCGCGCCCACACCGCCTCCGGCCCCTCCTTGAGATAGAGGTCGAGCGCGACGTCTAGCCCGTTGATCTCCGAGACCGACGGCGTGAAGGGAAACGGCTGGTCCCTCGACCAGGCATTTTCCCAGTCGACGATGCTCAGCATCGATGCGCGCGGCGCCAGAGAATTGGCCTTCATCTTAACCCAGGCACGCTCGCTGACGCCCATCATGGTGAGGCCGGGAGGGGCGCCCAGACATTTGTTGGGACCGGTGACATAGATATCGGCCTTGCAATCCTCGGGATGCGTCTTCATGCCGCCAAAGGACGAGACCGCGTCAACGATCAGATAACCGCCATGCGCCGAGACCAGCGCGCCGATGGAGTCGATCGGATTGACGGTGCCGGACGGCGTGTCGTGGTGACAGACGGCAACAACGGTGATTTCCGGATGCGCCTTGAGCATGTCGGCGACCGCCTGCGGATCGATCGCCTCATTGTAGGGAACTTCGATCTCGAGCAGATGTGGCGAGTAACGCTTCGCCCAGTAGCCAAAGCCCTTGCCATAGACCCCCGAGGCAAGGTTGAGCACGACGTCGTCAGGTGTAATCAGCGACGCCGCCGCCGCCTCGAGGCCGAGCACCGGCTCGCCATGCAGGATAACCGGCTTGTTCGACAGCCGCATCGCCTTCTGCGCCTTGTCGACCACACCCTCGTAGAAGAGCTGGAATGCCGGGTCATAGTCGTAGAGCACGGTGCGGCCGAGGCCGCGCAGCACTTCTGGATAGGCGTTCACCGGGCCCGAGGTCAGGGTGATGACCGGATCGGCGTGTTCGGGATAGCGCATCATCTCGTCTCCGGATTGGGGCTGGTGGTCAGCCGTAGAATTGCGTGCCGGTCCTGTAGGTTTTGAAGTTGTCCATGTCGTGCGAGTACATCAGCACCGCGCCGTGGTCTTCGGCCAGCTTCTTCACCTTGCGCATCGAATTGACGCCCGCCACCGGGTCGATGTGGAATGCAGCCTGGCACAGCGTTTCAAGGCTCTTCTGGGTGTAGGCGGCGTCGATGGTGAACATGATCGGCTTGCGCTTTGGGAACTCGACCAGCAGGCTGTAGTGGCCGATCGAATGGCCGGGCGTCGAGATCAGCTTGACCCCCTTGGCGAGCTCGATGTCACCTTCAACGCCTTCGAAGGTCGAGTTGGCGCGCGTCGTGCCCTCCAGCAATTGCGCGGTCGCACCACGGGCTTCGGCCGCCTCCGCCGAGAAGCTCAGGTCGGAATAGCCGAGATGCTCGAAAGGCTGCGGATTGCAAGCCTGCGGCACCTCAGTCCGATGGCAGATCTTCTTGGCGTGTGGAAAATATTTGTTGCCGCCGCAATGGTCGAAATGGAAATGCGAATTGACGACGACGTCGATGTCTTTCGGTTCGAGTCCGAGCAAAGCAAGCGCGCCGGGAATGGTCTGGTGCTTTTCCTGGATCGGCTTCTCGAAGGGCAGCACCTTCATGACGTGGTCGTAGTCGAAGCCGGTGTCGATCAGGAAGCGACCCTCGGCATGCTCGATCAGGATCGAATAGACGGGGAAGCGCACCTCGCCGCCAGGGCCTCGGTTCCAGAACACATGATAGCCGTCGAGAACGAGCGAGCCGCCGTCGAGCAGGTAGACCTTGGTATCCGACATTCTTGCCTCCTGTTTTGGCGCGGGTCCCTTCCGCGCATCTGATTGTTGTCAACGCGCGCCGCGCTCGTATGGAATGCCAAGTGCTGCCGGCAGGCTGGCGCGCCGACCGAACAACACCAGCATGATCATCACCGCCAGGAATGGCAGCATCTGGATGACGTCGGTCGGTATGTTGATGCCGGCAACCTGCATGGCCGTCGTCAGCGACAGGCAGACGCCGAACAGCAGAGCGCCGAACAGCACCCAGATCGGGCGGCCGCGCGCCAGCATGGCCAGCACGATGCCGAGAAAGCCCGCACCATTGGTGATGAACGGAATGAACAGCCCGGCCCCGACATTGGCGAGGTAGGCGCCGCCCAGCCCGGCCAACGCGCCGGTCGTCAGCACAGCGACGGTCCGGGTCCTGATGACGTCAATACCGGCAACGTCGAGCGCGGCTGGCTTGTCGCCCGCTGCCTGCAGGTTGAGACCGAGCTGGGTGCGCCGATAGAGGTAGCCCATGGCGAACACGAGCGCGACTGCCAGATAGACGATCAGCTGATGTTTGAAGAAGGCGGGCCCGATGACAGGAATATCCGACAGCAGCGGAATGACGGTGGCGTCCGCCGCCGGCAGGCGGGGATAGCTGCGTGAGAACTGGAAATGATGAAGCAGCGCCGTCAGGCCTTCGAGACCGAGCGTCAGCGCGATGCCGATGACGATCTGGTTCAGCCCGATGCGCACGCAGAGCAGCGCCATGATCAGCGCCACCGCAACGCCGCCGGCGGCACCAGTGAGGAACCCCAGCCACAGCGACCCGGAATAGAAGGCGCCCACAAAGCCAAGATAAGCGCCGGCGAGCATCATGCCTTCGATGCCGATATTGAGTACGCCGGCTTTTTCCGACATCTGCTCGCCGAGGCCGGCCAGCAGCAGCGGTATCGCCGCGGTGACCGCGCCGAACAGCAGCGCGCTAAGAAAGACTTCGCTGAAGAGCCCGGTCATCATCTAGGCCCTCCGCGACTGGTTGTATCGATGGTCGAAATATTCGGCGAGAGCGAGCACGATCAGCACGATGGAAACGAGCACGAGGGTGAAATGATTAGGTACGCTGAGCCGCCGCGCAGCGCTCTCGCCGCCGATCGACAGCACCGAGAGCAGGAACACGAAACCGATGGCGGCAAAGCCATTCATGCGGGCGAGAAACACGGCCGGAATAACGGCAAGCCCGTAGGCCGGGTTCCAGTCGGCGCGCACATTGCCTTGGACGCCGAGGATGTCGACGGCGCCGGCAAGTCCGGCCAGCCCGGCCGAAATGGCGAAGACAGCAATGGTCAGGCCAGGCACACCCAAACCCGCATGAACCGCCGCGCGCGGATTAGCGCCGACAATCCGCAATTTCAGCCCGAACGCCGTTCGCGTCATCACCAGATGCACGAGAATAATGGCCGCCAGCCCAAGCAGCAGCCCGCTGGTGATCGTCGTTTCGAACAGGCGCGGCAGCCGGTCTTCCACCGGCAGCGTGCGGGTCTGCGGCACGGTTGTGGCTGGATCGCGAAACGCCAGCTTGACCAACACATTTGCGAGCGAGGTACCAAGGAAGGTCATCATCAGCGTGGTGATGATCTCGTTGACGCCCTGATAGGCTCGCAGCAGCGCCGGCACCAGCGACCAGATCATCGCCACAGTCATGGCGAGGAGAAACGAGCAGGTCAGCGCCAGCCAGGACGGCATGATCTGAACGAACATGGGAGCGCTGGCGGCCGCCGTTACCGCGCCGAGCAGGAACTGACCATCGCCGCCGAGATTCCACATGCCGGCGCGAAAGGCCACGATCAGACCGGCGGCAAGAAACAGCAGCGGCGCCATGCGCGTCAATGTTTGCTGGACACCAAGCGGCGAGAACAGGCCCTTTTCCAACACATAGCCATAATAGGCGAGCGGATCGACGCCGACGGCAAGCAGGACGCAGCCTGCGATGACGAGAGCGGCTAGGATCGGGCCGAGCGTCATGAGCAATCGATGCAGGATGTCGCGACGCGTTGTCGCTCCGTTCGTGGCATCGAGTGCGGTGGTATTGCTTGTGGGTGCGGTGTCAATGCTCATGCGGCAAGTCCGATCATCAGGCGACCGACCTTGGTGCGGGCATCGTCGGTGTTCTCGACAGTGCCGACGAGCGCTCCGTTGGCGATGACGGCAACGCGGTCGCACATGTTGAGCAGTTCCTCAAGGTCGGTAGAGATCAGGAGCACGGCAAGGCCGCGGGCCGCCGTATCGCGGATGCGCTGGCGCGATGCCAACGTGTTGGCGAGATCGAGCCCATAGGTCGGCTTGTTGAAGATCACTACCTTGGCGCCCTCTGCCAGTTCGCGTGCCAGAAGCACCTTCTGGATGTTGCCGCCGGATAGCCGGGCAACCAGCGTCTTCAGGCTTGGCGTGCGCACGTCGTATTCGCGCACGAGCTCGCCGGCGTGCTTGTCGATCCGCGCGCGCTGCTCGATGCCGTAGCGCCAGAACGGGGGCGCGCCGACCTGCTTGAGAAAGAAGTTGATCGAGACCGGGAAGGTGCCGACAGTGCCTTCGCCTAGCCGGTCGTCGGTCAGGTAGCGTAGGCCGCGCCGGCGTCGCTCTCCGACGCTCAGCGCCTCGATCGCAACGCCCTCCAGCCGCACCGAACCGCTAATCGCCGCGCGCTGGCCGGCCAGCGCTTCCGCCAGCTGCTTCTGGCCGTTGCCGTCGATGCCGGCGATGCCCAGGATCTCGCCCGGACGAATTTCGAAGGAGATCGACGACAGGCCGGGCGCATTGTCGGTCGGCGCTACCTCTAGATCTGCGACTTGAAGCAGCGGAGCAGCATCCGTCAGGACTGTACGGACCGGGCGCTCGACAGCTTCCGGATCGTCTTTCTGCTTGCCGAACATCAATTCCACGATTTCGGAGATGATCTCCTGCTCGCCCAGCGCGCGAAAGCGCTCGGGCGCGATCTCGCCTACCTTGCGGCCGAGCTTCAGCACCGAGATGCGATCGCCGAAGGCCGCCGCTTCCTTGAGCTTATGGGTAATGAAGACGATGGCCAGGCCTTGCTCGACAAGGCGGCGCATCAGCGCCCCCAGTTCGTCAACGCCTTTCGGCGTCAGCATCGAGGTGGACTCGTCGAGGATCAGCAACCGGCTGTGGCGCACCATCGCGCGCAGGATTTCGACCTGCTGCTGCTCGCCGAGCGAAAGCTCCGACACCTTGGCATGCAACTTTACCGTGATGTCGAGGCTGCGGGTGATTTCGGCGACGCGCGCCTCAAGGTCTTCGGTCCTGGGGCGCTGCCACCACGGTTGGCCAAGCAACAAGTTTTCCGCCACCGTCAGCGTCGGCACCAGCATCATGTGCTGGAAGACGGTGCCGATGCCCAGCGCCAGCGCATGGCCGGGCGAAGTGATTGGTGTCGGTTTGCCATCGACCAATATGCGCCCTTCGTCCGGCTGCTGCAGGCCCGATAGCATGCCGATCAACGTCGATTTACCGGCACCGTTCTCGCCGAGCAGAACATGTACCTCGCCCGCGCGGATCGACAGATCGACGCTGTTATTGGCGACGATGCCGGGGAACCGTTTGGTCACGCCTTCAAGCGCGACGATGTCGCGCCCGGCAACGGACGATGAAGAAGAACCGCTCATGAAAGCCCAACACAAAAAATTTGTTATCGGCCGGAGAGGTGAATGGATCACCCCTCCGGCAGCCGACCTTGATCGCCTTACTGGGCGACGCTGGTCATCAATGCCCTGACAGCTGCCGCATCATAGATCGGATCGACCTTGATCTTGCCCGAAATGACGTCTTGGCGCAGCGCCTGGATGTCCGTCCAGACATTGTCCGGAATGGCAGCAGTCTTCAGCAGCTTCACAGAGTCGTCCTTGAGGCCGATCGTATAGTGCTTGGTACCGAACGTGTCGGCCTTGAGATCGGCGATCATTGCCGCATAGACAGGCTCGATGTTCCACACCACCGACGAGAGCAGGAAGCCCTTGTCGATCGGCGACTTGTCACCGATGACGTCGATAAAATAGACCTTGCCGCCATCGGCCGCCTTGACCGTCTCGACCGCCTGCAACATGCCGAAGCTCGAACCGTTGCCCTGGCCGAAAATGATGTCTGCGCCCGATGCGATCACGCTTTCGGTGACGCGCTTGCCGCCGGCCGCGTCGCTGTAGGCAGCCGGGCCGATCACCGCATAGGTGATCTTGACGTCCGGGTTCTCCGCCTTCACGCCTTGCGCGAACGCCCCCGACTGCGAGTTCCATGATGGCGGTTCGCCCGAGACGACAATGCCGACGGACTTGGAACGCGACATCTTGGCGGCAAGACGCCCGGCGAGATAGGCGCCCTGGTGACCGCTCAGCGTATAGTCGGCAACGAGGCCCTTCTCCAGGCCGTTCGGCGTATCGACAATCGCCACCGGAATCTTCAACTCCTTGGCGATTTCAGGCGCCGAGGTGTTGTAGCCGCTGGCATGTGCGATCAGCAGGCTGGCGCCGTCGGACGCAAGCTCGCGCAAGGTCGGACGAACATCGCCATAGCCGAGCCCTTGGGCCACGACCACTTCGACGCCGGCGGCCTTGCCGGCGGCCTTGGCAGCATCGATGCCCTGCTGGTTCCAGCCGTAATCGGTGCCTTCTTCAGGCGTCAGGATGGCGATTGACTTGACTTCGCCGGCAAATGAGCCGCTCATCAAGACTCCGGCAAGTATAACTGCACTTACACTGCTTTTTAGAATCTTTAACATGTTACCCTCTCTGTTTTATTTGCCAATCAATATTCTTGTTGTTATTGCGCAGAAGCGAGGTAGACTGCCCGATAAATTTACCCACGGAGCTCAGGCAAAGTGAAAATTCGTCATATTCTCCCTGTGGCGCTGGCGTTCACATCCTTGGCCCACGCGGTTGAGTTGCACCACGTCATCGTCCGCAATGGCACCGACGGGCTCGACATGGTGCCGTTGACGATTTCAAATGCGGGCAATGAAGGGCTATCCTGCAATGCCGACTTCGCGCACTGGTATTCGGCCGGTATCGCGACCGTCGAGTCGGGTAAGAGCGCTCGCCTCGAACTCTGGTTTGACTCCAAGACGGGCACGTTCACGATCCTCAACGATAAGCGCGAGAACCTGCCCATCGAGCGGCTTTGGTGCGGCGTGTCGGGTCGTGCATATGCCACGCGCGCGCAGATCACGCTCGACCGCACCGACGCGGCCAAGGGAGAGCGCGCTGTGTCCTGCGGCGTAGAGCAAGACATGCTGGCGTGCCGGTAGGTGCTCATCGATCCGTTGGCCTGCCACATCGCGCGAACTACTCTTTGGCCAGGAATTTGTCGGTGAAGACATCGTCCGCCGAGAGAGCCGTCTTGAGCACGCCCTGATCGGTGAGCGTTTTCAGCGTTTCCTCCCACTGCGTCTTCGTCATCCAACCGAGACCGTGTTCCTTGGTGTCGGGGCTGGTGAAAGTCGACGCGATGTCGGCGTTGATCTGCGCCAGCAGCACATCCTTCTTGTCCGCGTAACCTGGTGCGGCCTTTGCCGTGATCTCGGCGGCCTCTTCGGGGTGCGCCGCGACATAGTCAAACGCCTCCCTGTACCCCTTGACGAAGCGCGCAACGACGTCGGGCCTGTCCTTGATCATGGTCTGCGAGGTGAACAGGCCCGAGCCATAAGCCTGCCAGCCATGGTCCGCGCCCATCATGATGCTGAGCGAACCGGGACCGCCGGCCTTGGCCTCCAGTTCGGGAACCTCCGCGTCGACATAACCGACCACTGTCTGAACCCGGCCCAGGAGCAGATAGCTTTCATAGGGCGGCGAGACGCTGTTCAGCGTCATGTCCTTTTCGGTCAGGCCGTTGGCCGCCAGGAAGCCCTTGAAGAAGATATAGGTTGAACCGGCCGGATGAATACCGATGGTCAGTCCCTTGAGATCAGCTGGCTGGGTGAGCTTTACCGTCTTGGCCAGCGAAATTATCGCCAGCGGCGAGTGCTGGTTGACGGCGGCCAGCGCCACAACCGGAACATTTTGCGACCGCGCGACGGCTAGCGTGGGAAGATCACCGAAACCGAAATCCGCGTTGCCATTTCCCACCAGTCGCATGGCGTCCGGCGAGCCGGAACCTTTGCGGATCTCGGCAACATCGATGTCGTGCTTGGCGAAGAAGCCTTTTTCCTTGCCGACAAAGAACATGGCATGGTTGCCGCGCACCACCCAGTCGAGTTGGACGTTGACCTTGTCTGCGGCCAAAGCCGCGTTGGAGAAGCCAAGCGCGCCGGCAAACGCTGCAAGCGTGGCTGCCTTGATGAGTGAGCGTCTAAGCATTGATCTGTCCTTCCTGGGAACCTAGGTCTGGCTGAATTTCGGTGCCCACGGCACCACGATGCGTTCGAGAATTTCGGTTGCGTAGTAGAAGGCGATGCCGAGCACGGAAACGAGCAGCAGCGCCGCGAAAACCAGCGCGGTGTCGAGTTGGGTCGAGGCGAACTGGATGACATAGCCGAGCCCATCCGAGGCGCCGGCGAATTCGCCGACGATGGCGCCGATGACGCTGAGCGTCGCGGCGATCTTGGTTCCTGCCATCAGGTTGGGCAGCGAATGCGGAACGCGGATCCTGAACAGGATCTGCGTGCCGCTGGCGCCGACCGAATTCATCAGCGACAGCAACGAGCGATCGACCGACTGCATGCCCGCCAGCATCGACAATGTCACCGGGAAGAAGGCGATGACCAGGATCAGGCCGATCTTGGGCGCGAGCCCGTAGCCGAACCAGAGGATGAAGATCGGCGCCAGTGCCACCTTTGGCACGTTCTGGAACAGCACCACCAGCGGATAAAGCGCTCGCCCCAGCCAGTCGAAGCGCACGATGACCAGGGCAATAGCAATACCGAACACGACGGAGACAAGGAATCCGAACAGGATCTCGCCTGCCGTCACCAGCGTTGCCTGCATCAGCGTTGCCCATTGTGCGACCAGCGATTGCGCGATCTCGGACGGGGCGGGAATGATGAAGGCGGATATGGCGAAAATCCGCACCACGGCTTCCCACACCACGATGGTCGCCAGCAGAAGGATGACCGCTGGAAGCCAGTTGCCTGTCGCCGCGCCCAAGCTCGAGGCCAGGCGCGACTCGGAGAGATTGCTGACGGGTTGATCGCTCATGACGCGCCTCCCGGTTGATGGCTGGCGCGTAGCATCATCCGCAATTGAACCACCAGCCTGACGAACTCCGGATCTTCCGTCACCGACAGATCGCGCGGATAGGGCAGACCAATGTCGAGGCTCTCGGTAATCCGCCCAGGCTTGATCCCCAGCACGTGGACATGGCGCGACAGGTGAATGGCCTCGTCTATCGAATGGGTGACGAGCACGATGGTCTTGCCGGTGCGCTGCCAAATCTCCAGCAGCGACTGGCCCATCGAATCGCGGGTAATGGCGTCGAGCGCGCCAAACGGCTCGTCCATCAGCAGCACCGCCGGATCGAGCGCCAGGGCTCGCGCGATAGCAACACGCTGGCGCATGCCGCCGGACAATTCGTTGGGGCGCTTGTGGGCGCTGTCGCCCAATCCCACCAGTTCCAACATCTCCTGCCCGCGTGCCCGCAAATCGGCGCGTGAGAGCGATTTGTCGGCGATACCAAGCAGCATCGATGCGTTGTCGACGGCATTCTTCCAGGGAAGCAGGTTGGCGTCCTGAAAGACGAGGCCAATCATGCGCTTGCGCGCCGCCTCGACGGGCGAAAGTCCGGCGATCGAAACGCTGCCGCTCGTCGGATTCAAAAGCCCCGCCAGAACCTTGAGCAAGGTGCTCTTGCCGCAACCGGAAGGACCAATAAGTGAGACAAACGAACCCTTCGGGATCGAAAGATCGATGTTCTGCAGAACCAGCTGGCGGGCCATGATCACCGAAACACCCTTAGCGGAGATCAGGTCGTCATGGCCGATATGGGCCGGTCGGCCGCTGGCGGCTCGGATGGTTTCAATGCGCATGGCTTGCCACTCCATCCGCTGTCGTCAACGGTCGCCGCGCCGCCCGGTCCACGACGACGCGCCTTGCAGCAACAGCCGCCGTTACAAATTCCCTAGCTCGGCCGATCCTGTGAGCACGATACGCCATTGGCTACTCCCGACCTTCCAGGATGCGCCGCACCGCGACGAGTTTGCGCGCCCGTTCGCCTTGCAGCGCCTTGGTCTGCTCGGGCGTATAGGAGAACATGCCCTCGCCCGACTTGATGCCGAGCTTCGACGCGTCCGTCTTTTCCAGCACCATGGGCGCGACATCGTCACGATTGGAGAGGTCCGCGTGGAGGAAGGAAGAGACGGATTTGTAGATATCTAGGCCCGCCATATCGAGCAGCGCCATCGGTCCGATGACGGCGATCTTGTAGCCGATGCCCCACGACACGCAGGTGTCGAGATCCTCCGGATCGATGACGCCACGCTCAACGAGGTCGACGGCCTCGCGCAGCAGTGCATAGAGCACGCGGTTTTCGACGAAGCCGGGAACGTCCTTCTTCACCACCACCGGCAGCAAGCCGATCGAGCGGATGAGGTCGCGGATCGCCTCCACGGTTTGCGGCCCGGTCTTCTCGCCGCCGATCACCTCGATCATTGGGATGATGTGCGGCGGGTTCGACCAGTGCATGCCGACCATCCGCTCGGGATGGGAGATATGCGCCTGCAGTTTGGTGATCGGAATACCCGACGTGTCGGAGGCGACGATCGTGTCCGAGCCTATCAGGCCGTCGATCGTACGATAGACTTCGGACTTCACCGAGATGTTTTCAGGAACGTTCTCGATGACGAGGTCGGCACCGGATACCGCATCGCCGATATCACCCGTGAAGCGAACCGTTCCAACGCCGGCCGACGGAGGCGCAATACCCAAGGCGTCGAGGACGGTCTCGGCCACGCCTAGCAGAGGTCGCGCGCGCTCGATCGCTGCCGGGGCAACATCGTAGGCGACCACCTGAAGGCCACCTCTGGCGAGCCGGGCGGCCATACCCGGTCCCATCGTACCCAGACCAATGATGGCAACATTTCTGATCATTGCACTGCCCTGCTTTCTTTAGAACTCGCGATAAGGTCGGCGGCTTTCTCTGCAATCATGATCACTGCCGCATTGATGTTTCCGCAGACCAAGTCGGGCATGACGGAAGCGTCCACCACTCTCAGGCCTTCGACGCCGCGAACGCGCAATTGCGGGTCCACGACCGAGGCCGCATCGGCTCCCATTCGGCAAGTCCCGGCCGGATGGTGCACGGTGATGGAGGTCTTGCGAATATGCTCGTCGATCTCGTCGTCGCTCTGACACTTCGGGCCGGGAAAAAACTCCGCCTCGATGAAGGGTTGCATGGAGGGCTGTGCGGCAAGATCCCTTGCCACCCGGAAGCCGGCCCGCAGCGACTCCCAATCCTTCGGCGAGGCCAGGAAGTTCTGGTGGATCAGGGGTGCCGCAAAAGGATCGGCCGACGCCAGTTTCACCGCTCCCCGGCTTTCAGGCTGCGTGGCCACAATGCGTGTCGCGAAGCCGTCCGCAAACGGCGCCTTGAATGGCTTGAAATATGGCCATGCGGCGAGCGGAGCCGCCGTGAAGAGCAGCTGCACATCCGGCAACGGTCGCGCCGGGCCACTCTTCAAAAAGGCGACGACACCGCCGGGTACATCCCCCGAAAAACCGCGTCCCGTCAGGTAGGTCTTGACGAAATCCCACCCGATCCGATCCGCACGCATGTTGCGCAGGAACGGGCCGCCAGGAGCCCTTCGACGGTACATGAGAATGACCGAGACGTGATCCTGCAGGTTCTTGCCGACCGCCGGCAGATTAACCCGTGTCTCAATACCATGGGCGGCAAGCTCATCCTGCGCCCCTATGCCCGACAGCATCATCAGTTGCGGCGAGTTGATCACACCGCCGGCAAGCAGCACTTCGTTACGGGCGACGACCGTGCGTTCGCCGCCACGATGGTGGATGGTGACGCCCGTGACGCGCGCACCTTCTAGCACGATCTTCGTCGCGCTGGCTTCCGTCAGAACGGTCAGGTTGGGCCGCTTCAGCACCGGCCGCAGATAGGCTGTCGCAGTCGAGCTGCGCCGGCCTTTTGAAATCGTCATCTGGAGGCGGCCGAACCCTTCCTGCCGCTCGCCATTATAATCTCTCGTCTGCTCGTAACCGGCCTGCACGCTGGCTTGCGCAAAAGCATCGATCAACGTGTCCTTGTAGCGGCAGAACTGAGTGCTGACCGGACCTTTGCCGCCACGAAACTGGCTCTCGCCGCCTTCCCAGCTTTCCTGCTTGCGGAAATACGGCAGCACCTTGTCATAGGACCAGTCGCTGAGTCCCGATTCTGCCCAACGATCATAGTCTCCGCGGTTGCCCCGCACATAGGCCATGGCGTTGGTCGAGGATGATCCTCCAACAACCTTGCCGCGTGCGCACTCGACCCTGCGTCCGCCGACATTGTCTTCCGGCTCACAGAAATACATCCAGTCATGGCGCCGTTCGGTCAGGATCTTGCCCCAGCCAAGTGGTATATGGATCATGGGATCGCGGTCCCAGCCGCCGGCTTCCAGCAACAGCACCGAACATTTCGGGTCGGCGCTCAGCCGGTTGGCAAGCACGCAACCGGCCGATCCGGCCCCAACAATGATATAATCGTAGCTTTCAGCGTGCGGCATGTTGCTTTTCATTGCCTTCGTCTGACCCCCGTTCCGTCAGGGACCCATTGAGATCGAGCCTGGAAAACCTGGGCTATGACCAAGGTCTTCCGGGTATGTTCAAACACCCGCGGACCCTAGGCCAGGCCCGCTTCCCTAAGGCGCTGCGACCAGTGATCCCATCCACGGTCGATCTGGGCGCCGACGAGATTTCCCGCGGCCTTGATTTCGCCCGGCGACAGATACTTGATCGTGCCAATCCGCAGGCCGGCGGTCTGAGCTGCCGCTTCCTGTTCAAGATAGAAAGCCCGGAATACCACCTGCCGGACAGAACTGCCGACATTGACGACGCCGTGCCGCGCCATGAGCACGACGGGATAGTTCCCGAGACTTTCAGCGATGTCTCCACAGACGCTCCGGCTGCCGCCAAAGAGATCGGTAGCGTCTCCATGCTTGTCGCGTATCTCGTAGACTGGGACGGCGTCGCCGAGGAAAGCACCCATATGGGTGACCGGCCGGAGCGGCTGGTCGACGAAGCAGTAAGGCAGGACAGCCGGCGAATGGCTGTGGAGCACGCACTGGACGTCCGGCCGCGCTTTGTAAATCTCGCTGTGGATGTAGCGCTCGAGATAGGACGGCCTGTTATCCAAGGTCTCGCCGTCGAGGTTGAAGCGCTGGAAGTCACCGGCCGTTATCAGGCTCGGAGCGAGCTTCTGTGCCAGGAAGAAGCTTTCGGGATCCTCGGGGTCACGAGCGCTGATGTGCCCGAACGTATCCAGGATACCTTCGTTCAGCAGAATCTTCGTCGCTGTAACCAACTCTTCGAAGACCTTCTGGTGCGCGGGGCTGTGGTCTATCATTTCCAAATTCTCCCATTGCGGCGATGGCGACCATTCTTGTTGTTGTTATCGGTTGCCAACGCCGCGGATTTCACTTGTTTTCGTAGATGCCGACGATCCGATTCTGCTCGATGATGTTGCCGGCATATTTCTGCAGGAACTCTTCCCGGGTGGGCGTCCCGTCGACCTTGGTGTCCAGGGCATAGACCCAGAAGTAGTAGTGATGTTCTCCGTGACCCGCGGGGGGCTGAGGCCCGTAGTACTGCTTGTGGCCGGCACCGTTGGGGCCGACACGGAACTTCTCCTGGGCGTCCGAAAGGTCTGTGACCGAGGGATCGATGCCGTAGACCACCCAATGCGTGAAACCGTTGGCGAGCGGCGCGTCTGGATCGTGGCAGATGACCGCGAGCTCTTTCGCACCTCCCGGGACGCCACTGACGGTAAGCTTGGGCAATACGTTGCCCTTGTCGCCAGCGTGTTCGTCGCGCAGTTTCCCGAGCGGCTCGAAATCGGCTGAGGTAATCTTGAGGTCCTTGATGTTCAGGGGCATGGAATTCGTCCTTCAGCAAATTTCGATCGAACTAGACGCCGGCCTTCAGGTCGGCGACGGATTTGCCTCCGACACGCTGATGCACGCGCGGACCCGATGCGACGGCGACGCAGATCAACAGCTCGTCATGGCGCGGCGCATCCGGCACGGAAAAGGTGATGGCATCATAGTGGGAACGGATGTAGAGCTCGTCCTTGTGGGCAAGCGGGATATCAATGGTCGTGCCGGCGACGGCGACCTTGCTGACCGACGATATCCAGGCCTTGCCACCGCCTACCTGCTCCCGCAGCGAATTTCCGAATATAGTGGTGATGCAGGCGACGACATGTTCCTGTTCGCCTGATGTACCCGCGATACCGCCCTTGCCATAGCTTTCGACCGGCCTGCTGCCGAGCAGCGCCACGGCTCGCTCGCCGAGCGCATGACCGATCGCTGAACTCGGATTAGTCAGATCTGACAGTTCGGCGACGAACTTGCCAGCGAAGGGATTGCGGATGACAACACCTGTCGCGACCTTGACGAGGGTATCGCCAGGCGTACCGCCGTCATGCCGACTTTCCTGGACCGAGGAGTACCATCCCCTGACATCGTAGTCTCTTTCGACTTCACTCGAATAATTCATCTTTAACTCCTGAGTGGCGTGCGCTGTTTCCGCACGCACCGATTAATTCGTTGGCTGGCTCGCACGACGCTACTGCGGCCACGAGTAGACACGGCGCAGCGGGTCGTAGCGTGCGGCTTCCAGCGCCGCTGGCGTGAACATGTTTCCCTTCGATAGCGATCGGTTCGCGGCATAGTCGCCAGATAGGGCCTGGCAGCGATCCGTGATCGGGCGGATGCGCGTCTCCCACGCGACGAGCGCATCCTCGACCGAAGAGCCCTCCTCCAGGTCCTGCGACAGGCTGAAGGCGTTGACCATCGCGCAACCGGCACCCTGGGCAAGCGCGGGGCACATTGCATGCGCGGCATCGCCCACGAGGGCGACCTTGCCTCTTGTCCAGCTATCCAGCTTGGTCGTCTCATACTTGTCATATCTGGCGGTTTTCAGCTTGGCCGCTTCGATCAGGCACGGTTCCAGGAAAGGAAACATCTCGACCCAAACTTCGAGATCGATCGGAACGCTTGATCCGCGAGGATCGGCGGCCGGAGCCATCAAGCCCAGATAGAGCTCATTCTCATTGCAGGGCGAGTAGAGAATCCGCTGAACACGCGGCCAGAAGTTCCACATGTCGATGGTATTGTCCCATTCGCCATGGCCGAGATCTTTCTTCATGCGCGGGACAATCAATCGGATGAGGCCATCTTTCGAAACCCATCGATCCTGTTTGAAACCGATGGAATCCCTGACTTTGGAACCAACGCCGTCGGCGCCGACGATCAGGTCGGCTTCCAGAACTTCGCCGCTCTGGAGGGTCACGCGCCCTTCCGGATCGGCGGCGACTGCTTCGGAATCGACGCGGATGTCGACCCCCAGGGCACGCGCCCGATTGACCAGGGCATCGTGCAGGTGGCTTCGGGTCATAATACGCCAGGGGAGACCATTGAACGTCTCCTTGGAAACCGACTTGTTATGCATCCACGTCTCGTATGTCGGAGGCGTGTGTGAGCCCTGGAGAACCTCGTCCAAGGCACCTAGCCCTTCGAGCACGCGGAGGCCGTTGTGCCAGAGATAGATGCCCGCGCCGAAAGCCCGCAGCTCCGAGCTCTTTTCGTGCAGCCTGACATCCCAGCCGTTCTGCCTGAGAGCGATGGCCGCTGTCAGGCCGGCAAAGCCGCCGCCAGCGACCTCGGCACGACGCGTTTTCCCTGGAGTTCTGTTTACGTTGGCCATGTTCTGGATCCTGCTGTGTACAAGAAGACGGCGCTTGGCCGTCAGGCGTCAATGAAGTTGGTGATGGCTTTCAACGTGATCTCGGGAGATACCTCGTTGACGTAATGGTCGGCGCCCGGAACGACGACGACCGGCAGATCAGGCCGCAGCCTGCTTGTCTTCGCCAGCGCCGCCGCTGACACCAGTTTGCTCGCTTCGCCTCGAACGATGAGGACTGGCTTGGCCACGTCCCGGTAGGCGGGCACCAGGTCCGCTCGCAGGCCCTTGGCGGTCTGCGCCATGGCCGCAGGCGAGGCCAAAGGACGCAATCCGCCGTCGACCCGTTGATAGCCGCTCTGAGCTCTGATCTTGATGGCGCCGGCGGGAATATTCGGATAGCGGCCGGCGAGATATGCTTCGACGGCATTTATATCCTCGAACAGCTGGCTCCCCCCATTCACCCGCGCTTCCAGCGCGTCCAGCGCTTCGGTCTCGATAAACGGTGTAAAGTCGATTGCGATGACCGACCGCACCAGATCCGGGGATTTCGCTGCGGCCGTCACGGAATTTCGAGCGCCAAGCGAATGTCCAACGAGGATGGCACGGCCGCGATCGAGCGTGCGTATCAGACCGACGATGTCGTCCGCATAATCATTCGCCTCGTAGCCGGTTTCCGGCTTGTCACTGAGTCCATGCCCTCTCAGGTCAATGGCAATCGTCGTGAACCGATCCGAGAGCCGGCCCATCAACGGCTCGAAGACCGCCGAGTTGGAGGTGATGCCGTGGAAGAAGAGCATCAACGGGCCGTTGCCCCTCTCGCGCAAGTTCAAGGTGATGCGGCCAATGTCGATGCGCCGCGAAATAGAGTGGTCGGAAGGTATGTTCGCCGCCATGTCCACGTTCCTCGCCTCCGCTGCCCGTCTCTTGCAAAAGGATTATATAGAACGGAGTTAGTGTCAAGCCGATTGTCTGACATTCTTGCAATCTTTAGATTTGACAATGTGGCTATCATGCTGCAAATTTGTTCGACGTGGCGTATGCAACTTCAGCTTACGATTCAAAAGCACATGAGACGTTCCCGATGCCCCCAGATTTGAATTTGCGAATTTCGCCACGGACAGTGCAACGGGAGACCGTCGACAAGTTACGGCTCGCCATCTTCTCCGGTTTGTTTCAGCCGGGAAGTCGCCTTGTCGAAAGTCAACTGTGCACACAACTCGGCATCAGCCGCCCCTCGCTAAGGGAGGCTTTGCGCAGTCTTGAGGCCGAGCACCTGATCGAGATCGTACCCAACCGCGGGCCCTCGGTACCGGCACTGTCGTGGGAGGTGGCAACCGCTATCTACGAGGTTCGAGAGATGCTCGAAGTCGAGGCAGCGGGACGATGCGCGCTGAGGATTTCGCCTGAACAGTTGCGTGAGCTCGAGAAATCTCTTTCCGCATTCGAGGAGGCGGCATCCAGCAATGACAGCCTGGCGCAGGTCATGACCGCGGCGGACTTTTATTCGATCATACTCGCGAATTGCGGGAACCCGATACTGGAGGAAGTCCATCGCGGTCTGGTTGCCAGGATAAGCTTCTTTCGAGGGCGATCGATGTCCCTGGAGGGCAGAGCACAAAGCAGCCTGGCGGAGATGAGGGAGATATTCGAATCCATCGCCGCCGGCGACGAAAAAGCTGCCCGCAAAGCCTCGAAACAGCACGTCTTGAAGGCGAAAGCGGCAGCAAAAGTATCCATGGACAGCGGGATTTGAGGGTCTTCGAATAAGTCTGCAGTTCCGTCTGAAGACTCGAAATCCTTCAAGACGTTCGGATCGGGTCTCCGCCGAACGCAGATCTTCACCATGTCGGTGTCAGACATGTCGGCTAGCGAAGCCAGCAAGTGGCGGATGGAGTGATGATGACCAGGGCCAATGTCGAGCGCAAACCGAATTGCGACATAGTCATCGTCGGTGGCGGGTCGGCCGGTACCTTGCTTGCCTCGCGCCTGAGTGAAGAGCCGGGCTGTCGCGTTCTGCTGATCGAGGCAGGCGAAGAGGCGACGGACCCCGACATCTGGAACCCTGCTGCCTGGCCGGCGCTTCAGGGCCGTAGCTACGATTGGGACTATCGCACGGAGCCGCAAGCAGGCACCGCAGGCCGGGTGCATCATTGGGCGCGCGGGCGGTTGATCGGCGGCTCGAGTTGCCTGCACGCGATGGGCTACATGCGGGGTCATCCTTCCGACTTCCAGGGTTGGGTCGACGCGACTGCGGATCGGCGATGGAGTTGGGACGAACTGCTGCCGGCTTTCCAAGCTATCGAAAACCATCCACTTGGTGGCGACGGCATTCACGGCAAGGGCGGGCCGTTGCCGATCTATTTGCCGGCAGACAAAGTAAGTCCGCTCGCTCGTGCCTTCATGGAGGCAGGCGCATCGTTGGGTCTGCCGCGCCTTAAGGGCCACAATAGCGGAGAGATGATCGGTGTCACCCCTAACTCTTTGAACATTCGTGACGGGCGGCGGGTTACAGCGGCGGACGCCTGGCTCACAAAAGCCGTTCGGGACCGCAAGAACCTGAACATCCTTACGGGATCCCAGGTGCATCGGCTCAACTTCAAGGGCAATCAGGTCCGCAGCCTCGAGGTCTTAGGGCGACAGGGTTCGGTCGAAGTCTTTCCGGATCAAGTTGTACTTTGTGCCGGAGCGCTGGAAAGTCCGGCTTTGCTGATGCGTTCGGGGATCGGTCCGCATAATGTGCTCCATGCCGCAGGCGTTGGCTGCTTGATCGACATGCCTGAAATCGGTCGAAACCTTCAGGACCACCTGCTTGGTGCCGGCAACCTTTATGCCGCCCGCGAGCAGGTGCCGCCCTCGCGTCTCCAACATTCGGAGTCGATGGCCTATATGCGCGCTGACAGCTTCACAGCTACCGGGCAGCCTGAGATAGTTGTTGGTTGCGGCGTGGCTCCGATCGTGTCCGAATGCTTCCAGGCGCCCGCCACCGGCAGGGCCTACTCGTTGCTGTTCGGCATCACCCGTCCGACGAGCCGCGGCAGCGTGCGTATAAGCGGGCCTGAGCTCGGTGATCGATTGATCATCGACCCGGCATACCTGCAAACCGGCAGCGACCGCGAGATGTTTCGCCGAGCTCTCGAGGCGGCAAGGATAATCGGGCATAGAGATGAACTCGCCTCCTGGCGAGAGCGCGAACTCCTGCCAGGCCCCCTGAACAGTGCGGCCGAGATCGACGACTTCATCGCGCGGTCGGTCATCACACATCATCATCCCTGCGGTACTTGCAGGATGGGTAAGGATACGGACGCCGTCGTCGATGCAAATCTACGATTCAAGGCGCTCGACAATCTTTTTGTCGTGGACGCGTCGATCATGCCCAACCTCACCGCAGGGCCGATTCATGCTGCGGTCCTCGCGATTGCCGAGACCTTCGCCCGACGGCACCAGGAAATCCTCCATCTTGATCCTACGGGCCGATGTTCTTGACCGGTTCAGCGCGTCATTCCTCGCGAAAGGCCGTGGAGATCCTGCAGCAGCTTCTCGCCCGTGTGCGAATTCTAACAAATGTCGATCAAAACGCTTAGGGAAGACAACCAGAGTTCTGTAGCGATTGGTTGCTAGTTATTCCTGGTCGAGGATTTCACTGAGGAGAACATGCGCCTCTTCATTTCCCAAAACCTTTACCCGTTCACGCAGAGAACCATAGCGGGCAATTTCATAATGTTAGAGGTGTGACCTTCGGTGGGGAACACGGCGGCGACCCCTCGCCCCATACCATCAAAGACGAGAAGGCCATCTTATTGCCTGCCGTAAGCTTGATTACCCTTGATCCAAATTATTTGTGCAGTGCAGCAACGATTGCTTGCGAGACGCGTTAGGCGTGTATCAGCGCCATCCCGTCGTTGACCAGGAAGGACGCTGTCATGAGGAACATTGCCGATATGATCAACCGCCTGAATGGTCAGCGCAGCGTAGCCAAGCCGACCAGGAGGAAGTCAAACACGCGTTTATGCATTTTGCCCGACTTCGGCTCAAATCCAGGCGACCTGCTCGCCTGGATGTATATTCCGAAGACGGTCCAGCCTGGATCGGCACTTGTGGTTGTCCTCCATGGCTGCACACAAACGGCGGCCGACTATTGCGACGGTTCAGGATGGTCGGAACTGGCCGATCAATACGGATTTGCCCTGCTATTTGCCGAACAGCAACGGAAAAATAATCCGAACCTTTGCTTCAACTGGTTTGCCACTGAAGACACGACCCGAGGCCAGGGAGAGGTCTGTTCAATCAGTCAGATGATCGAAGTTTTAAGGGACAGGCTTTCGATAGACCCGGCAAAGATCTGTGTGACGGGCTTGTCAGCAGGCGGTGCGATGGCCGCCGCCATGCTTGCCACTTATCCCGAGATGTTCAAAGGAGGCGCAATCATTGCAGGTTTGCCTTATGGCAGCGCGTCAAGCATCCCCGAAGCATTCGACCGAATGCGTGGCCACGGCTTGCAGGACAGCCGCGTTCTCGCTGATCGGGTGCGGCGCGCATCCGATCACCAAGGAGCATGGCCCACCATTTCAGTTTGGCACGGCACCGCCGATAGAACCGTCGACCCGGTCAACATGGAAGCAATCCTTGGCCAGTGGCGCAGCCTGCACGAAATTGACAAGGCTCCGATGAAGGGAACGGTCGATGGCCATCCCGTACGCAAATGGAGCGACACAGAAGGCACTACCCTAGTCGAGGCGTACACGATCAATGGAATGGGCCACGGCACTCCACTCCAGCAAGAGGGTGTACACAGTTACGGATCTCCCCGTGCCTTCATGCTCGATGTCGGCATCTCATCCACTTGGCATATCGCCAAATCGTGGGGACTGCTTGGCAATGCGAGAACGTCTATCGTTAAGCAGGAAGCGAATGCCGCCCCACAACCTGAGCGGCAGGTTCAACGACGTGCAAACCGATCGGTCAGCGATGTGATTGAAGATGCTCTGCGCACAGCTGGATTGCTGAAGTAACGATGTCCTTCTCGATCGTCCATGGTTTGTAAATGAAACTGCGCTGCATTGTTTGCGGATCGCGGAAATGAATATGATCGGCGTCAGAAACAAGTTGAGAGATTAGTGTAGGAAGGACTTGCATTCACGGACACCCAACAGAGTTGTACTGCAGGTCGGGCTGCGTTCATTGGAGGCAATGTTCCAGTCCGCACAGGCATGACCAAGGTTGGATTGCCTGGCGCCCCACAGGGCTGGCAAAAAACCGATGTCACCATGGCGACCGTACTTAAGAGCCAGGGATATGCAACTGGACAGTTTGGCAAGAACCATCAGGGTGATTGGGACGAGCACCGGCCAACCATGCACGGCTTCGATGAATTTCTCGGCAATCTCTACCACCTTAACGCGGAAGAAGAACCAGAAAACCGCGACTAGCCAAAGGATCGCGTGCTGGCTAATGGGAAAACGTTTGTCGAGCAGTTCGGTCATGTCGGCGAATATTTCCTGCAGACGATGAAAGACTATCCGCCCAGTCAGCCACCAAGCTCTTTCAGTCTCATTAAAATTGAAGAATCCATAAGGGGCGCTGGTGGAGGTGACTGACGCGTGCCATCGGTGGAGCGTCAGCGCGGGCGCCCCACTGTTAATAAACATCTCGTCGTCATCTCCCTTAATGCGAAACTTTGCATGGTAGTATTTGTCAATACGCAGGCTATCAACACCAACTGGCCGCTTTATTTGGATGACCTTCAATCCGTTAGGAAATTCCCACAATTAGAAGGGCTCCGTGGCGCATCGTCATAGCCATCCCGTCAGCCTGGTGTCGCAAGCCTGATGCGGATGGGAATCGACTTGTATCCAGGGGTTCCCGAGCGGCGGTCGTAGTGCGACAATGCGATCAGACCATTCATTTCCGGATAGTATCCGGCAGCGGATCCGCTCGGGATATTGTACGCAATCGCAGTGAGGCGGCGAACTAGCCGCGGCCCGTCATCAATTTCAGCTGGGTTTCGGGCTGCTTCGACATCAAGTACATCTCCTTCAGATAGGCCCCTGCTGGCGAGGTCATCCACGTTGAGAAAGATGACATCGCGTCGTCCGAACACACCTCTGTAACGATCATCCATGCTGTAGATCGTCGTATTGTACTGATCGTGACTGCGAATGGTCGTCAATGTGAGAAGGTCATGATCCAAAGCTTGCGGATCTTCGTTAAGGCCTCTGGCGATTAGAAACTGGGCCTTTTTGGCCGGGGTGCGCCAGTCGCGGATGGACGCTGGCACGCTCAGGCGAAACCCGCCGGGCTGCCTTATCCTCTCGTTGAAGTCATGGAAGTCCGGAAAGACCACTTCAATCTTGTCGCGTATCCTGTCGTAGTTTTCGATCATTGCATCCCACGCTATGCCATGCCGGTTGCCAAGGGTGGCTTTGGCAATGCCGGCGATCACAGCTGACTCCGAGCGGACCAAGTCGCTTGGCGGTTTCAGAAAGCCTCGCGATGCATGAACCATCGACATTGAGTCTTCGACCGTGACGGATTGTGGGCCCGTCGCCTGAATATCGAGATCGGTGCGGCCAAGGACCGGCAGTATAATCGATGTTCTCGCCCTCAGCAGATGGGAGCGGTTGAGCTTGGTCGTAAGGTGAACCGCCAGGTCTAGCTTCCGCATGCCTGCGAAAGTGGCGTCAGGGTCCGACATTGCCACGGCAAGATTGCCACCGAGACAAACAAGCGCCTTTGAACGGCCCGCGCAGATAGCTTCAATCGCCTCTACGGCGCTGTGACCTTTCTCTGCCACCGGGCGAAAGCCGAAGGCGCGCTCCATGCCATCCAGCAACGCGGTGTTGGGCGCTTCAGTAATACCTACCGTCCGATCACCCTGAACATTGGAATGGCCCCGCAATGGGCAAATGCCGGCTCCCTGACGGCCGATGTTCCCGCGCAACATCAAAAAGTTGGCGATTTGCTGAACATTGGAAGTACCATTCCTGTGCTGCGTGATACCCATCCCGTAACAGAGAATGACGTTCTTCGCCTTCAGGTAAACGTCACCGGCACTTTCAATTGCCGCCCGCGAGAGCCCCGAGACCGCCTCGATCTGATTCCAGGTCGTTTCATCGATGTCTGTTCGCAGAGCCTCGATGCCATCCGTGTGTTCGGCAATAAAACTACGGTCGAGCATGCCGTTTCCGCCGTTTTCAATATCCGCCCTGTCCCCTTGAAAAATTCGCTTCATCATCCCCTTCAGCACGGCAAGATCGCCGCCGGGGCGCACCTGATGATAGGCTGAGGCAATCTCCGTGGACGCCAGTGTTGCCATCTCGACGGCACTTTGGGGGGAAGCAAACCGTTCGAGCGCCCGCTCTTTTAACGGATTGAAGACCACTATCGGAACACCCCGCTTCGCAGCTTCCCGCAGTGTTGTCATCATGCGGGGGTGGTTCGTGCCCGGATTGTGGCCGAAGCTGAAGATGGCATCGGCATAATCGAAGTCTTCAAGTGTGACGGTGCCTTTGCCGACACCGATCGATTGAGGCAAACCTACGCTTGTCGCTTCGTGGCACATATTGGAACAGTCGGGGAAATTGTTCGTTCCGTAAGCCCGCACGAACAGTTGAAAAAGGAAGGCGGCTTCATTCGAGGCTCTGCCGGAGGTGTAGAATTCCGCCATATTCGGATCGGGGAGCGCGTTCAACGCGTCGGCGATCGCTTGGAATGCATCGTCCCATTCAATTTCTACGTATCTGTCAACGGTCGCATCATAGATCAGCGGATGGGTTAGTCGCCCCTGGTTTTCGAGGTCATGATCATGCCAGTCCCACAATTCTGAGACGGAGTGAGATGCAAAGAACGACGGCGTCAGGCGTTTGGTGGTAGACTCCCACGTGACGGCCTTGGCACCATTCTCACAAAACTCGAACGAAGACGTGTGCTTCGGATCAGGCCAGGCGCAGCCAGGACAGTCAAAACCATCGGGTTGATTGACCTTCAAGAGTGTTGCTGGACCCCGTGCAACCACCTGCTGTCGGGAAAGGCTTTCCGCCACCGCCTTCAATGCGCCCCAGCCGCCGGCTGCTGCGTTATACGGTTCAATGCCTTCGGGTCTTTTCCTTGCCATGTCAAATCCGCTTTTCCAACTATGTTGATAAGGTAGTTTCAGCCGGTCCTGCTCACCGGGGGATCGTTCGGCTTCTGACAAGCGGGGAAGCCCCTTGGGCAGTGCCTGCGAATTGTACCCAGTATCCGAAGGCCACCATGATCCCGCCGCCAACAATGTTGCCCAGAGTGACAAATATCAGATTGTGCAAAGCGCCATATACACTAATAGTTTCAGGATGAGGGCCAAGGAGCGCCAACGAAAAAGCGAACATATTTGCCACGCAGTGCTCGAAACCAGCCGCGACGAAAATCAGGATAGGCCAAAAAATCAAAAAAATCTTCGCAGCATCGTTTTCGGTTCGATAAGACATCCAGATCGCGAGGCAAACCAGCCAGTTGCATATAATGCCCCGGGCAAAAAGCTCGTGAGCCGGCGCACTGATTTTCGCTGCAACCGCTGAAAAGAAAGCCGGACTGCCGTCGCCGAGCAAGACACCCCCGCCGCCAAGTTTAAAAAGCACCGCAAGTAAGAAAGCTCCTGCCAAATTGCCCAGCCAGCAAAATACCCAAACGCGCAGGAGATCAATCAAACCAGTTTTGCCGCTCAGAAGCGCAAGCGGCATATACATGGTCATACCGGTGAAAAGTTCTGAGCCGGCAAAAATGACGATCGTCAGCGCCGAGGCGAAAACAGTACCCATTACAAGGTGAGCCCATGAAGGGTCTGCATGTGCGCCCACCGTGAACATGATGATGTCGCCAAAGCCGATATACGCACCCGCCATGGCCGAGCCAATCATGAAGGCAAGTGGGTTACTCTTAAGCGTTACAGGCTTGGACCCGCCCGACTCGGAGAGCTTGTTGATTGTTTCTTCGTACATCCGGATTCCTTTCGGGAAGCGAAGCCTGTATCCAAGTTGATGCCGCGTGGCGCGTACATGACTGCGCCCGTATCTATGCGCCGCTAACAACCGGTTCTTTGGTTCTTTTCAAAGCTTCCATTGCTGCTTTACCGAAGTTCAAATGTCCGGAGACGAGTTCCCGAGGGGTAAGCGCCAGCCACTGGTTGAGAGAGACATCTGCGTAGTGGTCGCTTTTGAAAATCTCGAGAAACACAAGGGGCTTATCGCCTGTGTTTTCGATGTAGTGTCCCATTGCGAAAGGAACATAACCGACGTCGCCGGCTGCGAAGTCAAATGTGCGGGAGTGGCCGTTTGCTGCAAATACGCCCATTCTTCCGGTTCCTTGAATGTAATATTGCCATTCGTCGGTATTTGGGTGCCAGTGCAACTCCCGCATACCGCCCGGTTCGACTTCCACAAGGGCGGCCGCAATCGTTTTTGACACGAGAAAGTTCCTGGAGTCAGTAATGCGGACGGTGCCCCCGCTAGTTTGAATCGGAATCTGGGAACCCATTCGATGCACGAAACCATTGGGAACTGCGGTTGCGCCAGCAATCTTGTCACTGTCTAGGTTGCCTGGAATGGGAAGATTGAAAATGTAACGGTCGCCAGGAGCAGGCAGGTTATCAAAGGTAGTTGCAGGAACGCCGAAATTTTTGGCGAGCACACTTTTTGGCACATGCTTGAACCAATCGCTCAACAGGAACGTGCTGTCCTCGTCAAAACCTCCATCATCGAAAACGAGGAGAAATTCGCAGCCGTCAGGACCAAGCCCCTGAATGGAATGCGGTGTGCCAGATGGAAAATACCAGATATCGCCTGGACCAAGATCATCGACAAAGTTCTTGCCTTCAGGATCAACAGCAGTAACCCTGGCGCTCCCATAAAGAATGTAAGCCCATTCGGATTCCTTGTGCCAGTGCAATTCCCGGACGCCGCCGGCATTCAGTCGCATATCAACGCCGGCAATGCCCTGGGAGATTCCAAGTTCCCGTTTCGTAATTTGCCGGGTCCAGCCGGCCGGATATTGCTTCATAGGTGCATCGGCAAACGAAAAGCGTAGATTTGGCAAGGTACCGGCATCGGTAATCGGCTGATTGAGGATGTCCGGATTCTGAATATCCCGAGCCACGTTGCGTGGTCCGGGATCATCGCCGCCCGCTCCGGCACGGCGCGGCTGTGGCAGGTCTGCGGCATAACTCGTTGACCCCGCAGCGGCGACGACGCCACCTGCAGACAGCGTCAGAAGCGCCTCACGACGGCTCAAACCATTCATTATATCAGCCTTTCCGATAGTGTCATTTGCACCTGCACTGCCTCAGCCGTCGGGGTTGATCGGAGATGCGCACGCCATGCTTCAATGAGAAACCACGTTCGGCCATCGGCCTCGTCGATCCAAGTCTCGAAATAGTCAGCCGTTTCAAAATCCCGGTGCACATCGCAGACATCGCGGGTGCAACGCAGGAATGAAGAGAGTTGCCTGTTGTCGCTGGCGAGTTCTGTCAACATCTCAGCTGGCGTAAGGTGATCGGCATTGTTGTCGGCAAGCCTCTGCAGTCGCCCGATATGACCAATCGAATGCAGTGCCGTGCCTCCGAGTTCACGAGTGCGTTCAGCGATAACATCTGTGATCGAAAGTATCTGCTCGGCTTGCTCGCCTAGCAGTGGCTGGAAAATACCAAAACCGCTTGGCGTCATGTTCCAATGGAAACTTTTCGTCTTCAGGTACAGCGCGAAGGTGTCCGCGAGCAGGGTGGTCAAGGCCGCCGAGACCTCGGCGACAGCGTCGCCGGAATAGAGCGATCTCACCCGGTGAGTTAGATAAATTGAAAGGCTCATTCAACGACCCCTTTTCTGTCCACATGGTATCCTGGCTGATTGTTGTATTAAGCCTAGGGCAAGCCCTCCTGCTGTGACAGTGGATACTCGTTTCGATTAAGTTATACTTGAGTATAGGGGCATTACCGTCGGCCGGATGTTACATGCGCGAGGCGAGCCGCGACACCTCCGTGATCGCCGGAATTTAGCGACATCGCGCTACTTAAGATTGTGCAGCCTTACGGCCAATCTGGTATAGCCCGATCGACTCGACCATATGGAGATAATTTGTTGTCAAGATTTTCCCCGGTCGCTGCAACGCTTATTGCTGTGGCGGTCTTTTTGCTAGACACATTAACTACATTCGACATTGCCATTGCTGTGCTTTACGTAGTGGTAGTCCTGCTGTCGCTCAATTTCGCCAATCAGACCCAGCTTGTTGCGATTGGTGCCGGCTGCATGGGATTGACACTTCTAAGCTTTTTGCTTTCGCACGGACTGGAACTCCCTGTAGAGTCAATAGGACGTTGCTTCATCAGCCTTGCTGCCACCGGGATAACGACATTTCTTGCTTTCAGGTTGAAAGCGGCAATCGGTATTCTGGAAGACAGCGAGCAGCGCTACCGGTCCATTTTCCTGGCCACAGGGGTTGGAATCCTCCAGATGGATTTTACGGGTCTTAAAACTGCCATCGACAAATTCAAAACTGATGGTGTCCAAAGCGTCGAGGATATTGAGAACCTCGATCCCGGGTTCGTCCGGAAAGCGCTGAGTTCGATCAAGTTGATAAACGCCAACAACACCGCTCTGAACATGTTCAATATGCCGGATATAAATAGGCTGGGCACGCTGCTGCCCGCTCTCGTCAGTTCAGAGGTGGAACGTAAGGTCTGGAATTTCGTCGCATCGATCTGGGCTGGAAACCACAGCTTTGAAGCCGAAACGGTGATAAGAACCTCGCAGGGGCGCCAACTCATCTTTCTTTATAACGTTGCCGTACCGCCCGATCGCCCAACGCTCGACATGGTTCTGATCAGCATAATGGATGTTACCGCGAGACGGGAAGCAGAGAACGAACTCGATGTTGCGCGAAGCCAGCTGGCCCACGTCGCCCGGATCGCTACCCTTGGCGAATTGACGGTCTCGATCGCTCATGAACTAAATCAGCCTTTGGCCGCCGTCGTCACCAACGGAGGAGCCGGATTGCGGTGGCTCAGAAGAGACGTGCCCGATCTGAAAAAAGTCGAATCTTCGATCGAGGGAATGGTCGCTGACGCAACCCGCGCCAGCGAGGTCATCAAGCATTTACGCGGTTTATCAGTGAAGTCGTCGCCGAACGCCGTCAACGTTAATCTCAATGAGATCGCCGAGGAAACAGTCGCCCTGCTGCAACGCGAAATTGATGTCAATCAAGTGACATTAAGATTTGACCTCGCAGACCATCTCCCTGAGATTCACGGGGACAGGGTACAGCTACAGCAGGTCATCCTGAATCTTATTTTGAACGCCATTCAAGCGATGGCGAACGCTCCTGGCCGAAGGCGCGAGCTTCTGGTGAAGTCGTCGTCAGAGGAAGCCGCCGTCGTTCTGCGAATTCAGGACACTGGCCCTGGTATCCCGCCTGAAGTCCGCGATAGACTGTTTGACCCTTTTTTTACGACGAAGCCCGACGGAATGGGTATGGGCTTGTCGATATGCCGTTCAATCTTGACCGCCCATGGCGGGAGCATAAATGCAACTTCCGAACCGGGAGCTGGCACCACGTTTGAAGTTACAATTCCATTTATTAAGGAGGTCGGGTGATGGCCGTGCTCACGACGCCGAGCGTCTATGTTGTTGACGATGATGTCCACTTGCGGGAAGCGCTAGGCAATCTTTTCGAATCGGTCGGTATCCACGTGGAACTGTTCGGCTCCGCCGCCGAACTCCTTGCCCGTCCTACCAAAGTTTGCGCCGAAAGTTGCCTCGTCCTCGATATACGCCTGCCAGGCGTCAGCGGACTCGATTTTCAGAACCAATTGGCGAGGCTTGGGAACAATATCCCCATTATTTTCATGACCGGTCACGGTGATGTCCCCATGTCAGTGCGAGCGATGAAGGCCGGGGCTATCGACTTTCTTATGAAGCCATTTCGGGATCAGGACATGCTGGATGCGGTCTCGAATGCATTGGCACTTGATCGAAACCGCCGGGCGAGCGAAGACGAACTGTCGGCGCTGATGGGGCGGTACGGAAGTCTGACGAGCCGGGAGCGTGAGATCATCGCCTTGGTAACGAGCGGCCTTATGAACAAGCAGATCGCAGGCCAACTTGGTGTGAGCGAGATAACTGTCAAGATCCATCGTGGCCATCTAATGGAAAAGATGGGTGTGCGAACTCTGGCGGAATTGGTCAAAGCCTACGAGGCGCTTCGCCCCGGCTTAAACACGTGATGCCAGAACCTAAACTTCTGTATGATATCATCCAGTCTCTCAATGGTGCATGTAACCAGCTGATAGTTACAGACTTTTAATACCGTTATAAAGGTTTTCTGGTGCACCGTTTGAAATCCATAGTCGTCGTCGAGGACGACGCGTCACTGCGCGATGCCATGGAGAATTTGATCAGCTCACATGGACTCAACGTCCATACGTTTGCTTCCGCAGAATCATTCCTGGCGCAACGGGGGCTTATTGAAATCGACTGCCTGATAACCGACATACAGATGGACGGAATTGGTGGAGTGGAGTTGTTCCAGATCCTGCGAAATATTGGTGTAGGCACGCCAGTCATCTTCATCACCGCATTCGAGGATGAACGCATACACAAACAGCTGATGGCGGCAGGTGCCAAAGGGTTTTTCCGCAAACCTTTCGAAAGTGAGGCAATGATCGATTGCATCGAGCACGCTCTGGCTGTGTGATGCATGCCAACCGAAGAAACTGTGCAATAGCCACCTTTCTTCCAGGACGATTCAACGATCACATCTCTTCGATCAGTAACAGGCTCACCGGTGTCGATACCTTTCACGGGGATAGCAAGATGGCATGCGGATTCGCGCCCGAAAGGCTAAGGGACAATATCTCGGCTTTCTTGCGGGTAGCACCGCAAAGGGCTCGTCCGACCATCTGCCGCTATTGATAAAAAAGGACCAGCTCAATTCATACGCAACGTGTGAGACTATTACGCCGGCCTGTCGACTAGAATTGCAGCTTCCGCCAACCCGGAGGCTTTTGCAACGTCTGCGCTTTCGGCCAGCATAATTCGAGCGGCCGCGAGGCGGCTTACGACCGTACTGATCGGTATCACGAGAACTTTCGCGACCTCTGCGTATGACATATGCTCAACATAAGCCAGGAACACGGCCGCGCGATACTCGTCCGGAAGTGCACTCACCCGCTGCAAGACCGCGTTATCAATGAAACGCATCTCGGAATTCTCGTCGCGAATGGTAACTTTTGTCTGCCAAATCGAATGCAGTGTCGAGAACAACCAGCAATCAAGACGACTACTGCGTATGAGGAGTGGCGCGCGTTCCAGCGCACGAACACACGTCGCCTCGACAAGAGCGAGGGTAACATCAGACCGGAAGGACAGGATCATCCCAAACCGCCAAAGCCGGCCGAGACACTGGGATAGATCCTCCCTGATTTCGCGTTCGTCCGTCATGAATAGTTCCCCTGAAGAGGAGTTGGCCGACTCAGATCAGGTGGATTACCTTGCTACATCCACCTCAGCGGTCGAAACTCACATGGGCGGCACCACGCCATTGGTGCCGAAGACGACACGATGCGTTGTCCACGTGCCATCGCTTCCATGTTCTGCAGGAACGAAGACTGTGGCGCCGGACTTCAGATCATCCATTGTGGCAAGCGAGAGGGTCACTATCGGCGTCTTATCAGGGATGTCGATCCTCTTTTGCCCGCCGCCCTGATACGTAACTGTAACCGTACGCCCATCCACACCCTTTACTGTGTTCGCAACAGTCGCATTGGTCATGCTGCTGTTCGGCTTCAGGTCCCAAGGACGGTCGCCTTCGCCCGTACCTTTGAGTGCGGCCGGGAAGATTACGACTTCGAGTGCACTGCTCATCCCTTCGCTTTTCGGTACGTTGGAAATGCCGACAAAGTCTCCTGGCTTAATATCATTTATCGATGCCATGGCAACGCTGTTGACGAGGCAGTCATCACTCAAGGTGATTGCCATGTCGCCCCCGTCGCGCGTTTTGACCACCAGCGACCTGCCCACAAGACCTACAATTACCCCGCGCACATTGGCGTGATCGGATGCCGGATCGCTGATGTTTGGTTTGCTTGATTGCATCATCACGCTCTGCGCGTTGCCTTGCAGAGTTAACGCAATCACTCCTGTTCCAAAAACGAGTGACAAGAACCGCCCTGTCCTAAATACGGTACGCATTTTCAATCCTCCAGAATTCTAGTTGCATGGCGATCTTTCGGGGTTTGCTGCCTGGCCGCCTATTGCGGACAATCATTCTTTCGATTTCGCAAGCTGCGCTATTTTGACAGATCAACACGATGGCACCTGGGAAAGCATCTGAACCTGAAGAAAGTGTTCTGTTGCTGTATGCGCTGGTTCTTGATCGAGAAATCAGGCGGCGGCCGTAGTTTTCAACTGCCGGGGGTAGAAGGCCCCCAAAAGAAATGCCCTTCGCAGGCTCAATTCAGGGCAAATATATCGCCGGTGGCAAATGCAAGGGTTACGATAGCGGCCGAGCCTACCAGAAACAGCATGATCCAAATCGTATCTAGCTTCTCCATAGCATTAGGTCCTTGGTATCAGCAGGAATTGGTGGTCAGATAGCATTGCTACCCTCCCTGCGTAATTTCTATTCCACATGTTTGTAGCCATGCGGTGATAAATACTCCATCATACACAGGTGCGCGTTAATAACGCGCTGGTTTTATTGAGCCATACATAGGTTTGTATCCGGTGGGCGAAACCGGACTGAAACAATGAGCTATTTTGAAAACCTTGAAGCACTCGGAGACAGCAATTCATGTCGCCTGGCGTGTATTAGGGTGAGAGGGCGGTGTACAAACGTGCAAACGTCAAAGATTCTTTCGCATTGCATTCCGCGCCAAGCTAAGTCGGTAACGTCGTCCGGTCGACTGCATCGCCGGCAAGGGCCAGGGGTCAGTGTTTGAGCAGATGACGTGCAAAACTCCTAGTATGCAGGGCGACGAAGTAGGATGAAACGAGCCAGAACCTAAGGTCAGAAGGCTGGTTGGGTCATGCATTGCATTCGGCTCAAAAATAGTTTTACACATTAGGTAATGATACACCGACATCATATACTGTCGGTTGGCGGGCTGAAACCCATTGCATATGCTTAAAACGCAAGACCTAAGCATATAAACTAACGTATAATACATAGGCGGACTTTCTATCTCCATATTAAGTTAGCTTTCACAATTGGAAGCTTTCAAGGAGTTAATTATGAGAAAATCAGCAACAATCTTAGCGATAACCGCTTTAGGTGCCATGTTGGCAGCCGGCTCGGCAACTGAATCGATGGCTCATGGCGGCGGCAGCAGTCATGGCGGCGGCGGCCATAGCTTTTCCGGCAGTCGCGGCGACTTCAGCGGTAGCGGTCATAACTCCCGCAGCGGTGGCATTTTTGGCCGTGATGGCACCTTCAACAATGCCCGTGGATTCGCGACGAGCCATAGCAGCTTCGCGGACCGTAGAGGTCACTTTAGGGACTTTCGCCGTGACGATAATTATTGGGGTCCTTACTATTCCTGCGAGTACCTTTTCCGTTGGAATTCTCCCCTGTACGACGAATACTGCCAGTAACCCATCGTAAGCTCTTCGAATCCCGGCCCCCCATAGCGATTGGGGACCGGATTCGAATGCTGAAGTGGACGGGATATTTGATGGCACGGCTAAAAATATCCTTCCCGTGAGGCGATCCCCGGATGAGGTTCCTTGTACCGGCACATAACGATTTCAATGATTGCCTTTTAATGGAGGCCCGAATGCCCAAGTTTAGTCATCGTCCTCACTACAACCACATGCCACACGTGGATTTGGCGGAGATCATTCTTCTGGTGGTTATTGTCGTATCGATCGCTCTCGCAGTTGGATTCAACTGGGTTTCCCACGCATTGCTCAGCTGAAATAACGCATTGCTCAGCCGAAATAACTCATTGCCTGCGCCGGGGCTTTTTCTTCGCTCAAGCGTCACGCTTTGATCATCATCGGCGGACCCTACCTTTTCAGCGAAAGAGATGAGTTTTGGGCTGACGAAAAAGTGAGCGTGAGATCGACGAACACGTGTTCAATGTCTGTCGGAAAGATCCCCGGCTGCGCAAATATCCAGCCCGCCTAGAATGATTTTGGGCGAGTTTGCGCGGAAGTTTCAGCCGTCAATCCCTCTTATAGGGTTTTCCGGCAAGCGGTGGGAAAAGCCGGCCTATCACCGTTTTTTTGTCTGCTTTCGGCACCCACGGCGATATCGGTCGACCAATGAGCATCGGCCAGACTTCCACTGTAAATTTTGGACCTGGAGATTCCCCGGGCGCTTCGGTCGAAGGGCGTGTCTCCGTCCCCGATCTGGCGAAAGTACGGAGGCGATTGCGCCCCGATTGAGCAGTCGTGCCGTTGACAGTTCAAACGAGCGGCGCCGAGAAGCCCATCCCTCAACTCATAACGGGTTTGTCATTCGGCCGGTTCACTCGTAGGAACAGCCACGGGAAGGGATTTTCTGTTGCGCCGCGAGATCCAGAGGCTCAATCTGTCGAGGTAGAGGTAGACAACCGGTGTCGTATAGAGCGTCATTGCCTGGCTCAGTATGAGTCCTCCGACCATAGCGTATCCGAGGGGCTGGCGCAGCTCGGAACCCGTTCCATGTCCTATCATCAGAGGAATGCCGCCAAGAATTGCAGCCATCGTAGTCATCATGATTGGCCGGAAGCGTAGCAGGCACGCCTGCCGGATTGCTTCCTCCGGTCGCAAGCCATGCTCGCGTTCCGCGGCAATAGCGAAATCAACGATCATGATGCCGTTTTTCTTAACAATACCGATTAGAAGAATGACGCCGATCAGGGCGATAACCGTGAAGTCGAAGCCAAAGCTCCACAGCATGATGAGAGCGCCGAGACCTGCGGATGGTAGAGTTGACAGGATGGTCAGCGGATGCACGTAGCTTTCATAAAGCACGCCTAGAATGATGTAGATCACGCCCAACGCGGCCAACACGAGCAAAGGTTCGCTGGTTAAGGACGACTGGTACGCTTGCGCATTGCCTTGGAAAGTAGCAATGAGTGTCGGAGGCACTCCCAGGACAGTTTCGGCTTGGTCGATGGCCGAAACTGCCTGGCTCAAAGCGACGCCCGGAGCAAGGTTGAACGATAACGTCACCGACGGGAACTGGCTCTGGTGGTTGATCGCAAGAACTGTGGTCGGCTGCGTCGTCTCTTTTACAAGCGCGTTGAGCGGAACTTGCGCGCCGGTCAGTGGCGATTTGATGTAGAGCTGGTTAATTGCCTGTGGTGAGCTCTGAGCCTTAGGAGACAATTCCAATATCACGTGATAACTGTTTAGGTCGGTGAAATATTGGGTGACTTGCCGTTGGCCAAAAGCATCGTCGAGCGTGTCATCGATACTTTGCGGCGTGATCCCAAAGCGAGCCGCTTGATCCCGATCAATGTCGAGAGTGACGGTTGTTCCATTGGATTGCTGATCGGTCGCAACATCCGTAAGCTCAGGCAAGGAGGTCAATTTTGCCAAAAGCTTCGTCGCCCAACTATTCAGCTCGTTTGCATCACCATCCTGTAGCGTATATTGAAACTGGGTCGCTGAACTTCGACCGCCAACATTGATATCCTGAGCCGGTTGAAGGAACAGCTTCACCCCTTCAACCTGTGCCAATTTTGGGCGCAGGCGACCAATGATCTGGCTTGCCGTCGCATCTCGCTGATCGCGTGGCTTGAGAGTGATAAACATGCGCCCTGTATTGAGTGTATTACCGGATCCGCCGCCGACGGCCATCCCCACCGTACTGACTGCGGGATCGCTGGCGACTACCTTCCCGACCTCTACCTGATGGCGCGCCATGTCGGTAAACGACGTGTCCTGTGCACCTTGCAGAATGCCTGTGATCAAGCCAGTGTCCTGAATCGGGAAAAAGCCCTTTGGGATACCGATAAAAAGGTAACCAGTGGCAACGAGCGTTAGCACGAAAATGCCAAAAGTTATGCGATGGTGGTGCAAGGCGATATCGAGCGTAACGCGGTAGCCGTTCAGCAGTGCTTCGAAGGCTCTTTCCGAAGCCAGGAAGAGCCTGCCATGTTTTGCTTTGTGTTCTGCCCGCAGGAAGAGAGCGCATAACATCGGCGTAAGGGTCAGCGAGACAAGTGCGGAAACTGCAATCGTCACAGTTACGGTTATGGCAAATTCGTGAAAAAGCCGACCAACGATTCCGCCTAAAAACAGGATGGGAATGAAGACTGCCACAAGTGAGAGGCTTATCGAAATAATGGTAAAACCAATCTCTTTGGAGCCGTCGATGGCAGCCTGCAATGACGATTTACCCGCTTCCATGTGACGCTGAATGTTCTCCAGCATGACGATCGCATCGTCGACCACGAAACCGACTGCAATGCTCAACCCCATCAGAGAAAGGTTGTCCAGACTGAACCCCAGTACGTACATCAGCGCGAAAGTCCCTACCAGCGCGAGCGGGACAGTGACACCGGGAATTGCCGTCGCCCAGACGTTGCGCAGAAAAATGAATATCACCATGATCACCAGCGCGATCGTGAGCAACAGGGTGAATTTCACGTCGAGGACAGACGCTTGGATGGTCGTGGTCCGATCGCTCAAACTCGATATGTGAAGCGCATGCGGCGCTATTGCCTGCAGCTGCGGCAGCAATGCTTTGATCTGGCCGACAGTCTCAAGAACATTCGCGCCAGGGAGTTTGGAAATTGGCAGCAGGATAGCCGGCTTGCCATCCGCCCATGCCGCAATCTGCGTGTTTTCCGGCGCATCGATAGCCTGGCCGATGTCGCTTATCCTTATCGGAGCGCCGTTCCGGTAGGCAATGATGGCGTTATTCCACGGACCAGCGGCCAGGAGCTGGTCATTATCGTAGAGCGTAAAGGTTCGCAAAGCACCCTGGATGCTACCTTTTGGTGCATCCGTCGTCGTGGCGATGATTGCTGAGCGAACATCCTCCAGTGACAGACCTAGGTCAGCTATCTTGCGCGGATCGACTTGCACGCGAACGGCTGGCTTTTGCTGACCAAAGACTGAAACCTGGGCGACGCCGGAGACCTGGCTGATATGCTGGACAAGGACATTTTCGGCAAAATCATCGATCTGCGTCAAGGGCAGTGTATCGGACGTAAGGGCAAGTACAAGTATGGGCGGATCTGCTGGATTCACTTTGCGGTAGGTCGGGGGAGATGGGAGGTTGCTTGGTAACTGGCCACCGGCGGCGTTGATCGCTGTTTGCACATCTTGCGCCGCACCATCAATATTGCGGTCCAGTTCGAACTGCAGGGTGATCGAGCTGCTGCCGAGTGTGCTCACGGACGTCATCTGTGTAACGCCAGAAATTTCACCGAACTGCCGCTCCAACGGCTGGGTAACCGAAGACGCCATTGTTTGCGGACTTGCTCCTGGCAGCTGTGTGGAGACCTGGATGGTTGGAAAGTCCACCTGGGGCAACGGCGCTACGGGCAGCAAAGGATAGGTCACCAGGCCGATTGCGAGGATAGCCAGCATGAGCAGCGATGTTGCTATCGGTCGCTGGATAAACCAATTCGACATCAGCCGCGCTCCATCTCACCATCACCCGGCGTGGGGGTCTGGCCTGGTGTGTCCTGTATTGAAATTCTTGCGCCTGCATCCAGACGATATTGCCCCGAAGTGATAACGCGCTCGCCCGCTGCCAGTCCGCTCTCGATCACTGCATGACCATTCGCTATCTGTCCGGGTGCGATTGGCCGAACCTCCACCGTATTGTCTGGTTTCACGACGTAGACGAAGAAACCGTTCTGACCCCTCTCGATTGCCGCCGAAGGCACTGTAATTGCGTGATGAACGATTTTTTGTTGTAGCCGGACGTCGACGAATTGCCCAGGCCAAAGCTTCTCGTCGATATTGGGAAACGTCGATTTCAAGCGCATCGTGCCACTGGTCTGGTCTATTTCATTATCAATGACCGAGAGCGTTCCCGTACCTAGGTTTGTGCTCCCATCGCGCGTGAAAGCCGTCACGGTAACAGGACCGGCTTCCTGCGCTGCACGCACTGCCTCCAGATCATCTTCAGGCAGTGTCGACACGACCGAAATCGGCTGCGTTTGCGTAATGACAACAATCCCGGTTGTATCGGTCGCATGGACATAGTTGCCCTGATCAACCAGCCTGATACCTGTGCGTCCATCGACGGGCGCAGTCATTTGCGTATAGGACAGCGATACCGCAGCGGAAGTCTTGGCTGCGGCGTCTTGTTCAATTTGCGCTTGCAGTTGGGCAACGGTGCTTTGCTGTGTCTGCGTGGTCTCCACAGTCGTGAACTGCTGGGCGGTGAGCTTTTTATCCCTTTGCAGAATAATCTCGTCATTGTTGAGATTGGTCTGGTCCTGCACCATTTTTGCCGAAGCTTGATCAAGGGCGGCCTGAAACGGGCGGGGGTCTATCACGGCCAAAAGATCGCCTTTCTTGACCTTCTGCCCCTCCGTGAAGAGAACCTGCTGCAACTCGCCGTCAACCTTGGCCTTCATGGTGACGGTGTTGAAAGCCTGAACTGTGCCCAGACCACTCAGATAGACGGGTACATCACTTTGCATCGCTGCTGATGCTTCAACCGGTACAGGGGCTGGGGCGGCCTGACCTTTGGCGACCGTTTTCTCGTTACCGGCGAGCCAGAAGACTCCGGCAGCGCCCAGCACGATTGCGCCAAAGACTATGCTGACGTTATATCGAAGTGAACTTTGCATTCTGTGCTCCAAGTCGACGTGCATGGTATTGACGCGCTAATTGTTCGAGGAAATATGGCAATAGGCTTCGGTGGCCGTCCTCATCATCCTGGGCCCTTCGGTAGGTGGGGTACGTGCCAGGCTCTGCACGAGTTTTTTGATCGATCTTTGACAAGTATTGCCACGCTTAGGGCGGGTTGCCGGCACCAATTTTGCCGAAAAACAGCCCAAAGCTTACGCCTTTCCGTTCCGTCGATAATAACAGTCAATCTGGATTGCGGACACCCAAACCAAAGTATGAGTCTATCAGACAAGCGCATTATTCCCGCCCACACCTGTATGATGGAGCATCTTTCCTTGCCTCGCTAACCTAAAACATAGTGCCAATGCGCCAAAGAGTCTTAGCGATGTCTACCGGAGCTTTATTCGTCGACAGACTCAGCATTCTTGTTGCATTTGCCAGTTGCCGTCTTGACTACGTCTCTTGCGGACAGAACCGCTCGGGCCGGACAAATTGCCGATGGGCGGAACTCTTCCGCCCTCATTCTTCCTGCACAACAGTGGTTTCGTACAAGATATGGGTATAGTTCGGTTCGCGCTGCGGTTTCCGCATACATTGTACGTTTTAGCCGCCTTGATACTTTTTCTGGGCGGCGTCGCAAGTTACGAGATGCGAACGGATATCTTTCCGGAAATCAACATTCCGGTTGTATCGGTAATCTGGAGCTATGGTGGTCTCAGCACACCTGAGATGGAGCAGCGTGTTACCACCTATAGTCAGTATGCAATCAGCTCCAACGTCAATGGCATCAAGAATATCGAAGCGCAGACGCTAGGCGGGCTGTCGATACAGAAGATATACTTTCAGCAGGACGTGAATCTCGATCTCGCAATTGCACAGATTGTGTCGGCGACAAACGCCATCCGCGCGCTTTTGCCAGCAGGAATCCAGGCGCCGCTCGTGGTGCAGTTCAATGCCTCCAGCGTGCCGGTCCTGCAGATCAGCCTGAGTTCCGATACACTTAATGAGCAGCAGCTGTACGACTATGGCATCTATCGCATTCGCCAGCAGTTGGCGCCAATCCCCGGCATCACATTGCCAACCCCCGCTGGCGGGAAATACCGGCAAATCATGGTCGACCTGGACCCGTCAAAGCTGCTTGCCAAGGGTCTCACCCCACTCGACGTCGTCAACGCAGTCAACACGCAGAATTTGACCCTACCTTCAGGCACTGCCAAGATCGGCGATACCCAATATGTCGTGCGCACGAACGCGACGCCGGCGACGATCGATGAACTCAACGACATTCCGGTCAAAGTGGTCAATGGGGCTACGGTTTTCGTAAAAGATGTTGGTCAGGTTCATGATGGCTGGCTCGTTCAGCAAAACGTCGTTCGTCAGGACGGGCGTCGTTCGGTCCTTCTCAGTGTCATCAAGAATGGCAATGCTTCAACTTTGGAAGTGGTCAATGCTGTGCGGCGAGCATTGGTTACGGCACGCGCGTCCGCGCCTCCCGGTATGGAAATCAAAGAGATTTTCGATCAGTCGGTATTCGTCAAGCAATCCATCGCGGGCGTGCTTCGCGAAGGCGCCATCGCGGCAGCCCTCACTGCGCTGATGATCCTGCTGTTTCTGGGATCGTGGCGATCGACGTTGGTCGTCATGATAACCATACCGCTTGCGATCCTGTCATCCGTCGTTGCGCTGTATTTCCTTGGAGAGACGCTCAACACCATGACGCTTGGCGGCCTCGCACTGGCCGTGGGCATCCTTGTCGACGATTCTACGGTGACGATAGAGAATACACACCGGTTGCTCACTGAAGAAGGACAATCGCTGGCGCAGGCGACGCTGCACGGAGCGGCAGGCATTGCTGTGCCGACGCTGGTGTCGACCTTGGCCATCAGCTGTGTGTTCACGTCCGTGGTTTTCCTTGAGGGACCGGCCAAATATTTGTTCACGCCGCTTGGCATGGCAGTCGTGTTCGCCATGCTGGCCTCCTATGCCCTTTCGAGGACCCTCACCCCGATCACAATTGGCCTGTTGCTCAAGGGCGAGCGGCATGGCACGTCGAAAAATTGGTTCTCCCGCTTTCATACCAGGTTCGAGCACGGGTTCGAGGCGATGCGTTTCCGCTATGTCGGGCTGTTGACGTTGCTGCTTACACGTCGGTTGATCATGCCCGTCGTCGCCGTCCTGGTTCTTGCCCTTGGAACCACATTGCTCATCTTCGTCGGTCGGGACTTCTATCCTGCGATCGATGGAGGCCAAATCCAACTTCATGTCCGTGCGCCCGCCGGAACACGGATTGAGACGACAGAGCGCATATTCCAGCAAGTCGAGGACAAGATTCGCGAGATCGTTCCCGACAGCGACCGCCAGCTTGTCGTCGACAATATCGGGCTCCCCGCCCGAGCATATAACCTGGCATTCACCGACGGCTCGACGATCGGCGTCAACGATGGCGTTATCCTTGTTGCCCTCAAGCCGGGCCACGCACCTACGGCTGACTACGTGCGTAAATTGCGATCAGCCTTGCCGGAAGCGTTTCCCGATGTTCTGTTTTATTTTCAGTCGGCCGACATCGTCACACAGATTCTCAATTTTGGTCTCCCCGCACAAATCGATGTGCGCACCGTCGGATACGATCGTCCCACAAACCTGAGGGTGGCAACGGAGATCCAGCGGCGTATCGCAGCCATTCCGGGCGTCGTGGACGCCCACCTCCAACAGGAAGTTAACGCGCCTGCGTTCGACACTACGATCGATCGCACGCGCGCAGCGCAACTCGGCCTCAATGCAGACACCATCGCCACGAACATCAATGTTAGCCTGAGTTCCTCGGAACAGGTCTCGCCCAATTTCTGGACTGACCCAACCACCGGTATTCCGTACTATCTGGCTGTTCAGACACCTGAACCAAAAATCAGTTCACTTAACGACCTCGGCAATACTCCTGTGTCCTCAACCATATCCACGGCCGGCGCTCAGATACCAGGACTGCTGAGCAATGTCGCAACATTCAAGCGGAGCAGCATCGCAACCAACAGTAACCAGGCGAATATCCAGCCTCTCTATGAAGTCTTCGCAAGCGTTCAGGGCCGAGATCTCGGGAACGTTTCCAACCAGATCAACGCGATAGTGACGGATATGCAAAAGCAGCTTTCTCCCGGCAACTCCATTCAAGTCGCCGGCCAGATCGAGAGTATGAACGAGGCTTTCTGGGATCTTGGTATCGGTCTCCTGTTCGCGGCGGTGTTCGTTTACATGTTGATGGTCGTAAACTACCAGAATTTCGGTGATCCGTTCGTCGTCATCCTGGCGTTGCCAGCAACCTTGTGCGGCATCCTCGTCATGCTCTTTGTCACGGGAACAACCCTTAACGTGCCCTCTCTTATGGGAGCGATCATGGCCGTAGGCGTCGCGTCCGCTAATTCGATCTTGCTGGTCACGTTCGCCAGAGAGCAGCAATTAACGGGCAAGCCAGCGTTCCAGGCAGCGATCGACGCCGGTCATACGCGCATCAGGCCCGTACTAATGACTGCAGCAGCGATGATTGTCGGCATGATCCCAATGGCCATAGGGGGCGCCGGCGAGGAACAGAATGCCGCTTTGGCTCGCGCTGTCATCGGCGGCCTGCTGTTCGCGACTCCTACGACACTCCTCTTCGTCCCGTACCTGTTTGCGATGCTTCGCGGAGGACAGGACGGCAAGGCGGCCCACGGCGTATTCAACGAGGAACCAGCATGAAACCCTTAGAACCGTCAGATCGGCGCATCGAGCATATCTATAATCCACAACCGCAAGTGTCGCGCAGGTGGGGAGGCTGGCTTATTGGGCTTGGCACGCTGCTCGGGCTTGTCGCGTTACTCTGTTTTGGTGCGTGGGGATATCATTCACGGGCCGAGGAGGTTATGGCCACCGCCGTTCAGCTCCGCGATTTCGTGCCATCTGTGCACGTCGCCGAGATAAAGCCGAGTACAGACACTGTAACCGTTAGTCTCCCGGCAACCACCGCAGCCTTCGACGACGTCGAAATCTTTGCACGAGCCAGTGGCTATGTCGAACAACGTGAAGTTGATATCGGAGATCATGTAAAGAAAGGCCAATTGCTCGCCAAGATTGCCGTGCCGGAACTCGATGACCAAATCCTGGAAGCCCAAGCTACCTTGGGGCAACTCCAGGCCGCTTTGAAACAGGCGCAGGCTAATTTTGACCTCGCACAGGTCACGTGGGATCGCGATAAACCGCTGGTCGCCAAAGGCTGGATTACGCAGCAGCAGGGTACCATTGATGTGCAGACTTTAAAAGCGCAACAGGCGACGGTGGGTGTCGCTCAGGCAAATGTGAAGGCTCAGCAAGATCAACTTGAGGTGCTGAGTCAGCAACAACTCTATCAGCAGGTTGTCGCGCCCTTTGATGGCATCATTACCCAGCGTAACATTGACAAGGGTAGCCTTGTGCAGGCCGACACGACCAGCGGCACCTTCATGTTCGCCATCATGCAGGGAGACGTGATCCGTACGCAAGTCTTCGTGCCACAGGACGAAGCATTCGGGGTTGGCCCCGGTGACAAGGCCAGTATCGAGGTTCCCGAGACCCCGGGCCGTATTTTTTCCGGGACGGTAACGCGGATAGCCGATTCATTGCAGCCGGGGACCCGCACTTTGCTGGCTGAAATCGACGTGCCCAATCCAGACGGTCTCCTCACGCCAGGAATCTACTGCACCGTCCAGCTCCAGATTCCGCGCAAGACGCCAAGCCTGTCGGTGCCCGCTGACGCCCTCATCTTCAACGCAAACGGATTGCAGGTGGCCGTCGTTGAGGATGGCATTGTTCACATAAGAAAAGTATCTGTGGCAAGAGATCTGGGAACGACCATCGAAGTTACGGATGGCCTCAGGCAAGGTGACCAGGTCATTCGTAACCCGCCAGTGCAACTGGTGGAAGGTAGTAAAGTCCGCGTAAACACCGAAACCGTCGCACCAGCTTGATCGGGAGTCCGCCCGCTCGACGATAATTGCGACAAAGAATGAAGATGCTCAAGGAAAGCGGTTTGGCCCGACCTCAGCTCAAATCTGACGCTGCCTCGTCCAGTGCTTCCACACACTCTGATCATTTGTAATCATGACGGCTGCCGTCTTGCTTTTCACTCCGCCGCTCCTGCAGCTGAAGTTTCGGCAGGCTTTGACACAGATCGATTGACGGTTGTTGCGAGTGTTCATGACAAAGGGGTGCAAGTGTATGAGTGCGAAGAAGATCGAGCAGGAAACACATTGGCAGTTTCGCGAGCCACTGCGACGCTCATTCACGATGGGTCACCGTTGGCCGGCATTTTAGTCAGTCGATCATGGGAATACCGATGAAGCAGTGTCATCGGCAAAGTCGAAGCCGGGTCGCCGGGCGCGACGACGGTGGTATCTCCTGGGCTTACGTGTCAAGTCATGCAACGAGGTGGCGACAGCTTTTCTGGCGACACGAACGGGGCCGATATTCGCGTCGTTGTGGAACTGAGGGAGCATTTCATGTCGAACCCTGCTCTGCAAACTATGTTTGTCTCACGGGTCAATGTTGAGCCGACGATCTCTCTCACAGTACGATCACAGTAATTTTACGATGAAATGCGCCATACATAAGTTGGCGATGAATTTTCTTTTTAACGTTACGTGTATTTATATCGCAATACTTTAATCACGATAACTGGTTACATTTGTCAAAAAAGTTTTTTGATAGACTCATTGTGGCAAAATATGTATCATTAATATTATTTTTTGTTAATTTGATTATTTGATTATACTCTATATTATGGACTTGGAAACCGAGAACCGCCGGCGGTGGGGTTATATATCCAGCGTGACGCGACGGAACTGGACGGTCCGATAAAAGGAGGGCGCCAAGTTGCCCTCAATACTTAGGAGACGCCAAAATGCGCTCTTTTATCTTCAGAACTGCAATCGCCGCCCTCTTGATCTCCACGCCGTTCGCTGGCGCTTATGCCTCTTCGGGCGGTTCGCACGGCTCCCACGACTCGGGCGGATCGCGGGCCTCCCATGAGGGGAGATCCGTTGGCAATGCTCGCGAGAATGTCAACCGTATAGGGCTCCATGACGAGTCGTATGAGGGCGACACCACCAGCCCGTCCTACCTCTTCGGAAGCCGCATGGATACGCATTCTATGTTTCACCTGAATTAAGTGAAGTATCGCACCAGATAGGTGCGAAATCGCCCCCGGTATGCCCGGGGGCGATTTCAATTCCATCGCAATGCCCCGCTGCCGGGTTCCCCGCCATGTCGGTTAGCAACGAGCCGCCTTCCCTGCGCCCGGATCATGCTGGCTGGAAAAAAATTTCGGGATATGGGAGGCGGCCCAACAAGAAAGGGGCAGCAGGCCGGTTTCAGCGTTGCTGCCCACGGGTCTCAAGGCTGCTATCGACAGGCTCAAAGGAGGTGGCGTGCGGGGAGTCGATCATGCTAAGAGGCTTGATGTGGCTCTCCCCGACAAGGTGCCAAAAACGTTAAAGTTGATCAACGCAAATAATACAGCTCTGGCAATGTCGATGTCGCCAATATCGACGCCCTTGAAGCCGTTCTGCCCGAACTTTTTATAGCGGACGTGGATAAGGCCTGGGAACTCCTTTGCGGCAATCTGGTCCGGCAAGCCCCGCTATGAAGCCGAAACGGTGGTCAAGAATGTGGAAGTTGGCCGCTCAGTGGCAGGTTGACGAGGTGGCGGACGCGCGGGCTCGTATTAACCAAGCCCGTTCCAGACCTGATCCTCCCAAATATTGTTCTCCCACTGCGGGAAGACCTTACGATTATCGGTTCGATAGTACTTGCTGCCGTGTCCAGACGCCTTGTCCATGTGCCGTGTTCGATCAGAGGTGAACGAGCCAGAGATCCCATGACCGGGCACGAAACCTGCGGAAAGCGCCGCGGAGATGACGACGGCAGCTATTGTGTGGGTAAAAAGGTTTTTCATAGTTGCTATGTTACATCGGCCTTTCGAGAATGAAATTATTCTTCGGATGCACATGATTATACATTGGTATAATCATGCTCTGACTGGTATCGGACGCCTCCAATGATGTGGGAAGTTGGGCGGTAAAGCTGTGGGCTATGAGACAAAAGACCGTCCGGGAGGGGCTCGGACGGTCTTTTGCGGGCGCTTGATGGCCGCACTTCAACGGGCGGAAAACGTTGAAGTATGGTAGCCGGGGAACTACCAGCCCCGTCAGGGTTTGTGACAGGTGCAGTTTGAAGACTAACTTCAGCCTGCCCGAGACGTAAGTATACGTTGGCATATTTTGCTTAAACGAAAGATCGATGAAACCTCCAGTGGCGGAAAAGGGTAGCGGGTTTCGCTATGGAGCTGCTCCCCGCCAACAATGTATCGACTATACCCATGTATAATCGATAATGATCTTCTCACACGATAATTACCGAGACGTTCAGATTGACAACCCTGGAGTGCCATTACATGACTATGAACAGGCGGGTATTTTCGGCGGCCCTCGCCGCTGGCGCGGCATCATTGATCTCCTCCCGTAGCCCGGCCGCGGAGACATCACCGGTGTTAGCTCGCAACGTCGTCCTCGTCCATGGTTTGTTTGCAGATGGATCATGTTGGACGGAGGTGATTGCTCGCCTTCAGGCCGCCGGGCTCAACGCCACGGCCGTTCAGAATCCCTTGACGACGTTACCTGAAGCCGTGGCAGCGGCCGAGCGGGTGCTGGCACTCCAGGATGGCCCGACGGTCCTGGTGGGACACTCGTTTGCCGGAATGATCGTCACAGAGGCAGGTGCGCATCCTAACGTTTCAGCACTCGTCTATGTTGCCGCGAGGGCACCGGACGCTGGCGAGGATTATCCTGCGCTCGCAAAGAACTTCCCGACACCCCCAGCTACAGCCGGCATCGTTTTCAATGGTGATGAAGGGCGCTTGACCGAGGCTGCGTTCCTGCACGATTTTGCCGGCGACCTGCCTGAAGCAAGATCCCGCGTGCTTTATGCAGTGCAGCAGCCATTCCAGAAAGCTCTCCTGACTGGCCGGACTACTCAAGCGGCGTGGCGGTCCAAGCCGAGCTTCTACGCTGTCTCAACGGAAGATCGCACGATAAATCCGGACTTGGAGCGTTTCATGGCTAAACGCATGGGAGCCAAGACGATTGAAGTGAAGGCGAGCCATTTGTCGTTGATCTCAAAACCCGACGAGATTGCGAAACTGATCCTTGAAGCAACTGGACGCAGCTGACACCAAAGCGTGAGTGGATAGGGACGATGATCACGTTGGTGCTCAATGCAGTCCTCGTCCACTCTCGTGCCGACGGCGGTGTCGCACGAGCCAAAGATTGGATCGTGCTTTGAATGAACTGGCAAGCAAGCTTGCTTATGGCCCAACCTGGACCGGTAAGAAAACGTTGACGCCCGGTGCAATTCGCTCCACGTCTCACATTCATTGGATGTTCGAGATTGCAGCGACGGCCATCGTCACTGCTCTTGGTGGCTAATTTCGCGCCGCACGTCGAGTAGTGCTATATCGCAAAGTTTTGCATCACCAGCCCTGTCAGCCGCGCGCGCACGTGCGAGTGCAGCCAAAGCTCGTTCGCCGTTCGCTCCTTCACCGGCTTGATCCTCCGCACGTGCGATTGACTCGGGTGTGGGCTCGTGATGTAGACCGGCAGATTGGCTCTCAGGGAGCGTAGGGCCAGCGCCGGCCGTCGCTTCCAGTACAGCGTCGACCTGCATCTGAACGGCTTCGATCTTTTCGGTGCAGGGACCTGCGTGTGCGGCGGCAGCAAGCCCCAACGCGAACATTGCCTGGACACCACAAAAGATTGCAAAGACGCCTGTCCATCCTCGGGATATGGGTTTCGCCCCGTATGAAGCGTGTTGGGCTTCAGGGGCACATGCCTCAACAGCATTCTGTACTTTTATGAGACCGATCAAAATCTTGATCCTCCGACTAGTTGAATAGAGAAAAGCGCTGACGGAATCGGACATGGTGCAAAGTAGCGCGACCGGGCTGGATGCTCCATCATACCAACGTACGGCTGAATAATGCGGTCGTTTGATTGAGTTATACGTTCGACTAACATTGATTTGTTGGTCGTGCCGGAAGTAAAATACTTGCTTAGCAATAGCGGTCAACGATCAAGATGGAAAGCTGATCCCTTCTCGCGGAAATAACGACTGATCGGAACAATCGAAAAAAGCCAAATACAATTTTTTGCGATGAATATGAGCCACAGCCGGGGGGTAAAGTGAGCGACGTACCAGCAATTATAGAGAATGAAGCCCGATATCCTTCACTGCGTCCTAGGCGGACCGTTCGGTCATCTTAGGAATTCTTGCAGCTCGCTGGAGCCGTGGGCCGGCCGAGGCCCAGACATTGCTTGGGTCGCCGACCGGGGTTCTCGCCGGCGTGGGCCCAAAAAAGCAGGCGGGGGGAATAAAGGATGACATCGAATGGCGGAATAGAACACAACTATGGATAAAGTTGGGCATCTTTATTGCCGGCGTCGGCGCAGGCGTGGCTGCAGCGCTAATCATTGCGCAAGTGGGGTCCGGCCTGTGAGCGAAACCTGCCTCGCGTTTGGCGCTTCTTTGTAGATGGATTTCCTGCGTGGTTTCGCGCCTTGTTCGGAATTTCCGCGTCCGAAACTTTGCTAAATCTCCCCCAAACGGGCGATGGGTAATCCCATGAGCAAAGGCGAAGGGACGAAGGATGTGGAGAAGAAGACGGCCAGTGCGACATTCTCAATCGGCACGAATTCACTACTTGCCCGACCGCTGGCGTCCCTTAGCTGAAAGCTGTGCCGGTTGATGCGAAGCTGAACCTTCGGGAAATGCTTGTTGATGTCGCCCAGGATGTTTTGCCCCATGAACCGTGCATTGGCCAATACTCGACCACTTAGTCGTCTTTGCAGAGCAAGCTCATTCCAAATTCGTTCAGGGCTGGAAAATGCAATTTGATATGAACGTGCTTGTTGGCATATACCCGGGCAGGTTGAGGCCGAGTTGTAACTAATCGATGTAACACCAACACCAACACCAAGAACGCGCATGAGCCGAATATCGCAAATCAGCTATGATGATGCGTCCCCTGAAATACGGGCAGAGCACGACGAAGAGCTTAGACTTCGTGGACGAATGACCAACATGAAGCGGGTCTTGCTTCATTCGCCCGTTGCGCATCGCGTTTATGCCGAGTGGTTCACCCTTCGCGATCTATTGCGTCCGACCCTGTCTGACAGAACAATCTGGCTGTTCTCGCTGGCTATATCGGAGGCAAGTGACGCCCTTATACCAACGACATTTTTTCGACGCGCGTTGATCCAGTCTGGAATTGAGCCGGACAAATTTGAACCGGACGCGGAAGAGCGCGTTCTCATGGAGTTCGGCAGGGCCATTGTTGCCAATTCGAATGCAGTTCCTGATGAAATCTGGGGGAGGCTCACGGCCCGTTACGATGAAGCGACGCTCGTAAACCTGGTAGCCTTTGCCGGCATTATGGTGGCCACCGGAGTTTTCACAAATGTCGTCGAAGTCGACCTTGACCCGGAACTGGATACCTACAGGAAAATTGACGGAATCTAGGCTATTTTATGTCAGGTCGCGGATCTAATCTGGATCCCGGTTGGATGGCGTTGGGTGGCGCTTGGGGCCCTTGGCACGCGAGGCCTCGATCAACTGGGCGGCGGCGAGGAAGCTTTCGAGCTCACACCGGTAGCCGTGCGCCATACCTTGGTGCTAGACGATAGCCTGCAAAAAGTTGCTCCGACGAACGAGCGCACTCAATCGATTGCAGGTCCTCAAATTGATTTGCGGATCGCAAGAGAATATGGTGGTGGCGTTGGTTGGACCAGGAAGCTTTGATAAGTTTTCCGTGTTCGGACTCAGGTGGGCTTGAGCCGATCTCCCATAAGATCCTTCGCTGACCTCTTTGACCATAACCGTCGCGACTAAAGGAAAGTCGATCTCTGAGTTCCCGGTGTCCCTCAACCACCTGCATCGGTGTCTGTAGCAGGTCAAGGGACCGATTAGGCCATCATAACCTGAATAGTTGCTGTAAATCGAACGACGAGAGGAGAACCGCCATGCGTGGAGAAAAAAGGCCCATGGGCCTGCTTCCCGATCACCAGAAAACCTTGCCGGATGAAACATTGAGAAAGCTGGAGGAATTGGCCTCGGCAGATTTTAGCGTCGAGCGCGCGTCTTTCCTGTCGCGAAACCCTCATGAGAAAGAACATATCGAACTGCTTGAGAGGGAATTAAAGCGCTTCTTGTCGCTACCGTTGTTGGTGCCTAAGTCTAAATTTCCCTTTGCGCCCGTCATCCGCGTCGATGAATTTTGGCACGAAGTAATTCTCAATACTCCCCGCTACCGCCGGTTATGCGACAATATTTATGGCGCCTATCTGGACCACACGCCCAACCAGGAAGAACTAAATCAGACGGAGGTTTCGAACAGAGCGACGGAAAGGGCCGAACTGACCAATGCAACGCTGTTCAAATATTATGGCCCGTTGGATCAAGCCGTTTGGGGAAGTGAACTCATGAGACCGTGCTACCCTCCACCACCCGCAATTCCTCAAGACCTTGAGCCAAATCGCTGACGCAAAGCTAAACAATATCATTATCGTTCGGGGCTGTTGTATCCGGAGTTTGGGCTTTGATGAAAACCGATCAGGTAGACCACGACACGGAATTGACTGCCTATCAGGTGGTGGCCAATGCGCCTACGATCCGGCCGGCAACCACCCGCCGGTCCTGGATGACCGGGACCTATGAGCACTTTGCGTACCTTTGCTTACCAGTCGTGGCAGCCAATGTTTCTGGATGGGAACTATTGTGCCCCGTGGAGTTTTCGGCTTCGTGGGACGGTGGAACAGGTCGCGACTCTTTGCGTATCGATATGCAATCGCCCAATCCATGGGCTCCCCTTAGCCACTTTGGACACGGTATTCTCACATTTGATACCGGCTATGTCTTTCGAACTTCGCCAGGTCACAATCTGTGGGTAAAGGGGCCGATCAACGAAGCGAAGGACGGCCTTTCCCCGCTCGAAGGGCTTATAGAGACAGATTGGCTCCCTTACACGTTTACGATGAACTATCGATTTACGCGTCCAGGTCACATGGTGCGCTTTGAGAAGGACGAGCCATTCTGTCTGATCCATCCTATGCCCAGCAACTATCTCAACCGCGTGGAGCCGGCACTTCGTCTGCTCAATCAGAACGAGGAACTCGACGTCCAACATCACGATTGGGCCAGAGCGCGGAAGAGTTGGAACGTCGAGCGTCTCGTACCGGGAACACCGGCCGCCTCAGCAAGATGGAGAAGAGATTATTTGCGAGGGCAAACGGCCACCGGAGAAAAAGCGCCTCGGCACGAGGGCGCATTGCCGCTTAGACCGTTTGAAGACAAAAGGCCTTGATCAACGAGAGCAGCTCAATCAGGCAGGAACGATCCTGTCTTGGTCGTTTCGCCCCGCACGTAACCAGACACGCTTTAAATGTCGCTGGCTGTCAGCTTTCAGGATGCCTCTAGCGTGAAGTACCCTCCAATTGTCGATGAAAATAGATTGGTTCGGTTCCAGCCGGATTCTTGATGGGACTAGTTTCGCCAGAGCAGCGTCAAAGACCGCAATTGCCTCTTTCTGGGCGTCAGTCATGTCCGGTAGCAGCCAGGGAGCATAGTTGATGCGCCAATTCCGCTCTCCGTCGCCTCTCAGCACGGCACAGTACCCACTTGGCCTGCCTGGCGTCGAATGGTCAAAATAAGGAATGTTCACCGAGCCAAGTTGACCTCGAACTTCTGGACCAAGGGACCGCAGTGCAGGGATCGCATCCATTAGAAGAGATTCGCCGTCATCCTCGTCTTGCCGAATGCAGAACCATGCCACAACATCTGCTGCCGGACCATCGGTATGGAAGGGAATGGAGTACGGACTGCTGACATGCCGACGGCTTCCGTCGACCAACGCAACATCATCGATCGACAAGATTTGACCTACTTCCCTACAAGCGCGGAGAAAGTCTTCCAGAGATTCAAACGAAGCCTGTACCATGCCGATCCTATCCAGATCCGCAACCGCGACATTCGCAACGCCGTCCGGCATTGTAACGTTCATAGAAACGACCTCTATTATTGGGCGACGCGCGGATTGGAGATTTTGGCCCTCCCCGGATATTATGGTCAGGGTCTCGAAATTCTGACGATCGGGCCTACCGCATGATACTGGTTTGGTCCCTCGGATGCGTGGTGGGAAAGGTGACCTGCGTACCAAATCACATTATCCTGCGAGACTACGTTCTCCCCGTTGTTGAACCTTAATTCACCGCTTGCACCAAACGGCCATGGTCCAACCTCACTACCGTGATAGCGGCGTATTGCGGCGTTGATATTGGAGAAGGCATCACGTGGGCCATCATCGCTGCTTGGTTGGATAAACGCTCCGAGGTGCGTTTGCTCGTCCCACACAAACCAAGATGGGTGTACATCCGGGTTTCTTCGACTATCGAATTCATTTGAGTAACGAAACCACCCTGGTCCGTAGCCCAAATCGGGAAAGCTCGACAAATGCAGGAAGGCTTGATCGATAGGCGATCCATCCATGTCGAAATCAAGCTGCCAGTAGGCGTGATGAACATGATTGACCTGGCACTGCAGACCCCGACTAAAAAGGCGCGGCTGCATCTCGCCATCACGCGTGAGATACCATGCCTGCACGATATCATAGGAGCCGATAAAAGCTCGGCCTGACACCTCAAGCCACTCACGGCCTCCCCAATTGAACGTGCGCTGGCAAATCTTTTGACCGTTGTGGCATGCGTTGTCGGTGACAAGATTTGACCATGTAATCCGGTCCGCATATGGCCCGCACTTATCACCATCGTATTTGACTCGGATAACCGGCATATTCGCGCGATAAAGGATAGTTCTACCGTCGAAGCGGACATCCCTCAGACCGACGCCAGCATTGTCAGCGACTTCCCAACGAAATTGCCAAGGACCCCAGTTTACCTGGCCGGATTGCGCGACCGCAGATGCAGTTAAAAGCCCAAACCAAATGACTGTGACGAGTGCACGAACCGCTCTACCCCAGTCTGACATGCTCCCCTCCCCACTGACTCTTATTTGAAACTAACCGCCGGCGACGCGCCCCGCTTCCAAAACGCGATTGTCCGTTAGGTCGACCAAGGCAAACATTTCTGCCAAACCCGTGCCGGGAGCCATGAAGCTGACGTAAAGCACCCGATGGCCCGCGCCTGGCTGGCCTTCGTCCGGTTCGGTCAACAATGCACGTCCCTCGAGTTTACTTGCCGCTTCGCGCAACTGTGGTTCTCCGCGGGCTAATGCAACTGCCCGCTCGATCTCGTCTGGGCTTTCCGGAGGCTGATATCCTTCGACGTCGGAGACCTCGATGACCTCTCCCTCGCGCAACAATGCGCGTACAGCCACATTGCGCGAATAGCTGTAGAAAGTCGCGTTCGCGAGCCGTCTTTCGGCAGGGCGATCATCGGTTCTCTTATCTTCTTCGACAAGACTAGCCTCAATAAATGCAAACCGATCACCCAGAGCGCGGCGCACCGCCGGAGCGCTGGCCGCCAGCTCGCCAAGCCGCATCGTGGCGGCTGGGGTAAGTAAGGTCACAACTTCGTCAGTCGGAAGAATTTCTATATTGGTTGCACCGCTCACAGTGGGCGGCCAACCTTGTTCAGGACCAGTGAATTCCAAAAGACGCGTTCCCGTTGGCGGCTTTGGTAACTCCTGCGAGTGAGCAACATCAACCGCTCCGGCCAACGCCCCAATCAGTATTGTCCAAATCAACGTCTGTCGGTTCATGTCTGACCCACCGAGTTGCATGAATACTGCGCTTGTCAGGATCAAGTTTGAGGAGACCCTGTCAAATCCCCAATGCCAAAAAAATGCATGCAATCTTAAGTAAGTACTACGATTTAATACTTCATTATCAGCCTGTGGCGATTATTAGTCAAGGTCTTTGCCTTGCCCATTCGGTGTAATCACGCACCATACCGTCCAGTTATTTTTGATCTTCTCCATCTTTTTGAGACGTGGCGACCTATCGATAATGGGAGCAAGCGCGCGGTCCAGTAAATCCGTCGGGCAAAGTCAGGACGGCTGCATCAAGCCGATTCATGAGTGGCCGGACGTGTTCTGCACCGACGCCCGATAGCCATCCTAAATAGATCAGTCAAGGGCGGGTTTCACGTTCTGCGACCCCGCTTTCAATGGACGCGCTGTTCTACGCGATTCATCAATCGACAGCGCCATCGGTCGAAATGTTTCGAGGTTGATGGGGCTGTTGACCGATGGCGGTGCGTCAGCAATGCTATTTGTTGAATTTAAACTCGGGCAGCTTTTGCAGTGCCTCTTTGGAGGCTCCCGCAAGAGTGATCTTGCGCCCGTCTTCACTGACGTTCAGGCTCTCATAGGGGATAGCGACCAAATAGCCGCCGAGCCCCAGGAAGCCACCAACCTGCAGAATTGCAAAGAGGCTCCGATCCTTTGTGATGACGAGATCGTCGAGGGTACCAATTTTCTCGTCCTTATCGTTCTGGATTGCTGTTCCGACCAGTTCCGAAGTTTGAAAACCCTGGGCCACCTCTTTAACATTGACTTCGATAAGCGCAACCGCGGCCTGCGCCAAGGTCTGGGGTGCTGCGGACGCAAACAGCACGGCGATTGACAGCATGGCAATTGACAGACCGCGGCGGCTTACGGGATGTGGGGACGGCCGCGGTAGTACTGGGCAGTTTGGATACGGGGCAATGTCGAGGAACAGCATGGCAAATCTCCTTGTGGCAAAGCACCGGTTTGCGATGCGTATTGACATATTGGTCTCGGTCCCGCCCCCTCGCCTTGACGATCGTCACTTCCCGGGACGTCGATCAAGCGGCCGCAGCAAGGAATGCCTGATCGATCGCCGACGACAGCGTTGCCACGCCATAGGGGCTGTCGTGGCGTATGCCATTCACGAAGAACGTCGGCGTTCCGTTAACACCGCTTCTCACACCGCCAATGAAATCTCCTCGGATCTTCGCCGCAAACCTATCCGATGCGAGCGCGTCACGCAGCTCTATCGGCGAAAGCTTGAGGCTCGCGGCAAGCGAAATGAGAAGCGGTATGCTCAATCGGTGTTGATTGGCAAAGATGGCTTGGTGCATTTGCCAGAAGACTCCGTGGGTGCCGGCGAATTCCGCCGCCTCCGCCGCCGCGCCAGCATGCGGATGGACCTCGACCATGGGGAAATGCCGGTAGACAAGGCAAAGCTGGCTCCCAAAGTGCACCAGGATCTGCGCGAGGATTGGCTGCGCCGCAGCACAATGCGGACACTCGTAATCGCCATATTCGACGATCGTAACTATTGCCTTGTCGTCACCCAGCATGTGGTCAAGCGACGTTACGGGTACTCTTAGCTTTGCCATGTTTCTTCTCCAACGAAGGAAGCGCTTCAAGCGCATCAAGGATACCGTCTGCGCCTGGATTGATCGCGATCGGCGAACACATTGCGCCGAAGATGAGCAGCCAGCGTCCGTGGCTGGTTCTGAGACCAAGGGCGGCGCCGAGCATCAAACCGCCGGAGATGAGCGCCCAAGCCGCAACCATGAGGACGAAGGCCAATACCGTAATGCCTGGAAGGAGCGCCGCTGCGACGCCAATCGCGATCCCGAACAGGCCATTGAGCAGTAGCAAGCCCCAGCGTTCGCCCCTGCGGGCGCCTCGCACTGACAGCACGATACTGAAGATACCATCGACGAAGCTATACGCGGCAAAGACGATTACAAACGCGAGCATTGTCGCAACGGGTACAACGAAGGCGGCGATGCCAAATAGGATCGCCAATACACCCCGCAGCGCAACGATCCACCAATTGTCTGCAAGCATCGCATTTCGTGCGCACTCGAGGTCTGGATTGTAGGACTGGAACCAGGTCATGGGCCACCTCGTCGGTCTGTACGCTTTTTGCTAACTGCACTGCCCACTGTAGTGGCGAGTGGAAGCTATAGCCTTGACGATTGTCAACGACGGCAAGATCGCGGCGTTTCAAGCACAGCACGTCATCAGATGCCGACCCGTTCCTGAAGTTCTGGATTGAGCTCGGCACGAAGGGTTGTAATGATGCGCCCTTCCTCTTCCTGGGTGAGACCACACAGCAGAAGCGATTGGTCAGCAAGCGCAAGACCGGCCGCAAGATTTTCGGGGAAGACGACTTTCGCGCCGGCCTTAACAAGAGCCGCGATATCCCGTTCATCGGCCGAACTGGCCACGCAGGGAATTGCCGTCTGCTGCTCGCTCGCAAAATTCAGGATTCTTTCGACGGCGGAGTGCCATCAAACGTGATGATGACCAGCCTGGCCTTTGCAAGCCCTGCGGCGGACAAGATCCGACGATGGGCGGCATCGCCGTGGACGATGGTATGGCCTTGGCGTTGGGCTTCTTTGAAACGCCCGAGATCGGCCTCTATGGCGATGTGCGGTACATATTTGCTGTAGTCTGTCAGTACCCCGTCGATCTTTCCCTGTTCCTTCAAAAATTCCGACGTTGCTGCGATCGCCTTAACCGTATCGCCGCCAAGAAATTTGCTCGAAGCCTGTTCGTTCAGCGTCGGAAAGACATAGCCCTTCAACAGTGCCGGGACCTCTTCCACTTTCGCGCCGGTCAACCGACTTATCGTTTCCGCCTGCACTGAGGATGCGGACCAAGCATCCGGCTCGTCCAGATAGTCGGCATAGGCCTTTCCCGTCACCTTTACAAAGTCACGGACCGCATCGGGATGGGCCTCGGCAAACTGCGTCCGCACGATCCAGGCATCGAATGTTGGGGGCCCCCATGCGGCTACCCTGGCGGAATCGGCGATGATCTTGCCGCTCGTCCGAATTTGCCCAAGAGCCGGATCCCAGACGTAAGCGGCGTCAATGTCGCCACGTTCCCAGGCCGCAGCGATTTCTGGCGGCCGCAGGTTCAGGATCTCAACGGTTTTCGGATCAACCTTTTCATGTTTCAAAGCCGCAAGCAGACTGTAGTGGGTTGTCGAGACAAACGGCACAGCAACCTTCTTGCCGGCAAGGTCAGCAATGGTGGTTACATTTGCACCGTTGCGCGCAACAAGGGCCTCAGACTCTCCAATCAATCCCACGACGAAAATGGTTTGTATCGGCAGTTCACGGCTGGCTGCAGCCGCCAAGGGGCTCGAGCCAACGTAGCCGATATCAACCGAGCCCGAAGCAACCGCGGCAATAACATCGGCGCCGGAGTCAAATTTGCGCCAGTCGATCTTTGAACCGGTTGCCGTTTCATAGGTCCCGTCAGCTTGTGGAATTTTGGAAGGTTCGACGACCGTTTGATAGCCAATGGTGATCTTGAGATCGTCCGCCCGCGCCAGACCGAAGCTCCCGAAGGCCACAGCAACAGTCGATGCAAGGAGGAGATGGCGCCGATTTAACATTGTTTTGCCCCTTGTTGAATTACAGTATCAACACTTTCGCTATCTCGACCGGAGTGAGTTACAAACGCCCAAATTTGCAGTTCAGATCAAAAAAAAATTCTTCAGCGGAGATCGGTTCGATGGTTCGTTTCTGCCTGGTTCGGAGACCTTGGTTCTGAAATACGTTTCCCTTTACACTATCGATCCAGTAGACTTAAATTGAGGGCAAGGGTTCTCAGTAAGCTCGGCACGAAAATCAGTCGGTTTCTAAACCACGGAGGACGTGACATGACAGGTGATCACTTAATTTCAGCGCTTTCGACACGCCCACAGGCTGGCTCGCGAACAAGTGCAGTTGTTCAAGATCTCATTCAATCCGTCGATGAGTTGTTCGGTTTCAATTCCGGTTTCTTCGAACTCGCCGATCTAAGTGCCAGTCTCCGCGCCGCATCGTTCCGAGTGGAACTTGCAGGCTCCGCGAAATCCGCGATCGACAGTATCGAACAGTCAAAACTTCTGATTATTGGCGTGTCGGTGAAGGTGCCAACCGGCTACCCGGCGCTTTTGCGGTATCTGTTTGAGATGGCCGATCCGACGGCTCTTCGCGGAAAGTCGACCCTGCTGGTTGAAACCCACTGCAATGCATACACGGCACAAAGCACTGAACTCGACATAGACATGCTCATGCGGTCGTTTGGGCTGAATGTGTTGTCGACTATGCGGATATCTTCGAGAGACTTGTTGCAGGGCGTAGTGCCGGGCGATGGCAAGTTCCAAGCAGTGGTCGATGCCATATATGACGCCGGATTCAACTGTGATGGTATCGTAGGAAGCCAAGTTGAGCGCGGTGTGCATTTCAGTTGATAGACTTCGCTGTTTTTGCAGTCTGTGGCTCGTTTACACTTGCAATGATATTGCCAACTTCATCGTCGGCGTTGCTAGACTACCCCACCCTCGCTTTCCAACCGGAGTATCCGGCTGCAGAAATGTGCGACGGCGTGGCCAAGGAAGACGTATTCATAAACCTTGATTAGATATTGAGAGGCAGGCCCGTTGCATGAACAGCAATTCGGACTTTCTGTGGTACATTCCAAACGACGTGAAAGCTGGTCACCGTGGAGATTTAGCCGTTGATGACCACAACAGCCTAACGACATTGACCATCCAGGCGAAGGCGCTCGAGGACTCCGGCTGGAAGGGTGCGCTTATCGGAACCGGTTGGGGGCGACCTGATACGTTTACGGTGGCTGCGGCGCTCGCAGCACGGACCACTACGTTTGAGCCGCTCATCGCCATCCGGCCCGGCTATTGGCGGCCGGCGAACTTTGCTTCCGCAGCGGCCACTTTAGACCAGTTGACAGGTGGACGTGTCAGGGTCAACATCGTGTCGGGCTTGGACAATCTCCCGGCATATGGTGACAGCGAAGGTTCTCAGGTAGACCGCTATGCCCGCACCAAGGAGTTTATGCGGCTGGTAAGAAGACTCTGGACCGAGGAAAATGTTTCGTACAAAGGCGAACATTTCGAGGTAACGGAATCCACGGCGGCACCCCGCATTGAGGTACGGGGCAATAGGCAGCACCCCAAATTTTACTTCGGCGGCGCTTCCCCGGCGGCGGAACGGGTCGCCGCTACCGAAGCTGACGTTCAGCTCTTCTGGGGTGAGCCGCTTGACGGCGTCCGAGAGCGGATCGATCGGCTCAGGGTTTTGAGTCAGGAATTGGACCGTGACCTGCCACCGCTGCAATTTGGGTTGCGGATAACCACCCTGATCCGTGACACCGAGGACGAAGCCTGGAATGACGCCGAAGCAAAAGTTGCAGAGATGGCCAAGACCAAAGGTGCCGGTTGGAACGATCATCGGCAAGCAATCGCCGTTGGCCAAAAACGTCTGCTCGATTTAAGCGCACGGGGCGATGTACTCGATGACAATCTCTATACTGCTCCTGGAAAATATGGCGGTGGCGGTGCAGGGACGACATGGCTGGTCGGTTCCGCCGTAACCGTAGCTCGATCTCTACGCAAATATGAGGAACTGGGCATCTCGCACTTCGTGCTCTCCGATACACCGTACTTATCTGAGATCAAGAGGCAGGGTGAACAATTGTTACCTCTGCTGCGCGACTAAATCGGCAATCACAGCTCCCGGCCGAAAACACCCTTTAGAGTAGTCGGCCGCTCGAGCACGTCCAGCTTGGGTCGCCCAGGTTAAAATCCCGTCCCGCGGCGCTCTTGCTTCGACGCATTTTGTCAATTATCCGAACACCTCAAACGTCAGACAGTCCTATTTAATCTGAAAACCAAGGAATTTGACTGCACTGGATATTAGATCGCGGTTTTTCAGCGCTTCTTTCGTGCCGATGCGTCGGCTCATCTGTTCAGTCCAATCAATTGCCGGCAAAAGCTGTATTTTCTGAAAGGCTCGCAGTATCTGGTTATAGCCGCTGAAATCCTCATTGTCTGAATTGGCTACGTATTGTTCACGGTGAAAGACCGTTGATCGTGGCAAACGAGGTTTGACATCCGTTTTGATCCCCGGGTCCGGATACCCGACAGTCAAGCCGAATACCGGAAAGACCTCCTTCGGAAGTGCCAACTCTTTTGCAATCGCCTCCGGGTTGTTTCGCAGAGCGCCAATATAGCAGGTTCCAAGTCCTAGCGACTCGAACGCTGTGACAGCGTTTTGCGCGGCAAGCGCGGCATCGATGACGCCAAGAAGGAAACTCTCCAAATAATCCAATCCCTCGCCCGGCGACCCCTGCGCATTGCTTATGCCTCTTAAGCGGGATAGATCAGCCAACCAGACCAGCAGCAAAGGAGCCTGATCGATTTGCTTTTGATTTCCCGCGACGGCGTTGATCCGCGCCTTTCGGTCCTTGGCTTCAACCGCCAACACGCTCCAAGCCTGAAGATTAGACGAAGTCGGCGCAGATTGCGCCGCGGATATCGCAAGCTCCACTGCCGTGGCCGGAACCGATTGCGGGAGGTAAAACCGTACGCTCCGATGTGCAAGGAGTGTTTCAATGGCTGTTGTCACCGGGAGCGGTTCGGACAAATCATGTTGCGTCCCGTATCGGTGCTGCAGCAGCGTGCTGATCCGATCAATGCCTGGTTGTCGTGACGTGTCGAGGCGGTCGCTTGCGCGTGTGGACATCGATCTAGTTTCCTGTTTGCGGCCAAGCCGGACGTTCAATGCGGACTGACCCGCCAGCGAAGAAAATGGGCTTCCGCAGCTGCAGCAAGCCTGTTTAGCGTGAAGCCGACCAGACCGAGAATGATTACTCCTACCATGACCAGCGCCATGTCGAAACGTTCGCGGCCTGCGATAATCAATCCACCCACGCCTCTGCCCACAGCTAGAAAATATTCCGCTCCGACAGTCGCAAGCCAGGAATAGATCAGTCCGAGATGAACCCCAGTCGCAATCGAAGGTAAGGCCGCGGGAAGAAAAATGCGGGTGATGCGTTGCAGGGGCGTGAATTTCAACGCCTGCCCGACTTCAATGAGGTCACGCGGCGTATTGCGCATGCCCTCATAGGTGTTGAGCACAACCGGGATGAAAGCAGCAATGGCAACGAAAACGATTTTTGCCTGCTCGCCGAAACCGAACCAAATCGATATCAGCGGAATCCAGGCCAATAATGATATCTGTTTCAGGCTATTGAAAGTCGGCGTGATCAGTGCATCTGCTGGACGCGACAATGCCAGCAGCGTCGCGAAGACAATACCGATTGTTGAGCCAATGATAAAGCCCGCCACGTTGCGAAACAGGCTGACGCCAAGCTCGCCGATGAGATCATTGTCGATCAACTCACGCTTGGCGGTCAAAAATACGTCTTCCAGGGACGGCAAAAAACGCGCGTCTACCAGACCGGTACGGCTCGACACTTCCCAGACAACCAGCAGTAGCACGGGAATGGTCAGACCGCGCCGAATCTTGACCGCTCGCCTTGTTTGGAGGCTTACGATGAATGACATCAACTCCCCTCCTCCTGCTTCCAGCGCTGCAGTGACGTTTCCGAGATATCGAGAGCTTTATCCATTGTGAACCCGATAATACCGATGGCAATCATCGCCACCATGACGACGTCGAGCCAGAACATCTGTCTGCCCCAGACGAGCAGGTAGCCAAGACCCTCCGAGGAGGCGAGCAACTCAACCCCGACAAGAGCGGTCCAGGAATGAGTGAGGCCATAGCGGATCCCGGTAAAAATCGACGGTGCCGCACCGGGCAGCACGATTATACGCAAGGTCTGCCAACGGCTGAACTGCAGCGCATGGCCGACTTCAACGAAATTAGCGGGAACTGAACGGATGCCGGCCGCCGTGTTCATCGCCATTGGTACAAGTGCTCCCTTGGCGATGACAATAATCTTCAACGTTTCGCCAATGCCAAAGATCAACATGAGCAAGGGAATCCAGCCAAGCGTTGGGATCTGCGCAAAGGCAAGAAAGAGCGGTCTTACATAGTCGTCGACCCGTTGTGATAGGCCCATTCCCATGCCGAGCGCCAAACCCGCAACTGCACCGAACAGGAAGCCGATCACCACGCGACGCAGACTGACGCCCGCATGATAGAAGATTTCGCCGGAGGTGGTCATCTCCACAGCGGTGGAGTAGACATAGGCAGGGGACGGCAATATCTGCTCCGGCAACCAACCCCGGTCCGATGCGATCCCCCAGGCTAGAAGCAGGCCAATGGGCAGGATCAAGGCGATGGCGACACGGCGCAGTCCGCTGCGGCGTTTCGCAGGCGCATGTTCACTGGAGACAATGCTGGATACGATGCTCATGCGATGGGACGCCAGACTCGCGCAGTGCCCGGACTACGAGCCAAACGGCTTGCCGTTTGCCCCATAGGCTTGCCAGAAATTCTGGAGCCCCAGCTTCTGCAGCGAAGCATTGAGATATTTCGGCTCGAACCAGCCATCGGTGCTGATCTCGCGACGGATCAGACCGAACTCCTTGGCTTTGACGCCCTGCTCCTGATACTGCGAGACGAGCAGATCATCAATGAGAGGCGAATTGCGGTAGGCCAATTTGTCGTTCTTGAAGTATTCTTCAAGAATTGGGATCGATGTGCCGGATTTGTGCCACAGATCGAATAGTGCTGCCCGATTCTGCTCGTCGGACGACCACTGTGCTGCCTTCACGAATGCATCCACAACCCGCTGGGTAATCTCCGGATGTTTTTCGATGAAGTCCTCACGGGCCACGATACCGGCATTGCGGCCAAAGCGCGGGTCGTCTCCCTTCGTGGTATAGATCACCTTGGCATTGCCCTTATCGGCAAGATTGATCAGCGCCGTATCGCCAAATGCCGCATCGATATCCTGGCTCGTGAGAGCGGCGACCGTCCCTGCGCTATCGAGATTGATGACTTGAAGATCTTTCTCAGTCAGGCCATTGGCCTCCAGGATCTTGATTGCCGCCAGATGTCCATTGGTGCCGCGTTGATAGGCAACTTTCTTTCCCTTCAGATCCGCGACCGACTTGATCCCGGAATCCTTGGCGACCGCCAGATACAGAGGTTTGCGTGCACCGCTTGCCAGAAGGTATTTGGTCTTCAAGCCATTTGCGCGGCCAATCAGAGATGGCAAATCACCCTGATAGGCGAAGTCGAGCTGGTCATTGGCAAAGGCCTCGTTGACGGCTGGACCTGCACCCTTGAAGAAAAACCATTCGATCTTGATATTCGGATCGCCAGCAAATTCTTTCTCAAGATATTCACCCGCTCTCGCTGTTGCCGCGGAAGTGCCTTCAGAATAAGGACGGCTGTCGAGGCCGATGGCGGCATAGCCCACGTTGATCGTCAGCGGTTCCTCGGCAATAGCCGGAAGCGTAAACGCGGAAAAGGCGAATGCGGCCATGACGGCGCGCCGGGTGAAATTGGATGGGTTCATGTCAAATCTCCGTCGATGAGTAGAGGGGTCGGCCAGCGGATTTAGCGCGCAAGGCGGCATGGACCGGGTTTGCCTTGAAAGCGGGACGTTCCTTTGCGCTTAGCCGTTCAATCGAGTTTTTCGGCTGATCGTCGCCAGTCGTGCTGTTAAGAATATCGAGTACGTGATTGCGAATATTGGCTAGTTGCGCGGAAGTTCGCTCGCGCGGATGCGGCAGATCCACAGCGACGATTTCCCGGATTCGGCCAGGACGCGGCGACATGATCACGACTCGGTCACCAAGATACACAGCTTCATCCACGTCGTGCGTGACGAGCACCATGGTAATCTGCTCCCTTGCCCAGATGTCCTGTAGTTCCCCTTGAAGGCGAGCTTTGGTGATGGCGTCCAAAGCGCCGAAGGGTTCGTCGAGAAAGAGCACATCCGGCCGGTTGACCAGACCCCGTGCGATCCCGGCGCGTTGCGCCATGCCACCGGACAACTGGTGCGGATAGGCATTTTCAAAGCCGGTCAAGCCAACCAGCGCGATCTGTTTTGCAACGAGCTCGCGTTTTTCCGCCCTCGAACAGCGTGCGTTTTCGAGACCGAGCGCGACGTTGCGCTCGACTGTCAACCATGGAAACAAGCGGGGCTCCTGAAACACGATACCGCGATCAAGACTGGGACCAGTGACTCGTGCTCCATCGTGTTCAATAGAGCCGTCGTGGTGCAAGTCGAGACCGGCACCGAGGCGCAGCAATGTCGACTTGCCACAACCACTGGCCCCGACAATGGTGACAAACTCCCCCGCTGCAATATCGAGGCTCACATTATCGAGCGCCGTGATCGTATTTCCATTGACCTGGAAACGCCGGCTGACATTGTTGATTTTCACATGCGCAACGCTCGGCATGACTGCTCCTTCTTGGATTAAGTTTATTCGGCAGCGACAGCTGGTTGAGCAGGATGACGCGGCTCATGCAAACCCAGATGGCTGCGCAGTGTACGCCCCTCATATTCGGTGCGGAAAAGGCCGCGACGTTGAAGTTCCGGCACGATGTGTTTAACGAAATCGGTAAGGCCGAGTGGCAAATGCGGCGGCATCACGTTGAAGCCGTCGGCAGCACCCGTGGTGAACCAATCTTGCATCTGATCGACGATTTGGGTCGGAGTGCCCACGATTTGCCAGTGCCCCCGCGCGCCGGCGACACGCAAATAAAGCTGGCGGATTGTCAGGCTTTCGCGACGCGCTAGATCGACCAACAGTTTTTGGCGGCTTTTACTGCCATTGGTTTCGGTGACATCAGGCAAAGGTCCGTCCAGCGGGTATTCCGACAGATCGACATCGCCGCCTATGCCATTTAGCAAGGACAGTCCGACGATGGGATGGATGAGTTCCTGTATCTGCTCAAATTTTTCCTGAGCTTCCGATTCGGTCTCGCCCACAACCGGGAAAATACCAGGCATGATTTTAAGGTCATCCGGTGAACGACCAAAACGCGCCAGTCGCCCCTTGACATCGCTGTAGAACGCTCGTGCATCCTCCACAGTCTGATGCGCCGTAAAGACGACTTCTGCGGTGCGCGCCGCCAGATCCTTGCCCGGCTCCGACGAGCCAGCTTGGACGACAACAGGATAGCCCTGTGGAGACCGCGCGACGTTTAGTGGTCCACGCACCTTAAAGTGCTTGCCGCGATGATTGAGAAGATGCTGTTTGGCCGGATCATAGTAGATACCACTTTCCTTATCGCGCAAAAATGCATCTTCCTCCCATGTATTCCAAAGCCCCCGAACAACATCGGCAAATTCTTCGGCGCGTTCGTAACGCTCCGCGTGCGCGACGTGGTGATCGCGGTTGAAGTTGTGCGCCTCGTCTTCACTGGCCGACGTTACGAGATTCCAGCCGGCGCGCCCTCCGCTTATGTGATCGAGCGACGCAAACTTGCGGGCTATGTGATAAGGCTCATTGTAGGTCGTCGATGCCGTAGCAACAAAGCCCACGCGCTCGGTCAGGGCAGAAAGAGACGAAAGAAGGGTCAGCGGTTCGAACTGCGCCACGTAACGGATCGCGGTGCGGCTCAGCGCATCAGTATCGGTTCCGCGGGTGCCGACGCCATCAGCCATAAAAATCAAATCGAATTTCGCCGCTTCGACAATGCGCGCGAGTTCGGCATAGTGGGCGAAATTCGATCCGGCGTCGGCTTGTGCTTGCGGGTGTCGCCAAGCGGCGATGTGATGTCCCGTCGGATAAAGGAATGCCCCCAGTTTCAACTGACCCGCTTGCTTGCTCATAGTCGGTTTCCCAATGAACTTTCATTTTGAAAAACCTAAGCGTCATTTTTTAATCTCGACAGAAATGGTATTCTTTAAATTCTATCGATTTAGGTTTTCTTGTTTAAGCCGAGCCGAGCCTACTTAGGAACTTGAACCGTGGTTGCAATTTGAAATCGGCAGGCAACGAGACGACCGCTCAGATGGCTCGACCCCTCAGCGCGAGCAAACCCGATATTTTCCACAATTTGCCACTCCGGATTCAAACCAACCTGCAATCTGCTTGCCGTCGACAGGTGGCAGAAGTGGGGTCGAGCTCCGGCGGAGCCCATCGTCATGATGGAATAGCTGAACCCAATGCCGACTTCCATCGATGTATACACTTGAAAATTCTATTTTACATTTGTATGGTATTCGAGACCCCTTATCGATTCCGACGGAAAACTTCATGAGCCGTGCCCTTTTCATCCGTGGAGCCCATGACGCCTATGTAGCGCCATTCAATCTGCGCGAAGGACGTCCGGGGGAAGTGCTCATTGACGTCGCCTCGGTCGGCCTCTGCGGTTCGGATCTGCATTATTACAAGGATGGCGGCATTGGTTCTGCGGTCGTCAAGGAGCCGTTCGTGCCGGGTCATGAGTTCGGCGGTTATCTGTGCGAAGACTTGGACGAACTTGCGCTTGCGCGCGGGGCGCTCGTTGCCGTGGATCCAAACAAAGCCTGCGGGCGCTGCGAGTACTGCGAACGGGGTCATCCCAATCTTTGCCCGAATGTTGAATTCATTGGTGCGCCACCATTCGACGGGGCGATGACCGAGCGTATCTGGGTTCCGGTATCGCAGATCGTGGCGCTGCCGGAGGATTTCACGCCGCTTCAGGCGGTGATGCTGGAACCGTTGGGCGTCGCCATTCACGCGGTTGATCTTGCCAAACCGCGGCTGCTCGAGCAGGTGGCGCTTATCGGCAGCGGTCCCATCGGATTATTGATCCTCCAGGTCCTGAAGGCCGCCGGGGCAGGTGAGATTCTGGTCATCGACCCGCTTGAGCACCGCCGAGAAATGGCTGCCAGGCTTGGTGCAGCGCGCACGGGGACATCGGTGGATGATATCCGTGAGTGGACCGGTCGCGTAGGTGCGCCACTGGTCATCGAGGCCACCAATTCTCCGTTTGGTTTCCGCGATGCCGTTCTCGCCGCGAAGATCGGCGGTCGCATTGTCTTGGTCGGCATCCCGGACGGCGATATCTACACGCTGCCGGCCGCTGAAGCGCGTCGCCGTGGTCTTAAAATCAAATTCGCGCGCCGGATGGGGGAGGTCTATCCGCGTGCAATCGAACTCGTCGCTGGAGGAAAGGTCGATGTCGCGTCACTTGTGACGCATGAGGTCGGCCTGGACGAGGCGCCCGACACATTCCGCAACCACGCGGATAATGCGCCGGGTTACATCAAGAGCTTGATCTATCCGAATGGAGTAACAAAACTGGGAGGATGACGTGAGGAAACTTTTATATGCATCGCTAAGCGCTGTGGCGCTTCTGGCTGGCGCAGTATCGCTGCCGTCGGCGGCTCTCGCCGATTGGCTGGAAACGGCCGCGCAGCCCTTCAAGGGCAAAGAGATTAATGTGATTTTCCTGGATCGTCCGGGCTATCGCGCGATAATCAAGCTGCTGCCGGAGTTCGAGAAGAAAACCGGTATCAAGGTCAATTACGAGATCGTGCCCTACGAGAACACCCGCGAGAAGCAGGTGCTCAATTTCACCTCGAATGGCGACCTGACGATCGCGCTGGTCGATCTCGTCTGGATCGGCGAGTTCGCCGAAAACGGCTGGATTACGCCGATTGACGAATTCACGGCCGATAAATCCATCACCGATCCCAATTTGAAACTCGAGGGCTTCTTCCCGCTCCTGATCGATGCGTTCGGCTCGTGGGGCGGCAAGACCTACGGTCTACCGTTCGACAATTACTCGGGGCTTCTGTTCTATAACTCCTGCCAGTTGAAGGAAGCGGGCTTCGAGAAGCCACCGGCAACGTGGGACGAGCTCATGAAGGATTACGCACCCAAGCTGACGGACGCGTCAAAGAATCATTACGCCTTCGCCCTGCAGTCTCTGCGTGGAGAGACACAATCGGCTGACAGTTTCATGCGCGTGCTCTGGCCCTTCGGCGGCTCGCTGCTGAACAAGGAATTCAAGTCAAACCTGCTTAGTCCCGAGAGCCAGAAGGGTCTGACATTCCGCCAGGATCTGATGAAATACATGCCCCCGGGGATCGTCAGTTTCGACCACGCCGAGGCGGTCAATGCTCTGGCGCAAGGCCAGGTCTCGATGATCACCGAGTGGTCAGCATTCTACGGCACCTTGACCGATCCGGCGACTTCGAAGTTGGGTGATTGTCTGGCAGTTGCTCCGGAGCCGGCTGGTCCGGCCGGACGCCTGCCGGCTCTTGGCGGCTTTTCACTGGCTGTTGCCGAGCAGGCCCCGGACGATCTCAAGAAGGCTTCCTGGCTCTTCATCCAGTGGGCAACGTCCGAAGAGATCGCCCGTCCCTATGTCGAAGCCGGGGGTGTTTCCGGCCGTACGTCCATCTACGAGCAGCCCGACATCAAGGCGAAGTACAAGTTCGTCGAACCGATGGTTGCCTCCTGGCAAAAGGGCGTGCCTGAATTCCGTCCGCGGTTCCCAGCCTGGCCAGCGATTTCTGAAGTTGTAGCCGAATGGGGATCCAAGATGATGCTGGGCGAGGTCACAACTGAAGCCGGCGCCAAGGAAATTGGAACGCGTATGGAGGATATCCTGGCCAAAGAAGGTTATTATGATGGCAAGAAGGAATTGCTGCAGTAAGCAAGCCTTCAAAAGTGGCGGCGGGTGGATTCACCTGCCGTTCTTTTCACATAGCATATCTTGTACCGGGAGAGTGCCGTGCCCAAACTCTACAACCATGCGCTGCAGGAACTGGCTGGTGTTTTCGACCGCATCGATGAGCAGGCGGTCGATGCTGCAGTTGCCGTGATCGCTGATGCAGGAAGAATCGCGCTCTATGGTGTTGGGCGTGAAGGGCTGCAGATCAAAGGCTTTGCCATGCGGCTCCATCATCTGGGGTTGCAGGTAGCAGTTGTCGGGGATATGACGACGCCACCCTTGGGTGACGGCGATCTGCTGATCGTCTCCGCTGGACCAGGGAGCTTCTCAACCGTTCTTGGTCTGATGGGCGTGGCCGCCGCCGCGAGTGCCAAGACGCTCGTCGTCACCGCGCAGCCTGATGGCGACGCGGCCAGACGCGCGGATCATGTCCTTACCATACCCGCACAGACCATGGCCGACGATCGGGGCCCGCTCGTTTCTGTGCTGCCGATGGGATCGCTGTTTGAGGGCGCGCAATATATTCTCTTCGAGGTGATGGTCCTGAAACTCCGGGAGCGACTCGGAATTTCCACTGAAGCCATGCGGGCCAACCACACCAATCTCGAGTAATTGCGCATCGAGCGAACGTTCGAGCAGGGGAGGTAGATTTCGTGGCCCAGACACAGGCAAAACTCAATCCGGGATATGGCCGCTGGACGCCGTTCTGGTTTCTGGCGCCGGCGGTATTTGCCCTGCTCGTCATCGGCATTTACCCGACGATTTCGGCCCTCATAACATCGTTCAGGCGCTTTAACATCACCCGCCCGCGCGACGGATTTCCCTTCGTCGGGCTGGATAATTACGTCAACGTGCTTTCCGACCAGACATTCTGGCAGTCGCTCGGTCTGACGGCGCGTTTCTTCCTGACCGTTCTACCATTCGAGCTCTTCTTCGGCCTCTGCATCGCGCTGCTTTTGCATCGGCCGGGCCTTGGCATGTTGCGAGCTCTCGCACGCGTGTCGCTGGTGGTGCCGCTGGCCACAACCTATGCTGTCGTCGGCTTGATCGGACGGTTGGTCTTCAACCGCGATTTCGGCATTGCAAATCAGTTTCTCAACGCAATCGGCGTTGGCGGGCTCGACTGGTTAGGTTCGACAACCGGAGCATTCATTGCGATTGCCGTCATGGACATCTGGCAGTGGACCCCTTTCTGCGCGCTGATCTTCCTCGCCGGCCTGTCCATGGTGCCGGTGGAGATAGAGGAAGCGGCTCGGCTCGAAACCAGTTCCAAGACCGCGATGCTGCGCCATGTACAGCTGCCATATCTGCTGCCGGGCCTGACCGCGATGCTGATCCTGCGGTCGGCCGATATCCTCAAATTGTTCGACATGGTCTTTGTGATGACCCGGGGCGGGCCGGGCTCGGCGACGGATCTTGTGTCCATCTACATTCAGCGCGTGGGATTCCGCATCTTCGACATGGGCACAGCTTCGGCGCAAGCCATCCTCCTTCTGATAGTGACGATCGTGCTCAGCCGGCTTTATATCAAGCTCATCTACAAGGAGATCGAATGATGTCCATGACGCTTCGCCGCATCCTGCACGGTCTGGGCCTGCTCGTCGTCCTGTGTTTCACGCTGTTTCCGTTTTACTGGATGGTTTCATCCAGCTTCAAGGACCAGACCGACCTGCTGGCGTCACCGCCGGTATGGTTTTTCACGCCGACACTGTCCAACTACACTGATATTTTTGCCGACGAGAAAGTGTTCGGCGCAATCATCAATTCATTGATCGTCGCAACGCTGACGACCGCGCTGTCGGTCGTTCTTGGCGCACCGGCAGCCTATGCGCTGGCGCGTTTCAACTTTCGCGGCAAATCCGATCTCTGGTTCTGGTTCATCTCAAACCGGATGATCAGTCCTATCGTTCTGGCTCTGCCCGTCTATGTACTTGCGCTGCAATTGAAGCTGCTTGACACACACATCGTATTGGTCCTGATCTACCTGACGTTCAATCTGCCGATTGTCGTCTGGATATGTACCGATCAATTTCGTTCAATACCCATCGAACTGGAACAGGCAGCGCGTCTCGATGGAGCGGATCAATTCACGATCTTCCGGAAGATATACGTTCCACTCGGGCTTCCGGGGATAGCCGTCTCCGCGATTTTCAGCTTCATCTTTTCTTGGAACGAGCTTCTCTACGCGCTGGTGCTCACACGCAGAAACGTGCAGACGGCTCCGGTGATAGCGACGAGCTTCATGTCCGGTTATGAGTTGCCCTGGGGCAAGATCATGGCGACGGGGACTGTGATCGTGCTGCCCGTGACGATCTTCGCGCTCCTCGTTTCCAAGCACATGGTCCGCGGGCTCACGATGGGTGCAACGAAATGACGAAAGCCAAATCCATACCCCTCGGGATCAATCTCTCGTTTTGCGTGAAACGTTGGGTGACGCCGGATCTTTGGGCGCCGATCGTGCGCGAACAGCTTGGCCTGGATCTGGTGCAATTTTCGTTCGATCTCGTAGATCCGGCGTGGCCAGAAGATATTCTCAGAGACTGCGCCAGAGATATCCGGCGAGCAGCCGGCGACCACGGGATCAGCATCCACAGCGCCTTTATCGGGCTCGCACATTACACGTTCAACCAGCTGCTCCACCCCGATACGCGTGTTCGCGATGTGGCGGAAGAATGGATGAAGAAGGCTTATCGCTTTGCCGCCAGTGCAGGGATCGAAAGAGTTGGCGGGCCTCTGGGTGCTGCTGCCTCGAAGGTTGACGGCGCTGAAGCGAACAGCATTCCGGAGCGCGATTATCGTGATCTGATCCTGCGAATGCGACGCCTTTCTGAGGCGGCGAAGGAATACGGCATCGTGGAGCTCTACGTGGAGCCGACGCCCATGCGCCGAGAATGGCCGTGGACCGTGGAGCAAGCCGGGCGCATGGCGGCAGACGTTGCAGATACGGCAGTTCCGTGGAAATACTGTATCGACTGGGGGCATGCCACATTTCAGCCGCTGTACGGCAAGGATCATGCAACAATGGGCGAATGGTTTCGGCCGCTAGCGCCCCATATAGGCATGATCCATCTGCAGCAGACGGATTTCCAATTCGATCGGCATTGGGATTTCACAGAGACGGGAGCGGTCATTCCAAAGGAGGCGGCGCGCCAGCAACGGGAGTTCGGCCTTGGCGACAGGCCGATTTTCCTTGAAGTATTCTACCCGTTCGAACGGGATGACGCCTCGATCCTTCAGGCGCTCAGCCATACGACTACGATCCTCAAACCGGCCTTTGCCTGAGAACACCATTGAACGAATTCAGTCCAGACGAAGTACTCTCAAACCCCGCCGCCGATACCGAGCAAATTCGCGCACGGGTTGCCTGGTACTACTATGTCGGTGGTCTGACCCAGCAGGAGATCGCCGACAAGCTGTCGATCACACGGCTTCGCGTCAACAAGATCGTCGTTCAGGCGCGAAATGACGGACTGGTCAGTGTCGATATCAAGATGCCGCTTACCCATTGCGTGGCGTTGGAAGAGAAGCTGAAGGGACGCTTTGGCTTAATCGACTGCTCGGTTGTGCCCTCGGTATCTCAAGTAGAAGACCTGCACCGCGTTTTGGGCCACGCTACCGCTGCCATGCTCGATCCGCTCCTTGTCGATGGCGAGGGTTTTGGCATCGGCTGGGGGCAAACGCTTTCGGCCGCGCGCAGACATCTGACGCCGCGCCGTCTGACCAATGCCTGGGTTGCTGCGCTGATGGGTGGCCTGACACGTGGGTCCGGCACGAACACTTTTGAGGTATCAACGGAATTTGCCCGAATTCTTGGGGCCGAATGTTATTACGTCGCAGCACCCATCTACTGTCCCTCGAGCGAGAGCCGCACCACATTGCTGACCCACTACGGCTTGGCAGAAGCGATGCAACGTGGCCGCAATACCGCTGTGGCGCTCATCGCCTGTGGTGACCTCTCCGACCATTCGCTTCTGGTAAGGACACAGATCGTGACCGAGAATCTGCCGACGCTCAGAGAGGCCGGTGCCGTCGGCGACATCCTCGGTGTATTCCTCGATCAAAACGGAGAACCTGTCGATCATCCCTTGAACCAGCGTGTGATGGCGATGCGTCCCTCGGACCTCAAGCTCATTCCGTCATCGATCCTTGCGTCCGGCGGCATGCACAAGGCGCTTATCATCAACGCGGTGTTGCGAGCGGGCTATGTCAATCGCCTCGTCACGGACGAAGACGTGGCGGAAGCGATCTTGAGGAACGCCGCATGAAAATGGCGACAATGGTGAGTGAACAATGAAGCATCTGCTTGCAATCGACGTAGGGACGCTGTCCGCGCGGGCTGGCCTTTTCGATGGCGAGGGCCAACTCATGGCTGTTGCATCCGCTTCATTCAAACTGTTGACGCCGGCAGAACATCATGCGGTGTACCGTATGGACGATATTTGGAACGCCGTTTGTCTTGCGGCGATGGAATGCCTGTCGCAGCGGCCTGAACTTACATCCTCAGTCGCCGGTCTGGCTTTCGACGCCACCTCGTCCGTCTATATCGAAGCGGAAGGCGAGCCGCCTCTCGATGGAGGCGGCGATGTGATCTGCTGGATGGATCACCGGGGCGAAGTTGAAGCGGCGGAAGTCGATGCAACTGGCCATCGCTTTCTCGATCATGTCGGCGGCTCGCTTTCGCCGGAAACCAATCTGCCAAAGCTGCTTTGGTTGAAGCGGCATAGACCGGCGGCGTGGGCGCGGATAAAAGGCGCGCGCGACCTCTGTGACGAGCTCGCGCGCCGCGCGACAGGAGAGGACCGTCATTCCGTATGCGGGCTCGCTTGCAAATGGCCCTATCTGCCAGACGAAGCTGATCCATGGTGTCAGGATCTGCTCGACGGATTGGGTATCGGTGGTCTGACAAAGCTCGGGAAACTCGGCGTCACACCAGGCAAGGTCGGAGAAGTGCACGGCAATGTATCAGCCTCAGCTGCCGCGGCCATGGGCGTGCCACAAGGCATACCGGTGGCTGTGGGTCTTATAGACGCAGAGGCCGGGGCGCTGGGTGTTCTTGGTCGAGATTACTTGAAGCGCATGAACAATCTGCTGCCGATGGTTGCCGGTACATCGACCTGCTACATGCCATTTGCGCCAGACCCGCGCCATGTTCCAGGTGTGTGGGGCCCGTTCAAGGACGCGGTATTTCCCGGTTACTGGATGCACGAAGCGGGCCAAAGTCTTTCCGGCACGGCGCTCGACGCGGTGCTTGAGCATCATCCCGCAAGTCCCGGACAGCCGAGCAGCACGCTTCACCTCGAAACTGCCAACCGGATCCTGCAAATCCTTGAACAGGAAGGAGCCGCCTTTGCGGCGGCGCGCCACATTGTTCCGGACTGGCTCGGCAACCGCGCTCCGCTGGGTGACGGACGCGTCCGGGCGCTGGTGACAGGCATCGGGCCCGAAACGGGGGAGCGCTCCTTTCTGGAAGCCTATTACGCCACGGCACGTGCGCTTGCTTTGCAGACGCGGCACATCATCGAACACTTAAACAGCCATGGCCAATATGCGATCGACAGTTTGGCTTTGGCGGGCGGTCAGCTGAACAATCCACTGCTTGTCCGGCTCTATCGGGATGCGACCGGAGCGAAACTTGTCATTAGCGACATCAGGGAACCGGTGCTACTTGGAACCGCCATGGTAGCTGCTGTCGCTGCGGGGCTTCATCCAGATTTGTTCGCCAGTCTCGAAGCCATGGCACCCCGGCAAAAAACGCTCGACACCGATCCTCGGTGGTGGCGGGCACATGACGCTGCCTATCGCATCTATCTGAAGCTTTTCGCCATAAGAAACGAGGTTGAAACCGCGGGTCGCGCGCTTGCGACCCTTGTGCCTGTCAAAGAATCCGGAGTTTGCTGAATGTCTTTTCTTCGTCTCGACAATGTGGTCAAGCGCTATGGTGAACATTCGGCCGTCCAGGGTGTGAGTTTCTCGGCAGAGAAGGGCGAATTCGTTGTCTTTGTCGGGCCTTCCGGGTGCGGAAAATCAACGCTCCTGCGAATGATTGCCGGTCTAGAGGAGATCAGCGATGGCGATGTCCTCATCGACGAAAAGATTGTTACCCATGTGGAGCCGGCACGCCGCGAAGTGGCGATGGTGTTTCAGTCATATGCACTTTATCCGCATATGAGCGTGTTCGAAAATCTTGCCTTCGGGCTCCGAATGGTCAAGACGACGGAGGACAAGATCAAGCAGCGCGTTGCTGAAGCGGCGCGGATATTGCAAATCGAAATGCTGCTTGAGCGCAAGCCTCGCCAGCTTTCAGGTGGTCAGCGCCAGCGCGTGGCAATCGGCCGGGCAATCGTGCGCAATCCGAAGCTTTTTCTGTTCGACGAACCGCTTTCCAACCTCGATGCAGAGCTGCGCACCCAGATGCGTGTCGAGATTGCCAAGCTTCACCGCGCTCTCGGCGTTACCATGGTTTATGTCACGCATGACCAGATCGAGGCGATGACGCTTGCGGACCGGATCGTGGTCCTGCGGGCGGGGCTCGTCGAGCAGGTCGGAACACCGACTGAACTTTATGACAATCCGGCAAATATTTTTGTCGCGGGATTTATCGGCTCCCCAAAAATGAACTTTATCCCGGCCGTCGTTACGGAAGTGGCGGAGCGCCAGCTGACTGTCTCCTGCCCCGCCTTTGCCGGCGGTACGCTGACTGTCGCCACGAAGCGCCAGCATCAGGTGAAGACTGGCGACACAGTGACGGTGGGCATGAGGCCCGAGCATCTTGAGCTGCAATCGGCCAGACCGGTGCTGACTTTGAAAGCGGATTTCGCCGAGTACCTTGGCGGTGCGAGCCAGATATACGCTCAGCCCGAGGGTGCGCCGATGATAACGATCGTCGTTCCAGGCCGTCCCGCAATCGCAAGGAACGACACTTTGCCGATTGGAATTGCGCAAGAGCATATTTACCTGTTCGACAGTCAGGGCCTCGGAATCTGATGGCAACTTTTCTCGGCATTGACGTCGGCACCTCCTCCGTCAAGGCGATTCTGGTCGATGAGGATCAAAGGCTGATCGCCGAGGGATCAGCGCCCCTAGAGGTCTTGCGGCGTCGGCCAATGTGGTCGGAGCAGAACCCTGAAGACTGGTGGAATGCTGCCCATACGGCCGTGGGCCATATCCGAGAAACAGCCCTGTCCGATTTCCTGGAGCTGCAATCTATCGGTCTGTCCGGGCAGCAGCACAGCTCGACGTTACTGGACCGCCACGGCTCAGTTCTGCGCCCCGCGATTCTTTGGAACGATGGGCGCTGCGGGCGTGAATGCGCTGAACTCCTCGAGCGGATCCCCGATTTCTTCGCCCGTGCCTCGAACACGACCATGCCGGGCTTCACGGCACCCAAGCTGCTCTGGGTTGCGCGGCACGAGCCTGAACTTTTTGCAAAGGTCGCAAAGGTTCTGTTGCCCAAAGACTACCTCCGATACCGTCTCTCGGGGGAGTACGTATCGGACAAGTCCGACTCGGCGGGTACTCTTTGGCTCGATATTGGACGGCGCGTATGGGATGACGTTCTGCTGCAGGGCGGTGGCATGCGGCGATCGCAGATGCCCGACCTTGTCGAAGGGTCCGAACTCTCGACCCACCTTTCCGCCGAGGTGGCAGCTTTGTGGGGCCTCACCGGACGCAAGATTCCGATTGCCGGTGGCGGCGGAGACAATGCATCGTCAGCGGTGGGTATCGGTGCCGTCAGCTCGAGTGACGGGTTTTTATCGCTCGGCACCTCGGGCGTGCTGTTCGTATCGACCGACCGGCCGGTTGCCCTGCCGGAGCGCACACTGCATGGGTTTTGCCATGCGCTGCCGGAGCGTTGGCATGGGATGGTCGTGACACTCTCGGCTGCGTCGGCATTGTCCTGGCTGGGCGCCTTAACGGGTCATGGTCGCGATGTCGCCGGTCTGATCGAAAAGGCAAAAATCTTTGCCTCGGATCCTGCACGTCGCGAGGCCGCACCCGTCTTTCTGCCCTATCTCGCGGGAGAGAGGACGCCTCACAACGACCCGAACGCAACGGCGAAATTCGACGGTTTGCGAACGGAGCACGAGGTCGGTGCACTGGCCTATGCCGTTCTGGAGGGGGTTGGCTTCGCGATGGCGGATGGACTCGAGGTATTGAAGGCGGCAAACGCCGCGCCGCGATCCTGCATGCTGGTTGGCGGCGGGTCTCGTAGCAGCTACTGGAACAGCCTACTTGCAGATGTCCTCGGTCTGCCGCTCGATTTGCCTGAGGGCGCCGAGATTGGAGCGGCGTTGGGCGCAGCACGCCTGGCAATGCTGGCGGTTGGTGCCGGGACGATGGAGGTGGTCTGCCGGAAACCCGCTGTTCGCGTCCGGTTCGAACCCGATCAGCACGAGGCGGCTGTCCTCCAGGTTCGTCGACAACGTTACCTCCACATGTATTCACCTGCGGCATAGAGATCCAACAAAGCGGATGCCCGGTTCTAAGTCCGATCGTGAAATGGACAACGATGGACAGATCAACCTTGGTTAGCGTGTCGGCGACGCCATTTTTTATGTGCCTCGTGCCCAATCCCTCGAGCGCAGGTGGACCATTCCGAACACCGCTTTGACGCCTCACGTCTCATGGTACCCTTCTGCGCTATCGTGCTGCTCTAGGAAAAACCCTGTGTTTCGCGTACCGGTGTCCGTTGAAGAATTGCGAAGCCCGGACAGCACATCAGACTAGTCCGGGCGTAAACAAGATCAAGCTGGCCATACTGATTGCAGCTTTTCCCCCGCAAGAATCCGGTCGCGGGCGGCCGCTTCGTTTTTTCCAAGTTCATCGGCGGAATCGGCAACGTCGCGGAGCCGTTCCTTGGGTATTGCAACAACACCATCGATATCGCCAAAAATGATATCGCCGGGGCGCACCGTCACTTTGCCAATCTTAATCGGTACCTGGGATTTCTTCGGTTCCTTCTTTCCTGTCACACCGACAGGACTTGCCGAGGTTCCAAACAGCGGATAGCCCAGCGCGCGAACCTGAGCCAGGTCGCGAACCGTGCCGTTTACGATCGTAGCAGCGGCGCCACGTGTCTTCGCCCCCGTACTCATCAGTTCGCCAGAGCACGACCCATCGGCGCAGGAGGCGTCACACACCAGAATTCCGCCCTCGGGCGTGTTGTCTATCGCATTGTGGTAAACATCCTGGGGTTCACCCTTGCGATCGGAAGGTTCGAACAAAACCGTGACGGCCGGACCGCACACCACATCGCCGGGATCAAGCGCACCGAGAAGGGAGACCCCCTCCAGGTAGCCCCATAGGCCAAGATGCTCCATGCTATCGTGGACATCGCCGGAGTACCATTTCTTAAGGCGCTCTATCGAGCGCCAATCCGTGTCCGAATAGTTGAAATCAGGCATTCTCATTTTTCCTTACGGTTGGCATTTTCGATCGCGACCCGCAGATAGGCTGCGCTGTTGTCAATCTGAGCGCGCATCAGTGATTTTGCGCCGGCCTCATCACGGTTGCGGATCATTTCGAAGATGTCCGCGTGCTCTGCATAGGCGGCCGCGAGTGATTTGCTCGGTACGCGGCTGGTGACGCGGATGACCTCGGTGATGAGCCCGTACAGATTGTCGTAAAAGACTGAGAGGATCGCATTGCCGGTCGAGTGAACAAGCGCCAAGTGGAATGCCGCGTCAGCCTGCGTGAAGCCCGCGAAATCTTCGTTGTCGCGCGCAAGACGCATGGCTTCGAGCGCCGCCTCGACCTCGGAATTCACCGGCTGTTCCTTGGCGGTGAGCAGGCCCACGACCTCTGTTTCTATCATGCGGCGTACGACCATCAGCTGGATGAGATATTCTGAATCACTGGCGAAGAGCTGACGGACCGTGACCGCGAGCGTCCCGAGAAATTCGCCCACATCGTCGCGGACGACGATCGTCCGCTCGCCATGGCGACGCCGCACGAGCCCCTTCGTCTCAAGGATTTGCATCGCTTCCCGCACAGATCGAGTGGATACGCCGAAGTCCCGAGCGATCTCACTCTCTGATTGCAGCCGCGCGCCTATGGGCAAGGCGCCCGAAATGATCTGGTCCTCGAGCGCGCTCGCGACGGAAGAGTGAAGCCTGCTCCGCGCCCGCATTTCAGGCGGTGCCTGTTCGTTCGATTTCATTTTCGCCTCCGCATTCGATCCGATGGGCATCGCGTCCGCGCCTGAGTTTGATCTCGAGATGACAACCATGCAGCAAAATAATCCGCTAACCTGCTTGACTCATACTTATGTCATAAGTCATATGTCAAGAGTTGATTGAAAAGGCATCCTACGTGCTTTCGTTCGGCCAGACCGTCTGGGAGGTTCGGTTAATTTGCAAAGCATCGAGCGGAACAAGCCGCCGGAAGCGCGATTCGAAAACTAGGGAGGGAAGAGAATGCTCAGAAGTTTGTTACATGTGGCAGGCGGCGTTATTGCCCTGGCGACCGTTCTAGTTACGCCAGTGACAGGTGCAAGTGCTCAGACCACGGCGGATATCGTCAAGAAAGGCAGCGTCACCATCGGCGTTCTGACTGGCATTCCGCCCTATGATACCGTCGATGCCAATGGCAACACTGATGGCTTCATCGTTGACCTTGCCAAGGAGGCTGCTTCCGCCCTCGGCGTGAAATTTGAAATCGTGCCGGTGAACAATGCTTCCCGTGCCGCAGCGCTTGAATCGGGCCGCGTAGATTTCCTCATTGCGCAGATGACCGCCACGCCGGAGCGTGCAAAGACGTTCCTCATGACCAACCCCTACGGCGCATATGAGATGCGCTTTGTAGCGGCCAAGGATATGAAGCTCACTTCGCTTGACGACCTTAAAGGCAAGCGGGTTTCAGTGCCAAAGGGTAGTACGCAGGACGTCGCCGTCAGCGGCTATGGGATCGAGGGGCTGGAAGTCGTGCGTTTCGACGATGACGCGCTCGCCATGCAAGCGTTGATATCAGGACAAGTCGATGCGACGGCTGCCGTCGCAGCGGTTGCCAATGACATCATCACCAAGCGCAATCTCAGCAATCTCGAGGTGAAGAAAGACGTTCCGCTCTTCACCCTCTATTGGTCAATGGCCACACGCAAGGATGCGACTGAACTCCACCAGTGGCTGAACAACTTCATCTACTACATCGAAGTGACCGGTAAACTCGACCAACTGCACCGGAAGTGGATCGGCATTCCTGTACCTGGTGGCAAACTTCCGACGTTCTAACCAAACCTCGAGTTGTGGATGCCCTGTCCCGAGCCATTTCGTCATGATCCCCGGCTCGGGCACAGCAGGAGACCATCATGGCATACGAGATGAATTTCGCGCCCGTTCTGGCGCGAACGCCAGAATTGATCAATGGCACCATCGACACTGTAATATTGTCGAGCCAGTCTATCGGCATCGGGCTGACGATCGGACTTGCAGCCGCGTTGCTACGCGTGGATGGACCGAAGTGGGGCGCCGTTGCCAGCGCGACCTATGTTGAAGCCTTCCGCAATACGCCGTTGCTCGTGCAGTTGTTCCTTCTGTTCTTCGGTTTGCCCTATATGGGAATTCGACTGACCGCGAACGAGGCGGCAATCTTCGCAATTTCCCTTAACCTTGGAGCCTATTCCGCCGAAATCTTTCGTGCCGGCCTGCTTGCCATTCCGAAGACGCAGGTCGAGGCCGGGTTGGCCCTTGGTCTTTCGCGGCTGCAGGTCATGCGCTACGTCGTGATTATCCCGGCCTTGCGCATCATTTACCCTTCGCTTACGGGGCAGCTGACCCTGACCTTGCTCGGCACCTCCATCGCCTCGGCGATCTCTGCGACGGAACTGACGCTCGCCGGCGCCAAGATCGAATCCCAGACCTTTCGCAGCCTCGAAACCTTCCTGGTCCTGGCTGCGATCTACATCACCATGACCTTTGCCTTCCGACTTCTCTACTGGCTGATCGGGCTGTGGCTGTTCCGGCGACGCATCCCCAAAACCGGAACCGCCGCCGCAACCCTCACCCTGCCCCGCGAGGTTAAATCATGATCCAGTCCTTCGGTTGGCAAAGCGTCCAGTTCCTTTTCCATGGTCTTGTGTGGACTGTGGGGCTCTCCCTATGCACCTTCGTTGGCGGCGGCATATTCGGGCTTGTCTTCGCCGTGTCCCGTGCGCTCGGCCCGAAATGGCTGCGGACGCTGGTGGCCGCTTACATCCAGCTTGTCCAGGCAACGCCCCTGCTGATCGTCGTCTTCCTCGCTTATTACGGCTTGAGCTTCCTTGGCTTCTATTTCCCGCCTTTGGCGGCAGCGGCGATCTCCCTTACGATCTACGCCACCGCGTTCCTGGCCGATATTTGGCGCGGTTGTATTGAGGCCATCCCGCGCACGCAGTGGGAAGCAGCCGATGCGCTCGCGCTCGGACGGGTCCAGCGCCTGCGCTACGTAATTCTGCCGCAAGCGTTTCAGATCGCGCTCGGACCCACGGTCGGCTTCATGGTGCAGATTGTGAAGAACACCTCCGTGACTGCCCTCATAGGTTTCGTCGAACTGACCCGGGCTGGCCAGCTCCTCAACAACATGACGTTCCAGCCCTTCCACGTCTTCCTGACGGTCGCCGCGATGTACTTCGTCGTTTGCTATCCCCTGTCGTGGTGGAGCGAGAAACTCAAGGAAAGAAAACATGCCGGCACTGCGCATTGAGAACCTCAAGAAATCCTACGGCACCGTTCCCGTCCTGAAAGGCATAAACCTCGCCGTGGAGAACGGCGATGTCGTCGCGGTCATTGGCCGCTCCGGCTCCGGCAAGAGCACGATGCTACGGTGCATCAACGGACTCGAGCCATTCCAGGAAGGAACCATCGAAGTCGTGGGGCACAAGGTCGACCAGTCACGCGCCAATCTGCGCGAACTGCGCAAGGAGGTCGGCATGGTGTTCCAGAGCTATAACCTCTTCCCGCATCTTTCTGTCGCCGAAAATATCACGCTTGCGCCACGTGTCGTCAAAGGTCTTCCGCTTGAGGAAGGTTCAGCGCTGGTGCGCGAGGTCCTGACCCGTGTTGGATTGGCCGAGAAGGCGCACGCCTATCCAGACGAGCTATCCGGCGGCCAGCAACAGCGCGTTGCCATTGCTCGGTCCTTGGCAATGAAGCCCAAGGTCATGCTGTTCGACGAGGTTACGTCGGCGCTCGATCCCGAACTGACAGGCGAAGTTTTGAAAACGATCGCTCAGCTCGCTGAGGCCGGCATGACCATGGTTCTGGTGACCCATGAGATGGGGTTCGCCCGCCGCGTCGCCACACGCACCGTCTTTATGCACCAGGGCACGGTTTGGGAAGAAGGCAAGTCGGAAGAAATCTTCACCAATCCAAAAACACCTGAGCTGAAAAACTTCATCGCGCCCGATCTCAAATGATCGGCCAACCACCCTTACCACCAAGGAGATTGAGAAATTGCCGGGACCAGAGAATACCAGACTAGCTAACAAGTTGAAGAACGGTGAACCGACATTCGGCGCCACCTTCTACACCGGATCGACGGCGGCCATCGAGGCCGCCGGGAATTGGGGGCTCGACTTCGCTTTCATTGACGCCGAGCACACGCCGGTCAACGTCGATGCCCACATGGAAAAGCTGGTGCTTGTCGCGCTGCTTGCCGGAATCGCGCCGCTCGTGCGCGTGCGCGGAACCAATGAATGGGATATTCGCAAGTCGCTCGAATTCGGAGCGACCGGCGTGATCGTTCCGCAAGTCGGAACCGCCGAGCAGGCCCGCGCGATCGTGCGGGCGGCTAAGTTCCCGCCTTATGGCCGCCGCGGTGGTGACGCCAGTTGCCGCGCCGCAGGCTTCGCCGGACCAGGCTTCCAGTGGTCAGCCTACATGGAGCATGAGAACGCAACTCGCCTCGTTATTCCCATGGCCGAGAGCTACGAATTCTTCGACAATATCGATGATATCCTGGATGTCGAAGGTATCGACGTCATCAACTTCGGACCGGCGGACTATTCCATCTCGCGGCGCATCTCGATCGACTATTCGATGTCGCATCCGGAAATCGAGGAGAAACTCGCCGAGCTCATCGAGAAATGCCATGCACGCGGCATCAAGGTAATGGCGCCCTGCATTCCGCCTGTTGCCGAGAACGTCGCCGCGCTCAAGAAAAAGGGCGTCGACATGATCATAATGGGCAACGACGTCTTGTTCCTCAATGAGGGGCTTCGCCGAGCGCGCGAAGCAATCGATACCTCCGCGAAGCAGGCTTGATTCCCGAACCTTTTGAGACAACAGGAAAACACAATGAGTGATGCATTCGATATCAGTGGCCGCGTGGCGGTCGTCACCGGCGGCCTCGGTCAGCTTGGCACCCAATTCTCCAAGTCGCTTGCAGAATCCGGCGCAAAGGTCGCGATTTTCAGCAGACGGCCGTTCAACGCGCAAAAGCTTGCCGAAAAGTTCCCGGGCCTCACGGACCGCATTCGCGTCTACGAAGCCAGCGTAACCGACAAGGCAGCCCTTGAGAAAGCGACAGAACAGCTGATCGACGATTGGGGTGTGCCGCACATCCTCGTCAACAATGCCGGGATCGACTCCAAGCCCGATGGCTCGGCAGAACAGAACGCTCCGTTCGAGGTCTATCCGCAGAAGTACTGGGATGAGATCATCGACACCAACCTTACAGGCGTCATGCTGACGAGCCAGGTCGTCGGCAGCAAGATGGCCGAGGCGGGGCGCGGTTCGATCATCAATGTCGGCTCGATCTACGGAATCGTCTCGCCGAACCAGGCACTCTACGCATACCGCCAGGAGCGTGACGGCATCCCGTTTGTCAAGGCCATCTCCTACGCCGCATCGAAGTCGGGACTGGTGAATCTGACACGTTATCTCGGCACCTACTGGGGGACCAAGAAAGTCCGCGTCAACCTCATCTCGTTCGGCGGCGTGAAGACCGCGAGCTTCGATAAGGAATTCGTCGAAGCTTTTCTCGAACGCGTGCCCATGCGCCGGCAGGCCGAAATCAACGAGTACAATGGAGTAATCCGCTTCCTCGCCTCCGATGCTTCCTCCTACATGACCGGCTCAAATGTTGTAGTTGATGGCGGTTTTACTGCCTGGTAGTCGCCGCAGGAACGACACGGGAAAATCGCATGGAAGCATTTATAGGGATTGACGTCGGGACGGGCAGCGCCCGTGCCGGCGTCTTCGATACCCTATGGGTGCTGCTTGGAACAGGCGTTACGGCGAAACGCTTCGCCCGCGTCCGGACGACGCCCCACAGCTCGATCGGGTCTGGCACAGAGTGTATCGCGGTGCAGAAGGCAACACAAATGGCCGGTATCGACCCGCAGCATCATCGGCATCGGCTTCGATCCACCTGCTCGCTCGTCGTTGCCGGTAAGCACGGGAAGCATCTGCCCCGGCGCGACACCGGAAAGTGACGTGATTCTGGCGAGCCGATGACTCAACGCCATTATCGGCGGCGTTCTTAGCTATCATGATTGCGAGTGTAGGCCCCTGCCCTGGCCGCAATGATTCTATCTTTTTCCATATATCTGGATGCACAGAGCAATATACGTTGCCAAGCTGATCCTAGCTGTGGAGGATCGGAGACGCTTTTGCCGGGCATGTTCATTAATTCAAGGGTGCTTCTTGACGCGTTCGTCTGTGGGTGTCACTAAAGGCTCGTCGGATGCAAATTCGTGGGGCGCAGCATGTCGGATGGGAAGGTACAATGACGCTACCTGTCGATCGAGCGCACGCCAGGCGGCTGGCAAGGACGCTGCCGTTTGCTCTGTTAGCAATACTCTCGTCAGCAACCGCCTCCGTAGCTGCGGATAGGCCGGAGGCCACAACTGTCGAGGAGAACCCGGGCTGGATTGTAACCTTGGGTGCCGGGACCGAGTACGGGCCGACGTTTGAGGGGGCGGGAGATAATGACTTTAGCTTTGTACCGAATTTCGATCTCCGCCGCGCCAACGAACCTGCTGGTTTGAGCGCTCCAGATGACAGCATCGATTTCTCCTTGATAGAGCTTGGCGGGGTTGAGCTCGGACCTGCCGCCAGTATCAGAGGCCACCGGTCAAACTCCGACGTGCCTGGTGTGCACGAAATCGACTGGAGCGTCGACGTAGGTGCCTTTGGACAATATTGGCTTATCGACAACCGGCTGCGCGTACGAGCCGAAGCCCGGCAGGGCGTTCAGAGCGACGATGGCTTTGTCGCGGATTTTGCGGTCGATTGGTTCCAGCCGTTCGGCGACAAGTTTCTGCTCTCGGCAGGCCCCCGCGCCTCGTTCGCCGATGCGACGTACATGGAAAACAGTTTCGGCGTAAGTAGTGCCGAAGCGCTGGATAACGGTAGCCTGAGCGCATTCTCGCCGGACGCAGGGTTCAAATCCGTTGGCTTTGTTGTTGGTGCGACCTATCAGATCAATCCCAAAACGAGCCTGCTGGTCTACGATAAATTCGACAGGCTGGTTGGCGATGCTGCCGACAGCCCGATTGTTACCGACATTGGATCGCCTAACCAGAATACGATCGGCATTGTTCTGAGCCGTTCCTTCCATATCGGATTTTGATTCCGTGTCACGGGGCCGGGAAAAGCGCTTGAAGATTCCTCGCTGCATTTAGCTCGTCGTCACCAATGTAGTTCCTCGTCATGGGAACAGCTGTGTTGCGCTTGGCTATCTGAATCTGGAATACGACAAGATCCTCGTACCGGAATGCCGTCTCGGCCGCAGCCAGATAAAACTCCCACATCCGGCAGAACCGTTCGTCATAAAGCGCTTTCGCCGCCTCGCGCTTCGCCATGAAACGCTCGCGCCAGATTTTGAGCGTGGAGGCATAGTGGAGCCTCAGTACCTCCACGTCGGTGACGATCAATCCGGCCTTTTCGATGTGCGGAACAATTTCGGAGAGCGTGGGAATATACCCGCCCGGGAAAATATACTTGTTCAGCCAGGGTGTCGTGAAGCCTGGCGTGGACGAACAGCCGATCGTGTGGAGAGCCATGACGCCATGGTCATCAAGCAGTCTTGCGCATGTTTTGAAGAATGTCGCGTATGACGCCGCGCCGACGTGTTCGAACATGCCGACCGAAACAATTCTGTCGAACCGGCCCTTCAGGTCGCGATAATCCTGCAGCTCGAATGAAACACGACCGTCCATCTGGTCTAGCGATGATCGAGCATATGCAAGCTGTTCTTCGGACAGGGTCACTCCCACTACTTCACCGTTCGTCACGCTTGCAGCGATATGCCGCGCAAGACCGCCCCAACCGCAGCCGATATCCAGAACCCGCTGATGCGGTTCGAGCAGGAGCTTGGCCGCCAGATGCCGCTTCTTCGCCAATTGTGCTTCCTCAAGCGACTGATCGGGATGTTCAAAATAGGCGCAGGAATATTGACGGTCCTCGTCAAGAAACAGCTCGTAAAGCCGCCCGTCGAGGTCGTAATGATGCGCGACATTGCGCTTCGATCGGCCGGGCAAGTTAGGCTGCTTCAGCTTGCGGAACCTGGCACGCACAGCGTCTATGAAACGCGCAGGCCAGGGATGAGTGGTGTTCTGGGCTTCCCGCAACAACAGTGCGATGAAGTCATAGATGGAGCCCTCGTCGACGACAAGACGACCATCCATGAAAAGCTCGCCAAGCTTCATATCTGCGTCGGCCAAAAAGGCCCACTGTGCCCGGCTGTCGGTAAACCTGACCGATACCGCGGGTCCGCTCCCATCTCCGAATAACAATCTTTTGTTCCTGGCAGTCATGACAGTCAGTCGCCCTGTGTTGACGATACGAAGAAGCGCGGCGTGCAGGGCACGATCTGCGAGTGCCCGTGACGTTGCGTGTCTGCCGGAAGTGGAGTTTTGAAACTGTACCTGGGTCATCGTCTAGCTCGCATTGTCGTAACTGGCGGGAACTTGATTTCATGGGTGTTTTGCCGAGGGCTTGTGCATCCGGAGGCTGTCCCGATCAGCCACACTCCGCCAAGTATGAGCGCGCTTCCAATTAACTGAAGCGCGGTGATCTGTTCCCGGAAATAAAGCCAACTCGACAGGAGGACCAGCACGTAACTTAAAGCAGAAAGCGGAAACGCCTTGCTCAGATCGAGCTCGGACAAGACCTGCATCCAGATCAGGAAAGAGGCGATTTCGACTGCAATGGCCGCAAGCAACCAGGGCGATGCGAGCGATGCGGAAAACCAGCCGCTGGCATGACCACTCACTGCATCGGCAGCAAGCTTGATGAAAATCTGAAACAACGTGTTCAGCACCGGAATGGCGAACCAGGAAAGACGCTTGCCGTTCATGAAGCTGTTCCCGGAGGCTCATCCACGCCAAACATCGGAGATACAATTTTCAGCAACCATTGGACGCCCCTGTTCCGATGCTTGAAATACATTGTGTTTGCAGTGAGCTTGCTGCCGAGCCGCAGTTTGTTTTCGTAGTAGGCCTGACCACTCTGATAGCGGGCAACGCGGTGCTCGATGCAATAACGCAGATTGGCGAACCAGCTTAGATAATAAAGGTCGTAGGCACGCCCTTCCTCTCCGTCCATGCAGAAGAACTTGTCGATCAGCGTGCTTTCGTTACGAACGAGAATGTTGGCCGCCAGCAGCTTGTCTTCTGCAAAATACAAGGTGCAGAATGACTTCCCGGACATTCGGTCGAGAATGCCGGCAAAATATCCGGCGGTGAGAGCTTCGAACTGCCATTCACTCCGGCTTCGTGTCGCATTATAAAGATCCAGGACGCGCGGCATGACGTCCGCAATGTCGGTTCGTGTCTCGATCCGGATGCGATCAAACGATTTCAGTTTCCGGCGCATGTCCTTGCGGGTTCCAGAGGACAAGCGGCTCAGATAGCTTTCGATGGAGTGAAAATCGACATCGAGACAAGCTGTCGGAAGCCCAGGAATGGAAGCGAAACCTGACTGCGCGAATACCGGCGCAAATACCGACGCACACGGTTCAGGAATATCCTTCACGCCTCGCAGGGAACAACCTTCATCGTCCGCGTGCTGCTCGAACCCGGCAATAAGTCGTGCCAGCAATTCAGGCTGGCGTTCCGGAGGAACGTTGGCACAAAAACCTGGCTTGCCGGTTTCCGTACAGGGCGAGCCAAGACACGCGAGCTTCAACGTGAGGATACTGGGAAGGAAGCCCCGCATCCGACGAATGAAGCGGCGCAAAGGTCCTGCTTCCAACGTCGTCTCAAGCTGGTAGCTGGTAATGAACGCCGGCATGGCGGCGACCACGGTTCCGTTCTCAATTACCGTTACATAGCGCCAGGCGAAACCTTCGATCCCGGCCTCTTCGATTGCGAGAAGGCAATCGAAATCTTCAACCACATCTTCGAAACAGGCGTTCCACGCTTGCTTGCCGACTTCCCGGATGGAATGCACAGTGCGCGTTTGTATGAGCGGATTGTCCTTCTCCGGCAACCTTGTTCCGCGGAGCGTCGATTCAGAGACCGTCTGAAGCATGGCTCACTCCAAAATAATCGGCCGTAAGATCCGCGACCTGCCTGTGCTGCCGATCGAGATGGATCATGTGATAGCTGTCATCGATCCAGCGAAGCTCGTTCGGGGCCCCGATATGGTCACTGATATAGCGGGCATGCGCAGGGCTGCTGAGATCATCCTCCCTTGAATGGAGGATGAGCGTTGGCGTCAACATATGCGGCAGCTCGTGCTTGAGCGCTCTTCCGAGGCGATACATCTCCACCAGGCCCTTGCCGGGGAATTTCTCGATTACGCCCTCTTTGGACATGTTTTCCATCATCCGGCGCATACGCTGGTCTTTGACGCCGAGCGCCGAAGTCTCGTTGAAATTCAGGCGATCCAAGAATGGGACATGTGCCAACCAGGTGATGTTGCGCGACAGCAGCGGGTAATAGAACGGCACATTCCAGCCGTCATAGAGGAAGCACGGAGAATAAATCGCCACGGCCTTGAGGATTCCTGGCTGCTCGTGGGCAGCCAGAAGCGCCAGCTTGCCACCCACGCAAATGCCGGCAGCAAATATCTCGTCCGTATAGGCGCTCAACTGCTCCACAGCCTGCTCGACGCTCCCCAGCCAATCCTGCCAACGTGTGCCACGCAACCTACGGACATCGCCACCATGACCGGCGAGAAGCGGTGCATAGACGGTATAGCCCCGACGATTCAGTTGTCGCGCCACAAGCCGCATTTCCGTAGGTGCACCAGTCAGACCATGCACAAGAAGGACGCCTTTACCGTTGGTGCCCCCCATGAAATATCCAAAAGGGTCAGCGATCTGCATTCGATATTTCCAGCTCGCGGTTTTCCTTGGCCATGAATCCCAGCGCGTGGCACGTGCTGATGACGTGGACACCAGCTTCTTCTTGCTGGTCCGCGATCTGTTCGTGGAAGGAGCGGAGTTTTGTCCAATGTGTGCGCGGACGATAATGATGCTCGGCGTGGTAACCGTTGCCGAACCACAGCCAGTTGTAGAAACGATTGTGACTGCTGACGCCCCACGCTATCGGTTCTTCCGGATCGCCGTGAAGATGCTCGTAGTAGCCGTTGAGCGACGACAGGCAATTGCCAAAATAGTAGAATGGCACGAAGAACAGGACAGCCCGCCAGTCATAGATCAATGCCAGACCGACCACGCCAAAGAACGCGTAGAGCTCGAAGCGGCCCCATTTCGCGTCGAACGGCCGAGTGCGAGCAACGCCTCTGTGAATGTCGCCGATATCGTCGCGAAAAAAGCTGAGGAACGTGTAGCTCCAAACGTTCTCCGGTTCGCCGTTTTTGCCGTGTCTGTAAATCGACAACCAATCGATTGTCTCACCCTTTTCATTCGGCTTGTCGCTGTTGCCGGAATGATGGCGCATATGGATCCAGTGATAGTAGGTCTGCGAGAAACCGATCGTGATGGATTCCAGCAGACTGAAGGCAAAGTTCAGCGGGCGTGCGGCAAAATACGGCGTGTGAATGAAATTATGGGAGATGCTGTTGATATTCCACGAGATCGAGACGGCGTAGAGGCACCCCAGAATAACGGACAACCACAACGGGCGGCTGTGAAATCCGGCGATGAGGTAGATATTGAAGAATAGGTGAGCGACTGCCGCGATAACGGGAGCGGCATCCCATTTGGTGTGTTTGAAGAGTTTCATAGTCCTGTTGCTCCAACACACGTCACACCGGCCGTGATGAGGAGAACTCCGGCAGCGTGACGCAGATTGACGTGTTCCTTGAAAAAGCAGGCTCCAGCGACAACGATGACGACATAGCTCAGCGCCATCATTGGAAAGGCGATGGACAGCGGCACGTGTTCGAGCACCATCATCCATGCGAACAACTCCACTGCCCAAAAGACAATTCCCACCCAGGTGGCGGGTTTCACCAGTGCCTGACGAAGCGTCGAAGCGTGCGCGGCCTGTTTGAAACAGACCTCACGCGCCATTTCCGCAACAATGCAAAAACTGATCAGCGCCACCATTGGCAGGGTCAGGGTGCCGCTCATGGCATGGCCTGCGAAAGAATTTCGAGAAGGGCATGATTGCCTGCGGAGTTGATGTTGGTCGCAAGACGCGCATCCGAGGGCCGTCGGGGCTGATCTAGCAGAATCTCGCCGTGCTTCATCAGCATCGTCCATAACCCGCCGCCATAAACGGGAAATGAGTAGTCGCCGGTGACGTCTGCACCGACAATGCGGTGGCGGTAGCCGATCTCCCTTATCAATGTCAGAAGATATGGCAGCCTCATGCTGCCTTGATCCCAGTTCGTGACCGCATCAGCGCGAGCCAGCACATCCTTGTCGATCGTCAGATAGACGGCTTCGGTCTCGATCCGTGACAAGAGGCGATCAACGAAATTTTGCTCGCCAATAGCGGCAATGGTGTTCCAGCTGAGCGAGCCGGAATCCTGCTGGTAGCTCGACCCCGATCCATATTCCTTTTTGACCCTGCTCGGTGGGTGATCATAGGGATAGAGCTCGAGCTTGCCTTTTTTGAGCAGCGAAAGATTTGCTCCCTTCCGTTCAGGCTTCTTCAGGTCATCGCTGCACACGCCGACAGTGATGACCTTGCGAACCTGGGAATGTTCCAATGCCCTGTTGACCCATGAGCCGCAATGGATGCCATCCTTGAAACGGACCCAATCGGGATGGTTGTCGAAATGGATTACCGTGGCCGGCTTTCCATCCTTTTCGAGGGCAACATCGAGCAGCAACGCCGTGACGTGGTGAAAATCACCCGACCCCATGAAACACAGGTGCGCATCTTTTCTCCGCAGCATCCTGCGCGCGAGCTTGGTCCGAACGGCATGCAGATCGGGGTTTTTGCCCCAGAGCCTAATCGCCCGCCCTTCATTCTCAGCCTGTAACTCGTACGCGCCAGCGTTCAGGCAGGCGCGGATGAAGTCGGGCTGCAACTCAAGCGCATCATCGAGATGGAGGAGCAGAAGTTGCATCGGCCTATCGTTTCGAAGCCCTGATAAAAAGCTGATCCAGCAGCGTCAGGGCAAGATCTATCTCTTCGCAGCTGATCAGGAGGTTGGGGGCAAGGGTGATGACATTCTTGTGGTAACCGCCAACATCCAGCACGAGACCGTACATGTTCGTGCCGACACTGAGATCACCCTTCATCCCCTCGTCGCAAAGCCAGTCCATCGTCGACTTGTCCGGGGTGAACCCATCCTCAGTGCATATTTCGACACGCAAGGCCAGGCCCAGGCCATCCACATCGCCGATGATCCGGTGGCGTTTCTGCAGCTCCTTCAGTCCGTCGAGAAAGTAAGCGCCTTTCTCCATGATGACCGCACCGAAATCCTCTTCCTTGAGCATTTTCATCGTTTCCAGTGCTACGGCGGTTCCCATCGGGTTGCTGGCGAAGGTAGAATGCGTTGAACCTGGAGGGAAAATGCCTGGGTTGATTATTTCTTCCCTCGCCCAGACGCCCGAAAGCGGATTGAGACCATTCGTGATTGCCTTGCCGAAGACGAGGACGTCCGGGCTGACACCGAAATGTTCGATCGACCACATCTTGCCCGTCCGGTAGACGCCCATCTGGATTTCATCGACCACAAGCAGGATCCCATGCTGATCGAGCACCTCCTTCAGTTCCTTGAAGAAGTTCATAGGAGGAATGACATAGCCGCCAGTGCCTTGGATGGATTCGACATAGAAGGCGGCAAACTCGGCCTTGCCCGCCTTGGGATCCCAGACGCCGTTATATTCGCTCTCGAACAGGCGGGCGAACTTCTGCACGCATTGGTGGCCGTATTCTTCTTTGCTCATGCCTTTCGGCCCACGAAAATGATAGGGAAATTCAATAAACTGCGCGCGCTCGCCGAAGTGCCCGTAACGACGGCGATAGCGATAACTCGACGTGATCGCCGAGGCGCCGAGCGTGCGCCCATGATATCCACCCTCGAAGGCAAACATCAGGCTCTTTCCGCCTGAATAGTTGCGCACGAGTTTCAGTGAATCCTCGATAGCCTGCGAGCCGCCGACATTGAAATGAACCCGTCCTTTCGTGCCGAATTTCCGCTCTGCGTCTTGGGCAATCATGGCCGCCAGTTCGACCTTTTCCCTGTGCAGATATTGCGATGCCACTTGCGGCAGCGTGTCCAACTGCCGATGTGCAGCGGTATTCAGGCGCGGGTTGCGGTAGCCAAAATTAACCGCCGAATACCACATCTGCAGATCGAGGAACGGAGTACCCTTGCTGTCGTAAAGGTACGAGCCTTCGCACGATTCGAAAAAGCGCGGCTCCTGGGCGTAATGGACCGTATCGCCGTGAGAACAATAGGTCTCCTCAAGCAGGCGCAGTTCGAGTTCCGAGTTCGGCAGCGGAGATACGAGCTCGGGCTGCTTCAGTATAAAATTTGTGTTCATTCAGGTTCTCGCTTGTTGGTTATGCGGCGTGGCGTGGAGTGCTGAGAGCATTGGCCGATAGGCTTGGAACAGCGCTCTTGAGGCTGTGGGTGAGATCGGTAAAGGTCTCGTACGCTATGAAGGGGATATCCTCGGCAAAACAGTAGTCAGCCAGTTTCCCTTTTGCGAAGACCAACGCCGGTTGATGTGAAACGCAGAAATCCGAGCGGCCGTCACCGACGTAGACCCGCAAGTCAAGCGGCGTCAGGGATCTGCACTTGCAAACACCCGCGGCTGACGAACAATCCGGATCGGCGTGGGGGGAAGCCAGATGGTAGGATGGCTTTCCCCCCGGATTGACGATCGTCAGCTTGTTGGCGATTACCGGAATATGGCTGAGGTTGGTGCGCACGAGAATTTGTTTGATGAAATAATCGACGCCGTCGCTCACGATCGTAAGCGGCATAGCGTGACGGCTGCAGAAATCTGCGAAGGCCGGAAACGTCGGGTCAATAACGACATCTTCAAGCACATCATCGAGTTCATGTTGCTTGGCGCGAATCAGGGCGACCTGGCGGCGCATGCATTCGGCAGAACCGATCTTACCGTCCAGCCATTCTTGTTCAATGGCTTCCCACGCGGGATCAGCCAGGTTTGAGAGCACAAAATCGGTCGCATCCTCGACCGAAATCGTTCCATCGAAATCGCAATACACGTGCATTCAAAAACTCCTTGCACAATCGTGCGGAGGTTCTATCAGCCGTGCCTGAGTGCAGAATTATGCCAAAATGAAATGAAACTGAAATCGCCTGAAGACGCGCGTTATGCTCTCGGCATCAGCACGTCTACGCTCAAACCTCTGCCTGATCCTGCAGTGTTCAATGCGATAGTGGCGGAGAAACGGTCAATTATATCGGCAACGATCGCCAATCCCAATCCCGATCCCTCGGTATGTGGCGTATCGATCCGGTAGAAGCGCCGAAACACGGCTTCGCGATGTTGCGCCGCTATTCCGGGCCCGCTGTCGCTGATGGATAGCAGCCAGGACTCGTTCTGGGGTGTGATCGATGCCTCGATAGTTCCGCCGACCGGAGAGTATTTGATTGCATTGTCTACGAGGTTGGCAATCATAAGGCGAAGGAGAGGCTCATCCGCATTGACCTGCGCATCTTCATCGCCATGCAGCGACACTTCAAGTTTCTTGAGATGAATGATGTTGCCGAACTCGCCTATGACCGAAGCCGTAGTGTTATACAATGAAACGCTTTTCAATAGCATCGGCTGATGGCTGACACGGGCGGCGCGAAGCAGTTGCTCGATCAGGTGCATCGCCTTTTCATTGCTCGCCACGAGGTCGCCGATGATGGCCTTGCGTTCCTGCTCGCTCTCGGCATTCGCCAGCATTTGAAGCAATAACTTGAGAGATGTCTGAGGAGTTCGCAGTTGATGGGCAGCGTGATCGGCGAAACGCCTCTCCGCCGTCAATGAGCGGTCAAGCTTGTCTAGAAGCTGATTAATCGATCTGCCGAGGGGAGAAAGGTCCCTTGGCAACGTATCAACAGCAATGACAGAAAGGTCATCCGGGGAACGACTGCGAATTTGCCGCACCAATCCGTGCATCGCGCTGAGCCCGCTCCTGATCCCGAACCAGATCAAGACGGCGATGAGCGGGAAGAGGACCAGCAATGGAAAAGACAGGTTCAGGAGAATATTTGACACAAGCGATTTGCGAAGGGCAAGCTTTTCTCCAACTTCCACGGTAATTGTCGTTTGCGGAATTGGCAGGGCGTACACACGCCAGTCTTCGCCGCCGTAGGTCACGTTCGTAAATCCCGCGCGCTGCTCGGGAACCGTCTTCGGGAATGCGGTGCTAGAGAAAACCTCAATCTCCCCGTCCTTCCATGCACGGAACATATGGGCGTCGGCATAGTCATCCGCATCCTCGTTCATTGCCAGCTGGTTGCCCATCGCCAGATCAATATCGTTGACCCGCTTGGATGTATGAATGCCAGGCTTTTCAACTTGGCGTTCCAGCAGCGTCCAAAGAACATTCGCGTCGTTGATCAATTGTGCGTCATAGATATTGTTGATTTCGCGCGTGGCGCTGCGGAAGGCGAACGCCCCGATCAGGGCGATGGTAATCAAAATAGTTGGCGCAATCCTGAAAAACAGTTTGCGCGTCAACGTCGATCTGATCATTGCTCGACCATGTATCCCACGCCGCGGATCGACTTGATGAAGTCGCTGCCAAGCTTCTTCCGCAAATTGTAGATCACGACTTCCGTCGTATTGCTCTCCACAGCGCTTTCAGCACTGTAGAGCGCATATTCGATATCGCTTTTTGTAACGTACTTGCCAGCGCGTTCCATGAGAAGCTTGAGCATCTGAAACTCCTTGGCCGTCATCGCGACTTGCCCCGATGTGCTGCGCACCACCATGGCGGCAGGATCGACTTCAACATCTCCGCACTTCAGGACCACATCCGAACGTCCGTCCCGCCGCCTTATCAACGCTCTAAGCCGTGCCAGCAGCTCATCGAGATCAAAGGGCTTGACCAGATAATCGTCAGCGCCGCTATCAAGGCCCTCTACCTTCTGCAGTGGAGTATCCCGCGCGGTCAGCAGCAGGATCGGGACCATGTTCTTTTTTTGCCGCGCCGCTCTCAGCACATCGATTCCGTCGAGCTTCGGCAAATTGACATCGAGTACGACGACGCTGAAAATCAGGTCTTCGAGCGCGGCGAGCCCGGATTCCCCGTCCTGCATCCAATCCACGCCGTAGGCATGTTTCTCCAGCGCTTTCTTCAACGACGATCCAAGGATCATGTCATCTTCGATCAGTAACAGGCGCATCGGTGTCGACACCTTTCGAGGATATCAGGTCGGGCTCAGCATCGCTTGCTGGCTCGAACCCCGAAAGATGCGAATTAGAGATAACATCTCGGCTTTTTGCAGGCAGCACCTTGGCCGACGGAAAAAAGCCGATCCGAGGCAAGCGCGATTTTCGATGCGATACTGCGTCGCGGTGGGACTTCTATACCATAAACTCAGCCTCTCCGATTTACGTCACAATCGCTTGGGCGAAACAATGTTGTGGAGCTCGTGCGTCGAATTTCCATGACGTCGTACACAGCTGAAGTGGAAGTTGCCGTCGAAAGGCTCCTACACCTCATCACGATTTTTTTGAGCTATGGCAAGATATTGTCACAAGAGCGTCTCCACGCGCGAGGATCCATCAAGGTTCCTCTGACGGAGGAAGAGCGATACGTCAAATTCAAGAATTGCCTCGAATGGGGGCGGTCGACAATTCCACCTGGCGCGCTTTAGCGCCTATCAAATATTGAGGAAAGTACTTCGGTCAGCGCAACTCTTTCACAAATCATGAGTATCTGAGGTTTCGTCCGTCACGTTGAAAGGAATCGAACCGTAGAATACTAGGGCGCGGTTCCGGATGAGCCATGTTTCAGACATTTTGGTTACAGCTGAAACGTGGGCACATTCCTTCTGGCGGCTATATCGGAATACAGCGCGTAACAACCAACTCGATTGAC
>NZ_JAVDSX010000012.1:0-143864 GCF_031455525.1 Phyllobacterium sp. 1468 | reverse complement strand
CGCTCTACAGCGAGGTTTCCATCAACACCAGCCTATCCAATTTCGCTGACAGCTATAGTCTCAATGGCACGGCAGGGTTCCGGGTGAAGTTTTGATAACAGCAATCAGCCTCGGTGTCCTAAGATGACGGGGCTTTTGCTTTTTTGCTCTTCGCTTGGATTCGGTTCCTCGTAGTGGGGTAATCCATTTTTCCTAGCCTTCTTTTTCGAGGCTATCCTTTTTCGGCGCGTTTTGTCGTATATGCTATGCCAAGCCTGGAGTTTCTCCCGATTAGCTTCGCGCCAAGCCTTTATATAAGCGCTGTAGCGCTCCGAATTGGCTTGCCGCCACTTGCGAGCCCGCTCTTTACCCTTGGCCTTCTGCTCGGGAGTTTGCGGATTGGCAGCCCGCCATTTACGCATCCTTGCAGCCGCCTTAGCCGCTGCTTTCGCCTTCTGCTCGGGACTCGGATTGGCAGCCAGCGGATTGGCAGCCCGCCATTTACGAACCCTCGCAACCGCCTTCGCCTTCTGTTCGGGAGTCAGCGGATTGCCAGCCCGCCACTTACGCAGTCTTGCAGCCGCCTTAGCTTTCTTGTCGGCCCTAGTCGTATCGTCGTCTTTTGTCATGCATAATCTGTTGTCAGTTTCAGGCGCATGAAAACGGTCAGCACCTTGGGCCGCATTTCGTCCCACATATCGCGCCACAAATCATTGGCGTCAGCAGATTTCGGCCACAACGACCGGCTTCAAGGTGAAATTCATCATCATACCAACAAAAAGGCGGTGGACTTTCGAGCACCGCCAATGTGGATAAGGTTTGCAGTATCGATTTCATAAAATGTGCTGTAGCTGCTCTTTTTAAAGGCCCGGTCAACTGGAATCTCAAGGGTAGCTAACCAGGCTATCGGCCTTGGGGCCCTTGCCGACGGGGGGCGTCGGCACCCTCAACGATAGCATTAATCAGACGACGCGAGATCGGACCAAAGGCCTACGAGCAAAAATCAAAAGACCTACACATCCTTATGTACGCGCCCTCGAATTACAAAAACATCGGTTCTGAGAGTTTTAATGCCCATCAACGTTCTTTGACCATGCACAAAGACTTTGCCGGCCAAGATACGTGTGATTGTAGACGGCTTGGTTCAATGGGGGAACACCGTCACATAAGTTGGTCATCATGCGACGCCTGAGATGTGCACCTCAATCAACCGCGTAATAGCTTTTCGCGCTTCCGCTTCGGGCCAACCCACCGACTTGGCGTCTTCCAATAGCTGCAGTAACGCCACTCCCGCATACGCCTGGAATTCCACTTCCAAAGCTTCCTGGCAATCCAGGTCGCCGCGGTCATCCTGTGGAGACATTATGGCATGGTGGCTTTCCGTTGCTGTTCGCGGTGGTGATTACGGGTATCCGGCTCAATCCCCCGCCGTCACTCCCAGCGGTTTCAAGATAACGCTGATAGGCCCGTGCGACTTGCTGGGCCGCGTGCGGTCTTGAGCGTTGAACGCCACTGACGTCAGTCATACGAAACTGCGAATGGCCGAGGAGAAAAGTCCAGAACCAAAGTCCAAGGTCTGGACCACTATCGATTCGATAAACCCGGCCGATATCAATGCCGTTGCGGCTTGTTGCGGTATAGTCCTGCAATTGCCCGTCTGGTCCCGGAGGTGTTTTTTGCCATTTGATTTCCATGGCTTCCAAACTCCGCATTGATGTTTTGGTTGCAGTCTACAACGGACTTCAGAGTCTTTCCGTTTCATTTACTTGCGCATATGCGCGTAATCTGTTGCCCTTTAGGCCTTAGAGCAGCAGCGGCTGTTCTTCCTCTGCCTTCGGTTGGGGCAAGACAATCAGTTCATTATCGGGCAGGGCTAACCGCCAATGCATGCGGAGGGCACGGCTCGGCCCACGCCGATAGGTGCCCCTGCACGAATGGCCAGCGGACGCTGACTATTCGACCCCGCGCTTGTCGCTGTCAGATGCTCAGACACCGCTACTCTCAACCCGCAGGCCCGGTATAACCAATCGCGTTCGGTCCCCCATTCATCTCTCGAAGCTTGGTTATGTACTGCTGCGGACGCAACAAGTGGCCGGGCACTTTATAGCCCATGAACCGCGCAATGTCGCCCACGTAGGCATTGCAGTTATACGTCGTCGCTTGCCAGAAGTGCGAACTGGCCTTCAGTTTGCGTATGTAGGCAACGACTTTATTGTATTCGGCTTCGCTCAACATGACCCGCCAGCTCGCCGACCTGTACCTGTCTTCCAGATCACCGTCGCTCGCCCCGGTCTCAGCTGGCACGGGTATGTAATGACCAAGAATGTAGGGAACGACACTGTCTGTAGCCGGGGCAAGGCCGGAAACTTCGGGATCGATCATTTGGCCCGCCTCGTCCAGACGGCCAAAAATCACGAAAGTGTGGCCGTAGGTGAGGGCATAGCGGGAGCGGAACTCAATGAAGTATCGCCCTTCCTTCTGTTGAAGTGTCGAAGTGGTCGAGGGAGGGCCGACTGCCATCGGGCCTTGATTGTTGTAGGTCACGACATTGGGCTTGATTCCCGTATCCGACGACACACATCCCTCTACCGCGAGGGCAAGCAAGGCTACAAAGACTAGACGACCACTTGCAATCATCATCCCATTCCCGACTCGAGGAGCGAACATATGGCTGGATGATAATTGATCCCTAATTGTTCGCAAGCTGCGGCATCTTCGGCCTTGACGAGTTAGGACTATGTTCTCATTTTGTTCTCATGACAAGAACGATGAAAACGTTAGGGCAGGCCACGCGGCATGGGATGCTGGTGCGATCCCGCTGCAGGAAATGCACTAAGGCCGCGAGCTTCACCGCTGGCAGTCTTGCCGACATGTTCGGCCACGGTCGCGAAATCAGAAGCCTCAAATTCAGGTGCAGAGACTGCAACAGCACCGATTGCGAAGTCCTTGCCTACGAAGACATTTTGGAACGGAAAGCGAAGCCACAGCCCGTTCAAGTGCAGATTGATACTAGCGAAAACGGCACCATCGGTGCGTTGATCGATCATGGATATACGCTTTGGGTATCTTGTCATAAACGAGGGTGCAAACACTCGCGGAAGATGGACCTTCAAGAGTTGGCGCAGAAGCTGGGACGAAAACACAGCGCCATGCACAAGGACTTAGCGCCCAGGCTTAAATGCTCGGCCTGTGGTTCCAAGCAGCTTGGGCTGAGTGCAACGCCGTATTGATGTACGGGCTGCGGAGCCTGTGGTATTTTCGCAAGTGCGAGAAGGTTATCCACCATCTCGGTTTTCTGTGGATGAAATCAGCCGCAAACCGTGGGACACCCGCCTCCTAAGTCATTGATTCATAGTGCCCTCTATAGGCATACCGTGGGACACCAAACCCCTTGATTTACAGCCATTTCAGCCACTTATACGTATCTTCTCGACCGCACCATTCTCACTCCATAGAGTGATGAATATATTGCAAAAAATGGCGGCCTCGTGCCGCCATTTTGCATTTTGGCGCCCATTCATCCGACGTGCATAGACGGCCTCCGTGCGGGAGCCCGGCCTTCTGAAGAGGTTGTTACCGTAACGTACTTGCGCCTCCGATACCCCCTGAACGAAGCTAGGGGTAACGCCAGATCTCGGCAGACCATAACTGCGTCGTTGACTGGGAATGAGCAGCCGGATCAGAAGCGTTTCCTGGAGCATTGACGATGATAGTTGCCGCCAGTCAGAGGTTCAGGCCATGACCTTGTCCATCCCCGTTCTCAGGAGCTTGAGGGGATATCGGGCCAGTTGGCTGCCAAGCGATATATCTGCCGGGCTCGCCGTGGCCGCCGTTGGCTTGCCAAGTGCCATTGCCTATCCGGCGATCGTGGGTTTGCCTCTGGAAACGGGGCTCTATGCAAGCATAGCGGCTCCGATAGGCTATGCGCTGTTCGGTCCTTCCCGCATCCTGATTGTTGGTCCGGACGCGGCAACCATGACCGTCTTGGCAGCGGCCGTGACATCGATCGTCGCCTCCCTGCCGACGGACGCGTCGCCAGACCGTGCCATGGTTGCATCACTGATCGCCCTTGTTGTCGGCGCGATATGCCTGGCAGCCCGCCTTTTGCGTCTCGGCGTTGTGGCAACGTTCCTTTCACGCCCGATCCTCGTCGGTTTCTTTGCCGGTATTTCCGTATCGATCATGGTTGGACAGATTGGCCGCCTGACCGGGCTGTCGATTCAATCGGACGGGCTCGTAGCGCCGTTCCTCGAACTCATCAACGAGAGCGCCGCCATAAACTGGCCTTCGCTTCTGCTCGGGTTGTCCATGTTCGTTCTATTGCAGGCGGTCAGGGCTTCGCGCCTGCCCGTACCGGGGCCGGTCATTGTCGTTGTCGTTTCGGCCATCCTTTCGGTCCTTTTCAATTTCGAGCAGATGGGCATCGCTGTCGTCGGGGATATCCCCTTTGCGCTGCCATCCATCTCGATACCTTCTGTAGCTGCCCTTCCACTGGACCGAATTGTGCTGGGCGCAGCCGCTGTTTTTCTGGTCAGTTTTGGATCAGGCATAGTTGCAGCCCGCAGTTTCGCAGGGCGCTCCGGCGAACATGTCGACGCCAATCAGGAATTGATCGGGCTCGGCGCGGGGAACATCGCCGCGGGGCTTTTCGGGGCATTTCCGATCAGCGCTTCGGACTCTAGGACGGCGATCTGTTTATCGGCAGGCGGAAAATCTCAGCTGGCAGGGCTTGTCTCGGCTGCCGCGTTGATAGCCACGCTACTCTATTTCAGCGATGCGATGCGGATTCTCCCCATCCCCGCCCTCGGTGCTATACTGGTAGCTGCTGCCCTCAGCCTGATCGATATCGCAGAGTTGCGGCATATCTGGCGTATCAGCCGCACCGAATTCGTTTTTGCGCTTATCACCATGTGGGGCGCCATAAGCTTCGGTGTCCTTGCCGGGGTGGTGATCGCTATCGCCGCAACGCTTGTCCACCTCGTGCGTCAGATGATGTTTCCGCGCGACGCGCTGCTTGGCCGTCTCGGCAGTCGTGACGGCCTCTACAAGCTGCACCGCTTTCCCGAGGCCCGCCCGATCCCGGGTCTAGCCCTCTATATAATCCAGGGCAGCCTGTTGTTTTTCAATGCGGACTACGTTCGGGAGCGCATCAGAACCATTGCCTCCGGTTTACCTGCCGGGACCCGCTGGTTCGTTATTGACGCCAGTGCAATTGCCCAGATCGACAGCACGGCCCTTGCCATGCTCGATGACATCAGGGGCGATCTGGCGGCGGACGGGATTACACTCGGGATCGCCGAGTTGCATGCCGAGGTGAAGACGATGCTCGAAAGAAGCGGTCTCCTCGACCGCATCGGAACTCAATATGTTTTCGAGGATGTGGAGGATGCAATACGCGGCCTCGATGCCGGGAAGAACGGCCTTTCAGAGGGAACGGTTGCAGCTTCAACAGCACTTCAAGTGCAGACACCAGAGGGAGGATAATGGGATGAACAAACACGACAACACATTGCGGGAGGAAGACCCTGTCGAGCACAAGAAACTCGGCAAGGACCGCTACAACAAGCAGATGAAAAAGCGTCAGATCGAGCTCGCGCATTTACAGGCGTGGGTGAAGAAATCGGGCGCGCGCGTGATCATCCTGTTCGAGGGCCGCGATGCTGCGGGAAAAGGCGGCATGATCAAACGCATCACGGAGCGGGTGAGCCCGCGCGTGTTCCGCGTCGTCGCACTTCCATCGCCGAGCGACCGGGAGAAATCACAGATCTTCATGCAGCGCTACGTCCAACATTTTCCGGCGGCGGGCGAGATCGTGATCTTCGACAGGAGTTGGTACAATCGCGCAGGCGTTGAGCGCGTCATGGGTTTCTGTTCCGAAAAGACGACGCGACGTTTTCTCGAACTTACCCCGCTCTTTGAGGCGGCGATTGTGGAAAGCGGCATCATATTACTCAAGTATTTCCTCACTGTCGGCGAGGAGGAGCAGGAGCGCCGGTTCCGCCGCCGTATCGACGACCCCCTGCGCCAGTGGAAACTCAGTCCGATGGATGTCACGTCGTATCAACGCTGGTGGGACTATTCACGCGCTTACGACGAGATGCTCAAGGTGACGGACAGGCCCGATGCTCCGTGGTGGATTGTGCCGTCCGACGACAAGGAGCGTGCGCGTATCAACTGTATTTCGCACATCCTCAAGTCGATCCCCTACGAACGGGTCAAGTTTGACGCGCCGAATCTCGGCAAGCGGCAAAAGCGGCCCAACGACTATATCGCGCCGGAGATTACCGCCGCCGTTGTCCCCGACGTGCTTTGAAGGCGCTATCCGTCAAAAAAACGTCATCCAGGAAAGGATCAAGCAAATGCCAGAGAAAAAAGAACCCCTCGATTTGAACGCGATGCCCCCGAGCGCGGCGGACATTCGCAATGAAGTCATTAAACGGGCAAGGGAGGAAGATCAAAAGCAGGCGAAGGCAAAGGCAATCCAGGAGCAGAAAGCCGCCGACTTCGCCGAAGATTTCCTCAAGAACCATGTCAGCGAAGCAGACGTCCTGGCGGTCCGCCGGCTTGTGGCGAACGCTGTCCAGGCGGGCAAATTCGAGGCCATGGTCTATAGCTTTTCATCGGACCTTTGTTCGGACAGCGGGCGCGCAATAAACAGCGGCGACAGGGACTGGCCGGAAACGCTGCAAGGCAAGGCAAAGGAGTTTTATGAACGCTATCAGAAACTTGCCAAGCCGCAGGGTTTCAAGCTCAAGGCAATGATCATCAGTTTCCCCAACGGAATGCCGGGCGATGTCGGCTTTTTCCTGAACTGGGGTTCAGATCGCGTCTGAGACAGCTTTGCTGATGGTTGGCCGCTTCGCGTCGCCAATACAGGTGGTGATCGCTGCAGGCGGCAAACGATATTTGCCCAGGAGCCGGGAGGGAGAAGATGCCGTCTGTTGTTCACGATGCCGCGAAGGCCGGCAAGCGAAAAAGCGCGCGTATAAGGGGCAGCCGAATCATCGGAACGACCATTGCCCTGTCCCTCGTCCTTGGGGCGAGCTCCGGTAACCTTGCGCTCGCGGACGAGCCCACCTTCGCAAAACTTCAGGCAATGTGCAGAGACAGGAAAGATGAGCTGAAACACGGTTTTTGTATCGGGTTCCTTGAAGCTATCGCTCTGCGTGTCGCAAGGGAAAACAAACATTGCGCACTGCTTCAAAGATACATCGACAGTCCCAACGCAAATCTTGCGTTCTCCGATTTGATAGCCGATCTGGATCCGCTGGAATATTCCGGCAGCGCTCTCAAATCCGTAGAAAAATTCTTTCTCAACAGGGGCTGCAACTGATTGAGGGAGATTTTGCGAGCACTCAGAGTGATGATCGAAGCTGAAAGGTACAGGGTAACAAACGCGGGTCGGAGTCCGTAGAACTCAACGCCCGTCCAGGCACTCATCGCATCAATAATATTTGCGGGGCGGCACCAACTATACTTCCAAGAATAAGACCAAGAAGACCTGTCCCAACAGCACCAAACCACCCGTAGGTGTCGTAGCCGTACAATGCTCCCACGGCGGTCCCAATGACGACGCAAATCAGAAACCATGATAGGCGCATGATATTCCAAACCTTAGCCAGCCGAAGACTCCGCGTTTTAACCAGTAGTGGCCCAGTGGGTTGAGGCGTTTCAGACATCTTTGCTTCTCAAGCGGCTTACACGATTTATCTCATTTGTTTTATTTGTAGGATGCATTCGCTCATTCTCGAAACCCTGCAGGAGTGTTGCGTTCCGGTTGAATTCTGCGACTGGCAAATTAGTCCGGACAACTTCCCTAGAGGAGTTTACGGACCGATGGCAACTCTCTTTTCCATTGTGGCAAACAGTGCTGGGCAAATGGGGCTGGTGCGTGGCAATCTCAGTGTTTTAACCCACTCCATACGCGGCGATGCCGGGACCGATGTTTGTGACAACCTAGCAGGTATGTTGAAAGACGATCTAGTTCGCGGAGCAAGCACGGTTGCATGCTTGGAGCGCCCCATGATGGGCGGGCTGTATTGGGAGGTTCACGGCGGCTGCGTATCAGAACACGTCGCGGGGGAGAAACTGAACGGGCCGCGACAAGGTTAGGATCGGTGCAGACAGAGGGAATCTGGACAAAGGGAATGGTCCATTGGCATCACATGACGATCCGCTGCTGCAACCCTATCAGCTCAAACATCTGCGGCTCAAAAACCGCATCATGTCGACCAGTCACGAGCCTGCCTATTCGGAAGACGGCATGCCAAAGGAGCGCTACCGGCTCTATCACACCGAGAAGGCCAAGGGCGGTATCGCGCTGACGATGACGGCGGGGTCTGCGGTCGTCTCGCGCGAGTCGCCGCCGGCCTTCGGCAATCTCCACGCCTACAAGGACGAGATCGTGCCCTGGTTGCGCGAACTCAGCGACGATTGCCATGAGCATGGCGCTGCGGTGATGATCCAGCTGACGCATCTGGGCCGCCGCACAAGCTGGAACAAGGCAGACTGGCTTCCTGTTGTTTCCGCTTCCCCGATACGCGAGCCTGCGCACCGCGCCTTCCCGAAGGAAGCGGAGGAGTGGGACATCGAGCGGATCATCGGCGACTACGCCTCTGCAGCACAGCGTATGCAGGCGGCGGGGCTCGATGGCATCGAGTTCGAGGCCTATGGGCATCTGATGGACGGTTTCTGGTCGCCCGCCACCAATCATCGCGACGACGACTATGGCGGGTCTCTGGACAACCGGCTGCGCTTCACCTGGGCCGTGATCGATGCGGTGCGCAAATCGGTCGGCCCGGATTTCATCGTCGGCATCCGCATGGTGGCGGACGAGGACTGGGAGCAGGGACTTTCGAAGGAAGAGGGCGTCGAGATCGCCCGGCGCATCGCAGCTTCCGGCAAGTTCGACTTTTTGAACATCATTCGCGGCCATATCGATACGGACGCAGCGCTGAACGAGGTTATCCCGATCCAGGGCATGCGGTCGGCGCCTCATCTCGATTTTGCCGGTGAAATCCGCCAGCAGACGAAATTTCCGACATTTCATGCGGCGCGCATCGCCGACGTGGCGACGGCACGCCACGCGGTGGCCGAGGGCAAGCTCGACATGGTCGGGATGACCCGTGCCCATCTCGCCGATCCGCATATCGTGCGCAAGATCATGGCGGGCGATGAGCATCGCATCCGGCCCTGCGTCGGTGCCACCTATTGTCTCGATCGTATCTATGAGGGCGGTGAGGCGCTGTGTGTGCACAACGCGGCGACCGGGCGCGAGCAGACCATGCCGCATGTGATTGCGAAAGCGCAGACGGCGCGCACTGTGGTGGTTGTCGGTGCGGGTCCAGCAGGGCTTGAGGCGGCGCGGGTTGCCGCCGAAGGCGGTCACAAGGTCTCGGTGCTTGAAGCTTCGGATCAGGCGGGCGGACAAGTCCGGCTCGCATCGCAAAATCCGCGGCGCAAGGAGATGATCGGCATTGTCGATTGGCGCCTGGACGAACTCGAGCGGCTCGGTGTTCCGCTGCGCTACAACGTCTGGGCGGAAGCCGGCGACGTGCTGGAGCTCGAGCCTGACGTCGTGGTTATCGCGACAGGCGGCCTGCCGCAAAATCCGCCATTGACGGCGGGCGACGAGCTGGTGGTCTCAAGCTGGGATATTCTGGCGGGTGCGGTGAAGCCGGGCGAGAATGTGCTGCTCTATGACGACAATGGCGGGCACCAGGGCATGAGCGCGGCCGAAATGATCGCGCGGGTCGGGTCGAGGCTGGAACTTGTCAGTCCCGAACGATTTTTCGCCCCTGAGATGGGCGGCATGAACCATGTGCCCTATATGCGCGCCTTTCAGGAAAAAGGCGTGCGCGTGACGATCAACACGCGGCTTGTCAGCGTTGCCCGCAACGGCAACCAGCTTGTCGCAACGCTCGGTTCGGATTTCGCACCGGACTATCACGAGGAACGCCTGGTCGATCAGGTGGTTGTAGAGCATGGGACCTTGCCAATCGATGATCTCTACCGCGAGTTGAAGCCATTGTCGCGCAATGGCGGCGCCGTGGATTATGACCGGCTGGTCAATGGCGGCGCGATCTTTCCGCTGCGGGGAGAGGGCAAGTTCGATCTGCTGCGGATCGGCGATGCAGTGCACGCCCGCAATATCCACGCCGCGATTTATGATGGGCTGAGATACGCCACAAGGTTTTAGCGGGGTTATCTCTCCCACAACGGGGAGAGATAATCGCCATAGTTACTTGATCACTGCCTTGATCTTTTCGGCAGCATCTTCGCTGACCCATTTTGTCCAGACAGGCTCATTGTTCTTCAGGAAGTATTTCGCGCCGTCTTCCCCTGTCGCCTGATTGTCGGTCATCCACGCGAGAAGCGCGTTGACAGTCTTGTTGTCCCACGAGCGGGCCTTGAGATAATCCATTGCCGGGCCGGACGTTTCGCTGAACTTCTTGGTAACGACCGTATCGACTTCGGCGATTTCCCAATCGTTCTTCTTCGGGTCCGGGCAATCGGCAACGGTGTTGCAACGCTTCCATTCGGCGGCATCGAATTTCACGCCGTGGTCGAGCTTCACCATCGGATATTTGCCGAGGAGCGCAGTCGGTTCCCAATAGTAACCAACCCAGCCCTCCTTGCGCTCGTAGGCTTTTGCCAGCGCGCCATCGAGGCCAGCGGCGGAACCCGTGTCGACGAGCGTGAAGCCCTTCTTTTCGGCGTCATAGGCCTTGAAGAACTGTGTGGTTGCGACAGTGCCGCCCCAGCCCGCAGGTCCATTGAACACGGCGCCCTTGGAGGGATCCTCGGGGGCGGGGAAAAGTTCGGGGTGTTTCAGCGCATCGTCGATGGTCTTGATATCGGGATGAGCGTCGGCGAGATATTTGGGGATCCACCAGCCCTGGACGCCGCCGTCGGAGAGCGACTTGGAGGCGTAGACAAGCTTGCCGTCTGCAACTGCCTTGTCCATGATATCGCGCATGAAATCGACCCAGCCCTCGGGGGCGATATCTGGCTGGCCCTTTTCCGTCATGGAGGTCAGGGTCGGGATCGTGTCGCCCTGAATGATTTCAGCCTGACAGCCGTAGCCGGATTCGAGAATGATCTTGTCGAGATTGGCGAGAACTTCCGCCGACTGCCAGTTCATGCTGGCGATGGTGACGTTGCCGCACTCGGCAGCCGATGCACCGCCTGCGGCGCCGAGCAGCGCGAACGCCATGACGCCGCTCATCAATAATGCTTTCATCAGAGTTCCCTTGTTTTTGTTGGGGTGGAAAGGTTGTTCAACGATAGTCTCGCACTCAGGTGGCAAGAAGCCGGGATGCGGCAAAGGCTTGATATTTTGCGACGCCGCGATCAATTCTTGGGTTCGTTCCCGGGCACAGTCCTAATCAAACAGTTTCTCATCGATTTCAATGAGATATGGCGTTCCGCTCGCCTTGGCTTCGAGCAAGGCGGCAGGCAGTTGTTCGAGATTGTCCAGTCGCTTCGACGGAACGCCGTAAGCCTGCGCGATCTTCAGATAATCGGGTGCCGATGGACGCACGCCTACCGGGTCGATATCGACCTCGATCATGGCGCGTTCGATCTCCTGATAGCCCTGATTGTTCCAGACGATGAAGATGACCGGCACATGTTCATCGACGGCCGCGCCTAGTTCGCCGAGGACGAACTGGAAGCCGCCATCGCCGACGATTGCGATCGTCGATGTTTCCGGCTTTCCCAGCGATGCGCCGATGGCGGCCGGCGGGCCGAAGCCAAGCGCACCGAATCCGGTCGCCGCGTTGAAATAACCGCCGACGCGGTCGTGATCATAGTACAGATTGCCCGCATAGACGGCCTGCGTGGAATCGCCGACGATGAGAGAATCCGGCAGCGTGTCGCGTAAGGTATCGAGGAAACGCACCATGCCCTGGTAGCGCGGGCCGATAAAGGACCAGGCCGCATCGCGCGTCTGTCGCGCACGCTCTACGCCGGAATGGGAATTGCGGCGCTCGGGCAGGGCCGCGGCGAGCTGCTCGACGGTTTCCCTGGCCGAAGCTTCGATCGGCATGAAGGCCGGATGACGGTCGAGCTGTCCCGCATCGATATCGATGCGCACGAGCCGTTTGAGCGCAGGAAAACCACCATCGCTGTACATGTCGTAATCGGTGGGCCCCATTTCCGTACCAATCGCGATGACAAGGTCGCTATCAGCGAGCAAATCGCGGCAGGGCTTCAGGCTGGGGCTGGCCGGTATGAGCAGGGGGTGAGCGTGCATGATGCCGCGCGCATTGGTCGTCGCGATGACAGGCGCGTCGAGCTTTTCCGCCAGATCTTGCAGGGTGCTGGCGGCAGTCCTGGCGCCACCGCCGATCAGGATCACCGGCCGTTCGGCGCCGAGGCAAAGGCGCGTCAGCTCCGCCATGGTCTCGGCTGAAGCGTGCGGGATCGGCGCGTCGTAGGACAGGCGTTCCGCGCCATCCAGCGGCAGCGCCATCACATCCAGCGGAATCTCGATATGGACGGGACCGGGACGGCGCGAAGCGAACAGCGCAAAGGCCCTGGCGAGGACGATGGCCAGCTCGTCCGGCTTTTCGACGCGATGCGAGAACATTGCGACAGTCTGCAACATGGCGCGCTGATTGGGCAGTTCGTGCAGGAAACCCATGCCCTTGCCGAGCGAATCGCGCTGGTTGACGCCGGAGATGACCAGCATCGGGATCGAGTCAGCCCGGGCCTGACCCATGGCGGTTATCGTATTGGTGATACCGGGGCCGGTGATGACGAAAGCGACGCCGGGCTTACCGGTAGCACGTGCATAGCCGTCGGCCATGAAGCCCGCGCCCTGTTCATGGCGCGGCGTGATGTGGCGGATCTTCGAACCGGCGAGGCCGCGATAGAGTTCGATCGTATGAACGCCAGGAATACCGAAAACCGTATCGACATCATAGGATTCAAGCAGGTGGACGAGGGCTTCACCAACAGTGGTCATGCGTATTTCCGTTGTTGCAGGCGCGATGCGAGGCGGAGGATACCGGCGCAGGCGGCATCGATCTTGTCATCGGCAATGCTGAGGCTCATGCGAAGATAGCCGGCAAGGTTGTCGCCAAAGGATTCGCCCGGCATGACCGCGACGAGCTCCTCTTCGAGGAGGCGCATGGCGAAATCCTGGCCAGACAGCCCGGTGGCGCGAATGTCGGCAAGAATGAACATGCCGGCTTGCGGGATCTTGGCAACGATGCCCGCCTTGCCATCCAGGCGTTCCGAAATGCGCCGGGCGCGGCGCAGAAAGCTTTCGCGCATCGTGGCCGCCGCGGTGGACGGGCGGCTGAGAGCATAGGCCGTCATGTCGGCGATGAAGGGCTGCCCGCCAAAAAGCATGGATTCGGACAGCGGCAGCAGGCGCTCGGTGAATTCCTTCGGGGCAATGCACCAGCCGCTGCGAAAACCCGGCGCGGCATGGGACTTCGAGATGGAGGCGACGGCGATCGTGCGATCGGCAAGTTCGGCCCGGTCCAGTGGCGACGCGAACGTGCCGTCGTAGATCATCAGTTCATAAACTTCGTCGGACACGATCCAGAGATTGTGCCTGATACAGACGTCGCCGATTTCGGCGATCTCCGCGGCGCTCAGCACGGCGCCTGTCGGATTGTGCGGCGAGTTGAGCAGGAGAACCTTCGACCGCGGGGTGATGACTTTTTCAAGGTCTGCCGCCTGCATGCGGAAACCTTTTTCGGGCCGCAACGGAACGGAAACACGCGTCGCGCCGGTTGCGCGGACAACACCGTCATAGGTCGCGTAGAGCGGATCGCCAGTGATGATCTCGTCGCCTTCCTCGGCAAGCCCCATCATGACCATCGACAGGGCAGTTTGCGTGCCGGAGAAGCACATGATGTTTTCCGGACCAATCTGGCGACCCGTGCGTGCGGTGTATTTCGCGGAAAGCGCGGCGAGCAATCCCGGTTCGCCGCGACCGCTGGAATAGCCGGTGCGGCCAGCGCGCATCGCGCGTTCGGCGACCTCAATCATGTCGGTAGGCGTCGGAATATCAGGCTCGCCGATCGTCAACTCGATGATCTCGTGGCCCGCCTGTTTCATTTGGCGAGCGCGGAAATGGACAGCCCATTTGTCGGATCCAAGTCCGGCCAGACGGTCGGTGACAGACGCATAGCGCATCATATCGCGCCTCCTTTTTCAGGATTGAGAGAAATTGCAAGAACGGCTTCGATAGCGGCTATACCGGTCTCGGCCAACTCTCCTTCGGCAAAAATATCACCCGCAAGACAACCTTCAAGCCACAGCCCGTCGATAATGGCGTTGACGGCGATAGCGTGGCGGCGGGTATGAATTGGCTCAGCCGGCTTGCCTGCCGCCAGCAATGCTTCGCGGATGAGCGCTTCCAGCTCGTCGCGGAAACCGAGATAGCCGTCGCGGTGCGCCAAAGCCATGGCCGGATCGGCGTGAACCATGCCGATGAATCCGGCCCACAGGGAGAGATTGTTCGGGTCCATGATGGGCTGACCGAGATTGGCCTTCACGAAGGCATTGAGACGGTCACGCGGATCATCGGCGGCACTCTTCAGCGCATCGCTTGCCTGAACCGTCATGCGGTTCATGACGGCGCGATAAGCAGCACCGATGAGATCGTCCTTGGCCGGAAAATAATAGCGGATGAGACCAGCCGTCACATCGGCGCGCAGAGCGATCTCGCGCACGGTCGCTCCTGCAAGACCACGCTCAGCCACACATTCGAGCGTCGCCGCAATCAGATCCTCGCGGCGCTTGTCTTCACCCTCGCGGCGGAAGCTCTTGCGTGTGGTGGAGCGGGACTCCGTCATTGGCGCCAGACGGGTCGGGTCAGGCAGGTAGGGCCGCCTTCGCAGGCGATGCACAGGGCATCGGCCTCGAATGTGGTGACTGTGCAACCCGCCGCTTCCATGGCAGCCTTGGTCTTTTCGAAACCGGCAACGGCGATCACCTCGTAAGGGGCAGTCGGCAAAACATTCAGATTAAGCCCATTGCTCGCGGCGAACTCTTCTTCCGGTGCCACCACGAGGCGGATGCCGCGATCCTTGAGGAGCTGATAGAAGGCGGCAGGCAGCAGTGGCAGGTGCACCAGTGCCAGATCCTCGGCCAACGGGGAGATGATCGACATCAGATGCAGGCAGGCCTCCTCGCCATGCCAGAGCGGCAGATCGAAGCCAAGAACGGTGATGCCGAGGGGCTTCAGGATGGCTGAAAGCTGTTCGATGCCGGACTGGTTGGTGCGGACACCGCGCCCGACCGCCAAGGTATTGCTATCGACCCAGACGCAATCGCCGCCTTCGACGGTGCCCGGCGCCTCGATACGGCCTAGAACAGGGACATCCATCTCGCGGTAGGTTTCATGATGCAGATCGGGCTCATCGAGACGCAGCTTCTTGCCCATGCGCAGGAGAACGGCGCCTTTATCTGTGACAAGCGACGGGTCGTGGGTGAATATCGAATCCGAGAGCGCATCGTTGCCGTCGCGTATCCAGGTAATGTCGGCACCGGAGCGGGCGACAAGATCGGCGAAGACCTTGTGCTGTTCGGACGCCCGGCGCGGATCGAACTGCGGGCCATAGTGCCAGACGTCGCGTGCGGCGCCGGCCATGACCCTGTCCGGCATGCGCATTATGACGCGTTTCAAGGGAAGGGCCATGGACTGCGAACCGAATGACATGTTTTGGGGGTGCTCTCGAAAAATTGCTGGTCCGTGTATTTATACGCTTGCATAATTAGAGCGCAAGTGGTGTGATGGGCTAAATTCGGGCAATCAAGACCCATGCTGACAAAAGAGGCGGATCGAACAACTCATGATTGAGCATGCACGGCAGCTATGCGCGAGAATCCCGGAATGACGGCGAATATGGCCGTTGCGGCGGATCCTCTCCAACCGGGCGCGGCTGAACAGGCTGAAGCTATCCACATCGAGAACCTGCACAAGCGGTTCGGCGCGCTTGAAGTGCTCAAAGGCGTATCCATGTCGGCCAAGGACGGCGATGTCGTCGCCATGATCGGGGGCAGCGGCTCGGGCAAGTCGACGTTCCTGCGCTGCATAAATTTTCTGGAAAACCCCACGAGCGGCGTCATTCGCATCAATGGCGAAGACGTCAAAATGGTCAGCGACGGTCATGGCGGGCAGGTGCCGGCCAATCGCCGCCAGATCGAGCGCATTCGCACCCGGCTCGGCATGGTGTTTCAGAATTTCAACCTGTGGCAGCACATGACGCTGATCCAGAACGTCATCGAAGTGCCGGTGCATGTGCTCGGCATGAAGCACGATGAAGCAATGGCCATCGGCGAACAGCTGCTCGAGCGCGTCGGTCTTTCCGCCAAGCGCGATGTCTATCCCGCCTATATGTCAGGCGGACAGCAGCAGCGCGGTGCAATCGCACGGGCCCTGGCCATCCAGCCCCGTGTGATGCTTTTCGACGAACCGACTTCGGCGCTCGATCCTGAACTTGTGGGCGAGGTCCTGAAGGTCATAGCCGACCTTGCGAAGGAGGGCCGGACGATGCTGCTTGTTACCCACGAAATGAAGTTTGCCCGCGAAGTGGCGAGCCATGTGATGTACCTGCACAACGGAATCGTCGAGGAGGAAGGGCCTCCGGAAGAATTATTCGGATCGCCGAAATCTGAACGTTTGAAGCAGTTTATCCGAACTGTTTCATAAGTGAGTCAAAGCAATGCAGGGAGCAACCCTGGGGAACAGTGGAACCAATGGAGATGAGAATGAAGTCTTTTCTAAAAACAACGGCAGCAGCCGTTGTGCTTGTGGTTGCCGGCCTTGGCGCAGCCAACGCCGAACAGGTCAAGGTTGGCATTGCCGCCGAACCCTATCCGCCTTTCGCGGCGCCCGATGCGTCCGGCAAATGGCAGGGTTGGGAAATCGACATCACCATGGCAATGTGTGAAGCGGCGAAGCTCGATTGCGTCATCACGCCTGTTTCGTGGGACGGTATCATTCCGGCGCTGACGACAAAGAAGATCGACATCATTGCAGCTTCGATGTCGATCACCGCGGAACGCGAGAAGACGATCGATTTCTCGGACAAGTACTACAATACCCCGACGTTGATTCTCGGCTCCAAGGACGAGAAGATGGACGCGACACCCGAAGGCCTGAAGGGCAAGATCCTTGGCGTGCAGGTTTCGACGGTGCACCAGGCCTATGCGAAGAAGCATTTCGCTGACACAGCGGCCGAGATCAAGGAATACCAGACGCAGGACGAAGCCAATCAGGATCTGGCTGCCGGGCGTATCGACGCCACCCAGGCAGATGGACTGGCGCTTGAGACCTTTGCCGCAACACCCGAAGGCAAGGCTTGCTGCGAGATCAAGGGCAAGGTCGCCGATGATCTGGATATCCTTGGACCTGGCGTTGGCGTTGGCGTACGCAAGGGCGACACTGCGATGAAGGAAAAGTTCAACGCGGCAATCAAAGAAATCAGGGCCAACGGGAAGTATGACGAAATCTCGAAGAAGTACTTCACCATCGACATGTATGGCGGCTGATTGAGTTTGGGCCGGCGTTGGGTTTCCAACTCCGGCCTTTTTATTGTTCGAAACCTGCATTTGACGCTGAATCGAGGACGGCTTGGCCGACGCATCGATTATCCCGGCCGGAATTACCGGCATGTTCGATCTTCTATCGCCTGTTGCGCCCGGGTGGGGCGCCAACCTTCTGCGCGGGTTGGTGCGGTCCCTGCAGATTGCCTTCGGCGCTTTCGGCATGGGGCTGATTATCGGAACATTCGGCGCATACGCGAAACTCTACGGCGGCCCGATCGCACGCGACCTGGCGGCAATCTATACGACGCTGGTACGGGCAATTCCCGAACTGGTGATGATTATCCTGCTTTACTATGCGGGGACGGACCTGATCAACCGTATCCTGGAGGGGATGGGTTATCCGCGCGTCGATATCAGCGGCCTCGTCGCCGGTATCGTGGTGCTGGGATTTGTCCAGGGGGCCTATGCGACGGAAGTGCTTCGCGGCGCTATCCAAGCCATACCACAAGGCGAGATCGAGGCAGCGAGGGCCTACGGCATGTCGCCCGTGTTGATGATGCGCCGGATCACACTGCCGGCGATGTTGCCCCACGCATTGCCCGGGCTTGCCAATCTGTGGCTCATTTCGACGAAAGACACGGCGCTGCTGGCAGTCGTTGGCTTCAGCGAACTGACACTGGAAACGCGCCAGGCTGCCGGGACGACGAAAGCCTATATGACGTTCTACCTCGCAGCCGGCGCTCTCTATCTGTTCATCACGCTGTTCTCCAGTGTCATCCTTGAATGGGTTGAGAAGCGGGCGCGGCGCGGCATGCCTTCGGTTAAGGAGGCACGCTGATGTCTAACGCGCTTGGCGAAACCGAAATTGAAGTTCCGATCGAAACCTTTCCTATTCACAAGGAAAAGGACGCAAGCAGCCAGGCAAGCAAGCTGCCGCCACATCGTATCGTGCTCATCCTTATCGGGCTGGGCCTTGTGGCTTCGGCGGCGTTGTTCATGCGCTGGGACTGGCTGCCGCAATATGGCAGTCTGATCTTGCAGGGTCTGTGGCGGACGATCTGGATACTGGTCGTGACGGTCGTGCTTGGTTTCCTGCTGGCGGTGCCGCTTGGTCTGGCACAAGCTTCCGGCCCGGCATTCCTGGCCATTCCGGCGCGTGCGTTCTGCACCGTCATTCGCGGCACACCGCTGCTCGTGCAGCTCTGGCTGCTCTATTACGGTCTCGGGTCGCTGTTCCCGCAATATCCGTGGATCAGAGGATCCGAGCTCTGGCCTTACCTGCGGCAGGCGTGGCCCTATGCCGTCCTTGCCCTGACGTTGTCCTATGCCGGTTATGAGGGCGAGGTGATGCGCGGGGCCTTTGCGGGCGTTCCCAAGGGGCAGCTCGAGTCGGCACGCGCCTTCGGCATGCCGCGCTTTACCATCTTCCGCCGCATCTGGTTGCCGCAAGCCATTCACAGGGCGCTGCCGACGCTGGCTGGCGAAGCCGTGCTGCAGCTGAAATCCACACCGCTGGTCGCGACCATCACTGTCGTCGATCTATACTCGGTTGCATCGCGCGTCAGGCAGGACACGTTTCTTACCTACGAACCGCTGCTTTTGCTGGCGGCGGGCTATCTTGTAATCACGGGTATCATCGTCATGCTGTTCCGGCGCATGGAAAGATTGATACCCTCGAAGCTTGGTTGAGTGTTTTCTGGTGGTGGCGCAAATGACGGGACTTATGTCGCAAGTGTTAGAGGCGTGTCGCTGAGCAGATGCGCATAGTGTGGGCAAAGGAACACCTCGCAAAAGACGAGAAAGATGGGACGCGTATCACCGGCGGTGCAAAGCCGGTGAGCATTCGCCATTTTCGACTCTTTGATGAGGCGAAGGGTGATAATGCGGACAGTCGAGACTTTTCAGCATAATATCCACGAGCACGCCGATATGGGCATCATCCTGCCCGACGGATGCCGGCTTTCGGCGAGAGTCTGGATGCCAGACGGTGCCGAGCAGACCCCGGTTCCTGCAATTCTCGAATTTCTCCCTTATCGCAAACGCGACGGTACCACCGCGCGGGACAACCTCACGCATCCCTATTTCGCTGGCCATGGCTATGCCTGCCTGCGCGTCGACATGCGCGGCAATGGCGATTCGGAAGGGCTGATGGAGGACGAGTACTCCGAGCAGGAACTGGCCGACGCCTGCGAGGTGATCAAATGGATAGCCGAACAGCCGTGGTCGACCGGGAAGGTCGGCATGATGGGCATATCCTGGGGCGGCTTCAACTCGCTGCAGGTGGCGGCGCTGCAACCGGAAGGGCTGAAGGCGATCATCACGCTCTGCTCGACCGACGACCGTTATGCCGATGATATCCACTACAAGGGCGGCCTGCTGCTGAACGAAAATCTCGGCTGGGGCGCAACGATGCTCGCCTATTCATCGCGCGCGCCGGACCCGGCCCTTGCTGGCGAGAAATGGCGCGACATGTGGCTTGATCGGCTGGACAACGAGCCTTTCCTGCCAGCCGTCTGGCTCAACCATCAGACGCGCGACGCCTATTGGCAGCGTGGTTCGGTCTGCGAGGACTTTTCGGCGATCAAGGCAGCGACATTGGCCGTCGGCGGCTGGGGCGATGCCTACAAGAACGCCGTACCGCGGCTGATGGCGGGCATCAGAGCGCCGGTCAAGGGCATCATCGGGCCCTGGGTGCATAAATATCCGCATTTTGCCGTGCCGGAGCCGCGTATCGGCTTCCTGCAGGAGGCGCTGCGCTGGTGGGACCGCTGGCTCAAGGATATCGACACCGACGTCGAGAACGATCCGGCCTATCGCGGCTATCTGATGGATTCGGTGCGTCCCAAAAGCTGGTACACCGAACGTCCCGGTCGCTGGATTGCAGAACAGGTGTGGCCATCGAAGGCGATTGGCTCAGAAGTGTTGCACCTGCAAGCCGACAAATCTCTCTCATCCAAGGTCGCCGGACAATTTTCCCACCTCGTGGCGTCGCCTCAGGATTGCGGCATGATGGGCGGCGAATACTGCGCGATCTGGCTCGGACCGGAAATGCCCGGCGACCAGCGCCGCGACGATGCGCTTTCTGTTTGCTATGACACGGTTCTGGACAAGGCGATCGATATCGTCGGTGCGCCGGAAATCAGCTTGAAATTGTCGAGCGACAGACCGGTTGCAATGGTCGCGGTGCGGCTATGCGATGTGCATCCAGATGGCGCGTCGACGCGCATCACCTATGGCGTATTCAATCTCTGCCACCGCCACGGGCACGACAGGCCGGAACCGCTTGTGCCGGGAGAAGCTATCGATATCAGCTTCAAGCTGGACGACATCGCCTATCGCATGCCGGCCGGGCATACATTGCGGGTGGCCGTCTCGTCGTCCTATTGGCCGATGGTCTGGCCCTCGCCGGAAAATGTCCACCTGACGATAGAGGGCGGACAAATCAGCATTCCTTCGCGGGAACCGGCGACAGGTGACGAATGGAGCTTTCCGGAGCCGGAAGCCGCGTCGCCGTGGCAGCTTGAAACCTTGCGCGCCGGCGGCAACAGCCGGTCGATCGAACATGATCAGGTCACAGGCAAGATCAGTCTCGTGATCGAAGACGATTTCGGCGAGGCGCGGGACAAGGATCATGGGCTGATCCATGGCGGCGTTGCGCGCGAGCGCTGGGAAATCAACGCCGACGATCCGCTTTCCGCCTATGGCGAGACCCATTGGACCGAGGTTTCGGGCCGCGACAACTGGCGAATCCGCACCGAGACGTTCACGACGATGCGCTCGGACAAGCACAATTTCTATCTGACCGGGCGCATCGAAGCATACGAGAACGACAACGCAGTGTTCGAGCGCGATTTTACCGAGAGGATCGCACGCAATTACATCTGACTTTGAACGCTGCATCTGCAGCGTCGTCTTAAATACCAAACTTAAAGGGTTGAAATTTACGGATATCAGGTCGCATAATTCACAAAAACCAGAATTGGGACGCCGGGGCGTCGCAAGCAGAAGAAGGGGAAATAGATATGTCAAACGAACTCGATTATCTCAGCCGCAGGGTTGCACTTGGCAAGCTTTCGCGCCGCGACTTCCTGGGACGCGCCGCGGCTCTTGGCGTTACCACGGCCTTCGCCAACTCCCTGCTTTCGAGCGCCGCGCTTGCCGAAGGTCCGGTCAAGGGTGGAACGTTGAAAGCCGGCATGCAGGGCGGCGCTTCCACCGACAGTCTCGATCCCGCGACATGGCAGAGCCAGGTTCCGTACAAGTTCGGCCGTCAGTGGGGCGAACAGCTCGTCGAGATCCAGCCCGATGGCAAACTCAATCCGAAACTCGCAACGGAATGGGGCTCTTCGGATGATGCCAAGGTCTGGACCTTCAAGATCCGCAAGGGCGTGCAATTCCATGACGGCAAGGAGATGACGCCGGACGATGTCGTCGCCACGATGGAACGTCACTCGGATGCCAATTCGAAATCCGGCGCCCTCGGCATCATGGGCGGCATCGAGAGCGTGAAGAAAGACGGTGACACCGTTGTTTTCACACTGAAAGAAGCCAATGCCGATCTGCCGTTCCTGATGGACGACTACCATCTGATGATCCAGCCGGGCGGTGGCAAGGACAAGCCGAATGCCGGTATCGGTACGGGACCATACAAGGTCGTGACAGATGAGCCAGGCGTACGCCATATCGGGACGAAATTCCCGAACTACTGGGACGGCGACAAGCGCGGCCACGCGGAACAGATCGAAATCATCGTCATCAACGATGCCACCGCCCGCACCGCGGCTCTGCAGTCCGGTCAGGTACATATGATCAACCGCGTCGAACCGAAGATCGTCGATCTCGTCAAGCGCGTTCCGGGTGTTACAATCCAGAACGTTGCGGGCAAGGGGCACTACGTTTTCATCGCCCACTGCAACACCGCGCCTTTCGACAACATGGATCTGCGGCTGGCACTGAAATATGCGATGAACCGCGAAGAGATGGTGAAGACCATTCTGCGCGGCTACGGTTCCGTGGGTAACGACACGCCGATCAACAAGGCATACCCACTGTTCTCGGACGATATCGAACAGCGCAAATACGATCCGGACAAAGCGGCATTCCACTACAAGAAGTCGGGCCACGATGGTTCCATCCTTCTTCGTACTTCCGATGTTGCATTTCCCGGCGCAATCGATGCGGCGCAGCTTTATCAGCAGAGCGCTGCCAAGGCCGGCATCACCATCGAAGTCAAGCGCGAGCCTGGCGATGGTTACTGGTCGCAGGTTTGGAACAAGCAGCCATTCTCGGAATCCTACTGGGGTGGCCGGCCAACGCAGGACCAGATGTTCTCGACGGCCTATTATTCCAAGGCCGACTGGAACGACACGCGCTTCTTCAACGAAAAGTTCGACAAACTGCTGTTGCAGGCGCGCGGCGAATTGGATGAAGCCAAGCGCAAGGCAATGTACCGCGACATGAACGTCATCGTACGCGATGAGGGCGGTGTCATCGTGCCGATGTTCAATGACTTCATCGATGCGACGAGCAAGAAGGTTGGCGGCTGGGTGCCGGACGGCAATCAGGAGATGAGCGGCGGTTATGCATTGTCGCGCTGCTGGCTGATCGCGTAGGACCGCGGCGGATGAGTACGCCTGTCCTTAAACTGGTCGCCCAGCGAATTGCGATGGGCGTACTCCTTCTCCTTGCCGTTTCCGTGCTGATATTCGTCGGCACGCAGATCCTGCCTGGAGACGTCGCGCAGTCCATTCTCGGACAATCCGCCACGCCGCAAGCACTTGAAAATTTGCGGCGTGATATGGGCCTCAACGATCCGGCCTATATTCGCTATTTCCGTTGGCTTGGCGGTATCCTGACCGGCAATCTCGGCACGGCTCTTTCCAGCGGGCAGGACATCGCAACATCGCTGAAGGACCGGCTGTGGAACACGCTGTTCCTCGCTTCGGCGGCGGCGGTGGTTTCGGTTCCGCTGGCAATCGGCCTTGGGCTTCTCGCAGTGCGATATCGCAACGGCCCGGTAGACAAGATTATATCCGGACTTGGTCTCGCCTCGACATCATTGCCGGAATTTTTCACCGGTTATCTGCTGATCTATTTCGTTGCCGTGCAGCTGCAATGGTTTCCAAGTGTCTCGACAGTCTACGAGGGGATGCCATTTGGTGAACGCCTGAGCGCTATTGCCCTGCCGGTAACCGTGCTCACGCTTGTTGTTCTCGCGCACATGATGCGCATGACAAGAGCGGCAATCCTCAACGTGATGCAATCTGCCTATATCGAGACGGCTGAACTGAAAGGGCTGACGCCATTCCAGATCATAACGCGGCACGCTTTCCCCAATGCCATCGCGCCGATCGTCAACGTCGTGATGCTCAATCTCGCGTTTCTGATCGTCGGCGTGGTCGTCGTCGAGGTGATTTTTGTCTATCCCGGCATGGGTCAATATCTGGTCGATCACGTTGCCAAACGCGACGTTCCGGTCGTTCAGGCATGTGGGCTGGTTTTCGCGGCTGTCTATATCAGCCTCAATATTGTTGCTGATATCGTGGCGATTGTTTCCAACCCCCGCCTCAGACATCCGAAGTGAGGCCCGGCAGATGCTGAATATCAAGACCATACCGATCAGCGCGTGGATCGGCCTCATTATCACCGCGCTGTTTCTCTTCGCAGCCATCTTCGCCCCTTGGGTCGCGCCATACTCCGTTGGTGAAACGGTCGGCGATGTGTGGGAGCCAAGTTCGGCAAAGTACTGGCTCGGAACCGATAATCTGGGGCGCGATCTGCTGTCACGCATGATCTATGGCGCGCGTATCACCATTTTCATCGCCGCCATGGCGACGGCATTGTCATTCATCCTGGGCTCGGTGCTGGGGTTTGCGGCGGCGGTTATCGGTGGCTGGTTCGACCAGCTTATGTCGCGCTTCGTAGACCTGATCATGGCGATTCCAACACTGATCTTCGCGCTCGTCGTGCTGTCGGTGCTGCCTGCCAACGTCGTTACGCTTATCCTGGTGATGGGCCTGCTCGATGCCACGCGGGTGTACCGGCTGGCGCGCGCCGTCGCCGTCGATATCAATGTGATGGATTTCGTCGAGGCGGCAAAACTGCGCGGCGAGGGTCGCATTTGGGTCATATTCCGGGAAATCCTACCGAATGCACTGACGCCGCTGATCGCCGAACTTGGACTGCGTTTCATTTTTGCGGTGTTGTTTCTTTCCGCGTTGTCCTTTCTCGGGCTTGGCGTGCAACCGCCGGACGCGGATTGGGGCGGCATGGTCAAGGAAAACAAGGAAGGCATCGTCTTCGGCATTCCTGCGGCGCTTATCCCAGCTGCGGCTATCGCCATTCTTGCGATTTCGGTTAATCTTGTTGCCGACTGGATCCTCAATCGCACCACCAGCTTGAAGGGAGGGCGCGGCTAATGGCCAAACGTCCCGTAGACAGAAGTGGAACCCTGCTCGATATCCGCAATCTGCGTATCGAGGCGACGAGCTATCCTCCGGGGGAGCCGCCGCGCAATGTCGTCATCGTCGACGACGTTTCCGTAAAGGTCGAGCGCGGCAAGGTGCTGGGGCTCATTGGAGAGTCCGGCGCAGGCAAGTCGACCATCGGCCTTTCCAGCATGTGTTATGGGCGTGGCGGCGTGCGGATTACCGGCGGCGAAGTCCTGCTCAATGGCCGCGACATATTGAAGGGCGGGCCAAGACTGTTACGGCAGGTGCGCGGCCGTGAAGTCTGCTATGTCGCGCAATCTGCTGCCGCAGCCTTCAATCCCGCCCGCAAGCTGATGGATCAGGTGGTCGAGGCGGCGCTCCTGCACGGCATTTGCTCGAAGGCGGTAGCCGAGAAACGCGCGATCGGCCTGTTCAAGAAGCTTGGCCTGCCTAATCCGGAAACCTTTGGTCAGCGCTTCCCGCACCAGGTGTCAGGTGGACAGTTGCAGCGAGCCATGACCGCGATGGCGCTGTGCTCGGAGCCGGATCTGATCGTGTTTGATGAGCCGACGACGGCGCTCGACGTAACCACGCAGATCGATGTGCTGGCCTCGATCAAGGATGCGATCCGCGACACGAATGTTGCGGCTCTTTACATTACCCATGATCTCGCCGTCGTGGCACAGGTGGCGGATGACATCATTGTCTTGCGGCATGGCAAGAAGGTCGAGTACGGCGATACGCACCAGATCATCAAGGAACCACGCCAGCAATACACCAACCAGCTGGTCTCCGTGCATCATATCCCGCATGAGCAAAAGAACCCGACCGACGCGCCGATCCTGATCGTGGACAACGTTACAGCGGCCTATGGCGGCGGGCTGGTTAAGGTCCTGAAGAACGTCTCGGTGGATATCCATCTTGGCCAGACGCTCGCCGTCGTTGGTGAATCCGGTTCGGGCAAATCCACGCTGGCCCGTGCGATAACCGGGCTGTTGCCGCCGATGGAAGGAAGCATCACCTTTGACGGGCGGACGCTGTCTCCCCAGCTGGCCAACCGTACCCGCAACGATCTGCGCGAGTTGCAGATGATCTATCAGATGGCGGATACCGCGATGAACCCGCGCCAGACGATCGGCACGATCATCGGCCGGCCGCTCGAGTTCTATTTCAAGATGCGGGGTAAGGAGCGCGACAGGCATGTTGCCGAGCTCCTCGAAAAGATCGAGATGGGCAAAGGATTTGCCGATCGATATCCGGCCGAGCTTTCCGGCGGCCAGAAGCAGCGCGTGTGCATAGCGCGGGCGCTGGCGGCAAAGCCGAAGCTCATCATATGCGACGAGGTCACCAGTGCTCTCGACCCGCTGGTTGCCGACGGCATATTGAAGCTTCTGCTCGCCTTGCAGAAGGATGAGAATGTTGCATATCTCTTCATCACACACGATCTCGCGACAGTGAAATCGATCGCCGATTCGATCGCCGTGATGTATCGGGGCGAGGTTGTTCGCTACGGTCCAAAGTCGGAAGTCCTGGCGCCGCCATTCGACGATTACACCGATCTGTTGTTGTCGTCGGTTCCGGAGATGGAGCTCGGTTGGCTGGAGACCGCGATGAGGCACCGCCGGATGGCCAGCGCCGGAAACTAGAGCTGGCCGGGCCAGCGGCCCTGGCCAAGCAGATGTACTGCCGTCACAATGCGCTGGAAGCTGGAGCGGGCGCGCTCCACGCTGTGGCGGGCACGCAGGTAGGCGTGCACGAGACCGGGTTCATTGTTCCAGATCGCCTTGCCGCCGGCTGCCAGGATTTTGTCGCGGTAGTGGCGGCCATCATCCGAAAGGGGATCGCATTCGGCTGAAATCACGACAGTGGCGGGCAGATCGGCGAAATCCGTGTCGTTCAATGGTGCAAATCGCGGGTCGGTCGACCAGTTGAACCCGCCGCCGCGGACTGTGAAATAGTATAGCGTGTCCCGAGTTGTCAGCATGGGAGCTTCCGCGTGGGTCAGGTAAGAGCCTTGATCGGTCGCGCCGCCCAGACCGGGATAAATGAGCACCTGGCCAATGGGTGCGCGTTGGTGGCGGCGCACATGGTGCACGACCGCAGCCGCCAGATTGCCACCGGCACTATCGCCGCAAAGGACGATGGGCAGTTCCGAGCTCGAAGCCACATGTTCGAACGCCGCCAGACAATCCCTGAATGCGGATGGATGCAGGTGTTCGGGCGCGAGCCTGTAGTCGACCGAGATCACGCGGAAGCCTGTGCCATCGCACAATTCGGCGCAGACATCGTCGTGGCTCTCAAGTCCGCCAACGACGAAGCCACCGCCATGGAAGTAGAGGCAGACGGCTTCCGGATCGCCACCACGTTTTTCGTAGACGCGCAGTGGAATCTTGCGATTGCCGCTGTCGACGAACTGGTCAGTCGAAGAAACTGCCTCTGGATAGCCGGCAAAGAATGCCCGGCACATGGTGTCGTAAACCTCCCGCTGTTCGGCAATCGAAAGCTCGATGGCGTCGGGCGAGTAGAAACTGTTGGTACGTTCTATGAACGCCCACGTTTCCTCGTCGATCAATGTCGAATAGTCGGTGGTCATTTCCCCTTCCAGACGGGCTCACGCTTTTCGGCGAAGGCCTTGAAGCCCTCCTGGCCGTCTTCGGATGCGTAGAGCGTGTCGACTGTACGGAATTTACGCTTGGTAATCCAGTTCATGGCTTCCTGGAAACCCATGCTCTCGGCTTCACGCGCGACTTCCTTGATGGCGGCGAAAACCAGTGGCGGGCCGCTTTCGAGCATGCGGGCGATTTCCCAGACGCGCTCCATGAGCTTGTCTTTCGGCAGGACTTCATTGACGAGCCCCCAGCGGTGCGCCTCGGCAACGTCCATCCAGCGACCTGTCAGCAGCAGATCCATGGCGACATGATAGGGGATGCGCTTCGGCAGCTTGACTGTTGCGGCATCGGCAAGGGTGCCTGCGCGGATTTCCGGCAAGGCAAAGCTGGAATGGTCAGAGGCATAAATCAGATCGCAGGAGAGAGCGAGTTCAAAACCGCCACCCACCGCCATGCCATTGACAGCGGCTATGACGGGCTTGTTGAGGTCGATCAGTTCCTGTAGGCCGCCGAACCCGCCAACGCCGTAATCGCCGTCGACCGCATCGCCGCCGGCTGCCGCCTTCAAGTCCCAACCGGCACAGAAGAACTTGTCGCCTTCGGTCTGCACGATGGCGACACGCAGCTCCGGATCATCACGAAATTTCTTGAATGTTTCGCCCATCAGGCGACTCGTCGTGAGGTCAATCGCATTGGCTTTTGGCCGGTCCAGCGTGACTTCGAGAATGCCGCCTTCGCGGCGCGTCCTGATTACATCGCTCATTTCACTTCTCCCTTTGTCACCAGCAAGGCATCGGCGATCCATGCGCCTTCACCCTGCTTGCAGACCAGCAGCGGATTGATATCAAGTTCGGCAATTCGGCCAGAATTGTTCACAGCGAACGCCGCAATACCCAGGATCGCTTCAACAGCAGCGTCAAGATCAGCCTTGGGCTTGCCGCGATAGCCGTCGAGCAGCGGGAACATGCGCAGCGAACGCAGGGCCGTCTCGATATCCTCGCGGCTCGAGGGCAAGAGCAAGGTTGCCGTATCCTGCAGCAATTCCACCAGAACGCCGCCTGTGCCGAGGGTCATGACGGGACCGAATTGCGCGTCATCGACGATACCGACGATAAGCTCGGCGATAGCGCCCTCGACCATTCGTTCGACATATAGGCCGGAGCCAAGACCAGCAAGATCATCGGCAGCAGCCCTGACCGCACCGGCATCCTTCAGATTGAGGCGAACGGCGTTCTGTTCGGACTTGTGGGCGATGCCGAGCGCCTTGAGCGCGACCGGATAGCCAAGCCCATTGGCGATGGCGACGGCCTCAAGGCTCGTAACGCAGCGCTTTCCGTCCGGCACGGCCAGGCCGGCATTCTTGAGGATGGCCTTGGCTTCGGCTTCGTCCGGGGTACGCGTTGGAGCTTCTGTCTGCTCCTCGAGAACCGCCACGGGCCGGGGTAGCGGCAATTTCCACGCCTTGCCTATGAAGGCTGCAGCTTCCGCTGCATCGAAGGCTTCGGTTATGCCGCAGAGCGGTGCAATGCCTTTCGCCATCAGGCCCGACATGTATTCCTCTGGAATATTTTCCGACAGCGAGGCGACAATGGCGCCTTTGGCCTTGTTGGTTCGCAGCGCGGTTTCGAAGCCTCGAACAGTCGACCACCAATCCACGTCCGAACAGCGATCCTTGCGCGGAAAATCGAGGACGAGACAGCTCAGAGAAAAGCCGCCGGATACCATGGCGGTGAATGTCGCCGTAAGCGCCGGCTCGTTGTTCCAGATGAACGTATGGTAATCGAGGGGGTTGGCGACCGCGACGAACGTTCCGAGCGTGGCTTTGACCCGCGCCCGATGCTCGGACGTCAGTTCCGGAAAGGTGACCGCTCGCCCCTCGGCACTATCGGCCATAACTGAAGCCTCGCCACCGGAACAGCTCATGGAAGAGAGAGTGTTGCCGTCGAGTGGGCCGTGAACATGCAGAAGCTTCAACGTTTCGAGGAAGGAGGCAATCGAGTTGACGCGGGCTATGCCGAGCCGTTTGAGGAAAGCGTCCGATGCCGCATCGGATCCCGCCAGCGAAGCTGTATGCGAGACGGTTGCCGCCCGTGCCTGCGCCGAACGCCCAACCTTCATGGCGACGATGGGCTTGCCAAGCTCGCGGGCACGCTGGGCGAGGCGTTCGAATTTTGGCGCCGACTGGAACGCCTCGATGTGGAGGCCAAGCGCTGTAACGCGTTCATCTTCGAGCAGTGCAATCGCCATGTCCGGCAGGCCAGTCTGTGCCTGGTTGCCCGCCGTCATGACGTGGGCGATGGGGAGACCGCGAGTCTGCATGGTCATGTTGATGGCAATGTTCGAAGATTGCGTGATGATGGCGACGCCGCGCTCATCCTGACCAAGCCGCCGCCCGCCATGCTGGTCGGGCCAGAGCAGGGCGCCATCGCAATAATTGATCAGCCCGTAACAGTTGGGTCCGATGATCGGCATATCGCCAGCCGCTTCTACGAGCTCCTCCTGCAATCTTGCGCCATCCGCATCGTCGGCGCCTGCTTCAAGAAAGCCCGAGGCATAGCAAACGGCAACGCCCGCGCCGGCTTCACGCAGGTCACGCACGATATCCAGTGTGAGAAAGCGATTGACGCCGACAAAGGCAGCATCGGGGCTGCCCGGCAGATCCGCAACGGAACGGTAGACCTTGAGGCCGCATATTTCGTCATGTTTGGGATGCACCGGCCAGATCTCGCCGGAGAAGCCCATTTTCTGGGATTGCCTGATGACTTCGGCGGCTTGCAGACCGCCGAAGACAGCAATGGTTTTCGGTCGTAACAGACGATCGAGCTTGTGCGATGCCATCAAATGCTCCGTCACGCGCCATGCGGGCGGAGCAGGGCACGCGAGATGATGTGCCGCTGGATTTCAGATGTGCCTTCCCAGATGCGCTCGACACGTGCGTCGCGCCAGATGCGCTCGAGCGGCAGGTCGTCCATCAGGCCCATGCCGCCGTGAATCTGGATCGCCTCGTCGGCGACGAAGGCCAGCATTTCGGTGGCCTTGAGCTTAGCCATCGCCATGTCCTGATCCGTGACGGTTCCCTGGTCGAATTTCCAGCCAGCCTCGAAGGTGAGGAGGTCCGCGGCTTTCAGCTCCGTCGCCATATCGGCGAGTTTGAACGAGACACCTTGGAACTTGCCGATCTGCTGGCCGAATTGCTGGCGTTGTGCCGCATACTCGATGGCGTGGCCAAGCGCCCGTTCGGCGCGGCCGAGACAGGTTGCCGCCACCTGAAGACGAGTAGCCCCGAGCCAGGTGTTGGCGACTTCGAAGCCCTTGTGAACTTCGCCGAGTATCTGTTCCTGCGGCAGGCGGCAGTCGTCGAATTCGATGATCGCGTTGGTATAGCCGCGATGCGAAACGTTGCGATAGCCCTCGCGGATGGTCATACCGGGATGACCCTTGTCGACGAAGAAGGCGGTGATCTTCTTTTTCTTGCCCCGCGGCGTATCTTCCTCGCCGGATGCAACGAAGAGAATGACAAAATCTGCTTCGACCGCGTGGCTGATGAAATGTTTGGTGCCGTTGACTACCCAATCGCTCCCTTTTTCAACGGCGGACGCCTTCATGCCGCGCAGGTCGGAACCGGCACCCGGCTCCGTCATCGCGAGGCAATCCGACTTTTCACCGCGGATGCAGGGGAACAGGTACTTTTCCTTCTGCGCGTCAGTACCGGCAAGCAGAATGTTGGAAGGGCGTCCGACGCAGGTCCAGTGCAATGCATAGTTGGCGCGGCCAAGCTCCTTTTCGTAGAGCAGCCATGTCACGGTATCGAGACCGGCGCCGCCGACCTCTTCGGGCATGTTTGCGGCGTAGAGCCCGGCTTCGATTGCCTTTTGCTTCAGCTCATCAGCCAGTTCCTTGCGAAGGACGCCGGTGCGCTCGACTTCCGCCTCGTGTGGATAAAGTTCGTTCTCGACAAAGGCGCGCGTCGTGTCGACGATCAGCCTTTGCTCCTCCGAAAGACCGAAATCCATAGCGTTACCCTTTCTTTTTCTTGGGCTTGCTGGCAACCGCCTTGGTGGCTGCCTTGGAAAGGGCAGGCTTCTGCGCCAGCTTCGACAGGCGCTTGGTGTAATCGTTGTGAAGTGCGCCTGCGCCCCAGCCCTTGCCCTTGTTCTGCTTGGAAAGCGCTTCCATGATCGCCACGAGATTGTCGTCGCGGATGCGCTCGAGCTCGCGGATCGACAGGCCATGCGCCTGTTCGTCGGACTGATTGGCGATCTTGTCGACCAGCTCCTCGTCAAGTTCGGGCACGTCCATCAATTTGGTCCACGGCCATGACAGGCAGGGACCGAACTGCGCGATGAAGTGGCGCATGCCGGCTTCACCACCAGCAACGCGGTAGACCTGGAACATGCCCATCTGCGCCCAGCGAATGCCGAACGAATAGCGAATGATGTCGTCGAGCTCTTCTACGGTGGTAATGTCGTCCTTGATCAGCCACAGGGATTCGCGCCAGACGGCTTCAAGCAGGCGGTCGCCGACGAAGGCTTCGATTTCCTTGCGAATGACCACCGGCTTCATGCCGATCGAGGTATAGAGTTCTCGTGCCTTTTCGACAGCTTCAGGCGAGGTCTGCTTCCCGCCGACGATTTCAACCAGCGGGAGCAGGTAGACGGGATTGTAGGGATGACCGACGACCAGCCGTTCCGGGTGCTTCATCGCCGTCTGCATTTCGGAGGGCAGAATGCCCGAAGTCGAAGAGCCGACGATGGCATCGACAGCCGCGTGTTTGTCAATTTCCGCCAACACCTTGTGCTTCAGGTCGATCCGCTCCGGCACGCTTTCCTGAATGAAGTCGGCGCCAGCGACGGCCTGTTCGATCGTCTTGGCAAATGTCAGCGTGCCTTCCTTCGGCAAGCCACCCGGCACCATTGTCTTATAGGCGCGGCGTGAATTCTTCATCACCTCGCTGACCTTGCGTTCCGCTTCCGGATCCGGATCGAAGATCGACACGTCAATACCATTGAGAAGGAGACGGGCTACCCAGCCCGCACCGATAACACCGCCGCCGATTGCCGCCGCCTTGCGAATATCTGCCATGATCCTCTTACCAGCCCTTCGTCAATTTCATGCGATCGCGGACTTCGTTCGGTCCGAGGATACGAGCGCCCATGCCTTCAGCAACTTTTACCGCGCGTTCGACCAACGGGCCATTGGTGGCAAGAACGCCCTTGTCGAGCCAGATATTGTCTTCAAGTCCGACGCGGATATTGCCGCCAGCGAGCATAGCCATTGCCGCATAGGGCATCTGGTTGCGGCCGATGGAGAAGGCCGAGAAGGTCCAGTTCGACGGGAGGTTGTTCGTCAGCGCGAGCAGCGTGTTGATGTCATCCGGGGCACCCCATGGAATGCCCATGCAAAGCTGCACCATGACCGGATCTTCAAGCAATTTCTGATCGTAAAGCCACTTGGCAAGAAGCAGGTGACCAGTATCGAAGATTTCAACTTCCGGTCGCACGCCAAGCGCCTTGATCTGGGCGGCCATGGCCTTCAGCATGGCTGGCGTGTTGGTCATGACATAGTCGCCTTCGCCGAAATTCATCGTGCCGCAATCGAGCGTGCAGATTTCCGGGCGCAGCTTTGCCACGTGCTCGAGGCGTTCCGTAGCGCCGGCCATATCGGTGCCGTTGGCCGAAGGCGGCATTGGCTGCTCGACGCTGCCGAGCGTAAGATCACCGCCCATGCCTGCGGTCAGGTTCAGGACCATATCGACGCCTGACGCCTTGATGTGCTCGACGACTTCGGCATAGAGCGCGACTTCGCGCGAACCCTTGCCGGTTTTGGGGTCGCGCACGTGAATATGTGCGATGGCCGCGCCAGCATTGGCCGCTGCGATACACTCATCGGCGATCTGGCGCGGCGTGACCGGAACCTTGTCGGAACGGCCTGTGGTATCGCCCGCTCCGGTCACGGCGCAGGTGATGAATACTTCGCGATTGGGGGTAAGTCCCATAGCTGTGCTCCCATATTTTTGTTGCGGTGATCATGCCCCGATTGCCAAGCGATGCTTTGCAATATACGAATAGGAATTGATGAATAGCGAAGCATCGCCACTCTTTTTGCCAAGTTCCAAACCGCTGCAAGTGACCGTTGTGGTTTTTAGCGGCGCCTCACTCATGTGCGTGGCGTCAACCATCGATCCGATGCGTGCTGCGAATCGGGTGTCAGGTGTAAACCTGTTCAACTGGCGAATTGTATCACTGGACGGCGCACCGACAATGACTACATGTGGTCTGCCGATTGCCGTGTCTGGCTCATTCGATGCGTCAGAAAAAGGCGATATCCTATTGGTTGTTGGTGGTTTTGGCACATCTGACATTGCGCGCACGACTTTCACGGCCCATTTGCGCCGTGCCGTGCACAATTATCAGATGATCGGCGGCATCGAGGCCGGTTCCTGGCTGCTCGGACGGGCGGGCCTGCTTTCAGGTCGCAAGGCGACTACGCATTGGGAGGACATGGAGGAGTTTACGACAGAGTTTCCCGATGCGGATATCCGACCAGACCGCTACGTCATCGATGGACCGGTTTTCACCAGCGGCGGCGCGTCACCAACCTTCGATCTCATGCTGCATCTGATCCGGTCGCGCTACGGCATGTCTGTCGCGCTCGATGTGGCGAGTGTGTTCATCTATGACGGGGCGCATGCCTCGAACGATGCGCAGCCGCTCGTTTCGCTGGGACGGCTAGACGATGTGCATCCGAAGCTTGCGGACGCCATTCGCCTGATGGAGCGCCATATCGAACAGCCGTTGACCATTGGGGCCATTGCCAAACGCACTGGCCTAAGCGCCCGAAGTCTTGAGAAGATTTTTGCCAGGGCTGTGGGCGAGGGGCCAGGACGATACTATCTTCGTCTGAGGTTGAAAGTCGCGCGGCGCTTGATTACCGATACGAAATCGCCGCTGGCGGATATCGCCGCGCGCACGGGTTTTTCATCGGCGTCAGCATTCACCAGAACCTTTCGTAATTTCGAAGGCAAGCCGCCAAGCGCTTTCCGGCCTGTTCACTGAGCGTCGCTTTTGACAAAGCAGCACCATGGACTTCATGTTTCAACCCGCGATCGAATAGTTGCGCCATCCAGTCAGGAGCCCAGAATGTCAGCCGAAAATTTGCAAGGTCAACTATACCGGTCCGCGCCCATTGCCATGGAAAAGGAGTGGATCGACTATAATGGTCATCTGAACATGGCGTACTACAACGTGGTTTTCGACCGGGGCGGCGATGAGTTTCTTGCCGAATTGGGTTTCGGCCCGAAATATGCCGCCGAACGCAAGCTGACGATCTACACGGCCGAAGTGCATATCTGCTACGTGCAGGAAATTCATCTCGATCACATCGTGACTGTCACCAGCCAGTTGATCGATTTCGATGCCAAGCGTCTGCACACGTATAATGAAATCGTGCACCAGGATGGCTGGGTGGCGGCGACCGCAGAGGTAATGTCGCTGCATGTGGATATGAACGGTCCAAAGGTCGTGCCGTTTCCCGATGACATTTTGCCGACGCTCGACTTCTACAAGCAAGCCCACTCCAAGCTGCCAATACCTGCGCGGGTAGGCCGCTCGATCGGAATCAAGCGGAGGTAGCCCCACCAAACTGCTCGACCAACCAGCGCTCGAATTGGCGGATGCGGGTTTCACCGACGCGCTCCTTGCGGCAGATCATGTACCAGGCTCCGGGCTGCGGAACTTTCAGCGGGAACGGGGCGACAAGCCGCCCTGCCTTGATGTCGTCGGCCACCAGAAAGTCCGGCGCTACGGCAAGGCCTTGACCATCCAGAGCTGACTGCAGGGCAGCGAGATAGGTGTCGAACTTCAATGTCACAGCCTGCGCGGTGTCGGCAATGCCCGCCGCCTCGAGCCAGGTGCCCCAATCCTCAGGGGAGGTATAAAGTGCAAGGCGCGGTACCCTGCTCAGAGCGTGGGCCCCCGCGTCGCCCTCGATCCGCGCAGCCACTTGCGGGCTGCACACGGGTCGCATTTCCGCCTTGACCAGCAGGCGATAGTGCAGGTTCATCCGCTCCGGCCGGGTGGTATGGATGATGCCGATATCCGAACTGTCGATATTCAGCTCCCAATCGAGCTGGCTGGTGCCGATGCGGATGGCAAGGTTGGGATTGACCTTGCGGAAGTCCGTCAGCCGCGGGATCAGCCAGCGGATGGCGAAGGTCGCATAAGTCTCCAACGCGAGATCGTCGGTCGTGCCGATCCGGTTAATCAGAGCTGTACCGCGCGCAATCCTTTCGAAGGCGTCGCGCATATAGGGATAATAGAGCGTGCCGGCGTCAGTCAGCGAGACGCCACGGGGCAGGCGTTCGAACAACTTGACGCCGAGTATGGTTTCAAGCTCGGCGATGCGGTGGCTGACGGCGGATTGCGTCACGCCAAGTTCCTCTCCAGCAAGCCGGAAACTCAATAATCGGGCGGATGCTTCGAACGCCCGAAGTGTGCCGAGGGGCGGAATGCGGGGCTTCGACATCATGGCCTGGAAACCCTGTCATTGGATGCTTGAGAATAATTCATGTCTTTATGAGTAACGATCGCTTGAATGCGGCGCAATGCGGAATCATTCTAATCTGCGACGCGGTCAAAATAACAGGGCGTCCGGGAACAATCCTTTCGGAGAATGAGATGGGTGCAGAACAAGCCTTGGCGGAACTTGCGCCGTCTCTGGACAAAATCGACGGCCTGATCGCCGGGCACAAAGCCAGTCACGGGCTTGTTCGTGCGTTCTATATGGATCCGGACGTTTATGCGCGGGACATGGAGCGGGTATTCCGGCGCCATTGGCACTGCATCGGCCACGCCAGCATCATCCCCAATGCCGGAGATTTCGAGCTTTTCAAGATCGACAGCGAGGCGGTGATTGTTTCGCGCACCGAAGACGGGTCGATCCATGCTTTTTTGAACGTTTGCCGCCATCGTGGTGCCGAGGTCTGTATCAAGCAGAAGGGCAATGCGCGCTTTTTCGTCTGTCCCTATCATGCCTGGACATACACCAATGATGGCAGTCTGCGAGCAGCGCGGCTGATGCCGAAGGACTTCGATCGCAGTGCCCATGGCTTGAAGAAGCTGCATGTGCGGGTGGCCGAGGGACTGATCTTCATCTGCTTTGCCGACGAACCATTGGATTTCTCCATTGTCGAACAGTCGCTACGGACGACTTGCGGCCAGTATGGCTGGGCGGATGCCAAGGTCGCGCACCGGGAAACATACCCGGTTGATGCCAACTGGAAGCTCGCCGTCGAAAATTACGTCGAATGCTATCACTGCGGCCCGGCTCACCCTGAATACTCGCAAACGCATGCACTGGAGCAGCCAGCCGAGAAGATCGTTGAGCTGAACGCGCGCATGGAACAGCGCACATGTGCGCTTGGCATCGATATTGCGACCGGCGATCATTGGCAGAGTTCGGCGCATGGCCAGGAAACAATTCATACTTTCCGCTACGCGCTCTACGACGGCGTTTCCAGCGGCAGCGAAGACGGTTCGCCCGTCGGGCCGCTGATGGGGCGCTTCTCGGAGTTCGATGGCGGCGTGACGTCGATCCATCTTGGCGGCACGAGCTTCCTCGTGTGCTATCCGGACCATGGCATGATCTACCGGTTCATTCCGAAGAGCGTCGACACATGTGAGATGGAACTGATCTGGCTGGTGCGCGGCGACGCCGAAGAGGGCAAGGACTACGACCTCGAAAAGCTGACCTGGCTGTGGAAGGTCACGACGGCCGAAGACAAGACGATCATCGAACACACTGCCCGGGGCGTTCGTTCGCACTACTTCGTGCCGGGACCGATTGCGCCGATGGAGTATAATGAATTGAGGTACATCCAGTGGTACCTCGATGAAATTGCACGGCCATAATCAAATAGCATTGAGACCACGAGGGACTGCATATGTCTGATTTTCCAACGTCGGCGCGCGTCGTCATCATCGGTGGCGGGGCGGTTGGCGTTTCGTCGCTTTATCACCTCGCCAAAGCGGGCTGGACCGATTGCGTGCTCCTTGAAAAGAACGAGCTGACATCGGGATCGACATGGCATGCAGCCGGAAATGTGCCGACGTTTTCCGCCTCTTGGTCAGTGATGAACATGCAGCGCTATTCGGCAGAGCTCTACCGCAGGCTGGCTGCCGAAGTCGATTATCCCATGAACTACCATGTCACCGGATCCCTGCGGCTGGCGCACACCAAGGAGCGAATGCGCGAATTCCAGCGCGTGAAAAGCATGGGTCGCTATCAGGGCATGGATATCGATGTCCTGGGGGTCGACGAGATCAACGGTCGCTATCCGTTTATTGCGACGCATGAGCTGGAAGGCGCGCTCTACGATCCCAATGATGGCGACATCGATCCGGCACAATTGACACAGGCTCTGGCCAAGGGTGCGCGTGATCTGGGCGCCAAGATCATCCGCTTTTGCCCTGTAACGGGTGCCAGACGCGACAATGACGAGTGGGTCATCTCGACGCCGCAGGGCGACATACGCTGCGAATACGTGGTCAATGCCGCAGGTTATCGCGCACAGGAAATCGGCAGGATGTTCGGCCGGGACGTACCGATGATGGTGATGAGCCATCAATATTTGCTGTTCGACGAAATCCCGGAGATCGCAGCCTGGTCGCGCGAACACGGCAAAAAGCTGCCCCTGCTGCGCGACGTGGACTCGTCCTATTATCTCCGGCAGGAGAAAAATGGCATGAATCTCGGCCCCTATGAGCGCAATTGCCGGGCGCATTGGGCAACGTCCGACGATCCGATGCCTGAGGATTTCTCGTTCCAGCTTTTCCCCGACGATCTGGAGCGGCTCGAATGGTATCTGAACGATGCCATCGCACGCGTTCCGATTCTTGGCACTGCCGGGTTGTCGAAGATCATCAACGGTCCGATCCCTTACGCGCCGGATGGCAATCCGCTGATCGGCCCGATGCCAGGCGTTCCTAACGCGTTCGAAGCCTGTGTCTTCACATTCGGGATCGCGCAGGCCGGCGGGGCGGGCAAGGTCCTCGCCGAATGGGTGACGGAGGGCGCAACGGAGTGGGATATGTGGTCGTGCGATCCGCGCCGGTTCACGGCCTTCACCGACCCTGACTATTGTGTCGCCAAGGGTGTTGAAGTCTACGGGCACGAATACGCCATTCATTTCCCGCGCCACACTTGGCCGGCAGGGCGCAACAAGAAGCTGTCGCCAATCCATGACCGCATCGCCAGGCTCGGTGCGCAGTTTGGTGCCTATAATGGTTGGGAGCGGGCCAACTGGTACGCGCAACCGGGCGACGACACGTCCGAAGAATCCACGCAGACATTCCTGCGCGACGGACCCTGGCAACAGCGTATTCGCGAAGAATGCCATGCGGTGCGCGATGCAGTCGGCATTCTGGACTTGCCGGGTTTCTCACGCTTCAAGGTGAGCGGTGAGGGCGCGCGTGCATGGCTCTCGACGTTGATAACAGGCATCGTTCCCAAGCCCGGACGTATCGGACTTGGCTATTTCTCGGATGACAAGGGCCGCGTCGTCACTGAAATGTCGATCATGGCAATCGACGAGGACGTGTTCTTTCTGATCACTGCCGGTGTTGCCGAATGGCATGATCGTGACTGGCTGCTCAACCATTTGCCGAAAGGCAGTGCAATCAGCATCGGCAATGTCACCGAAGACTTCTCCTGCCAGATCGTGACCGGGCCGAAGGCGCGCGATCTTTTCCGCGATATCTGTGATGCCGATCTCGAAAAACCCTGGCTGTCGCATCAGACGGCACAGATTGCAGGCCGCTATTGCCAACTGGTGCGGGTATCGTTTGCCGGTGAGCTTGGCTGGGAAGTGCATACCAAGGTGGCCGACACAGCCGCGATTTTCGACACGGTGTGGGAGGCGGGGCAGAAATACGGGATCAAACCGTTCGGCATGTTCGCCCTCGATTCGCTGCGTCTGGAAAAGGGTTACCGCGCTTGGAAGGGCGACCTGTCCACGGACTACACACCGCTGCAAAGCGGGCTCGAACGCTTCGTCAAATGGGAAAAGCCGGATTTCCTTGGCAAGGCAGCGCTCGAAAGCGAAAAGCAGCAGGGCGTGAAGAAGCGCTTCGTGACGCTGACTGTCGATGCAGGCGATTGCGACGCGCCTTACATGTCGACGCTTTGGTACGATGGCAATATCGTCGGCGAGACGACGTCGGGTGGTTGGGGCCACCGCATCGACAAGTCGATTGCGCTCGGCATGCTGAAGACGGAACTCACCGAACCCGGCACCGAAGTCGAGGTGGAAATCTTTGGCGAGCGCTTCAAGGCGACGGTCCATCCCGATCAACCGCTTTGGGATCCCAAGAACGAAAGAATTCGCGCATGAGCTCTCTACCGGCCAAGGCCCGGGCCGTCATCATTGGTGGCGGCATCTCCGGCTGTTCCGTCGCCTATCATCTGGCCAAGCTGGGCTGGACAGATATTGTCTTGCTAGAGCGCAAACAGCTGACATCTGGCACGACATGGCACGCGGCAGGATTGATCGGCCAGTTGCGCGCCTCGCAGAACATGACTCGGCTCGCCAAATATTCCGCCGACCTTTACGTCAAGCTCGAGGCGGAAACCGAGGTCGCCACAGGCATGCGTCAGGTGGGCTCGATCACCGTCGCCCTGACGGAAGAACGCAAGCACGAGATCTACCGTCAAGCATCGCTGGCAAGGGCGTTCGATGTCGATGTGCGCGAGATTTCTCCGCGCGAGGTCAAGGAGATGTACCCGCATCTTAATATCGAAGATGTGGTTGGTGCGGTGCATTTGCCCCTCGACGGGCAGTGCGACCCGGCCAATATCGCCATGGCGCTTGCCAAGGGTGCGCGGCAGCGCGGCGCTAAGATCGTCGAGAACGTCAAGGTGACCGAAGTTCTCAAGAAGAATGGCCGTGTGACTGGAGTCACCTGGGCGCAGGGCGACGAGAAAGGCACGATCGAGACCGATGTCGTGATAAACTGCGCCGGGATGTGGGCGCGCGATCTGGCGGGTACGTCGGGCGTAACCGTGCCGCTGCATGCTTGCGAGCACTTCTATCTCGTCACCGAAGCCATCGAGGGGCTCGGGCGTCTGCCGGTGCTGCGCGTTCCGGACGAATGCGCCTACTACAAGGAAGATGCCGGCAAGATGATGCTCGGCGCTTTCGAACCGGTGGCGAAGCCCTGGGGTATGAACGGTATTTCGGAGGATTTCTGTTTCGACCAGTTGCAGGAAGACTTCGAGCACTTCGAGCCCATCCTGGAAATGGGCGTCAATCGTATGCCGATGCTCGGGACTGCGGGGATTCACACGTTCTTCAACGGCCCTGAAAGTTTTACCCCAGACGACCGCTACTATCTCGGCGAAGCGCCGGAACTTGGCGGCTACTGGGTTGCCGCGGGCTATAACTCCATCGGTATCGTCTCTTCCGGCGGGGCCGGCATGGCGCTTGCGCAGTGGATCAACGACGGCGAAGCGCCCTTCGATCTCTGGGAGGTCGATATTCGCCGGGCGCAGCCGTTCCAGAAGAACCGGCGCTATCTGAAAGAACGGGTCTCGGAGACGCTTGGCCTGCTCTACGCCGATCATTTTCCCTACCGGCAGATGGCAACGTCGCGCAATGTCCGCCGCTCGCCAATCCACGAGCATCTCAAGGCGCGGGGCGCGGTGTTCGGCGAGGTAGCGGGATGGGAACGTGCCAATTGGTTCGCCAAAGATGGTCAGGAACGCGAATACCGCTATTCTTGGAAGCGGCAGAACTGGTTTGAAAACCAGCGCGACGAACACCTCGCGGTTCGCAACAATGTCGGTCTGTTCGACATGACCTCATTCGGGAAAATCCGCATCGAAGGCCGTGATGCACTGGCTTTCCTGCAGCGGCTTTGCGCCAATCAGCTCGATGTCGAGCCGGGCCGCATCGTCTATACGCAGATGCTCAACAATCGCGGCGGAATCGAGAGCGACCTGACTATCACTCGGCTGTCGGAGACCGCGTTTTTTGCCGTGGTGCCCGGGGCGACGCTGCAGCGCGATCTTGCCTGGATGCGCAAGCATCTCAAGGACGAGTTCGTGGTTATCACAGATGTGACTGCTGCGGAGTCGGTGCTTTGCCTGATGGGGCCGAAATCCCGCGACCTAATCCAGAAGATCAGCCCGAATGATTTTTCAAACGAGGCAAATCCGTTTGGCACGGCGCGGGAGATCGAAATCGGCATGGGAGTGGCACGGGCGCATCGGGTGACCTATGTCGGCGAACTCGGCTGGGAACTTTATGTCTCGACGGACCAGACAGCACATGTTTTCGAGACAATCGAAGAAGCCGGCAAGGACCTCGGCCTGCAACTCTGCGGCCTGCACACGCTGGACTCCTGCCGTATCGAAAAAGCCTTCCGGCATTTCGGCCATGACATCACCGACGAAGATCATGTGCTGGAGGCAGGGCTCGGCTTTGCGGTGAAGGCAGACAAGGGCGATTTCATCGGCCGCGACGCTGTATTGAGGAAGAAGGACGCCGGGCTCGATCGCCGTCTCGTGCAATTCCGCCTGAGCAATGCCGAACCGCTGCTGTTTCACAACGAGGCGATTGTCCGCGATGGCCAGATCGTCGGGACGATCACATCCGGCAATTACGGGCATCATCTCGGGGGGGCGATCGGACTGGGTTATGTGCCCAGCAAGGATGAGAGTGCCGAACAGGTGCTGGCTTCGGACTATGAGATCGAGATAGCCGGCGTGCGCGTGAAGGCCGAGGCCTCACTGCGGCCGATGTACGATCCAAAGGCCGAGCGGGTGAGGATGTAGGACTGGCCGTGTCATCGGCCAGTTCTCAAACCTAATTCATGCTCGTGAGCACCGCATTGAACTGCTCCAGCGCCCAATCGACCTGATCGCGCTTGATAACGAGTGGCGGAGCAATGCGGATCGTATCGCTATGAGTATCTTTGGCGAGAATGCCGCGCGCCTTCAGCTCGTAGCAGAAACGGTTGGCGCCGCCGGCTTCCGGATGGAGTTCGACCGCCAGCATCAGCCCGCGTCCGCGTACTTCGCGCACGATATTGCTGCGAATGCCTTTGAGCTCCTGCAGGAAATAGTCGCCTTCGATGCGTGAATTCTCGATCATGTCTTCTTCGGTGAGCACCCGCAGAGCAGCCCGGGCAATGGCGCAGGCAAGCGGGTTTCCGCCAAAGGTGCTGCCATGCTGTCCGGGCTTGAGCACACCGAGAACATCGCTGTTGGAAAGCACCGCCGAGACAGGGTAAAAACCGCCGGAAAGTGCCTTGCCGATCAGCGTTACGTCCGCTTCGATGCCCTCGTGCGCTTCGGCAAGCAAGGCGCCGGTGCGGCCAAGGCCAGTCTGGATTTCATCCAGGATCAACGTGACATTATTGTCGGTGCAGAGTTCGCGCACTTTGGTGAAATAGCCTTTCGGCGGAATGATCACTCCGGCTTCGCCCTGGATCGGCTCTACAAGAAAACCGACGGTGTTAGGGGTCAGTGCCGCCGCAAACGCGTCGATATCGCCGAAGGGCACGACCTTGAAGCCCGGCGCGAACGGGCCGAAATTATCGCGGGCCGACGGATCGGTGCTAAAGCCGACGATACCCATGGTGCGGCCGTGGAAATTATCCGAACAGACGATGATTTCTGCGGCGTTTTCCGCAACGCCCTTGACCTCGTAACCCCATTTTCGCACGGCCTTGATGGCGGTTTCGACAGCTTCTGCACCACTGTTCATTGGCAGGATCTTGTGCGAGCCGGTGAGGGCAGCGAGTTCCTCGTAGAACAGGGCCAGCTGGTCATTGCGGAAGGCGCGGGAGGTGAGCGTGAGCTTGCCTGCCTGTTCCGTCATGGCTTTCAGGATTTTGGGATGGCAATGGCCCTGGTTGACGGCCGAATAGGCCGAGAGGCAGTCAAGATAGCGATTGCCGTCGATATCCCATACATGCACGCCTTCGCCGCGCTCCAGCACCACATCGAGCGGCTTGTAGTTATGCGCCCCGAGGCGGGATTCCGTCGAAATCAGGTCAGCGGCAGTGTGCAGCAAGATATCCTCCTATTTATGTTATACGTTCAGAGCGGCAGCGCTCTGTTCAGATAATGTCGGTTTGTCGAAGATCTGCCGGCCGAACAGGCTCGCAACGAGATCAACGAGGAGCAGGGCACTCTTGCCGCGCTCATCCAGGAATGGGTTGAGCTCAACCACGTCGAGCGAACCGACGACGCCAGAATCGTGCAGCATCTCCATGACGAGATGCGCTTCGCGGTAGGTCGCGCCGCCGGGAACCGTGGTTCCGACGCCCGGTGCGAAAGAGGGATCGACGAAATCCACATCAAAACTGACATGCAGGATGCCGTTCGCCTTCTGGACGCGCTCGATGATGCGGCGCAGCAGTTTGACTACGCCGAATTCATCGATCTGTCGCATGTCGATGACATCGATGCCGCGTTCACGCAGAAGCACGCGTTCCGTCTTGTCGATGGAGCGAATGCCGAAGAGATGCAGGTTTTCCGGTTTGACGAAACCATGCGGTTCATCGCCGAAGACGCCTTCAAGGCCGGGTTCGCGGCACAGAAGCGCCGCCGACATGCCATGCATGTTGCCCGATGGCGAGGTGGCGGGCGTATTGAAATCGGAATGTGCGTCAAGCCAGAGCACGAACAATTCGCGGTTATGCTCTTCGCAATAGCGCGCTATGCCTCCAATCGATCCCATGGACAGGCTGTGATCGCCGCCAAGAATGACCGGGAACGTGCCGTTTGCCATCGCGTCATAGGTCTCGACGGCCAGCATGCGAGACCAGGCAGCGATTTTCTCGATATAATGCGCAAGACCCTGGACAGGCGGAACAACAGGCAATGTCTTCGGCAGGCGCAAATCACCGCGATCTTCCACCGGGTGGCCAAGATCTTCGAGCATGTGTATCAGACCGGCAGTGCGCAGTGCAGCAGGGCCCATCAATGCGCCAAGCCTGCCGGCGCCTTCTTCGATCGGCGCGCCGATTACGGTCAGCTTCTGCTTGTGCGTGTCCTCGAAATTGTTCTGCATATCCATGAGAAGCTGTCACTCTCGCGTTTGAAGGGGTCCCGGAATCCAACCAAGATTAGCACGTTTCGGCGGTGATATTGGCAGTTCGACGCGGTGACAAAAAGACAACATCCTGATAGAAATGCACATATTAATGCGCATTTTGCTCAAACAAGTTGATCAGATTGGACGACGATGGATGATGTAGATCGCAAATTGCTGTCTTTGCTGCGGGATGATTGCCGCATGCCGGTTTCTTCCATGGCAACCATTCTGGGTATTTCGCGCGCAACGGTGCGCACGCGCATCGACAAGCTGACCACAAACGGTACGATCCAGAGCTTCACCGTCAACTTGAAGGCGGGTGCGGGCATTTATGGCGTCCGGGCCGTTGCCATGATCGAGGTGGCGGGGCAGGCTGCGGAAAAGGTGGTGCGGCGATTGCAGGGCTTTCCGGAAATCCGTGCGCTGCATACCACGAACGGTCGCTGGGATATTGTTGCCGAAATCGAAGTCGAGACCCTCGAGGCTTTCGACCGGACGTTGCGCGACATTCGCCATATTGACGGAATCACCTCGACGGAGACAAGTATTCTTCTGTCCACCCGTAAGAGCTAGGATACCGTGGGCGGAGTGGTCGAGGAGAAGTGGTTTGCATATCCGTGAGATTCCATGGCTGGAACCTGTCGAAGCCGCCGAGCGATTGTTGCCGCTCGGGGGACTGAGCTTTCTGGACAGTGCCATGCGTCACGACACGCTTGGGCGCTACTCCTATGTGGCGGCTGATCCATTCGGCAAACTCGTCGTGGAAAAGGGCGTGGCGAGCTGGAACGGCGCAGCCCTTGACCGGCATCCACTCGAGGTGATTTCGCAGTATCTCGACCTCTACCGGCTCGATGATCAGCCCGGTCTTCCGCCATTTCAGGGCGGCGCAATCGGCTATTTTTCCTATGAATTCGGGCGATTGCTGGAGCGCTTGCCGCAGCCGGATGCGCCGGCGCAAGGACTGATGCCGGATGCCGCTTGGTATTTTTACGATGTGGTGCTGGCGTTCGATCATCAGGCCGGAAAAACCTGGCTTTTCTCATCGGGATTGCCCGAAGCGGAGGAGGGTGCCCGGCAAAGGAAAAGTGTCGAGCGTTCGGAATCGTTCCTGCGGCTTTTGCGAGAGGAGCCGAGAAAAACAGCTTCAAATGTCGGGCAGCAGCGGATTGCGCGGGCGTCCTGGCGCTCGAACTTCGAGCGTGACGCCTATATGCGGTCCGTTGCCAGGGTCGTGGAATATATTCTCGATGGCGACATCTTCCAGGCCAACATCGCGCAGCGCTTTATCGCCGATCTGCCGGAAGGTTTTGCACAGTGGCAGTTCTACAAGGCATTGCGCCGCCGTAATGCAGCGACGTTTGCTGCCTATCTGGATCACGGCGATATCGTGATTGCGTCGAGCTCACCGGAGCGGTTTGTAGCGGTGCAAGGCGATCAGGTCGAGACGCGTCCAATCAAAGGGACGATGCCGCGGTCGTCAGATCCCGACGAAGACAAGAATCTCGCCGACATACTTCTCAAATCGGAGAAGGATCGCGCGGAAAACCTGATGATCGTCGACTTGATGCGCAACGATCTTTCCCGCGTTTGCCGACCCCATTCCGTACTGACACCCGTCCTTTGCGCGCTTGAGACCTATGCGAGCGTACATCACCTGGTTTCCGCCGTCACAGGGCGGCTGGCGGAAGGCAAATCCTTGATGGACCTGATCAGGGCGGCCTTCCCGGGCGGGTCAATCACAGGCGCGCCAAAGCTGCGGGCGATGGAGATAATCACCGAGATCGAACGCGAGGCGCGGGGAGTCTATTGCGGCTCAATTGGCTTCATCGGCTTCAATGGCAATTTCGACGGCAATATCGGCATTCGTACGGTGCTGTTTCAGGGCGGACGGGCCGTGTTTCAGGCGGGCGGCGGCATTACGGCGCTATCCGATCCTGCTGCGGAATATCAGGAAACGCTGGACAAGGCGGCGCGCATCTTTGCCGTCTTCGATCAGGGTGATGCACCATGATCCTGATCATCGACAATTACGACTCCTTCGTCTTCACCGTGGCGCGCTACTTTGCTGAGCTTGGCGTTGAAACGCAGGTGGTGCGCAATGACGCAATTACGGCGGCGGAAGTCCAGCAGCTCGCACCCGAAGCCATCGTCGTTTCACCGGGACCATGCGGGCCGCGCGAAGCCGGGCAATCGATGGAGATTATCGAGACATTGAGCGGTCAGGTGCCAATTCTCGGCATCTGTCTCGGCCATCAATGCATCGGCGAAGTCTTTGGCGGCAAGGTCGTGCGGGCGCAGGAACCGATGCATGGGCGTGCCTCGGCGATCAATCATGGCGGGACGGACATCTTCAAGGGGCTGCCAAGCCCATTCCGCGCCGGCCGCTATCACTCGCTGATCGTAGAGTCCGTCAAGGATGGCAGCGACCTGTCGGTGACCGCGCAATCCGATGCCGGCGAGATCATGGGGCTCACCCACGTCAGCCACCCGACCTATGGCGTGCAGTTCCATCCTGAATCGGTATTGACGGAATATGGCCACGCCATGCTGGGTAATTTTCTGCGGCTTTCGCGTCAGTTCAAGAGATTTGCGCCATGACGGCCTGCAAATGGCGTTTTTCCGTGCTCCGGTACTCCCATCATTTTCGGCCCGTCCAATAAACTCCGCTTGCCGTATTTTTTGCCTCTTTGTTCGATATTCCTGTTGGTCGTAACGTCAATCATCCGCTACACACTCAACTGAACCACGCCGTCACTTAACCGGCGCAGTGTCAAAATAATCCATAGAGCCACAGGCAGGAGACAGACCATGCTTCGCAAGACCGATTTCTATATCGATGGAAAGTGGATAGCGCCGGTAGTGGCGAAAGAGCTTGAGGTTATCAATCCGGCCGACGAACAGGCATTTGCCGTGATTTCGCTGGGTTCTGCAGCCGATGTCGACAAGGCGGTGTCCGCAGCCCGCAAGGCTTTCACCACATGGAGCGTGACCAGCCGCGAAGAACGCCTGGCTTGGCTTGAGCGACTGCTCGCCGTCTACAAGTCCCGCATCGCCGACATGGCCAAGGCGATCTCGTCCGAAATGGGCGCGCCGATCACGATGGCGCTCGATGAGCAGGCAGCGTCGGGGACCGGCCATATCAAGGCATTCATCCGGTCGCTCAAGGAGTTCGAGTTCGAGCGGCCGCTGAACGGTCACGACACGGTCCGGCTTGCCTATGAGCCGATCGGGGTTTGCGGCCTGATCACGCCGTGGAACTGGCCGATGAACCAGGTGGTTCTGAAAGTCGTTCCAGCGATTGCCGCAGGTTGCACGGTCATTCTCAAACCCTCCGAGATTGCCCCGATCTCGTCGGTGATCTTCGCTGAAATGGTCGATGCATCGGGTCTGCCCGCCGGTGTATTCAACCTCGTCAACGGAGATGGGCCGACGGTTGGTGCAGCGATGTCAGCGCATCCCGGCATCGATATGATGTCGTTCACCGGATCAACCCGCGCCGGCGTTGCCGTGACCAAGGCTGCGGCCGATACGGTCAAGCGTGTATCGCTGGAGCTTGGCGGCAAGTCGCCGAACATCGTGTTTGCAGATTCGGATGTAGAAGCTGCAGTCAAGCGCGGCGTCGAGCACGTGTTCAACAATACCGGCCAGTCCTGCAATGCGCCGACGCGCATGCTGGTGGAGCGCTCTGTCTATGGCAAGGCGACCGAAATCGCTGCCGAAACCGCCAAGGCCACCAAGGTCGGCGATCCATCGCAGGACGGCGATCACATGGGTCCGCTTGTATCCGAGATGCAGTTCAACAAGGTACAGGGCTTGATCGAGCAGGGCATCAAGGAAGGCGCGCGGCTGATTGCCGGCGGTACCGGACGCCCCGAAGGCTTCAATCGCGGCTACTACGTACGTCCGACGGTTTTCGCCGACGTCAACAATGACATGGTGATCGCTCGCGAAGAGATCTTCGGACCGGTGTTGGCGATGATCCCCTTCGACACCGAGGAAGAAGCGGTAGAGATCGCCAATGACACGCCATACGGTCTTGCCGCCTACATCCAGTCGGGCGATCGTGAGCGTATCAAGCGTGTATCCAAGCAGTTGCGTGCTGGCATGGTGCGCATCAATGGTGCTGACCATGCGGCAGACGCTCCGTTTGGCGGTTACAAGCAGTCGGGTATCGGGCGTGAAGGCGGTCACTTCGGGATCGAGGACTTTCTTGAAGTGAAGGCGATCAGCGGCTGGGAAGACAACGCTGCCTGAATGCCGGTTTGAAATTTTACTGCGACGGGTCAACTGACACGATTTTCTGCGCTTCCGGTGCTCACGTACTTAATGTACGCTGCGCTCCGGTTCCCGAAAACCACGCCTTCTCACTCGCCGCAGCGACTTTCACGACGGACACTCAGTTTTAACTGACGAGACGCCATATTTGTCAGGAAGGCAGGTGCGGATAGATGGAAACAGAAACTCTCCCGGAATCCGCACCTGAAGACGACGATGTCAACATCTATGGTGAGGACGGTGCTGTCCGCACGTCCTATTTGGCGCGCGTCGGCGCCGCTATCGCGGACCGCGATGTTCTATTTCTAAGGTCGCACGTCGGTAAGCTGCACCAGTCCGAGCTTGGCCATGTTCTCGAGGCTCTGCAGCCGGATCAGCGCAGGGCCCTCGTCGAACTTCTGGGCGACGAATTCGATTTTGCCGCACTGACCGAAGTCGATGAGGCGGTTCGCCTTGAAATCGTCGATGCGATGCCGAACCGGCAGATCGCGGAAGGCGTTCAAGAACTCGATTCCGACGATGCGGTCTACATTCTCGAAGATCTCGAGCAGGAAGACCGCGATGAGATCCTGGCGCAGCTGCCTTTCACCGAACGGGTTCGATTGCGCCGCTCCCTCGGCTACCCGGAGGAAACCGCCGGACGCCGCATGCAGACCGAGTTTGTCGCGGTGCCGCCGTTCTGGACTGTCGGCCAGACCATCGATTACATGCGCGACAATGACGACTTGCCAGAGTCGTTCTCGCAGATATTCGTCATAGACCCGATGTTTCGGCTGTTGGGCGCTGTCGACCTTGATCGCATCCTGCGCACCCGGCGGGACGTAAAAATCGACGAGATCACACACGAGACGCGGCATGCCATCCCGGCGACCATGGACCAGGAAGAAGCCGCGCAAATCTTCGAGCAATACGATCTGTTGTCGGCGGCGGTGGTGGACGAAAACGACCGGCTTGTCGGTGTTTTGACCATCGAGAATATCGTGGACGTCATTCAGGAAGAGGCCGAGGAAGATATCTTGCGTCTCGGCGGCGTCGGCGACGAAGAACTGTCCGACTCGGTACTGTCCACGTCGCGTTCACGTACGCCATGGCTGGTGATCAACCTGTTCACTGCTTTTCTCTCGGCATCAGTCATCGGATTGTTCGATGCCACCATCCAGCAGATGGTGGCTCTGGCGGTGCTCATGCCCATCGTGGCATCCATGGGCGGCAATGCAGGCACGCAGACCATGACCGTGACTGTCCGGGCGCTCGCAACGCGGGACATGGATATTTACAATGCCGGCCGCATCATCCGCCGCGAGGCTTCGGTGGGTCTCATCAATGGTGTTCTTTTTGCGATCATGATCGGTGTTATCGCCGGCCTCTGGTTCGCGAATGTCAATATTGGCGGTATCATTGCTGCGGCGATGATCATCAACATGCTTGCAGCCGCACTTGGTGGTATTCTGATTCCGTTATTGCTGCATCGTTTCGGTGCCGACCCGGCAATAGCCTCGGCGGTGTTTGTTACCACGGTAACCGATGTCGTTGGTTTTTCGTCGTTTCTTGGCTTGGCCACCTGGTGGTTCGGCTTCAAATAACATCCGTTTGGTAAAAAATATGGACTAAAGTTTACAACCGAATACAATCGTGCAATTGACTTTTACGTAATTGCGTGAGCAAAAGATTCAATCGATACAATTGGGGCTGTTCTGCAATGCGCGAATATTACACCATTACCGAACTGACACGGGAGTTTGGGGTATCGACGCGCACATTGCGGTTCTACGAGGATGAGGATCTGATTCATCCGGTCAGACGCGGACGGACCAGGCTCTTCCGGCCGTCCGACCGGCATTTGCTCAAGCAGATTCTTCGTGGCAAACGGCTCGGGTTCTCGATCGCGGAGATCCAAGAGATAATCCAGATGTACAAAGAGCCGCCGGGAGAAATGGGCCAGCTGCATCTGATGATGAAGCGCGTTGAGGAAAAGCGCGCAGAGCTGCGCCAGAAGCGCCGCGACATCGAGGAAACACTCGCTGAGCTCGATCAAGTCGAGGAAGGTTGTATCGAGCGGCTGGCTGAACTCGGCGTCAATACATAGAGCAAGTTTTGCTCTGGCTTTTATTGCGGGATGTTCTGCTGCGTGCAGATGCCCGCGATCTGCTGCATCTGCGGATCGTTTTGATCGCGCTTTCCCGCAAACATCTCATCGAAGATGCCCTGCGCTTCGGTCTGCTCTATGACGCAATCACAGAACTTTTCGCAAAAAGCCTTGTCGTTGTCGTTCTGGCAACTCTGCACGCAGGCCTTGCCGAAGACCTCGCGTGGCGCTGGAACCGCCGGTGGGAACAGTTGTGAAACAAGAAAAACACACGCGATGATCACTGGCTGGTGGATCAGGTAGAAGGCGAGGCTGTGCCTGCCGATGAAACGCAGGCCGCGATCGAGCCAGGACGGAGCAATGTTTCCGGCAAGCAATTTGAGCGCATTGAAATGTTGCATCGTTTTGGCGAGCGCCATCCCTGCAAGAACAGCGCCGAACCACGGAAAGATCGGGACGTAATCATTTGATCTTATGATGATTTCCGACAGACCGAGCGGCCAGAATATCGGCGCATCGAATGCCGGCGAGACGAAATAATGGGGAAGGGCGATGACCGCTGCTGCGGCGGCGGCAATAACCAGCGCAGGCAAGCGCAAAAACAACAACCCCAGAACACTTGCTGCCGCTATTTCGTGCAGGATCCCGAAAAACACGAAGCTTTCCGGCGTGACGTACATCGTGACGAGCGTGATTGCCAGTGCGGCAACGACGATCTGGGCGAGGCGAATGCCAAACGAGCGCCAGCGAATGCCGCGCCCATGCGCCAGCACAAGACTGAAGCCGACAAGCGCGAGGAAAGTCGAGGCGATGACGCGGGCGTATAGTTTCCACGCGCCATGGCCGGTTGTCCCAGGTTCGAGATAGCCGAAAAACTCGAAATCCCAGCCGGTATGGTAGGTCGCCATGGCGATAAGGGCGATACCGCGCAACACGTCCAGCTTGCCGAGACGCGTCTTGGAGGGTGTATTCACAATCTCGGCTCTATTCATGTGCAGGACAACTCGATCATCGCAGCAATTGGCACAGGTTAGAGCCTTTCTAGGCGACATGGCTGGCAAAATCCATGGCCCTTGGCGAACAAGCAACGGAAGTTTTTTCGTACATATTCAAAGGTTTCTTGTGAAACGGACATATTATGTCGCTTGATTGACTGCTATCGCTGGTCCTCCGGTCGAAACTTCGGCCTCCGCTCGAATCAAATGCCTCCAAAGTCATCCCAGTGATCAATCAGGTTCGCCATCCTATCTGGATTACCACCGCCAAGCGCCCGACGGCGCGGGTCTTCGCGATCCTCTTCGGCATCGAATCGATGGCACGGGCGATAATCACCAGTGTCGTGCCGATCCAGACCTACGATCTCGTGCAGAGTGAGCGCGGCGTCAGTATTCTTTACACCTGCATGTCATTGCTGGGGCTGATCTCGACGCTGTCGATCCCGCTGCTCATCGTTCGTATTCCCAGGCGTTGGGTTTACACGGCGGGAACCGTATCCCTGATCCTCGGATGCCTTGCCTTTGCGCTTGATACGCTGCCGGGGCAGGCGGCCGGGCTATTCCTGCGAACTTTTGGTTCGGGAACGCTGTCGATCACGCTGAGCCTCTACATCATGGATCACATCAAGAAGGGTGAGCTGGTCCGCGCCGAGTCGGTGCGAATGGCAACGGCTACCTTTGCCTGGACCGCCGGACCGTTTCTCGGCGTGTTCCTCTATACACAAGTAGGGATGGTCGCGCCGTTCCTGTTGTCGATAGGTTTCTCGCTGCTCCTTTTGACGCTGTTCTGGTATTTCCGCCTCAGCGACAATCCGGCGCTGCAGAAGGGCCCGAGCCGTCCGGCCAATCCTATCGCGAATGTGCGCCGCTTCGTCGTGCAGCCGAGATTGCGCCTGGCCTGGCTGATCGCCTTTTCCCGCTCGTGCTACTGGAGCACGTTTTTCGTCTACGGACCGATCCTCATGGTGGCGACTGGTCAGGGTAATCTTGCCGGCGGCCTTCTGGTTTCGCTCGGCAATCTGTTTCTCCTCGGCTCCATCTTTTGGGGTAAGGTTGGCATGGCGAAGGGGCTGATGCGGACGATTTCCGGTGTGTTCGTATTGCTGGCCGTGGCGCTTATAGGAGCAGGTATTGCCGGCGAAAGATTTCCCATGGTCGCTGCGATCATGCTGCTTTTTGGTGCCTTTTTCTGCGTGGCCATCGACACGCTTGGCTCAACGACCTTCATTCGCGCAGTCCATCCGCATGAGCGGGCACAGATGACGGCGGTTTATCGGACTTATCTCGATTTTTCCGAGATACTGCCTGCGTTTTTCTACTCAATCATCCTGACATTTTTCCATCTCGGCTCGATCTTCATCGCGCTCGCGATGCTGATGATATTCACGGCGATCTTCGTCTGGCGTTATCTGCCGCGCGGTTTATGAGTCGGCGCTTGCGCTGTTCTGCATCAGCACATCCCGCGCCCTGGAAAAGAACTGGCGTCTGAGCAGCACTATCGCAACCAGCGTCGTCGTGATCATGAACAGCACGGGATGCAGAAACCATCCGAGATATCCGATGGAAAAGAAAATACCGCGCAAGCCGCTGTTAAAATGTTGGCCGGCCTGGATATTGATACCCGCCGCGCGATTAATTCCCGCAAGCACAACCGGATCGTCAGGGCCCCGATCGCGCGCCATTGGAACGCTGCCGATCAGGATCGAACAATAGTTGAAAAGACGATAAGACCAGGCAAATTTGAAGAACGCATAGGCGAAGAGAACAAGAAGCCCGAGGATTTTTGTCTCGAACAATTGCTGGGTGGTATCGCCCAGGAACGGCAGGTCGTGAAACAGCGTCAGAACGCGGCCGGACGAATTCAACAAGCCGAAACATCCGCCAATCGCCAGAATGGACGTTGACGCAAAAAAGCCGGTGCCCTGCTGCAGGCCGATCATGATGCTCGTGTCGATCATGCGCAATTCGCGTGTCGCCATGGTCGCCATCCATTGCCGCCGCGCCTGGTTCATCTCATAGGTCAGGGATTGTTTGCCTAAAAACCCATTCGCGGTGGTATGGGAATAGAGCGCCCAGACGATGAAGAAATAGACCAGGGCGGATATGTCGAGCCAATAGGATGTGTTCGGGGCAGCTTCCATTGGATCTCTCTTACGGCAACAACTGACGATTCGAATGTACGTGAATTTGACGGGTTCGCAAATCTCGCGAACAAAGGGACTACAGGCTTTTTCTTTGACTTTTGCGCCGGCCGACCTATGTCGTATAAACGCAAGGTGAAGTCGGTTGCGGGCTGCGGCAAATGTCGCCAGCAGGCCATTATGCGACGCAAGTGTTTTCACCAATCCAAAGGCGCTAAATGTTTCTGTCGGTTTTCGATCTGTATAAAATCGGCATCGGTCCGTCGAGTTCCCATACGATGGGCCCGATGACTGCTGGCAGCCTGTTTCTTGAGGAACTCAAGAGCGGGCAATGGCCACGGCCGACCGGCGTCAAGGTCGATCGTTTGCGCGTGCATCTGCACGGCTCCCTGGCTTTTACCGGCATCGGCCACGCGACCGATCGGGCTGTCATTCTCGGGTTGTGCGGCTTGCTGCCGGCCACCGTCGATCCGAACGAAATGGACGCACTGCTCGAGACCGTAAAGCAGACCAAACGCATTTCGCCCGAAGGCCATCCATCCTACCGATTCGATCCGGCGACCGATCTCATCATGGATCGGCGTACGCCGCTTCCAGGTCACGCCAACGGAATGGCATTTGAAGCCTATGACATCGATGACCGGCTGCTGTTACGCCGAATTTTCTATTCGGTCGGTGGCGGTTTCGTCGTGACCGAGGAAGAGCTGGAGGCTGCGAAAACCCGCACGGCGCCGAAGCCCGAACAACCGGTACCGTTCCCTTTCAAGAATGCCGCTCAGATGATGAGCATGGCGAAGGAAAGCGGTCTTTCCATTGCTGAAATGAAACGCAGCAATGAAGAAGTCTTCATGAGCCGCGATGAGCTGAACGCGGGTCTCGACCGGATCTGGGCGGCGATGCGCTCCTGTATCGATCGCGGCCTGGAGCAGGACGGCATCATGCCCGGCGGCCTCAAGGTGAAGCGGCGCGCACGCTACCTGCACGACCGCTTGCAGGAAGAGTGGCGGCAAAACCGCATCAATCCGCTGCTGGCCAATGACTGGCTCTCCGTCTATGCGATGGCGGTCAATGAGGAGAACGCAGCAGGCGGGCGCGTTGTGACGGCGCCAACCAATGGTGCCGCCGGCGTCGTTCCTGCGGTGCTGCGCTATTATCTGCATTTCCACGACGACGCCGACGAAAACGGCATCCGCGATTTCCTGCTGACCTCGGCGGCTATCGGCGGGGTGATCAAGACCAACGCGTCGATTTCCGGCGCGGAAGTCGGATGCCAGGGCGAAGTGGGTTCCGCATCCGCCATGGCTGCGGCCGGGCTTGCTGCGGTGCTTGGCGGTTCGCCCGAACAGATCGAAAATGCCGCTGAAATCGCACTGGAGCATCATCTCGGCATGACCTGCGATCCCGTTGCCGGTCTGGTGCAGGTGCCCTGCATCGAGCGCAATGCGCTTGGTGCGGTGAAGGCGGTTACGGCAGCTTCACTGGCGGTCAAGGGCGATGGCACGCATTTCGTGCCACTCGATGCCTGCATCGAAACGATGCGGCAGACCGGCGTCGACATGAACGAACGTTACAAGGAAACCAGTCTTGGCGGGTTGGCCGTTAACGTCGTCGAGTGCTAAAAACCTCTGCCAATCCAAGTGATGGTCAATCGGAACTATAAAAATTATAAATAGGTCTTGGCGGTGCTTGTGGAGAAGGCTTTGTGGATGACTGGTCAGTTTTGATTGACGCCACAACCTGAAAGCGTAGATGCTAGGGTATGGCCCTCAATCTCGTAAAACTTTGTGTCGGATGCAGCGCGATCGAAGAACTCGCGGCGTGGATCGATTTCAAGCTCGATGAACGCAGGCGGGCAGGGTTGCCGGCCGAACAATTTCACACAACCCGCATGGTGCCAAAACGCGTCGATGAACTGCTCGACGGCGGATCGCTCTATTGGGTGATCAAGGGCAATGTCCAATGCCGGCAGCGACTCACGGATATCAGGACCTTTACCGATGATGAAGGGATCTCACGTTGCCACCTCGTGCTCGACCCGCGCATCATTCCAACGGAATGGCAGCCGCGCCGGGCGTTTCAGGGCTGGCGCTATCTGACGAGGGAAGACGCGCCCTTCGATGAGGGGCACGGCAAGATCGGGCGGGCGAAACTACCGCCAGAATTGCGCAACGAGCTTGCAGCTCTAGGCTTGCTCTAGGAAACCCGAAGTCTTACCGCTGACACGCCGTTGCGGCTGTCAGAGTGCAAACGCAGCCGGACAGGCGGCATGGCGGCACGCCGGGTGCGCGCGGCCTGGCAAAGCAGCACATTCACCAGATCCATGGTCTTGAAGGCAGAATTGCCCCGGCGCAGGTCCGCAATCTTCATTGCAGCCTGTTGCAGGGCCTGCATGCCGCCGAAGAATGGCTTAGTTTCTCTGGCTGTCACATCAGCCGTGCTAGGTATTTCCTTGGTACTGGACATTCGCAAAACCCTTTACGCTATACAAATCGGGGTCTTTCGGATCGCGTGCCTTACGATTGCGGTGCAATGGCGAAGCAGTTGAATTTCTGGCGTTTCAATGCGGCACAAGCATTGTTGGCTTCCTTTGCAGAGGGGATGCCGGCAAAACGAGCGCGGTGATAGGTTGTCGAACCCTTCTGGAACTTTTCCGTATAGGGCGAGAGTGCTGCGATCGGACCGCCAACCTGCGCGGCGGCCTTGGATAGCATTGCCTTGGCTTCCTCAGAGCTGCCGACCGAAGCGATCTGGACCATCCAGCCGCCCGATGGAGCCGAGGCGGTCGTCACCGGATCGACCTCGTCGACATCGCCTTCACCGATTTCAACCTTCGGGGATGGAGCAGGGACATGCAAAATGCGTTCGGCTGGCGATGGGGTTGGTGCCGGTTCTGCATAGGCAGTCACGACCTCTGCGGGCTGTTCGGCAGTTGCCTGCTGCCGTTGAACGGGGATTGGTGCCTCGGCGCTCGCGGGGAGTTCGACAGCCGCAACCTCGACCTTGCTGTTCTTGCGCGAAGCAATCAGATTGCCACCGTCACGGCGCGATGCCGCCGGGAGATATTTGGCAATGAGACCCGCCATCTGGGCATCGCGTGCCGGCGTGCTGGAACCGCCCATGACGACCGCGACGAGCTTCTTTCCGTCAATGCTGACCGACGAAACCAGGTTGAAACCAGAAGCGCGGGTATAGCCGGTTTTTATACCATCCACACCCTGGATCTTGCCGAGAAGGCGGTTGTGCCCAACGATACGGCGACCACGATAGCTGAAGCTGCGGGTGGAGAAGTAGCTATAATATTGCGGGAAATGCTCACGAAGAGCGACGCCCAGCAATGCGAGGTCGCGCGCGGACGAATGCTGGTTGGGATCAGGCAGGCCGTTTGCATTGCGAAATTGCGTATTGCGCATGCCAAGCTGACGGGCCTTGTTGGTCATCATCACGGCAAAGCGCGGCTCCGATCCGCCGAGGAACTCTGCGATGGCTGTGGCCGAGTCATTTGCCGATTTAGTGATCAGGGATAGAATAGCAGCTTCCGCGCTGATCGTCTGTCCGGGCTGGAAGCCGACTTTCGTTGGCGGCTGCGCTGCGGCATAAGCGGAGACAGTAATTGGCGTCGATTTCGAAACCTTGCCGGATGCCATGGCGTCGAACAGCATGTAGATCGTCATCATTTTCGTTAGGGATGCGGGATAACGCTGTGCATCCGCATTGGATGAATACAGCGTCTTACCGGTATTGGCATCGACGACGATAGCCGCCTCTTTCGAAGCGGCGACTGCCGAAGGCGATTCAGCAATGTTTATCCCGGCGCCTAACAGCAGAGCCAGAAATGCAAAACCCAATTTTTGTACGTAGTTGGAACTTTGGTGGGCCTTATGATGCACAATCAACACCTGCTCGAATATGCGCCTAGAAACTTTCCTGATGACCCTGATTCATCAGAACGAATTTTTTGACTTTAGTCGCACCAGCGTTACCAAACTGTTTATGGTAACCGAGCCGTTCACCTTTTCCGCATTATTTGGGTTAAATTTTAGAGGAATATTGCAGTGCGATATAAATTTGACTTTTTGTGCACCGCACCCTACCTCTGAGCGGGTAGGAAATTTCAACTTTGAAAGGATCTACAAATGGCCACTCCGTTCGAAACTCTGAATGAATCGAGCAAGGAATTTGCCAATACCGCGATGAAGAGCGTTTCGGCTCTCGCCGATGGGTTACACACGATCGCCCACGAGGCGGCCGACTATTCCAAAAGATCATTCGAAGAGAGCAGCGCACTCATCGAAAAGCTGGCTACCACTAAGTCGCCCGAACAGATATTTGAAACCCACAGCGTCTTTTCAAAAAAGGCATATGAAGCCTTTGTTGCTCAGGCGACGAAATTCGGTGAGCTCTATGCCGATCTCGCCAAGGAAGCCTACAAGCCCTATGAGGCAGCCGTAGCGAAGGTGACGAAGTAATACCATCTGCTTCGCCCCCTACAAAAAGCCCGGCTGCCCCGCGCAATCGGGCTTTTTTTATTTCTGCGGGGCAATTCGGCCTTTGCAACCGCAACTTGATATTGCAAGCTTCAGGAGAGGGCTTAAAATCAAGCCGGAGCGACCTACATAGAATGCATAGAGCGACACACTATTAGAATGCGGGTATCGGAAAAGATGAAGCGGTTTTCACCCATGATGCAGGATGAGGACAAGGGAAGCGGCAACGGCCCCGGGCGGGGAACGGCTGTTATAACCCGGACCAAACCCAAACTGAAAAAGCCCAGTCTTTATCGCGTGTTGCTTCTGAATGACGATTACACGCCCATGGAGTTCGTCATTCACGTCCTGGAGCGGTTTTTCCAGAAGAACAGAGAAGATGCTACACGCATCATGCTCCATGTGCATAATCATGGGGTCGGAGAATGTGGTGTCTTTACCTATGAGGTCGCGGAGTCCAAGATGACCCAAGTCATGGACTATGCGCGGCAAAACCAACATCCGCTGCAATGCGTGATGGAGAAAAAGTGAGGTTTCATGCCATCTTTCTCACCTAGTCTGGAACGCGCCCTGCATCAGGCGCTGACAATTGCCAACGAGCATCATCACGAATATGCGACGCTGGAGCATCTGCTTCTCGCGCTGATCGATGATCAGGATGCAAGCAGTGTCATGCGTGCGTGCAATGTCGACTTGGCTCAACTGACGCGCACTGTGACCGACTACGTCGACAACGAACTGGATAACCTTGTCACCGGTTACGATGAGGATTCCAAGCCGACTGCGGCTTTCCAGCGCGTTATCCAGCGTGCGGTCATCCACGTCCAATCCTCCAACCGCGAAGAAGTGACCGGAGCCAACGTTCTTGTCGCTATTTTTGCCGAACGCGAAAGCCATGCTGCTTTCTTCCTGCAGGAACAGCAGATGACCCGCTACGATGCGGTCAACTACATTTCCCACGGAATCTCCAAGCGGCCCGGCGCCTCGGAGCCGCGCACCCCGCTTGGAGCCGAGAGCCCCAACGAAGACAGCCATGCCGCCGAGTCGGAAGAGGGCGCGACCAAGAAGAAGCAAGACGCCCTGTCCGCCTACTGCATCAACCTGAATGATCGCGCCAAGGCCGGCAAGATCGATCCGCTTATCGGCCGTGATCAGGAGATCAACCGGACGATCCAGATCCTTTGCCGCCGTTCGAAGAACAATCCGCTTTACGTCGGCGATCCCGGCGTTGGCAAGACCGCCATTGCGGAAGGTCTCGCCAAGCGCATCGTCGAAGGCAAGGTTCCAAGCGTCCTTAGCGATGCGACCGTATTCTCGCTGGATATGGGCACATTGCTTGCTGGAACGCGCTATCGCGGCGATTTCGAAGAACGTTTGAAGCAGGTCATCAAGGAGCTCGAAGAGTTTCCGGGTGCAATCCTGTTCATCGACGAAATCCACACGATTATCGGCGCCGGAGCGACGTCCGGTGGTGCGATGGATGCTTCCAATCTCTTGAAGCCAGCGCTTTCGACGGGTGCCATTCGTTGCATCGGTTCAACAACTTACAAGGAGTTTCGCCAGTTCTTTGAGAAGGACAGGGCTCTTGTACGGCGTTTCCAGAAGATCGATGTCAACGAACCCTCGATCCCCGATGCTATCGAGATCATGAAGGGTCTGCGGCCATATTTCGAAGACTTCCACAAGGTCAAGTACACTGTGGAAGCGATCAAGTCGGCTGTCGAACTTTCAGCGCGCTACATCAATGACCGTAAGTTGCCGGACAAGGCGATCGATGTCATCGACGAGACCGGTGCCAGCCAGATGCTGTTGCCGGAAGCGAAACGAAAGAAGTCGATCGGCGTCAAGGAAATCGAAGCTACCATCGCCACGATGGCCCGCATCCCGCCGAAGACCGTTTCGAAAGACGACGAAGCCGTGCTCTCCAATCTCGAGGCGGAACTGAAGCGCGTCGTCTACGGTCAGGATCTTGCCATCGAAGCATTGTCGTCCTCGATCAAGCTGGCGCGTGCCGGCCTGCGCGAGCCGGAAAAGCCGATAGGATCCTACCTGTTCTCCGGTCCCACCGGCGTCGGCAAGACCGAAGTCGCCAAGCAACTGGCAGCTTCGCTCGGGGTGGAACTCCTGCGTTTCGACATGTCGGAATATATGGAGCGCCACACGGTATCGCGCTTGCTCGGTGCACCTCCCGGTTATGTCGGCTTCGATCAGGGCGGCCTTCTGACCGACGGCGTCGATCAGCATCCGCATTGCGTGCTGCTGCTCGATGAAATCGAAAAGGCGCATCCGGACCTGTTTAATATCCTGTTGCAGGTCATGGATCACGGCAAGCTGACCGATCACAATGGCAAGCAGATCGATTTCCGTAATGTCATTCTGATCATGACGACCAATGCGGGCGCGTCCGATGCGGCGAGAGCGGCAATCGGCTTCGGTTCGTCGCGTCGTGAAGGCGATGACATGGAAGCGATCAACCGGCTGTTCACACCGGAGTTCCGCAACCGTCTCGATGCGATCATTCCGTTCGGTGCGTTGCCGGTTCCGGTTATCCATCAGGTGGTGCAGAAGTTCGTCATTCAGCTCGAGGCACAGCTTGCCGACCGCGGTGTGACATTCGATCTGCAGCCGGAGGCCATCGCATGGCTTGCCGAGAAGGGCTACGACGATCGCATGGGTGCGCGGCCACTTGGCCGGGTCATTCAGGAGCACATCAAGAAGCCGCTGGCGGATGAGGTGCTGTTTGGCAGGCTGAAGAAGGGCGGAACAGTCCGCGTTTCGGTTGCCGAGAAGCCTGATGGTTCGAAAGGTCTGGTTCTCGACTACATCGCAGACGAAGTCGTGGTGAAGCCGAAGAAGGAGATACCGGTCGAAAAGAAGCCATTGGCCAAGAAGAAGACGGCCCCGAAGAAGCCGCTTGAAAAAGCGGGGGCCGACGTGTCGGCCGCCAGGAACGTGGCTTCGTTACCGCCCAAGGCATCCGTGCCGAAAGTGCCACGGAAGAAATGATCAAAAAGGCCACCTTCGGGTGGCCTTTTTCTTGATGGCATCCGCTCTTCCGTTTATCGCTGAGGCATGGCTGATTCCGGATTGCCCTCCCACCATGCGGAAGAGAACCTGAGAACACGTTTATCGTGGTTTCTGTCAGGTGCATCCCTGATCACCAGCATCCCTGCGTTGATCCTGATGACAGCGCATGTGGGCTTTGCCGGGTTTGCCAGCGAAAATGGCGTGACCTTGTTACAGGCGACGTTCATGGTCGCTGTTATCTGGGCTCTTCCTGCCAATATCGTCCTGATCGGTGCAATTGCGGGCGGCTATTCGCTGTTCGGCGCGGCAATTGCGGTCGGCCTGTCGTCGATCCGCCTTATGCCAATGGTGGCGGCCTTCGTACCGGAAATGCGCGGGTCCAGGACGCGGAAGATTACCTTGCTTTTTCTTTCGCACTTCATTGCCGTCACCGCTTGGGTTGTGGGCATGGACCGGCTCAAGCACGTTCCACGCGATATGCGAACGAGCTATTTCGCGGGTCTGGGCATTACGTTGACATTGACCAATACACTCGTGGTGGCCGTGGTCTATGTTCTGTCGACGGACTTTCCGCCATTGGTTTTCGCTGCGCTGTTCTTTTTGACGCCAATGTATTTTTTGACCTCGCTTTGGGGTTCGGCGCGCGATCGATCGGTCCATGTCGCCATGGTTTCGGGCCTGTTGCTGTTCCCAATCATTCATTCCATTGCGCCTGCCTATGATCTGCTGTTGACCGGCGTTGCCGGAGGGATTGTGACCATGGCTTATGTGCATCTGGCCAAGAGGAGTGCCGCCCGATGACTTGGAACAGCCTCGCAGATTGGTGGTGGCCATATGTCTTCATCCTGCTTGGAGGGTGGTTGCCGACGGATGTCTGGCGGTTCATCGGCGTGTTCGTCGGTGGCCGGGTCCGGGAAGACTCCGAGGCGCTGATCGCAGTGCGGGCCGTCGCCACGTCGCTCGTCGCAGGGGTTATCGCGCAACTCATCCTCTACCCGAGCGGGGCGCTGGCGGAGACCTCGATAGTTCTCCGGATAGGTGCAGCCGCTGCGGGCTTCGTCGCATACCTCTCGCTCGGCAGACGTGTGATCATCAGCGTGATCGCCGGTGAAGCCGTCCTGCTCTGCGGGTTGCTACTGACCTAGAGCCTGCCTGATTTTCTCGGCGTTTTCCACCAGAACATTCTGATCCTCCATCTGCCCGGTATGCGGCCGCAGAGCAACGCCGTCAAAACGGGGAATGACATGGAAATGCAGATGGAAAACCGTCTGCCCCGCCGCCGGTTCGTTGAACTGGATGACCGTGACGCCATCGGCATCGAAGGCTGTTTTGGCAGCGCGGGCAAGCTTCTGTGTGGTCGTAATGACGGCCGACAGACTGGCCTGGTCGACATCCAGAATATTGCGGAACGGCGCCTTGGTTATCGCAAGGCAATGACCTTTGCCTTGCGGCATGACGTCCATGAAGGCATAGGTTTGCTCGTCTTCATAAAGCTTGTGCGAGGGGATTTCTCCGCGCAGGATCTTCGCGAATATATTGTTTGCGTCATAGGGTGCGGTCATGGCGTGCCTCATTTTTACTATTGGCCGGACTTCTTGAAGGGCGTGTGCTTGTTGAGAACATGGTTCATCAAGGCAACATCCTCGCGTTCACGCTGCAGAAAATCATCGATAGCGCGCCGCAATCCTGCGTGCGCAAGATAGTGCACCGAATGCGTTGTCACAGGCAGATATCCGCGTGCAAGCTTGTGCTCACCCTGGGCACCCGCCTCGACCACATGAAGTTTCCGTTCGATGGCGAAGTCGATCGCCTGATGATAACAAACCTCGAAATGCAGAAAACGGTGATCTTCGATACAGCCCCAATGCCTGCCAAAGAGCCGATCCGATCCGATGAAATTGATCGCGCCTGCAATGTAGCGCCCGTCACGCCGCGCCATGACCAGGACGATGTCGTCGGGCATGCGCTCGCCGATCAGCGTGTAAAACTTGCGATTGAGATAGGGGCGTCCCCATTTGCGGCTGCCCGTATCCATATAGAACGCAAAAAAAGTATCCCAGATTTCCTGGGTGAGTTGACCGCCGGTCAGCCGGTCGATGCTGATGTCGTCGGCGAGAGCCTCGCGTCGTTCCTTCTTCAGTGCCTTACGTTTACGCGAGGCGAGCGTTTCCAGGAAATCGTCATAGCTGGAATAGCCTTCGTTGAAGAAATGAAACTGCTGATCTATGCGGTGCAGGAAATCCGCACTGGTGAAGGCAGGCAGGTCCGTTTCGGTGACGAAGGTGGAGTGGGCTGACGAAACGCCGAGTTGAATGGTCAGCTGGCGCAGACCATTGGCGAGAGCAGCCCGAGCTGCGTTACCATCCTGATCGCGCCGAACCAGCAAGCGTGGACCTGTGGCTGGCGTAAAGGGAATGCTTGCCTGCAATTTCGGATAATAGCGCCCACCGGCTCGTTCGAACGCATCGGCCCAGCCGTGATCGAAAACATATTCGCCTTGGCTATGACTCTTCAAATAGCAGGGGACGGCACCGATCAGAGTGCCACCATCGTCTTCCAGACGTAGAAATTGCGGCAGCCAGCCTGCTTTGCGTGCGACGCAACCGGAATCCTCGAGCGCTGACAGGAAGGCGTGCGACAGGAAAGGATTGTAATCGGGCGCATCGCGCGAAGTCCCGGAAAGCTCGGACCACTCCGTTTGTGTGAACGCGCCAATGCCGTCGCAAACGCGCAAGGTGAAATCGCCTCGATCAAGATTTGGCATTTTTGAAATAAGCTTCCTCACTCCGGACAGCGTTTAGCGATAGACCTCGCGCCGGTGGCCGCTTTCCACAACCAACACTATCAGCCGATGATCCTGCAGATCACATAGGATGCGATAGTCGCCAATGCGATACCGCCAGTAATTTCCAAGCTCCGAACCTTGCAGGGCGCCGCCAACTTGCCGGGGATTAGGAAGTGAAAGAACGCGTTCATGCAAAAATTTATGAATACGCTTTCTGGTTTTGGGGTCGAGATTTTTATGGATTTCTGAACAGTGCTTTCATATTCAATCGTCCAGAAGGCCACGCCAGAACTCCTCTGAATTTATAACAGTCGATTCTCCACTTTGAATACGCCGGGTAGCCTCTTCGGCGAGGTGAAGATCTTCCAGATCGTCGATATATTCTTCGATTGCCTTGCGCATATAGCGGTACGCCCGGTTTTTGCAGCAAGAGCTTGCAAACGCTCATAGGTTTCGTCTGGAAGCCGGATCGCTGTCTGTTTGGTCCATCCCACACCTCTGGTTTACGTGTATACCATATAGAAACTCGCGCCTGCCTCAAGCAATACGCGGGTCAAATCCCTCAAAAGTGATTTGATCGACAAGAGCGTCGCTGATGGCTTTTTCGGCAGAGCTTCTCACGGTCCACGAGATGACGGGCATGTCCATCGTTCCCCGCACGAACTCGACAAAACGGTTTTCCAGATGGTGGACGTTATAGGAGACAAAGTCGATATCGTAGGCCAGCATCGAAAAATGTGCTTCTAGATCCTCATCGCGGATACCCTCAGCAGTCAGTCCCGCGGGAATGCCCGGCGCGTCCTTGCCGAAATGGCGGATCAGATGATGATCGAAAGACATGATCGCAGCCTGGCCATCATATTCTGCGAGATCGCCGGCAACGGCTCTTACCAAACCATCATCGCGTCCGGGAATTCCCTTGAGTTCGATGACAATGGGGACGCGACCGTCGATCAACCTCAAGGCCTGGGCCAGCGTCGGCACGTGATCCTGTGTGCCGCCGACACGAAGTTTGCCGGCCTGCTCGGCCGTCAGCTCGTCAATATTGCCCTTGCTCCCCGTCACCCGGTCGAGCGTGCCGTCGTGAAAGACAATGGCTTTACCGTCCGCGGAGAGATGGACATCGCATTCGATGGCAAAGCCGGCGCCCGCAGCGGCGTCAAACGCCGATAGAGTATTCTCCCAGCGCTTTTTGTTCAGATCGTGCAGACCGCGATGTGCGATGGGCACGTTTTTCAACCAGTCAATAGAGGGCATCCTCAACGAACCTCGATAATGGCTTCGATTTCGACAGGTGCGTTCAGGGGCAGGGCGGCCGTTCCTACAGCCGAGCGTGCGTGACGGCCTGCATCGCCCAAGACGGCAACAAGCAGATCCGAGGCGCCATTGGCGACGAGATGCTGTTCGATGAAACCCGGTGTCGATGCAACGAACACCGTGATCTTCACGATCCGCATGATCCGCTCGAGATCGCCCAGCGCTGCTTTCGCCTGCGCCAGAATATTGATCGCGCAGGCTTTGGCTGCTTCCTGGCCTTGTTCAACGTTGAGCTCGGCGCCCAAAAGTCCGGTGTGAATGAGCTTCCCGCCGGCCAGCGGCAATTGCCCTGACGTCAGAAGCAAGGAGCCAGTCTGGGCGAACGGAACGTAATTGGCTGCGGGTGCCGCTGCGACAGGCAGCGTGATGCCAAGCTCCTGCAGACGATTTTCGATGGTGCTGGTCATGGAATAATTTCCTTATGTTTTAGGAATCGCGAGGGTTTGTGCAAGAAGTTGCGATTTTTGCCTCGCTTCCGCCAAGAGTTATTTTAATATGCACGTTCAAATATTGGAGAATCTTGTCGATGCGCGTTCTACCTGTCCTTGTTTTCAGTCTCGGTGCCTTAGGCATGAGCGGCTCCTCCATGGCTTTTGCGGCTGGAACCGCGACCCTCGTTCCGCATCGCGCCATTTACGATCTCAAACTGGACAGTGCGCAGGACAGCAGCGGCATAACGGGTTTGACGGGCCGCATGGTTTATGAATTCAATGGCTCGGATTGTGAAGGCTACACGACGAACTTCCGCTTTGTCACTCGCGTCGACATGGAAGAACAGCCTCAACGGGTGACCGACCAACAGACAACGACCTTCGAGTCGGGCAATGGCGATAAATTCCGCTTCGTCAACAAGACATTCGTTGACCAGAGCCTGACCAAGGAAGTGCGCGGCGACGCTGCGCTTCTCAAGGACAAGACGGAAATTTCGCTGACAAAGCCCGAGGCAAGCAAAGAAGATCTCGAGCTGTCGCAATTTCCAACACGCCATATGCAGGATTTGATCTCCAAGGCGTTGGCCGGAGAAGTTTTTTATCAGACAAAGCTGTTTGACGGATCAGAAGATGCCGACAAGGTGATGGCGACGACGGTCGTTATCGGAAAGTCTGCGGTTTCCGACGACGACGAGACAAAGAATATGGGCCCACTGGCAAAAGAAACGACCTGGCCGGTTTCAATCGCTTATTTCGACGACAAAGAGAAGACGGAAGGTCTGCCGAGCTACCGCATCAACTTCAAGATGTATCGCAACGGCGTGACGCGTGATCTCAAGATGGATTATGGCGACTTCTCGATGACGGGGAAGCTGGTCAATCTGCAGCTGTTCGACACCCCCAAGTGCACGAAATAAGTGCTTACTTTTCTTGCCTCGGCCCCTTCTTTTGATGGTAGAAGGTTCCTAAATAGGTACCTAGGAACCTAATTATGGCGTTAAGCATCAAAGACCCCGTAACCGAGCAGCTCGCTCGCGATCTTGCTCAGAGAACAGGCGAAAACATTACCACCGCAACAAGGCGAGCTCTGGAGGAGCGTTTGCGCAGGGTACGCGCACGGCCGGATAAAGAGATTCTATTAGAAGAACTGAACGCTATCAGCCGACGCTGGCACGCGATGCCGGTTCTGGACGACAGGACCGCCGAAGAAATTCTGGGATATGATGATAACGGGCTGCCCAGTTAACGGTCATCGATTCATCGGCAATTGTAGCTATCGCCTTTAAGGAACCAGAGTTTGCATATTTCAATCAATGTGTTGCAAATGATGATGTCCGTTTAATTTCCGCGGCCTCTGTGCTTGAGGCATCCCTGGCAATAGAAACTCGGCTGGGCGAACAGGCTGGACGGGATCTGGATCTTTGGCTCTACAAGGCGGGCGTCGATATCGTGGCGGTGGATAGTGATCAGATAGAGATCGCGCGCCAGGCTTGGCGCCGCTTTGGTAAAGGCCGTCATCCAGCGGGACTGAACTACGGCGATTGCTTTTCCTATGCTCTTGCCACTTCCCGTCGTGAACCTTTGCTATTCAAGGGCGATGATTTCGGTAAAACGGATATCACGAGTGCGGCGGGGGAGACTCAAGGCTCTTAGCTCTGATCTCGAAATGAGTTTTATCGCTGCCGACACTTGCTTCTTGCGCGATTATCCATTAACAGCCGCTTCATTCCACACACGGGATTTGGGTTGATATCGGGAGAAATCCGATATGGCCTCCGGTGGCGGGTTTCCCGCCTCTTCCCGTGGAGGTTCAACCGGAAAAGGAAATACAAGAGATGGCATTGCCTGATTTCAGCATGCGTCAGCTCCTAGAAGCTGGCGTTCACTTCGGCCACCAGACACATCGCTGGAACCCGAAAATGGCACCATACATTTATGGTTCCCGTAACAACATTCACATTCTTGACCTGGCCCAGACCTATCCGCTGCTCAATACAGCGCTGAAGAAGGTTTCGGACACCGTAGCCCGTGGCGGTCGCGTTCTGTTCGTTGGTACCAAGCGTCAGGCGTCGGACATCATTGCCGATGCCGCAACCCGCTCGGCCCAGTATTACGTCAATGCCCGCTGGCTCGGCGGCATGATGACCAACTGGAAGACGATCTCGAATTCCATTCAGCGTCTGCGCAAGCTCGATGAACTTCTTTCCGGCGAAGCGCAGGGCTTCACCAAGAAGGAGCGACTGAACCTCGACCGTGAGCGCGAGAAGCTCAACCGCGCACTTGGCGGTATCAAGAACATGGGTTCCGTCCCGGATCTCATCTTCATTATCGACACCAACAAGGAAGCCATCGCCATCCAGGAAGCCAAGCGTCTAGGCATTCCCGTCGTTGCAGTGATCGACAGCAATTGCGATCCGGATCAGATCGATTTCCCGATCCCGGGTAATGATGATGCGTCGCGCGCGATTTCGCTTTATTGCGATCTGATTGCCAAGGCGGCGCTCGATGGCATTCTGCGCCAGCAGGGTTCGCTGGGCATGGACATCGGTGCACAGGAAGAAGCTCCTGTTGAGCCAGCGCTCGAAGCCCCGGCTGAGGCTTCAGCAGAAGCTCCTGCCCAGGAAGGTGAAGCCTCCGCTTGAGGCTTCATACACCCGTCGTATCGGGTGATTAACAATGATTCGATTGGCGCATGACGCGCCGCAAAGTTGGCATGCTGGTTTCTCCAGTATGCCTTCGCTTTGAGAAGAGGCGACTAGAATGAGCATTACTGCTGCACAGGTAAAAGAACTTCGCGAGATCAGCGGCGCCGGCATGATGGACTGCAAGACGGCCCTGACTGAAACCAATGGCGACATGGAGGCCGCTGTCGATTGGCTGCGTGCCAAGGGTATTTCGAAGGCGGACAAGAAGGCTGGACGCACGGCGGCCGAAGGTCTCGTTGGCGTCGCATCGAGCGGCAAGAAGGCTGTCGTTGTCGAGGTGAACTCCGAGACCGATTTCGTAGCCCGCAACGATGCGTTTCAGGACATTGTCCGCAATGTCGCCAATGTGGCATTGACGACGGACGGTACGACCGCTGCCGTTGCCGCTGCGACCTACCCCTCGTCGGGCAAGTCGGTTGTCGATACGATCAAGGACGCCGTTGGCACAATCGGTGAGAACCTTTCATTCCGCCGCTCGGCAGCGCTGACAGTCAATGAAGGCGTTGTCGCAACGTATATTCACAATGCCGTTTCCGACGGTCTCGGCAAGCTCGGCGTTCTGGTAGCGATCGAAACGGCCGGCAATGCAGACGTCGCACAGGCTTTCGGCCGCCAGGTCGCGATGCATGTGGCCGCGACCAACCCGCTTGCCCTGACTGCCGCCGAGGTCGATCCGGCTGCTGTCGAGCGTGAAAAGGCAGTCTTTACCGAGTCGGCCCGTCAATCCGGCAAGCCTGAAAACATCATCGAGAAGATGGTCGAAGGCCGCTTGCGCAAATTCTATGAGGAGGTTGTGCTACTCTCGCAGGCTTTCGTCATCAATCCCGATCTGACCGTCGAGGCTGCTCTCAAAGAAGCGGAAAAGACGATCGGTGCACCGGCAAAAATCACGGCATTCGTCCGTTTCGCCCTTGGCGAAGGCATCGAGAAGGAAGAGACCGACTTTGCGGCGGAAGTTGCCGCAGCTGTGAAGAAGTAATCTTAGCAAACTGAAATCAAAGGGCATCGCGTGACAACGCGATGCCCTTCGTGTATCCGGAATTCGAAACGACATTGAGGAAGGTCCATGGCTGGTACGGCAGTTTACAAACGCGTTGTGCTCAAGGCCTCAGGGGAAGCTCTCATGGGCGATCAGGGCTTCGGTATTGATGTTGCTGTCGCCGATCGAATTGCCAGCGATATTGCCGAAGCTCGTGCACTGGGCGTCCAGGTTGGCGTGGTCATCGGCGGCGGCAATATCTTTCGCGGCGTAGCAGTTGCCTCCAAAGGCGGAGACCGTGTGACCGGCGACCACATGGGCATGCTCGCAACGGTGATCAACTCCCTGGCGCTACGGACTTCACTTGTGAAGATCGGCATCGACACGGTTGTCCTTTCGGCGGTCACCATGCCCGAATTCTGCGAGACATTTTCGCAACGGCTGGCGACCGAGTATATGGACGTGGGCAAGGTTGTGATCTTTGCTGGCGGCACCGGCAATCCGTTCTTTACGACGGACTCCGCCGCCGCCCTGCGTGCAGCGGAGATTGGGGCCGATGCCTTGTTCAAGGGCACCCAAGTCGACGGAATTTATTCGGCCGATCCTAAAAAAGACCCAAATGCTGTGCGGTTTGACCATCTGACCCACAAGGACGTGCTGGATCGCGGGCTCGCAGTGATGGATACTACGGCTGTTGCTCTTGCACGTGAAAATAATATCCCAATAATCGTCTATTCGATCCACGAAAAGGGTGGTTTTGCAGAAGTGCTACAGGGTAGAGGACGCGCAACGGTCGTATCGGACCATTGATTGTTCTGCCCCGGCAGTTCTGCCAAGAATAAGGAGCATTGAGCATGAGTGATGCACTCGATCTTAACGACCTGAAGCGCCGCATGGACGGTGCCATACAGGCGCTGAAACACGATCTTAACGGGCTGCGCACCGGTCGCGCTTCGGCAAGCCTGCTGGAGCCCATCACAGTCGACGCCTATGGTTCGCAGATGCCTCTCAATCAAGTTGCCAATATCACCGTGCCAGAGTCGCGAATGCTTGCAGTATCCGTCTGGGACAAATCGATGGTGGGCAAGGTCGAGCGCGCGATCCGGGAGTCAGGTCTTGGCCTCAACCCGATTACCGACGGCAACAATTTGCGTATTCCGTTGCCAGAACTCAACGAGCAGCGCCGTAAGGAACTGGTCAAGATCGCCCATCAATATGTCGAGCATGCCAAGGTCGCAGCGCGTCACGTTCGCCGCGACGGCATGGACGAATTGAAGAGGTTGGAAAAGGACGGCGATATCAGCCAGGACGACAATCGTGTCCTGTCCGAAAAAGTCCAGAAACTGACAGATGACACCATCACAGAAATGGATAAAGTCGTTGCTGTCAAAGAAGCGGAAATCATGCAGGTTTGAGAAACTTTTGATCACCACTTGATGGATGTGTGTTGCGTTTCCAGTGCTCCGGTTCTCGAATACCAACCCACAGGCCTCATTGGGGGTAAATTCTCAAAAGTGTCCGAACCGACAATAGCGTAATCAGTCCACTGGAGGTCAAAGCCAATGTCCAATCCGCGCCACATTGCCATCATCATGGATGGAAATGGCCGTTGGGCAAAGGCGAGGGGATTGCCGCGAACGGCTGGCCACAAGGCTGGCGTCGATTCGCTGCGTGAGGTGATCCGCGCCGCGGGCAAGATGGATATACCTTACCTGACGCTGTTTGCGTTTTCGTCCGAAAACTGGTCGCGGCCTCGCTCGGAAGTTACCGATCTTATGGGACTTCTGAAACTCTTCATCAGGCGCGATCTCGCTGATCTGCACCGAGAGAATGTGCGGGTGCGGATCATTGGAGAACGGCAGGATCTGGCCAAGGATATTCGCCGCCTTCTCGACGAAGCGGAAACGCTGACGATCAGGAACACAGGGCTTACGCTGGTCATTGCCTTCAACTATGGTTCACGCAATGAAATAACCCGTGCCGTGCAGCGCCTGGTTGCGGACGTTGCGGCAGGTGTTGTGACCCACGGAGACATTACGCCCGAAGCCATATCGGCGCGCCTGGATACGGCCGATATCCCCGATCCCGATCTGATTATCCGGACCAGTGGCGAAATGCGCCTGTCGAATTTCCTTCTGTGGCAGGCAGCCTATTCCGAATTCATGTTCTTGCCCTGCTATTGGCCCGACTTCCGACCTTCCCATTTGGCCGAGGCCATAGAAACTTTCCAGATGCGCGAAAGGCGCTTCGGCGGTGTGACGGCGCAGGAAATCGCCCTGTGACCTTTAAGGCCAATCCGCTGCGGCACACCGGTGCGATATGATCGGAATCGGCGTTAATGGGTTTTCCAATCTCCAAAAACGCATTCTGAGCGCGATTGTCCTTATCGTCATCGCGGTCGTTCTTACCTCGCTAGGCGGATTTGCCTTCGGCATTCTGGCCTGCGCGATAGGCTTGAGCGTCTTTTACGAATGGCAGCTCATCACATTCCAGAGGTCGACATCCGTCACTCGCGGTCTGGCCTGGATTTGCCTTGTCTGTGTGATGGTGGTCCTTCTCTTCACCCAGGATGTCTTGACGATGTTCAGCGTGCTGTTCGCAGGCGCAGCGCTTGTTGCGGCAATCGGCGGGCGTGCAAATGGCTATTGGCCGGCATTCGGCCTCATCTACGCCGGCGTTCCAGCCATCGCGCTGACATTGTTGCGCGGTGACACAGGCGATGGGTTTGCGGCAATCCTGTTCCTGTTTGCCGTCGTCTGGGCGACCGATATCTTTGCGTTTTTCAACGGGCGGGCGCTTGGCGGGCCAAAACTAGCGCCTCGCTTCTCGCCCAACAAGACCTGGTCCGGTGCAATTGGCGGCGCAGCGGCAGGGGTTGCTGCTGGCGTCGGTTTTGCCGCCTTTATCGCGCCGGCGGGCAGCATTTCCGTTCCGCTGATCGCGCTTTTATTGTCGATCGTTGCCCAGATTGGCGATCTTGGCGAATCATGGGTGAAACGTCGATTTGGCATTAAGGACTCCGGCCAGCTCATCCCCGGTCACGGTGGTGTGATGGACCGGGTCGACGGACTTGTAGCTGCTGCAGCATTGCTATACGTCATCGGGGCAATTCTGGTGACACCGGAAACGCCGTACGACATTCTTTTCTAGACGAGCGAACCCACAGGGTCATCTGATTGGCCCGGAGGATATATTGACAGAAACACTGCATACTCTCTTCGGTGCCCAGAGCGTTTTGATCGGAACGATTCTGCCATTCCTGATTGTTCTGACCGTCGTGGTCTTCGTCCACGAAATGGGTCACTACCTTGTGGGACGGTGGTGCGGAATTGGTGTCCAGGCATTCTCCGTGGGCTTCGGGCCAGAGTTGATCGGGTTCACCGATCGCACGGGGACGCGCTGGAAGCTTTCGGCAATTCCGCTCGGCGGGTACGTCAAATTTGCCGGCGACGAGAGCGTATCCAGCTCCGTAGGAACCCCTGCTGCTGCGATGACCCCGGAAGAGCGGGCTGTCGCCTTTCATACCCAACCGGTCTGGAAGCGTGCCGCCACCGTCTTTGCCGGTCCCGCGTTCAACATATTGCTGACGGTTGTAATTTTTTCGGTGTTCTTTTCTCTTTATGGCAAGATGGTCGCAGACCCTATGGTCGCGGAAGTTCGTCCTGGTGGTCCTGCAGCAATTGCCGGATTCCAGCCGGGTGACCGCTTCATCAGCGTAGACGGCGACAAAGTCGAGACCTTTTCGGACGTTCAGCGTCATGTGTCTTCGCGAGCGGGCGACGCCCTGAATTTTGTGGTGGAGCGCAAGGGCCAGGAAATTAAGCTGACCGCGACACCCGAGCTGCTGGAGCAAAAGGATCCGCTCGGAAACACCGTCAAGATCGCAGTGATCGGCGTTGTCAACAATCAGGAGCTGGGGAACTTCCGGCGGATCGAATACGGCCCCGTCGAATCAGTTGTTCAAGCCGTACGTGAGAGCGGGTTTATCATCGCCCGCACCGGTCAGTTTTTCAGCAGATTTTTCGCAGGTCGTGAAGACAAGTGCCAGTTGGGAGGGCCTGTCAAGATCGCCACAATGGCAGGGCAGGCGGCGAGCCAGGGCATTGATTGGCTGATCCAGCTGACGGCCATGCTGTCCATCGGTATCGGCCTTCTCAATTTGTTCCCCTTGCCGCCTCTTGATGGCGGGCATCTGGTCTTCTATGCGGCTGAGGCCGTCATTGGTAGGCCGGTCAGGCCGGTCGTCCAAGAGATTTTCTTTCGCGCCGGTTTCTTTTTAGTCTTAGGATTCATGGGGTTTGTTGTGTTTAACGATCTTTTTGCTTGCCGGTAGCAAACGTTAAACATTGATGAAAATTTGAGGCGCTGGCTGGTCAAGCGATATGATCTGTTTACTATAAGCTTCGATTGGCGTGGCATGGATGCCACGCTTTCTTGTGAAGTAAACAGATTTTAACCGTAAGCCTTGCGTGTATGTAAAAACCGGCTATGACGGTGTGCGAGTAAGTGCTTATTCCGGGGTCTCGCCCGGGGACAACGAGAAACGAAGGTTCATAAGGCCTATGGCGGCAAGTTCAAAATTTGTTGGTGCAGCGTCAGCGCTCGCCATATCAGCGGCTCTTGTGAGTTCGGGTGCAATCGTAACCACGGTAGCAGGCGTAACAGTAGCACAGGCAGCAACAGTAAGCCGTATTGAAGTGCGCGGTAACACACGTGTGGATGCCCAGACGGTTCGCGACAATCTGGGGATCACGCCCGGCAAGCCTTTTTCCAATGCAGACATCGATGCGGCAACCAAGCGCCTGTTCGGCACCGGCCTGTTCAGCGATGTGCGTATCAGCCAGTCAGGTGGTACATTGATCGTTCAGGTCAATGAGCATCAGGTCGTCAACCAGGTCATTTTCCAGGGCAACAAGAAGATCAAGGATCCTGCGCTGCAAAACGCCGTGCAGTTGAAGCCGCGCGCCGCTTTCGACCAGGCGACGCTTGATGCCGATGTCGAGGCTGTACGTGCCGCCTACCGCAATGTCGGCCGCAGCGATGCCACGGTCACCGGCCGGACGATGGATCTGGGCGAAGGTCGCGTCAATGTCGTGTTCGAGATTAATGAAGGCGATCGCACCAAGATTGCCAAGATCAATTTCGTCGGCAATCAGGCTTTTGGTAATCGCCGCCTGAGCGACGTCATCTCGACTAAAAAATCCACTCCGCTTTCCTGGCTGACGCGGAACGACGTTTACAGCGAAGATCGCCTTCGCGCAGACGAGGAAGCGCTTCGCCGGTTCTATTACAACCGCGGTTACGCGGATTTCCGTGTGGTCTCCTCCACGGCTGACCTCGATCCAGCCACCAACGATTACACGATCACCATCACAGTTGAAGAAGGTGAGAAGTACAAGTTCGGCGGCGTTCAGATCGAAAGCTCGGTCGAGGGTGTCGATACCTCGCAGTTGAACGGTCTCGTCAAGACGCGGGAAGGCGATACCTACAACGCCAAGGAAGTCGAAGACTCGATCATCAAGGTTTCCGAGAAGGTTGCGGGCCAGGGCTACGCCTTCGCCAAGGTTGAGCCACGCGGTGATCGCAACTTCGAGAATCATACGATCTCCGTGACTTATGCCATCGATCAAGGCCCGCGCGCCTATGTCGAGCGCATTGAAATCCGCGGCAATGAAAAGACCCGCGACTTCGTCATCCGCCGTGAATTCGATGTCAGTGAAGGCGATGCCTTCAACCAGGTTCTGATCCAGCGCGCCAAGCGCCGACTGGAGGCCTTGCAGTTCTTCCAGACGGTCAACATCTCGACGGCGCCCGGTTCGCAGCCCGATCAGGTTGTGCTTGTCGTTGACGTCATCGAGAAATCGACCGGTGAATTCTCTATCGGTGGTGGTTACACGACAGGTGGTGAAAACCCTGGGCCGACGGTTGAAGCGTCGATCACAGAGCGCAACTTCCTCGGTCGTGGCCAGTACATCCGTATTGCCGCCGGCGGCGGTCTTGACAACAACCGCTCCTATTCACTGTCGTTTACCGAGCCATACTTCCTCGGTCAGCGCATTGCGGCCGGCTTCGATATTTTCAAACGCCAGTCGGGCGTGAACAACAAGTACGAGACGGATTTGACGGGCGGTACCATTCGGTTCGGTCTGCCGATCACCGATGATTTGACTGCCGGCGTTGCCTACAATCTCACCCAAGAAAAGTATGAGATTGACAACGATGCCATGATACCGGGCACGGATATTCCGGATCCAACCGAAATTTCCCAGGCTTTCATCGATGCGGCCGAGGAAAGCCCATGGATCAAGTCTTCGGTCAGCTGGTCGCTTACGTATAATACGATCGACGATACGAAGAACCCGCATGACGGTATCTACGCGAGGTTCAATCAGGAATACGCAGGTATCGGCGGTGACGCCAACTTCCTGAAGACGACGTTCAAGGGTCAGTACTACAAGACGCTGTCCGACGAGATGGATATTGTCGGCTTGGTCGGTGTTGGTGCGGGTTATATCGCTGGCTTCGGCGACGAAGACCTGCGGGTGTTCGATCTGTTCAAGAACAACAGCGAGATGATCCGCGGCTTCAAGTATGCCGGTATCGGTCCACGAGATTTGACGGTGGACGATGACGACGGCAGCTTCCTCGGCGGTACAACCTACTTCAGTGGATCGGTGGAAACGCAATTCCCGATGCCTGTTATTCCGGAAAGCATAGGCATCCGCGGTGCTTTGTTCGCCGATGCGGCCACCCTGTATGGAAACGACCTTTCAGAAGCTGCAGGCACAACCGAAATGGAATGGCGTGCATCGGTCGGTGCCAGTATCATGTGGGCGTCTCCATTCGGTCCGCTACGCTTCGATTATGCTGTGCCGGTCAAAAAGGTTGAAGGCGATCAGGTTCAGAATTTCAACTTCGGCATGTCGAGCAAGTTCTGATAGATTGCTGACCTCCCGGGGGGAGCAAGTTTCCCCGGGGGAGAAAGTAGCCGATGGCCGATCCTATCTTTTATGAGCCACTGTTGGACGTGACAATTGGTCAGATCGCAGGTCTGACCAATGGCGTTCTCGTGGACGGTTCATTGGCAAATCGGCCGGTCAAGCGGTTGGCTTCGCTCTCGGATTCCGGCCCCGATGCGTTGGTATTTGTCGAAAGCAAGAAGCACGCTCTGGATCTCGGTAACCTCAAGGCTGCCGGGGTACTGTGTACCGAGGAACTGAAGGCAAGCGTTCCCAAGAATGTCGCCATTATCGTAACCCGTCATCCGCAGCAGGATTTTGCGGCCATTGGCCGCGCGCTTTACCCCAATGCCGTCAATGCGCATTTGTGGAGTGGACAGACCGGTATATCACCCCATGCGATCGTCCACCCGAGCGCGGAGATTGAAACTGACGTTACGATTGAGCCGGGCGCTATTATCGGCAGCAACGTTTCTGTCGGTTCCGGCACCGTGATCGCCGCCAACGTGGTCGTTGGTAACGGCTGCAAGATTGGTCGGGATTGCTATATCGCTCCGAGTTGCTCGGTTCAGTACGCATTTTTGGGTAATCGCGTCTTACTGCATCCGGGTGTAAGAATTGGCCAGGATGGTTTTGGCTATGTGTCTGGCAGGGCCGGGCTCGACAAGATGCCGCAACTCGGGCGCGTCATTATTCAGGACAACGTCGAAATCGGTGCCAACACAACGGTCGATCGCGGTGCGCTGGCCGACACGACTATCGGTGAAGGCACGAAAATCGATAATCTCGTGCAAATCGCCCACAATGTGCGTATAGGGCGGCATTGCGTTATTGCCGCGCAATGTGGCATTTCGGGCAGTGTGGTCCTTGGTGACATGACGATGCTTGGTGGAAGCGTCGGGATCAAGGATCATGTCAACATCGGTTCACGCGTCGAGATCGCCGCGGCGAGCGGCGTGATGAACGATATACCGGACGGTGAGAGGTGGGCTGGCGCGCCTGCTCAGCCGTTCAAGCAGTGGTTCCGCGAAATCGCGAGCGTGCGTGCGATGACGCGAACCAAGAAGGAGAGCGGTTCAGATGAGTGATAGTGTGAAAGTGGAGAGCCTCGGCGTTGCGGACATCCAGAAACTTCTGGCGAATCTGCCACATCGTTATCCATTTCTGCTGATCGATCGCATCGTCGATATCGACCGCGACGTATCGGCTACCGGCATCAAGAATGTCACCATCAACGAACCGCATTTTGCCGGTCATTTTCCCGAGCTGCCGATCATGCCGGGTGTTTTGATCATTGAGGCCATGGCTCAAACTGCCGGCGCGATCGTTCTGTTTCACAATGGCAGCGGCAAGCCGGGCAAGGTCTTCTTCATGACCATTGATAATGCCAAATTCCGCAAGCCGGTTGTTCCCGGTGACCAACTGAAGCTGCGGGTGACGAAGCTGAAGCAGCGCGGCAGCATCCACAAATATGCTTGTATCGCCGAAGTCGACGGTGTGAAGGTTGCCGAAGCGGAAGTTGCCGCCATGGTCGGCTTTCCCGATGAAGACGAGTCTGGAGTCTGAACCTTTTTATGTCTCGCATTCATCCGACGTCTATTATCGAACAGGGCGCAACAATCGGAGACAGGGTATCTGTCGGACCTTTTTGCCACATTGGATCTGAAGCCGTCATTGGCGATGATGTCGAACTTATCAGCCACGTCGTCATCATGGGGCCGACGACGCTTGGAAGCGGTTCAAAGGTCTATCCCAATGCCGTGCTCGGCGGCGACCCGCAAAATACCAAACACAAAGGCGGCTATACGACACTCGTCATCGGCAAGAACTGTGTGATCCGCGAAGGCGTGACCATGCATCGCGGTACGGATGGCAGCCGTGGCATTACGACGATCGGCGACAATTGCATGTTCCTGGCTTATGCGCATGTCGCGCATGACTGCGTGATTGGCGACAATGTCACCTTCTCCAACAATGTAATGATCGGCGGGCACGTCACGATCGGCAATAATGTCATTATCGGCGGAGGCGCGGGCATTCACCAGTTCGTACGCGTCGGGCATCATGCCTTCATTGGCGGTCTTGCTGCCTTGGCAAAAGATCTCGTTCCGTATGGCATGGCTATCGGCAACCACGCCTATCTCGGTGGGTTGAATATCATCGGGATGAAACGATCGGGGATGGCGCGTCCGGAAATCCACAATCTGCGTCATGCCGTCCGCATGCTGTTCGACCGTACGAAATCGATCAAAAGCCGTGCAGATGATGTGCGCGTGGCATTCCCGGGTTCGCCCGCCGTAGCCGATCTGGTCGATTTCATCACCACTGATACCAAGCGCGCCTATTGTACGCCGCCACTCGATTCCGCAATCGAGATCAGTGACAGTGACGACAACAGCTAAAACATCGCCATCGACCGCTTTGCACCCGCCCATTGCGGGACGGACCGCCATTGTCGCCGGCAATGGCCAGCTTCCTGTCGCGGTGGCCGAAAGTTTGCGGAAGCTTGGCGGCAATCCCTTGATTGTTGCAATCAAAGGCGAGGCAGAACCTGAGCTCTACGCCAGTGAGCACGCGGAAATTTCGATTGTCGAACTCGGCGGCCTCGTGAAGATCCTAAGAGCCGAGGGCATTGCCAATGTTGTCCTCGCGGGCGGCATTCGTCACAGGCCGGAGTTCCGCGCTGCGCTTCGACCGGGAAACGGTAATCTCGTTGCGCTCTATCGTTTCCTGCGGGCATTTCGGCTGGGCGATGACGGCCTGTTGCGCGCCGTCATTGCGACAATAGAATCCTATGGTTTTCGCGTTCTCGGCGCTCATGAAATCGTTCCAGACATCCTTGCGCCGGCTCCAGGCACACTGACGCGCAAGCGTGCTGACCAAGAAAGCGTCGCTAATATGCGTGCCGCCCAGCAGGCTGCAATCACGATCGGCTCGCTTGATATCGGCCAAGCGGCCGTTGCCATCGGCCGGCGCGTCGTGGCGCTGGAGGGCATTGAAGGTACCGATGCCATGCTGCAACGCGTGGCGGAGCTGCGGCATGCCAAGCGTATCAACCGCAAGGGTGGCGTTCTGGTCAAATGCGCCAAGCCGCAACAGGAGGTGCGCGCTGACCTACCGGCCATCGGTGTCAGTACCGTGGAGAACGCAGTTAAGGCAGGGCTCAAGGGCATTGCCATCGAGGCGCGTCGGACCCTGATTCTCGGCTACGGCGAAACCATCGCCGCTGCCAACGAAGCCGGACTATTCATAGAGACCTTTGAGCAGGAACCGTCCTGATGACCGCCGCGACAAAACCGCTGTGCCTTGCTATCGTTACAGGGGAAGAGTCCGGGGATTTGCTGGGTGCCGATCTGGTCCAAGCGCTGCGCCGGCGATATGCAGGGGAGGTGACGCTTACCGGTGTCGGCGGCGAGCACCTTGCCGCACTCGGGCTCGACAGCTTGTTCGATCAGCATGAAATCGCCCTCGTCGGCCTAAGTGCCATTGTAAAAAAGCTGCCGCAACTCATACGCCGGATCTCACAGCTCTCGACGGCAATCGTCGCAGCGAAGCCAGATTGTCTGGTGATAATCGACAGCCCTGATTTTACTCATCGCGTCGCGAGGAAGGTGAGGGCGGCCGATCCGTCAATCCCGATCATCAATTACATCAGTCCGTCGGTATGGGCCTGGAGGCCGGAACGCGCCAAGGCAATGCGCGCTTATATCGATCATGTGCTGGCGATCCTGCCATTCGAAGTGCAGGCCCTGAAGGATCTGAACGGCCCGCCAGCGACCTATGTCGGGCACAGGCTGGTATCGCATGCGCCGTTGCTGGAAGCCGCACGACAAAATCGCGCGCGCGACGCTAGTCTAGGGGACCGCGCCGAGAAGAACCTTGTTGTGTTGCCGGGTTCTCGCCGCTCCGAAATCATCAGTCTTGCGGAACCATTCGGCGAGGCCATCGATCTTTTGGTAAACCGCGGCAATCGCATCAACGTCGTTCTCCCAACCCTGCCGAAGGTCGAGTCGCTTGTCAGGCAATTGACTGCAAGCTGGACAGTGGAGCCTCGTATCGTTGTGGGTGAGACGGAGAGATTGAAAGCATTTGCTGAGGCCGACGCAGCGATTGCAGCATCCGGCACCGTATCGCTGGAACTGGCGCTAGCGCGTATTCCCACGGTCCTTTCCTACAAGCCAGACTGGCTGGCGCGGACATTTATTGCGCCACGGATCAAGGTGTGGAGCGCGGCGCTTCCCAACATCATCGCGGATGAGCCAGTTGTTCCTGAATATTTCAACATTTTTGTCCGGCCCGGCCCCATTGCCCGTCAAATCGAGCAATTGCTGGTTCCGGGTCACCGGCGCGCCGCACAGCTTGAAAGTTTCGACAAGGTTGCGAAGCTGATGCAGACAGACCGGCCCGCCGGGGAGATAGCTGCAGAAAAAGTGCTGGAATTTGCCATCCGCACATGATCCATAAAAAAGGCGCCGGTTCGGCGCCTTTTTTACATATGGTGGTGACTATTTGCGATCTTCGACACTCACATAGTCACGCGGCGTCGCACCGGTATAGAGCTGGCGCGGCCGGCCAATCTTCTGATGCGGGTCTTCGATCATCTCTTTCCACTGGGCAATCCAGCCCACAGTGCGCGCAACAGCGAACAGCACAGTAAACATGGTGGTGGGGAAGCCAAGCGCCTTCAATGTGATACCAGAATAAAAATCGACGTTTGGATAAAGCTTCTTTTCGATGAAATATTCATCTGTTAGCGCAATGCGCTCAAGCTCCATGGCAACGTCAAGCAGCGGATCGTCCTTGATGCCAAGTTCGGCGAGCACTTCGCGCGTCGTCTGCTGCATGATCTTCGCGCGCGGATCGTAATTCTTGTAGACGCGATGACCAAAGCCCATCAGGCGGAATGGATCGTTCTTGTCCTTGGCCCGATTGATGAACTCGGGAATGCGATCCATGGTGCCGATTTCACCGAGCATCTGCAGCGCTGCTTCATTGGCACCGCCATGGGCAGGACCCCAGAGGCAGGCAATGCCAGCAGCGATGCAAGCAAACGGATTGGCGCCCGACGAACCGGCCAGGCGAACTGTGGACGTCGATGCATTCTGCTCGTGATCGGCATGCAGGATGAAAATGCGATCCATTGCACGCGCAAGAACCGGATTTGGCACGTAGTCCTCACAGGGCACAGCGAAGCACATGTGAAGGAAGTTCGTCGCGAAATCGAGATTGTTCTTCGGGTAAACGAAAGGCTGACCGATATGATATTTGTAGGCCATCGCGGCGAGGGTCGGGATCTTCGCAATCATGCGGATCGAAGCGACCATGCGCTGATGCGGATCGGAAATATCGGTCGAGTCGTGATAAAACGCGGACAGGGCGCCGACGCAGCCGACCATGACGGCCATTGGATGCGCATCGCGGCGGAAACCGCTGAAAAAGCGCGACATCTGCTCGTGCACCATCGTGTGCCGGGTTACGCGGAAGTCAAAGTCCGCCTTCTGGCTTTTTGTCGGCAATTCGCCGTAGAGCAACAGATAGCAGGCCTCAAGAAAATCGCCGTGTTCGGCCAGCTGTTCGATCGGGTAACCCCGATGCAGCAAGATGCCTTCGTCGCCATCGATATACGTGATCTGCGACTCGCAAGCAGCAGTGGATGTGAACCCCGGATCATACGTGAAAGCGCCAGTGTTCTTGTATAATGTCCCAATGTCCACGACATCCGGTCCAATGGTCCCCTTTTTGATGGGTAAGGAGAATTCGTGACCATTCAGGTCGATGTTGACGCTGTTTTCAGACATTGCCGTTCCTTTCTTGCTTCGACTTGCGCTGATCGAGCGCAAAAGCATCTACCTCGAATGAGGCCATAATCTTATCTTGTCAGGCACGACACCGTACTCGAAAGGTACGATGTTGCAATGCAAAAATGCGCTCAAATTAGCCGTGCTATTGCCCTTTTGCCTGATCCTCTATGCGGCCAAGGGATTCCTCTCTTCCCAAGACTGCCAATACATCGAAAACACCCGGAGACGTTGCTCTTCCAGTCAAAGCTGCGCGCAAGGGTTGCGCGATTTTACCGAGTTTCAGCCCCGTTTTTTCGGCGTAAGCCCGCACTGCAGCATCGAGCGGCTCAGCGCTCCATTCATCAACCGCGGCAAGGTTCGGAAGTACGCCGGAAAGAATGCTCCGGCCTTCCTCGTTAAGCAAGCCGTAGGCTTTTTCATCAAGTGCAAGCGGCCGCTTTGCGAAAAGATACTTTGCGCTGTCCGCAAGCTCGACCAAGGTCTTCGCGCGCTCCTTCAGGCCCGGCATCGCGGCGAGCAGTTGTTTTTTCTTGTTGTCGTCCAATCGCGACAGCATCTCCGCGCCACCCTCGATTTCCGGCAGTATATCGATCATGGCCTTGACCAGGTCCGCATCGTCCGAGATGCGCATGTAATGGCCGTTGATCGCCTCAAGCTTCTGGAAGTCGAAGCGCGATGCGCCCCGGTTGATGTCCGAGATTTCAAACCACTGGATCATCTGTTCGTCGGACATAATCTCGTCGTCGCCATGGCTCCAGCCGAGACGCACGAGATAATTGCGCAGCGCTGCCGGCAGATAGCCCATGGCGCGATAAGCCTCCACCCCAAGCGCACCATGCCGCTTCGACAGTTTTGCGCCATCCGCGCCGTGAATGAGCGGTATGTGGCCCATTACCGGCACGTCCCAACCCATAGCGTCGTAGATAACCGTCTGTCGTGCCGCATTGGTCAAATGATCGTCGCCACGAATAATATGGGTAACTCCCATGTCATGATCATCTACGACGACAGCGTGCATATAGGTCGGATTGCCATCGGAGCGCAGGATGATGAAATCGTCGAGATCCTTGTTGGGGAACCGGACATCGCCCTGAACCTGGTCGCGAACGAGTGTTTCGCCCGTCTGAGGCGCCTTGATGCGGATGACCGGCTTGATACCTTCGGGTGCTTCCTTAGGATCGCGATCCCGCCAGCGTCCGTCATAACGCGGTGGGCGGCCTTCAGAGCGGGCTTTCTCGCGCATTTCCTCAAGCTCGGCCTGTGAAGCATAACAATAATAGGCCTTACCGCGGGTAACGAGCTCCTCCGCAATTTCCCGGTGGCGCGGCGCGCGCTCATATTGCGACACGGCATCACCGTCCCAATCAAGACCCAGCCATTTCAAACCGTCGAGAATGGCGGTTACGGCAGCTTCCGAAGAGCGTTCTCGATCCGTGTCCTCGATACGCAGCAACATCTTGCCGCCCGTATGCTTGGCATAAAGCCAGTTGAACAGGGCGGTGCGGGCGCCGCCGATATGCAAATAACCGGTTGGGGAGGGTGCGAAACGGGTGACAACGGACGATGACATAAGGTCTCCAGCAGGTGCCCGGCGTATTAGCCGAACGTCCAATCGAATTGATCTGGCGTTCATGTAGCATAGCACCGCTGCTGTGCAAGGGCACTGGCAGAACCGGAAAGCAAATGGAAGGTCCCGCTACCAGAACAAAGACCAGAGAACAGCAGTTTTTTCTCCGTCCCGACAGCGGCGGTTATGAAATCGCGACTCAAACAACGACCATTGAATTAGTCGTTGAAAAGGAAAACTGGCCTGCGAGGCTGCGTGGACTTGGCAATTCTGCACGAACGCAGCTTCAGTCTGTGCATCTTGCGATTCCCAAGGCGTTCAACTGCGAGGTCGATCGCGGTACGCTGTTTCTGTTCTTACCTGTCTTTGCGGGTACTGGCGCACTTTTCTATTTTAATGCGGCTGCCGAACCGAGGCTAAGTGCCATCCTTTCAGGGATGACTTTTCTCACCGGTTGCCATGCCTTGGCGCAGGCACGGCCCATGTTGCGGCTTGTTCTACTATTCGCGATCGCCCTGGTGTCCGGCATGCTTTTCGGCAAAGTTGAAACGATCCGAACCGGAACCCGAATGCTTGGCTCGGAAGTCACGACGCGGATGACGGGCCGCGTCAATGCCATGTCGCGAGACGCAAAGGGTGGATGGCGTCTGACCATGGATGTGATTTCGACAGCACGGCCGGCACTTAAATATGGTCCGGACCGCGTTACTGTCTCGGCAAGATCGGTGCCCCGTGACCTGAAGGTCGGCGATGGTATCAAAGGACTCGTTCACCTGCGGCCGCAGTCAGGTCCGATGCGGCCGGGCAATTATGATTTCGCCTTCAATAGTTACTACAGGGGGGTCGGTGCCAGCGGATTTGTGCTGGGGAAGCTTGAAATAGCGCCTGTGGCTTTAGACACAGGGCCTGTTGCTACAATATTGATGGCGATTGCCAACGTCAGGCAGCAACTCACCCAGCGCATCTTGCATACCATCAGGGGCGAACCCGGTGACATCGCTGCGTCGCTGATCACCGGCCAGCGCGATGGTATCAGCGACGAAACCAACAACGCTTTTCGCTTGAGCGGACTTTCGCATATTCTGTCGATCTCCGGCTTTCACATGGCGCTGGTGGCGGCAACGATCATCGGCTCGCTACGCGCGATCATGGCGTTTTTCCCGGGATTTTCGGCGCGGTTTCCCGTGAAGAAATTCTCGGCGGCGATCGCCTTGGCGGGTTCCGCATTCTATTTGCTGCTGTCGGGCTCCGACGTTGCGGCCCAGCGCAGTTTCGTCATGCTCGCTGTGATGCTCCTGGCGGTGACCGTTGACCGGGCGGCGATATCGATGCGCAATCTCGCCATTGCGGCGTTGGTCACCACGGTGATCTCACCGCACGAAATCCTGGGGCCAAGCTTTCAGATGTCGTATTCGGCGACTGCCGCCTTGATTGCATTTTATAGCTGGTGGTCCCGGCGGCAGGGAAGGCCGGCCTTCCGCAAAGGTGCGTCCGGCCATTTGCTTTTCGCGCTGCCAATAAAGGCCGTGAACCATATCGGCGCGATTGCCATGACATCCCTGGTAGCCGGGACCGCGAACTCAATCTTTGCGGCTTATCATTTCAACAATACGGCACCATTCGGCCTTATCGGCAACGCTCTCGCGCTTCCGGTCGTTTCAGTTTTTGTCATGCCATTTGCCGTGCTCGGCTTGCTAGCCATGCCATTCGATCTTGATTGGCTACCGTTTACGGTCATGGGACGGGGCATCGAGGTCGTCATCGCTCTTGCAAAAATGGTCGCTTCGCGCTCTCCCAGCGGCAATCTCGGCCTTATGCCGCAAAGTACCTTGCTTCTCATGAGCATTGGTCTTGTGATGTTGTTGTTTCTGTCGACGCGTCTTCGACTGTGCGGCATACCGTTGTTGTTGGGCGCAGCCTTGCTGATGGTGCGCGCGCAAGAGCCGCAGATCATTGTTTCAGAGGACGGAAAACTGGTCGCATTGCGCACCGATGACGGCAATCTGTCGGTCAATCGAACATCCGGCAGTGCATTCACTCTAACCAATTGGCAGCAGGGCTATGGAATAAACGAGGTGGTGAAGCCGTTGAAGGCTGGTGCACTTTCCAAAGAAATGCAGTTTGAGTGTTCTGAAAAAGTTTGTACCGCACGCGAGCCCGGTGGATTGATAATTGCCTATACGGACGAAGCTGCGCAGAGGTCATCTGCCTGCCAGGAGGGAGATATAGTTGTTCTGGCTTACGCCGGCGGTACGACGGCATGCGAAGACAAGAACATATTGGTACTTACCAAGCTTGATCTTGCACTGCACGGTGCCGCAGAGATTAATTTAGAATCGCGCGAGCTCATTAGACCACCCAGCGAAAATGACTCACCGGAGGTCAATCTTGCCGAGGCTAACGCTTCTCGCGCCCGGCGCCTTAAGACCGCCACCATCAATTACGCTGTAGGAGCACCGGTCCGGCCGTGGAACGCCTATCGAACCTATTCGCGTGCCGCACGCAACATCGAGGACGACACATCCCGCAAACACGTGAATGCTGATCAGACATTGGGCTGCGAAAAGCCGGGCGATTGTTAGGTCTTGAACTCATAAATCGGGGGAAAGACCCCATCGCGCCTCTCCTCGCATGCTCTCGCCGTTTCGAGCGCCATTTCGATAAGATCTATGAGTTTACGACCTAGTATCGCCGAATAAGACCTACCAGCTTTCCTTGAACCTGAACGCGATCCGGTCCGAAAATCCGGGTCTCATAAGCCGGATTCGCCGCCTCGAGGGCGATCGACGCTCCTTTACGGCGGAAGCGCTTCAGGGTTGCCTCTTCGTCGTCGACCAGTGCGACAACGATCTCGCCCGGATTGGCAGTATCGCCACGCTTGATCACGACCGTATCGCCATCGAAAATCCCAGCCTCGATCATCGAATCGCCTTTGACTTCAAGTGCGTAGTGTTCGCCGCTTCCTATCATGTCCGGGGGCAGGCCGATCATATGGGTCTGGTTTTGGATTGCCGAAATCGGCACACCAGCGGCGATGCGGCCCATGACCGGGATGCTGACGACCGTCGACGCGCTTATCTCGTCGGAGGAACGCGCTTGTGGCCGGGCGGGGGTGACATTTCGGCCAAGGCTTCCCTCGATGACACTCGGGGAGAATTTCCGTTGAGCGTTGAGGCCGGGAGCGATGGAGTCGGGCAGGCGCAAAACCTCCAGCGCTCTCGCACGGTTTGCAAGCCGACGAATGAAGCCCCGCTCTTCGAGAGCAGTGATCAGTCGGTGGATGCCGGATTTCGACGCAAGATCCAATGCATCCTTCATTTCGTCGAACGAAGGTGGGATGCCTGTCTCCTTCAAACGCTCGTGGATGAAGAGCAGAAGTTCATGTTGTTTACGCGTGAGCATCGGCGATCCTTTGCGTGGAATCGGAAAAAAACAAAACCAGAACAAACACTATCTGTTCCAGTTGTGTTCCACAAGGATTAATATGTGGTGTATGGAAGCCGAGAAACGCGGATCAGGTGTTACTTAGCCGGAATAACCGGCGGGCCGCTGGATTGGCGTAGAATGAGCTCAACCGGCCAAACTTCGTGGATGGTCTCCGGCGGTTCGCCATCAAGCAAGCGGACAAGCATTTCTGCAATCCGCGTACCGGCCGTTCTTATCGAAGAACGTGTCGTTGTCATCGCCGGAACCATGTTGCTGGCATTGAGGTAAGGAAAGACGTCATCGTGAGCAATGATCGAAACGTCCTTGCCAAGCTGGTAGCCCTTGGCGCGGATTGCCCGGGAAACGCCCAGGGCTGTCATCATCGACCCAGCGAGAATGGCGGTTGGATGAGGCTTCAGGGACAGGAAACGTTGTGTTTCACGGAAACCGATCTCGTCGGAAAAACAGTCGTGCACGATGAAATGCGGGTCGATCGAAATACCGCGTTCGTTAAGCGCATTACGATAGCCTTCCTCACGGTGCTCCGAGAAGGTGAAGCCCTTGAGACCATCGATCATGGCAATGTGCTTGTGGCCAAGATCGAGCAGATGCGACGTCGCTTGATAGAAGGCACCCTTATTGTCGATATCCAACCAGGCGTGCGGTGCATCTATGTTCGTCCGCCCGTGAAGCACAAAAGGAAATTGCGCTTCGGCAAGCATGGCAACGCGTTCATCGACGAGCGAGGGGTGCGAGACAATCATCGCGTCGACGCGCTTGCTGGAAATCAGACGCCTATAGGCCGAAATCTCATCATTGTTGATCAGGGGGGTGATGAGAAAATCGATTTCGTCACGCGAGAGGCGCTCTGCAAGGCCGGATAAGAATTCGCTGGTATGCGGGCCGAAACGCTCGCTGCTGTGAATAGGCACGACAATTCCAATCGCGCCGACACGTCCCATCGCCAGGCGCCGCGCATTGGCGTTGGCGCTATAACCGAACTTGAGGGCGGCCTTGTTGACCCGCTCCCTTGTTGCCTCGTTGACTTCCGGATAGCCATTGAGTGCGCGGCTAACGGTCGTTTGCGAGAGGCCAAGTTGTTCGGCCAGTTCCTTGAGTTTCATATCAGACGATCCAGGCATTTTTTTATCAGATGAGCTCAACTATAGCGCAGTTTCGAAGCGCTTTGGAAATAATTTCAACTCAAGATGGAAGCGGTTAGAAATTACACACCGCATTATTTGCTGGATCACGGCAGACGTTGCATATTCCAACTTGACAGCAGGGCCGGCCTTTGCCACCTTTTGCCCAAAGCGCTTTGGATTTTATTTTTGCGTTGATGCTCAAAGTGTTTGAGGAGGAGTTTTCATAAATTGGAACGGCGCACCGCCAACGCGCGTTGTTCCATCTTGGATCTACGGGAGGAAATCATGAGAGCGAAATTAATCCTTGCGGGCCTCTTGGCCACAACGTTGATCTGTTCGGGCGCGTTCGCCGCCGACCTTTCAATCGTCTCCGGTGATACGGGTAATGGGCGCGAGTTCCTGCGCAAGCAGCTCGATCGTTTCGAAAAGGAAACCGGCAACAAGGTCAAAATTGTCGCCATGCCTGCAAACAGCTCCGACCAGTTTGGCCAGTACAGGCTTTGGCTTGCCGCCGGGAACACGGACATCGATGTCTACCGCACTGATGTGATCTGGGCGCCGCAATTGGCCGACCAGTTTCTTGATCTGACAGAAGCCATGAAAGATGTCGTCGATCAACACTTTCCATCGATGATCCAAAGCCAGACGGTTGACGGCAAACTCGTTGCCATGCCGATGTATACTGACGCGCCCGCCTTCTACTACCGCAAGGATCTTCTGGAGAAATACAAGAAGCCGGTTCCCAAAACCTGGGACGAAATGGCTGCGACCGCCAAGGACATCCAGGAGGGTGAGCGCCAGGCTGGTAACAAGGCGATGTATGGCTTTGTTTTCCAAGGTAACGCTTACGAGGGCCTGACTTGTAACGCACTTGAATGGATCAAGTCTTCTGGCGGCGGCCAGATTATCGAGCCCGACGGTACGATCTCTATCAACAATCCAGAAGCAGTCGCCGCAGTCGACAGGGCAAAGGGGTGGATCGATACGATCTCTCCAAAGGGTGTCCTTGCCTACACCGAAGAGGAGAGCCGCGGTGTCTGGCAGACGGGGAATGCCGTCTTCATGCGCAACTGGCCTTATGCCTATGCATTGGGCAATGGTCCGGACAGCGCCATTAAAGGCAAGTTCGACGTGACGACCCTGCCAAGCTCGAAAGAGGGGCAGAGTTCTGCAGCGACGTTGGGCGGCTGGAACCTCGCCATCTCAAAATATACAAAATCACCCGAGGAAGCGATCAAACTGGTAAAATTCCTGGCCGCGCCTGAACAACAGAAGGAACGGGCGATCGAGATCGCCAACTTGCCGACGCTGAAGGCTCTCTATGACGATAAGGATATTGCTGCGGCTCAACCGGTAATCACGAACTGGAAGCCAGTATTCGAGACAGCCGTGCCTCGTCCATCCGCGCCCACGAAGGTCAAATACAACGAGGTGTCATCGATGTTCTGGAGCGCGGTCCACGACACGTTGTCCGGCAACGGAACTGCTGCAGACAATCTTGAGCTTCTGGAAGCCAAGCTGACGGAACTTCAGGGTGGTAGCTGGTAATCCCTGCCAGTCGACGGTGCGAATGGACTTATCATACATCATTCGCACGATTGTCTGATCAACCTGAATGTAACCTCCGCGGGCAGGAATTTGATGACAGCGTCTCCCACTGTACGTTCGGAACTCTTGCGTCAGCGCTCGCGCTCCGCACGATTGTTTCTTCTTCCAATGATTTTGGCTTTGGCGGTTGTTGCGGGTTGGCCGCTCTTTCGAACGATCTATTTTTCCTTCACTGATGCCTCGCTGACCAACATCGATGCGGCCAAATGGGTAGGCTTCAAGAATTATCTTTCGTGGATACAACTCAAAAGCGGGCGGACGATTTATTCCGGTCTGCTGGTCGATCCGGCATGGTGGAACGCTGTCTGGAACACGGTTCGCTTCAGCGTCATCTCGGTGGCGCTGGAGGCCGTTTTTGGAATGATCATAGCTCTCGTCCTTAATGCCGAATTCAAGGGCAGGGGCCTTGTGCGTGCGGCAATCCTCATCCCTTGGGCGATCCCGACCATCGTATCAGCGCGCATGTGGGGATGGATGCTGAATGATCAGTTCGGCATCCTCAACGATCTCTTCATGCGCGTCGGCCTCATCGACCATCCGATTGCCTGGACTGCAAGTTCCGATACCGCAATGATCGCCGTGCTGATCGTCGATGTGTGGAAGACCACGCCATTCATGGCGCTATTGATCCTCGCGGGTCTGCAGATGATCCCGGGTGACATCTATGAAGCGGCGCGCATCGATGGCGTTCATCCCGTCAAGCAGTTCTTTCGCATCACGTTGCCGCTGGTGAAACCAGCGCTGATAGTTGCGATCATTTTCCGGCTGCTCGATGCAATGCGAATCTTCGATTTGATCTATGTGCTGACGCCCAACAGCGCCCAGACCAAGACTATGTCGGTTCTGGCGCGCGAGAATCTCATTGACTTCGATAAGTTTGCCTACGGCTCGGCACAGTCGACGCTGTTGTTTCTGGTAATAGCGCTGATGACGATGCTGGCGATCTGGATCGGCCGTGTGAAGCTCGACGGAGGAGAGCGCTGATGCCCATTTCGATCGTCAAGAACACCGCATTTTATGCGCTTGTTGCTGTGATCGTTGTTTGCGCGGTTTTCCCGTTTTACTACGCGATCATTACGAGTTTCAGGACCGGCAGTGCGATTTTCACAATCGAATATTGGCCGACTTCGTTCTCTTTAGCGAATTATGTGAACGTTATCGCTTCGGGAAGTTTTGCCCGCAACCTGTTAAATTCCATTATTGTATCGGCATGCGTCGTGACTCTCTCCCTCCTGATGGCAGTTACGGCCGCCTTTGCCTTGTCCAGGGTCCGATTTCGCGGGCGTTCGTTGTTGCTTTTGACGATTCTGTCAGTTTCCATGTTCCCGCAGATAGCTGTCCTGGCCGGGCTGTTCGAAGTTATCCGGCTTCTCGGTCTCTATAACACGCTCGGCGGCCTGGTTTTTTCCTACATGATCTTCACCTTGCCATTTACCGTGTGGGTATTGACGACATTCATGCGTGATCTGCCCGTTGAGATTGAAGAGGCAGCCATCGTCGATGGCGCAACGCCCTGGGTGATCATAACACGGGTGTTCCTGCCCCTCATGTGGCCTGCGCTGGTAACGACCGGATTGCTTGCCTTCATCGCGGCCTGGAACGAATTCCTTTTCGCTTTGACTTTCACGTCCTCGACGGAAACCCGTACGGTGCCGGTCACCATCGCCCTCTTTACCGGCTCAAGCGCGCACGAGGTACCATGGGGGATCGTCATGGCAGCCTCGGTGATCGTCACGGTGCCCTTGGTTGTCCTCGTCCTCATCTTTCAACGCAAGATTATTTCCGGCCTTACAGCCGGCGGTGTCAAAGGCTAAGGGGTTTCAAATGACGACTATTCGTATGCAAGATCTCCGAAAATCCTTCGGCACGTTCGAGGTTATCAAAGGTGTGGACCTCGAAATCGAGCCCGGCGAGTTCATGGTTTTCGTTGGCCCGTCGGGTTGCGGAAAATCGACGCTGCTGCGGCTTGTCGCCGGGCTTGAAGACATCACGTCCGGAACGCTCGCGTTCGATGAGAAGATCGTCAACAGTCTGACGCCGTCCCAGCGCGGTATCGCCATGGTGTTTCAATCCTATGCGCTGTATCCGCATATGACCGTCTATGACAACATGGCATTCGGCCTGAAGCTGGCCAAGGGTAGCGCGGAGGATGTCAAGCGGCGGGTGCACAAGGCAGCGGAAATGTTGCAGATTGCGGATTACCTCGACCGACTGCCCAAGCAGCTTTCTGGCGGCCAGCGACAACGGGTTGCCATCGGCCGAGCAATTGTGCGCGATCCCAAGGTCTTTCTCTTCGATGAGCCGCTGTCCAATCTCGATGCCGCGCTGAGGGTCGCGACCCGTCTTGAAATAGCCAAGCTCCACGCCAAGATGCATGAAACGACAATGATCTATGTAACCCATGATCAGGTGGAGGCCATGACGCTGGCAGACCGGATTTGTGTTCTGCGTGACGGCAATGTCGAGCAAGTTGGCACGCCATTGGAGCTTTATGAAAAGCCGCAATCGATCTTTGTTGCCGGCTTCATTGGCTCACCCAAGATGAATTTCCTCACCGGGGAGTTCGCGGATGCCTACAAGACCGACATTTTGGGGGTACGGCCCGAGCATCTGGAAATCAAGGACAAGGAGGGCCCCTGGAAAGGCAAGCTTCTTTTGGCGGAAAACCTCGGATCGGAGAGTTTCCTTTATATCGATATCGGTGCCAATGAGCCCTTGGTGGTCCGGCAGGACGGCTCGGCACACCAACAGCCGGGGGAACTGCTTTGCGTTGCACCCGTTAACAACAACATCCACCGTTTCGACCAATCGGGCCGCCCGGCGGCAAACTGATAAAATCTCCATACCAAAGATAAGGAAAGACCAATGGCAATTCGCACGCTTATCTGGGGCGAGAACGTCCATGAACAGATCAATAAAACAGTTGCCGAGATCTATCCCGAAGGCATGCACAACCAGATCGCCAAGCTTTTGAAGAGCGATACAAACCTCAGCGTCAAAACCACGACCCTGCAGGAGCCGGAGCATGGCCTGACGGACAAGGTGCTGGACGAGACCGACGTTCTTGTCTGGTGGGGGCACCGCGCTCATGGCGACGTTGCCGATGAAATAGTCGAGCGTGTGGCCCAGCGGGTCTGGGAGGGGATGGGACTGATCGTTCTGCATTCAGGGCATTTTTCGAAGATTTTCAAAAGATTGATGGGCTCGCCATGCGCATTGAACTGGCGCGAGGCGGGCGAACGGGAACGGCTCTGGGTCGTTAACCCCGGACATCCTATCGCCAGAGGGTTGCCGGCATTCTTCGAGCTGGAAAACGAGGAAATGTACGGCGAACCATTCTCCGTGCCGGAACCATTGGAAACAATATTTGTATCGTGGTTCCAGGGCGGCGAAGTCTTTCGCTCGGGGCTCACCTATCGCAAAGGCGCAGGCAATGTTTTCTACTTCCGCCCGGGACATGAAACCTATCCGACGTATCATGACGAAACTGTCGGGCTCGTGCTGCGCAATGCGGTGAACTGGGCTTATAATCCGCTGCGTTTTCCGGATATTACAGAGGCGCCGAATGTGCCGGTCGAGAATGCTTTGGAACCGATCACGGCACGCGGCGGCAGTTTGCACGAGTCTGGTGAGGAAGGCTTTCGTTAATGCGTCTATTAATTCTGGGGACTGGCCACATGGCGAGCGCCCACGCTAGAAATTTTACAGACATTGAAGGCGTCTCGTTTGCCGGTGCGATTGACGTCGACAAGGGCCGGGCGGAAGCGTTCCGTGACAAGTACTCATTCGAACGAGCTTTCACGTCACTTGAGGATGCACTCGCCTGGGGGGAGTTCGATGCTGTCGCCAATGTAACCCCCGACAGCGCGCACCACGCCACGACAATGCAATGTCTGGCCGCCGGCAAACACGTCTTTTGCGAAAAGCCTCTGGCAACAAACTATCACGATGCCATGGAAATGGCCGAGACCGCCGAAAATGCCAATCTGGTCGGCATGGTCAACCTGACCTACCGCAACGTAGCACAGTTACAAACTGCCCGCAGATTGGTGACAAGCGGTCAGATTGGTAAAATCAGGCATGTCGAGGCGTCCTACCTCCAAAGCTGGCTCGTATCAAAAGTCTGGGGCGATTGGCGCATGGAAAGTCAATGGCTGTGGCGATTGTCGAAACAGCATGGATCCAACGGTACCCTCGGCGATGTCGGCGTGCACATTCTCGATTTTGTCGTCTACGCGACCGATACGGAAATCGACGAGGTTTTCTGTCGCCTCAAAGCCTTCGATAAGGCGGATGGCAATCGGATCGGCGAGTATCAACTCGATGCCAATGACAGTTTTACCATGACGGTGAGCTTCACCAACGGAGCGCTTGGCGTGGTACATTCAAGTCGTTGGGCCACTGGGCACGTCAACGAATTGCGTTTGCGCGTCTATGGCGACAAGGGTTCATTTGAAATCCAGCATCGCCACGACGGATCCAAACTCTTCGTTTGCCTTGGCGACGATATCGAAACGGCGACCTGGAAGGAAATCGATGTCGAGCCGGTACCGACCAATTACCAACGCTTTGTCGAAGCCGTGGGACAGGGCCGGACGCTCGAACCATCATTCCGTCACGCCGCCAAATTGCAGAAGGCAATCGACCTTGCGACCGTCACCGAAGTCGACCGCAAGGAGCATCGGCTCGAAGGATCAGCGTAGCATCATCACACTGCATGCCGATCCAGCCTTGATCGCGGGCGCATGCGGTTCGCGGACAATCAGGCCGTTGGCGTCTGCCAGAAATTTCAGCATGGATGAATCCTGCATAACGAAGGGCGTCGCTATCAGGTGTCCGCTGACGTCTTTGGTGATGCGCGCGCGAACATAATCCTGACGCTGGTCATTGGTGCCCATGTCGGTACCAAGAACGGCAGAACGCAGATCAGGCGCATGCGGCAGGTCGAGCATGGCGTGGATGAGCGGGATCAGGAATATATGCGCGCAAATCAGGCTCGAGACCGGATTGCCGGGCAGGCCGAGAATTTTCATGTCCTGCAGGTGGCCAAACATCAACGGCTTGCCTGGGCGCAACGCAATTTTCCAGAAATCGAGTTCCATGCCCTTGGCGGCGAGCGCAGGCTGAACGAGGTCATGATCTCCGACCGAAGCACCTCCAAGCGTGACCAATATATCTGCCTTTGCTGCCACGGCCTGATCAAGCGCATCGCTCAAGGCTTCAAGCCGGTCCTCGGCTATACCAAGATCGATCGGGACTCCGCCAGCCTGGCGCACGATCTCGGCCAATCCATAACTGTTGGAGGCGATGATCTGATCCGGCCGATAATTGTCGCCTGGGGTGACCAATTCATCGCCGGTCGCGAGAATAGCCACGCGAGGCAGCCGAACCACTTCAAGCGTCGGGTGATTGGCTGCGGCGGCGAGCGCAAGCGCGGCCGGATCAAGAACGCGCCCAGCCTGAAGCAGCAGATCGCCTTCATCGAAGTCCAGACCCGCTTTACGGATATTCCTGGCAAATGTGACGGGTTCGGTGATCTTGACCTGGCGATCTCCCGCAACCGTATTTTCCTGGATCACGACACTGTCCGCACCCTCGGGAACCGGCGCTCCGGTGAAAATGCGAACAGCTTCACCTGATTTCATAGTGCCGGAGAACGCATGCCCTGCTGCCGATTGTCCGATCAATTTCAACGTGACTGGAACAGTCGCGACGTCGGCCGCCTGAACCGCGTATCCGTCCATGGCTGAGGCTGCAAAGGGTGGTTGCTGCCGTTTGGCATAAACATCAGTAGCGAGAACACGGCCACCGGCGGCGGCAAGCGGGACAAGTTCTGCTTCGAGTTTCTCCCCGCTGGCGAGAATACGCCTTAATGCCTCGTCGACTGGAAGAAGTCCTGACATTTATCCCTCGTGCGCTGCTGACCATTCACCGGACTTGCCGCCGGTCTTCTGCAGCAGGCGGATATCCTGGATGACCATTGCCTTGTCTGCAGCCTTCGCCATGTCATAAATCGTCAGGCACGCCACAGAAACGGCGGTCAGCGCTTCCATCTCGACGCCGGTCTTGCCTGTCAATTTGACCGTTGCGACGACGTGCAGGCCGGGCAACGCGTCATCGGCCTCGATATCGATGGATATCTTGGTCAACAGGAGCGGGTGACAAAGCGGGATCAGATCATGGGTTTTTTTCGCGGCCATGATTCCGGCGATCCGCGCGGTACCAACGACGTCGCCCTTGGCGGCGTTGCCGGATTTGATAAGCGCCAGCGTTTCCGCCCGCATTTTAACCGAGCCTTCGGCAACCGCCACCCGTTTTGCATCAACCTTGGCGCCGACATCGACCATGTGGGCGGTGCCAGTCTCGTCGAGATGCGTAAGCTTGGGAGCTGTCATGCCGCGTCTGTCTGCTTGTCTGCGGTGCCCTGCAATAATGTTCTCGTGGCCGCCGCCACGTCATCCTGACGCATAAGGCTCTCGCCGACGAGAAATGAGCCGATATTGGACTGGGCCAGCCGCTGGCAGTCGGCATGCGTGAAGACACCGCTCTCGCTGACCAGAAACTTGTTCGACGGTACCATTCTCGCCAAGCGTTCCGATACGGCCAGGTCCACGTTGAACGTGCGCAGGTCACGATTATTGATCCCAAGCAATGGCGAATTGAGTTTCAGCGCACGCTCGAGTTCCGGTTCATCGTGCACCTCGACAAGCACGTCCATATCGAGCGCAACGGCCGTTTCCTCCAGAGCACGCGCCACCTCGTCGGTAACGCTTGCCATAATGATGAGAATGCAGTCGGCACCCCAACTGCGCGCCTCATAGACCTGATAGGTATCGAAAAGGAAATCCTTGCGCAGGGCAGGTAGCTTGGTTGCCGCACGGGCGGCTTGCAGGAACTCCGGAGCACCCTGAAAGGATGGTGCGTCGGTGAGCACGGAGAGGCACGTGGCTCCGCCCGCCTCATAGGCTTGCGCCAATGCTGGCGGATCGAAATCCGGACGGATCAGGCCTTTGGAAGGGCTGGCCTTCTTGATCTCGGCGATAAGTGCGAACTGTCCGGCCGCGCGTTTCTTTTGCAGGGCGCTGAGAAAACCACGCGGCTCGTCCTGGTCTTTTATCTGTACCTTCAGTTCATCGAGTGTGACGCGTGTCTTGGCGGCAGCGATCTCCTCGCGCTTATAGGCTTCGATCTTGCGAAGAATATCAACCATGGTCAAAGTGCCTCGCTATTGGAAACATGGACCAGCTTTTTAAGCACATTTCGGGCAGCACCGCTGTCAATCGAATGTGCCGCCATTTCGATGCCAATCTTGAGATCGGCGGCTGCACCGGCAATTACAAGCCCTGCACCGGCATTGAACAGGGTAATGTCACGATATGCGCCGTGCGCCCCATCGAGCACCGAAAGAAGGGAAACGGCATTCTCATCAGCCGTTCCACCCTTCAAATCCTGGGGATCCACCAGCCGCAAGCCAAAGGATTCCGGATCGATCTCGAAAGTGCGAACTTTGCCGTTTTCCAGCGCCGCCACTTTGGTCACGCCGGCCGTGGTAATCTCGTCCAGACCATCGCCATGCACGACCCAAACGGCTTCGGATCCGAGGTTTTTCAGCACATGCACTATGGGCTCGACCCATTCAGGCGCGAACACGCCGACCAGTTGACGTTTGACGCCTGCCGGATTCGTCAAAGGACCAAGCAGGTTGAAGATTGTGCGTGTGCCCAGCTCGACGCGTGCCGGGCCAACATGCTTCATGGCTGGGTGGTGCATCGGCGCGAACATGAAGCCGATCCCGGCCTGTTCGATGCAGGTGGCAATCAGTTCTGGGCCAATTTCAATGTTGATTCCAAGAGCCGCAAGCGTATCAGCCGCACCGGAACGCGATGACAAGGCGCGATTGCCGTGTTTGGCGACGGGAACACCGGCACCCGCGGCAACGAATGCGGCACATGTGGACACGTTGTAGGAGCCCGACTGATCGCCACCTGTTCCGACAATATCGATCGCATTCGAAGAGGTATTCACCCTCAGCATCTTGGAACGCATGGCGGAGACAGCGCCGCTGATTTCGTCGATATTCTCGCCACGCACCCGCAGCGCCATCAACAGCGCACCGATCTGCGCCGGCGTTGCCTGTCCCGACATCATGATGTCGAAGGCCTCGACGGCTTCCTCCTGCGAGAGCGCCTTGCCTGTAGCCGCTATACCGATGAAGCGCTTTAATTCAGCCATTTTCTGTCTGACCTAACGTGCAAGTGCCTGATTGATTACGGTCTGGTTGATGGAAACTGGATACACGGTCTGCAATTGCGCGACGAGCTGGTCGAGCAGGTCGTCGGCAATACGAGAACCGAATGCATCGCGTTCCACGGTCGTCAGGGTTTCCGGTCCGGCATTCGCCGGTTCAATCGACTCTGCAACCTTGAAGATGAGTTTCGAGCCGTCGGAGGCCGACTCGGTCACACCAACAAGTCCTTCCGGACCATCGAAGACCGATGCAACGCCGCCTTCGCCGAGATCCGTATCCTTGCTCTGGCGCGTAATGCCGCGTTTCGTATCCTTGGTGAATTTGAATTCTGCCGCGATATCGTCGAGCGATGTGCCGCCGGCGACGCGCTTGCGCACCTCCTCGGCTTTCTCGTTGAGACGCTTTTCCGCTTCAGCCGCCTTCCACGCCGCAACAACTCGGGGCTTTACTTCATCAAGCGGGCGCTCGCGGGCCGGCGTTACGCTGTCGACGTCATACCAGAGATAGCTGTTCGTGCCGAGGTTGAACGGTTCATTGTCGAAACCGACGTCCGCCTGAAAGACTGCTGCCAACTGGTTCTCATCGAAGGGCAGATTGGGAATTTCCTTCTCATCGGTGCCGCGGCCACTGGAATCGACAGCATCAATCGTTACGATCTTCAGGTTCTGCTTTGCTGCCGCCTCTGCCATGCTCGCGCCGTCAGCCCGCGCATTCTCATAGGCATCATGGACGTCGGCAATCGCGGACGCTGCCTGTGTCAAAGCAATGGTCTCACGAATATCCTTCTCGACTTCGGTGAGAGGCTTGGTGACCGCAGGATTGATGGCCGATACGCGTACGAGAACTGGCCCAAACGCACCCTTCAACACGTCGCTGACGCCGTTTGCCTGAAGCGCGAAGATCGGATCCGCAATCGATTGATCGGGGAGACCGGTTTTCGGGAACGTGCCAAGACGAACGTCATCCATCGTCTTGCCTTCCGACTTGACGATATCGTCGAAGCTGGTTCCTGCCGCGATCTTGTCATGTGCAGCCTTTGCTGCATCTTCATTTGCAAAGGTCAACTGTTCGATGGTGCGCGTTTCCGGTGTGGAATAGCGCGCGATGTTCTTGTCGTATTCGGTCTTGATCTCTTCGGATGTCACCAAAGCGGGATTGGCGATATCCTTCGGCTCAAGCTTGACATAACTAACCTTGCGGTACTGCGGCGCGCCGTAGACTTCCTTGTTTGCATCGAAATATGTCTTCAGATCCGCATCGCTGGGATCGGCAATATCGCTCACGAAGCTCTTGGGCATGGCGACGTAATCGATCGTGCGTGACTCGCCCTTATAAAGAGCAACAGCTTTAAGGAGAGTGTCGGGCGCCTTGACGCCATCGGCAACAGCTTCGACGATCTGCTGACGGCGTGCGACCTGTGCACGGTTGTCGAGATAGCTTTGCGGGCTCATACCGGCGTTGCGAAGCACCATATCAAACTGTGCCGGATTGAAGCGGCCATCGGCGCCCTGGAATGCCGGATCTTCAGCGGCGAGCTGTGCCAGACGATCCTTTGACAGGCCGAGCGACATTGTGCGCGCCTGTTCGTCGAGAACCACGCCGGCAACCAACTGTCCCTGCACCTGATGACCAATTCCGATGGCGTCGGCCTGCTCGCGCGTGAGGCGCTGACCGAATCGCTGCGATAGTGCAGCCAGTTGGCGGTCGTAGGCCAAGCGGTAATCAACTGGCGATACTTCGGAATGGCCGGCGCGGATGGCCGCACTGCCACCAATGGCGCCAAGGATCGTGTTGGAAACACCCCATCCGGCAAAGCTGATCACGAGAAGGCCCATGAGCACCTTGACCACCCAGGTCTGTGCAACATTGCGGAGAGAGTCGAGCATTAAAAGTCACCGTATCAGTCAAGAGGCTTAATTGAATCCAAAAGGGGAATAGCGTCATGGAAGGCTTGTGTCGATTGCTTTATCGAGTGAATTTGCTAGTCAGACGATCAAATGCCTGAGAAATTGCCAAAACAATCGCATAAGGAACGCCCAATGACCCCAGATGTTCGTCCGCTGGTTGCCGGTAACTGGAAAATGAATGGTACCGGAGAGTCGCTCGAGGAACTGCGTATCATCGTCAACAGGCCCAATTCTGCGATCGGCGAAAAGATCGACGCGTTGATCTGTGTGCCTGCAACGCTTGTCTTCCGTGCTGCTCAATCCGTCGAGGGTGAAGCGTTGAGTATCGGCGGCGAGGATTGCCATACAAAGAAGTCAGGTGCGTATACCGGTTGTATCTCGGCGGACATGCTGAAAGATGCCGGCGCATCCCATGTGATTGTCGGACATTCCGAACGCCGGGCGGACAATGGCGAGACGGACGAAATGATCAACGCAAAGGCGAGGGCAGCGTGGGATGCGGGGCTTGTGGCGATCATCTGTATTGGCGAGACAGAAGCGCAGCGCCAGGCAGGCGCTACACTCGGCGTGGTTGCTACACAGCTTTCGGGTTCGGTTCCTGATGGTGCCAACGCCGACAACAGCATTATAGCCTATGAACCCGTATGGGCCATTGGAACAGGTCTGACACCGACCGCCAAGGATGTACAGGAAGTGCATACCTTTATCCGTTCGGCGTTAAGCACGCGTTTCGGCGGTGAAGGGGCCAAGATGCGCATCCTCTATGGCGGATCGGTAAAGCCGGCCAACGCGGTGGAGCTTCTGGGGGTCGAAAATGTCGACGGCGCGCTTGTTGGTGGGGCAAGCTTGAAAGCAGCGGACTTCCTAGCCATCTGTGAGGCGTATCATTCGCTTTGAGCAACGGAAAAACCGCGAAAAGCGCAAGAAAACTGTCACCTGACGGGCTTGGTTTATTGGCCGATACGGTGTAAAGAGCCGCGTCCGACCCCTAGAAAGCAGAAAATACCCCATGCAAACCGTCGTCATCGTGATTCACCTTCTGATTGTACTTGCTCTTGTCGGGGTCGTGCTCATGCAGCGCTCCGAGGGCGGCGGTCTTGGAATTGGTGGCGGCTCCGGGTTCATGACGGCCCGAGGCGCTGCAAACGTTCTGACACGGGCGACGGCGATCCTTGCAACGGGTTTCTTCATTACGTCCTTGGCGCTCGGCATCATGGCCCGGTACGGTGAAAATCCGACTGATATTCTCAACCGTATCCCGACGACTACTGGCACTCAGCCCGCAGGCCAGCAGCCTCCGACGAGTGGTGGCATTCTCAACCAGCTGGGCGGCCCTTCGTCCAATAATGCGACGCCGCCTGCCTCCGATGCGCCGGCAGCCGGTTCGGCAGCGCCAGGTTCCACTGCTCCGGCGCCCGAATCGACGCTACCTGCGCCGACAGCTCCGGTTACGCCCGCGCAACCGGCAAATCCGGTCCCGAATTCGCAGTAATTCGGACGGTTAAATCGTTTGATTGAAGGAAGTGCGTAAAATGTGTTGCGCTTCCGCAACCCTTTGATGCGAACAATGATTCTGTGGTATTCTTCACAGTGATTTGCATTGAGAAGAAACCGGTCTTCGGATATCGCGATATCAGATTGGCCTTGGGGGCCTCGCAAACGCTGCTGATGGCGTTTTGCAATCTACGCGGGAACTTTAAAACTATGCTGTCACGTCGCTCTCTGCTTATAGGAATGTCGCTCCTGGCCTTGTCGGGCCCGGCATCCGCAGAACCAATTATCAAAAAAATTCTGAATCCATTCGGGCTTGGCGGCAATGACAAGGCCGACGCTGATGCCCAAGCTGCAGCGCAGCCGATCGAGGTTGCAGAAGTGCGCAAGCCGGTGCAGCCTGCCAAAGCCAAGAACAAATATGGGATCGACCCGAAATACATGCCCCAGGACGTTGAGTTCACGGGCTACAAGCCGGGCACGATCGTGATTGATCCGAAGGCAAAGTTCCTCTACCTCGTCGAAAGCTCGTACACGGCTCGCCGCTACGGAATTGCAGTCGGCAAGGAGGGTCTTGAATTCAAGGGAACGGCCGTGGTGCAGACGAAACGTGAATGGCCGCGCTGGATTCCGACCAAAGAGATGATCGAACGAGAACCTGCCCACTACGCCAAATATGAAAACGGCATGGATGGCGGCCCAGGCAATCCGCTCGGTGCGCGCGCACTTTACTTGTCGCAGGGCAACAAGGACACGCACATCCGCATTCATGGAACGATTGTGCCTTCAAGCATTGGAAGTTCCGCATCGAACGGCTGCTTCCGTATGGTCAATGACCATGTGATCGATCTTTATAACCGCGTCAGCATTGGCACGGAAGTTATTGTTCTGTAAGAACTATCGTTGAATTTGTTGGAACGGCCAGACCTCGCGTCTGGCCGTTTCGTTTGGAATGGAAAATAATTGGGACGGGGAAAACGGCTTTCGGGCCGAATTTTTTTGTGGCCAAATCAGTTGCAAAGGACTAACGAGATAAGCCCATGGCCCGATATGTTTTCATCACTGGCGGCGTGGTTTCTTCCCTCGGAAAAGGCATCGCTGCTGCCGCTTTGGCGGCACTCCTCCAGGCTCGTGGATACCGTGTACGGATTCGCAAGCTCGATCCTTATCTGAACGTCGACCCCGGCACGATGTCGCCATACCAGCATGGCGAGGTCTTCGTGACCGACGATGGTGCTGAAACTGACCTCGACCTTGGTCACTACGAGCGCTTCACTGGGCGTCCTGCCAACAAACAGGACAATATCACCACTGGGCGGATCTACCGAAACATCATCGAGAAGGAACGCCGCGGAGACTACCTCGGCGCGACTGTTCAGGTCATCCCGCACGTTACCGACGAGATCAAGAATTTCATTGTCGAAGGCAATGAGGATTATGACTTCGTCTTGTGTGAAATTGGCGGTACGGTCGGCGATATTGAAGCGATGCCGTTCCTTGAGGCTATCCGCCAGCTTGGCAATGATTTGCCGCGAGGCACCGCTGTTTATATTCACCTGACGTTGATGCCGTATATTCCGGCAGCAGGGGAACTCAAGACCAAGCCGACGCAGCACTCCGTCAAGGAACTGCGGTCAATTGGCATCGCGCCGGACATCCTTTTGATTCGGGCTGATCGCGAGATTCCGGAATCCGAGCGTCGAAAGCTGTCATTGTTTTGCAACGTGCGCGCATCCGCAGTTATCCAGGCGCTCGATGTGGACACGATCTACGACGTTCCGATGGCCTACCACAAGGAGGGCCTAGATTCTGAAGTCCTTGCCGCGTTCGGCATCGATCCCGCCCCAAAGCCCCGCATGGAGCGTTGGGATGAGGTCAGCCAGCGTATTCACAATCCCGAAGGCGAAGTGACGATTGCCATCGTCGGCAAATATACGGGCCTCAAGGACGCCTACAAGTCGTTGATCGAAGCGCTGCACCATGGCGGCATGGCCAACAAGGTGAAGGTCAATCTCGACTGGATTGAATCGGAAATTTTTGAGCAGGAAGACCCGGCGCCCTATCTGCAGAAGGTACATGGCATTCTGGTGCCCGGCGGCTTCGGCGAGCGCGGCTCAGAAGGCAAGATTCTAGCGGCGAAATTTGCACGGGAGAAGAAGGTGCCGTACTTCGGTATTTGCTTCGGCATGCAGATGGCGGTGATCGAAGCGGCGAGATCACTGGCAGGGGTCGAGAAAGCATCTTCAAGTGAGTTCGGCCCGACCAGCGAACCTGTTGTCGGTCTGATGACGGAGTGGCTCAAAGGGAACATGCTGGAGAAGCGTGCGCAGTCCGGCGATCTCGGCGGAACGATGCGGCTTGGTGCCTACGAAGCTTTGCTTAAATCCGGTACGCGCATCGCTGATATTTACGGGTCGACCGATATTTCGGAACGTCACCGTCATCGCTACGAAGTAAACATTGACTATAAGGATCGCCTGGAAGAGTGCGGCCTCGTGTTCTCTGGCATGTCGCCGGATGGCGTATTGCCCGAAACGATCGAGTATCCCGACCATCCCTGGTTTATCGGCGTTCAGTACCACCCGGAATTGAAGTCTCGCCCGTTCGAACCGCATCCACTTTTTGCGTCGTTCATCAATGCGGCAATGGCACAGAACCGGCTGGTGTGACAAAAATCGTTGGGGCGATCTGACATGACCATTTCATCGCCCCGCACCCCGCGTCCTGTCGATCATCTGGTTCTGCCGACCGCTGATCTTGAAGTCGCGCGCGAGCGTCTAGAACAGCTGGGCTTCATCGTAGCGCCCGTCGGGAAGCATCCATTTGGCACCGAAAATGTCTGCGTCTTCTTCGGTGATGACTGCTTTCTCGAATTTCTGGCAGTCGGCCAGCGTGAGACGTGCGAGGAAGAGGCGCGGAGCGGCAATGTCTTTGTCGCCCGCGATCAGGCCTGGCGGTTCCGCAATGGCAATGAAGGCTTCTCCGCTCTGGTCATGGGCACGCATGACGCGCTTGGCGATCACGAGGCTTTCGTCAAAGCGGGCATTTCCGCCGGCGATATCCTCAATTTCTCGCGTCCGTTCGTAACGCCCGACGGGAAATCGGATGTGGCGGGATTCCGCTTGGCTTTTGCGGCTGATTTGCGCGCACCAGACGTTTTCTTCTTCACATGCGAGCGGGTGAACACGCCCAAGGTTGATCGCACTTCGCTGCAGATGCACCAGAATGGCGCGGTCGCACTACGCGAAGTCATCCTGTCCGAAATCAATCCGACGGATTTCCAATATCCACTGCAGGAGATCATCAGCCAACGCGACGTCAACGCGCACTCGTTCGGTATGGATCTGCGTGCCGCGAATGCCAACGTGACAGTGTTCACACCACAGGGCTTGCGATCGTTCCTTGGAATCGAGGTTTCCGAAACCGAGCGTGGTTGCCGGCTTCTAGCGTTCGTGCTGGGCGTGCGTGATCTCGCTGCGGTTGAAACTCTGCTGACCAACAACAATATACCTTTCGAAAAGCGTGGCTCCCGCCTGATTGTGCACAAGGCACCAGGTCAGGGTGCTGCCATCGCATTTGAGGCTTTCTGATGTCCCTGAATTCTACGGTTTCCGCCGGCAATGTTGTATTTTCCAACACTGGCCAGTTGTCTCTCATCGCTGGACCTTGCCAGATGGAAAGTCGTCAGCATGCATTCGATATGGCCGGAGCGCTGAAGGAACTGACGGGAAAACTCGGGATTGGCCTCGTCTACAAGTCGAGCTTCGACAAGGCCAACCGCACCTCGTTGACCGGAAAGCGTGGATTCGGACTGGAGAATTCCCTGCCGGTATTCGCCGATATCCGTAGTGAGCTGGGTTTGCCGACGCTGACCGACGTCCATACGGAAGAGCAATGTATCATCCTTGGCCAAGTGGTCGATGTCTTGCAAATCCCGGCTTTCCTTTGCCGGCAGACCGATCTTCTGGTCGCGGCTGCCAACACCGGCAAGATCGTCAACATCAAGAAGGGCCAGTTCCTTGCGCCATGGGATATGAAGAATGTCATTGCCAAGGTTACGGAAAGCGGCAATCCCAACGTGATGGTCACTGAGCGCGGTGCTTCCTTTGGCTACAATACGCTTGTCTCCGATATGCGGTCCCTGCCTATCATGGCGGGTTTTGGGCCCCCGGTCATTTTCGATGCGACCCATTCGGTGCAGCAGCCGGGCGGGCAGGGTGGCTCGACAGGCGGTCAGCGCGAGTTTGTCGAAACGCTGGCGCGCGCGGCTGTGGCTGTCGGTGTTGCAGGTGTATTCATCGAGACGCATCAGGACCCCGACAATGCGCCGTCCGATGGCCCGAACATGGTCCCGCTCGATCAGATGCCGCGGCTTCTCGAAAAGCTTCTGGAATTCGACCGGATTGCCAAGGCGAATTGACCTAAAGGTTCCTTCGCAGAAAATTACGTTTTGATGCAACCGTGATGCGGCCTTGCTCATTATCCTCATAGGCAACGAAAGAGGAGAAAAGCAATGCCAACCAGCTCAGGACATACGAAAGCTATTCGCGCGTCGCGCGTCATCGGTACCAATGTGTACAACAACAGCGGCGACAAGATTGGTGAAATCGAAGATGTCATGCTCGACAAGACCACGGACGGCATCATGTTTGCGGTCGTCGGCTTTGGCGGCTTCCTAGGAATTGGCGAAAAATATCATGCCGTGCCCTGGAAGCTCCTCGACTTCGATGAGGCAACGGGCGGCTATGTTGTGCCCTTCACCAAGGAACAGCTGGAACAAGCCCCAGCTCATGGCATAACCGAACTGACCGAAGATGATGGTCGTCAGGTCCGTGAGCGGTCGTTCACTTATTACAACGATGTTGCAGCCTAACGGGCCCTATCCTATGAATTGAGGCCGTCACTGACGGCCTTTTTTCTGTTTTGATCCACAATTCGTCTTTGTGGGGATTTTCCTTGTCATGTTCATTCGCTATTCAGTGGCCAGCCCAAGGCTCAATGCTCATTGAAAGGGAATACTCCATGACTGCTATTGTCGATATTATTGGCCGCGAGATTCTGGACAGCCGCGGGAACCCGACTGTTGAAGTCGATGTCGTTCTCGAAGACGGTTCCATGGGCCGCGCGGCCGTACCCTCCGGTGCCTCGACCGGTGCGCACGAAGCAGTCGAATTACGCGATGGTGGCACACGCTATCTCGGCAAGGGTGTTGAAAAGGCTGTCGACGCGGTCAATGGTGAGTTGTTCGATGCTATCGGCGGCATGGAAGCGGAGAACCAAATCCACATCGATCAGACGATGATCGACCTCGATGGTACGCCGAACAAGAGCCGTCTCGGGGCCAACGCGATTCTGGGCGTCTCCCTTGCCGTTGCCAAAGCCGCCGCTGAAGCATCTGGCCTGCCGCTCTATCGGTATCTCGGCGGCCCGAGCGCTCATGTATTGCCTGTGCCGATGATGAACATCATCAACGGCGGTGCGCATGCCGACAACCCCATCGACTTTCAGGAATTCATGATCTTGCCGGTCGGCGCGTCTACTTTTGCTGAGGCAGTTCGTTATGGCTCGGAAGTGTTCCACACATTGAAGAAGCGCTTGAAAGATGCAGGCCACAACACCAATGTCGGTGATGAGGGTGGTTTCGCACCAAACCTGAAGACGGCGCAGCACGCCCTGGATTTCATTATGGAGTCGATCGAAAAGGCGGGTTTCAAGCCAGGCGAAGAAATCGCGCTTGGTCTCGATTGCGCCTCGACCGAATTCTTCAAGGACGATAATTACGTCTATGAGGGCGAGAAGAAATCACGCGATCCGAAGACCCAGGCGAAATACCTCGCCAAGCTTGTCGGCGATTATCCGATCATTACTATTGAAGACGGGATGGCTGAAGACGATTGGGATGGCTGGAAATATCTGACGGAGCTCGTTGGTAACAGGTGCCAGCTGGTTGGCGATGATTTGTTCGTCACCAATTCGGCCCGCCTGCGCGATGGCATCAAGATGGGCGTCGCGAACTCGATCCTCGTCAAGGTCAACCAGATCGGCACACTTTCCGAAACGTTCGATGCTGTCGATACTGCGCATCGCGCTGCCTACACTGCGGTCATGTCGCATCGCTCGGGAGAAACTGAAGACACGACCATCGCCGATCTCGCCGTTGCAACCAATTGCGGACAGATCAAGACCGGCTCGCTCGCCCGTTCAGACCGGGTCGCGAAATACAACCAGCTTATCCGCATCGAGGAAGAGCTGGGACCGCAGGCAAGTTATGCAGGGCGCAGTATCTTCCGCAGCGCCTGACAATTACATCCGAAATGGCGGGCGTAATGCCCGCCATTTCGTTTTGCCCCGCGCCGTTGGTAATCGCCTGTTAAGCAAAACATTGTCTTATGGACCGGTGAAAAATCGGGCGATTGAGTCTGATTCCTTGGGTTTGCGGGTCTATGGAAATGTGGACAAAACAGCGAAAAAAAACCAAACGGGGGCGGTTGATCGTTCCGTTGCTCTCCACTCTGTTTTTCGCCTATTTTGGTTTTCACGCCTACCATGGCGAATACGGACTCTATTCTACAATCAAGCTGCAAGAGCAAACCCAGTTGCTGCAAGCGCAACTCGACGCAGTCAAGGCGACGCGTTCCGAGCTTGAACGCCAGGTTCAACTTATGCATGATGGTACGATCGAGAAGGATATGCTAGACGAACAGGCCCGCAAGGGGCTGAATGTATCTCGGCCGGACGAAGTCACTATAATGCGTGGCTCGGGTGATTTAGCTATTAACTGAATTCCGGTTAATCACTGTTTTTCTCTGTATTTTGAACAACTTATTTGCATAGCACTTATTCGATTCTGCATATTGTAAGTTCCGCCCCGGCTGCTATTCTCGTGCGACCAATTCACAGGGAGTGAGATATGGCCACGAGGGCGAAAAAAAGCCCTGCGCGTTCTGCGCAGACCTCCGCTATTAAAGCACCGAAACCGATCCAGTTTACCAAGGAACAAGAATTAGAAGCCTACCGGCACATGCTGCTGATCCGCCGATTTGAAGAAAAGGCCGGTCAGCTTTACGGTATGGGTTTCATTGGTGGTTTCTGCCATCTCTACATCGGTCAAGAAGCCGTCGTCACCGGCATGCAGATGTCGCTGAAGGAAGGTGATCAGGTTATCACCGGCTATCGCGACCATGGTCACATGCTGGCTTGCGGCATGAGCCCGCGTGGTGTCATGGCGGAGTTGACAGGACGGCGCGGCGGCCTTTCCAAGGGGAAGGGCGGTTCGATGCACATGTTCTCCAAGGAGAAGCATTTTTATGGCGGTCACGGCATCGTGGGTGCTCAGGTCTCGCTTGGAACAGGCTTGGCATTCGCCAATCGGTATCGCGATAACGGCAATGTTTCGCTGGCTTACTTTGGCGATGGTGCTGCCAACCAAGGCCAGGTTTACGAGAGCTTCAATATGGCTTCGCTGTGGAAGCTGCCGGTTATCTACATCATCGAGAACAACCGTTACGCGATGGGCACATCGGTTTCGCGCGCTTCGGCCGAGACGGATTTTTCCAAGCGCGGCATCTCCTTCAACATTCCCGGAATTCAAGTCGACGGGATGGACGTGCGTGCGGTCAATGCCGCAGGTGAAGAGGCCGCAGCCTGGGCACGCTCCGGCAAGGGGCCGATGATTCTTGAAATGCAGACTTACCGGTATCGCGGCCATTCCATGTCGGATCCGGCCAAATACCGTTCCAAGGACGAAGTGCAGAAAATGCGCTCCGACCATGATCCCATTGAGCAGGTGAAGCACCGGTTGATCGAAAACGGATGGTCCACTGAGGACGACCTGAAGAAGATCGACAAGGACGTTCGCGATATCGTGGCCGATGCTGCCGATTTCGCCCAGTCAGATCCTGAGCCGGATCCATCCGAGCTTTACACCGACATTCTGCTTTAAGGGGGGGCGCTATCATGCCTGTAGAAATTCTGATGCCCGCGCTCTCGCCGACTATGGAAGAGGGCAAACTGTCGAAATGGCTGAAAAAGGAAGGCGACAAGGTTACTTCCGGTGATGTGCTCGCTGAGATCGAGACCGACAAGGCAACGATGGAAGTCGAGGCGGTCGATGAAGGGACGCTGGGCAAGATCCTCGTTCCGGAAGGCACCGACAACGTAAAAGTCAATGCGGTAATTGCCGTTCTGCTGGGTGAAGGCGAAAGCGCCGATGCCGCTAGCGCCCCGAAGGCTGCCAATGCTGAGGCGCCTGCGGAAGAAGCTCCGAAACAGGAAGCTGTGGCGGAAACACCTGCTGCGTCCGTTCCAGCAGCGCCTAAGGCCGAAGTCGCGGCAGATCCGGATATTCCCGAGGGAACCGAGATGGTTTCGACCACTGTCCGCGAAGCGCTGCGCGACGCGATGGCGGAAGAAATGCGCCGCGATCCCAACGTCTTCATCATGGGTGAGGAAGTCGCCGAATATCAGGGCGCTTACAAAATCACGCAAGGTCTGCTTGACGAGTTCGGTCCGCGCCGCGTTGTTGATACGCCGATCACAGAGCACGGCTTTGCCGGCGTCGGTGTTGGTGCCGCGATGACCGGTCTGCGTCCGATCGTCGAGTTTATGACTTTCAACTTTGCCATGCAGGCGATTGACCAGATCATCAATTCCGCGGCCAAGACACTCTATATGTCCGGCGGTCAGATGGGTGCACCGATGGTGTTCCGCGGTCCAAGCGGCGCTGCTGCCCGGGTTGCTGCCCAGCACTCGCAATGTTACGCCGCTTGGTACAGCCATATTCCGGGTCTGAAGGTCGTGATGCCTTATACGGCTGCCGATGCGAAGGGGTTGCTCAAGGCTGCCATCCGCGATCCCAATCCGGTGATCTTCCTCGAAAATGAAATACTTTACGGTCACTCGTTCGATGTCCCGAAGCTTGACGATTTCGTTCTGCCGATCGGCAAGGCCCGCATTCACAAGAAGGGCAAGGACGTAACGCTCGTTTCTTTCGGCATCGGCATGAATTACACGGTGAAGGCGGAAGCCGAGCTTGCGAAGATGGGCATCGACGCCGAAATCATCGATTTGCGGACGATCCGGCCGATGGACATCCCAACCGTCATTGAATCGGTAAAGAAGACGGGACGTTGCGTCACGATTGAAGAAGGTTACCCGCAGTCCTCGGTTGGAACCGAAATCGCAACCCGCGTCATGCAGCAGGCCTTCGATTATCTCGATGCACCGATCCTGACCATCGCCGGCAAAGATGTACCGATGCCCTATGCGGCAAACCTTGAAAAGCTGGCTTTGCCTAATGTTCAGGAAATCATCGACGCCGTCAAAGCCGTGACCTACACCGCCTAAGGGGAGGAACCCGATATGCCGATAAATATCACCATGCCGGCGCTTTCTCCTACGATGGAAGAAGGCAATCTTGCCAAGTGGCTGGTCAAGGAAGGCGACAAGGTCACGTCCGGTGATGTCATCGCCGAAATCGAGACTGACAAGGCGACGATGGAAGTCGAAGCGGTCGACGAAGGTACTGTAGCCAAGATCGTTGTTCCTGCCGGCACAGAAGGCGTCAAGGTCAACGCACTCATCGCTATTCTGGCGGGCGAGGGCGAGGACGTCGCGGCTGCCGCCAAAGGTGGCGGCGGCGATGCAGCGGCGCCAGCCCAGGCGGAAGCACCGAAAGAAGAGAAAAAGGCCGAAGCCGCGCCTAAAGCCCCGAAGGCTGAAGCGCCACAGACGGCGGCTGCTCCAGCACCGGCAGCAACGTCCGCGCCTGCCAAAACCGGCGATCGTCCGTTTTCGTCACCGCTTGCGCGGCGGATCGCCAAGGATGCAGGTATTGATCTCGGCGCTGTGACAGGATCGGGCCCACATGGCCGAGTGATCAAGAAGGACGTCGAGGCGGCGATTTCCGGTGGTGGAGCCAAAGCTGCTCCCGTTGCGGGAGCCGCGCCAACCGCCGCGGCGCCGGCGGCACCGAAGCCAATGTCTGACGATGCGGTGCTCAAACTGTTCGAGCAAGGCTCTTACGAGCTCGTACCGCATGACGGCATGCGCAAGACCATCGCCAAGCGGCTGCTCGAAGCCAAGTCGACGGTTCCGCATTTCTACCTGACGGTGGATTGTGAGCTTGATGCGCTTTTGGCTCTTCGCGCGCAGATCAACGCCGCTTCGCCAATGCACAAAACGGAGAAGGGCGATGTTCCGGCCTACAAGCTCTCCGTCAACGACATGATCATCAAGGCGATGGCGCTGGCGCTGCGCGACGTTCCCGAGGCGAATGTCTCCTGGACCGAAGCCAACATGGTCAAGCACAAGCATTCGGATGTCGGCGTCGCTGTTTCCATTCCCGGAGGCTTGATCACGCCGATCATTCGCAAGGCTGAAGAAAAGACGCTTTCCACTATCTCAAATGAGATGAAGGATCTTGCCAAGCGCGCTCGCGACCGCAAGTTGAAGCCCGAGGAATATCAGGGCGGAACGACCGCCGTCTCCAATCTCGGCATGTTTGGTGTCAGGGATTTCGCGGCCATCATCAACCCGCCGCACGCAACCATTCTTGCGATCGGCGCGGGCGAAGAGCGGGCGGTCGTCAAGAAAGGTGAGATCAAGGTTGCAACCGTCATGTCCGTGACGCTTTCGACTGATCACCGTGCCGTTGACGGCGCCTTGGGTGCAGAACTTGCCCAGGCCTTCAAACGTCATATCGAAAACCCGATGGGCATGCTGGTCTGAGGGGCACATGAAAACGGTACTTTGCTATGGCGACTCGCTGACCTGGGGATACATTCCCGATGGATCGGGTCGCCATGCGCTAAAGGATCGCTGGCCGGAGGTCCTTCGAACTGAGCTCGGTGACGGGGTTCATGTCGTTACTGATGGGTTGAACGGCCGGACGACGGCTTTTGACGACCATTTGTCCGGGTTTGAACGCAACGGCGCGAAGACGCTGACCACAGTCCTTGGCACGCATTTTCCGCTCGATCTCGTGATCATCATGCTCGGCAGCAATGATATGAAGACTTTCATTTGCGGCAATGCACAAGGTACCAAGCGCGGCATGCAGCGCTTGATCGAGATCGTTCGTACGGCGCCCTATCAAATGAATGCGAAGCCGCCGAAAATCCTGATCATGTCGCCTCCCGCCCTTACGGCGATTGACGAACTGGACTTCCAACGGACTTTCGAACAGGGCATCGAACAGTCACGCCTGCTCGCGGTCTTTTACAAAAATGCCGCTGAACTTGCCGATTGTGCATTTTTCGATGCGGGATCGGTCGCCAGAACATCGCCATTGGATGGCGTACATCTTGATGCAGAGAATACACGGGCAATCGGTAAAGCCATTGCACCCATCGTTCGAGATATACTCGAGCTTTAAGCAGGAGGACCAAGGTCTTGGCCAATAATTACGACGTGATCATCATTGGTTCGGGCCCGGGCGGCTACGTTACCGCCATCCGCTCCGCACAGCTTGGTTTCAAGACCGCAATCGTCGAGCGTGAACATCTTGGCGGCATCTGCCTGAACTGGGGTTGTATACCGACCAAAGCCTTGTTGCGCTCGGCAGAGATTTTTCACTATGGCCAGCATGCCAAGGATTATGGCTTGACCATCGAGGGAAAGATTTCCGCGGACGTCAAAGCGGTCGTTCAGCGTTCACGCGGTGTTTCGGGTCGGCTCAATGCCGGCGTCGGATTCCTGATGAAGAAGAACAAGGTCGACGTGATCTGGGGAGAGGCCAAGCTGACCAAGCCCGGCGAGATCGTTGTCTCCAAGACATCGAAAAAGCCGATGGAGCCACAACCGCCACTGCCGAAGAATACTCTCAGTGAAGGTAGTTATTCGGCTAAACATATCATTCTCGCTACTGGCGCACGCCCGCGCGCGCTACCGGGCATCGAGCCGGACGGCAAGCTGATCTGGACCTATTTCGAAGCAATGGTGCCGCCGGAAATGCCTAAATCACTCGTGGTCATGGGATCTGGTGCGATCGGGATCGAATTTGCGTCGTTCTACCGTTCCATGGGCGCAGAGGTGACTGTCGTCGAACTGCTGTCAAACGTCATGCCTGTGGAGGATGCCGAAATCTCCGGGATCGCTCGCAAGCAGTTCGAAAAGCAGGGTATGAAAATCATTACCGACGCCAAGGTGACGAAGGTCGACAAGGCCGCGAATTCGATCACCGCGCATGTCGAGACCAAAGACGGCAAGATAGAGAAGATCACCGCTGACCGCCTGATCTCGGCGGTTGGTGTTCAGGGAAATATCGAAAATCTCGGGCTCGAGGCTTTGGGCGTAAAGACCGATCGTGGTTGCGTCGTCGTCGACGGTTACGGCAACACCAACGTGCCCGGCGTTTACGCTATTGGTGATGTAGCCGGACCACCGATGCTGGCGCATAAGGCTGAGCACGAAGGTGTGATTTGTATCGAGAAGATCGCAAACTTCCCGGGCGTCCACCCGATCGAGAAGGATAAGATCCCAGGCTGTACCTATTGCCAGCCCCAGGTTGCGTCCGTTGGTCTTACTGAAGCGAAGGCCAAGGAAAATGGCCGCGAGGTTCGCGTGGGGCGTTTCCCCTTTGCCGCAAACGGCAAGGCGATTGCGCTTGGCGAAGATCAAGGCCTGGTCAAGACCATTTTCGACAAAAAGACCGGCCAGCTGATCGGCGCCCACATGGTCGGTGCGGAAGTCACAGAGCTTATCCAGGGCTTCGTCGTCGCCATGAACCTCGAAACGACCGAAGAAGAATTGATGCATACTGTCTTCCCGCATCCGACCTTGTCGGAAATGATGAAGGAAAGCGTGCTGGATGCTTATGGCCGTGTGTTAAACGCGTAAGTGAAAGGAAATTGGCTCTGGTTACGATCAAGGATAGCGGACCCTGGATCAACCTTTCATGGGCGATCCTCAAATGGTCGACCTTGATCGGCATTGGGCTCGGGTTTGTGCCGTCCGCCTTGAGTCTGGTTTCAGGCAACACCATATCCATTAACGGAACCGCAATCGGCGGTTGGTTTGGTGTCTGGATTGTTACCTTGGCTTGCGGGTTGGGTGGTTTTCTTTTCGGTGCTATATGGGCTTTGGTGTTGCGCGCAATCGCCATGGCATCAGGACGCTAAAACAATTGCAGCAAAAGTGTGAGGCGGTTGTGCGTCCGCAATTGCGGCAAACAAGGGTTAGGGGGAGACAAGCGTATGGATCAACCAGTTGGTATTATGGGCATGCCGGGTGTCGGATTCTTTGGCATGCTGCTTATAGGATTCCTCGCGGGGTATATCGCAGAAAAGGCAACGAACCGTAATCATGGCCTGTTGACCAATATCCTTGTCGGCATTGCCGGTTCTTTCGTTGGCGGCACGCTGGCTGGTCTGCTGGATTTCAACTTCTATGGTTTCTTTGGAAATCTGATCGTTGCGACAGTTGGCGCAATTCTCATCCTGTGGGTTTTCGGCAAAGCCAGGCCCGCAAGCTAGGACATTAGAATGGTAACGGTACTCGACACGATCGATCAAAAGCGGCGTCTTCGGCATCCGGAAAAGGCGCATCGGCCGGATTCGGAGATATTGAAGAAGCCCGACTGGATCAGAGTCAAGGCTCCCGTGTCCAAAGGCTATTCGGAAACGCGTGATATTGTGCGCTCGCATAATCTCGTCACGGTGTGCGAAGAGGCCGGCTGCCCTAATATCGGCGAGTGCTGGGACAAGAAACACGCGACTTTCATGATCATGGGTGAGATTTGCACTCGTGCCTGTGCGTTCTGCAACGTCGCAACCGGTCTGCCAACCGCACTTGATCCCCATGAGCCCGAGAATGTGGGCAAGGCCGTTTTGAAGATGGGCTTGCAGCATGTGGTTATCACCTCGGTCGATCGCGACGATCTTGCCGATGGTGGCGCTCAGCATTTTGCCGATGTGATCCATGCCATCCGCCGTATTTCGCCCGGCACGACCATCGAGATTCTGACTCCGGATTTCCTGCGTAAGGAAGGCGCTTTGGAAATTGTCGTGGCAGCCCGTCCAGATGTCTTCAACCACAATCTTGAGACTGTTCCGTCCAATTATCTCAAAGTTCGTCCGGGCGCGCGGTACTTCCACTCAATCCGCCTGTTGCAGCGGGTGAAGGAACTTGATCCGACGATCTTTACAAAATCCGGCATCATGGTGGGTCTTGGCGAGGAGCGTAACGAAGTTCTGCAGCTGATGGATGATCTGCGCTCGGCCGATGTGGATTTCATGACGATCGGCCAGTATCTACAGCCAACACGCAAACATCACGCGGTGCTGAACTATGTAACGCCGGACGAATTCAAATCCTATGCAACGATAGCCAAAACCAAAGGCTTCCTGGTGGTTGCGTCGAGCCCGCTAACACGCTCATCGCATCATGCCGGTGAAGATTTCGCAAGGCTGAAGGCTGCACGCGAGGCGCTGCACGCAAACCGCGCCTGACCGATGCCGAAATTTGAAACGACCCGCCATGTGAAGCATCGCGCCGAACAGATGTTTGATCTGGTCGCCGATATTGAGACTTATCCGCAATTCCTGCCGATGTGCGAGAGCCTGAAAGTGCGTTCACGCAAGGAAAGTCATGGCAAGACGTTGCTTATTGCCGACATGACTGTCGGCTACAAGCTGATCCGTGAGACCTTCACCAGCCAGGTTCTTTTGAAGCCCCAAGAGAAGGTCATCATCACCAAATACATAGATGGGCCATTCCGCTATCTCGATAACCGCTGGCAATTCGTCCCGGATGAAAATCCAGAACATTCAGCGGTGAAATTCTATATCGATTATGAATTCAAGAGCCGCACGCTCGGTTTTCTCATGGGGTCGATGTTCGACATCGCCTTCAGGAAATTTACCGAAGCTTTTGAAAAACGAGCGGACTCAATCTACGGCGGCTGATCCGCCGCGCTGTCCGGTCCGCACCGCAGGAACGAAACCGCAGGCTATCCGTTACGTTATTCGCAAGGAGGTTGTCATGTTAACAACCAAACTGATCGGTGCGCTATTCGTTTTTTGCGGACTTCTATATATGGCCGGAATTGCGGTTTATCGCGGCAAGATGAGTGAACCCCATTCGCGCAATGGGGAGTCTGCCGGCCTTGAACCGCCGCATCGGGGTATGCGGTTTCTCGGGTTGAAAGCGAATTGGCCGGGCCTCGTCGTTGCTGCAATAGGCGCGTTGATGCTGTTATTGCCATCCGGTGCGTAACCGGTAGTCCTAGCGTAACGCCTGCAGAAGCATATCAAGGGCAGTATTGACGGCGGCATTGCGGATTGCTGCGCGGCCGTGATCAACAAACAAGTGGCGGGCTGCGACCGGCGGCTTGTCTTTCAAAGCCAGCGAAAACCAGACCAGTCCTACCGGTTTCAGGTCCGAACCGCCGCCGGGTCCGGCGATACCTGTCACTGAAACCGCAACGCCTGCGTGCGAATGTGCAAGGGCGCCTGTGGCCATAGCCACCGCGACTTCCTCAGATACCGCACCGTGTTTGGCGATCAATTCGCCCGGGACGCCAATCATTTCTTGCTTGGCTTCGTTAGAATAGGTGACGAACCCCCGATCGACGACATCGGAGGAACCACCGATATCGGTCAGCGACGCTGCGATCAAACCGCCGGTGCAGGATTCAGCCGTGGCCAGCAGAATGCCGTGGCGTCGGCAGGCTTCAAGGACCGCAATTGCCTTGGCTTCTGCGATTAGCCCGCTCATTCCGGCAGCCCTCCCGGGTAGATCACAGATGCCGTCGCAATGGCTGCAATGCCTTCCTTGCGGCCGATAAAACCAAGTTTCTCGTTGGTCGTGGCTTTGATGGAAATGCGATCCGCGGAAATTCCCAGCATTTTCGACAATGCTGCAGTCATAGCCTCACGGTGCGGGCCTACTTTCGGCGCTTCGCAGATCAGTGTGACATCGGCATTGGCAATCCTGCCGCCGGCTTCCTTGACGATTTTCACCGCGTGTTCCACGAAGATATGCGAGGCGGCGCCCCTCCATTGCGGCTCGGACGGCGGAAAATGTGTTCCGATATCGCCAGCGCCGCGTGTTGCGAGCAGGGCGTCGGTCAAAGCATGGAGGGCAACGTCGGCGTCCGAGTGCCCGGACAGCTTTTGATCATGTGCGATGAATACGCCGGCAAGCATCACACCATTGCCTGGTTCGAAAGCATGGACATCATAGCCGTTCCCGGTGCGCACGTCCGGAAATGCGGAATACTTTTGCGACAGGCGATCGTCGGCCATTTCGATATCCTTTGCCCAGGTCAATTTCGTGTTGTCGACCGATCCTTCAACGATTCGCACCGGCAGGCCATGCCATTCGGCGATGGCTGAATCGTCGGTGAAGTCGGATCGGCCGGCTGTAAATGCTGCGTTATGCGCATCGAGGATCGGCAAATAGGGAAATGCTTGCGGAGTCTGCGCCGCATACAGGCCCGCGCGCGGTACCGTTGCGCTGACCATCGCGTCCGATCCGGCAGCTTTCAACGTATCCGACACGGCAAGGACCGGCAGGACCCCGATATGCGGGGTCAGATTGAAAATGACCCGCTCGAGTAGATCTGCGGAAATAAAGGGGCGAACACCGTCGTGGATCAACACGTGATCCGGCGTTTTTTCCTTTAGAGCCAGAAGCCCGAGACGTGTCGATTCCTGTCGGGTTGGTCCTCCTACCACAGCAGTAACGCGCTCGGCATGATCTCCAAGAGCCAGGGCGAACAGTGCATTGTCTTCCTTGTGGATGACGACAACGACGTGGTCGATCAACGGGCAATCAAGAAATGCGCGCATCGTGTGCGCCAGTACGGCTTCCCCGCCGATCTTGCGATATTGCTTTGGTCCTTCAACGCTTTGGCCTGCGCGTTCACCGCGTCCGGCCGCCACAATGACCGCAGCTACCCGCATTTCCTTATTGTCAGACTTCCCCGGCACGCTTCTCTCCGTTCGATGCAGACTGCGTTACCCTTTGCCAAACGGAAAGACCAGAACTTTAGCAACGACTGGGTCGAAATCCGGCCATTCACGGCGCGCAATGCCTTGCGAAGAGGCAATGATCTGTCTAAAGGATAGGCTATTACGAAATTGCATACGAAACAGGCAGAATCGCGTGATCGAATTGGATCAACCACTGGACGTCGGCGGGGTACATTTGCGAAACCGCGTGTTTCTGGCGCCCATGTCTGGCGTTTCTGACCTGCCGTTCCGCCAGTTGGCGTGGCAGGCGGGAGCCGGCATGGTCGTATCGGAAATGGTTGCGAGTGCAGAGCTTTGCACGCGCGAACGCGGCAACCTGTTGCGCCTCAGAGGTGATGGATTGGGCACGCACGTTGTGCAGATCGCAGGCCGTGAAACCCGATGGATGGCTGAAGCCGCGAGGATCGCCGAAGGCGAGGGCGCTCATATCGTCGATATCAATATGGGCTGCCCCGCCAAAAAGGTAACAGGTGGCTTGTCGGGCTCGGCACTCATGCGCGATCTCGATCACGCTTTGACACTGATTGAAGCAACGATCGGCGCTGTGCGGGTTCCGGTTACGCTGAAAATGCGGCTCGGCTGGGATGACGCCAGTATCAATGCGCCGGAGCTAGCCGCGCGTGCAGAGCAGGCCGGTGTCCAGATGATCACCGTGCACGGCCGCACGCGCTGCCAGTTCTACGAAGGCAGAGCCGATTGGCACGCTATCCATGCGGTCAAGGATGCGATCTCGATCCCGCTTGTCGCCAATGGAGACGTCCAGAACCGCGCCGATGCAAAGGCGATCCTAGAGGCCTCCGGAGCGGATGCGGTCATGGTAGGGCGCGGGTCCTACGGTCAACCCTGGCTGCCAGGGAGGATCGTTCATGGAAGCGGACCAGATGCCAGCCACATGATCGCCGATTATGCAGTCGCGCATTACGAAGCGATGCTCTCACATTATGGCGAAGCCACCGGCATTCGCCACGCGCGCAAACATCTTGGCTGGTATCTCGACATGCATGTCGGGGACGTCGGCGCTGTGACCCGCAGTTCGATCATGACCGAAACCAATCCGCAACAGGTTGCGCGGCGTCTCCACGGCGCGCTGACGAATACAGAAGAAATGAAGAAGGTGGCCTGATGACGGCATCGGACAAATCTATGCTGGGAGACCGGTTGGCGGGCGTCGTCCTGAATTCGATCCGGCACCCGGTGATCATGCTCGATGATGCAGGTTATATTTCCTATGCTAACGCCGACGCTGAAGCGTTCTTCCGCTCAAGCGCCAACATTTTGAGCCGCAACACGCTCGATATGTTGCTGCCGTTCGGAAGCCCGTTGCTGGCGCTGGTCAAGCAGGTCCGCGAGAGCCCGTCACCGGTCAACGAATATCGTGTTGACGTCTCGTCACCAAGGCTCGGCCAAGACCGGATCGTCGATCTCTACGTCACTCCCGTGAGTGAATCGCCGGGTTCGATCGTCATTCTTTTCAAGGAACGCTCGATGGCGGAGAAACTCGATCGCCAGATGACGCATCGCGGTGCGGCTCGTTCCGTTACCGGCCTTGCATCCATGCTTGCCCATGAGATCAAGAACCCGCTCTCCGGGATCAGGGGAGCCGCGCAATTGCTTGAAACCGGCCTTTCCGACGATGACCGGGCGCTGACGCGCTTGATTACCGATGAGACCGACCGGATCGTTTCACTCGTCGATCGCATGGAAGTTTTTTCCGACGAACGCCCGATAGAACGCGAAGCGGTGAACATTCACGTGGTGCTGGATCACGTCAAAGCCATCGCCAAGAATGGTTTTGCCAGCCATATCAAGTTTCACGAAGACTACGATCCGTCGTTGCCTTACGTGTTCGCAAATCGCGATCAGCTGGTTCAGGTGTTCCTCAATCTCGTAAAAAATGCAGCTGAATCCATTGGCGCCAACGAGCCAGGTGAAATCACGCTCACAACCGCGTTCCGTCCCGGTATTCGCCTGTCGGTCCCAGGTATGCGCACCCGAGTGTCGCTGCCGCTCGAATTTTGCGTTTCGGACACGGGGGCGGGTGTGACGCCCGATATCATGCCGCATCTGTTCGACCCCTTCATAACGACAAAGCCGAATGGTTCCGGGCTCGGCCTCGCTCTGGTCGCCAAGATCGTCGGGGACCATGGCGGTGTTATCGAATGCGATTCCGTGCCGCGCAAGACGACGTTCAGAATTCTCATGCCCGCATGGCAGAGCGGTCCGCTCGATGACGACCATGCAGACGATAGTCCATATACGAAGAAAGCAGGATCCTGATTATGAGTTTGGGCAGTATTCTCGTCGCAGATGACGACGCAGCAATCAGAACGGTCCTCAATCAGGCGCTCTCCCGTGCAGGCTATGACGTCCGCATAACGTCGAATGCAGCTACCTTGTGGCGCTGGATATCGGCGGGCGATGGCGATCTCGTCATCACCGATGTCGTGATGCCCGACGAAAACGCTTTCGATCTTCTGCCACGCATAAAAAAATCGCGGCCTGATCTGCCTGTCATCGTCATGAGTGCGCAAAACACCTTCATGACTGCCATTCGCGCCTCTGAGGCGGGAGCCTACGAATATTTGCCCAAACCGTTCGATCTGACGGAACTGGTCAGCATCGTTGGCCGCGCGCTTTCGGAACCGAAGAAAAAGCCGGAGAAGTGGGCTGCCGATGAGCAGCCCGATACAATGCCGCTGGTCGGCCGCTCGCCTGCGATGCAGGATATCTATCGGGTGTTGGCCCGCATGATGCAGACCGACCTGACGGTGATGATTTCCGGTGAGTCAGGTACTGGCAAGGAGCTCGTGGCGAAGGCTCTGCATGAATATGGCCGCCGGCGCAAAGGTCCGTTTGTCGCTATCAATATGGCAGCGATTCCGCGTGACCTGATCGAGTCGGAATTGTTCGGCCATGAGCGCGGAGCTTTCACGGGCGCGCAGAACCGGTCGAGCGGACGTTTTGAGCAGGCAGACGGCGGCACGCTGTTCCTCGACGAAATCGGCGATATGCCGATGGAAGCGCAAACGCGGCTTTTGCGCGTGTTGCAGCAGGGTGAATACATGACGGTCGGCGGGCGTACACCGATCAAGACCGACGTCCGGATTGTTGCTGCCACCAACAAGGACTTGCGTACCCTGATCAATCAGGGCCTATTCCGCGAAGATCTCTACTATCGTCTCAATGTCGTGCCATTGCGCCTGCCGCCTTTGCGCGAACGCGGCGAAGATATACCGGATCTCGTACGGCATTTCTTCAAGATGGCAGCGAAAGACGGTCTGCCTGAAAAACGTATCATGGCTGATGGCCTAGATCTTATGCGGCGCTACCCTTGGGCGGGTAACGTGCGCGAATTGGAAAACCTCGTCCGCCGTCTTGCCGCCCTTTACCCGCAAGAAGAGATCAATGCGGACGTCATCGAGGCGGAACTCAAGGCCGACCTGCGACCAACCGAGCCATCGTCGAATTCAATGGCGGACCAAGATATAACTATTCGCCAGGCGGTCGAAATGAATATGCAGCGCTACTTCCTTTCCTATGGGGACGAACTGCCACCCGTCGGTCTTTATCAGCGCGTTCTGGAGGAGATGGAGTATCCACTTATCCTTTCTTGCCTGACGGCAACCCATGGGAACCAGATCAAGGCTGCCGAATTGCTGGGACTCAATCGCAATACATTGCGCAAGAAAATCCGCGAACTGGGTGTCAACATCTACAAGAGCCCCAAGAGTGAACGCTGAATGGGCGGCATTTGCCTTTAAGAAATTATTAAGTATTAGCAAATGATTTACCAGTTCTAACAATTTCGATAGAAGATAAAATTGTAATTACTGCAACATAGCCTTTTTAACGTGAGTATGTGCAGAGTAATCACCAGAAATCTCGTGAATTAAACGCAATCGGTTAGCGCCGAATTGCCATTGGATCATACGGAGGTGCATGGTGTTCAGTTTTGCAGAGCGATTGATGTTGTTCAATCAATACGAAATCTTGAAGAAACTTGATCCTCAAAAATCGAGCCTTTACACGCGGCATCAGGAAGTCGTGGAGAAGGGTTTCGAGAGTCTTTATGAAGATCTCGGAATTTCAAAGACGACGCTGAGCAAGGAAGAAGCCCAGGAAATGGACGATATCCTTGCATTGTTTCGCGCAATCAGGGCTTCGAGTGGAGGGGCGGTCAGCAACATGCCGGGTAAGATGGAGTTTGTTGGCTTTGGCTCCGGCCAACCTGACGAGCGTTTCGCCTATGCCAACTTCCTCAGCAACATCCTGAAGTTCCCGCAGGAAGTCTCGAACAGCCCTGACAACCGGCCGGAATTGCAGCTCGAAAAATATCGCACCATGCTGAAGCGCTGGGACGAAATTGGCAGAAAGCGTGAGCTTTCCGCTGACCAAATCGAACATCTGGTCGCTTGACCTGTACAGATACGAATGAATGTGGCCGGCAATGCCGGCCGCAATCATTCTGGCTTGACGTTCAACCCAATGGACCGATGTAGTCAAGTTTCCCGACAGGCACGCCGTTGTGACGCAAAATGTTTTGAGCTGTCGTCACATGAAAATAGAAATTCGGCAGGACGAATTTCAGAATATAGTCTTCGCCGCTCAACGTTACCCCCAACTTGCCGAACTTCAGGGTAACTTCCTTGTCCGCAGCACCATCAAGCGCTGAAGGATCGACGCTTTCTAAAAAGGCGACGGTCTTGGCGATGCGTTCGCGCAGCTCCGCAAAATCCGCTTCCTCATCGGGGAATTTCGGAACTTCGACTGACGTCAGGCGGGCAATTACGCCCTTCGATGTGTCACTGGCCCGCTGGATTTGGCCCGAGAACGGCAGCATATCGGGGGCCAGACGTGCGTTGACGAGAACGACCGGAGCAATTTTCTTCTCTTCGACGAATGCCTCGGCCTTGTCGATCAGTGATGAAAGAACGGAGAAACCGCGGACAAATGCCGGAACAGAAATCTTGTGCATCGATAGTGACATGGGCGGCCTCCTTTGAAGCATTCAGAACTTGCGGAATCAATATCGAGACGAATTAAGTTAGCGCCAAGCGCAAATACGTAGCAGCCTCTCTTTTTCAAGGCACCTGACCGCTAAATCTTGCGAAGCTTGGGTTCAAAAATTGTGGCGGGACTATCATCGGCATGAACTATACGGTTTCGCCCCTGGTTCTTCGCTGCATAGAGGCACTTGTCAGCAGCAACCAACGCCTCCTCCAGATCCTGTCCGGGCCGGTGGATGGCTATCCCGACGCTTACCGTGACCTCGAGATCGTTTATCCGCAGATATTTTGAGATATCCCGAACACCGGTTAGAATCCGATGCGAGATCCAATCGGCCTTTCCAAGGTCCGCACCAGTCAGAAAAATGGCGAACTCCTCACCACCGAACCGCGCGGCGAAATCCCACTCGCCGATGGTGGACCGGATAAGCATTCCAATTTCCTGGAGCACTCCGTCTCCAACGGCGTGGCCGTACCGATCATTGATCGTCTTGAAATAGTCGGCATCGATATAGAGCACTGCACCGGCACTGTTGTCCCGTTCGCACAAAGCAATCTGTTTCTGCGCCTGCATGTAGAATTCGTTGCGGTTCGACAGGCCCGTGAGATCATCTTTGCGCAGAGCAAGGTCGAGCCTTAGGGCGGTTTGCTTCAGACGATAGTTAAGCCCGACGAGAAAAGCGCCGAGCGGGACGCTCACGATAATAACGATAAGTGTCGTGACGATGAGCGCCGCATCGAGACGATCCAGTCTTACGACCAGAAAGAAGAGAGCCGTGAGCAAATCCGAGGCGGCAATCGCCATGCCGACCATGATCGCGACCTGTTTTAGAGGTGGCAAGTCGCCGAATTTCGTCATCCATAAATCGTAGGTCGTCATTGCCGTCCGCCGAGTGTGTCTTTACTCCATATATCGACAGGACCATAAGGAAAGCTCTTTACGAAGAGTGTAATTTTAACTGTTATTATTTTTATCGGCCTTTCACCTAAGGCAAATTATTTCAGCCGCATGTTTTATAAACGCGCCCGCAGCTGGAATTATCGCCAAAGTGTTCAAAACTATTTCCCATCAAACAAAACCCGTGACGCGATGCGGAATATAAGGTGCTTCCAGCGCAGAAATTTCATCGTCTGATAATTTTATTTGAAGAGATGCAACAGCATCATCTAGATGTGATGCTTTCGTGGCGCCAACTATAGGCGAGGTAACTTTGGTCAGAACCCAGGCAAGTGCTACTTGTGCACGTGGCAGTTTCCGTTGCTCTGCTATTTTTGCGACTGCACTTACAACTTTCTTGTCAGCATCTTCAGTGCCGGCATAAAGCGTTTTGCCGAATTCATCGGTTTCGGAACGGGCGCTCGTTTCGTCCCAGTCACGCGTGAGCCGGCCGCGGGCGAGGGGGCTCCATGGAATGACGGCAATGCCCTCGGCCTTGCACAGCGGTAACATTTCCCGCTCCTCCTCCCGGTAGAGCAGGTTCAGGTAGTCTTGCATGGAAACGAAGCGGGTCCATCCCTTCTGACGAGAGGTCGCAAGCATTTGAGCAAACTGCCAGGCATACATAGATGATGCCCCGATATACCTCGCCTTGCCGGATTTCACGACTTCATGAAGAGCTTCCAATGTTTCTTCGATACGGGTTTCGTAGTCAAAGCGATGGATTTGGTAGAGGTCGACATAGTCGGTGCCCAGCCGGCGCAAGCTCGCATCGATTTCCGCGAAGATGGCTTTGCGTGAAAGGCCGGCGCCATTCGGTCCCTGGCGCATACGGCTGTTCACTTTTGTGGCGATGACAACTTCCTCGCGCGTACTGAAATCGTTCAGCGCACGGCCAACGATCTCTTCGCTGGAGCCGTCTGAATAAACATTCGCCGTATCGAAAAAATTGATACCAAGTTCCAGCGCTTGTTTGATGAATGGCCGGCTTTTTTCTTCTGAAAGCGTCCAAGCATGGTTGCCGCGATCAGGCTCTCCGTAACTCATGCACCCGAGACATATACGCGAGACTTGCAGGCCGGTGTTTCCGAAACGTACATATTCCATCTCAGTTCTCCATATTTGGTCTAAGCACGAACGTCGGAGCCCGTTGCCCCAGCTGGACGATGTCTCCACAGTCGTAAGCCGTTTTGTCAATTTTGAAACGCCGATATGAACCTGTAACAACAAATTGACGCGAGGTTGGCCCCGACACAGATCCGCAATTGTGGGTGAGTGTTGAATATTCCGTGTTGAACCGAGACAAAACGTTGCATTTCCGCCACAATGTGTTGCATGAGTGCCACGTGTTGGGAATCACGACAGCAATGCTCTTATCGAATTCGGTCAACCTACCTGGAAGTTCGGCAGCTGGCGCAACAGGCGGCGGCATACAAAAGTTTTATTCAAGAGCCGGAATTGCCACGGTTGTTCTCGCGCTTCTCACCACGGGCGTCACTTTTCTAATCTTGACCGGAATGACGCCGATCCACCCTGACAGCCAGACTACATTGTTGCTAACAAGTATCAATGCGGCTCTCATTGCGGCGCTCCTGATGCTTATTGGACGCGAAGCCTACCGTATTGCTCGCGCCAGAACACGCGGGAAAGCCGCGTCTCGCCTGCATGTGCGTTTAATCGTGTTGTTTTCGCTCGTCGCCGCCGTGCCAGCAATGATCGTCGCTATTGTCGCGTCCATTACACTCGATCTCGGACTTGACCGCTGGTTCGAGATGCGCAGTACGACCATCGTCAATTCGTCGATCAGTCTCGCCAATTCCTATATTCAGGAAAGTGCGCGGAATTTGCAGGGCACAACGCTGGAAATGGTCAATGACCTCGACGGCCAGCGTACGCTCTATAATCTCGATCGCAGCGGCTTTACCCGTTTGCTCACCCAACAGGCGCTAGGGCGGGGGCTTCTTGCTGCATCACTTGTCAGGCCCAATGGTGAGACAGCTGTACGCGCCGACATCAAGACCGACATCGCCATACCTGCAGTAGCAAGGTCGGTATTGGAGACTGCATCGGACGGCAAACCCGTGCTTATTCCGCCAGAACAAACCAATCTTCTCAGTGCGGTCATCATGATGCGAGAAATACCGGGTCTGTTTCTCTATACCGTCAGGCCCGTCGATGCGGATATCCTCAGTTCGAGCCGATTGATGGAGAAACGAACCGCTGACGAGCAAGCATCCGCCGGCGACGGGGTAACGACGCAGATCCTTTTTGCACTGCTCTATTTCGGCCTGACCCTGACGCTGCTCCTATCGGCGATCTGGACGGGCATAGCGGTTGCGGACAGGCTCGTGCGGCCCATTCGGCTGTTGATTGGTGCAGCCGATGACGTGGCAACCGGTAATCTCGATGTCTCTGTTCCCGTACATCGCAATGACGGGGATATCGGCTCTCTGTCGCAGACGTTCAATACAATGGTTCGGCAGTTGGGCACTCAGCGGAGCGATCTCGTTGCCGCCAAAGATCAGATCGATGAGCGGCGACGGTTCTCCGAAGCGGTGCTTTCAGGTGTGACTGCTGGCGTCATCAGTGTGAATGGTGATGGCGTCATAGGCATTATCAACCGGTCTGCTGAAACGATGCTCTCGCTCGACCCGGCAACCGCGATTGGCAAGAACCTGACTGCGCTCGTTCCGGAGATAGGACTGGTTTTCGAAGTCGCGCATGCGACGGGCCGCTCCGTTTATCGCGAGCAGGTGACCATGTCGCGTCGCGGCAGCGCGCGAACCTTCAACGTCCAGATTACCGTAGAAGATGCTGAATCGATTGATCATTCCTACGTCGTGACCGTGGACGATATCACCGATTTGGTCGAGGCGCAGCGTTCGTCGGCATGGGCTGACGTGGCAAGGCGCATCGCTCACGAGATCAAGAATCCACTGACGCCGATCCAACTTTCTGCCGAACGGTTGCGCCGCCGCTATAGCAAGGTGATTACTGAAGATCGGGAAGTTTTTGACCAATGTACCGATACGATCATTCGGCAGGTCGGTGACATAGGCCGCATGGTCGATGAATTTTCTTCCTTCGCGCGTATGCCGAAGCCGGAGATCAAAACGATGGATTTGCGCGAGGCTCTGCGCGAGGCATCCTTCCTCGTGGAGGTCAGCCGCAGCGATATCCGTTTCGAGCGCGACTTTGGCACTACCCCACTCATCGGCCAATTTGACAGTCGTTTGATGGGACAGGCTTTCGGAAATGTTATCAAGAACGCCGCCGAATCCGTTGAATCCATTGTGAAAGAGACTCATGCGAACGGACATATTCTTGTCAGATCCAGACAGGATGGTGCGGCGATCGTCGTGGATATACTTGACAATGGCAAAGGGCTGCCGCGCGAACATCGTCAGCGGCTGCTGGAGCCATACATGACGACCCGCGAGAAGGGTACTGGACTTGGTCTTGCTATCGTCAAGAAGATTGTCGAGGACCACGCCGGACACCTCGAATTGCATGACGCGCCGGAAGATTTTTATGGGGGCCGGGGCGCCATGATCCGCATGACTTTTCCAACCACACAGACCGTTACGCCGGTCGAAGCAGAGACCGATAAATCGGCAAAACAGGTGAATTAACATGGCATCTGACATTCTTGTGGTCGACGATGAGGTCGACATCCGTGAACTTGTGGCTGGCATTCTCAGCGACGAAGGCTATGAGGCCCGTGTTGCATCGGACGCCGACAGTGCGCTCGCTTCGATAGACGACCGCATACCCCGGCTGATTTTCCTCGACATCTGGATGCAGGGCAGCCGCCTGGATGGCTTGGCGCTCCTGGACGAGATCAAGCTGCGGCATCCGGAGATTCCGGTTGTTATGATTTCTGGCCACGGCAATATCGAAACGGCCGTTTCGGCCATTCGCCGCGGTGCTTATGATTTTATCGAGAAGCCTTTCAAGGCTGACCGTCTGATCCTGATTGCCGAGCGCGCCTTGGAAACATCGAAACTGCGCCGCGAGGTTTCCGATCTGCGCAAGCGCTCAAGCGAGAGCTTCGAACTTCTTGGCAGTTCGCTATCCATGAACCATCTTCGCCAGACCATTGAACGGGTTGCGCCAACCAACAGCCGCATCATGATCACAGGCCCTTCCGGTGCAGGCAAGGAACTGACCGCGCGTGCCATTCACGCCCTCTCGACACGTTCCAAAGGACCGTTCGTCAATCTGAACGCGGCAACGATCACACCGGAACGAATGGAAGTCGAACTCTTTGGCACCGAATCCGATGGTGGTGAGCGCAAGGTCGGCGCCCTCGAAGAAGCGCATGGCGGCATTCTCTACCTGAATGAGATAGCCGACATGCCGCGCGAGACCCAAAACAAGATTCTGCGCGTTTTGGTGGATCAACAGTTCGAGCGGGTAGGGGGTACCAAGCGGATCAAGGTCGATGTTCGTATTATTTCCTCGACTGCACAGAATCTCGAAGCAATGATCGCCGAGGGACGTTTCCGCGAAGATCTGTTTCATCGCCTCGCAGTCGTTCCGGTCATCGTCCCGCCATTGGCTGACCGGCGTGATGATATCCCTGCGCTTGTAGAGTTCTTTATGGGGCAGATCGCCGATCAAGCGGGTATCAAGCCGCGGAAGATTGGCCCCGATGCGATGGCAGTGCTGCAGTCGCATTCATGGCCGGGCAACATTCGTCAGCTGCGCAACAATATCGAGCGCCTGATCATTCTTGCCCGGGGCGACGATCCTGAATCGGTGATTACCGCGGATCTGCTGCCCGCCGAGATCGGTGATACGCTGCCCAAACCACCTACGGAATCGGACCAGCACATCATGGCCCTGCCACTGCGCGAAGCACGCGAGCGGTTCGAGAAGGAATATCTGATTGCCCAGATCAATCGTTTTGGTGGAAACATCTCACGCACAGCTGAATTCGTTGGTATGGAACGGTCAGCACTGCACCGCAAGTTGAAGTCCCTCGGAGTCTGATCCCCAAGAGAGGCAGCCCCATGAAATTGCAACTCCTGCGCAATGCAACGCTGAAACTTGACTACGCCGGCGCGACTATTCTGATCGATCCGGATTTCGGATCGAAACACAGCCGTCCATCTTTCACCGGCCGCTCACCCAATCCAATGGTTGAACTGCCGGTGTCGACGGATGAAATCCTTGCCGGAGTGGAACGCGTCATTGTTTCGCATCTGCATGCGGATCATTTTGACAAGGTCGCACAAGAGCTGGTTCCCAGACATTTGCCTCTCATTTGCCAACCTGGTGACGAGGAAAAGATCCGGTCATTCGGCTTCACCGATGTTACGCCGCTGATGGAGAGATTAACTTATAAAGGTATCCGTTTGACGCGCCGCGACGGCAATCACGGCTCAGGTCCTGTGCTCGAAAAGATGGGAAGCGTCATCGGCCTCACGATCGAGGCAGACGGCGAACCGTCGATCTATTGGGCGGGCGATACGATCCTCTATCCGCCCGTGCGCGAAACAATCGCAACATTTGCTCCGGACATTGTCATCACCCATTCCTGTGGAGCCAAATGGGACGATGTCCTGATTGTCATGGACGCCGAACAGACTGTCGAGATCTGCCGTATTGCTCCCACAGATACAAGGATCATTGCGACGCATATGGAAGCGTTGGATCACGCGACCGTTTCCCGCGACGATCTGCAGGCCTATGCGAACGCCCGCGACATCGCTAAGCATAAGCTGCTTATTCCCAGCGACGGAGAGATTCTCCACCTCTCCGCACCGAACGCATGAGATCAACAATGCCAAAAACCTTTGCTTTTGTCGGTAACCTGAATCGCAATGCCTTGCCCGGTAAGGGGAAGGGAATCAGCGTCTTTCAATTCGATGGGGAGACCGGAGATATGACGCTTGCGAGCGAATATCTGGCGATCGACAATCCAGGGTATCTGGCGATTGATGAGAAGCGCCAGCGCCTCTACGCCGCTGCGGAAGTTCCGGCGTGGAACGAGAATCTCGCCGCTGCCTTCGACATCGATCCCTCGACCGGTGCGCTGTCCTTCATCAACATGCAAACGACGTTGGGTAACACGACCTGTCACCTCGGTTTCGATCAGACCCGTCAGCTGATCTTCGCATCGAACTATACGGTTGCTGAATTGGGCGCGCGGCCGGGCAATGCGATTGCTGCCTTTGCGTTACGGGCAGACGGCGGGTTGGAGCCTGCTTTTGCCGCTGCGATCCATGAGGGCCCGAACGCTATCCTGCCGACTGACAAGCGCCAGCACGGCCATTGTGCCGTTGCAAGCCCCGATAATCGCACCGTCTTTGTCTGCGATCTCGGGCTCGACCGGATTATGGCCTATAGGCTGCCGAAGAAAGGCGAAGACCTGTCCCTCGCTACAACCCCCTTTACGCAAATGCCAGAAGGGGCCGGCCCACGCCACATGGTTTTTCACCCCAACGGCAAGGTTGCCTATGTCATCAATGAGTTGGATAGCACGGTTTCAGTTTTGGATTACAATCCGGAAAACGCGGCGCTCACCGTAAGACAGACATTGCCGGCACTGCCGGAGGGCTTCACTGGAACCAATACCTGCGCGGAAATCGCCGTAAGCCCCGACGGACGGTTCGTTTATGGATCCAACCGAGGCCACAACAGCATTGTCAGCTATTCTATCGCAGCTTCGGGTGAACTCGCATTGATCGACTGGACACCATCGCAAGGCATTGGTCCGCGCAATTTCGCTATTGATCCGTCCGGCAAGTTCATGCTGGTCGCCAATCAGAAAGGCGGCGGTATCGCCATTTTCAAACGCGATATTCATACGGGAGCGCTTGAGGACACCGGCAAACGCATTGCGTTAGAGACGCCCATGCGCATCGTATTCGGTACATTCCACTAGGTCGTGAACTCATAAATCTGATGGAAATGGTATGAGGCCATCTTTTCGGATACAAGGAGCAAGGGCGATGGAAATGTTTATCCATTTTCAAGTCCCTTGCGACGCTATTGCCGGGAAGATGGACCATATCCTGCGGACACTGATCCGGCTGCAAGCTGCAGTGTCGAACCGTTCGGCCGGGAAGACCCCGCCCTTCACGCTTCTCCTCGCATCTTCTTGCCGTTTCAGGCGCCATTTCTACCAGATTTATGAGTTTACGACTTAAAAGGAGCCGCGATGTCGCGCATTGCCTATGTAAACGGTCAATATGTCCAGCATTCCGAAGCTGGTATCCACATCGAGGACCGCGGCTATCAGTTCGCTGATGGCGTCTATGAAGTCTGCGAGATAGCGCGCGGCAATATCATGGACATGACCCGCCATCTCGACAGGTTGAATCGTTCGCTTTCTGAATTGAAAATTTCGTGGCCAATGGCTCGCAAGGCACTCCAAGTCATTATCAAGGAAGTCGTCCGGCGGAACCGGGTTCACGACGGTCTTGTCTATTTGCAGGTCACACGCGGCGTTGCCAGACGCGATCACGTGTTTCCGTCACCAGATACGCCACCTGCCATTGTCGTCACCGCGAAACGTACCAGCCCTGCCGCCTCGGCTGCTCGGGCAGCCAACGGCATCAAGGTGATAACCACGCCAGAAAATCGCTGGGAGCGTGTCGACATCAAGTCCATTGGTTTGTTGCCAAACGTGCTGGCTCGCCAGCGGGCGAAGGACCAAGGCGCTCAGGAAGCGTGGTTCATCGATGGGAATGGTATCGTGAAGGAGGGTGCCGCGACCAATGCCTGGATCGTGACCAAGGATGGCGTTCTGGTCACGCGCCCTGCCGAGAGCGGCATTTTGCGCGGTATCACTCGCACTACCATTTTCGATGTGGCAAAAAAGTTGGGGCTGAAGATCGAAGAGAGGGGCTTTTCGGTCGATGAAGCAAAGAAAGCCAAGGAAGTTTTCATGACCGCTGCGTCAACAGTTGTCATGCCAATCGTTGCGATTGACGGCGAATCGGTAGCAAATGGCCATCCTGGAACAACTACACTTTCCTTGCGGGAAGCGTTTTTTGACATTGCGGAAAAAACGCCATCCTGTTAACCGGAGAGTGAGGGGACTAACAGAGCGCTATTTTTCACCTCCTGCTGGAGCAAAGAAAGTTTGCTTCCGCCGCAGAATTTTGTATGAGACACGTTTGCTGATCGCATAAAAGGACAAAAACAATGGCTGAACGATCGCAGAATCTTCAGGACCTTTTTCTGAATTCAGTCAGAAAACAGAAGATTTCTCTGACAATATTCCTCATTAATGGTGTAAAACTGACTGGAATTGTTACATCTTTCGACAACTTCTGCGTTCTTTTGCGCCGCGACGGCCATTCACAGCTCGTCTACAAACATGCTATATCGACCATCATGCCGAGCCAGCCCGTGCAGATGTTCGAAGTTGAAGAGAGCGACTGAGACCACATTTGACCAAGGACTTTACGCGCAACGCACAGAAAACGGGTGGGATTGCTGATAACGGCGAAACCGCCAGGGAAGCTACGCGTGCGGTTGTCATCGTGCCAATTTTGCCACAACGCTTCAGTAATAGTGGCAATGGCGAGACCAATCGGTCCCAGTTCCAGCATGAGTTCCAGCGCAGCGATGAGGCGAGGCTCGAAGAAGCCGAGGGGCTCGCGCGCGCCATCGACCTCGACATCGTCCATGCCGATATCGTGCAGGTTTCTACGCCGCGCCCGGCCACATTGCTCGGGACCGGCAAGGTAGACGCAATTGGCGAGATCGTTGAGGCTTCCCACGCGGAACTGGTTATAGTCGACCATTCCTTGACTCCGGTACAGCAGCGCAATCTCGAAAAAGAATGGAATGCCAAGGTCCTTGACCGGACCGGGCTCATCCTCGAAATCTTCGGCCGCCGTGCGCAAACAAAGGAGGGCGCGCTGCAGGTCGAACTGGCGCATCTGACGTATCAAAAGGGCCGCCTGGTTCGCAGCTGGACACACTTGGAGCGTCAGCGCGGCGGTGGCGGTTTCCTTGGTGGTCCCGGTGAAACGCAGATCGAGGCCGACAGGCGGGCCCTGCAGGAAAAGATCCTGCGCATCAAGCGGGAGCTTGAGACGGTCGTTCGCACGCGCACGCTGCATCGCGCCAAGCGCAAGAAGGTGCCGCATCCGGTCGTGGCACTTGTCGGTTATACCAACGCCGGCAAATCCACGCTGTTCAACCGGCTGACCGGGGCAGGCGTCGTTGCCGAAGACATGCTCTTCGCGACGCTTGACCCGACACTGCGGCGCATCAAGCTCGAACATGGCGAAACGATCATTCTCTCGGATACTGTTGGTTTCATTTCCAACCTGCCGACCCATCTGGTCGCGGCCTTCCGTGCGACATTGGAAGAAGTGGTCGAGGCGGATCTTATCCTGCATGTGCGCGATATTTCCGATCCGGATACCGCAGCACAGGCGGAGGATGTGCACGCCATCATGGAAAGCCTCGGCATCGAGCGCGGCGATACGAAGCGTATCATCGAAGTCTGGAACAAGATCGATCTCCTGGATGATGCCGGCCGCGAGGCGGCGCAGCGTTTGAGCGCCGCGGCCACTGGCAATGAGCATCCGATCCCGGTCTCGGCGATCACGGGTGAGGGCGTGGGCGCGCTGCTCAAGGAAATCGAGGACCGGATCGCCGGCAAGCTCACCAAGGTCAAGGTTACTCTACAACACAACCAGATGCGGCTCATGGACTGGATTTATCAGCACTCCAGCAATGTGAAGCGCAAGGATCTGGACGACGGCTCAATCGCCCTGACGATGGATATGACGGTTAATTCGCAAGCAATGCTCGACGAGAAGATGCTGAGCGGGAATAACAGGTAGATACGCATTATTTCGCCGTCTTGGCTTCCTGCCACAGCGCTTCCATCTCCTCCAACGTCGCCGCATCCAGAGATTGTTGCTGTTCGGCCAGTTTGCGTTCGATGTAATGGAAGCGTTTGCGGAACTTCTCATTCGTTCCGCGCAGCGCGCTTTCGGGCTCCAGTCTCAGGTGACGGCCGAGATTGACCATGGCAAAGAGCAGGTCGCCATATTCTTCTTCCGTATCCTGTCGATCGCCGCTGGCGATCGCCTCCTTCAATTCGCTAATTTCCTCCTCGATCTTGTTGAGGATAGGCGCAGCTTCAGACCAGTCGAAGCCGACTTTCGCGGCCTTCTGCTGCAGTTTCAAAGCCCGCATCAGCGCGGGAAAACCATGGGGAATATCGTCGAGAAAGCCATCCGCCTCGGCCAGACCTGGATTGAGCGCCGCGCGGCGTTCACGGCGCTCGGCTTTTTCCTCGGCCTTGATCTTGTCCCACATGCCTTTGGCCATGCCGGCGCCGCGTGCAGCTTCTTCGCCGAAAACGTGTGGATGGCGGCGGATCATCTTGTGGGTGATGGCCTGAACCACATCACCGAAATCGAACGCTTTGAGCTCTTCGGCCATGCGAGCGTGGAAAACAACTTGCAGCAGCAGATCGCCAAGTTCCTCGCGCAGATCGTCGATGTCGTTGCGCTCGATGGCGTCGATGACTTCAAACGCTTCCTCAAGCGTGTAGGGCGCGATGGATTTGAAATCCTGCTCCAGATCCCAGGGGCAGCCCGTTACCGGCGTCCGCAAGGCAGCCATAATCTCGAGCAGGCGGGTTATATCGCGTGATGGTTTCATGCGCGCAGAATAGGCCAAGTCAGTAGCGACGAACATGACGAAGCGCCCCCGTTAAATGCTTGTCCACAACGTGCACACCAATGATAGGCTCTACAATGATCTCGGCGGAACATAGAGGCAGATCGATCGCCTTCCCTTGGGGTCGGCGCCGACAGTACAGCGATGAAAAAACTGATCCCTTGACGGTTTGATCCGGCTGTCACCGTAGGCGATCAGTTCCCCGGTAACGATAACGCGGTAGCCCGTCGGCGTTTCCAGTATGGCGCCGCCCTTCTCCTGCCAACAGTCGGTCATGCTGCAACATTCAGCACCATAGGCCCAGCCAAGCGGCGCGTCGTGAGCGAACGCGGGAGCTGCGAAGAGCAGGGTAATGAGTAGCACCTTGCGTATGGCTGACATCCTCCCGTTCTCGTAGCTTAACGGATACACGCCGCCCGTAGCGATGACGCATACTACATCAAACCGGTTTAACCGCGGCTGATCGACTGCGGCGTCACGAACCGTTCGAGCTGGCCGGTGCTTTCGGCTATGACATTCCACTTGCTGACACGGAAATCGATCACGACTAGCGCCGCTGTCGGGTATTTTTGTTGCAAACGGGACAAATTCTGCCGGCTGCCCGTTCTGATCAATTTGAGAGCCAGTTCATGGAGTCCGGGATTATGTCCGACGACCAGCAATGCCTTAACATCGGGTGGTATTTCGTGGATGACGTCAAGGATCGCCTTGGCGGAAGCATCGTAGAGGCGCGCCTCGTCGATCTGCACAATATGCTTCGGGAAAATGTCCCGCATGAGTTCCCATGTTTCCATGGTGCGCCGGGCGGTTGATATCATGGCAAGGTCGGGTAGAAGACCTTGCTCTACCATGTAAGCGCCCATCAGCGGGCACGCCCGACGGCCGCGTTCCGCAAGCGGGCGCGCATGGTCGTCAACGTTGTCGGGCCTGTCCGACTTGGCATGGCGAAGAAGCATTAGCCTGCGCATCACAGTCCTACCGTACCCGTTGAGATAGCGAACTGTCGGCCAAAACAGGAAAGACTGGACGCATCTACCAATTTGGGTCCTACGGGATAATATAGGATTGAGTTGGGAAAGAAATAACAAAGACGTTTTTACAAGGATAGTGGCGGTGGATCGTTGCAAGGCGAAGCGAGCGAGCATCAAGGATGTCGATGTTGTTCCTCCACCGCCTCCGCTCGAAGTCGAACTGAAACTGCGTGCCTCTTCAGGTTCTCTCGACCGGATTCGGACTTCCCCTGTCATTCTGCAAGATTCCCGAAACAAAGGTACCATCCGCCGGTTGGAAACGACGTATTACGATACGGCTGACCACAAGTTGTTTGGCGCCGGCATTTCCTTGCGGGTTCGGCGCAGCGGCAAGTACCTGGTGCAAACCATCAAGCGAGCGTCCGTCGATGATCCACTGACACGCCAGGAATGGGAAGCGCCAGTCCAGACCCTGGCCCCTGATCCCGGAGCGTTGCCAGTGTCGGAAATCGATGGGATTTTCGATAAAATCGCTGTCGATCAACTCGTGCCGATCTTTGTAACCAAGGTTCGCCGGCATCGGGTTACAGTCGATGTATCTGAGGGGCAGATCGAGGTTGCGTTCGACGATGGCGTGATAGAGGCCGGTTCGCGACAGGAACCACTATGCGAGATCGAACTTGAACTAAAACAGGGCAGGGCAGCTGCGCTCTACCAACTCGGCCTCGGCTTGATGGATATTTTGCCGCTGTGCCTTGAAACCCAGAGCAAGTCAGCGCGTGGCTATGCACTTGCGCTTGGTATTGATCCAGTGGCCGTGAAGGCGTCGGCGTCTGGTCTGAATGATCAGGACACCGTGGATGAAGGTATCGCCAAAATCCTGGTGAGCTGCCAACAACAGATATTGGCAAACCTGTCACCGGCAGAAAACGGCGGCGCACCCGAAGGCGTCCACCAACTGCGTGTGGCATTGCGACGTCTGCGTACGGCCTTGTATTTCTTACGGCGCGAGTTGGAAACGCCATCGCTGCAGGCGCTCGACACCGAGGCGAGGCGATTTGCACGAACGCTGGGCGAAGCACGCAACTGGGACGTTTTTATCAACTCGACGCTCTCCGATATCGAGAAGGGCAATCTGCCGGGAATCGAATTCTCCAGTTTGCGCAACGCAAGCGCGCCTTTCCGGGATCAGGGCTATGGCATGGTACGCGATAATATTGCCGCCTCGCAAACCAACCGTTTTCTTTTGTCACTGGGACTTGTTATTCAGCGGAAAAGCTGGCGAAACGAGGTAGCCAGCGAGGATCTGCGGAGGCTGGCCGAGCCACTGACGAAATTTGCGTCCAGCGTCCTTACCCGTATCGAGCGAAAGGCTCTCAAGCGCGGGCGGCATTTTCGCCATCTTCGGCCCGAGGCGCGGCACAAGCTGCGACTGACCTTGAAGAAACTGCGCTACGCCACGGAGTTCTTCTTGCCACTTTATGCAAATCGGGGATCGACCGGAAAATATCTCAAGCAGCTGTCTCGACTGCAGGATGTTCTCGGCGAGGCCAATGACATCAGAACTTCGCGGGCCCTTCTGTCGAATATCGTGGAACGTGCGGAAAGTCCCGACCTGCATCGTGCCATTGGCGCGGTGATCGGCTGGCAAGCGCATCGGGAAACGATCAGCGCCAGCCGCATGAACAACAGGTGGGACAAGTTCAAACGAACCGCACAATTCTGGTAAGCTCCGGCAAAATAAAGATTGATATCGAATTATTCGTATGCTAATTATTTCTATATGAACGAAATCGATAATCTTCGCAGAGCCTTTACGGCGACCCTGCTTCAGACGGGGCGGCAATGGCGGCGTATTACAGATCAGGCGCTGATGGCTTCGGACATCTCTGAGGCCACGGCGGCGCCACTGATCTGGATTGGAAGGCTAGGCGGTGGCGTGCGGCAGATTACCCTTGCATCCTATATTGGAATTGAGGGGCCGTCATTGGTCCGTCTGCTCGATCAGCTTGAAGCGGCGGAACTTGTTATCCGGAAGGAAGATAGCAGCGATCGCCGCGCCAAGACGCTTTGGCTTACCGAAAAGGGTGAGAAATTCACGGCAGAACTTGAGGATATCCTTGTCGGTTTGCGCGCGCAGATCCTTGCTGATGTCAGCAAGGAAGATCTTGAAGCCGCGTTGCGCGTACTTGATGCATTTGATCGCGCCGGCAATTCAACCACTATAGGGCCTCCGGCTAGCGAGGCGGAGCTGACGCCGTGACTTTTCCATCTTGGCGGGAGTGGGTTTTTTCGGCCAAAGCTTTTCTCGCATCGATGATGGCCCTCTATATCGCGCTGTGGTTCGATCTGCCGCGACCATATTGGGCCATGGCTGCCGTGTACGTGGTCGCAAATCCGCTTGCAGGCGCGACGAGTTCCAAAGGGCTTTATCGCGCACTTGGTACGATTATCGGAGCGAGCGCCGCCGTGTTTTTTGTGCCGCTTTTCGTTAATGCTCCGGAACTGTTGTTGCTCGCCGTCGCCCTGTGGACGGGTTGTCTACTATACATTTCCATGCTCGACCGTACGCCACGCAGTTATGTTTTCATGCTGGCAGGCTATTCGCTACCGCTCATTGCGCTTCCGACAGTAATGACGCCGGAGTTGATCTTCGATACAGCGCTTGCGCGGACCGAAGAGATCATCATCGGCATCACCTGCGCGACTGTCGTGGGCTTGCTCGTATTTCCCAGCAGCGTCGGTACGCTTCTCGGCGCCAGAATTTCGGCATGGCTCGATGATGCCGCCGACTGGGCGGACGAGATATTGCGCGGGGAGGGTGCTATTCCAGCCACGCCAGCACCACGTCAGAAGTTGGCATCGGATATAGCCGGACTTGATCTCGTTATTAGCCAACTGACCTATGATGCAGGCACCCGCGACGTTGCCCGGCATGCGAAAGAGCTGCGTGGACGCCTCATGATGCTGCTGCCTCTGCTTTCGTCGTTGGCGGACCGGCTCCATGCACTTAAGGCCGATGGCCGGCAATTGAATCCGGAACTCGGCGCGCTTCTTTGCGAGGTCGCCAGTTGGTTGAAGTCCCGAACATCAGCGTCAGAGAAAAGTCCGGATCATTTTGCGGCACAGATCAAACGGCTGGAATCGGCCGATGAGTCTGCGGAGTGGGAAAAGCTGATATTTTCGAGTGCGCTTGCCCGATTATTGGAGATTGTCAACTTATGGCACGACTGCCTGACCCTTCGTGAGCAAATTGCCAAGGGCCAATATTCCGGACGGTGGCGCCCAGTCTTCCGCCACCGCCAGGTCGTTGGCCGCAATCGCTACCACGACTATGCCATGATGTTCTTTTCGTCGGGCTCAGTCGTTGTCGCAACTCTCGTTGCTGGCCTGATCTGGGTACAGATCGGATGGCAGAGTGGAGCAAGCTTCGTGATGATGACGGCTGTTGCCTGTTCATTCTTTGCTGCCATGGACAGGCCGGCACCTTTCATATCAGCGATGTTCATATGGTGCGGTGTCAGTCTCGTGGCATCTTTCGTCTATCTGTTTGCGATACTTCCGGCGATCAGCGGCTATGAAATGCTGGTGCTGGTCTTTGCACCAGCATTCCTATTCATCGGGACGCTGATCCCGCGACCGCATTTCAATATGCTCGCAATGCTCCTCACGGTGAACACGGCCTCCTTCGTGGCCATGCAGAACCGCCTCAGCGCTGATTTCACCACATTTGCCAATGAAGGAATTGCTGCAATGGCCGGCATCGGTTTCGCTCTGGTCTGGACGCAACTTGCAAGGCCGTTTGGTGCCGAGATTGCAGCCCGTCGCCTTGTGCGTGCCGGCTGGTCTGATCTCGCTGAAACGGCTGCCGGATTGAAGCGAAGCGATTACGAAAAGCTCGCGGGACGGATGCTGGACCGGATGGGACAACTCATACCGAGGCTGGCATCCCTGGACGATCGATACTTATCGGATATCGATGGCTTTGCAGAAGTGCGCATGGGCTTCAACATCCTCGCAATCCAGCGGGAGCGTAAACATTTGACCGTGGAGGAACAATCCCGAGTGAATGCAGTCCTTTCAGGGATCGCCGAGTTGTTCCGGCAGCGCGTGGCACGACGTGAGGCAGTGAGGCCAAGCGCAAAGTTGCAGGAGCAACTGGACAGCCTTCTGGTGTCCTCCAGCTTTCGAGAGAATGTTCGTGGACGCAAGGTTTTGGACGCGCTCGTCGGCCTGCGACGCGCGCTATTTCCTTATGCGGCTGCGCCGTCCGCACCTCCAGGCGTCGATGTGAGACCATCCGCATCAGAAATGCTGATGGCCGCGGAGTAAAACAGAATGTTGGGTGAGCTTGATATTTATGGCGTTTACGTACCCGGACTGCTCGGGCTGATGCTTGTTACGCTTCTGTTCAGCGTGGTGCTGCGCCGGGCGCTTTCATGGATCGGCCTTTATGCAATCGTCTGGCATCGGGGGTTGTTCGACGTTGCACTTTACGTCGTCACGCTTGGCGCCATCACTTTCCTGACCCAATGGGTATTGTCATGAATCGAAATTTGAAAACTGCAGGGCGCGTGCTTGTGACCCTGTCCTTGGTTGTTTGCGCCCTGTTCGTCGGCCGCGAGCTTTGGAACCATTATATGAATGACCCTTGGACGCGTGACGCACGTGTCCGTGCCGATATTGTTGCGGTTGCACCGGACGTATCAGGCCTGGTGAGCGAAGTTCTCGTTAAAGACAATGATGTCGTCAAGAAAGGCGACGTGCTGTTCAAGGTAGACGAGAAGCGTTTCCAGATTGCCGAGGAGCAGGCCGAAGCTGCAGTTGCAGGGGCCAAGGCGACGTTGGAGCAGGCGACGCGCGACCGCAAGCGTCGCGAACAACTCGGCGGGGTGATATCGCAGCAGCAGAAGGAAGAGGCCCAGGCCGCTGAAGCACAAGCACAGGCGAGCTTTCTTCAGGCGTCAGCTAATCTCGATCTTGCCCGTCTCAACAGGGAAAGGTCGCAGGTGAGGGCGCCCGTCAACGGCACCATCACCAATCTTTCCCTTCGCCCGGGCAATTATGTGACGACGGGAAGTGCCGAAATGGCGCTCGTCGACACGGATTCACTCCGCGTGGAGGGTTACTTCGAAGAAACGAAGCTCTCGCGCATTCACATTGGAGATCCGGTGAGGATCAAACTGATGGGACGGGCTGGCACCATCGAAGGCCATGTCGACAGCATCGCGGCAGGGATCGAAGATCGCGAACGAACGGCAGGTTCCGGTCTTCTTGCCAACATCAATCCAACTTTCACATGGGTTCGTCTTGCTCAGCGTATTCCGGTGAGGATAGCGCTCAACGACGTACCAGAAAACACTCAATTGGTGGCAGGGATGACTGCCACCGTTGCGGTAACACCTTGACCTGGACTTGGAGAGGAAATGACGATGGAAAAACGCTCACGACCTGTGCTCTGGCTTCTGATTATTCCGTACATCGGTTTGCTTTGGGTGCCATTTTACAACTTCCACGACCCGGAACTTTTCGGATTTCCGTTTTTCTATTGGTATCAGCTTGCCTGGGTGCCGATCACCGCATTTTTGACCTGGATTGCGTATCGGAGCACGCACTATGACGACTAATGTTGATCCTGTCGCGCTATCCGTATTCATTTTCTTCTTCGCCCTCGTCACAGTCCTCGGTTTTGTTGCGTCGCGATGGCGCGCTCCGAAAAACATGGGGCACCTGGACGAATGGGGGCTAGGGGGCCGCAACTTCGGCACCTGGATTACCTGGTTCCTCGTCGGCGGTGACTTCTACACGGCATACACCGTTATCGCAGTTCCGGCGCTTGTCTACGCAGTCGGTGCCTACGGCTTTTTTGCGTTACCCTACACAATCATCGTCTATCCATTCGTGTTCATGGTGATGCCCATCCTCTGGAAGCGTGCCAAGGCCAACGGTTATGTCACTGCCGGTGATGTGGTTTACGGGCAATACGGATCTCGCGCCCTGGAACTGGCCGTCGCACTTACCGGTGTCATAGCCACGATGCCTTATATCGCCTTGCAACTTGTCGGCATGGCGGCGGTTCTGCAGGCGCTGGGTCTGACGGGTGAACTGCCTTTGGCCGTCGCCTTCATCATTCTTGCTCTTTACACCTATTCGGCAGGACTGCGCGCGCCTGCGCTGATCGCTTTCGTCAAGGACATCATGATCTATATTGCGGTGTTCGCCGCGGTTGCGCTGATACCGTCCAAGCTTGGAGGCTATGCCAATGTATTCGCTTCGGCGGATGCGGCCTTCAAGGCCAAAGGTTCGGGAAGTCTGCTTCTGGATGGAAGCCAATATGTGGCGTACGCAACCTTGGCGCTCGGCTCGGCGCTTGCGGCGTTCATGTATCCGCATACTCTGACAGGCATCTTCGCATCGAACAGCAGCAACACGATCCGCAAGAATGCTGCGCTCTTGCCAGCATACACATTACTGCTCGGACTACTTGCTCTGCTTGGCTATATGGGGCACGCAGCACATCTGAACGTATCAAGCCCAAACCAGGTTGTGCCGGCACTGTTCCAGACATTGTTCCCAAGCTGGTTTGCGGGATTCGCTTTCGCCGCAATCGCGATCGGTGCTCTCGTTCCGGCAGCGGTGATGAGCATTGGCGCTTCCAATCTATTTACCCGGAACTTCTGGAAAGCCTACGTCAATCCGGCAGTCACACACGAAGGTGAGGCGAAGGTCGCCAAGGTAACATCGCTGATCGTCAAGATCGGCGCGTTGATGGTCATCGCTTTCCTTCCGACACAGTTCGCCCTCGATCTCCAGCTTCTTGGCGGAATATGGATACTCCAGACCCTTCCGGCGCTGGTTTTTGGCCTCTATTCGAATTGGTTCCGGGCACCTGGACTGCTCGCTGGCTGGTTCGTGGGCTTCTTCGGTGGCACGTACCTTGTCTGGATCGACGGCCTAAAGCCGCTGCACGCGATCAGCCTCGGGGGCGCGCCGTTCACGGTCTATATCGGGCTCTTGGCTCTTATCGCCAACATTGCGGTTGCTGCGGTGCTCAGTAGCTTCAAGACGAAGGTGGAGGTTGCGGCATAAAGCAAGCCTGAGCTTGCGCTACCGGAAACTCGAACGGTGTCGTTCGAGTTTCTCCGCCGAACAGTGCGGCGAGGAGACGAGGCCACCACTTGGTGACGCGCTCCAAAATGGAGCACATTCATTTTTGTGGGTTCTACTTCAAATGCAACGGCGGGCGAGGGTAGGCTATAGTGGTGGCGATATGATTTCAACAAGCTGGTCTCTGAACACTTCGGTTGG
>NZ_JAVDSX010000011.1:0-162621 GCF_031455525.1 Phyllobacterium sp. 1468 | reverse complement strand
GGATTCTGTCGCGGGAGAAGCCGCGGAAAGTGTCAAAGACAGTATTTCCGATAAGGCAGAAGACATTCTCGACAAGGGCGCTGAGGCTGCGTCAGACATCTATGATCAGACTGCAGCCGTAGTCGACGACGCCTACGAAGCAGCAAGCGGACGCATAAAGGATGCGACGTCAGCCGACCATACTTGAAATGAGGTACTGCCTTCGTTCACTAACTAGGAGGAGATGCGATGGGTGTCGAGCAAGCTGCAACAGAAAAAGGCAAGCAAGCCGCGCGCGGATTGAGAAAGAGCGCCGCAGCGGACGAGAAGAAGGTCGAGTCGCAAAAAGGTTCCGACCTTGCCAAGGGTGCAGATCGCTTTGAGGAAAGGTCGAAAAGCTCCGACGGCAAGAGCGCAGAAGAGAAGCAACGCCTGTGAAGGCAATTGCGCTCTTACCAACGGATCATCGACAGACGGTTGATCATGAACGCCGAATTCGGACGTTTCGTAGGAGGTGATCGATGGTCAAGGTTCGTTGCGCAATTTGGTGATTGCTGGCTCAAACGTCGCTTCGGCTCGTTGGTACGCCTGTAGGTCGGCCCAAGCTGCTGGCTTGGAGCGCTTGCAACACATGGGCAATACCACTGCAAGCCCAGCGAGTCGACGGGTTTAGCTAGTGGCTATATAGATTCGAAAGGTGAGCCCGACGCGGGGGCAATGGCGGTGACGCCGAGCCTCTGCCGAAGACGTCCCCGCTCTCAACAGGCCTACGAACTCCGATAGCAAAACATTGTTCCGGTCGATCCAACTCGGGCGGCGCTGACAGCAATCGAGATGGCGTGTTCCAAGAGATCATGTGGGTTTCTCCAGCGTTTGGTGATAGCTCTCGCTAATCCTCCAGAGAACAAGGCGTTCCCATATAAAATCGAATTTCGCCGTGTCTCCATGGCGCTGACCCTTCGTCTGGAACACGCTATTGGCTGGCGCGTTTCAGTCGAAATGGGTTGCCGCTTATAAGGATAGAAGATGAAGCAGATTTATTTTGTAGCAGTTTTTGAGCAAGGTGAAGCTGGAGAGTTGTTCCGACCTGAAGAACCACAACGGTTCGACACGGAAGAACAGGCGCGGAAGGTGGCCGCTGATTTGGCGTCAACGCACGCAGGGGTCATTGCCTGGAGCCAGGACGCAAAGCCAGGTGAAAAGGAATATGGTCCTCCTATCATTTTCTATACGGCCGGAGAGGTTATCGACATGAAATGACCGTTTCGAGCTCACAAACTGGAGCCAGCCGGTTCATTCCAAAATTGCTTAGCCTAGGATTTTCGTTTTTGCGGAGCATTTCGCCGTTCTTAAGTAGCGTTTCCACCACTGGTCTGCAACGCTCGACAACGACTTGTCGGTTGGGATTCGAATGGCCACAGGGTCTTCGTAGGGAACTTTGCGTTTCCAAGGGTGTTTGAAACTGCACGAGAGAACAGCAAAGAGATAAGCCAATGACGCCTGTCACACCGCCCAAACCAGACAAGAACGATATTCTACCGGAAAAGCCCAAGCCAAAAGACACGCCATTTCCGGCATCAGGGCAGCCGCCAACTCCTGGCCAACGAGCCGATCTTGAGGGTGATGAGCGCGAGCACCCCCGGAAGCCCTAGCCAGATCATGTTGGGCATCTCGCCCGCATATCTTCCCGAGCGCCGGAGGTTCCCAGCATCGTTGTCGGCGGAACTTTTTCTTCGAGTCATGCGTTGGATAACATTGCAAAAAGGAGATGCGCCATGGATTGGAACCGGGTGGAAGGCAATTGGAAGCAAGCCAAAGGCAAGGTGAAAGAGCAGTGGGGAAAGCTTACCGACGATGACCTTGACGTAATTGCTGGTAAACGAGATCAACTTGAAGGCAAAATCCAGGAACGCTACGGCAAAGCCAAAGATGAGGCCAAGAAGGACGTAGACGATTGGTACAACAGCCAAATCTGGCAGTAGTCAATGGGTAGAATTTGGTGCCCCATTATCTTCGAATAGTGGGGCATTTGTTCGGGCTAACCCCTACATCGATATCACAGAAGGGCTTATGTGAACGGGACAACCTTGGTCAGGTCCTGGAAGAAATCGCAGAGCGCGCAACGATGTCAGTCTGTCGGCCATCGCACGCTGGCGGCAGGCGATGTTTTTTGCCGCTCAGAGAGCGGGCAGGGCCGAGATCGTGCTTTGGAGAAATGAACTGATCCTATCTGCATAGCGGAGGACGGTTGCTGGGTCGTTTGACATTCGTCATTGTTGGCCGGACCGTCGCATGTGCACGCCGAACCAGAAAGAAGGCTATTTATCGTCCTGCAAATTTTGGGATTCAGACAACTCGCCCAACCGGATTTTTGCGAGAGCCTTAAACTCTCCCTCAGGGTACTTCTCCAGATAGGCCTCAAAACTGGCTGCGACGTCGCCATCTTTGATTGAAGTCCAGAATTCGAGCTCAACCTCCCTGTCAGCCGTCACATCTGGTTTGGCTGAAGCCGGCTTTGCCAAACGCGCTTTCGCAAGTGCAGCGAAGTTGCCATCGGGATATTGTTTTAGATACGCCCGATATTCGTCATGGTTACCGCTCGTTTCCACCGATTTCCAAAATTCAAGTTCGATTGGATCGGCATTGCGGCCTTCTGAGGTGGCGTCGATATCCGTTAATTGAATAGTGGATCTTCCATCAGCAGGCTCCGATACAGGCAGCGGCGAAGTAGCGTTCCGGTCGAACTTAACACGGAATACCCGGACGGGCCGAGCAATATTCTTGACTGTGTGTTCTCCCAGATCCTCGAATTCGTAGTCCACCCTGTCACGCAGATGATCACGCACTCCTCTGGTCACACAAATGCTACCGGGCTCCGCCATTGCCTCGAGACGAGCGGCAACATTGACACCATCACCAAATATCCCGTTATCCTTCACCATCACGTCGCCAACGTTGATGCCGATACGCAACATCATTCTCCGATCCGGGGACAAGGTGGCGTTGGCTTTGGTCAGCGCCTGCTGGATTAGTACGGCGGAATGAACGGCATCGACGACGCTGGCGAACTCGGCCAGAACGCTGTCGCCCGCCGTACCGGAGATTTCTCCACGGCCTTGAACAATTATAGAGTCGATGATTGAACGGTGAGACGATAGTGTTGCCAGGGCGGCCTCTTCATCCTGATGCATCAATCGCGAATACCCTTCGACATCGGCTGCCAGAATCGCAACGAGTTTTCTTTCAAGCGGCGGGGCCTCCATGGTGATCATCTTTTCCCGGGAGATCTGCCAAAAAATGCTTGGGTAAGATGGAAGGTCAAAATGCCAATTACGAACAGCGAAATGACGGGGCGCTTGTAAAATTGTCGTTCTCCCTCGGATCGTAACCGCGCCGGCGCTTGGGCCAAGATCGCAGTTGCCTCTTCAGTGATAAGACTGGCCGACGCCGCCAGACGGCGAATCTCGGCCCGGAGTGCCACCAGTTGCTCCGACAAAGGGATATCTTGCGATGTTGCTTCGCCCGGGGCTTTTTTGCGTTGTTCAAGAACCTGGTCAACCAAGTAAGTGTCGCTTTCGATTTCGGCTTCATCTGAATTGGGCGTGGGTTCGATTTGCATGGATCAATCCTGTAGTTGTCTTGAAAACTCTTGTCGTACCAGGCCTATACGGCCTTGGTTCCTCGAAACATCCGGCCCACTGCGATGAGAATGCATGCTCCGATAAATCCGGCGACCAAATAGCCCAGCCATCCTGTAAGGATAACGCCAAAAATCGATAGCAACGCGTTGGCTATGACGGCCCCCACGATCCCCAAAATGACGTTCATGATGATGCCTGTATTGCTTTTCATAAACATCTCGGCAAACCAGCCTGCAAGACCACCTATTATGATCGCGGCGATCCATCCAATTCCGGCATTTTCCATTTCAACTTCTCCAGATAACACGATAAAAAAATGCAACCCTGAGAAGGAGAATTTGTTCCGGAAGAAAATGACACTTCATGAATTCCGTCGGGCGGACTGGCGGTCCTTCGTTCTTCGGCTTGATATAAGCAGCGCCTTCATCCTTCAATCTCTGACAGAACGCGACGTGCCGTTAGGAGTATCATATCCTTCGCCGGCTTTCTGTTGCGAAACATCGGCGCTGCTGTCTTTGATGCCGCGATATTGCATGGGGCGTTTGGGCAAGTAGAGACCTGGAGGGCTATGGTCTATCGAGGGGGTGGGGTCCGACACCGCGGTAACCCATAACGAGACCGGACCCCGTGCGGAAGAGCGCCACGCTCTCCAACAAGCGGCCAACCTTGCAAAGTTGAGAATGTTCCCAAAAAAGCTCGTTTAATATTTATTGAGCTGAAATTGTCGCTGGCCGGGTTCTCCGCTGCAGTTCCAGCCAACATGCCGGTGACATCCAACGAACCCGGCGCTGGCTTCAATGGCGGTGCGATGCACCGCTCGTGTCGGGGGACGTGGAAGTTTTCACCTCAACCAAACCTGCAATTGAGGCCAGGTGGAACTTTCCTGGTGCGCAACAGTTCCTTGGCCATAGTCAGACTAGCACTCAACGCCCGTAGGAATGACATGCCTCTCAATGTTCTAGCAATAAATTGTACCCTGAAGGCCAACGGCGAATCGTCTACCCAACGGATGCTTGATCTGGTCATTCAAGCTTTCAAAGCACTGGATATCACCACGTCAAGCGTCAGGTTGGCTCAACTGAACATCAAGCCTGGCGTGAGATCCGATGAGGGTGACGGGGATGATTGGCCCGATTTGAGAAAACAGATCATGGATGCGGATATTTTGATCCTTGGCACCCCCATCTGGTTGGGACAGCCGTCAAGTGTTTGCAAACGGGCACTTGAGCGCATGGATGCTTTCTTGGAAGAAACTGATGATAAGGGAAGAATGCCGTCTTATGGGAAGGTTGCGGCGATTGCAGTCGTCGGTAACGAAGATGGAGCACACCATGTCTCAGCAGAGTTGTATCAGGCGTTGAACGATGTCGGCTTTTCCATTGCACCCAATGCGGTTGCTTATTGGGTGGGCGAGGCGATGGGTAGCACTGATTTTATTGACTTAAAAAAGGTTCCTAAACAAGTCGCTGACGCAGTTGCAATGCTGGCGCGAAACACTGCTCACCTTGCATACCTGTTAAAGGACCAACCTTATCCGGGTAAATAAACAAGTCTGACCCCCGAGACACACCGAGGTCCTTAGATGGCGAAAACCCCAAAGACGTCCAGAAGCCAGGAAGCGCGCCTCTTTGCGTTACCTCTCGATACGCCGCCAATGGAAGCGCGTTCCGCTGAAGAGTTGCCTGAAGGCGCCAACTGGCAATACGAGCCCAAATGGGACGGCTTTCGCTGCCTGGCCTTCAAGGAGGGCAGTCAGATCGAACTCAGAGCAAAGTCCGGTAAGCCCCTGGGACGTTATTTTCCTGAGATGATCACCCGTTTGCGCAACTGGCAATCTGAGAGATTTGTAGTCGATGGTGAGCTTGTCGTTGAAGTTGACGGTCAGCCCGCGTTTGATGCTTTGCAGATGCGACTTCATCCCGCGGAAAGTCGGATACGAAAGCTGGCCAGCGAAACCCCTGCCAAGTTCATAGTGTTTGACTTGCTTGCCTCTGAAGATGGCAGTCCTGTCCTCGACCAACCTCTGTCCCAGCGCCGGACGATACTGGAACAGCTTTTTCATCGACTTCAGCAGGACGCGTCTATGGAAAACATTGTCCTTTCCCCGACAACAAGACAGGTGGAGCAAGCGGTGAAATGGCTGTCCGAAGCCGGCCATGGAGGCTCCGACGGCGTCGTGGCGAAACAGCTTGAGGGAATGTACGAGGCGGGTGAGCGAACCATGGTCAAGGTGAAGCGGCTACGCACCGCCGACTGCGTTGTCGGAGGCTTTCGCTATGAAAGCCAATCCCGCGAGGTCGGGTCTCTGCTTCTTGGCCTTTACGACAAAATTGGAAAACTCAATCATGTCGGCTTCACCTCCACAATTCGGGACAGCGAGCGCGCGGCTTTGACCAAGCGGCTCGAGTCACTGCGTGAGCCCCCTGGCTTTACCGGGAAATCACCCGGAGGCACCAGCCGATGGAGTACCAAAAGGAGTGGTGAGTGGGAGCCGTTGCGCCCGGAGCTAGTCGTCGAGGTACGATTCGACCATATTACAGGCAACCGCTTTCGCCATGGCACCAAACTGATGCGCTGGCGACCCGACAAGCGGCCAGATCAATGTACCTTTGAACAGCTTGTTTAGTTCCTTGAACCAGATTCATTGAATTATGGTGCTGAAGCCTCCTCGGGGCGGACCTTATTCGACAGTGGAACCTGCAGCGTGGCTGACAAACTAATTATTGGATGAGCTCCTTAGCTTGCTGAAGGACAAGGGCCCAACAGCTGTCGGAATGTTTGGATCCGTACAATGGACGATCTTCGAAGGCTATGCTGCTCATGCGGGCCGGCTTCCGCTCGAATAAATTCGACCCGAATGCACGGCACCTCATGGCCTCCGTGGCCTATGCATTCGAACATGGCAGAGATGCATCCGATCCTCTGGACGGGCATCGCCGACCGCCTTCTAGGCCACGGCCACGTCAAGGTTTGCGATGGTTTCGACGTTTATCGATATTGTCGCTGTCACTCCGGAGCACACAATCGACGCCAGATGGCTGCCGATAGAGTTCACCGGGGACTGCAAAATGCATCAAGTGCGCTGCTTTCGCCCTCCATCAGACATGAACCTCGCCGTGCTCTTTCTTGTCAGCGTCGCCAGCAAGCACGGCGGCGTACGCGAGCCAGCAGTAGAAGGCAATTACCCCGAGCAATACGGCCCAGCCCGGTAATGGCCCGAATGCGGCGTTCGCCACAATCTCATGGAGTGATCGCGCAACATCGAGTGCCACCCCGTCATCCTGCAATTTAGGCGTCGAGATTTTCAGTATCCAAGCCAGAAGGAGAACGACGAACATCCACAAATAATTACGGCGCAATCGCCGCGACATCGCCGCCCGGATGGAGATTAGGAATTGCGGTTTGCGTAAATCTTGCCCGAGTAGGCGCGCCCAGTCGCTGTCCAACTCTGGCAGGGGTGCAAAGACCTGAGCAAAATAGTGTTTCTCCAGTCGGCGCACTCGTCCGCGGTAGACATCGAAGAACCGATAGCGTCGCGCCTCGATGATCAGCAGAAGTTGCACCAGCACCATTGCGAACAGAAGGACGCCGTGATGCGACGTCGGCGAGGACAACGACAGCGATAGCATGGCTGCAACGCCGGTAATGGCCCAGTTGGTTGTGCGGTCGATCCGGTCTCGCCATCCTGCCATGCGGCCCATCTCGGCGCGGTGATAATGCGCCAATACCGTGATGTACTCGGCTGATGTGGCTGGAAACGGCGGGACTGACCATCTAGTCGCCGTGTCGCTGACCGGTAGTTGTTCCAGAGGTTCGTTCATATCCACCTCCCAGCAAAATCCTCCCCGTATTTATTTAATTGAAGCCTCAATAATGGCTTCGCGTTCTAGTTTCGTTCTGGAGGTTGAAGAGAGTCAAGAGAACTTAGAGTAAAAAAATGCTCGTTCGATATTTTGAAGGCGTCACTATTGAGGCGGTTATGTCGGGCAAACACCGGGTAATCAAACTCGGGTCACGGTACCGGCTGCGATTCCCTAACACCCATCGGCCACCGGTGCAGTACGCTGGCTATGGAGCCGGGCTACAGATTCGGCGACTATTCTCGGTCAGGCTTGCCACTTTCGCTGATTATCGAGGTGACTGCAGTACCGGCATTGCTAGTCTTTTGGCAGCTTCATTGAAAGACAGAATGAGGCGCTCTACCCCGTCCCAACATCATGTCTTTGCCCTGAGGAAGACCTTGATTAAATGCGTTGCAACAATTGTTGACGCCTCCGCTCCTGGTTGGCCGCGGACCGAGACACTTCAGTATGTAACCGTTACGTACTGTGCCATGTGCTCTCTTTGTGCTGACCTGATCCCATTGAACTAACTCCAAGGACGGCGCCCATCGTTGCTCTGACCACCAAACAATGGCCGCGTCGTCGATGTGCGCAGGATTGGAAGAGGGGGAGATAGTTCGGGGTCGTTCGGTCAAGCCAAGTGGCAAATCGCAGCACATGAAAGGAAAGACAATCTTGACATGGCGTTGGACAGGACCACTGGCCATTCTTGTTGTCCTGAGCCTTGGAGACGGTGCGCTGGCTCAGGATGCTCCCATTGTTGGCATTGAGCTTGTCCAAGTCAAAGACACCTCGCGCTCGACTGAATTCATTGGTCGCGTCGAAGCCGTCAACGCCGTTGATATTTTGACGCGTATCGACGGCTTCCTCGAAAACAGGTTCTTCAACGAAGGCTCAGCTGTCCAGAAGGACCAGGACCTCTTCCTTATCGAAAGAAGCAGCTATGAGATTACTCTAGCGGAGGCGCAGGCTGCCCTTGTCAGTGCCAAGGCCACTTTCGTCGACGCGGACCGGCAGCTGCAGCGCAACCGCTCCCTTATAAACAGGCAGACCATCGCCCAATCAATTCTTGAGCAGAGCGAGACCGCGCTGGAAACGGCAAGGTCGACGGTCATGTCGGCCGAAGCAAGGGTGCGTCAGGCAGAGCTCAATCTGAGCTATACACGTATAAAATCCCCGATCGACGGCCGGATCGGCACGGCGGCTTTCTCGGTGGGAAGCTTCGTTGGAACTTCATCTGGTGCTTTGGCCCGCGTGGTCCAGATGGATCCGATTCGTGTGGTGTTTTCCGTCAGCGACCGGACGATACTCGACCTTCGCGCAGCGGCCGGGGGCTTAAGCAAAGATGCGCTAGCAAAGCAGTTCAGGACTGGTCTGCGGCTGTCGAACGGCAGTCAGTACGATGAGGCCGGCGAGATCGAATACTTCGAGAATCAAATCGATGCACAGACCGGCACGATCGCCGTCCGCGTTCTGTTTCACAATTCGCAGTCGCTTCTCGTGCCGGGGCAGTTCGTCACCGTGCTCGTGCAGGAACTCAAGCAAAATTTGCGGCCCGTGGTGCCGGTCGGTGCGGTTCAGCAAGACCGTGAAGGCAAATTTGTGTTTGTCGTCGACGCCGAGAGCAAGGTAGAAACGCGCAGGATAACCGTCTCAACCCAAAAGGGGAGAAACTGGATCGTCGACGACGGACTCAAAGGCGGCGAAAAGCTCGTTGTGGAGGGTATACAGAATGCTTCTCCCGGCACCGTCGTCAGAGTCACTGAGGTCAGCGACCCGCTTGAGGATCCTTCGAGCAGCGGCTTCACCCCATCATTACCAGGGGCGAAGCAATGAAAGACATCTCGGCACCGTTCATCGGGCGGCCGAGATTGGCGATAGTGATCGCGGTCGTTATGACCATTGCCGGGGCGCTGGCCCTCACGCAAATTGCCGTCGCACAGTTCCCGCAGATAACGCCCCCTGAGGTGCAAGTCACGGCAAGTTATCCCGGCGCGAGCGCGAGCGTGCTCACCGACAGCGTTGGCGCGCCGATCGAGGACCAAGTCAACGGCGTGGAGGACATGCTTTACATGTCCTCGTCAAGCAGCAATAATGGGACCTATTCGCTGACCGTCACGTTCGCAGTAGGCACCGATCCGGCGATAGCCCAGGTGAACGTGCAGAACCGCGTCGCCATGGCGACTTCGCGCCTTCCCGCTGCTGTCACGCAGACGGGCGTGTCGGTGAGAAGCCGCTCCTCAAGCATGCTGATGGGGATCGCTCTCTATTCACCAAAGGGCACCAGAGACGAGATCTTCATCAGCAACTACGCGACGATCAATGTCAGAGACGCCATTGCCCGCGTGGCCGGTGTCGGCGAGGCCAGTGTTTTCGGGCCGCTCTATAGTATGCGGATCTGGATGAACCCCGACCGCATGCAGGCCCTCGGTGTTACAGCCGCCGACCTGACGTCCATGATTCAATCACAGAACGTTCAGGCGGCAGCAGGCCAACTCGGATCTGCCCCCTCTGTCCACGGTCAACAGCTTGAGCTTACAGTAACGGCGCGGGGCCGTCTTACAAACGAGACAGAGTTCGGAAACATTGTCATTCGCACGAACAAGGACGGAGCCATCGTCCGTCTCCGCGATGTCGCCCGCGTGGAACTCGGCGCGCAATCCTATGACACCGCCTCCACATTCAATGGACAGACCAGCGCCACTGTCGTCGTCTATCAATCCTCCGATGCCAACGCGCTTGCCGTCGCCAACGCGGTTCGTTCCCAACTGCAAACGCTGTCGGCACAGTTTCCTGACGATATGGCCTATACGGTCGTTTTCGACACGACAACGTTTTTGACGGAGACGATCAAGGAGATCGGGCTCACGCTGGCGATCACTTTCGCGCTTGTGGTCGCTGTCACCTATGTCTTCCTGCAGGACTGGCGCGCGACAATTATTCCAACTCTGACGATTCCTGTGTCGCTGATAGGAGCGTTCGCCGTTCTCTACCTGCTTGGCTACTCTGCCAATACAATTACGCTTTTTGCCATGGTGCTCGCGATCAGCCTCGTCGTGGACGATGCCATTATCGTCGCCGAAAATGTGCAGCGCATTATGAAAGAGGGACAGCTCGGGGTACGCGACGCCACGGTACGCACCATGAGGCAGGTCACGGGTCCTATCGTAGCGACCACACTCGTGCTCGCGGCGCTTTTCGTCCCGATTGTCTTCCTGCCTGGCATTACCGGGCAGCTCTACCAGCAGTTTGCGGTCACGATCCTCATCACCATCACTTTCTCGACCATTAATGCCTTGACCCTGAGCCCGGCCCTCTGCGTGCTCACGCTCCGGCCCCAGGAGCTCATACGCGCCGGACCGTTCGGATATTTCAATCGGGGGCTTACCGCCACCCGCGATTTCTACCTCCAACTGCTTTCCGCCATTGGCAGAAGGCTGCCGGTCGCGGCGGCTATCTTCCTGATCGTCTTCGGCGGGATTTACGGGCTCTATCGCCTCCTTCCAACGGGCTTCGTGCCCAGCGAGGACCAGGGATACCTGTTCGTCAACGTCCAGCTACCGAACGCCGCGTCACTCGAAAGGACGCAGCAGACTATGGCGAGCGTCGTTTCGGTGTTGCAGCGGACACCCGGCGTCGCCAACTCCATCGGAATTTCCGGAATGAGCATGATTGGCGGCAGCGGATCAAACGCTGGCATGGTCATCGCTGCGCTGAAGCCATGGAGCGAACGCGGTTCCGGCGAGGACGTCGAAGCCATTATGAGCCGACTGCGCTTAGAGTTTGCCAGGATTTCGACCGCGTCCATCGTGCCCTTCAATCCACCCGCCATCCCCGGCCTCGGAACAACGGGTGGTTTCGACATGCGGCTACAGGCACGCGGCGGCCAAAGCCCGGAAGAGCTGGCTGAAGCGATGCGGGGCCTTATAGTCAAGGCAAACCAGACACCTGGGCTGGCGGGTGTCTTCAGTACGTTCTCTGCGGATGTTCCCCAGATATTTCTGGATGTCGACCGCAAGCGCGCGGAGCTCTACGGGGTTTCCCCGGCGACGATCTTCACCGCACTGCAGGCGCATCTCGGGTCTTCTTACGTTGATGACTTCAACATATTCTCGCGCGTCTACCAGGTACGCCTCCAGGACGAACCCGAGTTCCGAACCCGGATAGAGGATATTCAAAGGCTGCGAGTCCGTAGCCAAAGCGGGGCACTCCTACCCTTGCAAGCGCTCTTGACCGCAGCGACTGCCTATGGCCCCAATGCCATCAGCCGCTACAACCTGTTTCCCGCGGCGGCCGTCAACGGGCAGGCCGCCCCCGGGGCGAGCACGGGGCAGGCCCTGACAGCCATGGCAACATTGGCGGATCAGGTTTTGCCGTCCGGCTTCGGCTTCGAGTGGACCGGACTTGCGCTTCAGGAGAAACAGGCAGGAGGCCAGATCACGGTTATTGTGCTCATGGGAATCCTTTTCACCTATTTGTTCCTCGTTGCCCAATATGAAAGCTGGAGCATCCCGCTTGCCGTCATGCTCTCGGTGACGGTTGCTGTGCTTGGTGCGCTTTTTGCGCTTCTGGTAGCTGAAATTGACCTCAATATCTATGCTCAGATCGGCCTGCTGCTGCTGATCGGCCTCGCCGCCAAAAACGCCATTCTCATTGTCGAGTTCGCGAAGGAACGGCGCGAAGAGGGGATGGGAACGATGGAAGCGGCAGTGGCTGGAACCTCCGAACGGTTTCGACCGGTGCTGATGACGGCTGCGGCATCAATATTGGGCGTAATACCGCTGGTAATCGCAACGGGCGCGGGAGCCGGCAGCCGACGCTCGATTGGAGCGACAGTATTCGGCGGGCTGATTTTGGGCACGATCGTCGGCCTTCTGCTGATTCCGGTTCTTTACGTTCTTGTCCAGACGGTAAGGGAAACTGTGAAGCGGCGGCTTTTCGGAATTGGGGATAACCCCGCGCGAAGCTAGGGGACGAGGCGCCAAATGCCCTTGAACATTCAGGATGCAGATTGAAGCTGTGCGCGGGTGGCCGATCGATTCATACAATGCTAAGCGGATAGCGCTAAATATTGGCAACCAAACGCAGAGGTACGAATGGATCTGGGCAACTTGTCCACTGGCATCGTTGGCATGTTCGGGATCACGGCGCTTGTCGTCCTCGGTTATTCCTTCGTCATCCGGACCTTTTCAAGGCGCATCGCATTGGGAGCTGCCGTTGGCTGCCTTTTCGGTCTTGGTGGCCTTGCTTCGATGAGTGATCCGATCTCATTTGCCCCCGGAGTATTTTATGATGCCCGTACGGCGCTCCTCGTGCTCTCCTATACCTATGGCGGACCGATCGGGACTATCATTGCTACCGCAATCGTCGTTGCTTATCGGCTTTGGATTGGCGGCACGGGAGCCATGGCTGGGACGGCATCAATCGTGCTGAGCAGTCTCATTGGGGTGGCCTGTGCCATGATTCCGCTGCGACGCCTCAAAATCGGACCGCTGCGATCGGCGTTTATTGGGATTGCGGCGTCCGGTTCCTTTGTAACAATTATCATGTTGCCCTCTGAAATTGTCTCTGGGATCGTTGGTATTCCGCTTCTGGCATTGATGGCTGCCAATATGGTGAGCATCATAATCACCAGCAGTTTTCTGGAGAGGGAGAAAACGCGACAGAGTTTGATGCGGGCGCTAGAGCACGAGGCCAGCATCGATCCCCTGACAAAGCTGCAGAATCGCAGGGCATTTGAACAGGCCTCATTGCGGGCAATGAATGACAATAAGCTGAAAGCACGCAAATGTGGGTTGATCCTGATCGATATTGATCACTTCAAGATGATCAATGATCGCTGGGGCCATGATATGGGCGATTTGGTTCTTGCGGACGTGGCGGCCTTGATCCGGAGCAATGTGCGCAAATCCGATCTCGTCGTCCGCTATGGCGGCGAAGAAATCGCGTTGCTGATGCCAAACACGCCGCTCTCGATCGCTACTGATTTTGCCGAACGGATCCGTAATCTAATTGCCGAGGCGGAGCATGATTTGGGCGGCCAAAGCGTAAGGGTCACGGTCAGTGCGGGTGTTGCGGTTTTAGGCGTCAAGATGAGTGATATGAACGACGTGGTGAAGGCGGCAGACAAAGCGTTATATCGCGCAAAAAGCGGCGGCAGGAACAGAGTTGAAGTTGCCTGATATCGGGCTGGAACGCCTGTTACAGCCCTTCTTCCACGGGAGGTTCACGCCAGTCAACAGGGGCTTTGGCTCTTGATTCGTCTGACATCGCCAAGATTCATGGAGCATCGACCGTTCACGTCTTACGTTTCGCATGCGGACCAGGGTCTGTAGATGATAATGGCTTCAGGCGAGAGCACACTCCCGCCTTTGCCATATCCGTATCTCATCCAACGTCACGAGGCATTTCGTGGGTGAAAGCAGCTCGCGTGTAGTTTGGCGACGCCGGCCTATCTGACGCCAACAGATAATAATGTTTCGTCATCATCGCGCTGTTTACCACCAAGAGCAGCTGCCACGCTTGCGATAAACGCTCCGAGCAGCAATGAGAAGGCTGCCATAAACGCCGCGGCGGCTGCGGCCTTTCTTGCACCGTCTACTGCCTCCGCTGCCGATTTTTTGGCGGCATCTGCCCGTGCGAGAACGGCATCTACACGTGCCTTCGCATCTGCCTCGCTCAGACCGCTGCGCGCCGCGACCAACTGGTCAAGGTACGTCCGATCTTCGGGAGGAAGCGTTCCAGTAGCTGCCGCGTTCAACAAAATGCGTGATACCTCTGCATTTGCATCCCCTGCACGTTCCGGCGTTGCCGATGCAGGCGAGGATGGCCGTAGCAAACTATCAACGAAGTAGGAGACGGATGTATCGTTTGAGGCAGCGCTGGCCGCCGCGGTGGCAGCATTTGTGGCTCCGGCAGCAACATTGGATGCCGCCTGCACACCGGCGTGGATTGTTGACGAAACAGCAGACCCGAGCACAGCGGCAACCAACAAAGTTGCGAGCGCCCATGCGATGAAGCCATGAGCGGTGTCGCGAAAGTAGATTTCGTTGGTATGGATTCCCGCCCATTTTGTTCTGAGGCGACCCGTTAAATAACCGCCGACACCGGCCGATATCCATTGAACGAGGATCAGCCAGATCGCGGTGGAAACGGCAAAGGACGTAGCCGAAGGGTTTTCAGATGACCACGGCGTGATCATCGTCAATCCAAAACCTGAGCCCAACAGGGTCAAAAGCAATGTTACGGCTGCAGCAGTCACAGCTCCTGCAAAAATCGGACCCCAGCTGACGGCACTCGCATTCGCTTCGACGGACGCATCAACATCCGCCTGCAGATCGGTGAGGGACATTTTGCTCTCCTATCGCATGAACAGAAAGAGGAGCAGGATGATTGGAATCGGAACTCCGAGTAACCAAAGAAGAATGCCGCGACCCATAAAAACCTCCTATAGTTTGCTTTCGTCGGAACAATATTGCGGAAGGACGCTTGGATAGTGTCCCGCCGCAATTAATAAAGGCTACGCGAGACAGATTGGTTCCCTCCAAAAACGAAAACAGAGAGATGGAATGATTGATTCAGGGTTTTTCCGCCGAGATGCGGAAGCGGTCGGACGGGATTTGATTGGCATGTCGATGTTTGTCGAGAACATTGGGGGACGCATTGCGGAGACTGAAGCCTATTCCCAAGATGATCCAGCATCGCATAGCTTCAGGGGTCCGACGCCCGGAAACAAGACCATGTTTGGACCGGCTGGTCACGCGTATGTCTACCGTTCTTACGGTATTCATTGGTGTCTGAACCTGGTTTGCATTCCCGGATCCGCCGTTCTGATCAGGGCGATCGAACCAACTCACGGTATCGAAACGATGCGGTCCCGGCGAGCCACGGACGATATCGGCCAACTGTGTTCAGGGCCCGGTAAAGTCGCACAAGCACTAGGCATCCAAAAATCGCACGACGGAATATCGCTGCTAGAGGCGCCATTTTCGTTCACCCGGAGGCATGAACATGTCCAGGTTTGCAGTGGAATACGCATCGGCATCAGCCGGGCCGCCGAAACACCCTGGCGTTTTGGGCTCCACGGTTCTCGCTTTGTAAGTAAAAAGTTTGAGCTGTGAGGATATAGGGGTTTTCGTCCCAGGAGCGCAACGTCCAGCCTGTGAGAGGCCAGCGCGGAACATTCCCGACACCATGGCGTTTGAGGTTGCAGGTAAACGCAGCAAGAGGCATTTGATGTCGAAGGACAAGATAGCGGATGGTGACGAGGCGTTCGCCAGAAGCAGTGCCACAACCTTTGGCCGTTCCGTGGAAAGCCATGCGCAAATTGCGGACGCTGAGAGCCGTGCATCGCCCCTGCCGGGAAGGGGTGAGACGCTCCACCTTTACCGGCTAGTACCGACGGCGTCCGCTGATGATCCGCGTTGGCAAAACTCGCCTAATCAAGGGGAGGTGCTTGTGGTTGCCCGCACCTCGGGCGACGCCAGAGTTGTTGCCGCAGGGCGCGAACTCGACTTTATGGAAATCGATTCAGCGCCAGCTGACGATGTGACGACGTTCAACGCCAGTGCGTTCAGAGATGACAAACTCTATACTGTAGTTGAAGTTGAAACGGATCGAACCGATCTGGTACGAGGCGTTTTACGCGGGTCAATCAGCGTGGACAATATTAAACCAGTCGAGATTTAAAGGCATCGTTATTCGGCGCCGTATGAGACGTTCACGTGCGAGAGCGAGCAACCTCAGGAAGACTGCAAATGCCAATGGGAATTCGCTATGCCAATAATGCCACCCCAGGACGACCGTGATGATCTGGATTGCCAGGAGAGCTTGGAAGTTGAATTCTTAACTCATGCCGGACCAGCATTGAAGCGGCTACTGGACGATGCTGTTTCGATCGGTTGGCCTGCTCATGAGGCGCGTAGAGCGATCCTGCAACTAATCGATGTTCATTTGTCTACGGAACGGAAAGTTTAATTGCGGCCGGGAGCCGCTGTAATCACAAGAGGCCTGCGTAGCTGATTCCACTCTGCGCGGCCGGGATGTCCCGGCCGCTATCACAGAGTTAAGCGTTCAGCTTTGTCCACCCTTGCGGCCCGCTTCGCGAGCACGTTCGGGATCGTCCGCGAAGTTTCCACCCTGATGTCGGTCGCCCCGACCTTCTTCAGCGGTTCGTTGCTCACTTTCGCGGTTGCCACCGGACTGTTGACTGGATTCCCGATCACCGCCAGTTTGCTGGCCTCCTTCTCGACCAGCTTCCGCTGCGCGTTGCGGATCATTCTTGAAGTTGCCACCGGATTGCTTTCCGCCTTGGCTTGCGATCTCGCGCTGCTTGTCGTCATCCATAGATGCAAAGCCGCGGCTTGAGGTATCACCCTGTTGGTTACGTTCATTGTTATTCGGCATACTTTCCTCCTGTTGCCTCTCGATTCCCCCGCTATTCCCCAACCAAAAGCCAAAGCAAAATGTTCCTGATTTGTGTCGGACTGTGCGTTATCGGACATGGGTTTGGTCCAGCGTTGGCAAAGGCGTTGGCTAAAATCGCTTCCAATGTGGCGAAATGCGGAACGTTTTTCACGATCCATGGTTCGAAGGTTGTAAAAGAGGCACGGAACGTTCTCGACAGTGACTCGGCACAGGGAAGCAACAATCATGAATATGAAAAGTCTCAGCGATGAGCGGACAGAAACGATCACCCTTATTGAACAGAGCCCCGGAAATTCGAAGTGTAGGATCGGAAAAGAGGACCTGTTGGCTTGGCTCGACAGCGAGCTTATCAATGCCAAAGACACGATAGGCAGCATTGAGCGAGGCGAACGGTACCAGTTGATTCGTTTAAAGGCAGACGGCATGGTCGACGAAACCCAATCGACCTACATCAAAGCCATGCGCGACACGATGTTTTTGGAATTACTGTTGAAGTTTTTGAACACCGGGCAGCAGCCTGAAAACTAGGATCAAGAAAGCTTCGTCCGAGATCAGGCCTAGCATTCGGCCGATCGGATCGTCGGTTTGTTTGCACGGTGGCAGCCCGATAATGGTTGGGTTTGAACGGTAAAGCGCCGGGGTTCAGCCTAGCCCCCATGATTCTTTCAAGCCAACCTTCGCAGCCATGCTATCGCTTTGAAAACGAAGCAGTTGAGTTGGTTCCGCCGCAAGCTTGGGAGCAAGCAACTCATCAAAATTAAGCGTCGCGGAACCTAGCAGATGAACTGTCGTTGTCCGTGAGATCAAGGGTTTACGGATGGAACGAGAGGGAAAGCAATGCAAATGAGCGATCCGGATGCATGACCAACGACGCTCTCCATATACGGGATGCCAGGTACGGGTGGCCGCATATGCCAGTTATCCTGGCGACCGGATGCCCAGAATTTCCTGACGGCGCGCTCGTAAGGATTTATCCTTACTATCGAAGCCGTTTATGCAGAGCGAGCTCTCGCAAAAAATCCGACGTGATGCTTCAAGGTTCATCACTTACAGGCACGACCTGTAAGTCTTTTCTTGGGAGGGAAGACTATGGCAAGCGATCAACTACCTCCGACACGCAATCATTTGTTATCGAGGTTGTCCGAGGAGGACAAAGCTTTACTGTTGCCTAAAATGCGGATGGTTCCGTTGAAGCTGGGGCAGGAGATCGAGACCCCCGCACAAAAGCTTGAACGCGTCTATTTTCTTGAAAGCGGGATTGCTTCGATGATGGCGAGCTTGCCACGTGGTCGCGATCTGGAAGTCGGGCTATTCGGTAGAGATGGGATGTCCGGCTCTGCGCTGCTCCAATATGACGACCGCAGCGCATACCGCACTGTCGTTCAAATGAATGGAAGCGCCTTTCAAATCGGCGCATCCGATTTATTGGATGCAGTTCGCGCCAGAGAATCCATAAGAATATTGCTTACACGATTTGCGCGTGCACTTTCGATTCAGGTGGGGTCCACGGCGATTGCCAACGGACACTCAAAACTGGAGGATCGACTGGCCAGATGGGTATTGCTCGCACATGACAGGGTGGACGGCGATAGCATGAGCTTTACACATGAACACCTTGCACGAATGTTAGGCGTGAGGAGATCGGGCGTTACGGTCGCTCTGCACATACTGGAGGGAAAGGGGCTCATCCGTTCCAGGAGATCCGAGCTCATCGTTTTGGACCGCGACGGCTTAATGGTACTTGCGGACGGGGCATATGGTCTGGCCGAGGAAGAATCCGTTCGTCTGACTGGCTGGTCATTGCGGCAGAGTTAAGCGTTGCAAGGGCGAGCGGCGCACTGAGTCAAAGCAGGGCGTCACGCAACCGATGAAGTTGGAGCGCTGACCGTTGGCAGTTGTCGGACGGAAAGGGCCTGATTTCAAAATGTCGCTTGTTCTAGAAATTCGCACGGTCGGTAATTGCCGCCTTCATCCTGTGCAATTTCTCCGCCGTTACAAAAGTCCCCACTGATTTGTTATCGCCAAGCGGAACAATCGTCGTCTGACGTGGTTCCTTGCTCACCCGCCCATATTGGGCGGCCGATAACAACTGGAGGACAAAAGCATGGTAACAAAAACATTGGAAAATCTGTTTCATGAGACCCTGAAGGATGTCTACTACGCCGAACGGAAAATACTGAAAGCGCTACCAAAGATGGCCAGGGGTGCAGAGTCACCGGAGTTGAAAGCGGCTTTCGAGAAGCACCGTGATGAAACGGAAGTCCACGTTGAGCGCCTGCAGCAGGTCTTCGAGATATTCGGAAAGCGTGCGCAAGGCAAAACCTGTGACGCTATTGAAGGCATCATAGCTGAAGGTGAAGAAGTTATGGAAGATTTTAAGGGCCAGCCAGCTCTTGACGCAGGATTGGTTTCTTCAGCTCAGGCAGTCGAGCACTACGAAATGGCCCGGTACGGTACATTGGCTCGTTGGGCGGACGAACTGGGTATGAAGGACGCGACGGCACTCCTGGTGCAAACCCTTGAGGAAGAAATCGCCACCGATGCCGCGCTGACCAAGCTTGCCGAAAGCGGCGTTAACAGCAAAGCCCAAAAAGCAGCTTGACGTTCAGAAGTGCTCACTCTGCGGAATGAGCACATTCCTCATCAGAGCGGGGGACACCGATGCCATTGTTTCGTTTTGTTTTTCATGAGGACGTCGTTCTTGAGGACGTGAAAGGGATCGAGCTTCCGGATTATGAGCACGCACTGGCGGAGGCAAAACAAGCAGCACAGGAAACTATTGTTGATGGCGTTCTTGACGGACTGGATCCAACCAGCTGGGTCGTTCGCGTCTACAATGAGCCAGGTGAACTTATCGGAACGATTTTTTTTGCGGATCTACTAAAGGCGGATCCACAGGCGCGAGGTGAGAACTGATGGAGAAGCAGACGATTGCGCGTCCTAAACGAGACTTGGTGCGGTATCGCACCAACGGTCAGCTGGCGGGAACAGTTTTCCTCAGGGCGGGTTGATTGGTACTGGAACTTTTCCAGTCAACATGGAGGAAAGAAAATGCCAAATAGTCAGGACCACAAATCAAGCAGCACGAAGGGTGGATCCAAAAGCTCGAGCGACAAGCGGGATAAGAGCGGGTCATCGAGTAACTCATCCGACAAGCAGTCGAAAGGCAGCGAGGGCAGCAAGAGCCGCTGACCTCGTCCTTCAAGCAAAGTGGCCCTAGTTCGGCCACTTTGCGGAAGGCGGAGCCGTCACAAGTGATAAACTATGCCGCTTCGAGCACTCGCTCTCATTGCACCATGCGAGCCGACACAACTCTTCTCTGACCAGAGACGTTTCTTTGGTCTAAATGTCAAAAAAATCTGAAATGTTCGATAGCGTACAGATCACGCGGCGGAGGAACGAGTTACGGCTTCGACGCATTGTCCTCTCATCCAGAAAGGGCAAAATATGGTTGCAATCGATCCCGTTTACCAAGATTTACAGTTGGAGATCACCTGCAGAGCGGAACTCGTTGCTCTTGTCCCAGCGTTACGGGCATTCGCGAGGTCATTCTATCGGAAACCTGATGACGCAGATGATCTGGTCCAAGAAACACTCAAACGAGCACTTGGGTCTTTGCACCAGTTTACTCCGGGGACGAGCATGAAGTCATGGTTGTTCACGATCATGAGAAATACGTTCAATACAGCTGTAAAACACCGACGGAGGGAGGTCACGGGCGGGGAAAAAGATATTGCTGAAAACGGACCCTCCCGGCCGGCATCCCAAGAATGGACTATTCGGGGTCACGAACTTGAAATAGCTTTGCATCAACTCGATCCGGATTTCCGGCAAGCAATCATGCTGGTTTGTGTCATGGGCGCTAGTTACGACGAAGCTGCGGAAATTTGTGATTGCCCTATTGGAACCATCAAAAGCAGAATAAACCGGGCGAAGACCCATCTCTTGGAAATGTTGGGCGAGAAGTCCCGTGAGGCAATTCTAGAAGCGCCCCACCACTCGGGGTGGCAATACGCCTCACGTCAACGGCATTAGCGGCCAGCGGTTCGAGGACGTGTCAGCCGCAACAAATGAGTTCAAGGTCCAGTACGATGGTATCAAACTCGAGGGCCAAAAAGGCGACGCGCAACCCGGCAATGACCGAGATGGAAGCTGGGCGAGGCCGCACCGCGGAGGGTCCCTCCGAAATTCCGCCACTAGGATGGAAGGATGTTCTATTTAGAGTCTACCGTTCGTTGGAGCAAGATCGGGTCATGCTAATCGCGGCAGGCTCGGCATTTTATTTGCTTCTTGCCTTGTTTCCTGCACTCACGGCTTTCGCATCATTGTACGGCTTTTTGGCAGACCGCAGTACGATTGCAGGCAACATATCCGTTCTCACTGGTATTCTACCCACAGACGCAATTGATTTGATCCGAGGGCAGCTCGAAGCTCTTGCCGCACAGGATGTCAAATTGCTTAGTCTCGGGTTCTTCCTCGGGCTTTCGGTGGCCTTATGGAGCGCGAACAATGGCGTCAAGGCCATATTCGAAGCTTTGAACGTCGCGTATGGACAGAAAGAAACCCGCAGCTTCTTGCGATTGAATCTGATTGCGTTCGTATTTACCTTCGGCAGCTTATTGTGTGGAATTATCTTAAGTATCGCCTTTAGCGCAATTTCGCGGATGTCGGCAGGGATCGTGCAGGATGGCTGGAGTGAAGTTTTATTCAGTATCATACGGTGGCCTTTGATCGCCGTCATTGTCGTCATCGCGATTTCCGTCATTTATCGGTTTGGTCCGGACCGGGAGCATGCAAAATGGCGCTGGCTTTCGTGGGGAGCCGTTCTTTCTGCGTTGATCTGGATTGTTGCCTCGGCGGCTTTCACTTTTTATCTTGCCAACTTCGCCGACTACAACGCTACCTACGGCGCGTTGGGCGCAGTAGCTGGTCTGATGATGTGGACGTGGATTTCGCTGATCATCCTCATACTCGGCGCAGAACTGAACGCCGAGTTGGAACATCAAACTTCAATCGACAGCACCACGGGAAAGCCGCTTCCCATGGGTCAGCGAGGAGCTGTGGTTGCTGATACACTCGGTGAATCTTCACCTGACTAATGAGCACTCCATTCACGGTGGCATCAACATGTTTGATGTGGAGACGAGGATTCGAAAAAAGCCCCTGCGAGATTTGCGATACCTGCCTTTGTCAGGCTGAGGCGAGCGCACTTTGCGATCCAGCTCGGTTTCCCTGGATTTTAGTCACTGATATCGTTGATGGAACGCAGCCAATTCGCTTGCCAGCAGTTGGGGAATTTCTTCCGCCATGTGATGCCCGCACGGAAGGCCATGCCCGCATAAGTCGGTCGTCCATCGACGCCATACAGCCAGGACGTCGCCGTAGAGATATTCCAAATCGTCATGCTGCGACCATAGAACCTGCGTCGGGCATGTGATCTTGCGCCCAGCATCGCGATCCTCTTCGTCGTGCATACGGTCGATCTTCATGCCGGCCCGATAGTCCTCGACCATGCCATGCACGGTTTGCGGATCCTGAATTGCTGCACAAAAATCTTGGAAGTTGCCATTACCCATCTTTTCCGGGGAGCCACCATACCAAGCAAGCGGATCGGCCAGGATCGCGCGCTCCGGTTTGTCTTGCTGGACAAAGAAAAACCAGTGCCACCACGCCGTGGCAAATTTCTCGTCACATCGCTCCAGAGCCTCCAAGATAGGAACGCCATCAAGGATGCTGAGGGACTTGACTATTTCAGGATAGTCCATGGCAGCCCGAAAAGCCGTGTAGCTGCCTCGATCATGTCCCACTATGGAGAACCGTTCATGTCCAAGCGTAAGCATTAATTCAACGCAATCTTTGGCCTTTGCCCGCTTGGAGGACCCGGCGTGATCGAGTGTGTCCACGGGCTTTGAGGATTGACCAAAACCGCGCAGATCAGGACAAACCACAAAGAAAGACTGTGCTAGGCGCGGCGCAACTTCGTGCCAAGTTGTATGTGTACGAGGATGACCATGCAAAAGCATTAGGGGAGGTCCGGTTCCGCCATGTCGGACACGCAGCGTCGCGTCTCGCAGCGAGATTAGTTCGAGATCGAAGCCTTCGAACATCGGTTGACTCCACAGTGTCTCAGGTCAATGCCCAAGCTTCAGTTGACGTTATGAGCTTTCCGCCAAATATTCCCTTGGTGTTGGGAGTGTCCCGGCCGAAGCTTTCAGTTGCCTTTTCGCTATTAGTCGCATAGCCGGAAAACAATGACACCGCCGATTTATGCGCTGTGAGTTGACCGCTCATATACGTTGGCAGGAGATGATTCCGATATGCGGGTATTGCGGCGGCAACAGCATCGGTGCGTTTCGTGGAAATTATGCTCCGGTGTCGTCATGGCTCGCGCTCAGCGGCTTTGATTCAGGTGATCCCTTATAGCGAAGGAAGATTGACAAAACGACGAGCATTGCCGTGGAGAAGAATTCGGATTGCCAGTTTTGAAAGGACTCAAACCAGAAGCCCGCGTCGCTAATATAAGCAAGCAGTGACTGAGTGCTTTTGCCATGGGCGGCGGCTTCGGCATTCGATGCTAAATGGCTGGCAACCATATGTCCGAGGAAGGAAAGGACGAACAAGAGCAACAAGACTAGCCCAAGCGCGTAGTGGTAGAGCCAACGTAACAGGGGAACATGAGGCGCCCTAGCCGGGTAGCGGGGCGCGTTTTTCTCGTGTTTGTCTGCTGGCGGTCCCTCTGGGTCGCGGGATTCTGCGGATCCTTTCTGGAAGAGATATGCGGTGAGAACGACGTAAGTCGCCATTTGTAACCACTCGCTCTCCCAATTTTCAAACAGCGCCGACAAGAAGCTTTCGTTAGTCAAGTATTGGACGATTGATATCGCAGGGAGGCCATGTTGCGCCAGCTGTTCGTTTTCGTGGTAGTGGCCAGCCACGGTCATTCCGATCATGCTAATCAAAAACGCGATCAAAAGGGCGATGGTAAGGCCATTATTCCGCAGTATACGCATATCGCTTCTCCGGTCAGCAATCCTTCGATTTCAGGAAAGACGCCAATGCCTCTTCATATTTGGCCAGTTTCACCCGTGCCTTGAGATCCTCCAGGTGCAACCTAACCTTTTCGATATTGTCTTTCAGATCAGCAATTTTAACGCGTCGTCCGAGGCTGTTTTCTCGCGTGCGCCGGACAAAGTCGGAGTACTCTTCGCCTTTGCGACGGCTGACTGAATCGATTGCTTCCAGGATATGGCCGGGAAGTCCTTCCGAACGCAAGTTATCGAGCGTCAACGTAGTTTTCTCGACCACATCATGAAGGACGCCCACGATCCTCTCATCCTCCGTATCCAAGGCGAGCATTACCCTCAAAGGATGGAAGATATACGGTTCTTTATCGTCAGCGAGGGAACCAGCATGGGCGCTGGCGGCAATTGAGATAGCACGCTCCAAAGAGATCATGTGGGTTTCTCCCAGCGTTTGGTGATAACGCTCTCTAATCCTCCAGACAACAAGGCGTTCCACCTCAAATGTGGTTTCTTTCGCTGCGTCTAAATGGCGTAGCTGACCAGGACAAGACTGCCGCCGGCTTGTTCTCTGGACTGAGGCGCTTACTTCATTTTAACATTTGGTTCGCGCGACCACAGGCGTAGTTTTCCGAGGTTTTTGATGAACGCTGGAATGTCATTTGGACCGGAGAGAAGGATTACGCCTTCGTCAAACTCACCCACGATGCCGGCTTTTTCGAACAGGGGTAAAGCAGCGTTGTTGTATCCGATAAACTTGCAATGGGCGAAAGCATCGGCCACGAAGTCGCGGGCCGTGGAGTCTTTTGCAAGATCAACACCGCCAGTGTCTGAGGGCAGAATCACGACCGCGTCATAGAGCACCGATGGTCCGCCGCCGATCATCTGATTGCCTAAAACAATGCTGCCGTCAGCAGCTTCCGCGCCACCAACAGCCGGAGTGATAACTTCAAACGTGGCTTTCTCAAAAGCCAGCGCCTTCTGCAGAGCTTTCACAAGCGCGGGCTCGAAGCCGTCTGTCAGCAAAATGCCAAGTTTCCGCCCTTCAAATCGACCGGGCCCCTTATTCAGGATGCTGAGAGCGGGAGATGCGGCGAGATCCTGACGTGTCGGCATGGCCGCATCTGCCGGAGAGGGCATATCTTTCAGTCCAAGTCCGCTTGCTACATTCGCCGCCAATCCTTCATCGATATTGAGAAGATGCGAGACAACGCGCGCACGAATGACGGGCGTCTGTACCTTGCTTAGTTCGAAGGTGAGCGCCGCGGCGATATGGTTTTGCTCGGGCTTTGTCTGGCTGATGAAGAACTGCCGGGCCTGACTATAGTGATCGGCGAACGATTCTGCGCGGATCCGCATCTTTTGTCCCGATTCCATATCGGCGAAGGAGCGGAATCCGCGCTCGGGGGATTCTCTTGGCCCGTCTCCCCACGAGTTGGGCTGATAATTTGCTCGCCCGACTGGATTGCGCATGGCCATATGACCGTCTTGCTGGAAGTGCGCAAACGGACATTTCGGGGCATTAATGGGAAGGTGGGTAAAGTTGGGTCCGCCCAGCCGTTTCAGCTGTGTGTCGAGATAAGAAAAATTGCGACCCTGAAGCAGGGGATCATTGGAAAAGTCGATGCCTGGCGGGACGTTTTGCGTCATGAAGGCGACTTGTTCCGTCTCTGCAAAGAAGTTGTCGGGCATACGGTTCAGAACCAGGCGGCCTACCGAAATTGGAGGCAGGACTTCTTCCGGAATAATTTTCGTCGGGTCGAGAATATCGAAATCGAAACTGTCTGCAAAAGCCTGATCGAAGAGCTGAACCTGCAGTTCCCATTCAGGAAACGCGCCCGACTTGATCGAATCCCAAAGATCGCGGCGATGGAAATCTGGATCAGCTCCGTTTATTTTTACGGCCTCGTTCCATGCCACCGATTGCAGTCCGAGCTTCGGCTTCCAGTGAAATTTGACGAAGGTGGATTCATCCTTTGCATTAACAAAGCGAAATGTATGGACGCCGAAACCTTCCATGAAACGAAAGGAACGTGGAATAGCGCGATCAGACATGACCCACATGATCATGTGCATGCTTTCAGGCGTTAGACTGATGAAATCCCAGAAATTGTCATGGGCAGACTGAGCTTGAGGAAAGCCGCGATCAGGTTCCTGTTTGACTGCATGAACCATATCCGGAAAGCGAATTGCATCCTGAATGAAGAAGACAGGGATGTTGTTGCCCACCAAGTCCCAATTGCCTTCCTGTGTATAGATCTTGACCGCAAATCCTCTGACATCGCGCGCCAGGTCAAACGAACCTTTGTTGCCCGCCACGGTCGAAAACCTGACGAAGGCAGGCGTTTTTTCTCCCGCCCGTTGGAACACGTCCGCGCGGGTGTATTTTGCAAGCGACTTGTATGTTTCGAAATAGCCATGTGCGCCGTAGCCCCGTGCATGAACGACACGTTCAGGGATGCGCTCGTGGTCGAAATGAAAAATCTTTTCCCGAAAATGAAAGTCCTCGAGGATGGTTGGACCTCGTGCTCCGATTTTCAAGGAATTCTGGTCATCACCCACGGGCCCGCCCTGTGCCGTCGTCATGACAGGCACAGCCCCACTCGCCATCTGATGCAATTCCCCACCTGCACCACGGTTCAATGTCTGATCGTTGATCGTCGCCGTTTGAGTTGGTAATTTGGCTTTCTTGGGCATCGGTTTTCCTTTTCATACAATCGAAATGTGGGCCGGGACGGTTGAGGTGTCAGACGCCGGCCTTTGAAATTCCCATGACTTGGTCTTTAACCAACGTCAGTCGTGGTGGTTCCATCCGACGGGGAATGATTAGGAAAACGACTGTTGCGCAGAATTCACATGGAATGCGAACTTCGCGCCGTCTCGGGCATTGAATCACCGAAAAGAACGGCATGGCGCTGATTTCGTGTGGACTAGGATCGCTATCGTGACATGAGGCGGCTAAAAACCGTACCGCACTATCTTTGAGCGCGGAGCCAGATTGGGATCGTCGAGGTACCTTGCTCCGCCCCAGCCCTGCCGTTGACGCACATTGGTCCTTGTTACTGTTACGTACTTATCGGCGCATGTTCTCCAAGCATAATGGGTGATTTTTTCGATATCTAATTTCCACCAGCGTTGCTGACACAGAAGTCATCGGATTTTCGAGGGGGAACGAACGATGCGCAGGTCAAACACAACAGCCATTGTTTAGGTTCACCGATTGTGGCCCTTGTCGCGTCGGCCGCCGCGGCGCAGGATCGGCATGCCTATTCGGCGAAACCCACGTTCATACGGGCTGGTCATTCGATGCCTACATTTTCGGAAAACACCAGACCACTCCAGCCGATGCTTACAGATATGCCAAGCGCGACGATCAAGCATCCTCTCGGCTACGACATCAAGATAGATACCCCTCTGGATTGGATGGGTGTTACCGACCATTCCGAATATGTCGGGACAGTCGCCCTTGCCAACACGCCGGGGTCTGAGATCAGCAAGCTTCCGATCGGGTGCGTCCGCAGGTTCCGGGTAGCTACGTCCGTCAGGCCCTTAAAGACGGCATTTCGATGCAGGACACCCGCGGCTACAACCCCTATAAGATGGGATTTGTTGGCGGATCGGATTCCCACAACACTGGCGTGCCTTGCGGTCAGGACAGGGGTCGTCGATACGACGGCGGATCCGGAGCTCCTGCTCGTCCTCGCCGACGGTCAGGAAATACTTCAGCAATATAGCCCCGCTTTCAACGATCGCTGCCTCAAAGAGCGGGTTAAGCTCAAGAAAGCCTCGCGCTTTCTTTACGGAGCAAAATCCCATGACCGCTCAACGCCTGCCCTGTTGTACCAACTTCTGTCGAAGATGACGATTTCGCCCGCCGCCGGAAAATGTTGAATGTAGCGCTGCCGGCTCGCTCAGACACGTCAAAATCCATGCTCGATCTGATACGACCAAGTTGTTGTGGAATATTGGCATAGTTGGGTACCGATGCCTTGTCTTGAACAACGTCAACCACGTCGTTCTTTCCCCGAATACGACAACCTTTGCATATTCACTGGTGACGTATCCTACAGTATGAAAGTAGTAAAGTGACGAGGCGGATTTATTATCTCATTAATATTCGGTGCGAGCGTTGCCGAACAATTTGTGCAAGTGTTGCGTGAAATGAATGTTCTCGAAGGGACCACCTTAACTTGAAAGTTCCACTACGGCTGGGAAACTCGGGTGCGTATGCGGTTCTTTTCACTGCCCAGACGGTCGCGGCCGCGTTCTTGTTTTGGGTGGTGTATCCGATTTTCATCAGCGTGTTGACGCACGTCGGCGAATATCAGGAGTTACGCATTTCGACTCAGATCGCAATTCTGGGCGGCATCACACTTCTTCATTTCTGCTACTGGACACGGTTGAAGTGGATAGCGGTCACCCCGCCCTTCCATAGTATCTTGGCCGCGCATATCTGCTCTTTCGTGGGCCGCCTAAGCTTCCTTTTCAGCGGAGCGCTGTTTTCGTCTATATTCTTTAGACACGTTCCCCAGCTCGACATGTTCCCGCCATTTGGTCAGGCGCTTTTTAAGACTCTGTACGTCGCTGGTATACTGTTTAGTTTTTTCTGCTACTCCCTAGAGCTTGAACGGCTCGGCAAAGCCGTTGGAGATTTGCCTCAAAAGGCGCGGCAACCAAGGCTGCCCACTCAACCCGTCGATAGACAGCGAAGGAGCAATTGAGCGAACCGCCAAAAGAGGGGCGTTCGTGGTGATCGGCTCGGCCGCTACGGGCCCAACCAGAGTCTAGTCGAGGCGATGGCCGTCGATGACATCATGGTGGTTCTAGAGGGGCGACTGGCTGTCACGACTGACGACAGCACAGTTACCGACGGTCCGGGCAAAATCTACTCGCTCAAGGGGACTCCGTTACCATTCACTCCCACGAGCAGGGCTGCGCCCGAGCGGCTTGAATACCGCAAAGACAAAAAAGTACGGGCTTCTGGCGGATGTTTCATCGATGTGCCTGGTGGCATTGTGGCCGCAATACGGCAATAACCTGGGACTATCGGCATACAAGAAAATGGTCGGAGCGCCAGTACACGAGCTTGGCGAGGTGCCGGTAGCATCCCGTCCGGCCGCTGCGACTTCTGCCTCCGCGGCGAGTTTTGTCTCGCATAGTCGGCGGCGGCAGCAGCGGCCTCTATCCGTCGCGCTCAATCCGAGATGGCCATCAAATTCTACAAGGCGCGGCAGGGTTTCGGTCAAGGGGTTATGCCGTGCGGGGCGCGACGTTGATCAAGGCGCACTCATTTAACAAGTTGAACAAGCTCAGCATCTTCAAAGGTGTTACTCCCATCCGACGTTGCTCAAAATAATGTCTGAAATGAAATGATGGTCAAAAAAATCGTATCATCAAACGTTGAGCAAGTTCGATCAGAGGCATTGCCAACGCCCGCCGCGACGAATGGCTTGCAGTTTCTCCGCCGCGTCCAAGCGCTCAAGAAGGTCCGCGAACCGATCGTTTTGCGATGGTGGGTGATAAGCATCCTCGATGTGACCCTGAAAGCCTTCGTGCCGCGCAACCTCCCGCATCCCCTCGGCAGTGTAGCGCTGATCTCTGGATTTGTTCACATGATTGTCCTCCGGTAGACACAACCTCCCGTTGCGACAAACGTTCCCATTGATGTCCACCAAATGACGATTGACTTTCGCCAAACTTTTGACAGAAAATAATCGACGTCACCTTGAAGATACAACGCGCTTTCGCCTACACCGGGGGATCGGGCATTGTTCACCAAAATCAAAAATCTCGCCTATTCGCCCGAAGACTGGGACACGATGCAGACCGCGCATCTGATGGCGTCGGCTATGCTTGGACGCGATCCAACAAGCCATGAGAACGCCGAGCGACTTGCCCGCACCGTGATGAAACTATTTGACCATGGAATGCGCGACGCGAAAGAGATCGCGATGGAGGCCGTCGACCAAGAAACACAAGTTTCTGACATTGCAGCTACGCGAGCTAGCTGGCCCAATTAGCAAAAATGCAAGTCTTGAATTGGCTGTTCAACGACCTGAATGAACACAGACCCAATGCAGGCTTGTAGAGCGTGACATTAGTATGGTGCTTGTGGTCATGATTTGCATTTTGGAACCCGGCCTGCCTTGGTTTTTATTCCGCATCAATACCATCCGGGCTCAAGGGCATTTGGAAGGTAAATCGTGTTTCGTCGGTAACGATGCGACCACCAACGTACCTCCGTGCGCCTTGGCGATCTCCCATGCGATGTGCAGCCCAAGCCCAAGTCCTTGCTGACTGTCGCGAACTTCGCCGGGGAAAAAGGCTGGAACAGTCGGCTCATTGCCTCCGGGGAAATGACGTCGCCGCCATTGCCAAGGCTGATTTCCAGCTTGCCACTACCAGTTCTCGCGAAAAATGGATTGGTCGATCCACTGCGCCGCGTGTCAACGCATTGCCCAAAAGATTTGACGCCAGTTGACCAATGCGGCCTCGGTCACAATAAACCTCATGGGTAATGTCAAAACCTGTTTCGACGACTCTGCCGGGCGATCCCACGCGAAGTTCGTCCGCAACCTGCTGCAGGACGGGCTCGAGCGGCTCGCGCGCATCGAGTTGTAAGGCAATTCCGCCATCCAGCCGTCCTCGCGCGAAGTCGAGCACATTGTCGATGAGCCCGACATGCGCGCAACGCTGCCTTGCATCAGCGCGACGATCTTTTGCGCCCTGACGCTCAACTCTTCTTGCGTGAGCATACGGGTGCCGCCGTCTATGGAGGCGAGGGGATTGCGAAGGTCGTGCCCAAGCACGGCAATGAACTGTTCCCGCAATTCTGCAATCGCCTGCTCCTGGGTAAGGCCTGCCTCCGCAAGCATTTTCGCGGCGAGCGCATTTCCTCTTTTCCGCTTCGGTGCCGTGCGCTGATCAACCAATTCTCGTTCGTAGCGGCGGCGATGGGCAGCCTGGAATATGGTGATGCGTGTGAACAGCAAATTGCCGCGTCGTCACGTCGTTCCATGCATTGGCAAGCACCGGTAATTTCTTGCCGTCCTTGGTGACAAAATCGAGCGCGACCTCGTTAAAAAAGCCCTGCATCCGCAATAATGGCGAAAAGTGCGTTTCGTAGAACATTCGCCCAGCAATGGTCAAAAGCTCATGCAGCTTCTTTCCAATCAGCTCCGGTTGCGAGAATCCGGTCCAACTCGACAACGTGGCGTTTGATTTGACGATCCGCCCGTCGGGCCGGAGGGACAGATACCCGCACGGAGCATTTTCGTAGAGGTTCTCAAGGTCCTCGGCCGGACAAAGGCCTTGATTGCCGAAACCACTTGGTCCGGCGCACTCAAATTGGGACAATGACCCGTCGCGTTCAATATAACCATCTCGCTATTCGGAATGTTCCGCCTAACGTATTCCCCGACCTGTTCGGATGCAATGATATCCTCCCGGTATTGGAGAATCGGGGTTCGCGCGGTAACCCTGCCAAGGTCGTCGCGATTGGGACGCCTGGAGGTCGCCAAGACGTTTGTTGTCCATGGGATCGAACACATTCTGTTCGGCTACGACCGTCTGCTGTTTGTTTTGGCTTTGATGCTCATCGCGCGAAACTGGCGAGCACTCCTTCTGACGGTCACGGCGTTTACTGCGGCCCATTCGATTACACTCACGCTGGCGACGCTTGGTTTGTCAATGTGCCGGGGCCGCCTGTCGAAGCGGCGATCGCTTTCAGCATTCTGCTGCTTGCCTGCGAAATTATCCGCATCCACAACGGCCATACGAGTTTGACAGCGCAACGTCCAAGGTTGGTCGCCTTTGGCTTTGCCGGCGCGCTAGCCAATCTCGCTTTGCCTGCAGGCGACATTCCACTGGCTCTGCTGTTCTTCAATATCGCAGCAGTCATAGGTTTGGTTGGATGCGCGGGCTTGTTGAAGTTTCCGCCAAGGGTTGGACATACGCCTTTCTGACGGCTACGTATGCGTTCGGCACGATGGCATCCTTCTGGTTCGTCGAGCGCGTGGCAGCGTTTTGACTGGGCATGAGCGCTGCGGCCGAAGTCAATTCACGGCACGCTCGGTCCTTTTTGTCGCCAAGTTAAAGCTGCAGACCAAATTGGCTCGTTAACCTTTAATCGCTTGACGACTCACGCAGACTCAGTTGAATTTACGCTTTAATCTCAGAAATTGGATTTAGAGCGTGTATGTTGTCTCCAGCTGAAAAAGATCAGAGTCACCGGACCGGTAAGAACGTGCGCTCGCTGACGCGTCTGGTTGAGGCGGATGCCGACCTGCTCAGCGCCCAATTGCAAGAGCTGCGCTCGCGCGCTTTTCCGCCGACGGCCGAAAAGGAACTGCGCAAATTCACATCCGGCGAGGCCGCCAAGCTCATCGGCATCACAGACGCTTATATAAGGCATTTGTCGCTAGCGGGTGAGGGTCCGGAGGCGGAAAAGACGTCCGGCGGACGAAGGCTATATTCGCTTGAGCAAGTTCATGAAATCCGCCGCTACCTGGCCAAGTCGAAGAAAAGCTATCTGCCACTTCGCCAAGGTAATGAACACATGCAGATCATTGCCGTCACCAATTTCAAAGGCGGTTCCGGCAAGACCACGACAGCCGCTCATGTCGCTCAGTACTTTGCCATGCGCGGCTATCGCACGCTGGCGATCGATCTCGATCCGCAAGCCTCCTTGTCGGCACTGTTCGGAATCCAGCCTGAATTCGATCTGGAAGACAATGACACGATCTATGGTGCGATCCGCTATGACGATCCACGGCCCCTCGCTGACATCATCCGCAAGACCTACTTTCATGGACTCGATATCATTCCGGGTAATCTCGAACTGCAGGAGTTCGAGCACGACACGCCGCGAATCCTTGCCGAAAAACGCCGCGGTGCTGAGCGGCTGTTTTTCTCGCGCATTGCGGCCGCGCTGGCGACTGTCGATGACCGGTACGATGTTGTCGTGCTCGACTGCCCCCCATCACTGGGTTTCCTGACGCTATCGGCGTTATGTGCGGCCCGCAGCGTTCTGGTCACTATCCATCCGCAAATGCTCGACGTAGCATCCATGTCGCAGTTTTTGCACATGACAGCTGGATTGCTCGATGTGGTGGAACAGGCCGGTGGGGACGCGGACTATGATTTCTTCCGCTATGTCATTACCCGCTATGAGCCGAGCGATGGTCCTCAAGGACAGATCGTCGGCTTGATGAAGAGCCTGTTCGGCGAGCGCGTGCTGACCAACGCCTTGCTGAAGTCTACGGCCATTTCCGATGCTGGGCTGACCAAGCAGACCCTGTACGAAGTCGGCCGCGAATATTTCACCCGCGCCACCTATGACCGAGCCATCGAAGCTCTTGATGCGGTCAACCTGGAAATTGAGGACCTGGTGCGCGAAGCATGGGGCCGGTCGCCATGAATAAACGCAGAGATGCCTTAAAAGCCATGATGACGCCGATCAACGAAGCGGCGCAGAACGAGCACCGATTGGCGAAGCCGGCGCAGAAGTCCGGTTCGCTGAAAGCCATGGGTCTGTCGCTGCAAAGTCTTTCGGACGATGCCGAGGATGCACAGGCTTTGCGTGCCCAACTCCAGTCCGGGGAATACGTTGTCGATATCGAGCCAGATCGGATTGATGCCTCGTTCATTCGTGATCGCCTTGATGATCTCGACACGCTGGATTTCGAAGAACTGAAGGCAAGTATCAAGGAGCACGGTCAGCAGGTTCCGATCCTGGTCCGGCCCAGCCCGCAAGACGATAATCGATATCAGGTCGCTTACGGCCATCGCCGCCTTGCTGCATTGCAGGCTCTCGGCCGCCCGGTGAAAGCGGTCGTGCGCGATCTTTCCGATGAGGATCTGATCGTTGCCCAGGGCAAGGAAAATCTTGAGCGCAAAGACCTCTCCTTCATCGAGCGGGCTTTGTTCGCCGCCCGGCTCGAGGCACATGGCATTGAACGGCATGCGCTGATGGCGGCACTGTCGGTTCACAAAGGTAATTTGTCGACTATGATCGCAGTGGCGAACTCGCTGCCACTGGATTTGATCCAGGCGGTCGGTGCTGCGCCAAAGGTCGGCCGGCCACGCTGGGAGCAGCTGTCGCAGCTGCTTCAGGAGACACCCGTATACTGGAAGGAGCGGGTGGATATGCAGCGCTTCATGCGGCTCGATAGCGATGCGCGATTTGCCCTGCTCCTGAAAAGCCTGACGCCGAGGAGGAAGTCCGGTCCCTATATCTACCCGCTGAAATCCAGCGAAGGTGTGTCCTTTGCGAGGATCGAGCAGAACGATGGCAAGACGAAAGTGATAGTTGACGAGGCTACAACGCCAGAGTTCGGCCACTATCTGATCACGCATTTGCCGGAGATCTACGCTGCGTATCTTCGCAGCGAGAAGAGTGAACCGCGTATAACACAACTCTAACTGGAGAGAGATCAGAAAAGAAAAGGCCCCCGAAACAAGTCCCGGAAGCCCTCTCAAAGTCTAAGCAGCCTGAGAATCGCATTTCCGAGAATCACTGTCAAGCACTAAGCGTCGTTTCGGCGAGCAGATTTCTTTTGCCTGATTGAGGGTGAAAGCTATGAACAGGGAAATGACAACGACGCCCTTTGGGCGGCGGCCGATGTCGCATGCCATGCTGGAAGCACAGGCTGCGGCGCGCGATTGTCCGGTTACGCAAGTCGCAGACAAGTGGAAATTGTTCCGTACGATTACCGAGGCGCGTCCGTCTCTCGGTGTGTCTGATCGTTCGTTGGCGGTGCTGCATGCACTGCTGAGCTTCCACAAGCTGGCGGAACTCGACACCGAAAGCAATCTCGTTGTCTTTCCGTCCAACCGCGAACTTTCGATACGTGCCCACGGTATGGCGCCGGTAACATTGCGCCGGCATCTGGCGGCCTTGGTTGAGGCCGGCCTCATCATCCGCCGCGACAGCCCCAACGGTAAACGCTACGTGCGCCGTGACCAGGAAGGCGACGTCAAAACGGCTTTCGGGTTTGATCTGACGCCGTTGGTGGCACGGGCGGGGGAGCTTGAACAACTCGCTGCCGCTATCCGCGCGGAAGACCTGGTAAAACGCCTGTTGCGGGAACGTATCAGTCTGCACCGTCGCGACATTGCCAAGATGATTGTTTTTGCCGAGGAGCAGGAACTGGATGGGCCTTGGAGCGCCATCAGTGAGCGCTTTATCCCGCTGGCCCGACCACTGTTGCGTGGCTTTGACCGTGACGGACTCGGTGCGCTGGCCGCAGCGCTTGATGATTTACGGCTGGATGTCGAGAAGTCATTGGAAAATCAGCTTAATTGTAGAAAATCAAACGCCAGTGACGTTCAAAATGAACGGCACATACAGAATCAAAATCCCGACTCTCCATTTGAATTTGAACCCGGCTTTAGAAAAGACCAGGGGGCAAATACCGAAGCTAGCTGGAACGATGACAGCGAACCGGCAAGCAGCGCAGACTGCGATGGCAAGATGGCGAACCATCCAATACATGCCCGCAACAAAATACCGCCAAAAGCCTTTCCACTCGGCTTGATCCTGAAGGCTTGTCCGGACATTGTCGATTATGCCTTGCGAGGTATCGAGAGCTGGCCGGACCTTGTGCAGACGGCCAATTTGGTTCGGGTGACACTCGGGATAAGCCCTGACGCGTGGAACCAGGCGGTCGAAACCTTTGGTGCCAATGAAGCGGCAATTGTCGTGGCTGCGATCCTGCAGAAGGGCGAAGCCATCACGAGTCCTGGCGGCTATCTCCGATCGCTTACCGACAAGGCCCGCATCGGTTCCTTCTCCTCGGGTCCCTTGCTAATGGGCTTGTTGAAAGCAAACCAGAAGCAGCATCAGGCGAGGGCAGGGTGAAAACACTATGGTTGACAAAAGCTTGATGGACCCCTCGGCATGCCATGCATCGACCTCGCGTCGATCCGGTGCTAAGCCCGCATGGTCTGCAAAGAATCACGGGTATAGAATTTTATGAGTCGTCTCGATAGCTTCATCCGCCGCATGACGGCCCAGCGCGATGTTCTCAATCATATTGGTGAAAGGGTGAGGGAGTTGGATGGGCCGGTTCTCGAGCTCGGCCTTGGCAACGGTCGCACCTTCGATCACTTGCGTGCCCACTTTCCGGGGCGCAGGATCATCGCTTTCGACAGGGCTGTCGGTTCTCATAAGACGTCGACGCCGGAACCGGAAAACCTGATCGTCGGCGAGATACGTGAGACGGCGAAGCAGTTCGCAGGTATCAACGCCGCACTTGTTCATGTGGATATTGGGACCGGCTATGAGGAGAAGGATGCAATAACTTTAACATGGCTGCCGCAATTGGCGGTAGCGCTGCTTGCCTCGAATGGCATCGTAGCCAGCGGGCTTGAACTCGACCATCCGCAGCTTGAAAGCCTGCCGCTGCCACACAACGTCAAAAAAGGGCGCTACTTTCTATATCGTCGCGTTGAATAGGAGGATGTCGAACTGTTTTTCGTTGATGGGAATCTGCCTGACCTTCGCCGGTGTACTGTCATCCCCACGGAAAATCAGGCAATCCTCGTAGAATCCTGTAAGAAATTGAACGAAGGCGGCAGATTGGACCGGTCCGTAAAATGTGGGCGAAAATTCCATGTAAAGTGGAATCTTGCGGGCAAGCAGAGCTTGCATCGAATGGCAGGCAAGGGGCTCGTATCCCTCGATATCCATCCAAATCAGACCGACATCCTCGGGATTTGTTCCGGCTTCCGCAAGGATTGAACCGACTGGCTTGACAGGAACGACGATCTTGCGATCGGATGTATCCTGCCGGGTGGCGCTGCTCTTGCCATGATTGCTCTGATGTTGAAAGAAATCGATCTCGCCTTGGTTCTCTCCAGCGGCGCAATTAAACAGAATCACACGATGTTCTAGCCCGTTCTGCGTGACATTGGTGCGAAGTAAATCGAAATTGCGCGGATCCGGTTCGACACTGACGATGCGGGCGAAATGCCCGCTCAGGGCAAAATAGATGGTTTGGGTGCCGATATTTCCGCCAAGCTCAAGCAGCGTGGTGCCTTCGCGCAGCAGACGGCGCTCCTTTAAGATACCAAGCAGCCGGTCCACATGCTCGCGCTCGAAGTGGCCCTTCCGGAAAATCTTCTTGCCGATATAATCGCCGGGCGAAAAACTCATGACGTGATCGCCACAATCGAGTGTCATCGTTTGAACGCGGGGGCCAAGTGAGTTGATCAACAAATTCCGACCGTAGCGCGTGTCGAAAAGCCTGGACGCCAGATTATTTCTGGCTTTTCGGAGATGACGGCGGATTGATTTGGTGTCCAGCATTGGTTGAGCCCTACCCAACATCACTCCTAGCTCAATCTTGAGACATGTAAAGCCCGGACACGTTTTGGTGAGCTGCCAGGATCAGACAAATCTTGCAGTCAATTCCTGGGGAATGATGTAAACGCGCAGTGGTTCGGCCCGGCCGCGAATAGAGATTTCCTGGCTTTCGAGATCGGCGGCGTCGGAACCCGCCAACTGGATCGTTGGTTCCGACACGACCAGCGTGGAGTCCAGCTCCTTGGCGATGGCTTCCAGTCGGCTGGCCACGTTGACCGTATCTCCGATGGCGGTGAGGTTCTTCACATTGCCATAACCCATCGCACCCACAATGGCTGGACCGCTATGGATGCCGATCGCAACGCGAAGCGGCATGGAAAGTTCGGTGGACAATTCATCATTGAGCCGTTCTATTTCGCTGACGATCTTGGCAGCTGCTTTGAGCGCGTTACGGCAGGCGTCCTCCAGAGAACCTCTCAAGCCGAAGAGTGCCATCGCGCCATCGCCGATGAATTTGTCGAGACGTCCCCCAGCGCGCTCAACAGCCTGACCGACAATGGCAAAATAGCGATTGAGCAGGAAAACTATATCATAAGGAAGTTGTGCCTCGGTGAGCATGGTGAAGCTGCGGATGTCGCAGAAGAGAATGACGATTTCCTGTTCGCGTCCAGGATTGGTTTGTTGGCTGCCTACGGGAAGCGTGCCTTCCGTGGTCGGCACAAGCAGCGGAACGACGCTAATGTCGTTTAGCGGCCGCAACTGGCAGGCAAGGCGCACGCCGGGATCAGCGTTGATACGGTTCAATGTTGTCAGTTCGGTGGATTCGGGTTTCGGTAGTGATGCCAAACCCTCGACGACCTGGACACGGCAGGTCGAGCAGCGGCCCTTACCGCCGCAGACCGCATAATGCGGAATCCCACCGAGCCTACTCGCTTCAAGCACACTGAAGCCGCGCGGAACGTTGACGATTTGCCCCTCCGGATAACGGATTTCGATCTGGTCAGTCCGTTCGCGCCAGCTGCGGCGTGCGCGCATGGCAAAAACAGTCAGCAACGTGCTCGCAAATCCGCCATAGAGTGCGTATTTCGTCATCTGCACCCGTTCCTTGCGAACTTCGGTCGTTGCAAAGGAATATTCGGCGTCATCGCCCTTCAAACCACCGTAGCCGGTGCTAGTCCCCGGGACGTACCCGCTGCTGGATTGCGGTGGCTCGCTAGCGAGTATGCGTCCCGTACTGGCAAATCCGAGCAGAGCCAGGACCGGCAAGAGAATGGCAAAGGTCAAAAGGAAGGGGGCGACTTTGTAGTACCACGGGCGATAGCGCAGCCAGAAATGGACTCCTATACAACCATGCGTCCAGACCACGACAAGGGCAATCGATTGGCGCAACCCGCTCATCGGTGAGTTGATCCATAGCGAGCGGATGACAAACGCATAGACGTCCTGCGTGCCCATGATTTGGGAGCTGATGCGTGTTGCAATCACGTGTTCAATGATCAATAGAGGGATAAGAATGCCGAGAATGATTTGTAGCGCCTCCCGAAATGGCATGACGAGCGTGCGGCGCCGATACAGTGAACGCATGACAAGTGCGATGTGAACGAGAACCGAACCATAAAGAAGGACGGTGCCGACCGGATTGCGCCAGATGGCGGTGAACCACAGCCGACCTTTTTCCGCAGCATCCAGAGAGATCAGGTTCAGAGCGTGATTGGCAAGATGCAACGTCACGAAGACCAGTAAGACCAGTCCCGAAATCAATCGTGCCCTGCGCAGGGATCGCTCGGACAAAAGGGGCACTGTATCGATTGATGTCATGAATACCCGGGCTATTTTCAGTCGAATCAATTTAAGCGACGAATGGTGATTTGGCGAGAAGATCAATGCCGCCGCAAAAATGGCGAGATGAAGCCGCGCTTGCAATTATTGGCGGAACATTTGAGAACTTGTTCATATACTTAGTTTGAAGCACAAAGAGATAATGCATATCGCCTTCTACGCCCCGCTGAAATCACCCAATCATCCGGTGCCATCCGGCGATCGGCAGATGGCAAGATTGCTTGTGGCAGCGCTTGAGCTGGCGGGCTACGATGTCGACGTGATATCGGAGCTGCGCAGCTTTACGGCAACGCCCGAAGCAGCCGGACGTGAACGCGTTGCGGAACTGGCGAAACAGGAGATCGAGCGATTGTCGCGGCAATGGCGGCGCGAGGGAAAGCCTGATCTATGGTTCTGCTATCATCCTTACTATAAAGCGCCTGACCTGATCGGCCCGCCGTTAAGCGCTGCGCTAAACATTCCCTACGTAACCGCCGAAGCGTCCTATTCGAAGCGGCGAGATGCTGGCGGCTGGGCCGAGCTGCAGTCCGCGGTGGTGGATGCGGTTCGGCATGCGGTGGTCAATATCTGTTTTACCGGGCGCGACGAGGTCGGACTTGCCGCACACATACCGGAGGCGCGCCTGGCGCGCCTGCAGCCCTTTATCGATACATCGGCGTTTCGTGATGAGCCCGCAACGAATGACCCGCATCGGCTGGTGACGATCGCGATGATGCGGGCGGGCGACAAGCTCGAAAGTTACCGAATGCTCGCCGAGGCATTGGCCTTGCTCGCTGAGAAGCCTTGGAAATTGATTGTTATAGGCGATGGACCGGAGCGCGTGGCAGTGAAGGCGATGTTTGCGGCGTTTGACGCCGAACGCATCGAATGGCTTGGCGAGAAACGGGCAGAGGAGGTTGTGGATCTGCTTTATCGTGGTGGCACCTTTGTCTGGCCGGGGACAGGCGAAGCCTACGGCATTGCCTATCTCGAAGCGCAGGCGGCGGGATTACCGGTCGTGGCACAGAAAACTGCGGGTGTGCCGGAGGTGGTTAACGACGGTGTGACGGGTACATTGACGACGGCTGGAGATGCAAGGACTTTTGCCGATGCCATTGTGCAGATGATTGACAATGAGGATCGCCGTCTTTCCATGGGGCGGGCGGGACGGCGTTTTGTCATGGAAGGGCGATCGCTTGAGGTTGCGTCAAAGCGGGTGGACCAGCTATTGCGGGAATGTATGGTGCATAATGATTGAGGCCGCATGGCAGCCATTGCGAGATGAACTTGCGCGCTGGACAAATGCCAATCGCATCGCCCGATTTTGGCTGCGCGACGATGATGCGGTCGAGCCGACCGCTGCGTTGGAACGACTTCTGGTATTGCGGGAAGAGTATCAAGTCCCGCTGACGCTTGCAGTAATCCCCGCATATGTGCAAGAGCAGCTTGCCCGACGATTGGCGCACGAAGCCGGTGTGAATGTCGCGGTGCATGGTTGGTCGCACAAAAATCATGCATCGGCAGATGAGAAAAAGCAGGAGCTAGGACCGCACCGATCGCTGGATGTGATGTCGGCGGAACTAGGTGGAGGGTATAGACAGCTTGAAAGGCTTTTTGCCGACCGCTTCGTACCGGTGTTGGTGCCGCCGTGGAACCGCATCGATCCGCTGCTACTGAATAAATTACCGGATCTCGGTTTTAAGGCACTATCGGTTTTCGGGCCGCCAAACGAGAAGTTCACGGCTGTCGTTCCGATCATCAACGCACATGTCGATTTGATGGACTGGCACGGAACGCGAGGCAGCAGGGATCATGGGCAATTGGTTGAAGCGATCGTCAAGGAGTTGCAGCTACGCTTCAGGAGCAACGATGAACAACCTATCGGCATCCTGACGCACCATCTTGTGCATGATGATTCGGCTTGGGACTTTTTGCGGCGATTGTTTGTAGTGGTGGCGGCAACGCCCGCTGGTCGCTGGGTTTCGCTGCGGGAATTGCTCTAAAGATCGATCACCTGAAAATCCCGCGCGACAAAGGCACCGGTAAAGCGTTCTTTTGCCAAGCGCTCGAATACGTCGAGTTCGTCGTCTGTGCGATCCGGTGCGTGATGAAACAACGCCAGCCTTCCGATCTTCGCTGCCTCCGCCAAGAGGACGCCATGTTGCCAGGTAGAGTGACCATAGCCGAACCGCCGCGGCATCTCGTCTTCTGTATAAGTGCAGTCATAGACGACGAGATCGGCGTCTTTAATGAGCTTCAGAACGACGGGGTCGAGCTTGCCGGCTTCGTGCTCAGTATCGTAGATCAACGCCAGTACGCGGCCGGCAAATTCAACTCGGTAGCCGATACAGCCGCCCGGATGATTGAGACTACCGGTGCGGATCGTGACCCCGTCGAACGGTGTCAGCACTTCGCCGGAATGGAAATCGCGAAAAGCTAGACTGGCCTTGCAGATTTCAGGCTCGACAGGAAACCATGGCGGGCGCATGAACTGCTTGACCATTTCACGCGTAGTCATGATCCCGGCTAGATGTCCGGACCAGAGCCGAACATTCATCATCGGATTGTAGAGCGGCATGAAGTAGGGAAGGCCAATGATGTGGTCGTAGTGACAATGGGTATAGAATATGTCGAGGTGGTCAACGCCTTCCAGTGACAAGGCATCACCAGCCTGCCTGATGCCTGAACCGGCGTCAAAGATCATACGATGACTACCGCATTGAACTTCGATACATGCGGTATTGCCGCCATACCGTTCGAAATCGGGACCCGACACGGAAACGCTTCCCCGCGTTCCCCAGAATTTCACCCGAAATACTTCGTCGTTCATTATGCTCTTTACACCCAATTCCCCTTTTTCAGGGCATCGTATCCAAACTGCAACCGTTATGCGAGGCTTGGATTTCGATTAATTTATCAGCGGCGCAATAAAAATCCGCTTCACATCCTATGTAAGCGATAGCGATTCGGATTTTAAGCTTTATGACAATTACTGATACAAACGTATAAATCTGCTGACTTTCTTTACCACGGAACGGATGATTCATGTCTTCTTTGAGGTTTCCGCCGATTGCTGTCATCGCCGATGCGCATTTCCACGATCTCTATGGGGACTATGATTTCGACGGCATTGTTGTCGGCGGGCGCAAGATGACAGCGCGACGGCTGACTGACACGGTGCGCTCCACCAGGGTGTTCAACGAAAGCTATTATGCTCTGCGAGGGGCCCTCGACGAGGTCGTGTCCCGCGGCATAAAATATGTCGTTCTGCTCGGTGACTATTCCGATGACGGCCAGATTGCGACGCTTGAAGCGTTGCGGCAACTGCTCGACAGCTACGCCCGCGAACACGGACTTTTTTTTATTGCTACCCCGGGCAACCACGATATCTTCGGCCCAGAGGGCAAGCACCACGCCAAACGCCTGCTTAATCTGGATGGTACCTATACGATCGTTGCCAGCGATGATGACTTCGTCGATGACGATGCAGACGGCATGGTGGTTACCAACAAGATGTATTGCTCCGGATATCCGGCCGGGCTGATGGCGCTGCCGGATATAGGATTCTTTCGCAGGCCATCGGATTTGCATTGGGAGACACCGTTCGGGATCCATGACGATCCAGCGAAGCGGCTTTATTCAGTGTGTTCCGACGACGGATTGAACGAATATCGGCTTATGGATGCGTCCTATCTGATCGAGCCGGTTGCCGGACTCTGGCTTTTGATGATCGATGCCAATGTGTTCGAACCGCGCAACGGTGTCTTTGCCAAAGGGGACGCGGGGGCGTTCATAGACAGCACCAATGCCGGCTGGAATGCGTTGCTCAAGCACAAGCGCTTCGTTCTGCGTTGGGCGCAAGATGTCGCCGAAAGAGCCCGGCGAGACAGCAAGCGGCTGCTGACATTCTCACACTATCCATTACTGGATATGCTCAATGGCACAGCAGAGGACGAGCGGTCGCTAATAGGTGAAACAATATCCACGAAACGGACACCGACAGATGAGGTGATGAGTGCGGCCATTAATGCAGGCATTGGAGTTCATTTCAGCGGACATCTTCACATCAATGATACGGCGCTGGTGCAGCATGGCAAATATTTCCTCGTCAATATCGGGGTGCCGTCGCTTGCTGCCTTTCCTCCGGCCTTCAAGGTGGTAGCGCTGGACGACACGGAGCTAAGGATTGAAACGGTCAGCATCGAGCACCTGCCGATCGACCCTGTCATCAATCGACAGTATCGTACAGAGATCAATGTTACTGGCAAGAAGACCGGGCGTATGCTGGATGCCACTGATTATGGAGATTTCCTGTCGGAACATGTGGACCAGCTAGTTGTGCATCGTTATTTGCGCCGCGAATGGCCCAACAACATGGCACGAACCATGTTGCGGCTTAATCTTGGGGATTTGTATGTGCTCAGCCAATGTGAGCAGCCATTTCCGATCGAGGACACCGAAGCACTTATTCATGCAAAACGCGCCGGTAAAACCTCCGACGATTATGACGAAGATGCAATTGAACAACTTGATTCCATCCCGGTACTCAGTCTGCTTGGCGATTGGTACCGGCTGCGTATGGGCAGTGAACTGGCATTGGATCGCATATCGCCGGATCGGCTTGCGGCCTATCGTTTGCTGATCGAGATTTACGCAAACTCTTCCGCACTGGAGATTGGCGGCGCTCAGGAAAAATTCGCGCGCATGTTCCGCATGATGGGGCGATATCTGTCGGACCTGCCCTCGCGTGACTTCCGGATTAATCTAACCGACGGATCAATCACGCGGGGCGGAGACCAGTCAGCCAATCATTGAAGGCAGGTCGTAGAGGCGCACAGTGCCGTTATTTTGCCGCCTGCTTCTGCTTGCTGCGCGCTTCGCTGAGTTCGGTTGTTGTGTGGCTCAAACGGTCAGCAAGAACACGCATGATCTCGATAGTCATCTCCGGATAATCACTGAGGAGCTTGAGAAAGTGATCCTTGCTGATGCGCAATGCCTCGAGTGCCGAATTTGCCCGGACCGTCGCAGTTCGCGAAACGTCACAGAGGATCGCAATTTCACCGACGATGGAATCGTGCTCTATCTCCGCGACTTTGATCTCACCGCTTGGGGAATCCGAGAGAATATCAGCACCGCCAGTGAGGATGACATAGGCTGCATCGGCTGGATCACCTTGGCGAAATAGGGTCTGGCCGGATTTGTAACTGACGCGCTCGGACGTGAAGGCCAGAAGCTTCAGCTTGGCCGGCGCAACGCCCGAAAATAGCGGAACCCGCCGCAACATTTCAACTTCATCTTTCAGCAGCATGAACGTGCACAACCCCCTGATAGAGACTTTTTGATAATTTCAGCCATACGGGGCGTAAAGCCGAATTCTCAGACGATCTCATGTTCCCCTTATGACACCAGCTCCTTGAATATACCGTTTTTCTCAAGGAGAGTCGCGTGTGTTCCATCTTCGACCAGTGTTCCCTTGTCGAATACAATCACGCGATCGAATAGATTGGCAAGTGCAGTGTTGGACAGAACCCAGATGATTGCAGGAGCGTGGCCCTCTTCGTGCAAGTCCTCCATGATGTTGTGTGTGATGTGGTCTTGCACGCGTTGATCAAGTGCGGGCAGTGGACGATTGAATATCACGTAGTCAGCACGCTTGAGCAGCGCCCTGGCAACGTTCAGCTTCTGTCGCTGCACATTGGTCAATCGTTTGCCACCTGATCCGACATCGAAATCCATCCCAATCGAAAGGACGCTTTCGAACAGTCCAAGACGATCGAACAGGTCGCGCAAAATGGTACGGATGCGATCCGAACCATCGGCTTGGGTGAAGCCAATCCTGCCGAAGAGGACGTTATCGAGAAGCGTCGCCGAAGCGATAAAACGTTCGGGATCATAGCGTTCGATGACAGCTTTGAGATCATCCGGCATATTCTGGTGGAAACGCGCGCGCGCATCGACGATCTTGGCCATGAGCTCGCTGTTCAGAAGACCAAAGCGGTGCCTCGGCTCGATGTAGGAGAAGCTTAGGCGGATTATGCTTGTTCGTTCGTCTGCCGACGCCGCGTCGATACCGCGGCCCTGCAATTTTTGCAGTAACACCTGATAGGCCGGGATGTCATCGGCGGTCATGAAGGTTAGCTGCTGGAAGAACGGATGATCCAGCGGCAGATCCTCGAACAGCTCAACGGCATTGGCCGCGATCTCCAGACCCATATTGTAAAGATCGATGTAAAGGTCGTTCTCACGCAACACCGAACGGAAATAGGGATGCGCCGCCAGTTTGCGGTTCGTCATCATCGGCCGTCTCATGCTGCCGAACAGGAGATTTTCACCAACGGTCGCTTGTGGGTTGTATTCATCCAGCTTGAACGGAACGACGAGATCGTCGAGATCTTCCTTCTCCAATCGTTTGCGCAGCGCCTGCCGCAGCTCGACAATGCGATCGGTCAAATCGGCGTGGGTCTCGATGTCGACGGTAGAACGCAGGGCCATGTCGAGAATGTCCTGAGAAATCAAAACTGCGTCGAGTACCGGACGCACAACTTTGAAGAGATCATCAGGCCCTGTCACGCCCGCGGAGACGTAATCCACCCAGTCGCTGTTAACGTCGAGTTCTGGATTGCCCGCGCGGCGCGCTTCGTTGATGTTCCATTTGTTCTTCGCGGCTTTTGCTCCGTCATACTCGACCTTGGTCAGGGGCGCATGCTTGAGGCCATAAAGCAGATTATCGCGCAAGGTTCCGTGGAAGAAGTACGTATCGGATGCTGCATAGGCGATGCGGCGGCCGGTTACCGATTCTGGCAGTTCGAGGATGTCTTTGCCATCGATGGTGATTCGCCCCTGCTCCGGCCAGATAAGCCGTGAGAAGGCTTCTGCAAGGGCCTCAGCGCCGCTTCCGCTGTTTCCAACGATGGCGACGGTCTCCCCCGGTTTGATCTCCAGCGTGACATGTCTGAGCAAGGGCGCTCCGCTGTCGTCGGAAAGTGTCAGGTTAACCGCGTGCAACGAATGCTCAAGACGGTTGACGGGATCGGGCGCCAGAGCCTGGATTTTCGGATCAACGAGCATGTCGACGTTGAACTGTTCTACGACCTGGTTGTACTTAACCTGGACATCCTGGCGAGCCTGGTCCCAATCGATCAGCTCTTTCAATGGCCCTGGGAGGTCCTTGTAGGCATTGATCACGGCAACGAGCTGGCCGATATCGAGTCTTCCCTGCAATGCCAGAAAGCCACCGATCGAATAGAATAGAAACGGAGTGACCTGTGCGAGGAAATTGTTGATGAATTTGACCAGGAACTTCCACTGATAGAGATCGTACCGGATCGAGAAAATAAGCCCCAAACGCGACGCGATATCGGCCCGTTCGAAGTTCGATGTGTCATTGCCGTGAATGGTGCCAATGCCATCGACGATCTCACCCACACGACCAGACAGTTCACGTGCCGTAAGCTGACGTTGGCGTCCGAGTTCAAGCAACCGTTTTCGCATGCGGGGAATCACGACGCCCTGGACCGCCACAATGCCTGCCGCGATCATACCAAGCCAGAAGTTCTGCATGATAATGAAGACGAGGGCCGTGATAGCTTGCCCGCCTAATAATGCCGGCTGAACGAAAGCGTCCCCGGTGAAGCCACCCATAGGTTCTACTTCGTCCTTGATCATCGTCGCAATTTCCGCGGATTTCACCCGCTTGAATTGCGCCGGCGGAAAACGCAGCACGCGGTCAATCAACTCGAAGCGAATTCGTCGCAACATGCGCTCGCCGAGACGACCCTTGTAGGTGTTGATATAAAGCTTGAACAAACCGTTGATGATGACGAGCAGCAGGAAAACCAGGCTCAACGCCATCAATGTCTGGAAACGCGTGAGTTCAAGGCCGTCGAAAAACACCACCTTGCCGAAAGCAGGGACCTCATATTCGAGATGCATGAAGGTGCGCGTCGCACCCGGGGTCTCGAAACCGTTACCTTGGATAGGACCGTTGACGATCTGTTTTGGCAGGTCGAAGGACATGAAATACGGAATCATCGAGACAGCGACGACGAACAGAATCCATATCTGCTGCAGCCGCGTGTTCGACCAGATATAGCGGGTTAAACTTGTTTCCATGGGCAACCGTGGGCTGTGAATTCAGCTGGAATTTCAAGTACTGAAACGTTTGAAGAGTACATGGACGAACTCCATGATTGAATCGTCGCAGCCTACAGCATCAGGTTCGTGAAGGCTATATGACATGGGGACAGAACGTTGCGTTGTCAATCGGCAGGCGTTGGCATTTGGTTGTCGTTGTGACAGATGATTTTGCACGAGGCCACAGGCATGAGCGCGGGTGCTGTAACTGAAGGATATTGCTTGACTAGAGGAGGCTTCGTAACACCTCAGCCGTGCCCTCGGCACCACTGAGATCAAGCATATGCGATGATGGTTTTGGCTGTGCCAATGCGGCTTCAAGGGCATTGCCGAGAATATCCGCGTTGAGACCGTTTTCAGGCAAGGCGATGGCGAGACCGAGGGCTTCCAGCCGTGCGGCCCGTACACTCTGTTCCGTTTCGCCACCGGCCGCGAAAGGGACAAGGATGGAACGGCACTGCGCGCGCAGAATATCGCATACCGTGTTGTATCCTGCCTGCGAAATCGAAAGCTGGGCTGCCTTGAGCAATGATGGAAAATCCTGGCGGAAACGGACAACGCTCACATTGCCGGGCGCTTTTGCCAACAAGGCAGCGAAATCGCGGTCCGGAAGATTGGGTCCGGTGATTAGGCACCATGATCCACGGAATGCCGATTGCATTGCCACCTCCAGACTTGACCGGATTAGATCGAATCCCACGGCGCCACCACCGGCAGACACAACGACATCAAAGACTTCCGTTGGTTCGACTGGGTTAGGACCCGCAACCAGACCGGTATAGATGACCTTGTCGGCGATCTCCCTTGCCAGCGGAAATGTATCGGCAAGAGTTGCAAATGACGGGTCTCCATGAACCAGGATATGGTCGAAGTGTCCCTTGATGATGCCGACCGTCTCTTCATCACGCCCCGGCTTCGTGCGCTCCTGCAGGATATCACGGACCGAACTCAGAAGCTTCGGCCGCGGCGACATCGCCTCGATGGCTCCCAGCAATGGCAATAGTTCGAATCGCATCTGCCTGCGTCCAAAAGGGAACGCTTCGATGATGACGACAGACGGGTTGATTTGGTGAAACGCCTCGAGCAAGAGATCGCGGCGGCGAGCCAGAAATTCATCGTCAACCGAATTACCAAACTCATCTGCCAAGCCGGAAAACCCGGAATTGCCCGCAAGCACTGTGGGCAATGCGACAGATTTAACATCCGATCCTGGAAAACCGGAAACCTTCGATCCACCTGTCACAACCGTCACATCGAACTTGTCTGCGGCCAGCGCCGAGGCTACGCGGCTGGCGCGGGCGAGATGACCTATGCCAAGAAGATGCTGGACGTAAAAAAGGACGCGCGGTTCATTCACGGTTTTTGCCATTCGCTCTCAAAAAGGCGGGTCAACTGGCGGATACTCGCATTATGATCGAAGTGTTCACGTACACGTTTCTCGGCGGCCTTTCCCAAGCTGTATCGAAGATCAGGTTCGCGGATCGCGCGTTCAAGCGCAACCGCCAGCAGTCGTGGATCTTCCGGAGGGACGACGAAACCGTTTTCTCCGCCAGTCAGAAGCTCGGGTATGCCGGAAATATTTGTTGAAATGCAGACAAGGTTTTGACTGGAAGCTTCAAAAAGGACATTCGGTAAGCCGTCGCGGTCTCCATCCGTTGCCACCCGGCAAGCGAGGGCAAATATATCGGCGCTGCGATAGTGGCCAAGGACATCCTCCTGCGCAAGCGCGCCTTTCCAGGTGATGCGGTTTGCGATGCCTAGCTTTTCGGCAAGGGGCCTTAATCGCGCCAGTTCGTCGCCCCCGCCAATATGAACAAACTTCCAGTGTAGACGGGCTGGCAGAAGCGCCAGTGCTTGCAAAAGGATGTCGTAGCCCTTCTTCGGCACGGCACGGCCGACGCTCAATATCTGCACGGGATCCGAGCTGTCCGAACCGTCGCGGCTCGGACGGACACCAGTGAAATATCCGAAGCGGTCAAGATCGAGACCATGATAGCTCAGATGCACCTGTTCCTTTCGATTTGTCAGCTCACGCATGTGTTCGAAGCCAGCGCGCGTACACGTGACGCTCCAGCGAGCCGCGCCGAGTTTCTCGATCAGTTCCCAATCTGGGGAGGTCCATATGTCTTTAGCATGTGCCGAACAGGTCCAAGGCACATCAGTCATAATGCTGGCATAGCGTGCGACGGAAGCCGGCGTATGAATGAAATGGGCATGCAGCCATTCGCCCGCGTCGGGCCATTCATGGGCAAGGACAAGTGCTTGGCCGAGACGACGGATGCGGTTGCGCGAAATATCGCGACGCAGGTCTTTCCAGAACCGCTGGAGAAGCGGCTTGAAATTAGGCTTTTTCCGCGCTGCCATGAGGGCACGAAAGACTCGGACTGGTTCCTCGTGAAGATACTCGGGTAGGTAGACGACACGCGCCTTGATCTCATCGTGGATAGGATGACGTTTCTTGTCCGTCGGCTTTCGCATGGAGATCAATGTCAGGTCGAAGCCGGCGCGCTCCAGTCCGAGCAGTTCCTGCGCGATGAATGTCTCAGAAAGGCGCGGATAACCCTTCAGAATCACCAATGTCTTGAGGCGTACTGACAAGTTAATTCTCTTATTCCGCGACTGCGGGCAATGGCTGTTCGCGCTCGTCCAGCCAGTCGCCGACGATCTCGGAAATATGCACGAGACCCTCCAGCCGCATGCCTTCACCCTTGCCGGTTTGCGATGGCGGCGGACGGTCCGGCAAACGCTTGAGCACCTCTGCAAAGCGCAGAGGGTCCTCGGCTTCCTCTGGCAGCAGCATTTCGATAAGACCAAGTTCGGCGGCGCGTGTGGCCCGGATCAGTTGCTCTTCGCGTGGCAGGACGCGGGGGACGATGAGTGCCGGCTTGTCGAAAGACAGAATCTCGCAGTAGGTGTTATAGCCGCCCATTGCCACCACAGCCTTTGCGCCCGCGATCAATTCCTCCATGCGATTGTCGAATTCGATAACCTGGATGTAGGGAATTTTGCCACCCTTTTTTACCAGTTTAGCTCGCTGCTTCGCTGGCATATAGGGGCCGAGCACGATGAATGCCTTGTGCTGGAGGGTCGGATCTTGTTGATAGGCGTGGATGACGTTATGCACGAGGTCAGCCCCGTCGCCGCCGCCGCCGGTAGTCACCAAAATATAGTCGCCTTCGGGAACATGGGTTGGGGTGTTGTCGTTCGACAGGCTGCGTTGCAGAAACCCGACAAATTTCATCTTGTCGCGTACGGTGACCGGCACGTCCAGATCGACGAGGGGATCGTAGAAATCCGGCGGACCGTAGACCCAAACCGTGTCGTAGAACTGATCGATCTTTCGCATCACATTGTTGTTCTTCCACTCGGCCTCGAGCAGATGCGGCGCATCCATGACCTCACGCAGACCCAGGACAAGTGTCGTGCCGCGAGATTTTAGATAGGCGAGGGTCTCCTCCACTTCACCTTTCAGCCCCATCGGTTCTTTATCGACAATGAAGATATCGGGTTGAAAAGTCTCAGCCGTATGCCGGATGATCGACTGGCGCATCTTGAGTGTTTCATGCAAATCGATGTGGCGTGCAAGGGAGGTGTATTCCCCGTTGCGAAGCTTGATCACACTAGGCACCTTCACAAAATCGACGCGGGCGCGATAGTCGAATGCGCCGGCGATAGTTGCGCCGGATATAATCAGGATATTGAGCCCCCGGTAGTCCTCGACAAGAGAATGGGCGATGGTCCTGCACCGCCGCAAATGACCTAGGCCGAAAGTGTCGTGGCTATACATCAAGATCCGGGCATCGTCGAAACGCCGCATCATGGTCAAAACCCCTTGTTTTGCGGGTTGACCCGCGCAGTGCATTCGAAACGATCGTGAGAATACGCACTCATCGGATTCTCACTTCCCTTATCTGTAGGGATCGGCAGCGTCACGCAAGCCATCTCCCAAGAAATTGAACGCCAGGATAACAAGTATGACAGGAATCATTGGAAACAGCAGCCAGGGATAAAAAGCGATGACACTGACGCTGCGAGCCTCGGTCAAGAGAATACCCCAACTGGTGATCGGGGGTCTGAGGCCAAGCCCAAGGAAACTCAGTGCGGTTTCTCCGAGGATCATCCCGGGTATCGAAATTGTGGCCGTGGCTATCAGGTGCGACATAAAGCCAGGCACCAGGTGCCGCCCGATAATACGGCCGCTCTTGGCACCCATCAACTGCGCCGCGAGCACGTAGTCTTCCTCACGCAGCGAAAGGAGTTTGGAGCGCACGGAACGAGCAAGCCCGGTCCAGTCCAGCATGCCGAGGATGATGGTGATGCCGAAATAGATCAGGATAGGACTCCACGTCACCGGCATAATAGCCGCCAACGCCATCCATAGCGGCAGGCTAGGCAATGATTGCAACACTTCGATGACGCGCTGCACCAGCAGATCGAACAGACCTCCATGATAGCCTGCAAGTCCGCCGATCACGATGCCGAGAACGAAACTGATGGTTATGCCGATGAGCCCGATAGTCAGCGATATGCGCGCACCGTAGATGATTCGGGATAATACATCACGGCCAAGACGATCAGTGCCGAGCAAGAACATCTGGCCATCCTTCGCCGGGCAGACGAGATGGACATTACTCTCGAACAGGCCCCAGAACCGGTAACTGTCACCACGACAAAAGAAACGAAGCGGTTCAACATCGTTGCGATCGTTTGTGTAGATACGCTTAAGCGACTCCATATCAAGTTTCATTTGCCGGCCATAAACAAACGGTCCAACAAATTTTCCGTCGTGGAACAGATGCACCCGCTGTGGGGGCGAATGGATAAAGTCGACGTTACGCGTGTGCAAATTGTAAGGTGCAAGGAATTCCGCAATAATGATCATGCCGTAAAGCAAGAGCAAAAATATGCCTGACGCCAAAGCGAGCTTGTGCCGCTTGAATTTCCACCACATCAAACGCGCCTGCGATGCAAGATGGATTTTCGCCTGCGCGTCCGTCATTACCTCGACCGACATTGGATCGAACGGGGCAGTGGAAACGTAATGTTGCAGGGGCGCGCCGGGCGGGGGAAGCGGTGCCGTCACTTGGTACTCCTGCCTTGCAAGCGGATGCGCGGATCAAGAAACGCGAGCGCAATGTCGGATATGAGCACGCCGATGACCGTCAGGAGCGCGAGAAACATCAGAAAGGAGCCTGCAAGATACATGTCCTGACTTTGCAGAGCCTTGATGAGCATCGGACCGGTTGTTTCCAGTGAAAGAACGATTGCGGTTATTTCAGCGCCGGAGATGATCGAGGGCAAAATGGAACCGATATCGGAAACGAAGAAGTTCAGCGCCATTCGAAGCGGGTACTTGACCAGCGTGCGGAACGGGTGAAGCCCTTTGGCGCGCGCCGTCATCACATATTGCTTTTGTAACTCGTCCAAGAGGTTAGCGCGCAAACGCCGGATCATGCCGGCTGTGCCCGCTGTGCCAACAATAATGACTGGAATCCATAGATGGGAAAGAATAGACCGCGCTTTTTCCCAACTCATGGGTTCGTTTAGAAATTTCTGATCCATCAGATGGCCAATCGATGTGCCGAACCAGATATTGGCGAAGTACATCAGTATAAGCGCCAGCATGAAATTGGGTATAGCAATGCCGAGAAGCCCGAAGAAAGTAAGGCCGTAATCACTCCAGCTATATTGATGTGTTGCTGAGTACATGCCGATAGGAAAGGCGATTACCCAAGTGAACAAGATAGTGACAAAAGAGACGAGGATTGTCAGCCACATCCGTTCTCCTACCACCTCGCTTACGGGCAATTGGTACTCGAAGGAATAGCCGAAATCACCCTGAAGCATGCCGCCAAGCCAATGGAAATAACGCAGCACTGGCGGCTGGTCGAAACCGTATTGATGGCGCAGTTCTTCAATCTCCTGTAGATTGACGGTTTCGCCCTGGGCTCGAAGCTCCGCAATCTGGCTTTCGAAGAAATTGCCCGGTGGCAACTCGATAATGGTAAAGACCAGGGCCGAGATGACCAATAGGGTGGGGATCATCGCGGCAATACGCCAAAGGATATAACGCAGCATTTCTTTAGACCTGCTCCCCGCTCAGCCAGAAAGTATCAGGCATGTAAATGCCAAGATAGGATGTGGGATCAAATCCATAGAGGCCCTTTTCGGGAACGTTCTGCAAACGTGATGTACGCACGATCGGTTGCAGCGTGCCATTCACAAGCCCAATCGAAAATACCTGCTGGGTATAGATGGCCAACATCTGGTGCCAGATTTCAGTGCGCTCCGCCAGGTGACCGGACCGCTGCCAGCGCCCCAAAAGCTCGGTAAGCTCAATCGCTTCAGGAAGATCCGCTGCTTTGCCCTGGCTGCCATGCGACAGGTAATACATTCCCCAGAGCGGCCATTGCAGCTGATCGTCCATCGTTGGCGCCAGCTGTCCCGGGTTCATGTCGGCAGTTGCCACGCCGTTGTCCATGCCATACCAAATCGACATCATGATGCGCCCGCCCATAGCACGGCTGCGGAAAATGTCGCGCTGGGATGTGCGGACGAACAGCGCGATTCCGATCTTGCGCCAGTGATCCGTGACGAGTTCAAGCACATCCGTATCCACGGAGCTCTCGCCCGGCGTTTCGATTGTGATCTCGGCTAGCCGACCGTCCGGGAGCAGGCGAATGCCATCCTCATCCCGATTTTGCAGTCCGGCCTCGTCAAGAAGCGCGTTGGCCTGTTCCGTATCGTGATCGATCCACGCATTAGCGTACTCGGGCTTGAACAGAGGACTTTCGGGCAAAAGTGTATCAGCACTGGGAACGCCGAGACCGTAAAACACCGCCATGTTGATTTCATGCCGGTCGATGGCAAGCGACAAAGCCCGTCGCACCCGCACGTCGCGAAACAACCCACGCCAAACGTCATCGCCGCAATTGAGATTCGGCAGGATTGCGACGCGCGAGCCGCGAGTCATTTTCCACAAATCAACCTTCACAGGATAGCGGTCTTCCGCGTCCTTCAGAAAGGTGTAATCAGCAAAATCGATGCCGGTTGCCTGCAGGTCACTTTCTCCCGCGCCCGTTTTTGCCGGAATGATAGACGACGAACTGACATTGAGCACGAAGCGGTCGATATAGGGCAATTGACGACCGTTCTCGTCGACGCGGTGGAAGAACGGATTGCGTTCGAAGATGAATTGCTCCGCCGGTGGTGCTGTCATGTTTCGCCAAGGATCAAGTGTTGGCAGCTTGGGATTCTCCGGCCGGTACGTTCGTGACATTTTGATATGAAGGTCCGCCCACTTCTTCACTCGCTGTTCCTGCATCAAGGCGGAAAGCCTGAATTGGTCCTGATAGTCTTTGTGAAACTGCTTGAGGTAGGCCGATGGCCCGACGAGAACCAGAGGCTGCGGCCCGGCGAGATTTGGCAAGAAGTCCGGATTTGGCTTGTCCCAAGAGTAGCGGATGGTCCATTCGTCGAGAACTTCAAAGCGGGGCAGATTTCCATCGACACGCAGTACCATCGAGCCACCGCCAGGTGTTAAATCCTTATTGAGCAGGACGTCCTCCCACCAATAGCGGAAATCATCGACGGTAAACGGAGACCCGTCCGACCATTTGTGCCCTTCGCGGAGCGTGAAAGTGAACACGGTGTCGTTTTCGGACTGAAAGCCCGCAAGAATATCAGGCTGGAAAACCAGACGTTCGTCATAGCCAATCAGCCGCGCATAACCATAAATGGTCATGAACCGTATATCTTTGGCACTGCCGATAATCGTGCGGACCGTTCCGCCATATTGCCCGGGGGTTCGCCCCATTGCCTTGAGATTGACAATGCGCGGCCGCTTTGGCAATCGTTGGGAAAGAGGGGGCAAACTGCGGGCGCGCAATTGATCCGCAAGGTATTCCGGCTCAATATCGCGGTCGGCGGCACTTGCCAGCCTCGGCAACACCGCGCAACCCAGAGCACCGAGGCCAAAAGTACCAAGGACAGTGCGGCGCGTTACCACGAACGTAACTCACTTGCATCGACATTGCGACGCGCCAAGACGAGATGGCCGCCACCAAGATCGGCTGGAGCCAGTGTCTCACTGTCGCCATCACCGGCGAACTGGGCACCCCAGGAGTGTTGGTCCGAAGCGCCACTCATCTTCAATGTTTCGAAGTCAAGCGGCCTATCCAGATCGGGAAAAGGCACAGCCGCCAGCAGCGAGCGAGTGTAGGGATGAACCGGGTCACGCAGTATTATTTCGCGCGGTGCTATTTCGACGATCCTTCCTCCACACATGACGGCAATACGGTCCGCCATATAATCGACAACGGCAAGATTGTGGGAAATAAAGAGATAAGTTAGCCCGAGTTCCTTTTGCAGGTCCTTGAGAAGATTGAGGATCTGCGCCTGAACCGAAACGTCCAGTGCTGAGACGGGTTCGTCGCAAATCAGCAGTTGCGGCCCGAGCGCAAGAGCACGGGCGATACCTATGCGCTGGCGCTGACCGCCGGAAAAACTGTGTGGATAGCGGTTGAGATAGCGCTGGTCGAGGCCGATGGCCTGCATGAGCGCGCGCACCTTCTCCAGACGGTAAGCATTGTCGCCGAGTCCATGGATCTCCAGCGGTTCGCTAAGGATGTTCTGCACTGTCATGCGCGGTGAGAGCGATGAGACCGGATCCTGAAACACCATCTGGATGCGGGTGCGCAACTCCATAAGCTCGTCGCCCTCCGCCTTGAGAACATCGATCTTGCCCCTGCCGTCATCAAAGGTGACGGCGCCGCTGTCGGGTGTGATAGCGCGCATCAATATTTTGCTGACCGTGGTTTTGCCGCTGCCGCTCTCGCCGACAAGACCGAGGCATTCGCCGCGCCTGATATCGAAGCTGATGCCGTCCACCGCTCTGACCAAGGTCTTGTCCTGCTTGCCAAACAAGCCCGATTTGCGGATGCGATAGGATTTAACCAGGTCGCGAACGGAAAGAAGAATTTCCGGCGCGTTTTCGATCTGCTTTTTCTTGGCCCACAATGTGTTCGAATTGACTGGGACTTCGCGTAGTGCCTTCAAGCGTTCACCAGGCTTCATGTCAAAATGGGGGACGGCAGCCATGAGGCCTTTCAGATAGGGATGCTGCGGCTTACGGAAGATTGCGTCCACCGGTCCGGCCTCCATGATCTCACCGTGATAGATGACCACCACCTCGTCGGCCATATTGGCGACGACACCGAGATCATGGGTGATGAGCAGCATTGCCATGTTCAGCTTGTGCTGGAGATCGCGCAACAGCTCGAGGATCTGTGCCTGGATAGTCACATCGAGCGCCGTCGTCGGCTCATCGGCGATGAGGAGGGCAGGGCGGCAGATGAGCGCCATAGCAATCATGGCACGCTGGCGCATACCACCAGAAAGCTCGAACGGATACATGTCATATGTGCGACTTGGCTTGGCAAAGCCGACGAGGCCAAGCATTTCTTCGGTTTTAGCCCGACGCTCGTCTTTTGTCGCGTCGGTGTGGATCGCTAGAACTTCGCTGATCTGATTGCCGACGGTGTGCAGCGGAGACAGCGATGTCATCGGCTCCTGAAAAATTTTCGCCATGCGGCTGCCGCGTAATGCCCGAATTTCAGGCCCATCCCGTGACAATTGCAGAATATCCGTGCTTCTGCCGTCGATTGGATCAGTGAACAGTATTTTGCCGGTGACCTTTGCCGTATTGGGCAGGATTCCCATAACTGACTGACTGATAACAGACTTTCCCGAACCGGATTCACCGACGAGAGCAGTTACTTTTCCGGGCAGAACCCGCAGGTTGGCGCCCTTGACGACTTGCAAACGTCCGCCAAGCATCGAAAACGAAATGCCCAGATTTTCGATACGCAACAGATCAGATTCCGACTTCATTCCAGCCAATTGTTCCCTCGGAGCCTTGTTCGTTGCTCACTTAAAATTGAACCTATCGCACGGCCTTGGGGGAGTCTAGCTGGCTCTATGTGCCGATGGCATCGCATACCTTTGGAGGAGGCATTGCGATGACCAGCTTTGCACGCAATTCAAAGCGATATGGCGTCTGGGAGATTCGAGTTCCGATAACAACAATCAAGATGCGGGACAAATGCCCGGCCCAAGCACGTCCTCACAGCGGGGCGATCGGCGGAAATTATCGTAATACAGGGTCCAAACAGTCTTATCGGCAGCTCTGTAAGGGCCAAATTTGAAATACTGATTTTTACCAAGGCCGTTGTCGCCGTGGCCGATATGCCCTTTGACCGTCACAATCCATTTCTTGTTGGCGAAAATCTCGATGTGGCCGGACCCGTCAGGACCGGGCTTCGTGTAAATGGCGAAATCAATCCAGCCGGAATCTGGCGAAGGCAGTTTGTTGCCATGATCGGTCACGGTGATCGCATCGGTGCAACTGTTGAACTGGCTACCGTCCTGGGGTGTCCAGGTCCCGTCAGTCGCTATGAGCGCGCGCATTTGGTCTGTGTCCGGCCGGAACCAAACCGGCGTTTTATTGTTTCCGCAGGCCTGGGTGGAACCTGCCCCTTCCGCTGTGGAAGGCGCGACATAATTGGTTTCGACGGTCGCGAACAACTTACCTTGGTTCAGGCGCAGCGCCAGGAAGGGACTGAAATCACCAACTGCGTCGGGCCCGATCTCACGCTTCCATTGCGCGATAAGATAGCGATGGTCGCCTTTTGGAATTGGATCGGCAAACTTGACGGCAAAACCATACCAAACACCTTCGGTATAGGGCACACGACGGTCGGTTTTCTCCCATATCTCAGCGCGTTCACTGCAGTTCTGTTTGACGTTTGGGCAGAATGGCTTGACGCTCAGCTTCAGCGCGCCAGTTCCGGTCTGCTTGACGTCGGACTGGAACTCGAACGTACCCGCGCGCTGCTCGAAATTCTTGCGGTAGTAAAGTCCGCTGCTTGCCGCAAAATCCTTGCCGTCGAAACCATCAAAAAGCGTATCACCTGGCTCTGCTGCCGCATCAGAAAGGTTAAGGGTTGCGGCAAGGAGAGCCATCGCGACGATCTTTCCTGTCATTGCATGAATTTGTCTATCATGGGCCGCCGTTCCTGAGTCTTGCCATCGCGATGTAACAGCATAACCTGCTCTGCATCTGACAGGCCATCATAGGTGACCTGATCATAAGCATCGTCAAGCTGCGCTGTTTGTTCGAAAGATTTGGGCAAGAGAACCGTCACTTTCTGTCCGATACCGCGCAATTTTTCCTCGCCCAAGGTGACCCAATCGCCACCACAATAGGTGGCAAATGCCTGACTGGCGATAACCTCGCGCGAATATTTTTTTGTGAGTCCCTGCAAGCGCTGCACTTCGTTTACGGCAGAGCCGAAAGCCGAGAAGGTCAAGCGGTCTTTAAGACCGACATTGCCAAACATGACGTTACCGACGTGCAGGCCAATACCATAGCGGATATCGCCTAGACCGTCCTTGCGCCGCTCCTTGTTGAGTTCTGCAACACGTGCCTGTGCCTTGGACACCGCATTCAGAGCGGTTTGGCAAGCAATCTTCGACGGATCCTTATGACGACCGCAGGGATAGACTGCCAAAAAGCCGTCACCCATAAAGCTGAGAATTTCCCCGCCACCCCGATTGAACGGGGCCGCAATAGCATCAAAAAAATGATTGAGTGTATCTATATAGGCCTGTCGGCCCTCTTTTTCGGCCAGGACGGTAGATTCGCGCATGTCACCCATGACGAGCGCGGCCCGGATAGTGTCGCCATCGCCACGTCGTATCTGGCCGTTCAGGACGCGCTTACCGGCATTGCCACCGAGATATGTGGTCAGCATGTTATCGGCGAGTTTGCCGAGGACAGCCATTTTAGCGGCAACCGCCAGATGGTTCTGCAATCGCAGGAGCGCCGCGATCATGGCATCGCTAAACCCTTCCTTGCTGTCGGTTGACCAGGAACCCATCATGCCTTGCGTCGACTGGCCGCCAAAAGGCTGCAAGAAAGCGAGGTAATCGGTGACGCCTTCCTGTTTTAACTCGTCGAGGACCGGGAATTCGAGCTGTCCATCGATGTCGATGCGTCGCCGCAAATGTTCCAGATTGTTGCTGAGAAGATAGAAGTAGGGGCTCAACAGGAAGCGTTCAGGCTTTCCGGCTGGGTCATGCCGGTAACCTTCGACACTCATGCCACTCGCGCGTTTCCAGGTGAATCCTAACGCATCGTAGAGCGGATGCAGCATTGAAAACGAGAGATTGACGCGGGCGATCGGGAGGCCCGCCGCTGCGATACGTTCGCAAAAGCCGCGTACGATAGTCTCCAGATTTTCCCCGGCAAGCGACGTTTGTGTGAGCCAATCGGCTACCTTGTCGAGAAGTATGCTGGATACGTCAAATTCGGTCGTGCTCATCCGTCGTCGTCCTTGCAAATGCGAGCCACGTCCACTTTCCCGCACCCAGTCGTTGCTCCTAAGCAAGCGTGATCAATCGCACGAACTTGTCAGAGAACGGGAGGAAGATGAGCGAATCGGATAGTGGTGTCAACGTCGGCGACAGGTGTGATAACACGCAATCTCGCCGGTCCGATAGAGCTCAGGCGGGTAGTTCGGCGGGAGGTCCTCTGTCAGTCGTTGTTTCCATTTTCTCAAATGGGCATGTTGCCCAATCGAAACAATAGGCAATTGTCACTTGATCGTGAGCTACATGTCGACAGACATGTGGGTTGATTTCTTGAAAAATCTTCGAGACCGTTCGCGACCGTCCACGCTTGACAGCCAACTTCGTAGCGGCCATCTACAACTGACCCGATAGCCGGCAGCGGCGCTTGTACAAGAAAGAACATATTGGCTTCGTCCCCTTTTTCCGACCTCTCCGGTAAGATCTCAACGCGGCAGGCCCACGCCGGTGTTATAGGGCTTGGCTACGTGGGATTGCCGCTTGCGATCACTCTGGCGCACAGCGGTTTTACCGTTACCGGTTTCGATATCGATCCGGGTAAGAAAGTCTCGCTCGATGCGGGGCGCTCCTATATCGAAGCGGTAACGGACGAGGCTCTAAAAACCGAGGTGGCGGCGAAACGGTTTGGTGCGACAAGTGACTTTTCCGAACTTGCAAAGTGCGACGTCATCATCATCTGCGTGCCGACGCCCCTGACGAAGCATCGGGATCCAGATCTTTCTTTTGTCGAGGCGACTTGCCGCTCGATCGCGGCGGCCTTGCGACCCGGGCAACTGGTCGTACTGGAGTCGACGACCTATCCCGGCACGACTGACGAGGTGGTCAAGACGATCCTGGAAAAAACCGGTCTCAAATCCGGCACGGACTTTTTCCTCGGATTTTCGCCGGAGCGCGAGGATCCTGGCAATCGGGACTTCCAGACTGCCACGATTCCGAAAATCGTTGCGGGCGACGGCGAGGAAGCGCGCGAGTTGATGCAGGCATTTTATGGTGCGGCGGTAAAAACCGTGGTGCCGGTTTCGTCCAATGCGACGGCGGAAGCTGTCAAGCTCACGGAAAACATCTTTAGATCGGTCAACATCGCGCTCGTCAACGAACTTAAAACAGTCTACGCGGCGATGGGTATTGATGTCTGGGAGGTCATCGAAGCAGCGAAGACCAAACCTTTTGGCTATATGCCCTTCTATCCTGGGCCAGGACTCGGCGGCCATTGCATTCCCATCGATCCGTTTTATCTGACGTGGAAGTCGCGGGAATATGAGTTACCGACACGGTTCATCGAGCTGGCTGGCGAAATCAATTCCGCCATGCCGCGCCATGTCATAAGCAAGCTTGCAGAGGCACTTGATGTTCGGGCAGGCAAGGCGCTCAGCCGTTCTCGTATCCTTGTCTTGGGACTGGCTTACAAGAAGAACGTGCCGGATATCCGCGAGAGCCCGTCTTTGCGGCTGATCGAGATCATCGAGGAACGTGGTGGAATGGCGGATTATCATGATCCTTTCGTTGCCGAAATCCCGACAACGCGTGAATACATGGCATTGAAAGGTCGCAGGTCGGTGATCTTGGACGAGACTTCAATCAGGTCCTACGACGCTATTCTGATCTCGACCGATCACGACAGCGTTGACTACGCCGCGCTCGCGAGATGGGCACCTCTCATCCTTGACACGCGGAATGTCTTCACCAGGCTGGGACTAATGGCCGACCATGTTGTGAAGGCGTAGCCAGTTGACGTTCTAAGACATTTTTGCTTTCAGATTACTTGCTGCCATAGCATAGCCACCCATGGCGCCATCGATGAAGTGAAGGTGGTCGTGGGCGCGTGGCGTCGGCACGAAACAGGTGATCAGCGCGGCATCCTGCCGGTGCAGGCCATATTGAGCGATGCCCGCTTTTGAAGCGTTTTCGAGCAGCATTTCGATGCGGTGCGAACGCTGACCATCGACATCGATGGTCATCTTTAGCCCGTCGTCAAATTTGCGGAAATCGGAGTTTTGCGACAATTCGATTTTGTAGCGCTTGGGATCGAAGCCGCCCGCAGTAAGTCCGAGCCTGTCGAGCAGAAAAGTCAAAATAATCTGTCCGATAATCGCGAGTTTCCGGGAAATGCGTTTACCCATCGGGGCGGTGGCTCGTGCTTCCACATCGACACCCTTGATGAGCAATTTTATGGGCGGGCCTTCGGCGGGAAGAGGGTGGGCGCCGCGGCTTTGCTCGGCTGTAACGGCAATGATATCGCTGACGAGCGTCTGGAATTCCTTGCTGGCGCCTGATGGCCCCGGCACTGCGATGATGGACACGATTTCACCGTTGCGTGCCTCAATCGGATTCCAGCGGCAGGAAAGGCCGGTCAGGTCAGGTCTCGTACCGGAAGGAGCGGGTTCGATCGCGTAGGCGCCTGCCTTCATCTGCGCTTCCGCCCAGCTCGCCCCACCTCCGGCAAACATCGCGTAAGAAACGTCGGGGCTCACCCTAAAGCGCGCGACGCGCACATCAAGGCCCTCTGCTCGGATATCGCGTATAGGGACAAGGGCGGCACGTAGACTCAACTGCAGTTCGTCGGCAACCCAGGACTGTACAGCTGCCAGCGCTTCACGAGCGAGCGGAATGGTGAGTGCCGGTAGTGCCACCAATGCTCCATCGCCACCGAAAACAAAGGGATAGTTTTTCCTGTCGAGCACGTTGAGGAGAGCAGAGATGACACTCACGCCGGCCATGTTTACGGCCTTGTAGCGTCCCGCCTTAATGGCGAGGGTCGAATCAACAATATCGGCCGTTGCCAACACCCAGTCATCCGGGAGCGGCTTATAGTTGCCGGGGTCGGAAACGCCCTCGAAATGTTCGAAGACAGGGAGCGTTTCGAAGAAGTCGCCAGATGTTTTTGTGATCATGCCTAAGGGTTAGCACAATCCAAGGTGGTGAGCGATGGGGGAACTGTATAGTGCGATGTCTGGAGTTATAACGGAAAAAAATGGCCCTCCTAAACAAGAGAGTAGGAAAGCGACTATTAAGGGTAGATTGCTGTTGCGTTGTAAAAATGTGACAAGAAAGAATACAATAGTTCATCGGCTTGTGCCTCAGGCAAAGGTAGTGCAACCATATACACGTTATTGATTCTGTGACTTTTCAACCAGTTCGAATTTTTAAATTTTAACGAGGATACTGGCAGATTTTGCTGCCAAGAGGAATGGTTCACTCCCACGATGCATTTTGATCTGGCCCACTTTCCGGATTTCGAAGAAGGATTTATCAGTGGGGCCGTCAAGCACGACACACTTGAAATGCTTGTTGGAATCAAACAGCAGCTGCATTGCCGACACATCACGCATGTTGGGCATAGCGATCAGCCAGGCCCTTATCGCGGTCCTGCTCCCGATATATCTGTGCTCACCACTGTGCCGACGAAATGGGTGATTCGTTATGCAGCCAAGAACTACTTCTCGATTGATCCAATCATGCATGCCGTAAAGGCATCTCAACAACACGGAATTGCACCTGGCACCATCCGCAACCTCTCAGCAGAAGATGGATTGCCGATAGAGGTGAGGCACTTTTTGCGCGATTGCGAGTTGCGTGGGTTGGGTAATCTCTACCTAATGGTCAATGTTTGGAATGCACATGGTTTTCGCGGAGTAACGCTTTTTACTTTCGACATTGAACCGGCACATGAAGTTGCGTTCGTGGATGGGATGCGAAAGAGATTAGCAACGGTTTCGACGCGCCTGCACAATGTACTTCACGGCAATCGTAATCCAGGTCTTGCAGCAGCCGTCGCGAAGCTGTTGACGAAACGCGAATTGGATTGTTTGTACTGGGCGGCCAACGGTAAAACCGACGGTGAGATTGGCGAGATTCTCAACATCGCCCGCTGGACCGTAGTGACCTATCTGCAGAACGCCAAAAACAAGCTTGGTTGCTCCAATCGCACATCAACAGTGGCGACAGCGCTGGCCTTGGGCGTCATTGAGATGCCAGCCATTGCCAGCAGATTCTAGAACTTAGTGGGTATGGTCAATTGTGGCAGCCGCGCGTTGTCGAACGCTGCCGCCAGCAGAGCCGTATTATCGGCCGGACTTTTGCCCGCTTCGGAGAACCGAACATGGTGCAAGTCGATCTCCGTGGAATTGGATGACAGGGTCAATCTGAAATAAGCATTCACGCCCATATTGCTGAATTCCAAATCGAGCATCACTTTTGGCGTTGAATTCCAGTCGAGTATATACTCGCCACCAAGGCCGAAGGTAAGCGTATTCGGGTAAAAGGTCAGTTCCGTCGCAGAATTGACGATGTCGGCAATATTGCCGAATAGCTCGCAACGAATGAAGGCGATATAATCTGCGACATCCACCAGGCAAAGATCGTGTATGACTTCCTGCAACTGCGCGGAGATGATCTCGACGCGGGCAACGGAATATTGGGTTCTCTTCATATATTGATCCGCTTGAATTTACGCAGCTATTTACGGCGTCCATTAACAAATTGAATGAGTTCGGCCACCGCCTTATAAAATTCCGGAGCTATCACGTGATTGACCTGGACCTGCTTATAAAGTGACCGCGCCAATTGGATATTCTCGAATATGGGTATGTCATGCGCCTCGGCGATCTCCCTGATCTTGAGAGCGATGATATCTTGACCCTTTGCCACAACTACGGGTGCCCCATCCTTGGCAGGATTGTAACGGAGAGCAACCGAGAAGTGTGTCGGATTTGCGACGATCAGTGTGGCAGTCGGTACTGAAGCAATCATGCGCTGACGGGCCCGGTCCCGGCCGAGTGAACGCAAGCGCGATTTGAGCAGCGGGTCGCCTTCTGCCTGTTTGTGTTCATCTTTGATTTCCTGCCGTGTCATGCGGAGTTCGCTGCGCCAATGGATACGGGTCCAGGCAAGATCGAACGCTGCAAGCACTGTGACGGCAATCGCTACGGAGGAAAGCAGACGCACGATATGCGTGCGGATGAGTTCGGGCAACTGGCTAGGCTCGGTGATGATAGCGTCGACGAAGAAATGGCTGTCCTCGAAGAAGATCATGAAGACGATGATGCTCGCGGCGGCAAATTTTAACGTGGATTTGAGAAATTCGATGCGACCCGCTGAACCGAAAAGACGGGACCAGCCTTTTACAATGGAAACACGCGACGCCTCCGGCTGGATGCGGTCGAAGACAATGCGCGGTGCGTTTTGCAGGACAGATGCGAGGATACCCGCGCCAGGGACAATGATGAGGACAGGCAGCAAGGCCAAGCCGACGGCTGAGCCGATAATGCCAAACAATTCTCGCGCATCGTCGGCACTGTTGAGCCGCCAATCGTCCGATTTATCTAGCAGTTCGGAAAGAAACGAAGAAAGTTTTGCGCCGCTGGGTACAACGACGAACACCATTATGATGAGAAAAGCGATGATCGAAGCGAGGATTGGCGCCTCCCGGGAGAAAGGGAGATTGCCTTTGTCGATTGCATCACTGATTTTTTTCTCAGTGGCATCCTCGGTTTTGCTTTCCTTGTCGGTCGTATCCGACATTGGCTAGCGAACTCGCCTCACGCTGCAGGCTCTTCAGGTTCGAGTTTGAGGTCGCCACGGTCTGCAAGCGCAATAGCCGTTCGCGCGATTGTACGCCGTGCTTCTGTCACCGCATTGGCGTTGATGTTGGTTTGGCTGGAAAGTTCGGTTTCCACCATGCGCCGCCCACGGGTGGATAGCGACTGCAAGATGAGTTCCTGCAACTGCGGTTCGCAGCCGTGCAAGGCTGTCGTGACCACGTCGGTCTGGATTTCGTCAAAAAGAACGAGCCGGGCGCGCTGCGATATGCGGACGATATCCTCGAAGGTGAACAGCCTGGCTTTGATCTTGGCGAGATCATCGGCGCCGAGATCGGTTAGGCCCGCGAGCAATTCGTCGATCTCGGATTTTTCCAGCTGGTTGATGATATTGGCGATCGTTCCATGATGACTCTTTTCGGTACTTGTGTTGTCCTTGCCGGTGACCTCGCGCTGCAGGATGCCCTCCAGCATGGTTGCAACGGCGGGACCGACCTTACGTATATGCAAAGTGCGCTGTACGATGGCACTCCGCTCCGTTGCATCGAAACGAATCAGGAGTTTTGCAGCAATATCGGACGGCAGGCGGGAAATGACATAGGCGCTCACCTGTGAATGCTGTGCGGTCAGATAGGCATGAAGCACGTCGGTTGGAACGCGTGGCAGCTGATCCCACACCGATTCCTGCGTCACCAATTCCGGACGGCGGTTCTCGATGACAGCGCTGGCCTCATCGGCTGAGAGCGTTTCGCGTAACAATCCTTCGAAGCGCATTCCGGCCTCCGATACCGGCGCGCCGTCGGCGAAGGCGTTTTCGAACTGCTTGACCAGCTCTTCGAAATCACCCGGCGTGATCGGTTCGAGCTTGCGCGCGTGGCCGGCTAGCGAACGCAGATCATCGGCGGTGAAGTGCTTGAGAAGCCGCGATGCGGATGGTCGCCCGATGGCGACGAGCAATGCCGCCACCTTTTCAGGACCTGACAGATCCATGATGGCGCTTGAACTTTGAGGTATTTCTTGATCGCTCATGCGGCCCGGCTTCCAAGGGTTGTGGTGTGAGATTTGGATCAGATGCCGCTGCCGATGACCTCGGTCAGGCTGACGCCGAAGCGAGAGGAATCGTCCTCAAGAACGATTACTTCCCCGCGGGCGATAACCCTGCCATTGACGACGATATCGACCGGATCGCCGATCTGCTTGTCCAGGGTGACGACGGCGCCACGGCCAAGCTTCATAAGATTGGCAACGGGCATCGATGTACTGCCGAGCACGACCTGGACATCCACCGGGATGCCCATAATGAGATCGATGTTGGGCTTCGTACTTCCCGATTTGCGGTTTGGCTGTGGATCGTCACGCTTCAAATCTTCGATCGCTTCGTTGAGTTCGTCTTCAATGGAGTTCTTGTCGGATATGGCCATGATTTGGAGAGCCCAGAGTTAGAGGACGGCGCTCGCCACATCGGCACTGCGCACGATGCGGTTAACGAATACAGGGAGATTCTTGGCTGGAGCCACAGGTGCAGCCTTTGCAACGGGCGCGGTCGTTGCTGGGGCAATATCTGATTGCTGGACAGGTGTCGGCATGACCCTGACATTACCCTTGAGATCATTTTTGGCACGTTCGACGAGGTCGATGGCGCGGGCGATTTCGGTACGCACACGATCCGAATCCTTCAGCCTGGCCTCAAGCCGAACGCTCTCGTCGCGGCAGGTTTCTCGCTCCGCTTGGAGGATCGCGAGTGCCTGCTGCAAGTTTGCGGCAGAGCTGGCAACTTGATGCGCCATAATGCGGCTCATAGTTGTGAGGCGGTTGGCCCTGCGCAGCGCCGCAAAGAAGACAACGAGCGATACCGCCGTCAGCGCGATCGAAATGAAGTTAATCAGCGGCAAGCTCATCGAGGAGATCCTCTTCTTCATTGACGGAATCGGTGATCCGTACGGTGAATGCGCTGCCCGCTTTGCCAAGCCGACATTTGTAGAGCGCCTGTTTACCGCTGCGTAGGCGGACCTGGTCGATTGCGTCCTTCGGCAAATTCAGCACCTGCCCGGGCTGCAACAAAGCGATTTGTTCGAGCGTCATCGAGCCTTGCTGCAGATAAGCTTCAACATCGATGCGGGCACGGCTTACTTCGAGCCGCAGTTTCTTGGCCCATGAAGGATCGGAATGATGTGCAGGCTGCCGAAGCAACCGGGCAATTGCGTCCTGCATCGGCTTGAAACTGGACCGCGGCAAAAGGATCGAGATCTGACCGGAGCGGCCAGCAGCCTTCAAAGCGATGGTGCAGCAGATCATGCGCGTTTCCGTGACCGCACCTGGTGCAAGATGCACGGTCTCGACGAGGTCGCCGATCTGGAAGAGCGGCTCACCGCCGGCCGAAAAGATGTGATCGAGCGAAGCGGTAACATCGCTAAAAATTTGTCCGGCGATGCCAAGGTCGACGGAAGTCAGCGGGCGCGCCGCAGCGCCAATGTCGGGACTCGCGCCGGAACCAAACAAAGCTTCAATACCGCAATCGATAAAGTTGCGATCTGCAGCGAGCATCAGGCGTGATCCCCACTTGGCAACCGGAACCATACCGACAAGGCCGGCTCGAAGGAGGTTCTCGCCGATCGCATCCTTCTCGAGCGTTTCAATGCGGATGAATTCCGCACCTATTGCGACATCAGTTTGAGCTGCAACCCTAGAACCGAATGAGCCCGCGAGATCGCGGAAGACCGCTTCCAGCGATTTAAGGTCATCCACCGAGAGGCCCGCCGCCCGCAGAATGTTCTCTGCGAGTGCGTCCGGTCGTCTCTGTTCGACTTCAACCTCCATGATCGTCTTACGCCGCTTGCTGTAACGGGGCAGGGGCGGATGGCGTCAGCGTTTCCTGCTCGACAACATCGATGGACGGGCGGTCATAGGCGGAAATTGTCTTGCGACCGTACTCCAGCGCAATTTGCGGCAGTGCGCCATTCATATAAGCAAGCAATGTCTGCTTGACGATCATGTAGAGACGGTTTTGCTTCTCACGGGTTGTCTTGATCTTGGTGGCGATCGGGCCGACGACGCCATAAGAAAGGAAAATACCGGCGAAGGTTCCTACCAATGCCGCGCCTATCAAATGACCGAGCACCTCCGGCGATTCGTTTAGCGCACCCATGGCCTTGATCACACCGAGTACCGCCGCGACGATGCCCAGTGCTGGGAGGCCCTCGGAGACGCTGATCATGGCATTATAGGGTTTAAGCTTATCACGGGCGATGGTGTGAATTTCTTCGTCCATCAGGGCTTCGATCTCATGCGAGCGTGCATTGCCGATGATAATGAGGCGGCAATAATCGCAGATGAAATGCGTCAGATCGTGGTTCTTGAGGACGCTTGGAAAGGTTTGAAAAATTGTTGATTCAGTTGGGTTGTCGATGTGAACCTCAACCTCGTTGCGCGACTTGGCACGCAATTCCCGCATCAGGGCGTAAAGCACCCCGAGCACATCAAGGTAATCTCGCTGCTTGGGGATCTTGTTGGTGAAGGCTTCCATGCAAGCCCGACCTGTGTCTTTGACCGCCGAAAACGGATTTGCCACGAGGAAGGTGCCGAGTGCAGAGCCTCCGATGATGACGAATTCCCAAGGTTGCATGAGCACGGCAACATGGCCTCCCATGGCGATAAATCCGCCGAGCAGACATCCCATCGTCACGACGAGTCCAACAAGAATACCCAAGACGCTCTCCTGCACGTTTATCGCTAGAGCGCTAACAGCGTCGGCTTGCGTGAACCTTGCAGCGATGGGAGCTTGCCCTGGGGCGCGCGAGGATCAGGTACCGCCAGCTTCAGGCAAGCTTGATTTGACACATATGAGCCAAACGTTTTCAGGAAAGGCGCATCATGATCAATACGATGACGGGCTACAGGCTCATTGCCGCCGATTTGCCGCGCTCACTCGCCCGCGTCTCCAAGGAGCCGGTCGTTCAGCGTGAGAGCGATTACTATCTGAAAAATATTGGCAATGTGAAATCCATCGACGATTTCATGAAAGATACGAAGCTGTATAATTATGCTTTGAAGGCGTTCGGGCTTGAAGATATGGCCTATGCCAAAGCCTTCATTCGCAAGGTGCTTACCGAAGGCATCGATAATCCCGACAGTTTCGCCAACAAGCTTACGGACCCCCGTTACAAGGAACTCGCGACGACGTTCAATTTCGTCAAGCTTGGCGACAAGACAACTGCCCAACCTGGAGTGAAGCAGCCGATCGTCGACAAATATGTGCGCCAGACCCTGGAGGTCGAGACGGGCCAGCAGAATGAAGGCGTGCGGCTGGCGCTATATTTCGCTCGCAAGGCGCCAACCATTACCAATGCTTTCGAGATACTTGGTGACAAGGCGCTTCTGCAGGTCTTCCAGGCTACCTTCAACATGCCGGCGCAGATGTCCAATCTCGATATCGATCGGCAGGCTAAGCTAATCGAGGACAAACTTGATCTGAAGGATCTCAAGGACCCCGCCAAACTCGACAAGCTGCTGACGCGGTTCACTGCCATGTACGAGATGAAGAATCCCTCCACACCGGCGAGCGCACCATCCCTCTTGCTCGGAGGGACCCCCACCATCGGGATCTCAGCGAGTATTCTAGCGACCTTGCAATCCTTCAAGCTGGGTGGTCGTTGATGGAAAATTCGATCTATGTTGGGCTTTCGGCACAAATCTCGCTGGAGCGCCGGCTGGATGCGCTGGCTCACAACGTCGCCAACATGTCGACGCCTGGCTTTCGCGCCACGGGCATGAAGTTCGAGGCAATGGTGTCGAAAGCCGCGGAAAACTCAAGTTTCGTCACGGCCGGTGAGAGCTACATCAAGACCGAAGCCGGTCCGATCACTCAAACGGGCAATCCACTGGATGTGGCTGCAAAAGGCGACGTTTGGTTCTCTGTCCAGTCGCCGGCCGGCCAGGTCTATACGCGCGATGGTCGTATGCAGATGTCGACCACGGGGGAACTCCTTTCCGTGAAGGGCTATCCGATTCTCGATGCGGGTGGGCAGCCGTTGACGATCGATCCAAATGGAGGACCACCTGATATCTCATCGGATGGCGCGGTCTACCAGAACGGCAAGCAACTGGGCGCGATCGGTCTTTTTACCATTAGCCCGAACGCCAAGCTGACCTATTTCGACAATTCCTCGGTCATTCCGAGCGTGGCAGCCCAGCCTGCCATCGACAATCCTAATGCCGGTGTAATTCAGGGTTCGATCGAAGGGTCGAACGTAGACGCAATCAGCGAAATGACGCGGTTGATGAGCGTTTCACGCGCTTTCGAACGCGTTGACGCTTTGCTTCGCGGCAGTGAGAATACTTTCTCCGAAGCCATAAAGACGCTCGGATCGAAGACGTGATCGCCGTTTGACCATGCAGTCATTTGAAGCAGCCTTGCCTACGATACGCCAACGGACGGGCAGCCTGGAGACGCTGGCAAGGATTGTGTCGCAGATTGTCCAGGAGCGAAATCCTGTTGTTGTCGGCGGCTATGTCAATGAGGTATCGCGCTCCGCCATCGGAGTTCGTGGGATATCGGACAAGGTTCAACTCGGCGACATTGTGGCAATCCGCACTGACAGCCAGCTCCACCCGGCAGAGGTCGTCCGGCTCGAACAGACAAGAGTGCTGATCAAGCCGTTCGATGACCGCATCGTACCATCGCTTGGAACACCGGTCTTTCCAGAAGGTCCGCTGCGTATCGCCCCCGCATCCGACTGGAAGGGCAGGGTAATCAGTGCTCTGGGATATCCTCTGGACAAAAAGGGACCGCTATCGGCGGGAACCGATCCGAAACCTGTGGATTGCCCGGCACCGTCAGCGATGAATCGTGGCCGGGTGGAAGGGGGTCTGCGCACCGGCGTCAATGTCGTCGACGTCTTCATGCCGATGTGCTTCGGCCAGCGCATGGGCGTTTTCGCCGGGTCTGGCGTTGGCAAATCCACATTGCTCGCCATGATGACGAAAGCCGCCGACTTCGATACCGTCGTGCTGGCTCTGACAGGCGAACGGGGGCGCGAAGTGCGGGACATGCTTGAAGACACGATGGCTGGGAAGCTCGAAAAGACCATCGCTGTCATCGCCACGGGCGACGAAAGCCCTATGATGCGCCGGCTTGCACCCAACACGGCAACGGCGATTGCGGAATATTTCCGTGATCGTGGCGAGAATGTTCTGCTGATCGTTGATTCCATCACCCGCTTTGCCCATGCGGCGCGGGAAATCGCCATCGCGGCGGGCGAGCCACCGGTATCGCGCGGTTATCCACCAAGCGTCTTCAGTCAGTTGCCGCGCCTGCTCGAACGCGCCGGACCTGGTCTCGAAAGCGGCGGCACCATTACCGGCATCTATGCGGTTCTTGTCGACGGCGACGACCACAATGATCCCATCTCCGATGCCATTCGCGGCACGCTTGACGGTCACATCGTCCTTGACCGTGGCATCGCGGCGCGGGGACGGTTCCCTGCAGTCGATATTCTCGGTTCCATCTCTCGTCTGGCACAGCATAACTGGACCACAGAACAACAGAAATTGGTGACCAGTCTGCGCGGCCTCGTCGCACGCTATGAGGAAACGCGCGATCTGCGCATGATCGGCGCGTATCAGGCGGGTAGCGATCCACTCATCGATCAGGCCGTCAATCTTGTCCCTCTCATCTATGACGCAATGCAGCAAACGCCGACGTCGCCACTCTCGCAAGATCCTTACAACGACCTTGCTGCATCGCTGCGACCAAAGGAGCCATCATGACGAAACAACAGGCGCCCCTCGTAAAATCGGCAGCGGCAGAGCCCAGGGTGGTTCGTCCGCGCGATAAACGCTTTGACGGCTATTTGAAGAGTGCCGGGTTCGTGCTGGCGGTCGGCAGTTTCGTGCTGCCCTTCGTAATGTATTTCGACGTTCTGGACGCGCGTCCGAGGCTTGTATCCTCGGGCCAAAAGGTCAATGATCCGCTCAACCGGACCAATCAGAAGGTCGTACGTGAGACCCATGGCAGAAACGGAGCCTCGCCGGGTACGCCGAGCGAGGAACTTGATCCCATGACAACCGCCACGACTGCGGATCTGAAGGAAGACCGGACGACCAGCATTGATGAGGCTGGCAAGCAGCCGTTTCCCCGCAAACCGGTTTTTCTGTTACGCGAAATCGTCGGTGGATTGGTTATGATCGAAGACGATACGGGCTACTGGTTCGTCGAAAAAGGTGCAACCCTGCCGGATGGAAGCAAGCTTGTCGCCATTGAACGGGGTGATGGCAAGGACAGTTGGCAGATCAAGACGTCTGACGGCGATGTGATCAGTCGCACCAACTAGTGAATGCCGTTTTGAACATAAGTTCCTGGCGGATCGGGCCGCAAGTCTCACGCAAGTTTGAAAGCATAGGTTAAGCCAAGATTAACCGGGTCAGACGTGCGAGGGAAGACATGCAGGGCATCCATCTGTTCGAGCTGGCGTCACGTCAGGCCGAATGGCTCTCGGTGAGGCAGGCGGCGATCTCCGGAAACGTGGCCAATGCGAATACGCCAGGTTTCAAGGCACGCGATGTCGAGCCATTCAAGGATGTGTTGGAACAAACGCAGCTGACCATGGCTGCGACCAATCCCAAACATCTTGAGATCGACGCGTCTGGCATCAGCGCGACAGCGCTGCGCAAGGATGCGGTGACCGAGCAAAATCACTCTAAAAATACGGTCAGCCTCGAGGACGAAATGGTGAAATCCGGCGAGATTAACCGCCAGTTCTCTCTCAACACCAGCATCGTGAAAGCATTTCATCGCATGATGCTGTCAGCGGTAAAGAGCTAAGATGTCAGATCCATTGCAAGCTGCCCTCAAAGTCGCCGCATCCGGTCTTTCCGCCCAATCGACGCGCCTGCGCATTGTTTCGGAAAACCTCGCCAATGCACAGTCGACAGGCAAGACCGCAGGCAGCGACCCCTATCGACGGAAGACGGTTTCCTTTGCGACAGAGCTTGATCGCGCCACCGGCGTCGAAACAGTACGCATTGCAGAGGTCGGTAAGGATACCTCCGCCTTTACCGAAGAATATGACCCGAGCCATCCGGCAGCCGATGCCAATGGCTATGTGAAATTGCCCAATGTCAGCATGGTCGTTGAAATGGCGGACATGCGTGAAGCCAATCGCTCCTATGAAGCCAATCTCCAAGTCGTCAAGCAAGCACGTGAACTGATTGCCATGACTGTCGACCTTTTGAGGAATTCCTGATGATAGACCAACTTCTCAGTGTTTCCACGCGTAACGCCCTCTCGAATTTGACGGAGACCGTAGCCCCAGGCGCAGCGCCTGCAGCCACGGGCCAGTCTTCATTCGGCAATGTTCTGTCACAACTGGCAGGATCGGTCAGTAACAAGCTTGAAGGTGCCGAAGCGGTTTCGATGAAGAGTATGACTAGTGACGTGCCGACCCGCGACGTCGTGAATGCGGTCATGGATGCGGAACAGTCGCTGCAAACGGCCATCGCCATTCGTGACAAGATTGTCCAGGCCTATCTCGAAATCAGCCGCATGCCTATCTAAGGATTAAGAATGAAAGCGCTTACTATTGCTGCAACCGGCATGAATGCTCAGCAGCTCAATCTGGAAGTGATTGCCAATAACATCGCCAACATTAACACAACGGGATTCAAGCGTGCCAAGGCGGAATTTTCGGATCTGCTGTATCAAGCGGAACGTACGGCAGGCGTCCCCAATGCGGCAAACCAAAGTATTATTCCAGAAGGGGCAATGGTCGGGCTCGGCGTTCAGACTTCGGCGGTTCGCAATCTGCATATTCAGGGCGGGCTCAACCAAACCGGCAATCCGTTCGATGTGGCGCTGGTCGGTCGCGGATGGTTCCAAATCCAGAACCCGGCCGGCGAGACGTTGTATAGCCGCGCTGGCACATTCAACACAAATAGTACCGGCCAACTCGTGACACTCGATGGAAATCTGGTCGAACCGAACATCATCGTCCCGACGGATGCGATCGAGGTCAAAATTACCGATACGGGCCAGGTGTTTGCAAAAATGGCCGATCAGACGGCACTTGTCGATCTCGGCCAGCTGACGATCGCGAACTTTGCCAACGAAGCTGGATTGGAGCCGCTTGGCGACAATCTTTACAAGCAGACAGATGCTTCAGGTGATGCGGTTGTCGGTGTTCCGGGCGATCCCGGATTTGCGACATTGAAACAGGCCTATCTGGAGAATTCAAATGTCGATCCGGTAAAGGAAATCACTGATTTGATTACGGCGCAGCGCGCTTATGAGATGAATTCGAAGGTGATTCAGGCTGCCGATGAAATGGCTCAAGTCGTTTCAAAGAACCTGCGCTAAGGAGAATTATGAAGGTGGTGGCAACTTACTCGGCCAAAAATATCATTCGGGTAGTGGCCTTGGCCAGCTGCGTTTGGCCGTTTGCGTTTACCGCCTATGCCGACCGCATAGCGTTTCTCGTTCCATCGCAGATTATCTATCCGGGCGAAATAATCGGCGGTACAGGACTTCACGAAAAATACTTTACTATCAGAGCGAGTGCGGCGGGCCAATATGTCGTGTCTTCGCAACAGCTTGTCGGCAAGGTGGCACGCCGTACTCTGCTGCCGGGACAGCCGATTCTGGTCAATGCATTGAATGAGCCTGATCTGGTCGAGCGCGGTGTTCCGGTAGCTCTGGTGTACAGCACGGGCACATTGGTCATCACGGCCAAAGGCTCGCCCATGGAAGCCGGACACGCTGGCGACTTCATCAAAGTCCGTAATATGGACAGCGGCATCATCGTCTCCGGCACGGTGTTGGCTGACGGCAGCATCCAGGTCGGGATGCAATGATGCGTTTTGCAGCCGCTCTCCTTGTGGGGATACTGGCAGGTACTGTTGTCGTGAAGGCAGCTGAGCCGTCGCCGAACGCCAAGCTTTATGGCACACCCGGCGAAGCCAAGGCTGCATGGCGAAAGGCTGAAGCACAGGCCGCACTGCAGAGGGGCGACGATGGGAACTGGGGCGGTGCCGCTTCGCCTTTGGGGGAAGGCGGGGCGATCGCCCGCTTGAAGGATATCGCCAACATTCAGGGTGTGCGCGAAAATCAGCTCGTCGGCTATGGTCTTGTCATAGGCTTGAATGGGACGGGCGACAGTCTGCGCAGCGCACCCTTCACCGAACAATCCTTACGAGCGATGCTCGACAATCTCGGTATCAGCCCGCCTCCGGGCTCCTCGCGCGTAAAGAACGTCGCGGCGGTTATCGTCACCGCCAATCTGCCACCCTTTGCCGGACGTGGCTCACGCATCGATATTACAGTTTCCTCCCTCGGTGACGCGACATCGCTTGCCGGCGGAACACTCGTAATGACGCCGCTGGCCGCGGCCGATGGCCAGACCTATGCGGTTGCACAGGGCAATATGGTCGTCTCTGGATTCGTGGCTTCGGGACAGGCTGAAACCTTGACCCAAGGCGTCCCTACCAGTGGCCGCATTCCGAACGGCGCGCTCGTTGAAAAGGAAGTGACCGGCAATTTCGGCCAAGACGAACTTGTGGTGGAATTACGCGAGCCGGACTTCACGACAGCCGTACGCATTACCGATACGATCAATGCCTTTGCCAAGCGGCGTTACAACCAGCCGGTTGCCAAAGAACGTGACTCAAAGACGATCCGCCTGCGCAGGCCAAAGAACATCTCAGCAACGCGGTTCCTTGCCGAGATCGAGGGTCTCCCGGTCGTGACCGATGAGGTCGCGCGCGTTGTCGTCGATGAGCGAACCGGCACGGTGGTGATCGGTGAGAAAGTGCGCATTTCACGTGTCGCGATCAGTCATGGCAGCTTGTCGGTGCGCGTCACCGAGACACCGACGATCGTTCAGCCTGAACCTTTTTCCGATGGCGTGACAGCAGTAGAGCCAAACACAACCATTGATGCAACACAGACGTCAAAGCTGGGGATTCTCGGGGGTACCGATCTTGAAAGTCTCGTTAAAGGGCTGAACCAGATCGGCGTCAAACCACAGGGAATTATCGCAATCCTGCAGGGTATCAAGACGGCCGGCGCATTGCATGCGGAGCTGGTGGTTCAATGACTGTAATGTCACCTATGAAGAAATCGGTCAGATCGAGCATTGCTGCACTCGTCTTCAGCTCGGCGCTGTTGCTGCCTATTAGCTATGGTATGTCGCAGGAGCCGGCGGGCAAGGAAGAGAGCGGTCAAGAGATTGACCGCTATTGCACCAACATCAGCGACAGGGCGGCCGATGAACGATATGCAATGCAGACACGCGAATTGGCACAGCTTCGCGCCGATATAGATAGCCGTATCGCGCAGCTCGACGCCAAGCGCAAGGAATATGAAGTCTGGCTGAAGCGACGCGACGAGTTTATCGACAAGGCCGAAGATTCCCTCGTAGGCATCATCTCCAAGATGCGGCCAGACGCAGCGGCAGCGCAAATGGCGCTGCTTGGCGACGAGGCCGCCGCCGCGCTTCTCCTCAAGCTGAATCCTCGGGTCTCCAGCGTCATTTTAAATGAAATGCCTGCGGAAAAATCATCGAAGCTTGCCCGGGTTATCGTCGGGTCACGCGTTGTTCCAGCTGGAGAAAGAACCGCCCAATGAAAAAAGCGGCCCAATCAATCACCCTTGTCGGTGTTCTATGTCTTGCAGGCTGCGCGAACAACCTACGCGATTTCAATCGCGCGCCCGAAATGTCGCCAGTCGGCACAGGCGTTGGCCAAGGCTTCAACGTTACTGACCCGGCTTATTATCCGTCACAACCGCGGCCACAAAAATATTCACTCTGGCGGGATAGTCAGGCCAGCTTCTTCCGTGATCCGCGGGCGACCAATCCCGGTGACGTGCTGACCGTTGATATCACGATTGACGACAAGGCGAAGCTGGACAACAAATCTGATCGATCGCGTGTAGCATCCTCAGGCTATGGATTGTCCGCTGACATAGGCGGTAGCGGAGTGTCGCCGAGCAATATCAGCGGCAATCTTGACCTGAATTCCGACAGCCGCTCCAAGGGCGAAGGCAAGATCGACCGGTCGGAAAAGATCAATCTGCAGGTCGCAGCGATCGTGACCGCTATTCTACCGAACGGAAATATGGTTATCCGGGGCTCCCAGGAAATCGGCGTGAATAATGAGCTGCGCGTTCTCAATGTCGCCGGCGTGGTCCGTCCCCGGGACATCACGAATCTGAATAGAATTCCATATGACAAGATTGCCGAGGCGCGGATTTTCTATGGTGGTCGTGGACGCCAGAGCGAAGTGCAACAGCCGCCTTGGGGCCAGCAGATCCTCGACACCTTCTCCCCGATCTAGGATTGATGATGAGCGTTTCTGACGATCCCCCATCCCCGCCGAAAGGCCCTTCGATCGTCGCATTGATCGGCGTCGTTGCGGTGCTGACGCTTGTCGCAGCGGGTGGTGGATGGTTTCTTGGTGGTCAACTCGGGCTTGCAGAAGCAGCCAGGCCTGAGGGTGAAAAACAACCCGCCGCAGCGGAAATGCCTACCGGCAGCGTCGTTCCGCTGAAACCAATACTTACCAACATCAAGATACCGCAGGACGTGTGGATCAGGCTCGAAGCCGGCGTTGTGGCGCGGCCCGGTGAAAAAGTTTCCGACGAGCTTGCCGCCACGGTCGCCGGCGATTTCACGGCTTTCATGAGAACTGTCAATTTGATGCAGCTGCGTGGCCCCGCAGGTATCGAGTATCTGAGGACTGATTTGCAGGAGCGGGCGGTGATGCGCTCCGAAGGCAAGATCGAAAAAGTCTATATCTGGGCGCTGGTGATGGAATGAAAAGACGCTATTTGACGCCTGCGCTACTCCTGGTTCTCACCGGGACCGCGACGGCGCAGACCTCGCTGCTCGAAGGTTTGCTCCCGCCCGGCAGTGGATCGACCAGCGGTCAGATCATGCAGATGCTGGCGGCGCTTACGGTTCTGTCGATCGCACCGGGCATCTTGATCATGGTGACCAGCTTTACCCGCTTCGCCATTGCCTTTTCGATGCTGCGCTCAGGCTTGGGTCTGCAGACAACGCCGGCTAATCTGGTGATGATCAGTCTTGCCTTGTTCATGACATTCTATGTCATGGCGCCTGTATTCGATCGAGCGTGGCAGAATGGCGTCCAGCCGCTGGTTAACAATCAGATTACACAGGACGTGGCTATCAACGAGATCGCCACCCCGTTCCGCGAGTTCATGCTGCGACAGGTGCGCGACAAGGATCTGCGTCTCTTCGAAGACCTGGCCGACGAGTCATTTCGCACCAAAGCTAATGATGTAGTCGACATGCGCATCCTCATTCCGGCCTTCATGATCTCTGAACTGCGCCGCGGTTTCGAGATCGGTTTCCTGATCGTATTGCCCTTTCTCGTCATAGATCTCATCGTTGCGACGCTGACCATGTCGATGGGCATGATGATGCTGCCGCCAACGGTTTTGTCACTCCCCTTCAAGATCCTGTTTTTCGTGCTCATCGATGGCTGGAATATCCTCGTCGGCAGCCTGATCCGCTCGTTCACCTGAGTATAGACTTAAGTATAATTGAATATTCGGCGCTTCAGGCGCAACATCGGCGCATAACGGGTCGCGATTTTTGAAGGCGACTGGCATCATGCCGCTCCGTTATACCGGTCGATCCGGTATGTCCCTGCCATTTTCAAGAAGGGATTTTTTCCATGTCCAGTATTTTGACCAATGCATCGGCAATGACCGCGCTACAGACACTTGCACAAACCAGCAAAAATCTTGCAACGACCCAAAACCGTATTTCGACGGGTCTGCGTGTTGCCGAGGCTTCGGACAATGCCGCCTACTGGTCGATTGCGACCGGCATGCGGACCCAGAATTCCGTTCTTTCTGCCGTAAAGGACAGTCTTGGTTTGGGTAAGTCAATCGTTGATACGGCTTATACAGCTTTAGAAAAGGCAATTAGCCTCGCCCAAGACATTCAGGCAAAATACGTCACGAAAGAAACGCCCGGGACGGACGCTACTATCATTGACGCAGAAATTAAGGATAAAAAGGACCAGATCATAGAGATTGCCAAAAGTGCAAATTTTCAGGGCGTTAATTTATTGAAGACTGGCGGCACTACGCAGAATGTGGTTACGGGTTATTCAAACGATGCCACCTCGCCTGCCGTTACGACAATGAGTGTTGCCGCCTATGATCTTGAAGCTGCTTTGACGAACGCAACTAAATCGGGAGATGTTGGCACAGCAATTACTGCGATGAAATCCGCCGCCGCTGCACTTGGTTCTTCCAAGGCGCGCATTGTCTCGCAGATGGAGTACACCAGTGATCTGGTCGACGCGCTCAATCGAGGCATCGGCACGCTGGTGGACGCGGATATGAATGCCGAATCTGCCCGCCTGTCGGCGCTGCAGGTTCAGCAGCAGCTCGGTGTCCAGGGCCTGTCCATCGCCAATTCCAGCGCTCAGAGTATCCTGTCGCTGTTCCGCAACTAAGTGGCCTGATCGTCGACAAAAAGGAGGGCCACGCAATGCGGGGCCCTTTCTCATATTTCTAGAGGGCGATCATCTTAAGTTTGCTCGTCATAATGGTGGTCTTGAACGTTACCATGCATTGCAGTGAATCAGGAGAGACGGCAATTCTGTCGCGCTCGTAGCAAGCGGGAGATGTACATTTCCAGACTCCTACACCGGCAAAATTTTCCGTCGTTCAAAAGAATGATCTCAAGGACCAGGTTCGTTCTTTTTCTGCATGGCATAACATATATCCCTGATGAGGATCCGGGATGGGAATTATCGATCATCGCTTTTGGAGAGGGCCACGCGTAACGCGTGGCCTTTTTCATTTTCTCATCTGCAATCGCAGAATTATCCAGAGCGGAGCCCCTTGTTATTCAAACGGTAATACTTTAGTCGTACCCATCACAACCATGACGGGTTGTCGTTGTGACAACAGGCATCATGCCGCTCCGTCATGCCGGTGAGAACCCGGTATGTCCCCACCATTCATATCTCATCAGGGGCTTCATCCTATGACCAGCATTCTTACAAACGCATCAGCAATGACTGCGCTGCAGACACTCAATACCACCAACAAGAACCTTGCTACCACGCAGGATCGCATTGCCACCGGCCAGCGCGTTTCTACCGCTTCCGACAATGCCGCTTACTGGTCAATCGCGACCGGCATGCGCACTCAGAATTCCGCTCTTTCCGCAGTCAAGGACGGTCTGGGTCTCGGCGCTTCGATCGTCGACACTGCTTACACCGCATTGACGAGTGCCATCGACCTCGCCAGCAAGATTCAGGCGAAGTATGTTGCCAAGGAAACGCCTGGCACTGACGGCACGATCATTGACGCCGACATCGCTGAAATGAAGGCTCAGATCGTCGAGATGGCGAAGGGTGCAACATTCCAGGGTGTAAACCTGCTGGAGACCGGTGGTACGGCTCAGAACATCGTGACCGGCTACACATCTGGTACTGGCGTAACAACGATGAGCGTTGCGGCCTATGACCTTGAGGCAGCGTTGACGGCTGCAACATCTTCATCGACGGTTGAAACCGCCGTCAATGCCATGAAGGCTGCTGCTGCTGGCCTTGGCTCTGCCAAGACTCGTATTGATACACAGCAGACATTCACGGGCAATCTGATGGATGCAATCGATCGCGGCGTTGGCCAGCTCGTGGACGCTGACATGAATGCTGAATCAGCACGTTTGTCGGCTCTTCAGGTTCAGCAGCAGTTGGGTATCCAGGCCCTCTCCATTGCCAATTCCAGCAACCAGAGCATCCTGTCGCTGTTCCGCGGCTAATAACGATAATTCTTCTAATTTTAGATTTGGGCCACGCTTCGTGCGTGGCCCTTTTTGTTTTGCAACGATGTTCCGACACGAGGCTCTAACTTCGCGCAAGCTTCGCGCTCTATGGTTCCATCACGCGACGGTGGTGGGAATTGATGGAAAAGAACATAAGACAGACATTTGCGCAGCTCGGCACGGCGATGCAGAAGCTTGGCGCAAGGCGGCTCATTGCTCTTGGTATCATTGGCGTCACGCTGTTCAGCGCCATCCTTGTATCAAGCCTTTACCTCAACCGGCCGCAATACGAGACCCTGTATGTAGGTCTCAGCCGCGACGATGTTAACCGTATGGGCATGGCGCTTGGCGAGGCCGGCATTCCCTTCGATGTGAAATCGGACGGCACTTCCATTCTGGTGGCCTTTGGCAAGGCGGATCAGGCACGCATGTACCTTGCGGAAAAGGGTTTGCCCACCAGCAACAATGCCGGTTACGAGCTGTTCGACAATATGGGCTCGCTAGGCCTCACATCGTTCATGCAGGAGATTACCCGGGTTCGAGCGCTTGAAGGTGAAATTTCCCGCACCATTCAGGCAATTCGCGGTATCAAGGCCGCGCGTGTCCATATCGTCTTGCCGGAAAAGGGAAGCTTCCGTCGTGGCGATCAGGCGCCATCTGCCTCGGTTGTCATTCGTACGGAAGGTGACTTCGCCGTCGAATCAGCACAGTCGATCCGCCAGCTCGTTGCTGCTGCGGTGCCGCAGCTCACCGCTGCGGAAGTCACCATTCTCGATACCAATGGCCGTCTTCTTGCCTCGAAGGATGACGGCACGAATGCGGGTGCCGTGATGTCGGCGACGCTCGAACAAAATGTTTCCGCGTCGGTGGATGAGAGCATCCGCAAGGCTCTTGCGCCCTACCTTGGCGTTGGTCATTTCCAGACGAGTGTTCAGGTGGCGCTCGATACGGATCGCCGGCAGACCAATGAGACGGTATTTGATCCGGAATCACGCGTGGAACGTTCGGTGCGGGTGGTACGCGAAAGCGGCGATTCAAAGAATTCGACCAGCGATAATGCGACGGGTGTCGAACAGAATATTCCGCAAGAAGAAATCGCCAGCAAGAACGGCGATAGTTCTTCAGAAAAGACCGACAAGCGAGAAGAACTGACCAACTACGAGTTGAACTCGAAGACAGTCTCGACGACCAGCGACAGTTATCAGATCAAGCGGCTCTCGATCGCAGTCGTCATTGATCAGGCGCGCCTGCTGGCGACGGCCGGGGTGACGCCGGCGCCGGATAAATTCCTTGAGCAGCAGATAGCAAAAATCACCGAACTTGTCGCAACGGCGGCGGGTCTCGACCAGAAGCGTGGCGACGTCATTAATGTGACTGCAGTCAATTTCATGGAGGCTTCAGACGAACAGCTGGCGCCCGCTTCAACACCGGTATCTGAGATGATCTTCCGCCAAGCCGGCAGTTTCATCAACGCTGCCGCTCTTATAGCGGCAGTCGGGCTTGTGCTTTGGTTCGGGGTCCGCCCCCTGATGCGGGAGATGAACAAGCCCCAAGAGGCTCTGCAACTCGCCGCAAGTGCGAACCTTCCGGTTCCAGGTTTGGCACCCGCAACTAGTCTTCCAGTCGTGGCTCAAGTTCGTGCGGAACATAGCCTGCCGTACGATGATCTGAGCGAACTCAGACGACGCATGCGTGTGCCCGCGCAAAATCGTCTAGAGCAGATGATCGACATGGATGAAGAGCGGGTCGCGGCTATCCTGAAACAATGGGTGCACGAGGCAGCCTGATGGTCGCTCGCTCTGTCGCCAGTGTACTGACTGATTTCACACCGAAGCACGTGCCAGCGGACCGCGTCACCGTCTTTGCGGCCGCGAGCAAGGAACGAGCCGACTCTTTGGCGGAGATCGAGGAGCCATCGGAGGACGTTGTCGAACTTATCGATTACGAGTTGAAGATCCAGGAGGCGTTTGTTGCGGGTCGCGAATCTGGCCAAGCAGAGGCCGCGGTGCTGTTCGAGGCCGAGAAAATCCGGCTTGAGAGGGAGTTCCAGGATCAGCTGGCGGCCGCGGAAGTGCTCTTCATGCAACAAACTGGCGCACGCATGGCGGAGCAGATCGGGGACGGGCTGCTCGCAATCTCATCGGACCTTTCGGGATCGCTCGCTGCTGTCCTCACGCCTTTGGTTGAAGAGCGCTTGCGTGAACGTGCCGTCGAGGCATTTGCTCACGAGGTGAAACGGATGACGAAGGAATTCGCCGCTATTAGCATGGAAATTTCCGGTCCATCCCATCTTCTCGACGTGCTTCGGATGCGACCGGAGATCGATCAGATGCGTTGCACCTTCTGGGAATCGAGCCAATCGGAATTGTCGATGAAACTGGATGATGCAGTGGTCGAGACGCGGCTTGGCCGCCTCATCGACGCGTTGAGAGATACCGCCGATGAACATTGATCCGGAAACGCACCGTGAAATCGTAATTGTGCGGCGCGGCCGTGAACATGAGGAAGGTCATCACGGAGGGGTCTGGAAAATCGCCTATGCGGATTTTATGACCGCGATGATGGCTTTCTTCCTTGTCATGTGGCTCATAAATGCGGCCAATGAAGAAACGAAGGCCGCCGTTGCCGCCTATTTCAATCCGGTCAAACTGATGGATCGGCAATCGAGGCCGAAGGGCATCGAGGAAACCGACAATCAGGAGGGCAAGGTTCGCTTTGAAAGCCTGGATGCGACCGATGCCGAGACCAAAAGCGCGCGCAACGAAAAACAGGTTCAATCACCACCTGCAACAGAAGAACGTCAGATTTTCAAAGATCCGTATGCCGTGCTTGCCGAGATTGCCACCGAGTCCGGTGTGTTGCAAAATCGTTCTGCAGCGGGGGAGGGCGGATCTAATCGGGCGGGTCCATCGACAGGTGCCGAGGGGGGAGACGCCTATAGGGACCCATTTAATCCCAACTACTGGTCGACCCATGTAGAGGATGAGATTTTCCCTCTAACGGACAGTCCGGTAACTCCACCTCCATCCCAGGAAAAGGCGATAGCGCCAAAGCGGAATGAGGCTTCTGATGCAGACGTGCAAGCGAAGCAGGTGGCGCTGGAGAAACGAATGGCCGCTGGCGAGCCGCTGGCCGAAGCGAAAGCTGCTACACCCAATGATGTCAAGCCGACGAACGCGGGAAAAACAGCGGCCGTGAAAGACGAAAAGCCCGGCGCGGTTGAGATCGATGCTGCCCGTGAACTTGCAGCGGAGATTTCGAAGAAAACAGGCGCGAGCTCAGATGAAAAAGCGCCTGACATTTCGGTCGTTCCCACTAAAGACGGCCTCATGATCCAGCTCACCGACAAGGTTGATTATGGCATGTTTGCCATCGGATCGGCCAAGCCTGACAAGCGCGTGGTGCAGGTGCTCGATGAAATCGCCAAGATCATTGCCACGCGCAAGGGCGACGTCGTCATTAGCGGGCATACCGATGCGCGACCGTTCAAAAGCGAAACCTACGACAATTGGCGCCTGTCATCTGCGCGTGCCCATATGGCCTATTATATGCTGACGCGTGGTGGCCTTAACGCCAAACGTATCCTGCGCGTTGAAGGCTATGCCGATCGCGACCCAAAAATCCCAGCAGATCCTTACGCCGCCCAGAACCGGCGCATTGATATCTTTTTGAAGACAGCTTCCAGATGATCACACGGCAAACCATCGGCTGGCTGTTGTTCGGCCTGATCAGTATGCCGCTGACAACGGCGCATGCTGCCATGCCATCACCTGAGCCTTATATGCTGGTGCGATCCATGCGCATGCTGCAGGATCAGGTCGCGTCCGGAAAGCCGGAAGCATTGCCGATGCTTAATCGTGTGCTCGGCCATATTGCTGAACAGCTGCAGGCTGCCAAACCGGAGGTCTGGTCGAAACCGGCAAATGTCTACGCCATATTCATTTATCTCCTTAATGGAGGCAATCCAGAGGTTGTTCGCACTATATTGACCTCGGCCAATCTGGGTGAGGTCGATCCCAAACTTGTAGCGGGGTCGCTGGCTTACGCCGATGGCGATACGCTGCGCATTATCGAAAATTTCCAGGAACTGCCGCCTAATGTTCCCATCGAGCTTGTCGCATCGATCTATCTGGTCACAGCGACACAGCTCGCGGGACTCGATGCAGGAACCGCACTCAAGCGGCTGGATTATATACGCCTCAACGCACCGGGAACACTGCTGGAAGAGGCGGCGCTGCGGCGTGGGCTGATGATCGCGGCGCGACTTGGAGACAAGGACAAGGTCAGGTTATTGGCGCGCAATTATCTTCAGCGTTTCGCCCTTTCCCCCTATTCGGAGGACTTCTTTCGCCAGCTTGTCGACGCCTTGAAGGTGATCAAGGGTAAGATCAGCAATGAGGAGATCCAAGAGGTGGCCTCTTTGGCATGGCCCGGTGCTCGCTTGCCATTCTACCTGCGCATTGCCCGAGGTGCGATCGTGGATGGTGATATGCAGCGCGCAAGATTTGCGTCGGAACAGGCTGACGCCCTTTCAGCGGTGCTCAAGACAGACGACACGCAAGCCAAGCTCTATCTGGCGGTCAGCAAAGTCGGATCCGACAAGACTGGAGACGCCAAGTTCATGCTTTCGAACCTGCCGAAAGACCGTCTGCATGGTCGTGACATCAACCTGCTGGAGGCTGCAATCGCGATGGCAAACAAGATTCTTGCACAACCAATTCCGGGCGTGGAGGGACAGCAGAAAATTCCTGTCGCAGGCAGTGCCAGTGAAATCGCCGAGCCTGGCAGTGCGAAGGCAACTCCGGTCGCCCCCGTCGATCCGATGATAGATGAAACACGCAAGAAACTCGACGCTGTCGACGCGCTTCTCGGGAAGGCTAGGAAATGACCATTGGAGCTCAGATGCCTCTTAAGACGATGCTTGAAGTGATTGTTCGCGACAAGGGCAAGGACGGTACGCCTGACCATAAGCCGGAGAAGGATGCCTCTTCGGATTTCGGTTCATTGGTAAGGGCGGTTGGCTCGAAGCTGAAGCTCGACAAGGAGAATTCAAAACCGGACAAGAGCTTGGCGGAATCGCGGGATACAGAGCCGGATGAGAAGGACAGGGATGTTCCCGAGGCTCCCGCTCAAGCTATCTTCGGGCAGGCGATTCTTGCTTTCGAACAAATGCTCGACCGGCAGCAGCACAAGAATGGCGAACAGCCACAATCCGTCGCCAAAGCCAGGGCGTCATCCAGAGCCGATATTGTTGCAGAACCCATGCAAATCGTCGAGGCGGATCAGGGAAGCGACAGGCCGGCCGAAATGTCCGTGCTCGATGGAATGCCCGGGAAGGCTGCTTTGAAAGCCACAACGGAAACGCAGGTGGCCGCTGCTGTGCAAGACAAACAGGAACCCGGCAAATTAGTCGCGCAAGCGGGGCAAGACCTTGCGCCAGCGCCTCAGGCACTTGAGGCACCGAAACCTAAGGTGAGCACCAGGGCCTCACCGGTAGAATCCGCCGGGCCTGTCGAGCCAGCTGCGCCCGCACTGGCCCCGCCGATTCAGGCCGAGGCAAAACTTGGTGCGACTGCGTCGAATAATTCGGTTCCAGTACAAACCTCGCGCCTGCCGATAACCGATGTTCAGGTTCTTTCGGATCGCAGCATGCCGGGGGCCAGAACGCTGGTGATCCAGCTTCAGCCCATCGAACTTGGAACGGTAACGGCGCGCATGCGTCTGACGCCTGACGGCATGCATATCCAGTTGATGGCGGAAAACCCGGCGATGGCAAAACATCTGGCCAAGGACCATGACATGCTCACTAAGGCCCTGGAGCGGGCGGGCGTGGCGGATGATGCCTCGTCTGTCACCATCTCGGTGATTGATCGCTCCGGCGCTTCCTCGAGCACGCAGGCGGGACAGCAGAACCCGTCCGCGCAGGATCAGCCCGGCGCGCGAGCCAGCGGTCAAGGTCAATCTGGGTTCGACGGCTCGCCCGGTGACCGTTCCGGCAATCGATGGCCCTTTGGAGAGATGCGATCTGATGAGCGTGTGGAAACGGCAACTGATCCGGATTTTGAGTATGGCCGTTCCCGCGGGTTGGTTGTTTAGCCTCTTACTCGGGCTGCAGACAGCTTCGGCGGAAAACCTCTGCGAGCGGCAGATGCACCGTGCGTCGACGAGGTACGATATTCCTATCGGTATTCTCTACGCGGTAGGTTTGACTGAAACCGGGCACAAGGACTCACTCCAGCCCTATGCAATGAATATAGAAGGAAAAGCGTTTTTTATGCCGTCAGCAGCAGCTGCCCTGGCCAAATTCAACGAGGCGCATTCGCGGGGAGCGAAGCTCATCGACATCGGATGCATGCAGATCAATCACTATTTTCACGCCGACAAGTTCCCGTCTGTAGAGGCAATGTTAAACCCTGCCGCCAATGTGGACTACGCCGCGCGATTTCTGAAAGAGCTTAGAACACGCGAAGGAGACTGGACCATGGCGGTTGCGCGCTATCACGCGGGACCCAACAACGACCCTGCCCAGAAGCAATATGTTTGCCGGGTAATTGAGAATATGGTGGCTACCGGTTTCGGTAACTGGACGCCAAAGGCGCGAATGTTTTGCGATAAGTGATTGTGTTAATACTTGGTAATAAAACGTGAATTTGTCCCAGCTGTCCTATTTTGTAGAATTCAAATGGGTCGTGATCCTGCCCGCGCGGGAGCTGCCACCTCCCCCAAGAATTCATCTAATCCGAATTATTTAGGTCTCCCAATAAATTAGGTACAATATATTGGGAATTGTCGCCGAGTCATCGACCCCGCTAGTTGTGTGTTGCTTGGGGCAAAATAAATGATTCGGAAGGTGGGGCAGTGATTGTAGTCGTCGACGAACGAAGTCTGGTGACGAGTGGGTATTCGGCGTGGTTCGCCCGTGAGGGCATAACAACAACAGGTTTTACTCCGGACGATTTCGGCGATTGGGTCGCCACCGTTCAGAAAAACGACATTATGGCGGTCGAGGCATTTCTCATAGGAGAATGTGTCAATCGCAGCCAGTTTCCACAAAAAATTCGAGAGCGTTGTTCAGCGCCAGTCATCGCTGTCAATGAGACCCAGTCATTGGAACATACGCTGGAACTTTTTCAGGCGGGTGTCGACGATGTGGTTCGCAAGCCGATGCATGTGCGAGAGATATTGGCGCGAATCAATGCCATTCGCCGCCGCTATGGTACTGGGGATGCGGGAACCCAGGTGGGTCCGATTCGGGTATTTTCTGACGGCCGCGATCCGCAGGTCAATGGGTTTGATTTTTCCCTGCCGCGGCGAGAACGTCGAATACTTGAATATTTGATCGCCAATCGCGGGCGCCGGCTAAACAAGGCGCAGCTATTCAGCGCGATCTACGGCATTTTCGACAGCGATGTCGAGGAAAGCGTTGTCGAGAGTCACATTAGTAAGCTGCGCAAGAAGCTGCGTGAGCAACTTGGTTATGATCCGATCGATTCCAAGCGCTTTCTCGGCTACTGCATCAATCTGGACTAACTTGCCAGAGCAATTTTGACCGCCGCCGGCGGTCAAGTCGAAATTCAAGTATTCACCAGTGACACCATCTGAACGTCAGCTTCGCGCAAGTATTGCGCGCTAACGATTCTGAACTGAATCACGGTGCAAGGAGACGGAAATGAGCCTCTATGGAATGATGCGAACCGGTGTGTCGGGCATGAATGCTCAGGCCAACAGGCTGTCGACCGTGGCGGACAACATCGCCAACTCCAGCACGACCGGTTACAAGCGCGCCAGCACGCAGTTCGCATCGCTGGTGTTGCCAAGTTCTGGCGGGGCTTATAATTCCGGTGGTGTCGAAACGGTCATTCGCCACCATATTTCGGATGACGGCTCGCAACGCTTTACGACTTCGTCGACCGACCTTGCGCTGAAAGGCAATGGCTTCTTCATCGTCGGCAATGCCGATGATACGCCCTATCTGACGCGTGCCGGTTCATTCGTACCTGATGCGCAAGGCAATCTCGTAAATTCGGCCGGCTACTATCTGATGGGTTATCCCGTGGTCAATGGCAACGTCAATCCGGTTGCCAACGGCTTTCAGGGCCTCGAAAAGGTCAACATCGCTCAAAATGACCTGATCGCTGATCCAAGCAAGACCGGCATATTCACGGCCAATCTTCCGGCCGGCGCTTCGATTGTTGCCGCGGCTGACCGCCCTCCAACAAATACCACCGCGTCAGCTCAATATACGGCCAAGACATCCGTGCAGACATTTGACAATCTCGGTAACGTTGTCGTCGTCGATCTCTACTTCACCAAGACTGCAGACAATACCTGGGAGGTTGCCGCCTATAATCATGCCAATGCATCGGCCGCCGGTGGGTTTCCCTATACTCCTGCCGCTCCGTTGACGACGGAAAATTATACGTTTGATGCCGTCACCGGCAAGCTCACCTCTGCCGACAAGTCGATTTCGATCCCTGTACCAAACGGACAGGCGCTGGAGATCGACTTTTCCGCGACGAAACAGCTGGCAGGCGATTACACGCCTATTGAGGTAAAGATTGACGGCAACACCCCAAGCCCAATCGAAAATGTCAGCATCGCCGACGATGGTACCGTAACCGCCATCTACAAGAACGGTGCGAAGCGGGCGATTTACCAGATTGCGCTGGCCGATGTTCCAAGTCCCGACAACCTGCTTGTCATGACAGGCAATGTGTTCTCGCCAAGCGCAGAATCCGGCGACGTCCAACTCGGCTTTGCCGGTAGTGGCAGCTTTGGCACGTTGACATCCGGGGCACTGGAAGAATCGAATGCCGACATCGCGCAGGAACTGACGGAAATGATTGAATCTCAGAGAAGCTATACCGCAAATTCCAAGGTCTTTCAGACCGGCGCGGATTTGATGGACGTGCTGGTGAATCTGAAAAGATAGCTGAACTCCTAATGGCGAATGGACACAGGGCATGTCACTAACTTCGGCGCTCCTTACTGCTCAGAGTGCTCTCAATACCGTATCGAAACAGACAGCGCTGGTCTCCCGTAACATTGCGGGCGCCAACGATCCTGATTTTACGCGGCGGATTGGTTCCGTCGTCAGCGGGCCAAATGGATCGACCTATCTTTCCATGACCCGCTCCGCCGACTCCGCACTGCTGTCCAAGTTCATTGAAAGTAACAGCCAGTATAACGCTTCCAACACGCTGCAGGCCGGCCTTGACCGGCTTTCCGGAATTTATTCGGCCGATGATGCATCGGGATCACCAAGTTCGCTCCTTGGGGATTTGCGCGATTCATTGCAGCTCTACGCCTCGCAGCCCGGCAACACGTCAGTTGGGGAATCCGCGGTCACCAAGGCGACAGAACTCGCCAACGCCCTGAACAAGGGCACGGAAGAAACGCAGAAGCTGCGCCAGGATGCTGACAACGACATCGGCGATTCAGTAAAGAATCTGAACTCGCTGCTGGCGCAATTCGAGACCGTAAACAACAGGATCATCAACGGCACGCGTTCCGGCACAGACGTCTCGGATTATCTCGACCAGCGCGATGGCCTGCTGAAACAGATGTCGGGCGAGATCGGCATCACGACGCTGGTTCGCGGCGATAATGACATGGTGGTGTTTGCCGAATCCGGTGTGACTCTTTTCGAAGGTTCACCGCGCGCGGTCAGCTTCACACCGACCAGCGCATTCAGCGCGGGTACGGGCGGCAATGATATCTATGTCGATGGCGTGCCGCTATCGCATGGAACATTTCAGCAGCCCTATGGTACCGGCCGCCTCAGCGGTTTGTTGCAACTGCGCGATGACACGGCGCCGGCCTATCAAAACCAACTCGACGAGATAGCGCGCAGCCTCGTCAGCATGTTTGCGGAAAAGGACCAGAAGACACCAGCGACGCTACCGACGGTGCCCGGCCTCTTCACGTATTCAGGGGCGCCGACAATGCCGGCGGACGCGGCGATTCTTCCGGGCATTGCCGGCACAATCAAGGTTTCTGCCGCCTTCATTCTGACCGAAGGTGGCAATCCCGCACTTTTGCGAGATGGCGGGGCGGCCGGTGCAGATTACGTCCAGAATCCCGACGGCTCGGCAGGATTTTCAGCGCGGCTTCAGGGTTTTATCAGCTCTATCTCAGCGCCTCGCAACTACGATCCGGACGCGGCCACCGGTGATGGGAGAAGTCTTCTTGATTTTTCTGCGGCCACTATCAGTTCGCTTGAGACCAAGCGCAAATCGGTAACCCAGACCAACGAGTACAACACCGTTCTGGCATCCCGTGCCGAGGACGCAATTTCCAATACCAGTGGCGTGAATATCGACACGGAAATGGCGTCGATGCTCGATCTCGAACATTCCTATAAGGCATCGGCGCAGATCATCTCCGCTGTCGACGCCATGTTGAACGAACTCTTTCAGGCGGTGAGATAGATATGAAGACCCAGTCGGTTTCATCCTATATGCTATCCAACTCGACACGTAATATCATCGCCAAGGCGCAGGCAGAACTGGTCAAGGCGAATCAGGAAGCCACAACGGGCTTTGTTTTCGACACAGGGCTTACCCTTGGAAGCCGCACAGGCCAGTCGATTTCATTGCGCAAAGAGCACGATCGGCTGACGGTTTTGACCCAGACCAATGGGCTGATCTCCGAACGGATGACGGCCTCTCAAGATGCCTTGAGCAATGTCATCAAGGGATCGCAGGATTTTCTCGGCAATGTGACGGCGATGCGCGGGGCGAGCGAGGGCCGTTCGATTATCGTCGACAAAGCGAAGGGTCTTTTGCAGACTGCCACCGACCTGATCAACACCAGCTACAATGGTGAGTATATTTTCGCGGGTGAGAACACTGACGTTAAGCCGCTTGGTGATTACGGCTCCGCAGGAGATCCAGCGAAGGCCGCCGTTCTGCAGTCGTTTCAGGATTACTTCGGCTTTCCGACCACTGACCCCCAGGTAGCAAATATCAGCGCGGCAGATATGAAAACCTACCTGGACACGTCGCTTGCGGCCGAATTCGATTCCGCTTCGTGGTCGGCCAATTGGTCTTCGGCGTCGGATACGCTCGTCAAGAGCCGGATTGCGCCAACTGAGCTGGCGGAGACGTCGATTAGCGCCAACAATGCGGGATTCCGCCAGCTCGCAATGAGCTATACAATGATGGCGGAACTCGGTGATATCGGTCTCAACCAGGCAGCATTTGACACGGTGATCGACAAGGTCGCGGAGACCACCAACCAGAATTCCACTTTGCTGGCGGGTGCTCAGTCCTTCCTGGGCAATGCCCAAGCCCGGACAAAGGACGCGACCGACCGGCTGACAGTACAGATCAAGGTTCTCAATAGCTCGGTTCTCGATCTGGAAGCGGTAGACCCATATGAGGCCGCCAACCGGGTAGAGGCCTTGAGGACTCAGATTGATGCTTCCTACGCCTTGACCGTGAAGATCCAGAGCCTGAGCCTGCTCAATTACTTGAAGTAACACAACGAACGCGATAGCCGCGTTTGTTAAAAGCCGGAAAAGCACATGTACCAGGCCCGATACGACGACATCATGAACGATGGTGCTGACGAAGCCAAGGAACGGGAACGCTCCTTGTTTGATCAGTCGATCGTGATGCTGGAAGCGGCTCGCGATGAAATCGGCTATTCATATAAAGGTGTTGAGGCCGTGTATTTTACGTCGCGTCTGTGGATGATCGTGATCGAAGACGTTGCTAGTCCCGCCAATGGATTGCCCCAGCAATTGCGCGCGTCACTGATTTCGATCGGTCTGTTCATTTTGAAGGAACTGGAAAAAATTAGGCAGGAGACCTCGCGAGACTACGACAGCATCATTGATATCACCAAAACCATTCGCGATGGGCTTTAATCATGAAACTCTCGTTGCGTGCCGGTGAAAAAGTCTACGTGAATGGGGCTGTCTTGCGCGTTGACCGCAAGGTTTCCATCGAATTCATGAATGATGTCAGCTTTCTTCTCGAAAGCCACGTCATTCAGGCCGATCAGACGACGACGCCTCTACGACAGCTCTATTTCGCCGCACAGATCATGCTGATCAATCCTGCAATGAAGGAGGAGGCCAACCGCACTTTCAAACGTATGTTGGCGTCGCTGCTCGCAACGTTTGAAAACCAGCAGATGTTGAAAGAATTGAAGCTGATAGATGAGATGATGTGCAACGAACGTGTGTTCGACGCTCTGAAATCGATCCGACTACTCTACGCGCTGGAAGCGCAGATTCTTTTTGGTTCAGCCGACCCGACTATTTCCTCTCAAACACAACAGGCCGTCAGGCCGGAGGCAAACGCATGACCACGATCCCTCCCGTAGGTACACAGAGCGATACGACAGATACGTCTAAGGCTACCGGACCTGGCGTCGACTATCAGGCCTTCTTGAAACTTCTGGTTGCAGAAATGAAAAACCAGGATCCGACCGAGCCGATGGATGCGACGCAGCAAATCTCGCAGCTCGCACAGTTTTCAAGCGTTGAACAAGCGGTTCAGACGAACACCAAGCTGGACCAGTTGCTTGCGAGTTCGTCTTTGTCACAGGCCGATGGTATCATCGGCCGGACCGTCACAAGCGCTGACGGTACCGTCAAGGGCGTTGTTGAGTCCGTGCGCATCTACAGCGACGGCATGATTGCAACACTCGTGGGTGGCGCCCAGCTTCCAATCACCGCCGGCATCGTCATTTCGGCCGGCAATGAATGAGGCAGACGCACTCGATATCGTTAATCAGGCTATCTGGACGGTAATCGTTGCCTCTGGCCCGGCAGTCGGAGCTGCGATGTTGGCTGGGGTCTGCATTGCACTGTTTCAGGCACTGACGCAAATACAGGAAATCACACTCACGTTCGTCCCCAAGATCCTTGTGATCCTGGCGGTTCTTGCATTGACCGCTCCGTTTGTTGGCTCACAGATCAACACGCTGACGCTCTTGACCTATTCTCGGATCGAGAAGGGTTTCTAACGCGTTTGCCGCCGGCACTCACGTTGGCTTCGCACAAGCTTCGGTATCTATTGTCCCGGTGACAACAGGAGAATGCCGTGCAGCAAGCCGCAGTAAAACGATTAGGCGACAAGGGCTATCTGACGGGCAGCGATGTTGGCCTTGCTCTCGGCATCGTCATCATCCTGACGGTTCTTTTCCTGCCCGTTTCTCCAATCATTCTTGATATTGGTCTCGCATTCTCCATTGCCCTTTCAGTGCTCATCCTGATGGTGTCGCTGTGGATCCAGCGCCCTCTCGATTTCTCAGCCTTTCCCACGGTGCTTCTGATTGCGACAATGATGCGCCTGTCGCTTAATATTGCGACGACGCGTGTCATCCTGACCCATGGCGATGAAGGGTATGCCGCAGCTGGCCAGGTCATCCATGGCTTTTCGCAGTTTGTCATGGGCGGTGATTTCGTCATCGGTTTGGTGGTCTTCGCCATTCTTATTATCGTCAATTTTCTCGTCATTACGAAGGGCGCCACGCGTATCGCCGAAGTTGGTGCACGCTTCACGCTCGACGCCATTCCCGGCAAGCAGATGGCCATTGATGCGGACCTTTCGTCCGGCCTGATCGACGAGAAGGAAGCGCAGCACCGGCGGCGCGAGCTCGAAGAAGAAAGCGCCTTCTTTGGATCGATGGACGGGGCCTCAAAATTCGTGCGTGGTGATGCCATTGCCGGACTCATCATTACCGCCGTCAACATCTTTGGTGGTATTATCATCGGTGTGACGCGGCATGGCATGGAAGTCGGCGAAGCTGCGGATGTCTTTACAAAGCTCTCTGTCGGCGATGGTCTCGTCACCCAAATCCCGGCACTGATCGTATCTCTGGCAGCCGGTCTTCTTGTCTCTAAAGGCGGGACGCGCGGTTCAACCGACAAGGCCGTCTTTGGTCAGCTTGGTGCTTATCCCAAAGCGCTCTTCGTCGCTGCCGTGTTACTATTCGTGCTCGGCATCTTGCCTGGGCTGCCTGCATTTCCGTTTTTCGTGCTTGCGGCTGGACTTGTCGCGATTGGCGTTGCTGTCCCGCGCAACATCGCCCGGGTGGCCGCTGCCGCGCAAGCCGAAATCGCGCTGAGGCAGCAACATGCGGAACAGGAAGACCGGGATTCTGTCAGGGCCTCGCTTGAAACCGCGCAGATAGAGCTCTGTCTTGGCAAGCAAATTTCGGCAAGACTGCTCGCGTCGCAGCTTGAACTTGCGCATCGCGTCAACAAGATGCGCAAGAAATTTGCGGTTGAGTACGGTTTTGTAGTCCCGGAAATCAAAGTCACGGACGATTTTCTCCTGCCTCCCAAGACCTACCGGATCAAAATCCACGGGACAGTTGTGGCTTCGCATGAGCTGCGGGTCGGTGAAATCCTGGTTATTCCGGGTGACCGGCCACCCCCGCATGTACCGGGCGAAGAGGTGAGGGAACCAGCCTTCGGCATGAAGGCATACTCCGTTCCGGAAATCTTCGCGGCGGACCTCAAGCGCGACAACTACATGACGGTCGATAATCTCTCCGTATTGCTGACGCATCTCAGCGAGATAGTCCGCAACAATCTGGCGCAGCTGCTTTCCTACAAGGACATGCGTGCACTGTTGGACCGTCTTGGACCCGAATACCGCAAGTTGCTTGACGATATTTGCCCTGCGCATCTTTCCTATTCTGGCCTGCAGGCGGTTCTCAAGCTGCTGCTGACGGAACGGGTATCGATCCGCAATTTGAATCTCATCCTCGAAGCAATAGCGGAGGTGGCACCGCATATCCGCCGCTCGGAAATGATCGTGGAACATGTGCGGATGCGAATGGCCCAGCAGATCTGCGGCGACCTTGCCGACAATGGCGTTCTTTCGGTTTTACGTCTCGGCAACCGTTGGGATTTGGTTTTCCACCAGAGCCTCAAACGTGATGCCAAGGGCGAGATTACGGAATTCGATATAGATCCGCGTCTGCTGGAGCAGTTCGGCAATGAGGCTAGTGTCGCGATCCGCAAACACCTAGACGGGGGAGAGCGCTTCGTTCTCGTCGCTTCGCCTGAAGCGCGGCCTTACATTAGAATGATCATCGAGCGCCTGTTCGCGACACTATCGGTCCTGTCGCATGTCGAGATCGCGCGGGGCGTAGAGGTGCGTTCCCTCGGCACCATTTCGTGAGGCTCCCAGCGTGCCGCCACTGAGCGATAGCATCATTGCGGCACTGCTTGTTTTTGCCCGCGTAGGAGCCTGCCTGATGATCATGCCGGGCATCTCCAGTCCACGCATTCCCATGCAAATACGCCTTTTCCTGGCGCTCGCCTGCTCTCTTATGGTCGTGCCGCTGGTACTGCCGCAGGTCACTCCGGCGGCAAAGGCAGCACCGTTGATGCTGATGAGAATAATTGTAATCGAGGCGATCGTTGGCGCGTTCATCGGAATTTTGTCGCGCCTCTATTTTTGGGCACTGCAATTTATGGCCAATGCCATGGCCATGGCTACTGGATACTCGGGCGCACCGGAGCGCGCCATTGAATCGGAAGAACCGCAGGCAGCCATCGCAAGTCTGGTCACGCTCTCCGCGCTGTGTCTGTTCTTCGTCTCAGACCTGCATCTGGAGGTGTTGCGTGCGCTGCTTTCATCCTATTCGACAATTCCGGTGGATGGGATCTTCCAGCCCGCAACGGCGATGGTCAATCTGACCGACACACTGTCCAAGGCGTTCATGAGCACCATACGCATCGCGGCGCCTTTCATCGTCTTTGCCGTCGTGGTCAATATTGCGGTGGGCCTGATTAACAAGCTGACGCCCTCGATTCCTGTTTATTTCATTTCATTGCCCTTCGTCCTCGCGGGCGGGCTGATGCTGCTCTATTTCAGCATGTCCGACCTTCTGCGTTTTTTCAGCAATGAGGCAGGAATGTATCTGAGGAACTTTTGAGCGATGGCAACGAATGACGCAACCCGGGCATCCTATCTCGGATTGATCAGACTGCAAAAGCTCGCCAAAGCGCGCCATGAGTTGGAGCTGTCGCGCATCAATGCAAAGCAAGCTGCGATCCAGGAAGAGAATGACGCTCTCTTTAGGATGCAGGAGGATCGTTTTGCCGTGGATACATCAGCGTTTGTTCCTGTGCATATTATTATGAAGCGCCTAGAAGCCAACAAATCACTTCAGGCTCAGTTGTCGCAACAGATGGTCGAAGCCAAACGGAATCTGCTTAAAACGTCGCGAACGCTCGACACGCTGGATGACCGGCTTCGCGATTTAGCGAAGGAGAAATCGCGAGCAGAAGTTGCGGACGAAACGGACGAATATATGGGACATCTGCTTGCCAGACGCTTGGTCTAAAGACGCAAGGCTCAAGCCTCCCGTAAGTTTGGAAGGGTAGGGTGCATGCAATGAAACAGCATGGGACGGGAATCGATGGCCATTAATCCACCTTCCGATCTGGTATTGGATGTTGCCATGGCAGCCGATCCGGACACGTTGCGAACCTCCCTGGAGAAGTTGCGTAGCATGGCTTCCGACCGCGTCGCGGCGCAGATGCAGTTCTCACGTGAGAACTTTGCCTCCATGCAGCAACCGGCTTCGACAAGCGGCTCTAATGCCGGTAGCGTAACCCATGCACCGAGCGCGGCATTCAAAAAGTTCGAAGCTTTTATGCTGCAATCCTTTGTCGAATCCATGTTCACCGGAGACAATCAGGCAGTCTTCGGCGAAGGAATTGCCGGGGACTACTGGAAATCGATGATGGCCGAAGCTGTCGCCAACAAGATGGCCGATGCCGGCGGCATAGGTGTCGCCCGTATGTTAGAGCAGCAGAGCGCCAAAAAGGCGAAGTCTGAAGCCCCGGCGCAAGCTGGGGGAGCAGCTTCGGGGATGTCCATAGATCAGCAACATTTTCAAAAGCAGGATTCAAATGTCATTTTGTACCAGATCCAACGCCAGCTCATTCATAAGCAATTAAAATCAACGGAAAGCGTTGACAACTCAAGGCAGAGTTAGAGCGCGACTATCAGGCCGATGAGATTGGAGAGATAGATATGGAAATCGAAATAGAATTAATGGCTGATGATCAGAACCGCAGCGATGTGCCCGAACCGGCGCTGGAGCCCGTGCTTTTCGCCATTCGCCGTTTGGAAGATGTCGTGGAGCGCGAGACACGGCTGCTTCTCGAAGGTCAGTTGGTAGATCTTGCAAATATCAACGCCAATAAGAGCCGCGGGTTGCGTGATTTCAACAAGGCGATGGGCAAGGCCGTGAAGACCGTCGATACCCGCGCGCTAAAGACACTCCAGCCGGTTCTCGATAGCCTGCGTCAAAAGCTTGATCGAAATTGCGATGCTATCAAATTGCACTTGCGTGCAGTAACAGAGCTTGCGGGAATTATCCGCGATGTACTTGAGACACAGGAAGCCGACGGAACGTACACTGCGAGCCAGGTCAGAAATGGGCTCGGTGCATGATCCGAATTGTGCTGATCGGTCTGTGGATCTGCGTCGTTGCACTGGGATCCCTGTATTTTGCCGTCCGGCAGAATTCGGCGACAGCAGCCGTTGCACCCAACGCTCAAGAAGCACTGGATGATGGCAAGACCGAAGTCTTCAGTGTCCCGATCATCGTGGACAACGCGGTTCAGGGTTATGTAGTGTCTCAGCTGGCATATACACTGGATCACACCGTGAACGCGTCCTTCAAGATTCCGGTATCATATTTTATCAATGACGAGATTTTCAGCCAGTTTTACGGGCATTACTCGGACGTTAAGAACGTCCAGGAAGTCAAGTTCGATGATGTCAAGAAATCGATCATCGACGGGATCAATGCGCGATTTCCGCAGCCATTGGTGAAGGACCTGCTCGTTGAGCAATTCAACTACATAACTGCCAAGGAAATCCGCGACCAGAACACCAGAGGTTTGGAGCGTCAACAAGCACCTCAAAGTGAATAATACTTGCCGGCTAGCGCGCGCAGAATTGTGTCCGTCAAAGGCGTAACGTCCGGATCCTCGACGAACCGCACGCCAAGTTCCATGTCCTGGCGCCAGACGACTTCGGTAATCAATGCGCCGCTATATTGATCATCGAACAGCCAGAAGCGAGTTGGGACGGTTAATTGGCCGACAACCCTGATCTTGGCGCCGCCACCAGCAATATTATGAAAATGACATTCGGTCAGGAACTGTCCATCGAGCGCGACGAGCTTGCCGGACCGCAATCGTGTTCGCTTGCGCTCCTCGACGCGCTTCTCTGCTTTGCTGTTCGTTTGGTAAAATGGCATGTACGTTCGCTGGCCCGGATTGAAGCCGGTAGGAAGGCGCACGGGCGACTTTCATACCGGCGGTTTTATTCGTAGGCTTGTAGGGGCAAACAATTGCAAATCCGTTATGCTTAGATCGGATACACCCCTTGCGAAGATTTTCTTGCCCGGATCAATGGTGCTTGCGTCGCGGACGTTTTCAAGAGTAGGTACAGCTGAATATTGACAGCCCCTCAGGTGACAGACTTGCCAACCGCCGCCAGGCTCCGGATTGCCTCCTACATTTTGTCGTTCATTGCGCTCGTCGCTGTGCTTGAACTAGGCCTGCTCTCGGCTCTCCTCTCAGGACTGCTCGTCTACAACCTCGTCCATTATTCAGCTCCATTCCTCGGTCGATTAGGCATTTCCGGGCATCTGGCAAAAACCATAGCGTTGGCAATGCTGGCACTGATCTTCATCCTCGTGATTGTTGCCGCCGTCATGAGCAGTATGGCACTGCTCACCGACGGTTCCGACGAAGGTATAGTTTCCCTTTTCCAAAAGATGGCGGAAATCATCGATACAGCGCAGTTACATCTGCCGAATTGGGCCCGCGATTATTTCCCGTCAAATCTGGAGGAACTGGAAACGCTGGCTGCCAAGTGGCTGCGGGAACATGCAGGCCAGCTTCAGCTTGTCGGCAGGGAACTTGGCGTTCTCCTGGTTCGAATCATTGTCGGAATGGTGATCGGCGGAATGATCGCACTCAGTTCTTCCGTTGCGGCATCACCCGAACCGGGCCCACTCGCGATTGCGCTTCGGGAACGTATCGAGCTATTAAGCGCGGCATTTCGCAACATCGTGTTCTCGCAGCTTCGAATCTCGGCATTAAACACAGTTTTCACAGCCATCTATCTTGTTGTAATCTTACCGTTTTTTGGTGTTCACCTACCGCTGGTCAAGACCATGATTGCCGTCACGTTCATTGCCGGTCTACTTCCTGTTATCGGCAATCTGATTTCCAACACGGTGATTGTGGTAGTGGCGCTCAGTGTTTCCTTTGTTGCCGCAGTGGGTTCGCTCGCTTTTCTGGTCATCATCCACAAGCTCGAATATTTCCTTAATGCCAGGATCATCGGATCGAGGATAAAATCGCGGGCATGGGAATTGCTACTCGCAATGATCGTGCTGGAAGCCTGGTTCGGCATCGCTGGCCTCATCGCCGCCCCGATTTACTATGCCTATCTCAAGGACGAACTTAAGAAACAGAGCCTGATCTAAGCCGCAAACTCGCGGTCGCGTGATATAATTTCCCGATGGCAGGGAATAAATCCGCCGCAGGTCCGTATACGCCCTATGGAGAGTCCGAAACCCCGTTTTGATGTTGTTGGCCAGCTTGGATCGCTGCGCCGCTATGCACGTTCGCTAACCCGGAACGAGACCGACGCGGAAGACCTTGTGCACGATACGCTGGTGCGCGCTTACGAGCGGCGCAGTCATTTTCGCGACGGCGGAAACCTGAAGGGTTGGCTTTTGTCGATCCTGCATAACGGTTTTATCGACAGCAAGCGCTCGAGCCAGTCGGAAGCGCGCCGCAGGGATGCTTTGGCGGTCAATGCCGAAACCGTCCTCCAGCCACCGCAGGAGCATTCCATGCGGCTAATGGAGGTCAGGGATGCCTTTTTTTCGCTGCCCGAAGAGCAGCGAGCAGCTCTGCATTTGGTAGCGATCGAAGGTCTCTCCTACGAAGAAGCTGCAGCAACTTTGGGAATACCGATTGGCACGCTGATGTCCAGAATTGGCCGCGCGCGTGCGACGCTGCGTTCTCTCGAGGCTGAGCAACCCGGCAAAGCCGCACATCTGAAAATCGTTGGAGGCCGCGATGAATGACGCGATCGATCCTGTCGTCGAAGCCGATCTTGATGCCTATGTCGACGACCAGCTGGATGCGGGCCGACGCATCGAGATCGCCCGTTATCTCTCCCATCACCCCGAGCAGGCGGCCCGCGTCATGTCGGACCTGCAGGCGAGGGACGAATTGCGGCTGGCGCTAACCGGCATGCACAGCAAGGGATCGCCGGAGACGAGCGATGCGGCGCGTCGCCTTGAACGTGGCCTTGTGCGAAACCGGCTGTTTGGCAATCTGCAACGTGTTGCGGCGGTCGCCGTTCTTGTCGGTTTCGGGTGGCTGGCACATGCCGGCTTTGGGCCGTTGACCATCTCGCAGGTGGTCGCCTCGACACCGCCGCCCGTTTATGTTTCAGATGCGGTGATGGCCCACAAGACGTCCTTGGTCAGGGCGGGGATGAAGTCGCAGTCCGAGGTGAATGGCTACGATCCTGCGGAAATTCGTGCGGCCACCGCCATCACCATGCCACAACTTTTGGACCGTTGGATCGTCAATGACGTCCAGCTTTTCCCATCGGCCTTCGGACCAAGTGTCGAGATGGAAATCACATCAGCGGACATGGGACGGCTCTCGCTTTTCGCGGTTCGCCCCGGCAATTTCGATGTCGTCAAGCCAAAAGCAGTGCGTGTGGGCGATAGCTCAGCGGCTTATTTCCAGATTGGCGATGTTGCCTATGCGCTTGTTTCGAATGCAAGTCCGACCGAACTCGAAACCGCTGCGTCGCAGCTGGTAACGACCCTTTACTGATTAACAAAGAGGATCCACAATCATGAATACACCACTTCGCTATGAAATGGGTACAGCGCGCGGACAGTCGGCTGCATTGTTCGATGAGGGACTGCGCCAGCATATGCTGCGCATCTACAATTATATGGGGTTGGGCCTTGTTCTGACAGGCGTTGTTGCCTTCGTCGTCGCCTCGACACCGGCACTTTATGTTCCCATCTTTTCGACCCCCCTGAAATGGGTCGTCATGCTGGCGCCCCTTGCTTTCGTGATGTTTTTCTCGTTCAAAATGCAAACCATGTCGGCAGCATCAGCGCAGGCCATGTTCTGGGCATTCTGCGGGGTCATGGGGCTTTCGCTGGCATCGATCTTCCTGGTCTTTACCGGAACCAGCATCGCCCGCACATTCTTCATCGCGGCCACGATGTTCGGCGCTACCAGCCTTTATGGTTATACGACGAAGCGTGATCTCTCCCAGTTCAGCTCGTTCCTGATCATGGGACTTATCGGTGTGGTCGTGGCAAGTCTCGTCAACATTTTCCTTGGCTCGTCAATGCTGCAGTTCGTTGTCTCCGTCGCCGGCGTTCTGGTGTTCATCGGTTTGACGGCTTGGGACACGCAATCGATCAAGGAACAGTATGCCGAAAGTTACGATTCGGAATCGCAGCAGAAGCTGGCCGTATTCGGGGCCTTCTCGCTCTACCTCAACTTCATTAACCTCTTCCAGCTGCTGCTCAGCCTGACTGGCCAGCGGGAAGAATAAAGCAACCTAATAGCAATCGAGGCTATGCAGGCGCCCTAAAGGCGTCTGCATAGTGCGATGCAGCCCCACAGCGCGGGGGTCTTTGGCGTTCGTTCTACACAAGGTAACGATTGTTCAGTGAATTTCGTTCATATAGATAACCTGGTGACACAGGAACCAGCCGAGAGATTCGCGCTATATGAATGAGCATGTCGATCATCACGCCGATATCGAAACCTTTGATCTCGCGCCGATCTCGTTATGGCTAGAAGATTTCAGTGGCGTCAAGCATCTGTTCGAGACGTGGAGGCAATTGGGTGTCACCGACATCAGAGCCTATCTGCGCGAGGACGAGAGCCGGATTAGAGAATGCTCAAGTCTGATCCGCGTTCTCAAGGTTAACAAGAAGACCCTCGCTCTATTTGAAGCAAGTGATTTCAACCATCTGACCGGCAATCTCGACTCTATCTTTCGCGACGACATGCTTCAGTCGCACATACAGGAGCTGTCAGCTCTGTGGGATGGCGATACCGAGTTCTCGAGTGACACGGTGAACTACACGCTGACGGGTCGCCGGCTGGATATCCAGCTTCGAGGTGCAGTTTTACCAGGATATGAAGATTCGTGGACACGGGTATTGCTTTCCATCGAAGACGTAACCGAGCGCGAAGATGCGCGGCGGCAACAGATCGAGAGCAAGCGCTACGCGGAAGGTCTGTTCGAATATTCCCCTGTGTCTCTTTGGGTGGAAGATTTCAGCCGCATTAAGCGTTTGCTTGATGAAGTGCGGGGGCAGGGCATTTCCGATTTTCGTGTGTTTACCGATGTCCATCCTGAATTCGTTGGACAATGTGCGAGCGAGATCCGTGTCATCGATGTCAACAACGAGACACTGAGGCTGTTTCTGGCACCCGACAAACTGACATTGCTGCGCAGGCTTCCTGATATTTTCAGGGACGGGATGGATGTGCATTTCAGGGAACAGCTTATCGAACTCTGGAATGGCAACCTCTTCCATCAGCGTGAGACTGTGAATTACGCCCTCGATGGTACCGAACGCCATGTGCTACTGCAATTTTCGGTTCTTCCAGGCCACGAACAGGATTGGTCGTTGGTTCAAATATCCTTGACCGACATTACGGCACGCAAGAAAGCCGAAGCTTATCTAGAATATCTCGGCAAGCATGATGTGCTCACCAAGCTCTACAACCGCGCCTTCTACGTGGATGAGTTGAATAGGTTGGAACGTCGTGAATTCCATCCTGTATCGATCATCATCCTCGACCTGAACGGATTGAAGGTGATCAATGACCAGTGGGGGCATGGCGTTGGCGATGGTCTGTTACGACGGGTTGGTGAAGTGCTGGGTGGAGCCGTCAAGCCTCCGTGCTACGCTGCTCGTATTGGTGGCGATGAATTCGCCGTTCTGCTCCCGGCCGTCGATGAGCTTGGTGCCATAAGCATGATCGACGAAATTCGCAGCCTTATCGAAATAAACAACCAGTATTATTCCAATATACCCCTAAACATATCGATCGGCTGGGCCACGAGTAATGTCGGAGAGAAGATGGAAGCTGTGGCCAAGCGCGCTGATCTGCTGATGTACGAGGATAAGCGTTCGCATTATTCGTCAGAGAACGAGCGTCGCAACCTCGACTAGTTACGACCACCCGTGTTTCAACTAGGCCGTTTGGGGGATTTTAAACAAATCCGCGCGATCCCGGGGTTGGGATCGCCAATATTGTTCGGGAGCAACCACCTGTGCTCCGAGTTCCGCTGCGGCATGCCAAGGCCAGCGGGGATCATAGAGGATTGCGCGTGCAAGTGCGATCGCATCGGCGTCACCGTTGGCAATAATTTCTTCCGCCTGTTTCGCCTCGGTGATTAAGCCGACAGCAATGACGGGCATTTTCACCTCGGCGCTGACGCGCCGCGCGAATGGGACCTGATAGTTGGGTTCAACCGGCATTTTCTGCAAGGCCGAAAGGCCGCCGCTGCTGACGTGGATGGCGGCACAACCGCGCGCCTCCAACTCCTTGGCAAAGATCACGGTACTCTCGACCTCCCATCCTCCTTCGACCCAGTCAGAAGCGGAAACGCGTATCCAGACAGGCTTGTTGGCCGGAAATGCTGCCCGTACTGCCTCGAACACTTCGAGAGGGAAGCGCATTCGGTTTTCCAGACTTCGACCATATTTATCTTCGCGCTTGTTTGAGAGCGGTGACAGGAACTCGTGCAGCAGATATCCATGAGCTGCATGAATTTCGATACCGTCGATACCAATCCTATCAGCGCGTATCGCCGCATTGACGAATGCATCCCGTATGCGATCAAGGCCGGCGCCATCCAGTGCCGTTGGCACATCGTATGCATCCAGATATGGCACCGGCGAAGGGGCTACGGTTTTCCAGCCGGTCGGCTCATTCGGCGCAATTTGTTTTCCGCCTTCCCATGGCACGCGGCTCGATGCCTTTCGCCCGGCGTGGGCCAGCTGCACTGCGATGGGTATCGGCGAATAGTCGCGGATCGCGGCGACAACACGGCCGAGTGCTGCTTCATTGTTGTCGGAGTAAAGTCCGAGATCGCGGGGAGAGATGCGGCCTTCAGGCGTTACTGCAGTAGCTTCCGTGACCAGCAAGCCGGCGCCAGACAGGGCAAGGTGGCCGAGATGCATCATGTGCCAGTCAGACGCCGAGCCATCTTCGGCGGAATACTGGCACATCGGAGCGATTATGATCCTGTTTGGGAGTTCGAGCGAATCCAATCGCAGCGGTTGAAACAACTGGCTCATCTATATGACCTCAACTTTTCGAGCAGCTGCGTCGCGAATGGGAGTTTCGCCGCAGCAGGTTCCTTTTGAATTTGACATTCAACAAATGGAGGCTGCCTGCTGGAAGTCAAGTGGCGGGTTCGTAATGACCAGAAGCGGCTGGTGCTTGGCAGTGACATCTGCACCACTGAGAAGCCCTGACAGACAGCCTTCACCTGTCGAAGCGTTGAAGCAATCCGCTTTCTCTCCAATTTCCGAGCCGGTATCAGAAAATGCAGGAAGGCAGCCGCTGGTTTCACACTGACAATCCCCACTTGACATTTGCTATTACATCGATAAATCCAGATATATGAAAAAAGAAGAAACGATCGAAGCTTTCGCAGCTCTTTCCCAACGAACCCATAAAGATGCGACCGCTAAAGGAAAACCAGGGGCTTCATGCGTGACCTGTCGGATTTGGCGGGCGGCTTGGCGTCCGGACCGAAGTTCGGGAGTGTCGTCGGTTGTATAGATCGCCAACCGCAGCAAAAATTGGTACGAGCGCGACGCCGACTTGCAGAACTTCCAGAAAATCGAAAGGACTGTCTAATGGCCGTGACCATCTATCATAATCCCTCTTGCGGCACGTCACGCAACACACTGGCGCTCATTCGCAACGCGGGCATCGAGCCGATTATCATCGAATATCTCAAGTCGCCCCCTACGCGCCAGGAACTCAAAGATTTGATCCGTAGAGCGGGGTTGACTGTCCGCGAAGCCATTCGCGAAAAGGGTACGCCCTTCACCGAACTTGGTCTTGATGACATGTCGTTGACCGACGAGCAGTTGCTTGACGCAATGGAGGCACATCCGATCCTGATCAATCGCCCATTTGTGGCAACTGAGAAGGGCGTACGATTGAGCCGTCCATCGGAGCTAGTATTGGATATTCTGCCGGAGCCGCAAAAAGGAGCGTTTGCCAAAGAGGATGGCCAGGCGGTCATTGATGCGGAAGGAAAACGCGTTGTCTGATCTGCCGAACGCTCTGGGAGAGGCACTGCACAAGGTCGATGCGTCCAAGTTGGCCGCACCAAAATCCTCGCATGCGCCCAGAATACTCTTGCTCTGCGGTTCATTGCGCGCGATCTCCTATAGCCGGTTTCTGACACAGGAGGCGGCGCGGCTACTGCAACATTTCGGTGCCGAGACCCGGATTTACGATCCAGCCGGATTGCCGCTTCCGGATGACGCTCCAATTGATCACCCGAAGGTGCAGGAGCTGCGGGAGCTTTCATTGTGGTCAGAAGGTCAGGTCTGGACAAGTCCGGAGCGGCATGGGGCGATGACAGGCGTGATGAAATCGCAGATCGATTGGATACCTCTTGCGATGGGTTCGATCCGGCCAACGCAGGGGCGTACGCTCGCAGTCATGCAGGTCTCGGGTGGCTCGCAATCATTCAACGCCGTCAACCAGATGCGTATACTCGGGCGCTGGATGCGTATGATTACAATACCCAACCAGTCATCCGTGGCAAAAGCCTATCAGGAATTCGACGAACAGGGTCGCATGAGGCCATCGGCCTACTACGACCGGGTCGTCGATGTCATGGAAGAGCTGGTCAAGTTCACGCTTCTGACCCGCGACGTGTCGGGCTATTTGACTGACCGGTACAGCGAACGCAAGGAAAGTGCGGCGGAGCTAGAGCAACGAGTGAATTTAACGTCAGCGGTCTGAGCATACTGTCCTGTAGCACCGGACTGCGGCACGCCTGGCGCATCCTATCCGAATTGCCTAACCCAAATTCCTGAATCGCGCATCGTCTAGAACTGTAATAAAATTTTCCTATGGCAAATTTCGAATATCCTGAGTTTGAATGTCAAAACTGCAAAGCGATCATGATCGCGGTGCGGCGCAACGTGTGCGATTCCAGCGCCATCGTTTGCAGTCGCTGCGATAGTTTTCTCGGGGCATTTGTCGATCTGGACAACCAACTTTCGCTGAGGTCACGACAGCTGAAGGATCCTCTGAACTTGCGTTAACGAGGGCGCCAGATCAAAGGGCTGGAGATTGTCGAGATCAGCCCCAAGGTCTTCAGTCCAGCTAAATTGCTTCCATAAGACTGCTCTGACGTAATGACTTGCTACCCCGTTCCCCAGTTTCTTCGTGATTACCTTCCTCCCATTCGACCGCACCCTATGGCGTGGTATAGCTCGAGATGCCTCGCTCTCGGCATAGTCCGGGATGATCAGCACGCCATGGCGGGCAGTTGACCACCGGTCCACGCCATCGGACAAGAGAATGAAGTGATCGTTGATGACCTCAATGCTGGCCTATCGGCATCGCCGCTGGCGGGCCACACCGGTTTCAAGCTGCGATGATGAGCGCCTACGCGAAAGGTTAAATTATGCGAGGGACCGTATCGTCCTGTCGCTCAAGGAACGTACCGAGCGACTGTTCACTTTGGAGTTGGCCCCTGGCTGTTGTCGGAATTGAGAAACCGAACATCGCCCCACCTTCCGGACGGTTTGAAGCAGCTATCTCGCCCCCGTGAGCTTTGATAATCGACTGGCAGATGGCCAGTCCTATGCCCAGCCCGCCTTCCTTTGTCGTAAAGAATCCATCGAATATCTGATCTAAATGATCAACCGGGATACCAGTGCCTGTATCTCTGATCGAGAATAAGACACGAGCGTTGTCGTCCAGTTGCGTTTCGAGATAAATTTCGCGTTGCACTTGAGGTGCCGTCTTCATGGCTTGGATGCTGTTAACGATCAAGTTGACGATCACCTGTTGCAGCTGGATGCGATCACCCCGGACAGAGGGAAGATCCGGTTGCAGCTTTGTCGTAATCACGACGCCCTTATCCTCGCTTTCGTGGCGAAGGAACACCACGCACTGACGAACGACCTCATTGAAATCGAGCAAAGTAGACGTGGCCTCACGCTTGCCGGCCATATCCTGAATCCTCCCGATGATATCGCCTGCGCGCTGTGCGCTTTCAACGACACGGGATGTGAGGATGTCTACCTTGTCAAGATTTGGCTCGGCTCGCCTGAGATATCGCAGGCTCGTCTGAGCGTTCATCAGGATGGCCGAAAGCGGCTGCTTGATTTCATGCGCTATCGATGTCGTCATTTCGCCCAATGTGGAAAGACGCGCTGCATGCGAAAAGTCGGCTTCGATTTTTCGTAATTTTGCCTCTGCTTCAAGGCGAGCGGTGTTGTCGATCATCATGAGGATTGTCGTATCGAGGCGCTCGCCCGGTACCGGGAAGGTCATCAACAACAGTACATCGAGCAGCCGGCCATCGAAGGTCCTTACCTTCAATTCTTCCACGTGATTCCTGACGCCTGAAAAATGCGCCAGCATCACGCGTTTCGTCGCGCCGGGTGTAGTTGAAAACAGGTATTTTACCGATCTGATGAATTCTGAGCGGTGCTTCCCGCCGAAAAGGACCATGGCCTCTTTGTTGACGTCGAAGACTTGTACAATATCGCATGCGAGTTGGACGATCTCAGGATGTTCATCGGAGTACGAAGCCATGTCAGTGATGCCATTGGCCCGAAGGCGATCAAATATGCGCCCTGCCGGCCTTGCGTCGATTTGCCAAACAGGAATGGGCAGCGAGGATATCATGTTCCGATAGCGCTTCTGGCTCGCTTCGAGTTCGATGACAGCATTAGGTGCATTCAAGGTTGCCCGGACAGAGACGAATACGGTGTCCGCGCATCTCGGTTCAAAAGCCTTCCAGCCTGTCAGAACGACATGCTGTAACCGCCCCACGCTGGGGATTTCTCGTGCTACCGTTCCTTTGTGAGCAGAGGTGGCGACGGTCGTGAGCAGATCGCCGAGGGCGGCACGGCTTTGTTCGGGCCAGAGGCTTGCAATTGGACGGTCCAATACTTTGTCCCGGTCTGCGGGCAGGCCGAACAGACGGATTGCTTCATCGTTGACGTCCACAATCCGGACGGCAGAGAGCAACATATCCAATCGATCCGGTTGCCATTCCTGATCCCCGCCGGGGCAGGCGGCATCCATGCTTTCAAGCAAAGCTCGTGCGCGCGTCACATTGAATTGCCAGTAAGCAACCTGTCCGATGGCAGCCGGCATAGGCGGTTCGCCAGCTTCTGTGGGATAATCGACTGATTTCATTGGCGACCTCTCTCCAGGCGATGGTCGATATTCAATTCTATGAAACGGTCTTGTTACGGCTCGCGCGGCAAATCATCGGGCTTATCCATTGTCCCTCGACTGAGAGCGGAGATGATATGCCTGTGCAGAACATCGTCACTGATGGGCTTGCTCAGAAAGGCGACCGCGCCCAGACGCAGTGCCTCGGACTTTGCTTCGGGAGCCGACTGGGCCGATATGAAGATAATGGGCAGATCGGGATCGGCGGCAGACAGCTTTTGCTGGAGCTCCAATCCCGACATGCCTTTCATGTTGAGATCGGTAATGAGGCAGTCGAACCGCCCCCTCATATATGCGGCTAGAAACTTTTCCGGATGGTCGAAGATCTGGCACTTGAAATCGAATACCTCGAGCAATTCGGCTAAGGCGTTGCAGATGCTCACATCGTCGTCTACGACTGCAATGGTTGGAATAAGGGTCAATTCGCAAACTTTCACACAGCGGACTCTCGTCACAATGCTTTAGTATCTGCCGGATCACTGCCTTATCAAATCCATACGAAAGTCTAGGCCTGGTAGTCATCACGTATATCCGGGGGTATCGATTGCCAAGCACGCACAAGATGGGTGATGAAGGGCGTCTTCATCTTGCGCATCACACTGCTTCGATGAAGCTTGACCGTGATTTCCGAAATGTTGAGATCGAATGCGATCTGTTTGCTTAGCGCACCCCGGACAACGGCTTCCATGACTTGGCGCTCACGAACGGTAAGCGTCGCATAAAGCGCGATGTTGGTCTTGGCTGTGAGGTGTTCGGCGCGCCTCCCCTTGTCAATTTCAATGGCTTTGTTCACCGCATCGAGCAGAGTCTGATCGCGCACGGGCTTGGTCAGAAATTCGACCGCACCTGCCTTCATCGCCTGAACTGTCATGGGAATGTCGCCATGACCGGTCAGAAAGATGATGGAGGCAGAGATACCATTGGCGGCCAGACGGGCCTGGAAATCAAGACCGCTTGCACCTGGCATTCGTACGTCGAGAATCATGCAGCCCGGTCGGTCCAGAATGTCCGCGTCCAACAATGCCTGGGTTGAGCCAAACCCCGCGGTCTCGATATCCACCGATTCCAGAAGTTCACAGATCGAGAGCCGCACCGACTCATCATCGTCCACGACCAGCACCAGAGGGGCCGTCTCGGGACGAGCTTCAATGGTGCCGACTGCATTCCCCAAAGAAATGTTCATTTTCCATTCTCCAGTGTCTTGCCAAGCCCTACGGCCGCGACGCCTAGCTCTGACCGCGCCGTACTCTTTTCCTTGAACTGTCCCTGACTGCCGAAATACGCGTAACTTCCCGGCTGACCGCGCGATGGTCGAGCCACTCACCCACGTCTTCTTCAAATTCTGCCGGGGCCCGACGACCGAAGGCCCCGGAAAGGTCTTCAAGCGTTGTGCGCGCCATCTCTTCGCGCATGCTTTTTTGGGCGCGAAGCATTACGGCATGAATACCGCACACACCGCTGGTCATCCATGTGGGCGCGTCACCGGCAAACAGAATGCAATTCTTGCGTACGTCCTTGCAGTCGAAAACATTTTTTCGGCCATCGATGGCATCGACAATATCGAGCACCGTTATCTCCCGCGGGTCCTTGGCAAGCCTATATCCGCCATTGATGCCGCTGGTCGAAACAACGATCCCGGCCTTTTCAAGCCGGGGCATAATTCTCGCCATCAACGTCACTGGAACACCCTGCAGTTCGGCAAGATCACGGCTGCTCACGGGCTTTGCGCGCGACTGGATCAAATACATCATGCAGTGGATGCCGTATTCGACCGTGGCGCCATACAGGCTCGGCGGCCTGTTGCTGTGGGCCGCTGTATCATTGGGATGCCTGGGCTTTGTCGGGTTCGCAATCATAACACCTCTCCTACACGTACGTGTTATAAAACGCCAGAGTTTTTTGTGCTGTGGCTTCTCGTTCAGCAGACGAATCTGGAGAGGGCTCCGATGATCCTGGGCAATTTGGCAGGCGAGCACAGCATTGAAGCAGCTGCACATCGCAACACAGGCGGTGCGGACGAGGGTCGCGACGAAAACCGATGGCCCGCGCTATGGGCCCTTATGCTGCAATCCACACCGCGCAGAGACATCACGAAATCGACTGCTCGCGCCCCGATCGCTAGCACTCGTGTCACACGTTCCTAGACTTGAGGATGGGTCGGCTAACCCCGGCGATTAGAGCGACCCACCCCCTTGCACGATGGAATGATTTCGTCTCCCCAGCCATGCTCCAAAGGAATAGAGTCATGAGCCTCAACGGCCACAACGAGGAGATAAGTTATGAAAATTGTTATTATCGGTGGAACCGGGCTCATCGGTTCCAAGACCGCCATGCGTCTGCGTAATATGGGCCACGAAGTTCTCGCCGTATCACCAAACACCGGCGTCAATACCATCACTGGAGAAGGTCTGGCCGAAGCGCTGGTCGGCGCCGAGGTGGTCGTCGACCTTGCAAATGCGCCTTCGTGGGAAGACAAGGCTGTGCTCGAATTCTTCGAGACATCGGGCCGTAATCTGCTCGCCGCAGAAGCCAAGGCAGGTGTAAAGCACCACATTGCCCTTTCTATCGTGGGAACGGAGCGGCTGCCGGAGAATGGCTATTTCAGGGCTAAACTTGCCCAGGAGAGGCTCATCAAGGAATCGCCTATTCCATACACGATCGTTCATTCCACGCAATTTATGGAATTTCTGAAGGGCATTGCCGACGAAGCAACCGTCGGTACTGTTGCTCGCCTGTCTCCTGCAGCCTTCCAGCCCATCGCGTCGGACGACGTTGCGGACGCGATGGCAGACGTAGCCGTCGGGAAGCCGCTCAACGGAACGATCGAGATTGCGGGTCCCGAGCGCGGTCCCATGAATGAAATCATTGCCCGTTATCTGAAAGCTGCCAACGATCCGCGGACGGTCGAGGCAGATGTCCATGCGCGTTATTTCGGGTCCGAACTCAATGATCAGTCGATTGTGCCAGGCGAAGGTGCGCGGCTCGGCAAAGTAGGCTTTGAGGATTGGCTCCGTCACTCTCAACAGCCGAATTGAGCCAACCATCGAACAGCCTGTCAGATGAATCAACAACCTAAGGAATTACGACAATGAAGTCAGCTTTGTTAATACTGTTTGTGTCGGCTTCAGCTTGCGTGCTCGGCACCTTGCCAGCCGTTGCTGCAGAAGATAGTGCAAAAGTCACGCCTCTCATGCAAAAGGACCTGCCGAATTACCCCGGAAAGGAGGGCCTGATGATTTCGGTGGTGTATGAGGGTGGGGGGTCTTCACCGATCCACAAGCACGACGCAAATGCATTCGTCTATGTCCTCGAGGGCTCGATCGTGATGCAGGTCAAGGGAGAAAAGGAGGTCACCTTGTCACCCGGAGACACTTTCTACGAAAGCCCATCCGACATTCACCTGGTCAGCCGCAATGCGAGCAAGACTGACCCCGCGAAATTCATCGTCGTTTTGCTCAAGACCAAGGACGCTCCGGTTGTCATGCCGGTTGAGTGACATTCGGTGCGGCGGCGAAGATCCAGTGGTATGATGGTCGTCGCTTCATATCGGGCGCGCCAAGGAACACCAGCGAGAGGGAGCAAGTTGATGAAAGTCACTGTTATGGGAGCGACAGGACGGGTCGGGATCCACCTCGTAGAAAGACTTGAACAGGCAGGCCTCGAAGTGGCGGCGGCATCCACTTCCCTCGGGATCAACAGTGTGACCGGGAAAGGCCTCAGAGAAGCTATGACCGGAGCCGAAATTGTCATCGACGTCACCAACGCCGAGTCATTCGGCGATGATTCGGCCCTGGATTTCTTTAAAACGTCTACCCGGAACTTGTTGGCTGCCTCAGCAGAGACCGGAGTTAGGCACTACGTCGCGCTTTCCGTGGTGGGGACACCTCGCCTTGTCGAGAGCGATTACTTCCGTGCGAAGATGGTGCAGGAAAATCTTATCCGGGCAGCGAGGAGACCCTTCACCATCGTCCATTCCACGCAATTCTTCGAGTTTATCAGCGGCGTGGTCGACATGGGAGCAGAGGGAGATGTCTTTCGGTTCTCGTCGGCATTGGTAAGGCCAATAGCCGCCTACAACGTCGCCGAGATGCTGACAGAATTGGCGATGGGGGCGGCAAGGAACGGTACCGTGGAGATCAGCGGGCCCGAGCAGTTTGGGCTCGATGAAATTGCTCGGATCCACCTCGCAGCAAACGAAGATCCGCGCGAGGTCATTACCGACAACAGCGCGCGCTACTATGGCGTTGAATTAAATGACGACACACTGCTTCCACTCAACGACGCGCATATTGGTTCGATACGCTACGGTGACTGGCTGTACCGCTCCATGGCTTGAGCTTCCGGATCGTTCGGGGGCAACGCGGACCAAAGGCTGAACCGCCAAAAAGATTTGCCGGCTCCGTTCTTCCTCTCCCGGATGACAATCATGACTACCCACAGTTGCAAGCTTCTTGATCATGACAAGCAGTTGATGGAGTATTCCAAAGCATGATTTAAGAGCGCGGAGGGCTAAGGTGGAGCGCCTTGAGAATGGTTGGCTGAATACCGCAGACCCCAATTCGGTGATTTCCATAACCACAATTGATTGGGCCACTGCGGGCCATCAGCCCGCCGTCAATATCACGCGCTTGGTCCCGGCCAATGGTGTGCTCGACCGCGACCATCGACATGAAAATCTTCCTGTTCTCGACGCGCGACTCGGTAGCACCGGTTTGCGTCTTGTCGAAACCTTGAACGATGCCTTCGCACCTAACCGTCGCACGCTGGGACAGGAATAGGCGATCCGATGGCGAGAAAAACCCCAGAAAACAAGCATCGGCTTTCGCCGGAAACACGCCGGAGGCTTTATGGTGCACGGCGTTTCTTGCCACTGGAGGTGCAGAAGGACACCGCCCTGCGCCTGCAGATCGATGTCTATTTCAAAGACCCGCTCGTGGCGAAGAACAATCCTGCTGCGGCCATCGATCAGAACTTCTTTGTGCCGTGGGAGCCGGGCTTGCGGGACGGACCGACCAGTGCCCGTTTTGCGGTGGTCGATTACGATGCCACCTCCAACACGCTTATGCCGCCAGCAGTATGGGACAGCAAGGGCAATGTCTTCGTCGCACCGAACGGGAGAGTTCTTGATGAGGACACCAGAAAGCTGCCGCAGTTTCGCCAGCTCAGCGTGTGGGCAACCGTCCAGCACACGCTCGACTTTTTCGAGAGCGGCTTTGCTCTTGGCCGCCGTATTACCTGGGCTTTCGAAGGCAACCGGCTGATTTTGGTGCCGCATGCCGGCTATGGCAAAAACGCCTATTATGATCGTCAGAGCAAATCGTTGCAATTTTATTGGTTTGACGGGGAGGATGGGCGCATCTTCACCTGCCAGTCCAGCGACATCGTCAATCACGAATTCGGTCACGCAGTTCTGGACGGATTGAGACCCTGTTACTATGAAACGGTCTTGCCGCAAACGGCAGGCTTCCATGAGTTCGTTGGCGATTTGATCGCTATCCTCATGGCCTTCCGCAACAATGATTTCCGTAAAGCGATGATCAAGGAGAGCGCTGACCTCGCTGGTGGAACCCTGTTGTCATCCTTGGCACAGGAGTTCGGCAACGCGGTCATCGGTCAGCCTTATCTGCGTACCGCCGCTAACAAATTGACGATGAGTGACATACAGAACGATCTCCAGCCTCACCGCGTTTCGCAGGTGCTGACGGGAGCCTGTTTTGACATCATGGTAAGGCTCTTAGGCAAGTACAAAGAACGGATGGATCAACGCTTTAAGCTTGATCCGAAGAGCAAGCCATCCTTGCCAAATGCTTTCTGGTACACGATCCAGCGCATGCAGATGATGGCGATACAACCGCTGGATTTTCTGCCGCCATGCGAAGTTGAGTTCCGGGACTATGCTTTGGCGGTGCTGCGCGCCGAAGAGGTGTCCAATCCAACTGATCCCGATAGCTATCGCGAGATGATGTTCAATGTATTCGTCGAGCGCGGTGTTCTCGATGAAGCGGATCGCGCGTCCCTCTTGGAACCGGATGCTGTCTTCAATCGTCCCGAACTGACCATCTACCATGACATTGACTCGATCGGTGCATCGCGCGGGGGTGCCTATCGTTTTCTCGATGACAATCGTGCCGATCTTTTCATTCCCCTCAACGCCGACCTCATCATCACCGAGATCGTTCGCGCCAAAAAACTGACGACGGAATCGCGGCAACTACCCGAGCAGATCGTCGTGCAATACATATGGCGGGAAGATGTCGCACTCGAGGGCGAACGCTTCGGTCGCTTTGCCGGTGAGCGAACGAGTATGCTGTGTGGTGCAACGCTCGTCCTGGACCAGAATGGCAACCAGATCCATTGGGCGCGCAAACCCGGCAGCGAGGAACTTGGTAACAGCTCCGAGCAACGCGCCGAGCGCAACGTCGGGCGCAAGCGTCGCGAGGCATTTCTCGATGCTTTGGCAGCACGGATCAAATCGGGCATGATCGGAGAGACTGTCGGCGGCGAGCTTGGTCTCCTGGCTCGTGCCATCCCGCCATTCGGTTTCAACCGCGTCGATGGCGAAGTGCGTTTTCAGCTTTCGCCGCATTTTGCCATTCATGATGATATCGAGGATGACGACATTGGAGGCCGGCAATGGCAGGTAAGCTCCTGATACGCATGTTTGACGTAGGCCTTGGCGACTGCATCTATTGCCGGATTCCTGAAGGGCATGAGGATGGCGGCGATTTTCACATTCTCATCGATTGCGGATCGCTGAGCGGCATGGACTATCTCACAGCCGCGCTCGAAAAGCTGAAGACCATGCTGCCTGACGATGGAGCCAAGAAGCGGCTTGATCTGCTCATTGTCACGCATCAGCACAAGGATCATATGCTGGGTTTCACGCCGGATCTCTGGGCCGATTTTTCGGTCGGCTCTTTGTGGATGAGCGCCGCGATGGATCCCGATCATCCGGAGGCCGAGAACGCCCGACAGCTCCATGCCTTCGCCGGCGGCATGATCGAGCAGGCGCAGCGCCTCAACTTCAGTCCGGAACTCGAAGGTCTCTTCGCGGCCTATACCGCAACGAACGATGTGGCGATGGAGACATTGCAAAACATCATTCCCGTAAAAAACAATATCAAGCCGGTCTATGTTCATGCTGGGATGGACACCGATGATAAGCTCAAGCTGCCCTTGAAAAATGCAGCATTGCGGATTCTTGGACCGGAAAACGACATTGACCTTTACTATCTGGGCAAACCCGAAAACCCGATAATGCACGGTGTCAGATCGGTCATGGACGTCGTTGCAAAATCCATACCGCCGACCATGGCGCCTTCGAAATCAACAACTCTCGCCCCCAATATCGCCCCGGCGGATTTTCGGCGGTTGCAGTCGCGAATGCTGTCGACAGCACTCGCCTTCGCCGATCTCGATGGCAGGGTGACGAACAATACAAGTGTCGTTCTGCTCATAGAATGGAAGGGCAAGCGGCTTTTATTTGTCGGCGATGCTGAATGGGACGCGCGTTATGATGAAGGCGAGGCCAACGGTTCATGGAATGTCATGTGGAACAAGAGACATGCCGCGTTGGCCAAGCCGCTGGATTTTCTGAAAATCGGCCACCATGGCAGCGAAAACGCCACACCATGGAATGACAATCCGCTGCGCGATCCCGCCAAGCCAAATGAGCCGCTCCACATTCTCAATGCCATCCTGCCGAAGAATGGTACCCCAATCACGTCCGCCGGCGTTTCTACCCGTCGGGGTCAATACCAAACCATACCAAAGGCGGATTTGCTCGTTGAGATCGGCACCCGGGTTGCGACCAAGCGAGACTATGCGAGGGCGTTCAAAAGCGCTCATATCGATACCTCGCAGATCAACAAGTTCGGCGAGTTCGAGCAAACCTGGTTTGCCTCCCCTCAGCCTCTACGCACGGATTTGGAAGATATGTTGGGCGATCAGGGTTTTACCGATATCGAGATTTCAGCTTGATGTTATTCTGAGGCTGTTGAAGTTGAGGCATAGTCGCTCATGGGTATCTGCACTTTAGAAAACCGGGTACGCGGTTGGATTTGCTCAGGGTAGCCATGGGGTGCTGGCGCAAAGCGGACACCAGGCACTGACACTATTAAAGGCGCGGGGCGTACTCAAAAAAAGACCCTCCCAGAAGAGGGAGGGTCAGATGCAGGAGCGGCCCCCGTCGCCCCCAACGGCGTTCTATTTTTGCTCCGAACGACGCCTCTATGCGATCTCATCAAACATGACGTTGATTTTGTAAATTGCTTCCGCCCGGTTCGTCGCCCGAACCTTCTTGAGGATATTTCGGACGTGAACTTTCACAGTGTTCGGAGCAAGCCTCAGGGCATAGGCAATCGTCTTGTTCGCCTTTCCCTGCCGCAGGATTTCGATGACCTCACGTTCCCGTCGTGTGAACATTTCCAAGCGCTTGGACTGATGATGGTTGGTTCCGAGGATGCTTTGAATATCATGCAGGTTTTTGGCCGCGACGAAAACTCCTCCTGCCAACGCCATCGAAATTGCTTCGATGCAAACGGATATCCCGGCATTGCCTGGAAGGTAACCATGGACACCTTGCTGGAGAACGCTCAGGATTTGCTGAAATCCGCATAGTTCTGCCTGAACGATGACTGGGACTTTCGGAAATCTTCGTACAAGCGCCCCGATTTCGAGCACAATGGAATTATCCATAAATCTGGTGTCGTCGACGCATACAAGGATGACTGAAAATGCCGCGGCTTCATATGCCTCTATATCTTTCACAGAGCCGTATGTGGCCAAGCGCAGTCCAAGTCCATTCGATACAAGCCCGCGCGCAAGGTGTTCTCGAGCAATGGCACGTCCGTCAATGATGGCAAGCGTCCGTTGTGGACGGAGTTCTGTCGATGCAATGTGGAACGCTGCCCGGCGGGCCGCCGCATGCCGATTGTAAACGGCATGATCGGCATCCGGTATTCGTTCGTACATAATTCCTGACATTTTCTTATCCCCCAGAACACTCATTGACACACGCGCGCAACCTTGAATTTAATTGCACCAGGTTTGACTATTGCGATTTCGCGCGCGGCTGATGCGTGCCATGCGTTCGATCAAGAGCTGTATTGCAGCGTAAGAGAGTTCCACTTCGCCTCTCTTGGTTTGCAGGGCGCCGATGGCAGCAAGGCGTTTGACTGTTTGACCGTTTATTTGCCGGATGGTTTCGCCCTGTGACAGGCGTTTCAGTGCTTCCCATTCGTCCGTCGATATCTCACTCATTAAAACCATTTCCGTCGAGCTCCATGAATTGTCGGGCAGTACCTAGCTGCCGGAACTATCTCATCGAAAATAACGGGAACTTCCGCGGCAGGTTCGCTGCGAACGGGATTGCCCCTTCAAGTTATTGACAATTGGACATGGTTGAAAGGCAGGCTTACACACCGGAGTTAAGATCGAAATATGAATGACACGGATTTCCTGCTCCATTGTTGCTTTGAGCCTCTTGTAGGTAAGGCGCAGACCCGCAGGAAGTTTCGGTCGCTTGATCAACTTGGCAAATGATGACCACCGGTATTTTCTTGTAAGAACTGTTGACATCGATTTTTCCTCCTACAGATCGATTGATCTCCGGATCGATTGTTTTACCGGAGTATTGGTCGATATTACCGGAGGAGGCGTCGCTCAAGCGCTGTCTGACCGTCAATGCACCGTCAAAAATGAAGGACAAAACGTAAAAAGGACCCGCTGGCGGGTCCTTTTTCGGTGTTTTTTGGGCTCCGCGTCAACTGTTCAGCACAACATCGACAGCCGCGGCGGCATTGAGAAGTCCCGCTCCAAAAAAGTATCGAGAATCGATGACATCTTCATTGTCCGCATTCATGCAGTCGGGTGTGAGCGGACGAAAACCCGGTCCGACGTTACGGTTTCGGCTGGACGCTTCCTCGAGGATAGACTTGACAGCTATACCGTCGAGCTTGCTTGACCCGCCGTGAACGGCACGATGGGCCCGTTGGACCAGAGCCGCAACGCCGCCGACCAAGGCTGCAGCCCCGGACGTACCGCCAAAACTGGTATAGTAGCCGCCGCCAATGCCGGGATTGTTTGCAGAAGGAAGCAGTGAGGACCAGGGGGCTTTCCCCTCATCATAACCAAAGACCCCCGGAAGGTCCGTACTCAGAAGGCTGAACTGGGAATAACAATATTCCTTCCCGGGATCTGCGTTATATTGATGCTTGGCGATCAAGGGAGACAGACGATTGATCCGCAATTGATGGCGATTGAATATCTCGCCATCATCAGAAGGTGCAACGAGAGTCAGACCTTCGCCATAGTTGCTATAGCCGGACCGGAAGCCTTCAACTGTGACGGCGCCGACCGCGATAATCCCGTTATCGGGCGTTGCAAGGCTCGCCGGATAGATCAGCTGGCTTTCGCCACTGTTGCCGGCAGCGCAGATCACGGGAATCTTTCGGCTCACACCAATGATCAAATGTTCCAGGATCGTCCATATGCGATCCGGGTTGGAACCAGACTGCGTTGCCTTGGGATCGAGTTCCGTTGGTCCCTGTTCTGCCAAGGCGATGCGCGCGAATAAATCTGCCGCATCGCGGTTGGCCCAGCGTTCCAGGTCCGCCTTCAATTCGTTCTTGGGCTCCATGGCGCTTCGCTTCGGATCGGGTATACCCCGCGGCATGACGATGACATCAACGTTCTGCGAATATGCATAAAGGAATGCAGCAATGTACTGCACGGCATTGTCTTCGAACGAAGTCGTAATGTTGACGAGCCGCGAAAAAGGATCAGCACCGAAATACGGTAACAGGTTGGGATTTTTGTTGGGATGGGCCTCGGTCGAATCCGGGCGCGTGAAGATATTTTCTGGCGGAGATGCGATTTCGCTATCCTCCGATGGCAACGCTGCAGGCTCGGCGACAATCAAACCAGCACAGGCGGTACCATGAGCTGCAAACATCGTGTTCGAATCGAGTATCCGGCGCAACACGCCATATGAACCAGCGTACTCCGCCACAATATCATCCAGGTATTCCTTGTCATCGACCGAAAGTCCGAGGTTCCCGAGTCCGGATATGTCCAGATCGGCGAAGAACGCCTGTTTTCCCTCTTTATAGGAACTATTTGTATCGTCGAGAATGGCCAGCGCACGCGCACCGTATCTGTGCGTTGCCAGGTCAATTGAGGCATTGTGATCGATCCGAGTTGCCAGATTTGGGTGATCTGGAGATATGCCGACGTCAATGAGCGCGACCCTCGCGGGCGAAATCGAAGCCACCTCCGCGATGGTGTCCCAGACAGAACCGGAAATAACCGGAGAAGGAGTGGCGCGCAGCGCACTTTCGTTGTTGGGGGGAATCGGACCACTCGGGGATCCGAAGTCTGCGGTAATCACTCCCAAGGCGGCCAAATGCCAGAGATAATAATAGCTGGCAGGTGCAGGGGTTGTGTTATCGGATTGGAGGGTCATCTTTAACCTCATTTACGCTGGAGGGATCACTGAAGCTGAACACATCCTTCAAACCCATTCCTTGTGTACCGCGTTATACGTCGCTGCAAATGCATCTCTCAAATAAGGCGCGAACCGGCGCGCCAGATCACGGCCTGCTTTCGTATCGCTTGGGTAGTGAAGGCCGGCCCATTCACGATTTTCCGCAACATTTTGGGCAATTCGCGCCAACTCTTCGGTCGCGGGATGCTCGGGAAGGATCGTGTTGAATGCGAACACAATGGAAAAGCATTGGAATGAATGATTGCTTTGGTACGACTCGTGCGCGGGAACTGCCAGAAGAGGCCGTAGCCGCGGTTCAAACTGACTGGGCCGCAGGCGATTGAACTTGTTCTTGTAGATCAGACCCACATATTCGCACGCCGTCAGTATATTTTGAAAAAGTGCCTCCGTCTGTTCGAACCCTGCTATGTTCTCGATATAGAGCGGCCGTGTAAACTCGCCGACCGATAACGAGGCTTCCTGTTGAATATCCGGGAGTCGTCTGGCCCGTTCGCGGTCACGCTTCTGCATCGACAGCATCACTTTGGTTTCAAGACGCGTAAAATCGGGACCCGGCGGCGGGGTGATGTCCAGCATTTCCCATGTGAAGCGGTCAGCAGCGGTAAAAGCGTTCCGGGAAGGTTGTTGGTGAAGTCTTCGCAGTTGGAATGCCGGTATCAATTGTGCATTGCTGGTGTTGATTCCGCCGAATGAGGTTTTGTTCTTGTTCTTGTTTTTGTTTAGGGAGGATTTGTTCAGTACCGATTTGTTGGCAACACCGCCGCTCGCCGTCGCGGCTGCGGCTCCAGGCGCGCCCGGGATTTCGATACCGGCTCCATCCACCGCTGGGCCAACCTCAGCGAACGTCGAAGGCGGGCAGGGCGATACATGATCGGCGTCTACCTCAAATCGAAAATTGTTCAGGAATTGTATCAGCGGTGATTGCGAAGCAATGTTGACCATTTCGCGTATCCTTCATCCATTCGAGCCGAATTTTGATTGAGGAAGAATTACCGGAGCTTGACCCCGGCCTTGGTAAGGCCGGCGATAAGCATCTTGCCTCCCCCAGTTCTTAACAGCGGGTAGCGATTGTCCTTGAGCGACTCGATCGAGAAATTCGGTTCGACGGCCTCTAGTCGCTCAACATACTTTCCCGCCAACTCCATCTCATCCCGATGCGCATGACTGGCTGCCATGTAACGCAAGAGAGAATTGAAATCCGGCCGCATCTTCAGCGCGTCTTCACCCGCAGAAATGGCGGCCGCATGATCGCCTGCCAGAGCTGCACTGATGCACTTGGTCGTGTCGAAGTAGTATTTGTGCACGCTGTAGAATCCAAGGTTCTGGACCCACTTAGCCATAGCCAACGCCTTTTCAGGCTGTCCGGCATAACAGTGCAACATGGAATAAAGATCCCAACCGAGCGGTTGTGCTGGATTGAGCTTGATTGCCCGCTCGAATAGCCCGGCGGCATAGTCGTATTCGCAAAACAAGAATGAATGCACGTGTCCAACGAGAGCGAGGGCGATGGAATTGTTAGCATCCAACTCCAATGCCTTACGGGCGTAGAATTGGGCTTCTTCGACGATCGTTGAGTCGTAGGCATTGAAACGCTGTCCAACGCGGAAAGTCCTGATAAAGGCGAGCCACGCATAGACCGAGGAAGAGGGCCGCTCCGCCGCAATGTTGTGAAGGATGCGCTCGGCTCTATCGAGGTCCTCCCGAGACAAGCGAAAGACCGAGTTAACCGCCTCGATCATTGTGGTTTCCCGCTCGAGCTTTCCTCCTTCGCTCCGGAAAAGAAAGCAACCGTTGACTTCATCGATCAAGTGATTGAGCAGCCCATGCAACTGATTGGTTTCGCCTCTTTCCAAGGGCGCGCGATCAGCGATACAACTGTCTTTCCAGATCAGGCTGTGATCCGCCAGACGGAGAATGCTCACCACGATAAGGGCGGTCTGACTGGCGAGCGTCAGTTCCAGCTGTATCCCGAGGGGTGTCGCAAGCGAGATTTCGTTGCCCACTCCAATGTTCGACAGGTTCGCCCCAGGCCCTCCGCCGAAGGAAAAATCAGTGACACGGATATCAGTTCCCTCAACAAGCGATTTCGCGATGAGATTCGTCACTCCCGCCGCAAGTATCTGTCCATTTTCGCTTTGTCCGGCGATGCGCGAGGGCAAGATCGCGACAACCCATTGTCTCGAATTGACGTTCGAACTCGAGTCACTCGCCGTATCGTTCGCCGCTCCGTTTCCAGTCCCACCACTATTCTTGCCCGGATTGATTGCCGTTAAAGGAACGAGTGGAGTCGGTTCCTGGTTCTGACGCGCCAGCTCAAGCTTAGGTTCAAATTTTTGCTGGAATTGTCCCTCGTCATACCGACGCTGCCAGACCTGCCGCTCCAGGGTAAGCCACTCCTCGAATTCGGGGTCTCTGACGTCGACCCCTTCGAGAAAATGTTCAGCAGCCAGTTCGTCATTACCTGCTGTATTGCCCTCGGTCAGGATTTCGTCGATATCGAGCCGTATGCGGTCCATGCGAAGCGAGACGGTGTTCTTGTCAGCCACCAGCACATCTCGTGCATCACCGAGGCATTTCCGGATATCGAGCAGTGCCTGGCGAAGACTGGCTGAGGCCTGGTCCTCAGGCCTGTCGCTCCAAAGCTTGTCACGGAGCCAGACCCTTGAACGTGATCCCCTTAGGGAGACCGCCAGCATGGCAAGGATCGCTTGGGACTTTTGGGATTTGGGCGTCAGAACCTTGCCCTCCGGATCAGTGATCGCGAAGGGTCCAATAAGATACATGCGATAAGCCGCTTCGCTGTGCTGACTGCGGTCCATCAGCGTGGGTCCCCGAGTAGCCTCATGAATTGCTTTATTATGCGTGGGCTCTCGCTCTAACTTTGGCACAAAACACAACTTTGGCAATACGTTTGCGTGTATTGGGAGCCCACGCGGGTAAACAGGAACGCTTATTCCCGGAAAGTTGTACACCATTCAGCTCCCATAAAAATTTTTGACGTCAGCTAAGCTGGCTGACTTACGCGGAATACAATTCCACTGTCATTGCAGCGTGAAATCAGCGTGAATTGTGTTCAAAAAAATAAGGAAGGTGCGGGTTACTGGAGCATTTATATCGGTTGGTTCGGTGCAAATTCGTTAGAATGCCAGCAACTCGCCGACGTCGCGCAGTATTTTTTCCAAACGGTGTCGGATTGGCAAAGTCTCGCTCGTCCTAAGGGCCTATTCCGGCAAATTCAGGAGGATCACACATGCCGAATACCATACGTCTGCACCGCGTTCTGCCAACAAGTCCGGATAAGGTTTATCGGGCCTTCATCGAGGCTGACGCGCTTGCCAAATGGCTTCCCCCCAACGGTTTTGCTTGCACTGTGCACCACTCGGAAGCAAAGGTCGGCGGAACATTCAAAATGTCCTTCCGGAACTTCACGACTGGCAATAGTCACGCTTTTGGCGGCGAATATCTCGAGCTGGTTCCAGGTGAACGTTTGCGTTACACGGACAAGTTCGACGACCCCAACCTGCCTGGCGAAATGGAAGTGACTGTGACGCTGACCAAAGTGTCGGTCGGGACCGAGCTCCATATAACGCAGGCGGGCGTGCCAGACGTCATTCCACCGGAGGCTTGCTATCTCGGCTGGCAGGAATCGCTGAAAAACTTGGCAAGGCTAGTCGAGCCGGAGATCAACGAATAGCGGAGATGCTCGAGGTAATGGCTATTCGTCGCCCAATAGACAGGCAGGCGGTTTCACCGCCTGCCCCTTCTTAATTGACGCCTTTGTCCGTCATATATTGTTGAAGGTCGCTCAATTCCTCACAACCCCCGGGACAAAGCGCTGCCAACGACGCCAGCTGCTCGCCGGCCTTGTCCATTTTTCCGGTATCTACGTATAATTCACCAAGATATTCGTGCGCGGCCTTGTGATCCGGCTGGAGATCCAATGCTTTTTGGTAGTAGGTCAGTGACGTGTCGAAATCGCCGGTCTTGCGCAGTGTAAAGCCAAGCAGATTGTAGACGTCGGCCTGCTGGTTATTCTCCGCCAGTTCACGCAGTTGAACCAATGCGCTGGCATAATCCTTTGCGGCGATCTTTGCGCGAACAGAGCTGAGATCTACCGTCGCCGTTGTTTCCATATTATCCACGGCGAATGCCGGGGAGTGGTTTGATGCAGAGGCAATCGTAGCAAGGGCCAAGCCGAGTATGCCGGCAATTTTGTTTCTGTTCATGATGGATTCTCCTTGAGATTTCAGGCTTGAATGGTGGGAGTAAACCCGTAGGCATTCCCGTCCTTGACGAAAGTACCTGAGCCGGGGAAGGGGAAATGGGAGCCGCAGATTTTTATCTGGTCAGCGATCACGCGGTCGATCAATTTGCGCCGGGTGGAAACTGCGGTCGGCCCGTCCTGATCGTAGCTGCCCTGCCATTCCGGATGGGGTGCGAGCAGAGCCGGAACGTACATCGTGTCCGCGGAAACGAGGAGCTGCTCTTTTCCAGAGGTCACAAGGAAGACTGAGTGTCCGGGTGTGTGACCGGGCGCTGCGATCAACTGGATGCCCGGGGCAACTTCCGTACCATCCTTCGCCAAGCTCCAATTCTTCCACGTAGGAAATACGCTGGCGATACGTCGACCGGCGGGCTTTCGACCTTCCGCGAGCTTTTCAACCCGCCCAGGGTCCGTCCACCACCTGTATTCGACTTCATTGACGATCAGTTCCGCATTGCCGAACACAGGCGCGTTCGTCTCTTTTTCCATCAGGCCCCAAACATGATCCGGATGGAAATGTGAAATGATCACCGTATCGATTTTCGTATAGTCTATTCCGGCGGCTTTCATATTTGCTGGTAGATGTGTCGCATTGGCCTGCCATTGACCGACGCCCGAACCCGCGTCCATCATGATTAGACGATCGCCAATCTTGAGCACGACAACGGTCAAGGGGATCGGCATAAATTCAGTTGTCAGACCTGACTTTGCAAGCGCATCCTTGGTTTGCTGCACCGAGGCGTTGCTGATGAACGCCGGGTCGTGCGGTTTTCGCCAGATTCCGTCGTAGACGGCGGTGATCTCGATCGAACCGACCGAATACTTGTAGTATCCAATTGACGGCTCAATTTGCGCGGCAGCAGAAGCCGGGAGGATGAGTTCGAGTTTCCGCGAGATACCAAACGCAGCGGCGGCCGCGGTTGATCCCAGAACTGCGCGGCGTGTAATATCAAACATGTGCATGTCTCCTTTTTTCGATTGGCAAGTGCCGGCGGAGAACATGATTTGAAAAACGCCTCCGCTGACAAAGGAGACTGGGAAAGCCGTCCGCTTATTCTTGCGACATGCGGCTATTTCTGTAAGCCACTGGAATAGCTTTGTTATTTTTACTCCAGAGTCGATCACATCTTCTGGCCAACGCCGCTTTCAGGTTTGCGGTTTCTGGGCGGGAAATAAATATTTGTAATCGGGAATATTTCGGAGGTTAGTTCGATCTATTCGGTAGATGCCTTGGGAAGGGTCCCTTGCACAAATCTGAAGAACTTGCCCAACCAGGCGGGAAAACAAGATGACAGTCATATCTTCATCCGCAGTCAGTATTCCGAATTTCATTGTACAAGTCATGGCCAGCATGCGGCGATTTAGTACTCGGCCTGTCGTGACGTTTCTCCCGATCCACGCGCGTTTTGGTGCCGCTTCGTCGCCAGCCTCCAGCTTTGCACCAACCCTCATGGTGCTTTCAAGTGACCGCGCTGATTCACAATCTGCGCTTGGCGATAGATCGGCGCGCTTTCACGCAGCAATCCTTCCCCAACTCGACGCAGCTTACAACTTCGCTCGCTACCTCAGTCGCGACGCCGATGCAGCGCAGGACATAGTACAAGAAGCGTTCCTGCGCGCCTATCGCAGTTTCGACGGCTACATGGGGGGCGACGCACGCTCTTGGATCTTTGCTATCGTAAGAAATTGTTTTCTTGTCTGGTCTCAGGAGACCAAGCGGAAGCGCCGGTTTGAGATGCCGCTTTCGAGCAGCCACGAGGAGACAGAACCGGGAGCGTCGGTCGAGGATATTGCAACCGAGGATGATACGCCGGAGATCGCACTGATCCGCACGTCCCAATCCAAATGCGTCCGTTTGGTCATCAATTCACTGCCGGACGATCTGCGTGAAATACTGGTGCTGCGGGAACTTGAACAACTTTCCTATCGGCAAATAGCGGAAGTCATTGACCTGCCTCTTGGCACGGTCATGTCTCGCTTGGCCCGTGCGCGGCGGACGTTTGGCAGACTGTGGCAAAACGCAACCGGTGGCGGAGAATAAGATGACACATTCCGCTGAAACTTGCCCCGACTGGATCGTTATGATGCACGGTTATATGGACGGGGAACTCGACGCCGCTCATTCCCTCACATTCGAACAACATCTGGCAACGTGCGAGAATTGCTCGGCACAACTTGAGAGGTTCAGAGCGCTGCGCCGCACTATCGGTCAGGATGGCGTCAGCTGGGATCTGCCCCCCGAGGTGCGAGAACACGTTTTACATACGATCTCTCAGGAACAGATCGCGCCGTCTACCGCGATAGGATACAGACGTGCCGTCGCCAATTGCCTTAACTTCATCAAGCGCTGGAGCTATATTCCTTCACTCGCTGGTATAGCAGCCAGCCTGTTCCTTGTACTTTCCTTGCCGCCAAGGGAAGCTTCGCTTCAGGATGAACTTGTAGCAAGTCACGTTCGTTCGTTGTTGGCCAGTCATTTGACGGATGTGCAAACGTCCGATCAGCATACTGTAAAGCCATGGTTTAATGGCAAGATTGACTATTCGCCACCCGTAGTAGATCTCGCTGCACAAGGGTTCCCTTTGGTGGGAGGGCGCGTCGATTATGTCAAGGGGAAAGTCGTTGCGGCGCTTGTCTATCGTCGCCACGCGCATGTCATCAATCTGTTCATTTGGCCCGAGGCGAATCCGGATTTGAACAGCGCTTCCTACGACGGTTACAATCTTGTCAAATGGTCAGAGAAGGGGTTGGCATTCTGGGCGGTTTCCGATGTTGAACCTTTAGAACTCGCAAAGTTTGGTCAATTGTTTTCTGCCGCTTCGAAGCACTTGAACTGAACACAACAGTGTCGCGTAGCCACCAGTTTGGTTCTCTTCAAGTCGCTCATGGGAATCATCAGCACTATTTGGCGCGCCGTGCTTTTAAAACGCCACTGCCATAGGGAAGGTCAAAAAGGATGCGCTTGGAAGAAGGCCAGGACCGCGCCGACGGCTATACCAATCAGCGGTGCTATTATTCCCCCGAGCTTTGCTTTTCGGAGGGCGCGGGCTTGCCGTTCGCTCACCCGGTGGTTCGTCCGGTACCGTTCTTTGAAGATTTCGAGATACTGGCGGGAAAATGTCGGCCGGTCGTTTTCATTATCGGCCGCGAGTAGCCAGAATTCGGCATTGCGACCAGGCAGATCGATGTCCCCGACTTCGAGGGCCTGAAAGCACTGCCAGGACGACCACACCAAAACCAGCGTCAAGGACGCAAGTTCCCAGCCAACCGTTGGAGAAAACTCGCCTGCAGCAAGGGAGGTAACAGCGCCGGTCGCCGTCGCAAGGGCGATGACGGAAAATAGCCGGAGAAGACCCAGTGCTTGGTTGTTGCCCGAAGATATGAGCGCAACGATAGCATTCTGCCGAAATCGCGTATCTTCGATAGCGAGCTTCCAGTCGTCATTTTCAAACATCGAACTCACCCCTTCGGTATCGCGGACAAGGCGGTCAAAAATGCACAATTTCAACCGTTGGTAGCACGGCCCCTAATACAGGAACCAACCAATTCCGATCGCAGCTGCAACACCGATCAGGAACACTACGGTGAACGTGAAGGGCCCGACGTTCACGCCTAGTTTTCTCAGCCGCTCGTCCAGATCATCATGACGCATCGAAAACCTCATCGTTGGTGCAGATCAACCGTGAAGCTTGCGGAGCAGCAAACCGAGGCGTTCTTCAGGAGCTGCGGTGGCGATTTCACCGGCTGGCCTTGTCGGCACGCGGCTCTTGCGGCCGGCTCTCACTTCGCTTGGCGTATAGCCGAACTCCCTTTTGAAGGCTCGGCTGAACTCCGCGCCGTCGCTGAAGCAGCGTTGCTCGGCGATCTCGATGATACGGCGTTTGTCGTTCGGGTCGGCCAATGCTGCGTGTGCATCGAGGAGCCGCTGGTGCTGCAGGTAATGCATCACGCCGCCGAATGGCTCGAACATTCGATAAAGCCCGGTGCGCGAAATCGCGAGATCACGCCGCAAGACCTTGGCATTGAAGGATGGATCGAACAATCTGGCTTGCACTATGCGGCGTGCCTTTTCGAGCAACACGCGGGCGATAGGTGCCTGAGCCTCTTCGATGTTGCCTGGAGAAGGCAGCAGGCACGCCCGGATCATCGCTTGCGTCGCGCCAACGAGTTCAGGGAGATTGTCAGCCTCGACCGCCGGCAGCCGCTTGGCCAGTCCGAGGAAATAGTCGGACAAAAGCCGCCCCATGGCCGTATCGACCGAGGAGAACTCGCAAGCACCAAGGACATGCGCCACTTCCGGATCGGAGTCCCGGGGAACGAAAAGCATCAGCATTTCGCTATCTGTCACACGCCCTTCAAACCAGCGCCCGAGCGAATGGACCTGGACGATGCCGGCACCGCCTTGAAAGCTTCCGGCCGGGCCCTCGGTGCTGATCGAACCGTCGAGTGGAAGGGTCAAGGTCCAGTGGTCGAGCGCTTCCCTTCGCGTATGACCGGGGATACTTGCAAACTCAAGGGCGCTGGTTCTGATCCGCGAGAATGCCAGGCTGCCGAGATCCCAGACCGTTTGCTTTCCTTCAAAGCCGCGGGACCTGTCTCTGCGTTCGCCCAACTCGAGCATCGACGAGAAGCTGGTGCGCCAGGCTTCATACTGATGGTCAATCGGCACGCCGCTGGTATCAAACTTGAACGCGGGAATGGAAAACGCGCCGGAAGACGGCCGCTTCGGTTGTGGAGGAGGGCAGGTGATGGCAGACCCGGCTGCCGCATGTGCAAAGTTTCGATCGAGCGATACAGCCGATGGGACGACGTGATCATGCGCATTCATGATTTCACCATGTGCCGTACCCGGAACAGCGTGCAAACAGGTGGCGCTGTCTCATTGCGAGAGACGGGCATATGCAGACTTCGAGGCATTTTGTCGGGGAACGTACAGGCATTGGTGCTCCAAAAAACCACAGGAGTAAGGTATCGCGCGATTACAAAGGCTCGACTTCCCCAGTGTGGCACAACCACTGCAGTCTGTTCAGTACGTAACTGTTACGAAACAAGTTGCATAACTGACAGGGCTTCTGCCTGCCGCAACTCGCTATCACGGCGAATCTGTACCGGAACTGCTAAAGGGCCTGGCCGACAGGAGCACGGCGATCCATTTTGCCACGGACGATTTCTCGCAGTAGATGATAAACGCGATGAGAATGGGCACGCCAATGAATGCACCTGGTACCCCCCACATGAAGCTCCAGAAGAACACCGAAAAAATGACGGCGAAAGGCGAGATCGCCAAGGATGCGCCCGTTAAACGGGGTTCAAGATAGCTACCGATCAGAAACTGGATCAGGTTCAATCCTACAAAGACAGCCAGAGCCATCTGCCAGGAATCAAATTGGCCTATGGCAAAAAGCGTCGGAAGGACAGTCGCTACGAATGGTCCAAGGAACGGTATGTAGTTGAGGGTGAAGGCAATTGCGCCCCAGGCACCCGCCAGTTCGAGGCCTGCGAAATAGGCGAATGCCCAGACGATCAACCCGGTCAAGATGCTGGCAAACGTGCGCACAAGCATGAACCGGCGTAGTTTATTTGAAATTTCACGATTGGCATGGAGCATTTTCATGCCCTGCGGTTGTAGTGCGGGAGAACGAAGACGCTTGCCGAAATCCTCTACTTCCAAGAGGCCGAGCATGATGAAAACAAAGACCAGCAAGGCGAATCCAGCGAAACTATTGAGCCGCCCGGCCAGCCCTTGGGTAAAGCTCACCAGCCATGTCACGTCGAAACGGTCGGCGAGTGGACCTGCGATGGCAATCCCGTGTTCCTCTAGCCAGTCAGTCCAGTGGACATAGACATCCTGGAATCTGCGGGCATTGACGAAAAGCCATTGGCCCAGCCTGGTCAGGCCCCAAGTCACCGAGGATCCGACGACAACGATGATGAGGATTGTTGAAGACAGCGTCACAAACAGGGCAAGTAGCTTGGGCATCCAGCGCTGCAACCTGATCTGAAGTGGCGCGACGAGGGCGATGACGAAAAGGGAGAAGGCGAAGGGCACGAAGATTGCCTGGCCGAACCGAAGCAGCGCAAGAACCAGAATTCCGGTCGCGAGGTAGCCGATCATCGGTTTTGGATATTGAACCGCCATGCCCTGCCTATCCGCCCCATACCCAATGATCCTAATCTATCCGGGAGCGCAAGGCGAAAAATCTTCGGCCAATGGACTGCCGTCCCCCCGACGGCTCCGCAAACCATTCCCGTAACTACCTGGAAGATGGGTCCTGCGGTGAGCTGATCGATTGTGTCTTCTGTCTAAAGGTCAGGATGTTGCCTTTTGCAAAGCGTCGCGCAGAACCTGCTCCTTGGTTTCATCCAACGAAGTTTTGAGAACAACACCGCCATAATGCGAGATATCCTTCAGGACCTTGTCAGCTGTCATCGATTGCACGAGTACGAACAGGGCGGCGTTTCCAGGCTGAATATTGGCAGCGAGATCCTTCATGAAGTTGTCGTTTATACCCACATCCGTCAACGCCCCGCCGAGGGCACCTGATGCCGCGCCGACCGCGGCGCCGATCAGCGGATTGAGAAAGAGGACGCCAATCAGTAGACCCCAGAAACTACCAGATACCGCGCCGGCTGCTGTTGTGCTCACCAACTGGTTGAGCTTGATTTTGCCCGCATCTGTCTTTGTGGCGATGACAGCGTCACCGAGTGTGATGAGATATTCTTTCTGGAGTTCGAGGAGACGATTGCGCACCTCTTCCGCTTTGGGCTCGGTGGGATAGACGATCACGATAAGATCAGACATGTTGCCTCCAGTTCTCTACGGTGACTACGCTGGGACGCGCTGCAAAAAACTATATCGTGTCCGACAGGTCGAAGAGATTAGCCCTGAATCCCACAGCTATGCATTGTGTTTCTTTTTCCATCGAAGAGCGGCCGAACCTGAACGGTCAATCGTTTGGAGGCGGGTTGTCAGCGCTCCGAGACTGCTCTGCAAAGAAAGCCTTCAGGCGAGAAATATCTTCCGGCCGAATATTTTGTGGAACGGTGACGGCAACCCAGCCGTCGATGTAATGCTCCGGGGCGTAGACATGCCCGTATCCCATAGGCGAGGTCGTGGCGATTGCCATGTCGAACAGAAGCTGCAGCATCGTCACACCTGGAATCCAGCGGAGGCTTGGCGAGACATCCGGACCACGGGGACTCTTCATCCAATCCGGCTCCCGATAGAGCGCGTGAAAATCGAAGAACGTCACGGGATCGCTGGCATATTGGAGATAGACGATGCGAAGGGGTCCCCAGACGGCACCAGGGATATCGAGCGCATTGTTCTGGTTCGTGAACCGTATGATTGAACCGTCGCGGAAGCGCGGCAGCCATGCCGGCGAACCAGGATTTCGGTCTGCCGTCACGGAGTTCCAAATGCGGCTCTGGAAAGGAGGACCGCTCCACAGGGCGCCTTGGAAAGGATCGCCGATAATATCGTAGAGATGGGCCGAAAGTTCGGAATTCATCGCGCCCAGGCTCAGGCCATACAGGTACAGTTTGGGTCGGCTGTCACGCGGGAGCGTCGTCCAGTGGCGGTATACTTCGCGAAAGAGCGCTTGGCCTGCTTCGGCGCCGTAGCCCGGTTCCACGAGCAAGGATAACCAACTGCTGAGGTAGGAATATTGCACGGCGACGCTGGCGATATCGCCATGATGCAGATACTCGACGGTGTCGATACCCTCAGGATCGACCCATCCTGTTCCCGTTGGAACGATGACAATCAACGCCGATCGCTCGAACCCGCCATCGCGCTTCAATTCTTCGAGCGCGAGACGCGCTCGTTCATCGACTGTTTCTGCGGAATTCAACCCGACGTAGACCCGTATGGGATCAAGCGCTTTTGCGTTGAAGAAACTGCCAATCTGCGAACCGGTAGGTCCAGATGCAATAAACGCGCGCCCTTGCCGTCCGAGGTCCTGCCAGTCGAGGACCGAGCCGGGACCGCCGGGTTTTGTGGGATCCGTGGGGCGTATCGAGCCGTCATCGATCCTGGCATCGAGTTCGCGAAAGGAGGTATCGACCATGCGCAAGACGACCTTGAACAGAACGCCCTGGGCCACCGACCAGAAGAGTGCTACCGCCAGAACACCTCCAACGACCTTGGATATGCGACGCGGCACGATGCGGTTCAACCAGCGCGAGAAAAGCCGGAATGTCCGCTTGAAGAGGCGGGCGAGGAGAATGACCAGCAGAAAAATAGCAAGCGCAATAGCTGCAAGCTCAATAGGTTCCACGCTTTCGACCGGCCCAAGTCCCATGAGGCTTCGCACTGTGTTTTGCCATTCGGCGGCCTTCCACAGAAAAACGGCGACGATTCCGATACACAGGATGACAGCAATCCATTTGGCCACCTGCTGAACCCGCGCGCGTGGAACTGGAATTTCCAGATAGCGCCAGAGCCACACCGCCGCCACGCCCACGCCATAGCCGAGCGCTGCGCAAAACCCGGAGAGCGCACCCTGAACCAGGAAAGACCGTGGCATGAGGCTAGGCGTAAGGGATGTGGCAAAGAAGAGAATACCGACAAGCAAACCAACGGTGGAGAACGATTTTGCCAATCCGGAAATATAAGCTTTCATCGGATTCCCCCTCGACGAGACACGGCAGTTCGAAGTCGACCGCAGTCACGCAATGTATAGATCCCCCTGTCTTGGTGAAGCGTTGACGTCAATTTCCAACTGATATCACGGTTATATTAACGATCCAGTCGTCAATTATTCGTTGTTGAAGCGATGGACCTTAATAGGCGATCCTGCCACGGGCGAGATACCCTCGATGCGGATCACCGCATGAAATACGGGAAATTTGAACTGAGAGCTTGTTTTTGGGATTCCATGCCTATCACAGATAATTGGAGGGCCACTATATTCACCCCATTGGGCTTGCGGCGCTTGTCGCACAGCGGGAAATTGGTGACCTTCAAGGGGTAGAGGGGGTGTTTCAGTTTCATCTTTCGGCGTTTGTCGGGCGCCGCTGAATTGGAACCGGCATCCGTGCCTGATCCGGCCATTCGCGGTTCAACAACGAACGATTTCTACGATGCTCTGGCGGGATTTAGCAGGAGGGCGCCGTTGGCCACGGCTCGCCGTCTTGGCGACCACAGATTGAGCAAGCCAGAAAACCACGCCATCACACCTTGGTGTCCTTCGAACAACTCGTCGTAATCCGTTGGCAAACGGGAGACATGAAATGACCACTGCCAATATCGCGCCAAAGACCGTGATGCAAAGACTGCTGGATGGCGTCGAGAGAGTGGGAAACATGGTTCCCCATCCCGTCATCATCTTCCTCATCCTGATCGGCGTTGTTATCGTCCTATCGGCAATTCTAAGTGCCTTCGGGGCGGCGGTCAGCTTTGAGCGCATCAATCCGGACACCCACGAGATCGAAACCGCTTCAACGGAAATACGCAGTCTTCTGAACGTGGAAGGTATCCGCTTCCTCTACGCCTCGCTCATTCCCAACTTCATGAGTTTCACGGCGGTGGGACTGATGATCGCCGCCATGATCGGTGCAGGTGTCGCCGAAGAATCCGGTCTGGTCACGGCGCTGATACGCAAGCTCGTCATCGTTTCACCGCGTTGGGCACTGACCTATATCCTGGCCTTCGTGGGTATCCTTGCAAGTATCGCAGCAGATGCCGGTTATCTGGTCCTCATACCGCTCGCCGGCGTCGCCTATCTGGCAGTCGGAAGACATCCGCTGGCTGGTCTGGCGCTCGGTTTTGCAGCGGTTGCCGGTGCTTTCACGGTCAATATGCTGATTAAACCACTTGATGCGGTCCTCGTGGAATTCACCAACGACGCGGCCCGGCTGGTTGATCCCGAGCGGACTATCGGATTGGCATCAAACGTCTGGTTCTCCATCGCGTCTGTGATCTTCCTCACTTTCCTCATTGCATTCATCACCGATCGCATGATCTCGCCGCGGCTGGGGGAATACAGGCCGGAGGCAGCAACTGACGGCGCTGTTCCAGATCAAGGCGCAGTGCTGAGCGAACAGGAATCGCGCGGTTTGCGGTTTGCTCTCTACGGGCTTGTAGGTCTGGTGGTGGTTTTCCTGCTGTTGACGCTTCCCAGCGGCGCGCCGTTGCGCAATCCTGAAACGGGCGAGCTGATTGGCAATTCTCCATTCATGAACGGCCTGATCGCGCTTATCATGCTCATGTTTCTGGTGACGGGTTGGACCTACGGCATTGGCGCAGGCACCTTGCGGACACTGTCGGAAGTGATAGCTGCCATCGAGAAATCGATCAAGAATATGGGCGGCACCATCTTCCTGTTCTTCGTCCTCAGCCAGTTTGTCGCCTATTTTACGTATACCAACATAGGCACGGTTATGGCACTCAGCCTTTCCGGCGCGCTCCAGGCGGCTAATATTGGCGCTCTGCCACTGCTGATTGGGTTTATCGTCGTCGTCGCGATCATCGATCTGTTGCTGACCGGCGCAATTGCAAAGTGGGCGATCTTCGCTCCCGTCTTCGTACCACTGCTGATGAAGCTCGGAGTGGAGCCCGAGGCTGTGCTCGCAGCCTATCGCGTTGGTGACTCGCCAATGAACGCAATCACCCCACTCAACGCCTATTTCGCGCTGGTCGTCGGCTTCGCCCAGAAATACGACAAGTCGGCCGGTGTTGGCACCATAGTCTCATTGATGCTGCCCTATGTCGTTTTGATATTCGTTCTGTGGACGGCTTTGTTTGCTGTCTGGAAGGCCCTCGGGCTGCCGTGGGGCCTGTGACGCACGGCTAATTCAGCGATTACAACAAAATGATCGGATGGATATTATGAGCAACAACTCTATTCCCCTCGACGTTGCGGCGGCGGAAGATCACCTGATGCGGTTCCTCTCGGTCGAGGGCGTAACCGGACAAGAAGCGAACATTGCCGCTGCGGTCATCGACGCTCTGAAGAAGGTCGGCGTGCCGGAGTCGGCCATTCGTTTTGACGACGCCAACAAACGTATTCCGCTACCGACGGAAACGGGCAATCTGATCGTGCAGCTGCCCGGAACACGGCCAGGACCGCGGCTTCTCTTTTCCACCCACCTCGACACCGTGCCGCTCTGTGCCGGCGCAAAGCCGCGTCGCGAGGGCGACCGCATCGTCTCGGACGGCACCACCGCGCTCGGCGGCGATGCACGGACTGGCGTCGCGGTTCTCGTCGTGGTTGCCGAAACAATTATCAAGAACAAGCTGCCGCATCCGCCAATAACGCTGTTGTTCACCGTCCGCGAGGAAAGCGGACTGCATGGTGCGCGGGAACTCAACCCGGCCGATCTCGGCGGCGCGGTCATGTGCATCAATGTCGATGGCCAGATGGCATCCGACCTGATTATCGGTGCGGTTGGCCAGGAGAATTGGGAGGCCGAGATAACCGGCCGCGCCTCCCACGCCGGCGTTGCGCCCGAAAAGGGCATTTCAGCGACGATGGTGGGTGCGATGGCTCTTGCTGAAGCACGCCGGGCTGGCTGGTTCGGCAAGGTTGTCAAATCAGACGGTCGCGGCACAAGCAATGTAGGTATCTTCGGCGGCAAGGATAACAAGCCCGCAGGTGATGCGACAAACGTCGTAACTGACTATGCCTTCATCAAGGGCGAGGCCCGCAGTCCCGAATCCGCCTTCGCGACGAAAATCGCCAAAGGTTACGAAGAAGCGTTCGTCAAAGCGCAGAGTGAGGTCACGGATGATACGGGCGGCACGGCGGAGCTGAAATTCAGCCATGTGACTTCCTATCCTCCGTTCGAACTGGGCAAGGACACTCCGATCGTAAAACGGGCAACCACAGTGCTCAAGGCGCTCGGCATCGAGCCAGTCTTGGTTTTCTCCAACGGCGGCCTAGACGCCAACTGGCTCGATAAGCACGGCGTTCCCACCATTACCATCGGTTCCGGCCAAGCTGAGATTCATACCATCAAGGAGTATGTGAACCTTCCGGAGTTTGAAAAAGGCTGCCGTATCGGCGTGCTCATGGCGACGCTTGATGACTGATAATCCTTCGAGGCCGTCTGGCGGGGGAGGTCATCCGTGAAGGAAAAACTCGGATGCCAGCGGTCACCGACGGCCAAACTGCTGGGCCGTCAGGGCCAAATGAGGAAATTGAGCGATTGAGCCCGATAGCATACACAGCCACCATTATAGCCGTTGCCGTCGTTTTGTTCGTCTGGAACAAGTTGCCAGTCGTCGTTGTGGCCATGCTGACCACGTTGGCACTATGGGCGACCGGCGTGCTGACGATTAACCAGGCGCTTGGCGGCTTCGGTGATCCGGCGGTGGTCTTCATTGCGTCGCTCTTTGTGGTCAGCTCCGGGCTGGAGGTGACTGGAGTCACCGCCTGGGCCGGACAGTTGCTCATCCGTGGTGCTGGCGAAGAAAGCCGGACGCGCCTTTTGCTGTTGAAGATGGGGCTGGTTTCGCTGCTGACCGCACTGATCAGCGTCAACGGCGCTGTCGCAGCGCTCCTGCCTGTGGTGGTCGTCATCGCCGTCCGGCTCAAGCGCAATTCGTCGCAATTGCTCATGCCGCTGGTCTTCGCCGCCCATGCCGGTTCAATGCTGGCGTTGACGGGGACGCCGGTGAACGTGCTGGTTTCAGAGGCAGGTTTTGACGCGGGGGTCGGCGGCTTCGGCTTCTTCGAGTTCGCGCTTGTGGGCGTGCCACTTCTGGCAGGAACCATGGCCATCATCGTGCTGTTCGGAAAACAGCTGCTTCCCGAGCGTAACGGCGCCACCATGCCAGCCGATTTTAGCCGTCACGCCAAAACCCTGGTAGAGCAATATGGGCTAGCGAGCGGAATCTACCAGTTACGGGTCCGGGCAAGCTCACCTTTTGTCGGCGTACAATCGTCTGAAGTCGATCTTTCCGCGCATCCGGGGCTGCAACTGGTCGCCATACAGGAGGGCGAAACAGGCGGGCCGCTGCGCAGGACCTTGGTCGCTGAGGGAGACCATCTTCTGATACGCGGCGAAGGTGAAGCGGCCGCCGCGTTCGCCGCCCAGATGCATCTTGCGTTTCGGGATGAGAAGGCAGCCGGCCACGGCGAGGACACGCTCTTCAATCGCAGTTCCGGACTTGCCGAAGTTGTCATCCCCCCACGCTCAGGTCTCATCGGGGAGAGGGTTTTTCCTGGGATGGTCACCGAAAGTGGCGATCTGATCGTTCTGGCGGTGCAACGCCCGGGCTTGGAAACCGCGGCCCTGAAAGCCAAGGGCTCCGGCGGTATCGAGCTGCAAGCAGGTGACACCATGCTGCTCCAGGGAACCTGGAAAGCTCTTGATGTTCACCTCGACGATCCAGATGTTCTTGTGGTCAATTCACCGGAGCTGGTACGTCGTCAGGCCGTTCCCATGGGGCCTGGCGCCCGCCAGGCCATCATCATCTTGACCGCAATGGTTTTGCTTCTTGCGACGGGCATTGTGCCGCCGGCGGTATCCGGATTGCTTGCTGCCGGTGCGATCGTCCTGTCAGGGATCATGAATGTTGAGCAAGCCTATCGCGCGATCGGCTGGACCACGGTCATCCTTGTGGGCGCGATGATGCCGCTTTCCACTGCGATGGTGGAAACTGGAGCGGCAAAGCTGATGGCCGAACATCTCGTCAATCTCGTCGGTGATGCCGGACCGGTAGCGCTGCTTGCTGGCTTGTTCATCCTGACCGCGATCATGGGCCAGCTCATCAGTAACACGGCAACCGCTCTGATCGTCATCCCGATCGGTGTGGCGGCTGCCACTGCAATGGGCATTTCGCCCCGTCCCGTGCTCATGAGCACGGCGGTGGCGGCGGCAGCGGCGTTCCTGACACCCATCGCTACGCCCACCAACCTGATGGTTATGGGACCGGGCGGCTACGCTTTCAGCGATTACTGGAAACTTGGCTTGCCACTGCTGATCTGGTTTTTTGTGGTTTCTGTCTTCATCGTGCCCCTGATCTGGCGTTTCTAATAACAGTTCTTCACGTGCAAGGTCGGGAGCTGTTCGTAGCCAGTTCCTGGCAATAATCTTGTCCGCAACCGCCGTTTCTGGGATGACGCGAATGTCGCTCACTTCCGTTGCCTGGTGGCCATCGGGCTCGAACACGTGGTCACAACGTTACCCGCACCCGCATTCAATCGTTACAAGGCTGTCCTGCTATTTCTCGGGGAATATCTGTTTCCAGTCGGCCTTCATGTCGACGACGGTCCACTGGTTCACGGACGCAGCATCGAGCGCCGTGTCGAGGCGGCCGAAGTCCGTATTCCGGTCGTAGGCATATTCGCGTTCGGCATCCGTGTGATGCACGATCAGCCCGAAACGGGGCTTGTCACCAATTGTCGTATACTGCAGCATCTGGAGGTCGCCATCGGAATTGCCGAAAGCGGCAATCGGCCTACGGCCGATGTGTTCATTGATTCCGACCGGTTTGCCGGCTTTGTCATCAATGAAATTGACCTGCGGTAGGCGCATCAGGGTTGGAGTGCCGTCGCGCATTTCGAACTGTGTCTTGATCGACGAGCCGACGACCTGTTCGGGTGGAACGCCATAAGCTTTCTCTGTCCAGGGCCGCATGAATTCGATTCCGCCACCCGATACAATGAAGGTCTTGAAGCCATTGGCACGCAGATAAGCAAGCAGTTCGACCATCGGCTGATAGACCAGATCCGTGTAGGGCCTCTTGAACCGGGGGTCGCGCGCCGTTGCGATCCAGTCGGTCACGATCGTCTGAAACTCTTCGGCCGTCATTCCGGCGTGTGTGGTCATGAGGAGTTCCACCAAGCCCTTTTCTCCCAGGGCAGCCAGCGTCTTCATGTCACTCTCAAGCACCGCCTTGAATGGTTGTGTATCTTTCCATTCGGGGTGCGATGCCGCTTCGGCCTTCACGCGGTCGATGACGAAGGCCAGCTGAACGTACATCGGATGCTCGGTCCACAATGTGCCATCATTGTCGAACACAGCGATGCGCTCAGGCCCGGGGACGAAATCCGGCGAATTTTCAGTGGTAACCTTTTTAACGAACTCGACAATTGCCGCTTTTGGTGCTGTGTCGTTCCATGACGGAAGCGGATCGTTTTGCGCCAATGCCGGGACAGCGGCAAGAAGAATGGCCGCTATGCCGAAGGTCGCCCTATAGACGACTTTAGCAAGATGAGCTTTGAACATCATGTCGTCCTCCAAACGCAAGTTGCGGGCTCTCAAGACGCGCAGGGGAGCGAGCGAGAGGACCCCGGTTCAAACAGGGGGTCATTCGAGCTCTCTGCGAGGCGACAGATCCGACCCTGTCGACACCGCGTCATGTCGTAGCTGCGAAAATGATAGGGTTCTCCCGGTCATTTTTAGCTTCTCCGTTTGACATTCGTGTTTTATTTGACGAGATAACCGGACCGCGCCGCGCAGTCAGGTCCCGTCCGTTGGAACGCCGACAAAGTAGTATTGTCGTCAAGGGTATGCGTGTTGGATCAGCTGCCAGGGAAGTACGTAACAGTTACAAACACAAAAGTTGTCGGCAGACTCCTGATGTTCTCATTATTCAACCTGTATGCGGGCGGTCGCCGGTAGCTATTCATTGACCCGCTTCGGGATCTTCTGACGAAGCGGCATCGCCCGATCCCTTGGCCCGGTCCCTATCGAGCCTGCCAAACTCGGTCATGATGCTGACGAGCACGCTGCCTGTCCAGCCGAAGGTGAATAAACCGGATATCGCAATAACGGGTCCGAGCAACCGCCACTGATCGGGCAATCTTACGTTGCCTTCGCCGAGCGTGGTGTAGTTTTCCAATACGAAATAGTAGCTGTCTCGCATCGAGGGAATTAAACCCCGCACCGAAATCGGAATGGCCCATATGAGGGTTTCTGCGAAATGCAACATGGCCAGGGACGCGATGGTCACTGCCAGCAGCAGGTTTGGCCGCCAATATGGCGTGCTTCTTGTCATACGAATCCAGGATCTGCTGAAGCGCCGGTTTATAACTCTGATGCCTGCGCCATGTACGAAAATGACAACGATTAATATCAGCGTGCCAACCGCAATTTCGAGAACCGGCGTTGTGGTTGAAAGTTCGTCCATCCTTTTATCCCCATGGGTTCAAGAAGAGTTGCAGCCAGGTTGTCCTCATTAGATGTCTTGCAGGTCCGGTCCAATCCGTCCCAAGTCGAAAATCAGATGCGAATTCCTGAGGTCAAACGCACTTCAGACAAACTCCTGTAACCGTTACGTACTTCACTTCTGCGATCCGGAACGAACCTATGGGTTGCGTGTATTGCAGGAGCCGCCTCAACGTTGTTTCCAACTAATCGAAGAATAGGAGGTACGAATGACTTTTTTCCATAGGATTCTTGGGTGTGCCGCCGCGTTCATTCCTTTTGATGCAAGTGCGGAATCTGCCCAGATCGGCATGCTCGCCTGTGACGTGTCCAAAGGGATAGGTATGTTTGTCGTGGAGAAGCAAAAACTCTCCTGCACATTCAAGCAAGACAAAGGCGGTAACACCGACAACTACACCGGGTCAATCGATGAATTTGGGGTCGCGCTGGGCGAAGTCGCATCGGGACACCTGATCTGGGGCGTCGTCGCTGCAACCAGCGGACTTGAGGCAGGAGCGCTCGCCGGTACTTATGCCGGTGTCGGAGCAAACGCTTCGGTTGGACCCGGCGCCGGTGCGAACATTCTCGTAGGCGGCACAGGTAAAGCATTTTCCCTGCAACCTATTGCGGTTGAGGGACAGGAGGGCATCAACTTCGCCGGAGGGGTTACAACTGTCACTTTAAATCCAGCACCTTGATGTGATTAGCAGCCATAGAGCCGGGGGAGAGAATGTTTGTTCGAATGCGCGCCGCAATTGCAATATCGATACTGGTGACAACACTGGCAGGATGTCAGTCGACCGGCGGCGGCACCGACGGCGTGCCGGCATCAATGGTGCCGCCCGCCATGGATGCAACCGCTACCACTGCAGGAGGCGCGCCGGCTGATATTGCCGATCTGGTAAATGCGCCTGCCACTCGCGCTCAAGGCCAGATGCAGGCTCGAGGCTATGCGTTTACGCAGCAGCAAGGTTCGACCACATACTGGTGGAATCCCAAAACGACGATCTGCGCGACAACGGTAACGAGCAACGGCAAGTTCCAGATCATAGGAACAGCAACGGCTCACTACTGCGGCCAGCAATAGGCACGGATGTTTAGATCCTCGCGGTTGGCTCAAGCTTCGGGTGATCGGCAAGCCTACTCAGTAGTCTTGCCCATGCGATAAGGCCCATGCGGAAATTCGACAACCGGAAGAATTCATTCGGGGCGTGGTAATCCTCGTCCGACGTGGAGAATGAAAAAAAGATGGCCTCCGCGCCGAGATGCTTGCGAAATGCCGTGCCAATCGGGATGGTGGCACCCATGGCAACGCGCAAGGGGCTACTGCCAAGCAGTTCGGCAAGCACTGACTCGGCGGCAATGAGGCCGGGCAGGTTAGGATCGACCGAAAAGGCTTCGCTGCCAAAGCCATGCGGCTCGATTTCCAAGCTGTAGCCGCTGGGCAAGCTGGTTTCCAGATAGCGGGTGATAGCCTCGACTACCTTGGAAGGTTTTTGACCAGCGACAAGGCGGCAGGTGATTTTTACGCTGGCGGAGGAGGGGATGACCGTTTTCGTACCCGGTCCCTGATATCCGCCGTAGATACCGTTGAATTCGAGCGTAGGTTCCAGCCATTGCCGCACCAGCAGCTGGTCGCCATTCTCAATAGGATCGGGTTTTGGCGAGCCAATATCGCGGTAGTAGGCGTCAGCGTCGAAATTCGCCGCATCGATTGCTGTGAGGATCGTCGGGTCCAAGGGTTTCGCGCCTTCCATGAAACCGGGAACTTTGACCCGGCCCTCTGCGTCGTGCAGCAAGGCGATCAGCCTGGAAAGCGCTCGGATCGGATTTGGCGCGCTGCCGCCGTGGCGGCCGGAATGCAAATCCTTTGAGGCGCCAGTGATTGTCACGTCGAGTGCTGCCATTCCACGGCTCGCAACCGTCATCGACGGGCGGTCCGGCCGCCACATGGCACCATCAGCCGAGACGACCAGATCGCAGTCGAGGCGATCGCGGTTGCGCTCGAGCGTGGGTTCGAAATGCTCGCTGCCGGATTCCTCCTCGCCTTCTATCAGTATCTTAAGATTGACCGGCAATCGGCCCTCGTTCTTCAGGTAAGCTTCGACTACGAGGATCGGGATCAGCAGCGGGCCCTTGTCATCGGAAACGCCGCGCGCATAGAGGCGGTCGTCGCGTATTGTCGGCTCAAAGGGTGGCGTCGTCCATTTGTCGAGCGGATCGGGGGGCTGCACGTCGTAATGGCCATAAACGAGGATGGTTGGAAGCGCCGGGTCGCTGATGACCTCGCCATAAACGGCAGGGTGTCCGCCAGTATCCCATACTTCGACCGAAGCGAAGCCTGCCTTCTTGAGACGGTTCGCCACGAACTCGGCGGCCTCCCGGATTCCCTTACGAAAAGCCGGATCGGTGCTGACGCTGGGGATGCGGCAGAACGCTTTCAAATCCTCGAGGGCATGCTCGTAATTGTCGGTAAGGTATTTCTCGACGGAATTCATTTGCCACCGTCCACACTGATGACCTGTCCGCTGATCCATTGCGCATGGTCCGATGCGAAAAACAGAACCATGTTGGCGATGTCATCGGGCCTGCCAAGTCGCTTCAGGGCGATATTGTCGAGAAGTCGTTTTTGGCCCTCTTCCCCCATTGCCTCCCACTGCCTTTCGGTTGTCGGGTTCGACAGCACGAAGCCGGGCGCAACATTGTTCACTGTGATGTTCCAAGGACCGAGTTCATGCGCGAGCTGACGCGTCAGCCCGATCTGTCCAGCCTTCGCACTTGCATAGGCCTGTATCCCTGTAAGTGAAATGCCAAGGCCGGCACCGCTGGAAATATTGATGACCCGGCCAAATTTCCGTTGTTTCATGCTTGGGGCGACGGCTTGCGCCATGAAGAAAGCGCCGGACAGATTGACGTCGAAAATTGTCTGCCAGTCGCTCTCGGAAATCTCCTCGATGGGACGACCCACTTGTCCTCGTACACCGCCGGCATTGTTGACTAGGATATCTACGGCGCCATCGGCAGCCTCGATTTTTGCGACTGTTGCTTGAACCGCGCTTCTGTCGCCCACATCCAGCACATGCGCAACGGCCGATGCGCCTCCGCAAAGTGCAACGGTTTCCTCGATCCCGGCTTCGTTGACGTCGCAGACATGCACGCTCGCGCCACGGCTGGCGAATGCCTGCGCGATTGCACGGCCAAAGCCGTGAGCGGCACCCGTAACGATAACGGTTTTGCCGCTGAACTCGATGTTCATGTGCCGGCCTCCGTTCGCGCAAGCAGATCGAGATTGGCAAGCTCAAGCGAGCGGGTCCCGGCCTCGATCTGATGGATCAATTCGACGACTTTAGCTGCCAGGGGGGTCGGTACACCGAGTGATCGCCCGATTTCGACGACCGGCCCGACCTGGGCATCGACCTCGGTCTTGCGCTTGCGGATGGCAAGATCGCGCCAAATGCCGGAATGCGACTTTGCCGAGCGGCGGTTGTGGATCACCATTTCGTCGAAGGAACGTGCGGTGTCAGCAGCGGAGGCGGTAGGGGCGAACGCCGCCGGATCGAACCCGTCGAATGCCTCGGGCACCACGTCGTTGGCGTTGGCGACCGAGCCGACTTCAAGCGCAAGTTTTGTCAGGATGGGCCGATATCGCTCGTTGGCCAGCACATCCGCGATACTGTCGTTGGTGAGTGCGGTACCGAAAAGCAATGTCCCGTAGATGAGCTTGCCCCACAGGTAGCCCCAGATATTGTCCGTCAAAATGGCTTTCGGTTCGAACGCCTGCATCAACGCATAAATTTGCTCGATGCGGGCTGTACGCTTACCGTCCAATTCCCCAACCACGACTGCTCCGTGGCCGCTATAATGGACGACGCCCGGCTCGAGATAGTCTGCGCCGAAATTGACGAAACACCCGATAACCCGATGCTCACCTATGACCTTGCTGATGACCATTTCGTTGAGGCCGTTTTGTGCCGACACCACACAGCCATCGTCAGCAACATGCGGCAGCAGAGCTTTCGCAGCAGCTTCGGTATGGTGGGCCTTTACGCAGAGGAAAATACGATCGAACTTGCCCTTCAGGGGCTCCGGGATGAAGGCTTTGGCCATTACGGTGTCCTGAAAGATCGGTCCCTCGATCCTTAGACCGTTGGCATTGATTGCAGCGACATGATCAGCCGCGCTGTCGACGAAAATCACCTCATGTCCCGCCCGGATAAACGCCGCTCCAAGAGTGCCGCCTATTGCGCCAGCGCCCCAGATGAGGATGGGGCCGCTCATGCCCATGCTCCTTCCAGCAGGGCCCGCGTCTCCTCAACAGCGACATCCCAAATTGCCTGCATCTCCTCATCCGGACGCTCATAGTAGCCGCCAAAATTACCGTCGCCGAGGTAAGCTCTGACGCCTTCCGGATCCATGACGCGCAAGCGCGCAAGGTCAATCATTGGCTTCTGCTGTGTTGGCATGTGCGTGCCAGGCAGCCGTGTCCAAGGAAAATTCTCCATCCACGACGCGTGGGAGGCCACTTTGTCGATTTCCTGCACCTTGGCAAAGGTTGCCGGTGCGTTCCACCAATTGTGAAACTTGACGGCTGTCCCCGGATTATCCGCCATCCATTCGATAGCCAGACTGCCTGCTGGCTGATTACCGCCATGGCCGTTGACTATCAGGATTCGACGAAATCCCTGTGCCTTCAGCCCGTCCAATATATCGCGAACGATGCGAACATACGTCTCCAGGCGAAGACTGATCGTGCCGGGATAGGCCGTGAAATAGGGAGTGAGACCGTAGGCAACGACTGGAAATACCGGTATGCCGAGTGGTTCTGCTGCATCCGCGGCGACTTTTTCTGACAGGATGGAGTCGACTGAAAGCGATAACTGGGCGTGTTGTTCTGTGCTTCCCAAGGGGAGAATGGCGCGGTCGTCGCTGCGTAGATACTCTTCGATTTGCTGCCAGTTTGCTTGTGAAACTTTCACGATGGTTCCCTTCTTTATTTATCCATGCTGGCCACGCGCAGCGCATTTTCAGATGCGGGTGGCGGAAGTCCGCCCGCTGCCCGGATGATGGGCAAGATCACTTTTTCGATATCGGCTACATCAGGAGCGTGGCGGTATTCAATCGCGTGAGCACCAGGGCGCAGTCGGCTCGTGACCTCCTCGGCACCCGACGCGAAGATCACAACGCCGGCATGCGCGATAATCGTGTCGAGCCCCGGGGTTTCCAGCGTCGCTCCCGCAATCTCGTGGACATGCGGCGCAAACCTTTGAACGCCCGCTTTCATGATCGGCAGGAAGTCGGGGAACCGCGAAACCACAGCGATGGAGGCCAGAGAATCGAGTGAAGCCAGTGCCATTCGTGTCTCCTCCGAAGGGGTAAAGCTGATGGTGACCACCTTTGTGTTGGGCACCAGGGCGGCCACTTCCCGGTGCCGGTTGGCAAAGGTTATCGCGAGGTCGGCCGAATTTGCTCGGGCGCGCGTTACCGGGTCGCGCTCGATTGCCGAGATCGTCAAGGGTTCCACCGCTACGCCTTTCCCGAGACGGGCAGCGATAAAACGCGCATAGCTGGCGGTCGCCTCCGGAAATAGCCCTATCATGACGATCCGCATACGTTGGCCAAGGCTTTCGCGGTAGAAGACCCTCGAGCTAACCAATGAGACAAACTCGGCAGAGCGAATGCCAAGGGCGCGGCTCTGCTCGATCAACGCATCGATGTGACGGTGCAGATTCGTTTGGTCCGCACGACCGGCGAGCCGTGCCTGCAAACTGTCGCTGACAAATGTACCTGAACCCGGACGTGCGTCGATCAATCCTTCGGCTTTCAAATCAGCATAAACCTGGCTGACCGTCATCGGTGCGACGCCGATCTTCTCCGCAAGCTCGCGCACGGAAGGAAGGGCCTCGCCCGGAAGCAATTCCCCACAGGCGATGCCGTACTCTATGAGCCCATGGAGTTGTGTCCGGAGCGGAACGGGCAAATCGCGGTCGATGAAGAATTCCATGAACCCAGTCTTCGGCTGTTCTAGTAGGCTATTACGATTATACCGGGCACGTCTTAATCGCAAGGCCGTAGTAGGGCCAGTCACCGAATTATAAACTGTTGACAGCGCCGGAGGTAAGTGAAATCGTTATAGCCAATGAGAACACTTTAGGTAGTTCACAACAAAGGGGAATACGAATGAAAAAGATCGCCAAGGCGGCTCTTGCCGCCGTATTGCTCGTCGGTACGAGCCTTTCCGCCGCTGCGGTGGAAAGGGGTGGTGTCATGACTTATGGGCGTTATGCCGACAGCCTCTTTCTTGATCCGGTGCTCAACGACGCCAACGTCGACATTTGGATTCTGTCCAACCTCTACGACACGCTACTCCTTCCCACAGATGATGGCAAAGGGGTTCAGGCAGGACTTGCCACCGAATGGAAGGTTTCCGATGACGGGATGAGCGTCAATCTCACATTGCGTGACGGCATCCAATTTTCCGACGGCTCACCCATCACACCCGCCGACGTGGCCTGGTCGCTGAAGCGTGCCGCCAACAAGGACAACGGCATTTGGAACTTCCTCGTAAGTTCCATCGATGATGTAACGACGGAAGGCGACAAAACGGTCGTCCTCAAGTTGAAGCATCCGGATCCGGCGATCCTTGCTGCGTTGACCGTGTTCAACACCGCGATCTTGCCTCAGAAGGTATTTGAGGCTGCTGCCGGTGCCACCGACGCGGACAAAGCAAAGGTGTTTGCCGAGCATCCGGTCAGTTCCGGCCCATTCGTGCTGCAATCCTGGGATCGTGGATCAACGATGAAGCTCGTTCGCAACGAGCACTACTGGGGAAAGGGGGAAGACGGTAAACCTTTGCCATATCTTGACGGTGTTACCTTCGAAGTCCTGCCGGATGACGCCACGCGTATTTTGAAGCTGAATTCCGGCGAGATCGACGGGGCAGAATTCATTCCCTATTCGCGCGTCGAAGAATTGAAGTCCGCCGGCAACCTCAATATGGAACTGTTCCCTTCGACCCGCGTGCAATATGTCACGATGAATGCACGGCCGCAGGTCAATGGTAAGGACAATCCGCTATCCAATCCAAAAGTGCGTCAGGCAATGAACTATGCCGTCAACAAGGATGCAATCATTGCGATCGTAACCCACGGCGTCGGCAAGCCTATGACGTCCTACATGTCTTCGGCCACGCCGATGCATACGGGCGACAAGCCGCTCTATGCCTATGATATTGAAAAAGCGAAGAGCCTGATGAAGGAAGCCGGATTCGAAAAAGGGTTCGATACGAGCATCCTCGTCCTTGCGGGCAATCAGGATGAAATCGGCATTGCGACTGCGCTCCAGCAGATGTGGGCGGAACTCGGTATCAAACTTGAGTTGCAGCAGGTAGATAATGCCACCCGCACCCAGCAATATCGCGACGGCGTTTTCACTATGCGTGAGGCAGCATGGACCGACGATATTGCAGATCCAAATGAGATCACATCGTATTTCGTCTATTCGCCCACCATCGATGCCCTGCACACCGGTTGGAAGAATGAGGAGGCGGACAAGCTCTTCGATGCTTCGCAGAAGGAGATCGATGCTACCAAACGTGCGGCCCAGTACGCCCGGATTCAGGAAATCTACAATGCCGAGGGCCCGATCGTACCCCTCTATGAGACACCTTATCCTGTGGCTCTGAGCAAGAAGGTGCACGGCTTCCTGCAGATACCGCTTGGCAACAATTTCTTTGGTCGTGCGTGGCTGGATAAATAACAGGAGTTCGGGTGTATAACGCGTGTGACGGAGGTGTCGCACGCGTTCATAGTCGATACTCATGCAAAATATCGGGAGCGGCGCATTGCCACTTTTCAGTTTCGTTCTGCGTCGCATTCTTCAAATGATCCCGACTGTGGTGTTTATCCTCGTCGTCACATTCGTCCTGGTGAGACTTCTGCCCGGTGATCCAGCAAGCGCCATGCTTGGCGATCGCGCGATTGATGCCGACGTTGAGCGCATCAATGCCAGTTTGGGGTTGGACAAACCGATACCCATCCAATTTCTGTACTTCGTCAAGAACGTGTTCACGGGTGATCTTGGTACGTCAATCGCACTGAAGCTGCCTGTGACAACCATCATCATGCAACGCTTGCCGGTGACACTGATGCTGACCTTGATGGCAGCGCTGCTGGCCCTCATTCTGGCCGTACCACTGGCGTTCCTCGCCGCGCTGAAGCGGGAACAGACCGCCGACGCGGTCATTCGAGGCACATTCCAGGTCGGATTGTCGATGCCTGTGTTTTACGTCGGTATCCTGATGCTGACCGTCTTCGGTGCAACGCTAAAGTGGTTCCCGGTCGGCGGCTATGGCGACACGTTCGGCGACAGGCTCTATCACCTGTTTCTGCCGGCTTTGACACTGGCGTTCAGCTTTTCGGCCGTATTGATGCGCAATTTGCGGTCCTCCGTCATAGGCGTCATCAACGCTGAATACGTCGATTTCGCCCGGGCCAAGGGGCTGCGACCCCGCACTATCATGATCAGACACGTGCTGCGCAACGCTCTGATATCGACGGTCACTTTGTTTGGCCTGCAGATCGGTACGCTCTTTGGTGGCGCTGTCATCACCGAAACGGTTTTTGCCGTGCCTGGCGCCGGCCGCCTTATGATCGACAGCATTTACGGACGCGACTATCCCGTGCTGCAAGGATTGACGATCGCGCTCGCTGTTCTGGTGTCGCTGACATTTCTGGCAACCGACATATTTCAAGCCTGGCTTGACCCGCGGATTGCCCGATGAGTATGGCGATCGAGAAAATGGGAACGTATGCGAGATTCAGGCAGCTTGCATTACCGCGTACCTTGATCTGCGGCATGGTAATCATCGGTGTGAGCTTGCTCATCGCATTCTTTCCAGCACTCTTTGCTCCCTATGATCCCATTGCGTTTGACTATAAGGCCTTGCTGAAGGGGCCAACATTGGCGCATCCGTTCGGAACGGACAGTTTTGGCCGCGATGTCCTGTCCCGTGTGATCCACGCCTATACGATCGATATGCAGATAGCCGTGTTCGCAACGGTCGGGCCGTTCATATTCGGGACGATTGTTGGAGCCTATGTCGGCTATGCGGGCGGTTTGGCGGAGGCAACTTTCGGCCGCGTCGTCGATGCGGTCATCACATTCCCATTTCTGGTTCTCGTTATCGCAATCGTTTCGGTTCTCGGGCCCGGCCTCGCCAATATGTACATTGCCGTCGGCATTGTTGGCTGGGTATTCTATGCCCGTCTGGTCGCGGCCGAAGTCAAGGTACAGAAACGTCTGGACTACGCCGATGCGGGACGGGTCATGGGATATACGCCGATGCGGATCGTCTTTCGCCACCTCCTGCCCAATGCAATCACCCCTGCTATCGTCTATTGGATGACCGATATGGCGCTGGCGATCCTTTTGGGCTCAAGTCTTGGCTACCTCGGACTTGGCGCCCAGCCGCCCGCTGCCGAATGGGGCGTGCAGATCGCCGATGGCAAGAATTTCATGAGCACCGCGTGGTGGATTTCTGTCTTTCCCGGCATTGCCATTGTCATCACCGGTCTTGGTTTCAGTCTCCTCGGCGACGGGCTGGCCCAGCTTATGAGGGTACGCCGATGAGAGTGGGAATCGGCACCGGTCTTGGCCTGACCGTTCGTGGTTTGACAACGCTTTTCGACACGCCTCGCGGCACGGCGCTCGCCGTCGCTGATGTCGATCTCGACGTTGCGCCCGGAGAAATGGTCGGACTGGTCGGCGAATCCGGTTCAGGCAAAAGCGTGACTCTGCGCTCGATAATGGGTCTCGTTCAGACACCGGGTCATGTCACGGGCAGGGTCGAGTGGGGCGGACGCGATCTGGTTGCCATGCCGTCGGAAGAGCTCCGGCGCATCCGCGGCAGTGAAATTGCGATGATTTTTCAGGAGCCGATGACCGCCCTCAATCCCGTCTTGCCTGTTGGGCTGCAACTTGAGGAAAACCTTGTGGCGCATACGCGGCTGAATGCGCGCGAACGACGGGCGAGGGCATTGGAGTTGATGACTATCGTCGGCATACCGGCGGCGGAACGGCGGCTCAATGAATTTCCGCACCAGTTTTCCGGCGGTATGCGTCAGCGCGCTATGATCGCTATCGCGCTGGCCTGTTCACCAAAGCTTCTTCTGGCCGACGAACCGACAACTGCTCTCGACGTCACAATCCAGGATCAGATCCTCAAATTGTTACTCGACCTGCGCGACAGACTGGCGATGAGTGTCCTGCTCGTTACTCACGATCTCGGTGTCATTGCCGGCACGTGCGATCGCATGGCGGTGATGTATGCCGGGCGCATCGTCGAGATGGGGTCCGTGGTCGATGTGTTCAGCCAACCTCACCATCCGTATACGCGGGGATTGCTTGGGTCTGTACCGCGTGCAGGCGCCGTCCGAACCATGCTTTCATCGATCGAGGGGACGCCGCCGAGCCTGACGCATCTTCCTGCAGGATGCGCATTCCACCCGCGTTGCAGCTTTGCAACCGAGATCTGCAGGCAGGAGCGGCCGCCGCTGACGTCGATTGGTCATGAACGGAAGGCGGCCTGTTTCCACCATGATCGCGTTGCAGCCGCGGAGGCGATCCTTTGAACGCTGTTCCAATCATATCCGTCGAGGGAGTCTCCAAGGAATTTGCCGCATCGCATCCTTTGATGCGGCGCTTGGCTGGCGAGCCGCGATTGGCAGTCCATGCGTTGAACAATATCAGCTTCGAGGTGGATCGCGGTGAAACGCTCGGTATCGTCGGCGAATCCGGTTGCGGCAAATCCACCTTGGCAAGGTGCTTGGTGCGTTTGCTGGATCCGGATGACGGCGCCATCCGTTTTGAGGGCAGGGACATCTCGACTTTGCGATCTGCCGAGCGCCGCGCCTTCAACAAACGTGTGCAAATGATATTCCAGGACCCGTACGGCTCGCTCAATCCACGGATGACAGTCAGTCAAGTCTTACATGAAGCTCTGTCGGTCCATCGCATGCGACCGAAGAAGGATGTTCCGGCCCGCATTGTCGAACTTCTCGATCTCGTGCGGCTACCTCACGATGCGGCATCCCGCTATCCGCATGAGTTTTCCGGAGGTCAGCGTCAGCGCATCGGTATCGCCCGAGCGCTTGCAGTGGAACCCGATGTGATTGTGGCAGACGAACTCGTCTCGGCGCTTGATGTGTCTGTCCAGGCGCAGGTTATCAATCTGCTGTTGCGGCTGCAGGAGGAGTTGCACCTCACGCTGATTTTCGTCGCCCATGATTTGCGGCTGGTACGCCATATCTCTCATCGCGTCGCGGTCATGTATCTCGGACAGATAATGGAAATAGGGCCGTCCGAAGGCGTGTTTGCGTCGCCGCGTCATCCTTATTCGAAAGCGCTGCTCGATGCGGCGCCCGAACTTGACCCGACTCGTCGATCAAGGGTCGTCGCCGCACGCGGCGAATTGCCAAGCCCGCTGAATGTTCCGCCCGGTTGCCCGTTCGCCAGCCGCTGTCCGCATGTATTCGATCGCTGCCGCGTCGAAAGGCCGGCACTGACCAAGCGGGCTCCCACCCATAGCGCCGCCTGCCATCTTGTCGATTTCGGCGCCATGCCATCGGCGCTGGCGGACGCGGTCTGATTACCGCTTCATTGTCGAACTTGAGGAACCCCGGATGAGCTTTACCGCCTTTGAAAGCGAAGTCGCCAAGGTTAACGATATCCTGTGCGCGGTTAACCTGTTGACTTGGGATTCGCGCACGATGATGCCGCCTGGGGGTGTCGATGCGCGCGGCAAGCAGATTGCGACGCTGGTTGATCTGGCCCGCGATCTCGCGACCGGCGACCGGATGATGAAAGCAATTGAAACCGCACGCGCCGATACAGATGGCGATCCCTTGCAGCACGCCGCCGTCGAGCAGGCGGCGGCATCCATAGGCGTGCTGTCGCGGATCCCGGCAGGACTTGTCTCGGCCGCCGCCGAACTTAAAACAAAGGCACAAGCAGCATGGAAACAGGCGCGCAGCGTGGATGATTTCGCGGCCTTCGCGCCATGGCTCGAATCGACCATGGAGATGCAGCGCGAGATCGCGTCGGCGATTGGCTATGATGCGCATCCCTATGATGCGCTGGTTTCGACGTACGAACCGGAAATGACTTGGGCAAGGTTGCGTGAACTGTATGGCGACCTGCAGAAATCGCTCGTTCCGCTTCTGGCCGCGGCGCGGCAAGCCCCGCCAGTGCGCACGGAGATCCTTGAACGTTCCTACCCGATCGAACGTCAGCGCGCGTTTTCCAGCATGATTTCCCAGCGTTTCGGTTACGATTTCAACAGGGGACGCCTGGACGATACGGTCCATCCGTTCGAGATATCCTTCACAAGTGCCGATGTCCGTATCACTGGCCGGTTCCGGGAGGACTGGCTTCCGGGAGGGCTTTTCGCCGTTTGGCACGAGGCCGGTCACGGCATGTACGAGCAAGGGGTAGGGGAGCGCTTTAGCCGCTCAGCATTCACAACCGATTTCATCAACCTTTATGCTGTGGGCGGCAGCAGCTTCGGTACTCACGAGTCCCAGTCGCGCCTTTGGGAAAATCGCGTTGGCCGCTCTCGCCGTTTTTGGGAGATCCACTTCGAAGAATTGCGCAGCTACTTTCCCGCACAACTTGCCGATGTTTCGGTCCACGAATTCTGGCGTGTCGTCAATGCACCGCGTCCCAGCCTAATTCGGGTCGAGGCAGATGAACTCACCTATGATCTCCACATCATGTTGCGGTCGGAAATAGAGGCGGGGCTCATCGCCGGAGAAATCCGGGTGAGCGATTTGCCGGCCATCTGGCGGGATAAGATGCGGTCCTATCTTGGGTTGGAAGTTCCAAACGATACGCTTGGCGTACTTCAGGACGTGCATTGGTCATCGGGTATGGTGGGATCGTTCCCGACCTATACGATCGGCAACATCATGTCCTCGCAATTCTTCGCCAGTGCGACGGCTGTTCCTGCCGTGAAAGAGGGGTTGGATAGGGGCGACTACACTCCTTTGAAGACTTGGCTGAACGAGAATATTCATCAATACGGGCGGTCGCGGACACCGGGCGAATTGCTGCAGCAGGCGACCGGTTCGCCACTGTCAGTTGCTAATTATGTCGCTGATCTGAAGCGCAAGGTTGCCGATCTCACACTGTAAGAGCCGCTTGGCATCTAGACAGAGGATTGCGGCGATGGACCGGGGCGCCGGAATCGATATCGTCGCTCCTTGTCAATCGAAAGATGGACGCGACTTAAAGCGATGAAGCGGTTACAGTCCGACGTTCGTGCATTTAAACCACAATCTGGGGGTCATTTGGAACGCCGGCTTAGCGCTATACTCGCTGCTGACATCGTGGGCTACAGTCGTCTGATGGGAGTTGATGAAGAAGGTACGTTGAACAGGATCAAGTGCCATCGCAGTGAACTGATTGACCCTTTGATCAATGACCATAAAGGCCGAACTTTTAAGCTGACCGGTGATGGAATGCTGGTTGAGTTCGCCAGCGTGATCAACGCTGTCGCCTGCGCCGCCGATATTCAGCGCGGCATGGCAGAACGTAACCAAAGCGTGCCTAAGGACCACCGCATCGATTTGCGAATAGGAATTAATCTCGGTGATATAATCGTTGAGGACGGCGATATTTTTGGAGACGGTGTCAACGTTGCTGCCCGTCTGGAAGGCATTGCCGACGCCGGTTGTATTGCAGTGGCAGCATCAGTACGCGATCAAGTGGGCTCCCGGTTAAATTTGAAGTTCATAGACAAAGGTGAGCATGCACTTAAGAACATTAAGCAAAATATTCGTGTTTATACGATCGGTTTTGGCAGTCCATCGGGTATAGAAGCCACCACGCAGACCATGACCGGCCCGCTTGACCAGCTCCAAAAAACCATTGCCGTTTTGCCATTTACGAACATGAGTCAAGATCCCGAACAGGAGTATTTTTCTGATGGTATCACTGAAGATATCATTACGGATTTATCAAAGATTTCCAGTCTTCACGTCGTGGCACGTAATACTGTGTTCACTTACAAGGGCAGGTCTGTGAAGATTAAACAGGTCGGGCTGGATCTTGGCGTCCGTTATGTTTTGGAAGGCAGTGTGCGCAAGGTCGGAGAGCGGGTCCGGATAACCGGACAGCTTATCGACGCGCTGTACGGTGGCCACATGTGGGCCGAACGATATGACCGGGACCTGACCGACATTTTTGCCATACAGGATGAAATAACCCACGCGATCGTAAGCCAACTCAAAATCAAGCTCTTGCCAGAAGAGAGAAAAGCCATCGACACTGAGCCAACTGGGAATGTCGAAGCTTATACCTATTATCTACGGGGGCGGCAGTTTTCGCACGCCTGGACCAAATCTTACCTTCATTTGGCGCTGCGCATGTTCTGCAAGGCAGTGGAATTGGACCCAGACTATGCTCGGGCCTATGCAGGCATTGCTGACTGCGAGGCAGCATTGCGCGACTGGCAACCGGATGACTTCCCGCTCGAAAGAATTTCAGCTATGGCCGCTAAAGCGCTCGAGCTGGATCCAAATTTAGCCGAAGCGCACGCATCCCGGGGATTGGCTCTACATCAAGCCGGTCATGATGAAGAGGCCGCGGCCTCTTTCGAGCGAGCACTCGCGATCGACCGGGGACTTCACGAAGCCAATTTCCACTATGCTCGCTTCTTTTACATGCGCGGTAACTTCGAGTCTGCGGTGCACTATTTTAGACAAGCCGCCGAGTTGAAGCCGGATGATTACCTCTCGCCTATCCATTTGATGAGCGCATATAGCTCACTCGGTCAAATGGCGGAAACCGAGAGCTGGGCTCGTGTTGGAGTATGGCGGGCGGAACAGGCTCTGGCCAAAAATCCGGAAAACTCCGGACCAGCCCATCGTGGGGCCTTGGCTTGGGCGCACCTGGGTGACCCTCAACGAGCCCGGGAGTGGGCTGACCGGGCACTGGCGATCGATCCAGATGATGTGGTAGCGCAATACAACGTTGCCTGCGTGTACTCGATCATGGGCGAGATCGAGAAAGCTATCCAATTGCTACAGGGCGTCCTACCAAAAAGTTCGTACTATCAGACGATGTGGTTCAAAAATGATTCTGATTTAAACCCTATCAGAGCCGATGCACGATTCTTGAAAATGTTTGAACGCATTGAGGAGGAGAACCGCCTTACCGTGTGAATACCTAATGGTGATTTGCAAGGAGCAGTTTTCTCATCACGAAGCAACAATAACCGTTGACGCCTTAAAGACGCGGGGGGCGTCACTCCGCGCCAAGCCATTGAGATGGAAGGGTGTCTTTTGCGTATGACCAACTCACATCCGAGACGGCTGCATAGGCTCGGTCATGCGGGTGTTGGCTCCATATATCCGCAATGCCACTATCCTCCTGATCAAGTCCAGCACGCCGCACCTCAAATCAGGTTTGGCATACGTTCCTCCTAGAATGACAAGGAGGGCGCATAGCGACCGTTCCCCAAATACAGATAGTAGCGTTCAGGACGTTGACAGAACCGCGAAACGAAAATACGTTTCTAGATGTGGACCGACGTTCCGCATATAAGAACAACGCGGGAACCGGAAGGGCAAGGAAACAGCTCGCGGGTTCTTAGGAGCACTTGATCCACAGGAACGAAGGTTGAAGCTTTCGCCTACGGCGGAGGCGTGGCGACTGGCCGGCGGAAGCCGGGGGGAGGGCGGCGACGCGTTTCCGGGGTTGCTTTGGGAGGAGGGCCGATGATCGACCGCGACCAACAAGACGCCGAGGGCGGACACACCCTGAACGATCATCTGTACGACGACACACTTGCGCATGAACACGGGCCGGATGCCGATCACGATCACGATGACTACGGTCCGCCCGAGCCGCTTTCGAGCAATCCCATCTGGATTCAAGACAATGTTTTTCTGACAAGCGTGGGCATCGACATCGGTTCGTCCGGAACACAGGTAATTTTTTCGAAGATTCATCTTCGACGCAGTGGCGAAGACCTGACGAGCCGGTACATCATCGTTTCGCGCGAAACACTCTATCAATCGCCGGTACGGTTTACACCCTACGAAAGTGAAACGCTGATAGATGCCCGGGCGCTGGGAGAAATTATCGACGACGCCTACGCCGGCGCGCAACTCTCCCCAGATGTCATCGACACCGGCGCAGTCATTTTGACGGGAGAGGCACTTCGCCGGGAGAATGCCAATGCGATCGCATCGATCCTCGCAGCACAGGGTGGCCAGTTCGTTTGTGCTGCGGCCGGCCATCATATGGAAGCGATGCTCGCTGCCTATGGATCCGGTGCCGCGCGGCGCAGTTTCGACCAGGGAACGCGGCTCCTTAACATTGATATTGGCGGCGGCACGACAAAGCTCGCGCTGGTGGATCATGGCCGGATTTTGGCGACGGCGGCCTTTCACGTCGGTGGTCGTCTTCAGGTCGTGGATGAGGGCGGCCGGATCATACGGCTTGATCCAGCTGGCCGACACCACGCACAGCGCGCAGGCTTCGATTGGTCAGAAGGTGACCGGATCGACCTCGTTGATCTCGACCGCGTCGCGTCCATCATGGCTGATACGCTCATCGCGGCAATTGTCAGTCGGGACCCGGACGAGGAGGTGACTCATCTCTTTCTCACGGACCGCCTGCCGGAACTCGGCGACCTCGACGGGGTCGTTTTCTCTGGAGGTGTTGGCGAATTCGTCTATGGCCGGGAAATGCGGGATTTCGGCGATTTGGGCTCTCGGCTTGGCCCAGCCTTGCGGTTTCGGCTGGACAACGGCGTGATACCTTGGCCGCTTGTCGAGGCCGGCGAGTGCATTCGTGCTACCGCGCTCGGCGCTTCCGAGTACAGCATCCAGCTCAGCGGTAACACTTGTTTCTTGTCGGCCCCTGGCACTCTGCTGCCGCAGCGGAATCTTCAGGTCCTGCGTCCGCCGGTCGATCTCTCCGATGAAATCGATGCGGTCGGGATCGGGCAGACGATCCAGCGGCATCTTCAAATGTTCGACATCGTTGCTACCAGCCCGAACGTTGCGGTCGCCTTCGAATGGGGCGGTACACCTGAATATGCGCGTATCCGCGCCTTCGCAGAGGCGATCGAAACCGGCCTTCGTGTACTGATCGATTCAGGTCAACCGTTATTTGTGATGCTCGATGGGGACATTGCCATGACGCTCGGTGCGATCCTCAAAGAGGAACTTGGCGTGCCCGGCGAAGTACTCGTGCTCGACGGCCTCGCATTGCGGGATTTTGATTTTGTCGATCTTGGCCGTCTCCGGCTCCCATCGAGGACGGTGCCAGTGACGGTGAAATCCCTCGTGTTCAATGAAAGCGCCTCAAACCCGGACAAGCCTCAGCGCTTGCACCACCGGGAAAGGGAGGTGAGTCCTGCGCATCCGTGCGCATGCGACGCACCATCATCACCATCATCATTCCGATCATCATGATCATGGCCCCGATCACGATCACCACCACGGCCATTCTCACAGCACGCCATCCGAATTGCAGACGGACGTGGCAATGAAAAAAAGCCGATAGATACCTGCAGTACCAAGAAAGGAAAGCCAGATGGCGAAAGACGCGCTCGTTTCCGAGGACATGGCAAACAAGTTCGCCACCGAAAAGGAAACGCCTTATACGCGCTGGATAAGAGATGAGGGGCTTGATATCATCCCCGCGCTCTACGTACGAAATCTCAGGACTGTACCCCTGAAGCCCTGGGCGCGACGTGGCGGCAATGCCGTCTTTGTCAATCACGATGCATCGCGGACCTCCAACGACAGCTACATAATGGAAATCCCCGCGGGCAAATCGCTTGCGCCACATCGCCAGCTTTACGAAGAAATGATTCTTGTGCTTGAGGGGCGTGGATCCACTACCGTATGGAACGACGCCGGTAAAAAGATCAGCTTCGAGTGGCGGGCAGGTTCGCTCTTTGCCATTCCTCTTAATACACTGCACCAACATTTCAACGGTTCGGGTCAGCAGCCTGCGCGATACATCGGCGTTACGAATGCGCCTCCTATCATCAATCTCTATGAAGACCTCGATTTCGTCTTCAATTCAAAGCACGACTTTCCTAATCGTTTCTCTGGCGAACCGGATTATTTCAGTAACAAGGGCGAGCAAAAGGGTCTGCTGCTCGAGACTAACTTTGTCGCGGATGCAGTGAGCCTGCCATTGATCAGTGCCAAGGAACGCGGCGCCGGGGGCGGTCACATCCGCTTCAATATGGCGAAGGGCTCGATGAACAGCCACATTTCGCAGTTTCCGGTCGGGACGTACAAGAAGGGGCATGCCCATGGTCCCGGTGCGTATGTCATCATTCTCAGTGGTGAAGGCTACTCCTTGATGTGGCCGGAGGGCGAGGAACCGAGGCGCTACGAATGGGAGGTGGGCACGCTGATCGTTCCGCCGAACATGTGGTTCCATCAGCATTTCAACACGGGCACGACCCCGGCGCGCTATCTCGCTTTCAAGCACGAGGTCGTTTCCATACGCAATGCGCAAGGCGTTCCTAAAGCATGGATCAGCCGGCGTCTTGGCGGGGATCAGATCGACTATGCCGACGAGAGCGAATTGGTGCGGACGATGTTTGCCGATTCGCTGGCTAAAAACGGCCTGTCGCCACGAATGGAATCTACCTACGCGACCGAGCTTGCGGATTTGCCGCCGAGGTAGACACCCACCACAGAAGACTCAGAAATCCAGTAGGGAGGAACAATGATGAATAAGCATTCTTGTGAGCGCCAAACGATATCCCGGCGTCAGATTTTGTGGAGTTTCGCCACTACGTTACTGACATCGCTTCTGATCGCGACGCCCGTCTTGGCGCAGACCAGCATCGCGGAACTTGCCGCATATGACGGTGCGGACCGCATGCAAAAACTGATCGATGGCGCCAAACAGGAAGGCACGCTGACCATCTACACGTCCGCGCCCGTAGATGACATGACAGCGCTCACAAGCGCTTTCACCGAGAAATACGGTGTAAAGGTCGAGGTCTGGCGCGGCAGCTCCGAAGACGTTCTTCAACGCGGCGTCGCGGAGACCCGCGCGGGCCGTTATACTGCCGACATTCTCGAAACCAATGGCCCGGAACTCGAGGCCTTGACGCGAGAGAACATATTGCAGCCGGTCTCCTCACCGACGTTCAACCAGATATTGCCCTCGGCCCTTTTCGAGCATCGCAGCTGGATCGGAACGCGGCTCAACGTCATCACCTCGGCGTACAATACCAATCTGGTGCAGGCCGCTGATGTACCGAAGGCGTGGACCGACTTCCTGAACCCGGCATTCAAGGGCAAATTGGGCATCGAGGCCGAGGATTTCGACTGGCTCGCCGCCGTAGTGAAGAACTTTCCTTCAGAGGCCGAGGGAATCGATTTCTTCAAGAAACTTGCCGCCACCAATGGTCTTTCGGTCCGCAAGGGTCACACTTTGCTGACCAATCTTACAGCGTCGGGCGAGGTGCCCATGTCAATGACCGTCTACCAGTACAAGGCGCAGCAACTGAAACAGGACGGCGCCCCGATAGAATGGTTCGGGATCGCGCCTATTCCAGCTCGCGTCAATGGCATCGGGGTTTCACGTCACTCGACCCATCCGCACGCGGCGCTCCTTTTTTATGAGTTCGAACTGACCGATGCTCAATCGATCCTGGCGAAGCGCGGCTTCACTCCGACGAACATATCGCTGTTTCCTTTGCCGGAGAATCTCAAGCTCAGCGTGATCGATTCAAAAATCGTCCTCGATGAGGGGAAGAAATGGCGGAGCGTCTTCGACGAAGTCGTTTCTGCAAAGCCATAGAACAGAGGCCATTGAACAATGGAGCGGCGCGTGCCGCTCATGGCCGCTTCCCCCAGCCAGAAGCGTTTTTTCCAGGGATCATGGACCAATCTCAAGTCGCAGAAACCGCAGCGATCGCTGCTCCCTCGCAGGAGCGTACCGGAGGAAGGTCCTATCTCGAGGCATGGGTGATAACGGCGGGGCACGCGCTTACCCACTGGTACCCGGCAACATTTTATCTGTTGTTGCCTGTCATCGGAAAAGAGCTCGGCCTCAACTACGGCGAGATCGGAACCATTCTCACGGTCCAGTATATTGCCGGTGCCTTGTCGAATATTCCGGGCGGTCTTGTCGTCGATGCGATCGGCCGCAAGGGGGTTCTGATGGCCCTGTCACTTTTCTGGATCGGTTTTCCTTATCTTATCATGGGCTTTGCCAACGCCTATTGGATGCTTGTCGTCTGCACGATGCTGATCGGCATCGGCAATAATTTGTGGCATCCGACAGCCATACCGTTGTTGGCGAGGCGCTTTCCGGAGCGCAAGGGTTTGGTTGTTGCTATGCATGGCATGGGCGGCAATGTCGGTGACGCTGTAGCGCCACTCGTAGCCGGCGCTATGCTTCTTTTGTTTTCCTGGCGGCAGGTCGTCGTAATGAATGTAATCCCCGGCGTCGCGATGTCGGCGTTGATCCTGTTTTATCTTGGCCGCCTCAAAATCGAGGATGATAAACCGCGGCAGGGTCGCACTATCCCCGAAGCTCTTGCCGGCACGCTACGCGGTTTCGGCACGTTGATCATGAATCGGACGCTCGTGTTGCTCTCTGTCAGCTCCGCCTTCCGGTCCATGACGCAAGGTTCACTGCTGGCCTTTTTGCCGATTTTTCTCGGTCAGCAGATGGGATATTCGCCAGTACTGATTGGCGCATGCATGTTTGGCTTGCAGGCAGCCGGCTTTGCCGCCGCTCCGCTTGCGGGTCACTTCTCGGACAGAGTGGGGCGACGAAGCATCATGATGTCGAGCATGCTAATGACTGGCGTAACACTGCTTTTCATGGCCGTTGCCGGCCAATCTGCGGTCTTCGTGGTTTTCGTAGCGATCCTTGGCTTTTTCCTTTTCGCAATCCGGGCGGTTCTGCAAGCCTGGGTTCTGGATGCTGCGCCTGCGAAAATGGGAGGAACAGCCATCGGCTTTCTGTTCGCAGTGCAAACCATGGGAGTTGCGATAGGACCTATCGTCAGCGGAATCCTGGCCGACACGTATGGACTTGCGGCCGTCTTTTACTTTCTCGCAGGTACGATCGCCGTAGCAAACATGTTCGTATTCTTCACTCCGGCTGAAGAGAGCGCAAAACGGGGAATTGTTAGGTGAAGTCGCGCACTGTGGGTTCTACTTCAAATGCAACGGCGGGCGAGGGTAGGCTATAGTGGTGGCGATATGATTTCAACAAGCTGGTCTCTGAACACTTCGGTTGG
>NZ_JAVDSX010000010.1:0-172076 GCF_031455525.1 Phyllobacterium sp. 1468 | reverse complement strand
CGGAGGCATTTATGGATCACGATTTTGCGATCATCGGCGCCGGTGCTGCGGGTATTGCGACAGCATGCCGGCTGGCGGCAGCTCGCCGTTCAGTGCTTTTGATCGAGGCCAGTGACCGTCCGGGCGGCCGTGCTCGAACTGGCAGGAATGCCACTGGATATGGGTTGCGGCTGGCTGCATTCAGCCGAGCGATAACCCGCTCGTGGCCATCGGGCGAGCAACCGGATTCACGATTGCAGAGGGACGGACGGCGTGGCAAAGGCAGTGGCGTAATCTTGGCTTCGCGCCGGAAGATAAGGTTGCAGCATCGGCGGCGTGAAATGCGCTGGAAAAGCGGATGCGAGACAATCCGGCCGTAAGTGATCGCGCGTCGGATTCATTGCCGTTGAACGGCGAATGGAACGCTTATTGCCAGTCAGTTAGCGGCTACATGAACGGCGCTCCGTTGGACCTCTTGTCGATCGCTGATTTCTTGGCTTATGGCGATGCCTCGACCGACAGCAATTGGCGAGTGCGCGAAGGCTATGGCAATCTTATCGCGGCGAACCTTCCGGACGTGCCGCTGAGGTTGTCGTCCTGCGTGGCGGCGGCCCTGTGGCCGGAACGGGTCGGCTGCCTCGTCTCCTATGCCGGGTACGACATCATTGATCTCACTGGGCAACGGCACCCGACGCCTCCCGCTCTGGAAAAGGTCTTCTGGTATCAGCACCTCTTCCAGACGGAGCGTGGCCGCGGATGCCTGTCGCAACATCGCCAGGACCTCTGCCGGATACTCTGGAGCGAGTGGTCTCCCGGCTGGCTGTTCGATGACCATACGTTTGCCCGGTCAGCCAACGCGTTCGAAAATCCTGACTTCGTGGATGTGGTGATCAGCTGCTATCGGCGCTCTTTCGGCCTTGAGGCCGGTGAAGCCGCATTGCAGGAGTTCGAAGCCCAGCTGGCCCAAAAGCATCGGATAACCGTGCCCACGATAACCATCGACGGCTCCAATGATCCTCTGAAGCCAGGAGGGACGTCGGACCACGCAAAGATGTTCGTGGGCTTTCACGAACACCGGGTCGCCGACGCGGCTCACAACGTGCCGCAGGAGCAGCCCGAGGATTTCGCTGACGCTGTCATCAACATCCACAAGCAAATGACTTGAGAGAAAGGGAGAATAAAGATGAGGATCACACTGGCCGATTTGTACCAAGGTTACATCGATTGCCTCAACTCCCAGGACTGGAACAATCTTGGAAACTATGTCGACACCGAGGTTGCCTATAACGGCGAGATGATTGGCCTTGATGCCTATCGACAGGCCCGCGAAAGGGAATTCCGCCAGATCCCTGACCTGCATTTCAAGGTAAGCATTCTGGTGTCCGATCAGAAAACGGTGGCGAGCCGCCTCGAATTTGACATCAGTCCGAGCGGTGAATTCCTGGGCCTTCCCGTCAACGGGAAACGCGTGAAGTTTTCCGAAAACGTCTTCTATGAATATGAAGGCGGTAAGATTGCCAGAGTATGGTCAGTGCTCGACAAAGCGACGATCGAGGCCCAAATCTCTTGATCCTAGTGCGAGGCCCCAGTGAGCGAGCGCCGGACGTGTTACGACGATGGTTAGCCGTCGCGCGGGGACGACACCTGCAAATCAGTCTTGATGGGCCAGGAGCAAATCGGCGGCTCCTTTTAAATCCGACACTTCCGCATAAGGCAGCCAGTCTGGATTGCCGGTTTCTCCCCGGCGATTCACCCAGATGCCCCGTAAGCCCAATTCGTGACGCGCTTTCATGTCCCAATACATACCCATCGCGACGTGCACGGTTTGGTCCGGTGTGACGTCCATCCTGCGATAGGCATACTCGAAGAATTGTCGCGATGGTTTATAGGCCTGCGCCTGTTCGGCGGTGATAATGTAGTCGAAGGGCACACCGATGCGCGCAACGGTGGGAGCGATGAGATCGTCGTCGGAGTTCGTGAAGATCGCCAGCTTGTAGCGCTCACGCAGCCGCCGCAGGACATCCGGCACTTCGGGATGCGGCCCCATATTCATTGGCGAAGACGCGATGCATTCGATCTCGTCCTCGCTAGGCGTTAGGCCGTGCTCGGCAAACGCGGCCGCGAAGCCGATGCGGAGGATGTCCTTATAGAGCCGGTGCGGCCGCTCCGCCGTTAGACGCCGTCCCTGCGCGGTGAAGCTGTCGAGGATCGACGACGCGTTTGCCTTACTGGAGTGCTTTGCAAGCGTCACCTCAATGCTGGAGGACCTCAAACCATTGCACGAGCGTGCCATAACAATCGAAGGTAATGGCCTTCGCTTTGGGCTCTAAGAAAGAACGCAGTTTGGACATCGAGCTAACCTGTTTTGAACTAACATACAAGAAGGCAAGTCATAGCCAATCTGTCGCGTCATTCGTCGAAGCGACTTGCGCAAAATGAAAGAGGGATGTCGAGCCCTTTCATCGTGTAAAGGCAAGGTTCGCTCGGCAAGCGCGATACTGTCGGTGGGCTCACATTGAATTGGACCTCAACCAGCACCTCGTTAGGGAAGCCTACTCTCTACCGTTGGAATGGCTGCAGACATAGCCGAGGGCCAGGATGGTCAGATCCGGGCACCACCCGTCCCGTCAAGCACAGTGGCCCAACCCGCTTGGGGGAGTTTCGGTGCTGGTTGGCTAGCCATTTTCAATGGTCAGGCGTCGGAACATGGTTCACGGTCGACTGGCATCGGTGAATGGAGTGAAACTTGCGTCGGTCGCCGTTGGACGCAACTGTATGATCCGTTCATTGCTGGACAGGCCGGGAAAACCGTCCGACATTGGCAATTAACCAAGATGTGAAGGAGCGGTCGATTGCGAAATGAGATGGAGGAATTCAGGCGAAACCGCGCCCTAAGAGAGTGGACGATTGACTTTGGATCGAGACCAATCGAGCGTAGCCGACATGTTTCGCGGTTTGTGGCCCAAACTCTCAGGGCACGGGGATTCAAGTTCCAAGTTTTTGATGATCGATTGAACGAATATCAATTGACGCACGACACCACGTTAGAAATTGATGAATTGCGAGTCAGTGTTAAATACCGCCAACCGGTATAGGCTTCCATTGCGAATTGTGGCGTGCATGGCACGCGCCGCAATTCCCAAGTGGGATGTGCCAGGCCTCATTTGCCAACTCGTTCAATTTCAAAGCCCGTTAGAAACCCTTCCTTTGAAAATGCCGATAATAGCGGATTTTGAGGCGATTCTAATTAGTGCCTAGAATCTACAATCACTGATCTGCAGCAAGAATGGGTATGTTTGAAAAGTCTGCTTTGCAGCAAAGCGGCAACTAGGATGGCATTGTAACTGTAACGTACTTCCGCGGCATTTGAGCGTGTTTTACCCTAGGGGATCTGGACGGAGGAGCGTGTGGATCGGGAGATACCTGCGCCTGCAAAAGGCTGCAGATGTGTCGAAGGGTAAACGGCTTGGACGATTCGGTTCGGAGGGCATGCAGGAGAAGGGGATGTAGTCCGAGTCTCGCATTTTGTCGGCTCTCGATAGGCTACAACAAGCTCATACAGAGAACTCGCGTTGAGAAGGAGCGTTCGTGCGATGGCCAGCAGCGCTGACAACAGATTGTTTCGCTTCACGCATCTGCGTGCCGCGAAATCTCAATTTCGCCGCCCCGCGCCCGGCGGGACGCCAGTCACCTCAGCGTCGACCGTACGTATGCCTGCGCCGCTATCCGCGAGGGTAAAGCGGTCCGCGACTATCAGCCAGCCGGTGTTCGATCCGGTGCGTGTGTCCAGAGATCTGGTGAGCGCCCAGCGCGAGTTCGAGAGGCTTGATCCGATCCGCGATCTTAACCTGTCAGTTGAGCGTGGCCTGTTCACGTTGCAGGCCAGCGCCATCAAGCGTTTGTCTTCAAGGACAAAGTCAACGCTGGAAACTCGGTGTGTCGCTGGCAGACACCCATATCGGCGATCTTGTCGCCGCGATCGATGACGCGCTGACGCCGCCTCAGCCAGAGGATACGCCCGGAGAACCACCGGCGCCGAGTACCCGTCCTGCCGAATTGAATGCGGTCGGCGTCGCCGATCTGCTGGTGGTAAAACAGCAAATCAAGCGCTATGAAGCTGGCGAAATCGCGCATATCGAAAACATTCTCGACGGTGAATCCAAACTCCGTACACATCGCCAGCTCAACCGAACCGAAGAAGTGATCAGCACGCTTAAGGAGCAGGAGCACGAAAAAGAGACGGAGCTGCAGACCACAGAGCGTTTCGAGCTCAACCGTAAACTACGCGGACCCAGCAAGCCGATCAGAAGGTCGGATTCGGACTATCACTCTCCGGCAATTCGCTGATGAGCGCCGACAAGATGCGGAGCTTTGGCAATCTGACTGTTAAGTGTTGAAAAGAATTGTCCACAGAACAAACCGATAGGTTGTTTATTTGCATATTCGAGCAAGAATTCCGTTCCTAGAGTTTCCCAACAGAATTACAGGGGCAAGATGAAAAAACATACTAGCCGGCGATCCTCTAACTAGACTTGCGTTTTCTGCTGCTGAAAACAAAGGAGTTTACGCGCTTCTTTTGGGCTCTGGGCTTTCACGCGCTGCGGAAATAACCGAGCAGTTCGGCAGGTAACAGCCTTGGAACGCGCCCCAGGCTGTCACGTACCGATGCCAACCCCATCAAGGTATTGGTAGCCCCGGGCTCAGGAGGAGAATGACACCGCCATATAAATGCTGGATAGCTCAATGCAGGCCGCCTGTAGTGGGTATCTTTCATCAAATTCGAGGGTCGGCACCCTATTGCCCGCCCTCGTTTTTTTCTCACGTCCAGCTATCTGTCTCGCTACTGCGAGGAATGCTCGACTGGCTTCCCGGACGGGAGCAGGCAATTGCAGCGGCCGTTGCGGCTCGTCGCATCGCCGCGGCGAGCGAAAGACCTCGATCGAGAGCCGACGAGGACGCCTACAAAACAGTCGCCAGCTGCGGTCGTATCCACAGCATGAATTCTCAATGCAGGTACCTCAATCGCCTCGCCATCGAGGAAATCGTCGGCGCCGTCAGCGCCGGTGAGGTCAGAGGCCGGAACCACGTCGTCTGTCACGGGGGGTGTCTCGTCATCCTCCTCGAGGTCGGATGGGGCGGAAGAGAAACGGCTCGCCCAGGCTCTGACCTCGGCAGCGTCTGGCGCGATCGCTGCGGCCGGCAGAACGGGCTACGCCTGTCCCCTCATTTTGTTCACTGAAGTAGAATTTGCTGTTGCACGATCCAATTAATTAGGTAAGTTACCTAATAAATTTTCTTTTAAAGGCGCATTCATGCTCGTCGGCATTGATATCGGTGGAACGAAGACGCAAATGATGGCGGCGAACGGCTTGGCGGCATCGGACCTATCGATGCCGACCGTAGAATGGCGGGGAAGGCAGAACGCCGAAGCCGACGCGGCCAAGCTCATTGCTGTGTTGATGAAGATGACTGCTGGCAAACAGCCCGAAGTTCTGGTTGCGGGTTCACATGGCTGCGATACCGACGAGGAATGCCGGGATTTTCAACAACGGCTTGCGCTAATCCTGCCGGCAACGGTGGTTCTGGTCCTCAACGATTCAGAACTGCTTCTGCCAGCGGCAGGCAAGGCTGTCGGTATCTCGGTGATCTGCGGCACAGGCTCCATCGCCGTTGCCCGGAGCGATGATAGGCGGATGATCGCCGCCGGCGGGTGGGGATGGTATCTCGGCGACGAAGGCAGCGCTGCCGGCCTGGTACGAGAGGCGGCACGCGCAGTGCGCAGGTCGCTCGATTATGGTGAACCCCTGGAGCGGCTGGGCCGCAGCCTGCTTCAGGCACTTGGCATCGACAATCCCGTTGACCTTGGACGCGCATTGGGCGATCAGGCAAGCGCAGCCAGGATTGGCAGTTTCGTACCGCTGGTCTTCGCGGCAGCCGATACCGGATCGGCGCTCGCCCTCGATGTCATAGCGCAAGGTGGCAAGGCGCTCGCAGCATTGGTCTCGCGCCTGATCGATCGCGGCGCACCGGGGAACGATATCGTTACGGGCGGCGGCGTAATCACGCGCCAGCCGCTTCTTTTTCAAGCGTTCCAGTCCGCACTCGGGACTGTCGCGCCAGACTGGAAATTGACGCTTCTGCGCGAACCGCCAGTGATCGGCGCCATGGCGCTCGCGCGGCAATTGCAGGCGGGAGAGCGCCCAGCCTATCTGCCGCTCCCCCACATTGCCGGCACTATCTCGAACGAAGGCGACTGGAGGGCGGCATGAGCGAACAAAGGATCATTCCTGCGCGGAACTGGGGCCAATGGGTGATCGCCATCATCCTCATCGTGATCGTTGGCCTTCTGCTTGCCATGGTCATCATGAGCCGCCACATCACATGGTCGGCGATCCCGCAATACCTCTTCGACGGAACGATTCTCGAAGGCATCAAGCTCACCATCCTTTTCACGGTGCTTTCGATGCTGATCAGCATCTTTGCGGGGGCGATCCTGGCGACGATGCGCCTCTCTCCAAACCCGATCGTCAGCGGCTTTGCCAGCCTCTACATCTGGTTCTTTCGCGGCACGCCGCTGCTCGTCCAAATCATCTTCTGGTTCAATATCCAGCTCTTCATCCCGAGCATCGAAATCGGCTCGATCCGTTTCGATACGAACTCGATCATCACCGCCTTTGTCGCCGCCTTGCTCGCCCTCAGCCTCAACGAGGCAGCCTACATGGCGGAGATCATGCGGGGCGGCTTGATGGCGGTCGACAGCGGCCAGCAGGAGGCGGCCAAAGCGCTGGGCTATAGACCGACCCAGGCCATGCTGCGCATCATCTTTCCGCAGGCGCTGCGGGTTATCATCCCGCCGATCGGTAACCAGACGATTTCGATGTTGAAGACGACCTCACTGGTTTCGGTGGTGGCGGCACAGGATCTCCTGACCCGCGCCCAGAACATCTACGCCAAGAACTTCCTCATCATCGAACTGCTGATCGTTGCCAGCATCTGGTACCTCGTGATGACGACGGTCGCTTCGAGCTTGCAATACGTGATCGAACGCCGGCTCGGCCGGTCCACCAGCGACGCACCCATGGCCTGGCGTGCTGCTTTGCGCCTGCTTCGCGCCGAACGGAGCAACGGATGACCCAACCAGCACTCACGGGCAACGGCGTCGCCATGGTCGAAGCGCTCGATGTTCGCAAATCATTTGGCGCGCATGAGGTTCTCAAAGGGATCAACCTGACGATCGGCAAGGGAGAAGTCGTCTGCCTGCTTGGCCCGTCAGGGAGCGGCAAATCAACCTTCCTGCGCTGTATCAACCACCTTGAGCGCATGACCGGTGGGCGTATTCTCGTTGACGGCCAGTTGATCGGCTACAACGAGCGGCATGGCCTTCTCTACGAGATGAGCGGCAAGGAGCTCGCCCGCCAGCGCCAGGATATCGGCATGGTGTTCCAGCGGTTCAATCTCTTCGCGCATCATGACGTGCTCAACAATATCTCGCAGGCACCGATGCTGATCCGCGGGCAATCGCGCGAACGCGCCTTGGCGAGGGCCAGGGAGTTGCTGAAACTCGTCGATCTTGAGGGACGGGAGAACTCCTATCCCTATCAGCTTTCCGGCGGTCAGCAGCAGCGGGTTGCCATTGCCCGCGCGCTTGCCATGAACCCGAAACTGATGCTGTTCGACGAACCCACCTCGGCGCTCGATCCGGAACTCGTCGGCGAAGTGCTTGCAGTCATGCGCAAGCTTGCAGCCGACGGCATGACGATGCTCGTCGTCACGCATGAACTTGCCTTCGCACGGGAGGTCGCCGACCGCGTGATTTTCATGGATCAGGGCGTGGTCGTCGAGGAAGGCCCGGCGCGGCAGGTCATCGACGCGCCCCAGCATGAGCGAACCAAGACATTTCTCAGACGAATGCACTGACCGGGCCGGCAATCATTTGTCTGAAGGCCGCACGTCTTTCACGTGCATCAAGAAAAGGGGAATGCCATGAATACCAGATTGTTGAAACTGTCTCTTGCCACCCTCGCCGTCCTGATGGCGGGCACGGCAGGCTTCGCCGCCGGCACCGACGAGAAGCTGCACGACATGCTTCCGGAGAAAATCAAGACCGCGGGCGAGATCAAGGTCGGAACCGAACCGCAAACGCCGCCTTATGATTTTTATGGCGAGGATAACAAGACCATCATCGGACTGGAGCGCGAGCTGCGCGACGAGATGGGCACGCGTCTTGGCGTAAAATTCACGGACATGCCGGCGCAGTTCGCCAGCATCATTCCGGGCATACAGGCCGGCCGCTTCGACATCGGCATGTCGGCTTTCGGCGATTTCGCCGAGCGCGAAAAGATCGTCGACATCGTCAACTACATGCTTGAAGGCACCAGCATCATCGTGCTCGAAGGCAACCCGAAGAACATCCACAAGTTGAAGGATGCCTGCGGTCTGAATGCGGGCGCTGTCCAAGGCTCGATTCCGCTCGAACTTCTCGACAAGCAAAAAGGCCTCTGCCCGGCGGACAAGCCGCTCAACGTCATGCAGTTCCCCTCCAACGACCAGATCAAGATCGCGCTGCAGAGCGGACGCGTCGACCTTTCCATGGATACGACGGGGGTTGCTGCATATAGTTTGAAGCATCAGCCGGAAGGGAACAGGAAGATCGAACTTGTTCCCGGTGCGCAATATGCCGTCGGATATCAGGCAGTCCTCGTGGCCAAGGAAAACAACCAGCTGCGGGATGCTTTGGCCGCCACGCTGCAGGCAATGATCGACGACGGCTCCTACGGCAAGATATTTGACAAATGGGGGCTTGGCGAAAACAAGCTCGACAAGATCACCATCAACGACGCTGCCCGCTTTGCCGACTATCTGAAGCTGGACTAACACGCACTTCCCCCAGGCCGGAGGGCGAAGAGTCTTCCGGCTATAATTTCCATCAGCATACGGAATAAAAAATGACCGACAGAGTCCCCTACCGCCAGGCGATCGCGCTGCAGCCCGCCGCTCTTAAAGCTTGCCTGGAGAGCGTATCCAAGACGTTGGATACGATCGATCTTGTTCCGCTAAAATCGGGAACGATCGTACTTGCAGGCATTGGTGCCAGTCTCTACGCCGCCGTTGTCGCGGCGGCACAGATGCGCAATCAAGGCATACGCGCCTTTGCACTTGCGGCGACGGATTTGTATGACCCATCCAATCAAGCGGGCGATGGCTATATTGCCTTTTCCGCCTCCGGCCGCAGTATCGAGACGGCGAAGGCCATGGAAGTGCGCGTGGACAAGCCGACCTACGGTATCGCAACGGCGCGAGGAACGCCGCTCTCCAAAGTCGTTCGCCACATGATACCGACAAATAGCGGCATCGATAGCGGTCCGAACACCACGAGCTATCTTGGCTCGTTGCTGACAGCGGCATTGCTTGCAGACGAGGCGGGGCGCCCGTCGGGTACCGACTGGACGGCTCTGCCTTCGGCCGCAAAGTCGGTTCTCGAAACGGTCAAACCGCAGGTCGAGAAGGCTGCGAAGATGCTCGGCGACCGCAAGGCCATCGACTGCGTCGGCGCGGGCTGCGCCTATGGTACGGCGGGGTATATATCGCTGCTGATCCGCGAGGCGGCCCGTATTTCAGCCCAGGATTGGGACACGCTGAATTTTCTGCATGGCCCGATGGAACCGAACGACAAGGATAGTGGTGTCATCCTTTTTGGCAATGGCCGCGAAGTTCAGCTGGCCAAAGATCTTGCTGGCTTTGCTATTCCGGCCGTGCTGATCACAAGCCGCAGTGACGTGAAAGATGCTGACAATCTCGTCGTCATCAACGTACCCGCTTTCAGCCCCGGTATTGGCGATGCCATCTTGCAGGCAATTGCGGGGCAGCTGATAATCGCCACGCTGTCCGAGGATGCGGGGCTCCCCGTCTGCAACTTTCGTTACCGCCAGGCGGATACCAAGCTTGCAGTTGCCTGACCGTCTTATTGGCGAGAAGGTTCCGCCATAGGCCCGCGATAAAGGAAGGCAGTGCTGCTGTCTTCCCCAAGCAAACCGGCCATGGCGAAATCAACGCCCACACGCATCGCACCAAGCACCGTCGCCTGGTTGGAAAGTTCGCTGACCCTGATTTCCACCGGCCAGCAAAGCTCCCTCACGACCTTGTCGACACCTTCCAACAGGATCGCATTCTGTCCGACGCCGCCGCCGAGCACAACCAGCTCGGGATCGAGCATACTGACGCAGGCGGCGACCAGACTGCCAACGTCGTTGGCATGGCTTTCGATGCATTGCCGTGCATAGTCAGAGGTTCCGGCGCGAGAAAACAGTTCAGCGGTCGAAACGGGTGGTTCACCGTCGGATGTCGGCCAATTCTCCTTGCATCGCTGCAGGAGCTGCACCGAACCGAGGTAAGTTTCGACGTGCTGGAAGCGGGGCTTTTCCGTTTCGGACCAGGGGAAAGGCAAATGCCCCACCTCGCCGGCACCGCCTCGGAATCCACGAAACAGCTTGCCGCCCAGGACTATCCCCACACCGACCTTGACGCCGATCTGCAGATATATGGCAAAGGAATGATGCTTGGCCGCGCCCTCGTGATACTCGGCTAGCGCTGCGCAATTGACATTGTTCTCAACCACAATCGGGACATTGTAAGCGTCCTGCAGCCTCTGCAGCGTCTGCGCAAATTCATAGCGTGCCGGAAGCCGATCGAGTGTCTGCGAAATGATATTGGGCAGAGCAATTGCAATAACCCTCAGCGGCCGCTGGCGTTTACCGCATTGTGACAGGAGAGATTGGATAGTCGCTTCGATCGCCCGGAACCGTTCCACAGCATTGTCGTCAGCAACTCCCACCGGCTGCTGCAACTCGGCAAAATTCTGGCCATCGAGCTTCGAAGCCATCGCATGGATCCGGGTCGTGCCGCAATCGACGCCGATTGCAAAGCCGGCGCCTGCGCCAAGTCCATACGTCACCGCAGTGCGGCCGACCGCTCCCTTGGCAACACCATTGGAGGCCACAAGACCATAGGTTTCAAGCTCGCCTACGGCGGCGGACATCGTTGGTTTGGAAAAGGCCAGCGCTGTACTCAGCTGAGGCCTTGTCATCGGGCCTGAACGGGCGATCATTCTCAGGACAGACCGCGCGCTGTCGGTCAGTTGCGGATCCATGCGGGCAGGTAGCTTTTTCAAAAGATGTCGGTTCACAAAGTCGTTCCGGGATGATTCCGCAGCGTCTGCGAAACGGCATGATTCATTTGGAAAGGTACTTTACGATAACTTTGACGGATATAGAAGGCTTAACGCGCGCGAGAAATCTGGACTTGTGCCAGAGCGCAGCAATTGAGTCGCCGGGTTACTTAAGACAATCCGCCTGAGCACCAGAGCGAAGGCTGCAAAAGCGGTCCCGACCGGGTCATTATACGATCCTCGAAGCGAAAATCGACAATGATTGTGGAAGCGAACTTTCATCACGGTTTCCCTATGTCCTTCAGGATATGGTTAGGTAGTTTGTGCAAAGCCCTTTCAGCCCCGCGCGCCCTCAGCCCGATCGAAACGCGCTTTAGGTAGTGAAACATCGGTTTTCTCCATTCGTCAGGAATTGTGGCGCCAAGGAATGCGTGCAACCCGCTCGAAGCGCCGTTCTGTTCATTGCTTACTGGTTGGATGACGCTGCTTTGCGTCGACTACGCGAGGCAACGACTGGAGGTCGCCAGGCGACCGCTGCGGAAATCGGATCGTTCCGAAGGATGAGCGTGTCGGCCACCGGATAGAATTCGTCCCCCGGGATGCCCAAGGCGCTTGGCGTGATCCGGCGGCGCTTCGTCCTAGCCGGACCTCGCACTGCTCCTCATCGCCCGCTACGGCAGCGGCGAGGAGGCAATCCGTACTTCCAGGTCTACCTCTATCACTGGCTCCGCGATGGACAGCTCCCCTACGCCACTATGGCTGTCAATGTCATTCATGCCGACGCGCTTATTCTCAAGTGCCAGCACTGGCTTGCGGAGAATTATGAGTGCGCGGATCTCCTCACCGAGGTGGCGCGCATTTCGGGTTTGCCCAAGCGCACATTCCACCGCTAGTTCAAGGTGGCCACCAGTTACTCGCCGCTTACCTATGTCCAGGCACTCCGCATCGAGGAGGCCAAGCATATGCTAGAGACCAGTTCCACCACCGTGAATGCTGTCGTCCGCGAGGTAGGCTACGAGGACGCCTCCTCGTTCAGCCGCCTGTTCCGACGCCTGACAGGCATCTTGTCCGGTGACGCCGCCAGCGCTTTAGACTTCCCGACTGAATTAGGTCAAGTTCGCAAGAAGTGCGACTTTGGAGTCGAATGTTGATGGGATCAGAGGCGGGCTGACAGACCGTCAGTGACGGCATGCATTCACGGGTTTGCCCCTACAGTCTTGAGCCTGTCGAGTGCGGGGGCCAGACCTTTCAGCGAGATCGACAACACCACTTCTTTCCTGTCCATGCCCTGCACCTTGACGCGCAGCGCCGTACCGGTGCGAAGCTCCGCAACCGTCCTGGCGTCGAAGCTGACAGGCACGAGACAGCCGGCAGGCAGGCAGGTAGAGAACTTGAGGGGTTCGCGCTGTGGTGCGTCGTCGATCTGGAGTGTGGCGCCGGTCTCGAGCAGCAGACCAAAAGGAAGAACCAGATTGCCGGCAACGGCGTCATCGTCGCCCTTGCGCAATTCAACCGCCAGTATCCGCTGGCCATTCTGCTGCGTCTGTTGCTGCGAGATGGCGCAGGCTACGGTGGGGGTGCCCTGGCAGCCGAGGCTCCAGTCCTGATAGGTCTCCTGGAGCGACGAGGCGCCGCCGGGCAGTGTCGACCCTGCCTCCTGGGTCAACGCCGGGATGGTGAGGGTGGCTAGAGCCACAGCTCCCGCTGCAGCCACCTGGGGCAAATGGGGTATGCGCAAACGAATGACCTTTCTGTAAAAACTGCGGCAATCCTCTCGTGCTGTCGCATGAGGGCGTGCCGGACCATGCGACTGGATAGCGATGTTGGAGTCGGTCGGCAAGCCTGGATCCTCATGTCAACAGAGTCACTTTCCCCCTACCACTTGACGCTGAACCCGAGCTTGGCGCGGATGGAGTTGTTGTCGGCCATATCCTCAAAGCTGCCGCGGGCTATGGCCTCGCCATAGACGGAGTATCGGCCATCGGCCCAGTTCAGCGACCCGCCGAGCCCAAGTCCGCCCCACAGGGCCTGGTTCTGGCTGACAAGACTCAATCCGGACACATCGACATCGGATCCGTCGAGGAAGTCGTAGTAGAGATTGGCGATGCCATAGACATGCGAGCGGCTCACCTGCCCTGCCGCATCTGCCCATTGGCTCTCGTAGTCCGCGGACAGGCCGAGGCGTCCGATCAGGCTGTCGCTGTTGCCGAGCGCCACGACGGCACCATAGGGGTCAGTGAAATCGTCAAAATCAACAGCGGAATAGGCGAGCTGGGCCTGCGGCGTCAGCGACCAATTGCCGTCAAGCGCGATCTTCTGGCCCGCCTCCATGCTCAGCGCATAACCGAAACCGTCATTGCCCTTGGCAAGCGTGCTGCCGAGTGTGGCCGACCGGATGTCACTGTCATACCAGGTCGCCTCGGCCTGGGCGTCGATATAAAAGCCGTTGTTGCCGTACCATGTCAGCGTACCGCCGAACCCATAGCCGGTGGCGTCGATCGAGCCATTGCCGAAGAGCGATGACACGTCCGAGGAGACCGTTCCGTAATGGGCGGTGAGCCCTCCGATCAGCATGCCGGCCCCGCCTTCATGCAGCATCCCGTCAAGGCCGGCCTGCAGCTTCCAGGTGGTCACGTCGTAGGCAGTTGCAGTCGTAGAGACATCCGGATCGAGCTGGCTGTGCGCGGCCTGGATGCGGGCCCAGATGGCCTTGCCGTCAACCGGCCCCTGGCCTGGAAGGTCCGCCCCTTGCGGTGTAGCGCCCTCACCCCAGGATCTGTTGCCGACACGCTGCTGCAGCGTACCGAGTTCATTGAAGCTCTGCAGGACGCCTGCATACGCCTCATAAAGCGGCACGCCGGGTGCATAGAGGGGCTGCGGCGCGGGATTGTCGGGACTGAGATAGGTGGAACGCAAATACCAGTCGCCGTCATTGGGCGTGCTGACGCCGTTCTTGTAGAGCCGGTAAGCATAGGCACCACCCACCATGGCCTGCTCACCGTCAAAGACATAGTCGCCTGCCAGCGAAAAGCTGCCGTTCGAGGCACCCCCGACATTGATGATCTTGATGCCTTCATTGGTTTGCCCGCCGCCGCCGCCATCATTGATCACCTTAACGGTGCTCGTGCCGGCGGTATTGCCGGTGACGACGAGCCGATCGGTCGGCGATGCATCCCCGCCGAGTCGGCTCTCGATTTCCAGTGTGCCGCCGCTGCCAGCATAGTCGCCGGCGACCGTCAGGGTGCCGATCGAATTGCCGGGCGCCACCGTACCACCGGCAAAGTTGTTGGTATCGCAAACGGTGCCCGTGCCGTGCAGGCGGCCACCCGAGCGAACATCAACGTCGCCGCACAGACTGCCGTTGACCGCGAGAGTGCCATCATCAATCGAGGTGACACCCGCAAAACCCGAGCCGCCCGAGGCAAGCACCAGCTTGCCAGCGCCGGACTTGACGAAGCTTCCGCTGCCGGAGAGCCTGCCGTCGAGGGTGAGTGTGGTTGCATCATCGGTGAGGAAGGTCCCCTGCCCCAGCAAATCGATGTTGCGGCTGGAGGTGAAGCTTGCCGTCGTCTGCAGCGTGCCGCCGTTGAAGCTCAGGGCACCGGCCGCATCGCCGAGATTGGCGTCGGCCGACACTTGCAGCGTACCGCTATTGATCGCGGTGCCGCCGCTATAGCTGTTGGCGCCGCTCAGCACGAGCGTGCCGAGATCGGTCTTGACGAGTTGAGTGTTACCGCTGAGCTGCGCGGCGATGGTCGCCGTGATGCCCGCTCCAGCCGCCGTTCCGTCGCCAACGCGGATGGTCGATGTCGCACCGCCATCAAGCGCGATGGAACCGCCCCGGATGAGATAGCCGTCGGTCATGAATTGCAGGCCCGAAGCCGTCACCTGGCCAAGAGCGTTGTCGACCGTTACCCTACCGGCGGTCCCTGCGAAGATGGCAAAGGAACCGTCCGAGAAGGGAGCATTGATGATGCCCGCCGCGTCGGCCCAATTGTCGTTGCCGGCAGCATTCTGCCAGACGCCGTCGCCGCCATTGACGAGGCCGTCGAACTTCGGACCGGCAGCGCCGTCCCAGTAGTTCATGGTCAGCCCTTGCGCATTGACGAGGTTCACCTGGTTGGCGATTGCCGTCTGAATAAAGTAGTTCGTCGAAGGAATACTCCCGACCGAGAGGCCGTTGTTGGTCAGTGCGCCATTGTAGCTGAACACGCGGTAGACGCCGGGGCCGAAGGTGCCGCCTGATGAAACGGACACGTTGAGCGTGCCATCAAGAACGAGGTTGCCGCCAACGGTGGTCAGATCGTTGAGCGTGCCGCCAGGAACATTCGCCTCGCCGAAGCTGTAATTGAGGATCGAGCCGCTGGTCAGCGCGAGGTTGCCGCCGATGGCGAGCGTGCCGGGTGTGCCGTCGGCGGAACCGGGCGACAACGTTGCCCCGTCGGCAACCGCGACGTCACCGCCGATGACGCCGTTACCGCCAAGGGCAGCGCCGGTTTGCACCGAAACAGGCCCGCTTGCCCCGCTCTGGTCACCATCGACATAGAGCCCGCCCGCACTGACCGTCGCTTGGCCAGTGTAGGTGTTGTTGCCGGACAGGATCAGTGCGGCGCTGCCCGTCTTGGTGAAGCCGCCCGTGCCGCCGACCAAACCGGACAGCGTCAGATCGGCATCGGTGTCGAAGATACCGCCGCCGGCTTCGAGGGTCACGCTGCGCGTCGAAGCAAAAGCGGCTGTATTGTGCAGTGTGCCGCCGTCAAGGCTGAGCCCGCCGGCCGCGTTACCAAGGTTGGCGTTAGTCGAGATCTGCAGCGTGCCCGCGTTGAGGCGGGTGCCACCGGTATAGGTGTTGGCGCCCGTCAGCACCAGCGTGCCAAGGTCGGACTTCACAAGCTGCGAGCTGCTCTGGAGCACGGATCCAATGGTTGCCACATAGGCTGCACCGGGCAACGTCCCGTCGCCGACGCGGATGGTCGACTGCGGCCCGGTCAGGGTGATGTTGTCACCCTCGATGAGATAGCCGCCGGTGGCGAACTGCATGCCGGAGGCCTGCACCTGGCCATTGCTGTTGTCGACCTCGACCGTTCCAGCGGCGCCCGCAAAGATCGGAAAACTGCCATTGGAGAAGGCCGCGTTGATGTCGCCGGTCTCATCGGTCCAGTTGTCGTCGCCGTTGGCGCGCCAGATGCCATTGCCGCCATCGACCGCAGAATTGTCATTCGGTCCGCCATCCCCGTCCCAGAAGTTGAGCGTCATGGCGCTGATGTCGACCAGGTTCACCTGGCCGTCGATCGAGGTCTGCACCACGTAATTGGGAGAGCTCTCCGCAAGCCCCAGATTGGTCAGTGTCCCGTCATAGCTGATCACGCGGTAGATGCCCGGTCCGAAATTGCCGCCGGCCGTCTCGGCAACATTCAGCTGCCCGTCGAGCACAAGATCGCCATGAACGACGGTCAGGTCATTATAGGCCCCGCCGGCGACGCCCGCCTGGCCGAAATTGTAATTGAGTGTTGCCAGTGCCCCGAGCGCCAGGTCGCCATTGATCGTCAGCGTCCCCGGCGCCGACCCGAGGTCGCCCGGGTTCAGCGCGCCGTTGTCAAGCACGGCAACATTGCCGCCGACCGTGCCCGTGCCGCCAAGCACCCCGCCGGCCCCGACCGTGGTTGTGCCTGTCGCGGCCGACTGATCGCCGTCGATGATGAGCGTGCCCTCGCGGACGTCGGTGGTGCCACCGTAGCTGTTGTCGGCCGTCAGGATTGTGGTGCCGCTGCCGATCTGCTCGACACTGCCGGAGCCTGAGATCAGCCCGGCGAATGTGTGGCCATTGTTGCGGTTGAAGGCGAGCGTGCCATCATTGAGTACATTGCCCGTGATGGAGCCCAAGGCGCCGCCATTGCCGAGCTGTAGCGTGCCGGCGGAAATCGTCGTGCCGCCAGCATAGGTGTTTGTATTTGTGAGCGTCAGCGCACCGCCGCCGTCCTTGGTGAGCGCGCCGGCGCCCACCACGACGTTTGCCAGCATCAGCGCTGTACCATTGTCCGTGTCGAAGGTTCCACCGCCGGCATTGAGCGTTACGTTCCGCGCAGCGGTAAAGGTGGCGGTGCTGTGCAGCGTGCCGCCATTGAAGGTGAGCCCGCCGCCCGCATTGCCCAGATTGGCGTCAGCCGAGACCTCGACCGTGCCGGCGTCGACGACAGTACCGCCAGCATAAGTATTGGCGCCGGAAAGCTCCAGCGTGCCCGCACCGGTCTTGGTCAGCACGCCCGTGCCGCCGACCACACCGTTAAGAGTGAGTGCGTCCAGCGTCTCGAAGCTGCCGCCGCCGGCGTTGAGCGTAACGGCGCGTCCCGACGTGACCGCCAGAGTGTTGCGCAGCGTGCTGCCATTCAGGCTGAGCGCCCCGCCGGCCGCGCCCAGATTGGCGTCGGCCGAGACCTGGAGTGTACCGCCATTGATGGCAGTGCCGGCGGTGTATGTGTTCGTCCCGGACAGCACCAGCGTGCCCAGGTCCATCTTCACAAGCTGGGTGGCGCCGGAAAGGGCGGACGCGATGGTGGCCACATAGCCGGCGCCTGCCCCGGTGCCGTCGCCGACGCGGATGACCGACTGGAGACCGGCCTGCGTGCTGTCGTCGACCAGTTCGACGCCGTCGCCATTCACCACATAGCCGTTGCTGGCGAACTGCATGCCGAGTGCCTGTACCGCCCCGTTGGCATCGTCGACGGTCACCGTGCCCGCTGAGGCCTGGAAGATGGCGAAACTGGCATTGGCGAAGGGCGCTGCGAACACGCCGGTGCTGTCGGTCCAGTTCTGGTCGCCGGTGGCACGCCAGGTGCCGTTACCACCATTGACGATGCTGTTGGAATGCGGCCCGGCATCGCCGTCCCAATAACTGAGCGTCAGGCCGGCTGAATTGACCAGGTTGACCTGGTTGGCGACCGAAGTCTGGACGAAATAGTCGGATGAGGCAACGTTGAGCCCGTTATTGGTTAGCGCGCCGCCGTAGTTCATGATGCGGTAGAGGCCCGGGCCGAATGTGCCCCCGGACGTCTGCGTGATAGCAAGCGTGCCGTCGAGCGTCAGATTGCCGCCGACAGTGATCAGATCATTGAACGCGCCTCCGGCGACATTCGCCTGGCCGAAATTGTAATTGAGAGCCGAATTGTTGTTAAGCGCCAGAGCGCCGTTGATCGTCAGGGTCCCGGCGGCACTGCCGGCGTCGCCAGGATTGATGGCCCCGCCGTCGGCCACCGTGACGCTGCCACCGATCGTGCCGATGCCGCCGAGCGCGGCACCGCTGGCGACACTGGTCTGGCCAGTGGCGCCCGACTGGTTGCCGTTGACAAGCAGCGTGCCGGCATTGACGCTGGTCGCGCCGGTGTAGCTGTTGGTGCCGGTGAGCGTCGTCACCCCGGTGCCCAGCTTGTTGATCACGCCGCTGCCCGAGATCGCGCCGGCAAAAGTGTAGGCGTTGTCGAGGTTGAAGGCGAGCGCGGCGTTGTTCGCCACGGTTGGTGTCGTCAGTGCGCCGACAGTCGCGCCGTTGCCGACCTGCAGCGTGCCGGCCTGGATCGTCGTGCCGGCGCTGTAGCTGTGATTGCCCGTCAGAATCAGTGCGCCCGCGCCCTGCTTGTTCAGGCTCTCGAAGCTGGTGACAGTGGCGCCATTGAGGGTGCGGCCCGCGGCGGTGTTGACCTGCAGCGTGTCGCCGGTTCCGCTCTCGCCGCCAATGCCGGCATCGACGCCGACGCCGCTCAATACGGCGGTATCATTGAGCATCAACGTATCGTTGCCGATGCCCAGATTGAGGGCGGCGAGACCTGTGGCTAGCGTACCGCTCACATTGACGACATCGTTGCCGCCGCCGAGGTCGCCATTGGCCCGCAACGTGCCGCCCGCATTGACGTTGATCGTGCTCGCACCGGCATCGCCGGTGATCGTCGAAGGCGTGGCGCCGGGTGCCTGCACGATGCCGTTCACGGTCAGCGTGCCGACACCGTTCATGGCGATGGTCGCCGTGGTAAGCGCGCCATTCACTTGCAGCGTGCCAGCGCCGATGCTGGTCGCGCCGATGGCGTTGCCGGCCGAGGTGAGCACGGTTGTTCCGGTGCCGACCTGTGCAATGCTGCCTGGGCCGCTGAGCGTTCCCGTGAAGTTGAAGGTGTCGCTGCGGTTGAACGACAGTGTCGAGGTCGGGGCATTGACGATCACGTTGCCGGCCCCGGCATTGCCTGACGTGCCGCCATTGCCGATCATCAGATTGCCGTTGTTGATGACGGTGTTGCCGGTGAAGGTGTTGTTGCCCGTCAGCACCCAGGTGCCGCTGTCATTCTTGGCCAGCGTGGTGATGCCAGTCCCTGCATTGCCGATCGATCCGGCGAGCGTGTTGTTGCCTGTGTTGGTGCCACCAAGCGCGATCGTGCGCGCCTGGTTGGTCCCAGCCAGAGTCACTGGTCCCGTGTCGGTGAACACGACTGCGCCCGTACCCGAGGATTCGATAAAGGTAACGCCCGATGACAGGGTGAAGAGGCGGTTGGTCGTGTCTCCCGCGCCGGTGTAGCGCAGCGTCGAGCCATTGCCGATCACCAGATTGGACGCCGCAGCCGACGACGCGCCGATGCTGCTCGCGGCGCCGCCATTGGCCAGCTTGTCAACCCCGAGCACACCGCCGTTAATCGTGGTGACGCCGGTATAAGTGCTTGCAGGGTTCTTCAGCACCCAGGTGCCCGTGCCGGTCTTGGTGAGCGCTGTGACGCCGCCGGCCGGGTCGTCAAGCCTGGCTGAAAGTGTGTTGTCGCCGATGTTGGAGCCCGCAAGCGTCAGGGTGCGGCTGCCGCTCCCGGTCAGCGCGACCGGCGCCGTGCTGGTGAAATTTATAGCGCCGGGGCCGGAGGCATCCAGGCCGCCGCCACTGGCGCCCAACGTGAACTGTCGATCGGTACTGCCGCCCGCGCCGACATATTGTAGCGTACCGCCGTTGAGCACGAGATTGCCCGCGCCAGAAGTGGAAGCGCCGATCGAACTGTTGGTGCCGCCGTTGGTGAGGCAGACGACCTGCAGCCAGCCGGATGTAACCGTAGTGCTGCCGGTGTAGCCGCTGTTGCAGCCCGCGAGCACCTGGGCTGCCCCTGGGCCGCCCGACTTCAAGACGCTTCCAGCACCGTCGATCGTTCCGGAATAATTCAGGTTGCTGCCGTTGGTGATCGTCAGCGTCGCGCCGCCCAACAACACATGGCCCGCGCCCGCAACAAGGCTCTGAAGATTCAATACGCTATTGTTGTTACCCGCGAGATCCAACGTTGCGTCTGCGCTGTTGAACGCCATGCCGCTGCTTCCGAAGGCACTGGCGGAACCTGCACGTAACGTGCCGGCGTCGACGACGGTACCAAGGCTATAGTTGTTCGTGCCGGAGAGGATGAGTGTACCAGGGCCAAACTTCCTAAGTCGACCCGCACCGGTGACCTGACCGGTGAACCCAAGCGTCGTCGTGCCGGATGACACGTTGATGCCACCGTCACCGCCGGCAAGGGTGAAGCCGCGGTTGGTCGTGACATTGGTTCCCGTATAGGCCAGGGTCCCGCCGGTAAGGACGAGATTGGACGAAGCGCTGCCGGACGCACCGATGCCGCTTGCAAGGCCTCCATTGGCAAGACAGTTCACGCTTAGCGTGCCGCCTCCATTTACGGTAGTGGCGCCCGTGTAGCTGTTGTTGCAGCCTGTGATCGTCTGGGTGCCGCCACCCATCCGGGTGAAACCGCCGCTGCCGCTTATCGTGCCGGTGAAGGTGCCATTGACACCGCCCGAGGTGAGCGTCGCCGAACCCAGAATGACATTGCCGCCGCCGCTGAGCGCCCCGACCGTGTTGGCGAAACCGGCCAGATCCAGCGTCGCGCCGGCGTTGACGGTCATCAGCGCGGTCTGGCTGCCGAAAGCCTGAACGGAACCGGCGCGCAGCGTACCGGCGCTGATCGTCGTACCGCCAGTATAGGAATTGGAACCAGACAGCACGAGCGTGCCGGCGCCTTCCTTGATCAGTCCTCCCGCACCGGTCGCGACGCCGCTGAGCGTCAGCGCGGCGGCGGGGGCGCTCACGTCGATCCGGCCACCGCCAGCTCCCAGCGTGAAGCCGCGATCGCTGCTGACCGTTCCGCCGGTATATTGCAGGCCGCCGGTGTTCTGGAGCACAAGATTTGCCGAATCCGCCGACGAAGCGCCGATGCCACTCGCCACGCCGCCGTTCGCCAAGGTGTTGACCGACAAGGTACCGGCCGACACGGTCGTGACGCCCGTATAGGTGTTCGCGGCGTTCGCCAGCGTCAACGTGCCGGCACCTGACTTGGTCAGGCTGGCATCGTCCGGACCGACCACTACGCCGCCGAAGGACAGGTTGGCGGCGCCGCTGGTAACCTGGATTGTCCGCGACGGGCCGCCGTTCACCAGCGTGAAGCCGCGATCGGTCGTCCCGGCGCCAAGGCCGGTATATTCGAGGGTTCCGCTTTCGATCACCAGATTGGACGAAGCAGCTGAGGACGCGCCGATGCTGCTCGCCACGCCGCCATTGGCGACGCTGTTGATGGCGAGCGTGCCGCCGCTGAGCGTCGTGCCCCCCGCATAGCTGTTGACACCGGTCAGTGCGACCCGGCCGGCACCGCCCTTGATGAAGCTGGTTCCACCATTGTCGATGATCGTCGACGCGATCGTGAAGGTGCCTGTGCCCGTGCCGTTGTGGAGGACACCGAACGCGCCGCCGCCGGTACTGCCGGTGATCGAACCGCCGGTGATCGTCTGGCTGGCGTTACCGACATCGGAAGCGACGATAATCGTTCCGTCCACACCAAGCGTATTGCCGGCACCAATGGTGACCGTGGAGTTGGCTGCCGCGGTATATTTGAGGCCGCCGAGCTGAACGTTGCCGGTGACTGTGTTGAAATAAGGAGAGTTGGCCGCCCCGCCTGCATCACTGACGACGTCGCCCGTCAGCCAGGTGCTCACATCGTCCTTGTTCGCATAGGCAGTGAAGGCAGTAATGAGGCCGCCGCTGACCTGCGCATAATCGGTACCATTGACCGTCGCCCAGCCGAGCGCCCCGTCGCCGTTGGAAGTGGTGATGGTGCCGCTGGCGGGCAGCGTGAAGTCCAGCAGACCGCTCGTGCGCGTCAGCGCGCCGAGATTCAGCGTCATGCTGCCGCCCGCGCCGGAGGTCGCGATGATCCGGTTGTTGCCTGCGGTGACATTCAGGCCGTTAAAGGTCTGACTGTTCGCCACGCCCGCCGCGCCGGTGAGGGTAAGCGTTCCGCCGGCCATGTTGAGCGTTGACGCGCCCGCGATGATGTCGCTGGCCGGTGCCCCTGGGGCGGCGAAGTTCAGCGCCAGCGCGCCGCCATTGATCGTCGTGTTGCCGGTGTAAGTGCTTTGCCCGGTGAGGGTCAGAGTGCTCGTGCCGCGCTTGACGATGCCGCCGGCGCCAGTGAGGCTGCCGGCATAGGTCGTGCTGGTGGGGCCGTTGACGGTTAGATCGCCAGTGCCGGTCAATGCGACGCTGCCGCCGGTTCCGGCGAGTGACGTGACGGTGATATCGTTATTGTTGAGGTCCAGGATACCGCCATTGACGGTTACTGCATTTGGCGCACCGAACGCCTCATTGCTGCCGGCCTGCAAGGTACCCGATGCAACGGTGGTCGACCCGACATAGGTATTGGCGCCGGTGAGCAGCCAGACGTTCCCCGCGCCGCCGTTCATTGCGAGATTGCCAGCACCGGAGATCACGCCCGAAAGCGTGTTGGTGCCTGCGAAGCTACCGCCAAGCGTGAAGGTGTCGCCCGGGTTTGCGGGATTGAATACGGCCGCGCCGGTAAGGGCCAGCGCGCCGGTCCCGTCGTTGAGAATGCTGCTGGCGCCGTTGAGGAACAGTGCGCGATTGGTGCTGCTCCCGGTGCCGGTATAGGACAGGGTGCCGCGGTCGAGCGAGATAGTGGCGACGCCGGCACCCGTTCCCAGCGAGCTGGCGATACCTTGATCCGCCAGCGTGCTCGCCCTTACCGTCACGGTCTGAATCGTCGCGGCACCGCCAAAGGTATTGGCGCCAGCGAGGGTGATGGTGCGGCTTGTACCGCCACCCATGAATATGAACGGTCGGTTTGCAAGGTTGCTGCTGATGACGCCCAGCAGCTCCAGGTCTGCGGTCTGCGCGTCCAGAATCACCGATGGCGTAAATCCGCCCCCCGCGCCTATGTCTCCGGTTACCGTCAGCGTGCCGGTGCCCTGATTTCTCAGAGCGGAGGAGAAGGTGCCAGGCGCCATGCTCCAGCCGCGGTTGGAGGTGTTGCCGCTACCAACATAGATGGCGGAGGCGTCGCGGACGAAGACAGCACCGTTGGCCGCCGTGGTCGCCGCGCCCAGGGCGCTCGCCTCGCCCAGATTGCGGATCGAAGTGAAGTACAGGTTGTAGCCAGTAGTGCCTACCGCCCCAGTGAAATCGTTGGTGTCGTCGCTCAGTCCAGTCTGCGCGTTCAGGGTAAAGCCGCCGGTCCCGGTGAGGTGGGCCGAGCCGACGCCCCCGCCAATGCTGGAGGAGCCGGAGAGCAAAGTGACAACGCGGCTGCTGGCCAGCGCGCCGGTGCTCCGCAAAGCCGCGCCTGCCGACAAGGCGATGCCATTGCTCGCGGCACCAAGCGCCGAATCACCGCTGACGATCAAGGACCCCGTGGTCACATTGACGCCACCGCTGAAGGTGTTGGCACTGGTAAGGGTAAGGGTGCCGGCGCCCGCCTTGGTCAGTCCCGCATTCCCGGCCAGGATCGAATTGACCGTGGCGGTGCCATTGGTGGTGATCGTCGGTGTGGCGCCTCCGAGCGTCAGGCTGCTACCAGAGAGTGTGTAGGTTGTGCTGGCATCAAAGGTCAGGCTGTGGGCAGTGATCGGCACGCCCAGGTTCACCGTGCCGGCGGTGGTCCCGCCAAAGAAGGCGTCGTCCAGTGCGTCGTTGCTCCAGGCGCTGTAGGGGCCGCTGACGCCGTCCCCGTTGGGGCTCCAGAACGACGAGCTTGTGTCCCATGTGCCCGTACCGCCGCGATTGGCTGCGGTGCCGTTAGAATCCCAATATCTGTCGGCACCACTCGCCGAACTTGCAGCAAGAGCCAGAAGCAGCGTCGCGCCGAGGACGCGTCCCACTGAAGCTCGTGTCGCTGTCGAAACGCAATGGGCGACATTGGGCGCAAAGCTCGCCGCCTCGCCCTTCCATTTGGTCATACGGCCGCCCTGCAACATGCGTGTACGGAGGATATACCTGGACGGTAGTGTTGGCCCACAGTTCGAACAGCACCGACGGGACTCCGCGTTCCCTTGCACTTGATTCATCTTTTCCCACCCCGGGACGCAACGTCAAAGCTATATACGTTTCGAATATGATAAAGAGTTGCCCGCCGTGTCACGCCGCGGACATTCACACCGAAAGTTCCGAACCGGCAAAGGAGATCGTCTCGAAGTAATCGAAGCTCTGGTATTGCGGGCCGATCGCCGAAAGGTCGAAGTTATTGTTGCCCGCGCCGTCGAGGCGCAGCGCTGCAACGCAGGTACCTGATAGACGTTTTTGCTTTCCGTCGCACAGAATAGACTCAATAGCGCCGGTCATGCTCGCCCACCCATGAGAAAAGTCCCTGCTGCCCAATACAAAGTGATTGTTCCAAATTGCAACCATTGGTTGTCATCAACCAGTCCAGTAATTGAAAGGATTCTTCTGTTGTTGCCATACAGCAACAACGAAGACGCTGTTGGCGGAAGGCGATGTCGGTCATTCACCAATGATGTTTCCAAACACCCTCTCAAATCCACGAGACCAACCGCTCAAACGGCGATTCACGACGCCGCGCACCGCTGCAGAGCGCGTCGGGTCAGCAAAGAACGCCGTGGCGACGCGAAAGCATTTAGGGAAGTACTCAAACCCATCAAGTGCAGACAAATGTCGAGTCGCGCTTACGCGGGCGTTACCCAGGGTGCACCCGTTCTCAACGTCGCCGCGCATGTCGAAAATCCGATGGGGCGACCGTACGCAATTCTGGAAATTTTGATCATAGACGAGACCACGACTTGGACCAGCGTTAGCAACCGCTCTGACGTGTGAGGTGTCCCGGAGAAACCTGTGCCAAATCCGATATTGCTGGTGCAATCATCTTGTGATTCATTCCAGTGTGACGTCGTGTGTCGTAGCTGAGTCGGTTCATTTTAACCGTGGGGACAAACATGAAATTCGGCCGTTCCGCTGTTACCGCGATACTTATCGGAACAGCTTTTTTTGGATCATCAATCAATTCAACCCTCGCCGCTGAAAAGGCCCCCTTTATATATTTCGCTACATCAGACCCCTTCCTGAAGCCGGGTCAGGCGCCGACCAACAACGATATCACCATTCTCGGCGGGCCATTCGTCAAGGATGCGTTTGGTGGCGCCATCCACGTCATTGGTGCTGATTATACCTCCAATTACATTCTGGGCGCCGCCTACGGCCGCGATGTCTTTAATCTTGGCGCCGGCTTTCTTCTTGGCGGCGTCGCCGGTGCTGCGATCCGCTTCGGCGAGGATGACGACACATCCGGTGAAGTCTGGGCCGGCGTGCGGGTGCGCCAGCAGGGTCTGGTTGTCGGCGACCTAGTATTCTCTCCGGCATTCACCGCAGGCTTAAGTGCTGTGACCGGTGAAACCGAAATCGAGAAACGCAGGGAGGCGCAGAGGGGCGACGCAGATGCTTCTTTCCTCGGGTTTCTCGGGCCTGAACTGTCCGTGCGCTGGCGCGGGGCTCCCAACCTCGAATTGACCTGGCAACTGCACCACCGTTCGGGCGCAAACGGGACGTTTGGCAATATGGGCGAAGGCTCGAATGCCAATACGATCGGTATACGCTACCGCTTTTGAGAGCGTACAATCGCACAAATTTTGCGGTTAAGCTCTGCCATTGTTAAGGCTCAAAATAAAGATGGGGCCATCCTCGCGATTTCAGATTTGCCCAGCGGCCGGTCGAGCACGGTCGCGGCGTAAGACAGCGCGCAAGGACTTTAGCCTGATACCCTAGTTCACCCGGCCGCTTTTCAGCATTTTGCTATCGGCCCTGCTCTGGCGTATCAGATCGTGAGGAGATGCATGCATCCGCATCACCATGACCAATGCTTGACGCCGAATCGCGAACGCCTCTATGCATGAGACCCGCTTCCAGCACCGATGGTGAACCGGGTCGCCTTCTGCCAGATGCCAAGAAATCCCTTGGAGTAGGGCGGCGGTGTCCTGCCGTCGCACGATTTATGGCACAAAACGGCGACCAACGCGTTTTGGCAAAAACCAGGGAGGTTTGCTGTGAACAACGCAAGACAAATTACCACCGGCAATAATGACGGGCCCCTGACAAGGAAAACGCTGCCAGCCCACGCCGGCGACACTGACAATGGTGACAGGCCCGCAGAGGTTGACGTAGCCCGGACCGAGCGCGAAAACCTTATTCAGGGAAGATCGGGAACGCAAACTCGAGCGGCAGGTCGCTAATACGATCAAATCGACGCAGCAGTTTTGTTCCGGGACTAACGACAAGGAGGAGGAACCGGTTGAAACCTGAGATCCTGCACCTTAATCGAAATGGCTGGATACCTAACAACCCGCGTTTGCCCGTGCTCATCTATCGTGGCGTTGTTGCGGCGAATGGCGATGCGGCTGCGGCATTCGAAGAGCTTTTCGAACATAATGGCTGGCCCGCGCAGTGGCGAAACGGCGTATATCCCTTCCACCACTATCATACCACCGCCCATGAGGTCCTGGGCTTTGCCGGTGGCACGGCACGTCTTATGATTGGCGGGGAAGCGGGCCACGCGTTAAAAGTTCAACCCGGCGATGTAGCTGTACTGCCCGCGGGCACAGGTCATTGTCTCCTCGAAGCCAGCGTTGGTTTCCTCGTGGTGGGGGCATATCCACCGAAACAAAAGGCTGACCTGTGCCGTGAACATCCGACGCCAGATATGGTGGCGCGCATAGCGCGGATTCCTTTTCCCCTATGCGATCCAGTCGAGGGAGAAGATGGGCATCTGGTCGCATTATGGGGTCTTGGGACCACTACTCTCAACCTGACGCACAAAGAAAAGTAACCGACGATCCACTCATCACACCATCGGCGTGGATATCCAGCGGTCCGAAGGCTGTTCCAACGTCGGCCTATAGTCTGCATTCCCGTGTCGCACTGCATTTAATCAGGTTCTGCCTCAATTTCTGTGATGCGTACTTTGGCCATGTGTTTTCAACGGGATCTTGCGCGCCGGCATATCTGAGCCACTGGACGCTTGGATCGAAGACGCTATGGATTCGGGTCTGGGACGGATCGTGCGGTTCGCCAGAGTGCTCGGTCGAAACATCGATGCCGTGGAGCAACGGACAGGTGGAGGGCCAGATTAATCGTCTGAAGACCCTAAAGCGCGCGATGTACCACCGCGCTGGCGTCGAACTTCTGCGCGCTCGCATTCTCTCTTATCATCACACAAATTGAGGCAGAACCCCTTTAAGGGCAAAGCGACACTGACTATCGCCGCCGACCCGAAGCACCTCGGCGTGCGCATCGGCATCACCGCTGTGCTCCACACTTGGGGTTCGGCGATGACACACCATCCGCATGTCCATATGATCGTACCGGGCGGCGGCATCGCGTTTCGACGGGAAGCTGGGTTTCGTCGCGACCGGCAAAGCAGCGATGCCAGCGTCCTCTTATAGCCTTGGACCAATCAACGATCATAACGGAGTCGCTCCAAGGGCTTGCGTAGCGCGAATGCCGCCTTGGTGGTATAGCGGGAACAGCCACCCTTGAACGTCTCGTATATGGCGCGCATTTGCAGCCTGGCTGCTTGTGCCTCAACAACCGTTACACCTGATTGCTCGCCCTAGCGTCGGCCGCTGAGCACCGCGAAACGCCATGCTTTGAAGTTGCAGTCGACCTGGGAAAGTCCGGCATCGCGCATCCATTGCAACTGGTTTTCGACCGAGGAGCAACGATCGTGGGACATGCGCTCGTGCGCCTTGGCGATTTCCGCTTCGGATACGCCCAGCCTCCTGACCTGCTGCAGCCAGGTCCGGGCGTAGCGGGCCTCTACCTCGCAATCATGGCCAAGAACCTGCTCGGCGTTGACGAACAGGCCACCTTCGGACAAGGCGCCCCGAATGCCACCGAAGAGGTCCTTTTTTGCGGCGTCTTCCAGATGATGGATCGCCAGTGCCGATATGATGAGATCCCACGAACCGCCGAGCTCGGTATCGGCCATGTCGGCCACGGCATAGGTAATGGCCGGATTCCCATCGAAGCGTTGCCGGGCCTGCTCGAGCATTTTTTCAGAGGCATCGACGAGGTGGATCTGGGCATCGGGGTGGTGTGCAAGCACCATGCCTGCGAAAAGGCCGGTGCCGGCGCCAAGATCGAGTACACGCAGTTTCTCGGCGTCCGCCAGTCATCGATCAAGACGGATCGATGCGCGGGTGCGCGGCGAGCACGTCAACTGCCCAATAAGGTATCGTAGAATTGTGCAAGAAAGTTCAGCCGGGACTGATCTATTGTGAGGTTGTCTATTCCGCGTCCTCTTCTCTTCCGAATTCCAGGATCGTCCGGCTCCAGTCCGGTGATCCGTAGCCGTCTGGCCAGTGATACGGCTCTTTGTCGTTGAAATAGATGATGCCGGTAAGAAGGGGGAATGGATTTCTACCAGTAGAGAACTCGGAGATCTGAGACATCCATTGCTGCCTGTAGTTGGCATGACCGGCAACCCCCAGTTCGGCGACAACGACCGGTTTCCCGAACCTCTCGATTCGACGGTATTTTTCCATGAAAGTCTCGGCGAAGTCGCGTGTCGTTGCATACCGATCGCGGTCCCATTGTTCAAGTCCCCAGACCGCCACGCCGACCATGTCGACATAGGCATTTCCCGGATAATAGTCATGGAGCGCCGCTTCTCCCTTCGGAGACCACACAAAGTGAGCCCGAGGGGCAATTTTTCTGCACGCATCGACGAAGTACCGATAGGCTTTGATATAGCCCGATGCATCACGGCGGGCCCACGGGTAGCGTCCCGTCGGCTCTTCCATTTCGTGACCCCAGCGGATCCAATAATTTCCTGGGAAACTGGATACCGCACAACATACTGCCGCTATCTCACCATCGAATTTCCCACGGGTAATGTCGGCAAACAAGCGATCGCCACCATCCCGCCAATTCGCCGCCTTCGTATACGGCTCAACCGTAACCATCAACGTTCGTTTCCGCCTCACCGCAACTCGCATCTTTGCTGCAAGCATCAGCCTGTCGATGGCCTGCCAATAGACGAATACGTGCTCGATACGAGGGCCCTTGGAATGCTGATACCGGTCGTGCGGGTCATAGACTCCGAACTCCAGAGGCTTGTAACCCGCCGACGCCTTGACGAAAGGAAGTTTCGGTGCGATCGACGGTTTTCCCGTCGCGCGAATATGAGATTCATATCCCATTGCGAACTCTGCCGGCGGACCCAGCCAACACGCGAGCAATAAAACAACAACGCTCGTGCGCATCATCGGACATATCTGGCCCTGATTTGAGAAGGCCCCCACTTGAGAAAGCAGCCCCAAGTCCTTCCGACACCGCTCGGACTACGGATGTAACCCGCCGCACCACGGTAACCATTACTTGCAATCTGATTGTCGAGAACTTCTTGGTTTTCTTAATCCCCAACGTGTTCCTTTGGCCGTGAGCCACATTGGGATACTGGGTCGAAAACGATGCCGTCGTGACTGTTTTGTGAGAAACTGCCGTGCTACCGGACCCAACAGCAATCGATACACCAAAGATACATGCGTTCTTTATCATTTTAATACCGAACACTCTCTTTTTTATGTGTTCTGCGAGCATCTCCCCTGGCACTTTTCGATGATGCTCGGCTGACAATATTCAACTTAGCCGACCGCTTAGTGGATTAGTAGGTATATGAACAAGAACGGAAATCGGAGACAGCTATATCTGGAGCAGCTAGTTGGCAGATCAAAGCGCTGACGGTTACTGCAGACCAGATCTGAACGAGCCTGAGGCCTGTCATGTCTGGATGATGCCCATTTGGCAAGATGATTTTGAGCAATGAGCTTGGTGGGTGCAGTTATGTCTCTGGCCATTTGAGCGCGGTATGTTCACAAAATTGTATCGAGGAATAGCTCATGGCTGAGGCTCAAGCGAAGAAACTGACCGGCTCTGAAATCATCGGCATGAAAAAGCGGTGTGGCGATTAGGACGTTCGGCTTTCCAACGCAGCTCAAGAGAGCCCAAGCGTTCGCAGCAGGCTGTCGAATGTGATCTTTTGCTTATCCGTTTGCCAATCGCGGCGCGAATGGTCTGCGGATGCTCGCTTGTGTATGTTGCTCGGGCTATACCCGAACTGCTGCGTGAAAGCGCGACTAAAGTTTGCTGCTGAATCAAAACCGATTGCTATACCGACTTCGGCGATCTTTCGGGTGTCTGAAGGATCCGCCAACATTGCATGAGCTGCAGATAGGCGCCGGCGGCGAATATAGTTCGCAACACCACCGGACATTTCGAAAAGTTCATAGAGCCGTGTCCTCGAGATTGCCAGTTCCCGGCCGAGAGCATCGGGTGTCAGGTTGGGCGAGGCAAGATTGGCCAGGATGAACCGTCGCGCCCGCGCCATCAATCCTATCTGCGAAATCTGATCGTTGCCGCCACCACGGTCCACTAAAGGTGTGATCGTGTCGAAAACCATCTCCCGCAAGCGGTCCTTGACACCCAGAAGGTCGTCATGTGTGAAGCGATCGAGATTGGCTTCAACGCTCGAGAGATGATCGATCAGCAAATTGGCTCTGTGCCCACCCAAAACGACGTTGTTGCTTGCCGTCGTCAAACCACCTCGATCAGTAAACACGTCGACCGGAACGATCAAACTGACGGAATCGGTTGCTAACGCTCGCCCGCTAAACGGATGACCGAGCGAGCGAATTTCAATCATGCCTGGCTCATTTTGCGCAACGCGTCCATTCATGCCGGTCCAGGTACGCCCGGCACGGAGAAAAGTAATCTGCCAATGGTCAATCGGACTGAATCGCACCATGTTTGGCGAGCGTTCATAACTGAAAGCCGGAACGGTTTGTTGCAGGAACAGCATACCGCCCAAATCCCACACAGCTTGCCGGGCGACAAATCCATACTCGGGATCAACATTGTCCGGCAGGCGCGTATCCGACAGTACCGCCATGTGCTCGTGCCAGGCACGAAACTGCTTGCAGGGCGCGAGGGACTCCGTCTCAAAACGCAGCGGAATCAAGACTGTCTTCTTGGCCTCTTCGTTACCAAGGGGATCTTGCGACACGCGTGGCCAGCGACGTCGTTCTGTGGAAACGGACTGTGAATGGAGGTCATCATCTTTATCGGACATTATTGCCCCCAACCAAGACCCGAACTGCCGAAAGCTTGCGCCCTACAGTCGGGATAGTCAGCATCCCAAGGCCCTCTGCCAAATCTGCGAGGAGATGGAAATCCCAATAGAACACCCCGCCGCCCCAACACGCTCACGGTCAACGAATTCGAAAATACGATGCACAGCGTCAGGAAATCCACTTGTAGCATGCTCGACCGCTCTTTTACGTTGAATTGCTCTTTATTTTTAAGGCACCGAGCCGAAGGCCGGCACCGAAGGTTTTCGCCAGAGTAGAATCGTGCTCGTGTTACCCCCGAATCAACAGCGTGCTCTGCCGTTCCCCCTCGATCCTGAACCACCATGATCGGACATGCCAGTTCAATTACCAGTCAGCCATACGCCAATGACTGTGGTTGCATTGGTTCTTGGCTTGGGCATCTGACTGCTTTTTAAAAGGCCTTCGGTGTGTGAACGGTTAATTTGAGGGCAACCTCCTGCCACCGTCGGTGATGGTGCGGACAAACAGGTGCCGTTCTGTTGACCCGCTAATGTTCGAGTATTCAAAGTGGGTTCTGCCCTCTTTTTTGGGGGACCGCGTCATCAAATCCACGACGAACGCCTGTCGATAGCTGCAAAAATGAACGTATTGAATAGTTTTCGGATTCTTCGATATCGCAATGCTGCCACCCGAACGATATCAAAAGCCATCAAATTTGCTTCAGTAAGAAAGCCGGTAAAGCGCTGTCAGTTTCAGTAGATTTTACATTTCTTCTTTCTCATGAAGCATTGGCGCAACTATTATTTCTATTGTTGGGAGAGTTCTGTGGGCATCGTCTTCAATTCGTCAAACTTTCGCTCTGATCACGCCTCCAAGCGGCGGGTTCTTGTTGCAGGCGGCGCAGGGTTTCTAGGATCTCATCTTTGTGAACTTCTTTTGCGTGAAGGCCGGACCGTCGTCTGTGTGGACAATTTTTCCACGGGACGAATGGAAAATTTGCGCCATCTCCTGCGTTTTGACACGTTCAGCTATGTACGTCACGACATCGTTGATCCGATCGATCTGCCGGTAGACGAGATCTATAATCTCGCCTGCCCGGCGTCGCCGCCGCACTATCAGGCCGACCCGATCCATACGATGAAAACCAACGTGATCGGTTCACTCAATCTTCTTGAGCTCGCCGCACACTATCAGGCGCGGATTTTCCAGGCTTCCACATCGGAGGTCTACGGCGATCCCCATGTGCATCCGCAGCCCGAGAACTATTGGGGCAACGTCAATTCTTTCGGTCCGCGCTCCTGCTATGACGAAGGCAAGCGTTCCGCCGAGACGCTTTTCTATGACTTCCATAAACAGTATGGCGTCGACATTCGTATCGTGCGCATTTTCAATACGTATGGACCGCGCATGCGTCCAGACGACGGCCGGGTGGTATCCAACTTCATCGTACAGGCGCTCAAGGGCGAAGATATCACCGTTTATGGCGACGGATCGCAGACCCGCTCCTTCTGTTATGTGGATGACCTGATCGAAGGCTTTCACCGGCTCATGTACAGCCCTCGGGCCATTCACACGCCGGTCAACATTGGCAATCCCGGTGAATTCACCGTGCGTGAATTGGCCGAGCAAATTGTCGCCATGACGGGTTCGTCATCCAAAATCGTCTATCACCCTCTGCCGACAGACGATCCGCGCCAACGCCGGCCCGATATTACGCTGGCAGAGCGGGAGCTCGGTTGGGCGCCAAGCATTGCGCTGACGGACGGCCTGAAGTCGACAATAGCCTATTTCGAACGCCAGCTGGTGAGGCCCAACGGGGAACTCGCAGAGGTGGCATGATGAGCGGACAGAAAGTACTCGTTGTCGGCGGCGCGGGCTTTATTGGAAGTCATACCGCCAAGCTCTTGTCGAAGCAGGGTTACGAACCTGTCGTCTATGACAATCTCTCGACGGGGCATCTCGCATCCGTGCGTTGGGGAACTTTCGTCGAAGGCGACATTCTCGACACGCAGCGGCTCATTGAGGTTATCCAGGATCACAATCCCATCGCGGTGATCCATTTCGCCGCCTCGGCCTATGTCGGCGAATCTGTCGAACACCCGGCAAAATATTACCGCAATAATGTGGGCGGGACGCAGTCGCTGCTCGAAGCTTGCCGTCTCGCCGGCGCGCGCAATGTCATCTTTTCATCAAGCTGCGCAACCTATGGCGTTCCGGATCATCTGCCGATCCGCGAAGGCGAGACGCAGCGCCCCATAAACCCATACGGTCGCACCAAGCTGATCGCGGAGCAGATGCTTGCCGATTACGCGGCTGCTTATGATGTGCGCTATGTAGCACTGCGTTATTTCAATGCATCCGGAGCGGATATCGACGGAGAAATCGGCGAAACCCACGATCCCGAAACGCACCTCATTCCGCGGGCCATGATGGCTGCCGCAGGCACCATCGACTTTCTGGAAATCTTTGGCATCGATTATAATACGCCGGACGGCACCTGCATCCGTGATTACATCCATGTCGCTGATCTGGCACGCGCGCATGTGCTGGCAGTCGAACATCTCGTCAATGGCGGCAACAATCTGGCCGTCAATCTGGGCACGGGACACGGCACGTCTATCAAGGAGATTCTCGATGCTATCCGGCGCCTGACAGGCCGTAACGTGCCAGTCGAAATGCGCGCTCGCCGTGCCGGCGATCCCCCGGTGCTTTATGCCGATCCGGCGCTTGCAGCGGAAAAACTTGGGTTTCAGGCGCTTTATTCCGATCTCGATACCATCATTCGCACGGCTGCTCCCTTCTTTGGGCTGGAGGTGCGGACATGAAGACACCCCGGGCAATAACGGAGGCGGCGCGACGCGAGCCTTTGATGGTTCCGGTTTTTACCGGCTGGCGGCGCGTGGAATATCTGCTCGGTGCAGCGCTGTGGGCCGCGGCGCTTGTCTACTTTTGGCGCTGGTGGCTTGAACCTGCCAACCATGTGAACCTTGCGGGCTCCGTTCTGGTCACGGCCATCCTGGCCTGGGTGACGTTGCTGCCAGCATATTTTATCGTCCTGTTTTTCCGTGCGCGCCGCCCGAATGGCCCGTTGAGACTTCCGGCAGGAAGCCGCATCGCCATGGTGGTAACTAAGGCGCCCTCGGAACCTTTCGAGGTGGTGGCCGAGACGTTGCGCGCCATGCTGGCCCAGGATATACCGCATCACACATGGCTTGCCGATGAAGACCCTTCTCCGGCAACTCTCGCCTGGTGTGAGGAGCATGGTGTCTTCGTCTCCACCCGCAGGGGACGCGCGGACTATCACCGCAAGACGTGGCCGCGCCGCACGCGCTGCAAGGAAGGCAATCTTGCCTTCTTCTACGACCATTACGGTTATGGCGTTTATGATTTTGTGGTGCAGCTCGATGCCGATCATGTGCCGGATTCGGACTATCTGTTTCAGATGCTGCGTCCCTTCGCCGATCCGGCTGTCGGTTATGTCTCCGCGCCCAGCATCTGCGATCGCAATGCCCATGAAAGCTGGTCCGCGCGCGGACGTCTTTATGCAGAAGCCAGTATGCATGGATCGCTGCAGGCCGGTTACAACAACGGTCTGGCCCCGCTTTGTATCGGATCGCACTATGCGGTTCGCACGACAGCATTGAAGGAAATTGGCGGCCTTGGACCGGAATTGGCGGAAGATCATTCCACCACTTTGATGATGAATGCCCATGGCTGGCGCGGCGCGCATGCACTCGACGCCATCGCACATGGTGACGGACCCCGCACCTTTGCCGATCTCATCACGCAGGAGTTCCAATGGTCGCGCAGCCTGATGATGATCCTGCTGCAGTATTCGCCAAGGCTTGTTGGTAATTTGCCGCCGCGACTGAAATTCCAGTTTCTGTTCTCGCAATTCTGGTATCCCCTGTTTTCTCTTTTCATGGCGCTGATGTTCGTCTTGCCGATCATTGCGCTGGTGATCGGGGATAGCTTTGTTGCCGTCACCTATCCCGCTTTCCTGAACCATTTTATGCCCCAGGCGATCATGTTGATCGTGCTGGCTTATCGCTGGCGCGCTTCCGGCACATTCCGCTCGCATGATGCGAAAATACTCAGTGTCGAAATGACCCTGTTTTTGTTCGCGCGCTGGCCTTGGGCGCTGGCTGGAACACTGGCTGCGCTGCGCGATTGGTCAACGGGTTCATTCGTGGATTTCCGCGTCACACCGAAGGGGGCGTCCGAAGTGGATCCTCTGCCGTTCCGCGTGCTCGCACCCTACGGTTTCCTGGCGCTTCTCTCGATCCTGCCGGTGCTACTTCTCCCGGACGCCAGTGAAAACAGCCGTGGCTTTTATGTCTTCGCCATCGTCAACGCCGTGATCTATGCGCTGCTCCTGTTCGTTATCGTTCTGCAACATGCACGCGAGAATACGGTTCGCTACCGCGCGTGGTTTTATCGCCCGGCGCTTGCCGCCAGCCTGCTTGCTCTGGTGGCTCTGCCGAGCTTTGCAACGGCCGAAAGGGGACGCGACGGTATCGAGGCGCTTGCATGGGGAACCCAGAGTTTTTCCCTGTTCGATGACCGCTTTGCAGTTGCCGGCGCCGGCGTCGGCGGCCGCGATGTTCACAAAACCATCTTCAATCCGCGTTGGCGCACCAACGTTCCCAACCATTCAAACCAGCAATAAAAGGCAATCAAAAATGAAGATCGCAGTCATAGGAACCGGCTACGTTGGGTTGGTCAGTGGGACTTGTTTCGCCACCTGGGGCCATAAAGTTGTATGCGTCGACAAGAACGCCCAGAAAATTGACGGCCTCGAACGCGGCATCGTGCCGATTTACGAGCCCGGTCTGGATGAATTGGTGGAGCGCAATTCTGCGGCAGGCCGCTTGAGCTTTACGTGCAATTTGGCCGAAGCCCTGGCGGGGGCATCGGTCGTGTTCATCGCGGTTGGCACGCCGCCGCGCGCCGGTCACGGGGATGCTGATCTGTCGTTCGTTTATATGGCCGCGCGGGAACTGGCGCCGCTGATTGACGACGGTGCCGTTGTGGTCGTGAAGTCGACCGTTCCGGTGGGCACAGGCGATGTCGTGCAGAAGATCATTGGATCAGCACGCCAAACTGGCACTTTCTCGGTTGCGTCCAACCCTGAATTCTTGCGAGAGGGCGTCGCTATCAGCGATTTTCTGGAGCCCGATCGCGTCGTGATCGGGGTCGAGGATGAGCGCGCGCGCAAGGTTCTCATGGACCTCTACGGCGCGCCTCTCGAAGCGCGTGAGACACCCATCGTGGTCACCCAGCGCCGGACTTCGGAACTGATCAAATATGCCGCCAACGCGTTTCTGGCGACCAAGATCACCTTCATCAATGAACTGGCCGATCTTTGCGAACAGGTCGGCAGCAATGTCAGTGAACTGGCGCTGGGCATGGGTCTCGACAAACGTATCGGAACAAGTTTCCTCAATGCCGGTCCCGGTTACGGCGGCTCGTGCTTCCCGAAAGACACGATGGCGCTTTTGCGCACAGCTCAGGACTACGGTGTGGCGGTGCGTATCGTAGAAGAAACCGTGACCGCCAATGAAGCGCGCAAGCGCCGCATGGCTTTGAAAGTCGTGGACGCTCTGGACAGTGATGTGGAAGGCCGGACGATCGCCGTTCTGGGTCTCACTTTCAAACCCGATACAGACGACATGCGTGACGCCCCCTCCGTTCCACTCATCGAAACCCTGCAGCGTTTCGGCGCCACTATCCGAGCCCATGACCCCGTGGGTATGGACAATGCCAGCCGCATCCTCTCGGATGTCGAGTTTTTTGACGATGCCTATGAATGCGCGCGCAACGCCGATGCTGTTGTTGTCATCACGGAATGGGACAGCATTCGCAAACTCGACCTTGCGCGCCTGAAAAAGACTATGCGCCAGGCGATATTGATCGATCTCAGAAATGCCTTTGAACAGGGTGTTGCGGAAGAAATCGGGTTTCGTGTATCGGCTATCGGCCGATCAACGACGGCTCGATATGATACAAGCACCTTCGCCGCGTTGCCTCATACGGCCGAACAAGTCCATCAAGGACGAAAGCCGGAAGACGCTCATTTCGAGATGGTGGGAGGTTCCAATGGCAATCTCTAAATCTGAAAAGGTTCGTTTCCTCCCCGGCTTCCGGATAATGACGACCGTCGCCTGGGCTGTAGCCTGCATTGCAGCACCGGCGATTGCTGCGTCGTCGCAAGCTCCTGAACAGCCGGCGGGAACTCGCCCCATGACGGCCTTCGAAATCTACAGACTCTATAAGAACAAGAGCTGGCAGTGGGATAACGGAGCCGGGCAGATGACAGATGTAGATGCAGGACGGCAATTCAGTGCTTGGGCCGATGGCGAGAAGGGCAAATCCTGGGCGGAAGGGCGCTGGGTCATCGCCGAAAAAGGTCTGTTGTGTCTCAATGCGACATGGCATTCGCAGCAGGGTGCATTTCCGGCCAAGACCTGTTTCTCGCATCGTGTCGGCAATGGAACGATTTATCAAAGGCGTGAGCCCGATGGTAAGTGGTATGTGTTCCGCCACGCTGAAGCCCGCGACAGCGACGAAGCCCGCAAACTGGTTTCCACCGATCTGGTTTCCCAACAACGCGACATCATCAAAACCGCGCTTGGCGCGGCCCAGTTGCCTCAACAATAAGAAAAGGAGAGGGCGATGAAACGTCTCTTTAGACTATCCGCAGCTTTGCTTTGCGGCGCATTCGTTTCCGGTGGTGTATATGCTGCCAGCGGTGTGTCAGGAGCGAGCATTGACAGCCGCAACCCGTTTCACGACAAACGGCCCATCATCACGGCTGAATCAATAACGCCCGGTGCCTACGATCCGCACGGGGACTTTACCAACGATTCCAATTCCAAGATCGAACACCTGTTTTTGCCTTGGGAGGACGTCGATCTGACAACCCTCGGTGCCGCAGATGCATATGCGCAGGCGCGCGGGCGGTCCCTTTTGATCACCATCGAACCGTGGTCATGGGCGCGTGACTGGCGCGTCAGCCCGGATGATCTGCTCAGCGGGATTCTGGCAGGACGGTACGATTCCAACATGTCGGCGGTCTGCTCTGCGGCTGCACAGCTGAAAAGCCCTGTCACCATCCGCTGGGCGCAGGAGATGGAAGATAATGACGGGCAATTCACCTGGGCTTTCTGGAAGCCGGAGGGCTATGTGAAGGCCTATCGACATGTCAACGATGTATGCCGCAAGCAATTTCCCACGGCCAAATATATGTGGTCGCCGAAAGGAGAAGAAGGCCTGGAAGCCTATTATCCGGGGGATGAATATGTCGACATTATCGGTCTGTCGGTCTTTGGCTATCAACCCTATGACAAATTGGACGTCGGTCACGACACGACGTTTGTTGAGCGGACGAAACCCGGATACGATCGTGTGGCACGCTTTGGCAAACCGATCGCCATTGCCGAGCTTGGCTACGAAGGCGACGACGATTATGTGCGCGGCTGGGCTGCAGAAGCAAACAAGCCACATACCGAGTTCCCTGCCATGACTGCGGTTGTCTACTTCAATGATCGTGAAGTTTATGAGTGGCCGAGGAATGTCGGCAGACCTGATTGGCGCGTCGCCAACCATCCGCTGGACTGATCTTCGGCTTTTCACCGGCGGTTCGACTTTTCATCACGTTGTTGCCGAACCGCTCCATCCCTTGTTTCTATGCGATTCCAAACGCAGGAGCTTACCATTCTCGCTGGAACTGCTTTGTTAGTCAGGAAGTAAAAATGTATTCGATCCGTTCAATTATCGTAAGTACGACGCTATCCGTACTCTTGCTCGCGGGCCATGCCAGCGCCGCATCCAGGCCACAAACGGACGACGTGACGGCAAAGCTTGCCGCCGCGGCGTCGCCGATGAAGGCCATGGCACTGGAAAAGCTCTATGCCGGCCGTACATGGAAATGGAAAACCGGTGGTGGATTTTTTTCCGCTGACCGGAATCAGTTTGCCGCGGTGTCGCGCGAAGGGGCGGCCTGGTCCTACGGCGAGGGCCGCTGGTACGCGACCAATGGCGGGAAGCTCTGCTTGCAGGCTCTGTGGTCAAACAGGATGGGAGGAAGCGGCGCTGTCACTTGTTTCCTGCATCGCGAAAAGGACGGCGTCATTTATCAAAAGCCAAGCTTGGGCGGCAGCTGGTATGTGTTCCGGCATAATCCCGCCCAGAAGGATGATGAAGCGCTCAAGCTGGTCAAAGGCGATCGGGTGAGCAAGGAGGTGTCTCGTCTCAAGGACGTTCGTCGATAATTTGGTGAGGAGCTGCCGGGCGGACCAGGCGCGACAGCTCCTTTATTACGACATCTCTCTTTAAACGTTCGGCCGTTTGAGGACGCCTGGAGCATAGCAACGCGCTTTTTGCCCAAAGCCGCTGGGCGTACAGACATAAGGATTGCTGTTCATATATTGCGAGGCGGACACCTTCACGATCTTGCCAGCAGATTTGCCATAACGAATTTCATTATTGACCCGATATTTGACGAGGTAGACGGATCGCATCTCTTGTTTTGGTTTGCGGCTTTCTCCGGCTTGTGCGCTTGCGCCAAGAACCGTGGCAACCGTCAGTCCGACTGCCGCTGCCGCCATCCATTTTAGACTGGGCCGATGCGCGATAGAAAACGTCATGTAGTAGCCTCCAATGTTGTTGTTCTGGAGAGCGTTTTAGCGAACAGGATTTAAGCTTCCGGTCGAACTTTCCTGAGAATTTTATGCAAGTTGTTGGTTCTCGACCGGCGCGACTGAAAAGTCATCGGAGGACTAAATCTTCCCTTTCACGCCCGGCACAGCGCCATTGATCAATTACTAACTCGCACGTATAGCAGCGATGCGTACCGCTTTGATGGATGTCGGCTTAAGCCTCACCGCGGCATGGAATCCGCACCTGTATAAGCGCACAAGTGGCGGATAAATGTTCCTTTGAAAATGCCGTTTTCGAACTCCTTAGCGCTCGCATGCTTCCTTGTCATCACAGAATTGAGGCAGAACCTGATTAAAATGCAGTGCGACCACACCGTGGCTTCATTGCCGAGCGACTTGAACACAACCCGATGTCGGCAAACTGAGATAGGACCCGTTTCTTTCCTTGATCCCGATAGAACTTCAGTTCGGACAACCGAGCCAAAGTCGTCAATTGAAGGTGGTCACGCTGAGTTTCAGGCTTCCGTCAGCCCGCCGTGCATTCACTGAACTTCGAGGCTGACTACCGCGTTTTCGAGTGTTTTACAAACGAAAGTGGCACCGCCCGTGACCTTGCCCTCGACCTTCACCCGATTACCCTTTCTGTTGAATGTCATAGTCGGGGGGACGGAGGTGGGCCTGAGGTTTTGTTTCGCAAGCGCAGCAGTGCACGCGGCAAGAGTGCGTTTTTTCTCAGAGCTCGCCTGCGCGCTGGTGACCAGAAAAATGGCTGCCAAGGGCACCGCGGTGATCAGATACTTTTTCATAGAACCCCTTGCCATCTGCAAATTTCGCGAACTAGCACCCGGCTGTGCCGGAACCAGCATTGGAGCAAGGAAGGCGGTTGGCTCCGCTTGCACCAGAGTCTCCGTGATTGCCGTTTTTCCCGCTACCGCTTCCGCCTTTCCCACTTCCACCTTTGCCCCCGCCACCCTTTCCACCACCACCATTGCCCCCGCCGCCTTTTCCGCCTCCCCCTCCACCATTGCCTCCCCCGCCGCCGCCTCCACCGCCACCGCCACCTCCTTTAGCGCCAGTCATGGTGATGCCTGCCGCATAGAGCAGCCCGGCGCTAAGCGCGGATAGGAATGCACGACGTGATGCAGACATTGCCGATCTCCCTAAAAAAATTGTTCGCAACAGCCGATTAGAATAACGGTTCGCTGGAACTTGATATTTCCTCATAGGACGAAGTGTGTATGTGAGGTGAGCACAATATTAATCTGTGAAGATCCTATTGCGGAAACCAGACAATCCGGTGCTGCTTCCTCCACGAACCGATTTCGAGCAGCATAAATACAAGCCTTGGCAAACCAAATCTTCACCCAAACGGGTGATGCCACGCACAATAATCGCTCTACATTGGACCGTGCTGCGCGGCTTGGACGAACCGACCGTCAGCAGGGGGACAAATGTCATGCTTGCGATCCGGATTGGACGGTGGTGTTTGCCGCGCTTGGCAAAATCAAACCGCTTTCTGCTGATCTTCTTGTTGACCATGGGAAGTCTTGCCACATCTGCCTATGCCGAAGGTAAATTCGAACAGTCGAGCTGCTGGTTCGACCTGCCGCGAGATCGCGAACTAAAGTGCGGGTACCTGACCGTCCCCGAGAACCGCAACAAAACAACCAGTCGACTGATCAAGCTGCCAGTGGTCGTTTTCGAACCTGATCGAACGCGGCACGAGCCGATTGTTTACCTGACCGGGGGACCTGGTCAAATGGCCATGATCGACAACGGAGAAGATATTGCCCAGTGGTTGAGTTTCATCGACAACGGCCGATGGTTGCGCGGCAGACGGCTCGTCGTGGTGGATCAGCGGGGTGTGGGCCGCGCGGAACCTCCATTGGATTGCTCAGCACATTACACACCGTCGGTATGGAGCGAGGTCGTCTCCAAGGTCGATGAAGTGGTTGAGTTTGACTTGGCGCAGAAACGCGATGTTACGGCGTGCCGCGATGCCTTGTTAAAGAAGGGCATCGACCTAAGGGCCTACAACACAATCGAAAACGCAGCCGACATCCACGATTTGCGCATCGCGCTTGGCATCGAAAAATGGGTGTTGTACGGCATTTCGTACGGAACGAAACTCGCCCTGCAGGTGCTGGAAGACCATCCCGAGGACGTAGTCGCTGTTGTCCTCGATTCGACGCTTCCCCTTGATGTGGGATATGTTGACCAGGGTTCCAACAGTCTCGACAGCGCACTAAGAACGCTCGAAATGGATTGCAACAAGCACTCGGGCTGTTCCAAAAATTTTCCAAATCTGATGACGATGATCGGCGGGATAGTGCAGCAACTCAATGTCCAGCCTGTGTTGCTTCGGCTAGGGGACGTCGAAGGATCGGTCCGCTTCATACGGGTGTCGGGAGACGATTTTCTTGAGCTGCTGTTCGACGGCTTCTACGACCGAGGTGCGATCGAAGTGCTGCCGCAGTTGATCAAGGACACCAACGAGCAGGATTACAGAATGCTCGTCGAAATACTTGGTGACGATCTGTCCGGGGACGATAAATCCGATTTTGCGGATGGGGTTCATATTTCCATCGTGTGCAATGACAACGTTCCTCCCTCTGCGCCAACCGTTAAATTCCCGCTCTTCGACCACTGGGCAGCGGACAACATCTATACGTGGGCGTGCCCGCTTTGGCCGTCGGCAAAACCCGTTGAAACTCACAAATCGCTCAAGGCAAATCAGGTTCCGGTTCTGCTGTTGTCCGGAGAATATGACCCAGCGACACCCTCAAAATGGTCGAAATATGTCGCAGGGAATACCGGGAGCAGCCAGCTGGTGGTATTCCGTGGCATAGGTCACGATGTAGTCGATACGACACCTTGCGGCGGGGAGGTAGTCTCAGATTTTTTGAACGCCCCAAAAGCTCCAATCACGACACCCTGTCTAGCCAAGATGGAAGGACCAAATTTTTTGGGTCCTGAGGAAGATTCACCTCCGGCGTCGGAAGCTTTGGCCGTCTCCCCCTTGCCGAGGAAGCACTGGGTGTCAGGTCCGTAGTTTCTCCGCGAGCATAGTATTTTCAGATATCCCTGAGACGGACGGCTGAGGTCTGCCTGCACTGCGGCGAGCGAGCCTCACTATGGGCCTCCCGGTGGAGACTAACTAGAACGATTTCCAGCATTGGACTTGCGACCTTGTCTCAAACAAGAATTGGTCGCGTGTCCGATTGGCTATAATCGTATTGACTAGGCTCCCTCGAACTCGGAGGACTCGATGTTTCCAGTCCGCTAATATAAAGTCCGGACTGGGGGAAGGAGATGCGTACAGCTTTTGATCTCGAAGCGGTGGGGAATGCCATAATCGCAGCAGCGACTGATCCTGCCGGCTGGGACGCCGCAATGGATGTGGTCGCGACCGCTACGGGAAGCTTTGGCTCAATGTTGTTCGACATAAGAAGCCATTTACCCAGCATTCCTCGCAGCAGTGAAATGGGTCCAGCGTTCGAGGCATATGTCCGGGACGGCTGGATCGACCGGGACGAACGTTACCGTCTAGCGCCTCTCATGGTCAGGCGCGGCGTTGTCAGTGATCTTGACGCTCTGACACCTGAAGCGATTAGCAGGCAACCATACTACCAAGAATTTCTGGCCCCTTTCGGTTTGCGATGGTATGCGGGAGTAAAGATTGCGGCAGGCGAAGACCTCTGGTGCCTGTCCATCCAGCGATCCATCCAGCAGGGCCCCTTCTCGCCTTCCGAGTTGCAAAGTCTTGCCGGGCTCTCCAGACAGTTGGGCTCTGCTGCAGCGCTCGCAAAAATGCTGAGTTTTGCGCGTGCAGAAGGTGCGCTGGACGCTTTCAGTAAAAGCGGTACGCCTGCAGTCATGCTTGACAGGAACGCTGCCGTCATCATGGCGAATGAGCCTGCAGAAAAGATGTTCGGCCGAGATATTCTCGTTACGGGGCGTCAATTGGCATGTATCGACAGGGAGGCCACCAACGCCCTCAGGCGCGCGTTGCATGCTCTGTTACGGCATCCGAACCCGCCAGCAATGTTAAGCCCTATACCGTTGCCGCGCCTTCAGGGCAGGCCGTTGCTTGCGTACCCTTCTCGTCTGCAGACAAGTGCCACGAATGCGTTCACATCATGCCAGGTTGTAGTCGTGTTTATCGATCCGGACATCTATCCCAAACCACCAGAGATTGCTTTGCAGAATTGCTTCGGCCTGACACCTGCAGAGGCGAGACTGGCGCGCCTGGTCTCATCGGGCGAGGAGTTGAGAACGGTTGCGGATCGGTTGGGAGTCACCTACGAAACCGCTAGGACCCAGTTGAAAACGGTCTTTGCCAAAACAGACACCCATCGGCAGGCGGAATTGGGCGCGCTGCTTGCGAGAATGGCAGGTCACCCTACTGCATCGACGGTTGCGGGTGGTATGTTCGAAGCCAACCATTCTTAGAGTTACGTCTGTCGTATAGTGGTAAATATCCATTATATTTCGGGAAAGTTGTCGCCAAGGAAGGCGCCTCTTAAACTCTGATCTCGTCGATTGCAGCGTTAGAACGGTCTGCTTACTGAGGCAGGACAAATAAAGGCGGGACCATGATCCCGCCTCGTTGCCGTTTTGGTATTCCTCCCTCCACCTCAGGCACCACGAGGTTGCGTCAACGATGGTTGCCGAATCCACCCCGCATCATGGTTTCGTGGTTCATGCGCCGCGCACCGAAATTGTTGAAATCCGCGGGCACGACGTCGAGATTTGCCAGATAGCTACCAGCGGGAGAATTACGCCGGATGCTGCCATTTCATGAATGTGCGCACCCGGCGCGACAGATTGCTCCGGTTCGCTACGATGAGGCATACGGGAAGCGCCCGGCGACGAAAATCGGGCATGATTTTCCCAAGCGCTCCATTCCTGAAGTATTGGCCAATCCCCAAGGGCGGAGCCCGAATCAGACCAAGGCCGACGAGGGCAGCAGCGTCGCGAGCAGCATATTCCGCCAGAAATTGAGGGTGCAGATGAGGACTGCCGTTCGACCAATGTTTAACGGAACGATACGTGAGTATAATACCAAAAAAGACGATTTCCTTCCACCATTGTCCAAGATAAGCGGCGCTCCGTCGTCGGCATTTGCTGCAGTAACCGCGGTCTGAACGGTGAAGGGAACTAAAATGTCAAACAAATCACTAGAAGGAGAACTGTTGCCTGCGACCAGGCAGACAGAAATTCCAGTGGTGACTGTCGAGGGCCTTAGGGCCAGGCTCAAGAGTGCTGTGGAGATTGCATTTTTATATGGAGCGACCGAATGGGTTCGTCTCAACCATCCGTCCCAATACGAGCAGCTGCTGATGCGGTTTGACGACAGCACATCGTTGGAAAATCACGGTTATATCCACTGATCCACCTCGCGAGGCTTGGCGATGTCCCCAATCACTTTAACCTTATGTCACGGTTCAGATTCTGAATTCCAGGGCTTTAATGTCAATGAGTGCAATGAATGCGGTGCCTTTGGGCGTGGCTTTTACTTCTCCAACGATTTCGAACTTGAACGGGTGTACTCGGATGGCCTTGATCCAGTGGTTGCCAAGGTGACCCTGCAAAACCCTTATATTCTTGATGGGAATCTTCCCCATGACGAATATCAGGCGGCATCCAGGATCTTCCGTCCGGTTCGGCATGCTCGGGAAAGAATAATCGGTCTGGGCTATGACGGGGTTTTGCTGAGACAGGATAGCTATGTCGAAGCCGTGGCCTTCTATCCCAGACAGATAGACAGCTATGGGCGACGCCCGGACCTCCCAATACCAGACAAACAAAAATTGCAAAACTTCGTCCCCTTTTTCCAACTCTGGGGTATCCAAATTGGACTGGGTCGCAGGCACCACAACACCTAAGCGGCACGGTCGCCAAGCACAAGAATATCAACCAGGAGATGCAGATGTCCATCAAACCAATGATTTTTATCACTATGATAGGGCTGTCAAGCCTACCGATGAGTGCATACGCGGAGGGATACTTTTACGAGTATAATCCAGCTGGCGGCATTCCGTTTACGGATCGCGCGCCAGACCACCTCGATATTCATGACAACGGGGGCTATGGTGACCACAATTTCCTTAACTTCGGTCAACAATGGGAGAAACCCAGCGCAACCGTGATTGGGAAAACGTCAGCGCGACACCTCGTCAACACACCACCGAAACAGAAATAGCGCCCGAAATATTTAGCGAAGGATTGTCGGGCAGGCCAGCGTCCGAACATCCGCTCACGCCCTCGATGCAGACATTGTAACAAATTTGTGGAATGCCAAAAGCGGACATTCGAAAACATACCGGAACCGGAACTCCTGCAGAACCAGAGCGACTTCGCGTCTAAAGCCTAGGTCGGTAGGTCGGTAGGTCTTAGCGGTGCTCCAAGGAATTCATCCCCCAGTGTGCACCGAGGCGATTCAGGGCAGCCTTGTCGGGTATTCCGGTCGCCGTGACGGACTCTAACTCGGTGAAAAAAGCGGCAGCATCCAAGGCAGGGGTGATGAGAATGTACTGCCGTGCCGGCTTGTCACTCACATTTACGAATCCATGCTCGGCTCCACCGGGAATGCTGACCACATCGCCTCCGGGATCCGCCGCTTGCCGGTCTTGACTTCGACCGTCACAGACATTCCCGGGGACAGCTGCATTTCCTACCGTCGACCTCGATCGTGGTGGTGTCGGGTTTGATCGTCAGCGGGAACACAAGGTTCTGCAACATGAGGGCCGCTTCAGCCTTGATGAATGAGTTTATTGCTCGTGCCTATCCCTATCGTCAGGAGCCGAACCGCAACTACGCTCGGGTCGCATTCAGCCTCGCGGCCTGTGATGAAGACCATCATTCGGAGGACGACTTTGCTCGGAAAGACAATGATTTGCTCGGCCGAGGGACTGCGAGCCGCTGCTTGGCTTGCCCCTGTTTCGAAAGGCAAAGAAGGAAGCAGCATGAGGATCGCGCGTTGGTTCAGGCGGCTGTCACTTTGTCTTTAATTCGGTTCATCCTCAATTTCAGTGATTCAGCGGCAGCATTCTTGCCCTCATCAGTTCTGGGCCGGCGCGACTGGGAAATAGATGGCGCCCAATGCGGTTTCCATTCTTCCAGCATTCAGCCAGAAAAGTTTCAAAATACAACGGCGATGTCGGATTCAATGCTGCTCGGTTTCTGTCTCGAGGTGCGTTAGAAGTGAGCCAATTCGCGATACTACGGCGCTCGTATCCGGTCCGCCTTGCAACCTCGCTGTAGGTGAGGCCCTGCTGGCGCAAAGCTTGAAGCGTGGCGAATATTTCCTGACGGGATTGTCTGTGCTGCAAGCGGGCTCGGCGGTGTTGTGCCGTAGCGCTGGCGATAGCATCTTCGGAGAGAATGGGTCTAACATGGGCGTGGCCATAAACGCTCATCTGTTCCTTAATCGCCGCCCTGAGATTTTGGACCAGATGAAAACGGTCAGCCACCTGGCGCGCCTGCGGTGCGCCCTCCCGGGCTGCCTGGGCATACAGGCCACAGCGATCTCGGCTAACAACTTCGATCGTCGGACGTTGTTGCAACCATGCTTTCGCGCTCTCAACGCTGCGGTCGTCCAGAACATCGACGACCGATTGACGCTCAAGATCGACCATGATCGTGCCGTACCGCGAGGAATGCGCCCAGCTCCAATCATCAATGCCTACAACCCGAATATTGTCTTTTTGCATGGACGCCGGATTATTGCGCTTCAATTGCCGCAAGATCGTGTCGTCACTGACCGGCATGCCGAGCCGATGCATCAAGTATTCCCCCGGGCGACCGCCCATCTTGTGGCCAATCAAGCGTACAATCTCATCCATCCGTTCAGTTCGTCGCGTATAGGGTGAAGCAATCTCGGGCAACCTGTCGGTGAAGGTTCGTCGCCCGCATTTCCGGTGCCTACACTGCCACCGGTTCAGGGCGAGTTTGATTTTCACAACTTGACCCTGAACAGGCAAGTCCTGGAAGAGGCGGTTGTGCCAGCCGTGCCGGTGCCGGCTTCGCCTTCCGCAATCCGGGCAGATACCAACAGGTTTCGCAGCGGCAGAAACAACCCAGTTTTCTTCATCTTGAAGGGTGATACCCAGAACTTTGACCCCTGGGCCGGGTGACCATTTCAATTGCGTTCGCATCACCGCAGATAGCAATCGCGGCGCTAACACTCTGTTAACCACAGAAATTGAGGAAGAGCCGCTCCGGGAAGCATGACCCGATCACAAGTCAGCTACAAACGTCACCGCTTTCCACCGGCGCTCATCGCCCATACGGTTTGGTTGTATTTCCGGTTTCCGCTCCCTGCGTCTGGTCGAGGAAATGCTGCTGGAGCGAGGGATCGTTGTTTCTTACGAGACCACCCGATGCTGGGCAAAGCAGTTCGGCCCGGTCTATGCTCGTCGTCTGCGCAGGATGCAGCCAAGCTCAAGCGACATTTGGAACCTGGACGAGGTCGTGATCACCATCGCCGGCAAGAACACGGGCTCTGGCGTGCCGTCGATCAGGATGGCTACGTGCTCGACGAGATCGTGCAGAACCGCCGCAATACCAAGGCTGCCAAACACTTGCTTGTTCGTCTGCTGAAAAAGCAGGGCTTAGCGCCAAAGCGGATCATCACCGACAAGCTGCGATCTTACGCCGCCGCAAGACGCCAGATCATGCCAACCCTCGAGCACCGTTCCCACAAAGGATTAAACAATCGAGCGGAGAATTCGCATCTGCCGCTGCGAAAACGGGAGCGGGTGATGCAAACATTTCGATCATCGGGAAGCCTTCAACGGTTCCTCTCAGCTTTCTCCGCGGTCCGCAATCTCTTCGTGCCGCCTCGGACAAGACGCACCGCCCTTGCAATCCACCTCCATCGCATTAGCGCACTTGCACACTGGAGATCCGTCACCGGTGTTGCCGCCTGAAGTCCGGCATCCACCAAGCTTTGTCCTCACTGACTTAACCCTGACATCACCATCCATATATACCTTGCCAGACTCGAACTTACCGTTCGGACCAGGTACCAATTAGCATATTGAGGAATCGCTCTGCAGCCGGCGACAAGGTCCCTCCGCGACGCCTCACCACGCCTATTGTTCTTGAAATTGCCGGATTGCGTATCGGGCGGCTTATGAGAAAAGGGTGTTCTCCTTGGGGCGTTGCCATCTGCGGCAGCACAGATATGCCCAACCCAGCTTCGACAAGACCGAGGGACGTCGAAAGGTGCGTTACTTCATAGAACCATCGAAGCTTAATGCTGGACTTCGCCAAAGCAGCATCGAGAAGTGTGCGGTTCGCGCTTGACCGGTGAACCGTGATCAAATGGTAAGGTTCCAGGTCGGCCCACCCCACTTCCGCTTTCTCCGCAAGCGGATGATCTTTCCGCGCCGCGAGAACGAACGGATCTTCGACAAGACGCTCGAACGTCAAATCCGGATCGGACGTACCCATGATGTTGATGCCGAACTCCACCTCACCCCGCGCAACGGCCTGCAAGCCGTCGGTCGCTGGTAAATCAAGGATACGGAAACGGATATTGGGATGTTCTTCATTGAACTGCCGAATGACCGTCGGCAGGAAGTAAAACGCAGCGGTGGGAAGGCAGGCAATCGTGACCAGACCGCCCCGATTGACGCCGACATCGCGGACCGCAAACAGCGAACCGTCGAATTCTTCCAACATGCGGCGAACGAGTGGGAGTAATTCCGTCCCCAAAGCTGTCAACGAGACGTGCCGTGTCGTCCGCTCCAGCAACGGAGCGCCGATGGCCATTTCCAGTTTCTGGATGCGCCGACTGAGCGCGGGCTGAGAGAGATTAAGCGCCTCGGCAGCCCGATGAAAACTCACCAGTTCAACGACACCCAAAAAGGCTCGCAGGTCAAGTATCTCACAATTGATGTTCATAACACATCAATCCTCCGAATCTTCGCATTTCACATATCAATCACTTTACCGCAAAGTGCAAGAAATCGACAGATTGATCTATCTGGTGCATGAATAAAAGTGGCGAATTATGAACGACCTCATTCGTATACCCTGTGTCTTGATGAGAGGTGGCACGTCCAAAGGCCCGTTTTTCCTGGCGTCGGATCTCCCTTCAGATCCGCGCCAGCGCGACCAGATTCTGTTATCCATAATGGGTTCCGGTCATCCGCTACAAATCGACGGCATCGGCGGTGGCAATCCCGTCACGAGCAAAGTTGCCATTGTTGGACCGGCGACTGTATTGGGGGCGGATGTCGATTATCTCTTTGCCCAGGTGCGCATCGATCAGCAAATGGTCGACACATCGCCCAATTGCGGCAACATGCTCGCCGCTGTCGGTCCCTTCGCTATCGAAGCAGGCCTCGTCAAGGTAACGGGACCGGTGACGCGGGTGCGGATATACAATGTAAATACGGGCAAGCTCATCGAGGCCGAGGTCCCAACGCCGGAGGGTCAGGTCGCCTACCTTGGCGATGCTTCGATTGACGGCGTTCCCGGCCACGCCGCGCCGATCGCCTTGACATTCATGGATGCCGCCGGCGCTCGTACTGGCAGGCTCTTCCCCACTGGACAGCCTCTCGAGACGATCGACGGCATAGAGGTGACCTGTATCGATTGCGCCATGCCAATGATGATCCTTGAGGCTGCGGCCATCGGGGCAAGCGGTAATGAAACGGCGGCGGAGCTCAATGCAAACAGTGCTCTCCTAGAGCGTCTGGAAAAATTGAGGCTGCAGGCGGGCCAGCGTATGGGTATGGGCGACGTAACCACACAGGTTGCCCCGAAACCGGTACTGATCTCGAAGCCAAAAGCCGGCGGCGATCTAAATGTGCGCTATTTCATGCCGCATCAGTGCCATCCCTCTCTCGCCACGACTGGGGCCGTCGGTATTGCCACGGCCTGCATCAGTGACAACACCGTCGCATCCAGACTGGTTGGCGGACGCAAGCCCCCGGTCGTTCTCGTTCTCGAACATCCAAGCGGACGCTTGGAGGTAAAGTTGGACTCCCGAGACGGCAAGACAGTTGCAGGCATATTGCGTACAGCCCGTCGTCTGTTCGAGGGCCAGGTCTTTGCAAAACCTATCGCGCAAATGGTTTGCGCGGCATAATTGAAAGCGGTGGCCGGGAGGGCGCCGCACATCAGGGAGGAAATACCATGCGTAAACTTATGCTCTCGCTCGCGGCTACTGTTGTATTCGCCGGATCGGCCTTTGCGGATCCCGTCAGAATCAGCGTCGGCTCTTACAATCTGAACAATTTGCCGTTCCCCGTAGCATCGGGCCTTGGTCTCTATGAAAAGGAAGGGCTCGAAGTCACCGTCGAGAATTTCGCCTCGGGCGGATCCAAGACCTTGCAGGCTCTTGTGGCAGGCTCCACAGACATCGCCGTCGGCTTCTACGATCATACGATCCAGATGCAGGCACAAAGGAAGGACGTCGTCGGTATCGTGTTGCTGGCGCGCAATTCCGGTCTTGTACTTGCGGGCGGCAAGAACTCGACATTTGATCCGGCAAAGCCTGAGACCATCAAGGGCGCGAAAATCGGCATTACTGCCCCGGGCTCCTCATCGGATTTCTTCGTTCGCTATTATTTGCAGCGCCACAAGCTTTCGGCGGACGATGTTTCGCTGATCGGCGTCGGCTCCGGTTCGGCGGCGGTCGCCGCCCTCGAACAGGGAAAAGTTGATCTGCTTGTCAACTATGATCCCGCCGCCACATTCATCGAAGCCAAGGGCGTCGGCAAGATCCTGATTGATGCGCGCAGCGATGAAGGCGCAAAGGAGATTTACGGCGGCATTTATCCGACCTCCGTTCTCTATGCCACGCAAGCCTATATTGATGAGCATCCGGAAACGATCCAGAAGGTCGTCAACGCGACAGTTGAGGCACTGGAATGGATGAACAGCAGCTCACCCGAGGAGATTGTTCAAAAACTGCCCGAAGCCTTCATTTCCGGTGATCGCGAGACTTACGTGAAGGCTGTCGCGAATGCCAAGCCGATCTTCTCCGTGGATGGGCGCTTCAGCGAAGCCGAGGTTCAAACCCCGCTCGCTGTTCTGAGGAGCTTCAACGACAAGGTTGCCGCAACGGAAATCGATCTGAAGAAAACATACACCAACGCGTTCGTCGACAAAGCGCCGCGCAAAAGCACGAACTGAGGAGGAAGCCATGGCCCTGGCAGTGGTAAAACCGATGGCGGAGGAAACCGCCCCGCAACAAAAGAAGGCGATGGTTGCCATCGACTCCGTGACAATGTCCTTCGGAACTTTTGTTGCAGTAGAGGACGTCAATCTGACGGTGGCGGACGGAGAATTCCTTGCCATTGTCGGGCCGACGGGATGCGGCAAGAGTACGATACTGAACGCAATTGCAGGGTTGCTCAAACCAGCCAGCGGCAGCGTTTCGATCGATGGCAATCGTGTCTCTGGTATTCAGAATGATATCGGTTACCTGTTCCAACAGGATGCGCTGTTGCCGTGGAAAACGGCCATCGAGAATGTCGAACTTGGCCTGCTGTTTCGGGGCGTAGGCACGTCGGAACGTCTCGAGCGATCTATGGCGTGGCTCGCCAAGGTGGGTCTCAAGGGATTTGACCAGCGATATCCCCATCAACTTTCCGGCGGTCAGCGAAAGCGTGTCCAGATGGCCCAGGCATTGATCAGCGGTCCAAAGGTCATTTTGATGGATGAACCGTTTTCGGCGCTCGATATCCATACTCGCCATCTGATGCAGAACGAGCTTTTGCGCTTGTGGCAGGAAGAACGCAGGGCCGTGGTCATGATCACGCATGATCTGGAGGAAGCGATTGCCCTCGGCGACCGGGTGGCGGTGTTGGCTGCCGGACCGCGCAGCCGGGTTATCAACAGCTTCCCCGTCGATCTTGAGCGTCCCCGCGACGTCGCCGAAATCAAACTGGATCCGCGCTTCATGGATCTGTACCGCAATATCTGGGCGTCGCTGCGCGGCGAAGTGGAGAAGAGCTATGAGCGTCGCGACTGAACGATTTATCCAACTGGGTTTGCTTGTTGTCATCCTTGGCGGCTGGCAGCTCGGTGTGTGGACCGGTGTCATTGATGTTTTCTTTTTCCCTGCGCCTATGGACATCTTCAACCAGATCATCAGTTGGGTCATTGATCCCAATTTCTATCGTCATGTGACGATCACACTGACGGAAACCGTTCTGGGTTACGTGATCGGAACGGGTCTAGGTGTCGCTGCTGGCGTCTGGCTTGGTCTTAGCCGTAGTGCCGCTCGCATTCTTGACCCCTTTATCAAAGGCTTGAACGCCATCCCGCGCGTCGTACTTGCTCCGATCTTCGTGCTATGGCTCGGTCTTGGCCTATGGTCGAAAGTTGCGCTTGCTGTGACGCTTGTGTTCTTCATCACATTCTTCAATGCCATGCAGGGTGTGCGCGAAGTCAATCCGGTGGTTCTGGCAAATGCGCGTATTCTTGGTGCGACGCGTTCAGAGCTCTTGCGCCACGTCTATTTCCCGGCAGCGGCAAGTTGGATCCTGTCTTCCTTAAGAACGTCGGTCGGATTCGCAGTCGTCGGCGCAATTATCGGCGAGTACCTTGGTGCATCAGCCGGGCTTGGCTACCTGATTGCACAGGCAGAAGGCAATTTCGATGCAGTCGGCGTCTTCGCCGGTATCATCATCCTGGCAGTGTTCGTTCTGGTGATCGACCGAATACTGGATGTGGTAGAAAATCACCTCATCAAATGGCGGCCCAATGCCTCGGAGCAACGGGCGGCTTAGTTGGAATCAAATATCAGAGCTTTAAGAGGTGGCCGCCACAAGAAGCGGCCATCATCCGGGATTTCGGAATTCTTTTTTCTCCCATGCTGTAAGTCTGCTCACTCCTAGGGTAATTGCCGATCTCGGCCTCACATTGCGACAAAGCAGCTGTTCGAGGTCGATTTCTGCCGGCCCAGACGGGAGTTTCGATTACTCGTTCACAAGGAAAGACATCGCAGCAAGGCTGCGACGAAATTGATCGAAGTCTGCCGCGAGCCGATGACCTGAAGCAATTCCTGCGTATGAGTGACGCGGATATCCCTCCAGAGGCGAGGTTCGCTTTAGGGGGTGTTCGCATCGGCACCGGCACGGGCAACATGGGTTCCACCAGTTGGGGTGGGCCTAACGGCGAACAGGGCAAGGCGCCGTTAATGAACACGCCAGGCATCAATGCCCGCCCAACTGCGCAAATGGTGTTCAAGGCCTTGTTAAGGGTAGCGCCTGACCTGCCTGTCGAAATCCTCCATCAGAAAGTCGTCGATGGCCTTTTTGACACGGGAAAAAACCTTATCGATTACCCGACGGAAAAGGTTGATGGCAAACGATTTGCCATTCTTGGTTACGGCAATATCGGGCGAGAAGTGGCACGGCTTGCCAAGGCGTTCGGCATGCAGGTTGTGATTTGTGCTCGAGCCAAACATAAAGAGAGCATCTTGCAAAAAGGGTACGGCTATGCCGAGAGCCCGGCCGTTGCTGCAAGCGGCGCAGATGTGATGTCGGTGCATTTAGGGTTGGGTCGTTATGACGGTTCCAAGAACAAGTTCGACAACGCCGACCTTGTCGATCAGAGCGTGATGTCGGCGCTGAACGACAATGCAGTCTTGATCAACTACGATCGTGGCGAACTCGTGAACATTAAGGCCTTGGAAGAGGCGCTCTCGTCAGGAAAGATCCGCCATGCTGCGATCGACGCGGATATTTTCGCAGGCGTCGATGGGCCCACCGGTCCGCTCGTCCCTTATCTGTCACTGCTGCCCAAGCATGCCGGCAAACTGGCGCTTCTGCCACATGCAGCTGCCGACACCGACCATCCGACCCGAGTAGCTGGTTCGAAGCTTGCGGTCGACCAGATTATGGATGCCATACGCACTAGCACCGTCTCCAACCTTAAAGGCGAACTGCCGGAGGGGTACGACGCTCGGCGCTCAGAGACTAATTCGGAATTTGCTACTTATGAAGACCTCGTCGGTGAGTTGCGTGAGGTCAGTGAGTCGCTTTTGCGCCTACTCGATGTACTAGAAGCTGCGTCCGAGCACGACAAGCGGTCCGGCATAATCGATCAGAATCTTGCTCTCCTCGAATGCATTGATGTGGAGCGGCATTCCCTTCTTCGAGCCAAAGGATTGCTTCCCACGCTTGGTAAAGTTTCCACACCGGCCGGCGGCTGACTATTCCTCCAGAATGCAATAGTACGAGCGGTCCAGCATTCCGACGCTTCGCTAAGGAGGTTGCCCTGGAAGCGCATCGCCAAGCGTCGCATCTCGGCAAAAGCGTCAGATCCCTGCTTCAGGGCATCGACCTTCCTTGCCTGCCGGTCTGTCAGCAGGCCTCGCGGCTTGATGCAAAGCGCTGCGGCAATCACCGGCGAAATCGGATGGCAGTTTGACAATTCGTCTGGAGTCCCCGCCGCTGCGTCCTGACAAATGCGCATACCAACGAGCTAAACGCTTCACGTCGACAACATTCACCATCAGGTGGTCGGTTGCTCGGTTTTTCAATCCAGCCACCACAAGTAGTGGCCCTATATAGCGAAATATATCGTGCATTCTGCCCATTGGAGGGCCTTAGCAACGCTCTACCGCTTCGCCGATCTGCACCCATTCATGTTTCGATTGCGCAAGTACGAGCCGTGGTCGGCCGGAATGTCGGGTCGACCAGCGAACTTAGGGGATATCCATCCGACGCTTTGAACTGACGAGAGCGTCATGGCTCCTGCCAATGCGGATACGTCACGTATGCCGTCGACGCCCCTTCTTCATGGGATCGGATCCTCACCTGGTCGCCCTTCTGCATAGCGATAACTTCACCCGGCCCTGCGTCCACTGTTTGACCGCTGCATGTAACCGAAATGCGCCCCTCGACGATCACCATCGTGTCGTGCACTTCGATTGTCGCGTCGAGGATCTGGTTCGGTCCATAACGCCCAAAGCCAATCGTCACGGGGCCGCCGTGTCGCTGGTCGAGGACGTTGCCAGCGAAGATATCGCCAGTCTGCCCTGGAGAACGTTCGAATGTGGCGTCTGTTGAAGCGAACTTATAAACGGTCATGATGCGTTTCCGCTGTCGATTAAAGGTACGGTCGAAACTGGTGAACGGCTAGATGACGACAAGGTTCTTTTCTGGCGCGTGAATTAGCGTAATTCGTGAATGCAGCCCTGGAATGGCAAAGCCTCCATCGCTGAGGATCGTCTGACCGGTGAGGAACCGCGCTTCCTCCGTGCATAGGCGCGCAGTTTGCGCCGCACCGCAGATAACCTGGCGATATCGCCGTCCGCGGTGAGCCAAATGTTGCGTACGCTAGAAGACCGGTTTGGGGCGAAGCTACTGCGCTGTTGCCTGCGATTTTCGTTTCAGGCGAGAAGGCTATGAGACCCTCGCTCGAGGGACCACTGTCTTCTAACGACCCGGTCCTGTTGATCGCCGCAACGCTTGACGGAGCCGGGCTTGCTTATATCACCGAGGCGACGATCCTGGACTACCTCGCGGCTGGTCAGCTCATTGCGGTTTTCGAAGACTGTGCCCAAGCTTTGGGGATGGCACTAAACTTTCTCAGAAACCGTCATGTGGCGCCAGTCCTCGTGGCGCTCATCGAGTTCCTCTCGCAGGTCGAATAAGAATCTGAGCGAGACCGCTGTCATCAGCTCTCAAACAGTTTTTTAGCCGTCGCGCGTCGGGTGCGAGACTGCGGTGAAACGGCAGACGATCGCCAATGAACGCCGATGTCTTTTGTCGTGTTAATGGTTAGCCACCTTAGTTTGCGTAGTCGGTCCTAAGTCCCTTCATGGACAACAAAACGTGGACAATTTATACCGCTGCCAGTCAATTTGTTATGGAGCGTCCAGAGTGGATCCCTTCAGCGATATCATCGCACTGCTTCGACCGAGCACCGCTATCTCCAAACCCATCGCCGGTCGGGGACGATGGGCTGTGCGTTATGCGGCGCACGATGCTCCTGGATTCACGATCGTTTTGAAAGGCGAGTGCTGGCTTACATTCGATGGCCGCGACCCCCTCAAGCTTCAAAAAGCTGACTTTGTCCTCTTGCCGTCGACCCCTGCCTTTACGTTGAGAGTCATCCGGGGATGTCCGGCGAATTACGTGATCCGATGGAGGCAGCTATTCGTCACGGCGATCTGGATGGCGATGCAGACTTTGTGTCGCTGGGCGGCACCTTCCGCATCGAACAGGTCAATGCACCGCTGCTTCTGTCTCTTCTGCCGGGTATCATCCACATTCCGGCGTCGGAAGGCCGCGCAGGAAAACTCAGCCGCGTTATCCAACAAATCGTGGAGGAATGCGACAGCGATGAACCAGGTAAAGAAATGGTTTTGCAGCGTTTGCTCGAAGTGCTTCTCATCGAAGCGATTCGCTGGCGCGGCTTCGCCGACGACGAAGCGCGGGCCGGGCTCCTCAATGGCATGCTCGATCCGGTCTTGGCTCGCGTTCTTCGGGCGATGCACTCGGACGTTCGATCTCATTGGACGGTCGCTGACCTGGCGAAAAGTCGCTGGCCTTTCCCGCTCGGCTTTTGCCGCTCGCTTTGGTGAAGTGCTTGGCTGCGGTCCGATAGAATATCTCGCGCGATGGCGAATGGCGCTGGCAAAAGACGCCTTGATGCGCGGCACGAAGACACTCGACGGGATCGCTGACGAAATCGGCTACGAATCCGCCAGCGCGTTCAGTACCGCGTTTCGAAAGCGTCTTGGATGCTCTCCTGGGAAGTTTGCCCGAAATGCGAGTGTCCAGCCAGCGACTTTGGACGGTTGAGCAATAATGCAGGACGTATGATTATATGCTGTCTTATGCATGTTGCTTATCAAGGGCCATTGCAAACGGATGGAGATCCTTATGAACACGATCCTGATTACCGGCACGTCCTCTGGTTATGGCCTTGAGACAGCACGCTACTTCCTCGCCAATGGCTGGAACGTCATCGCCACCATGCGCACACCAGACCCGGACGTTCTGCCGCGCTCGGAGAGGCTGCGGATACTGCCGCTGGACGTCACCAGCGATGAGAGCATCGCCGCCGCTATCCAGGCCGCCGGCCCCATCGACGTTCTCGTCAACAATGCGGGCGTGGGCGTCGTCGGGGCATTTGAAGCAACCCCGATGTCACATGTCCGCAAAGTGTTCGAGACGAACACATTGGGCGTAATGGCCATGGTTCAGGCGGTCATTCCGCAAATGCGTGAGCGTCGTTCTGGCACCATTATCAATGTGACGTCCAGCGTCACGTTGGCATCAATGCCCCTGGCGGCGGCCTACATGGCAAGCAAGCAGGCCATAGAGGGCTTCACCGGCTCGCTGGCGCATGAACTTGCTTTCTTTAATGTCCGTGCAAAGCTCGTTGAACCTGGCTACGCGCCGACGACACGCTTCGCGCAAAACACCTCGGTTCGGATCGAAGACCTGATCCCTGCTGCCTATGCCGATTTCGCAAGGCCAATTTTCGAGGCTTTTGCAAAGCCTACGCTGACAACGAAAGAAACGGATGTTGCAGAGGCAATCTGGGCGGCGGTGCATGATACGAGTGGCCAGCTCCGCTTCCCTGCCGGACCTGACGCGGTTGCGCTGGCCAAGGCTGGCTAAAGTTGATCTCACCCGCAACTACCCATTCCTAAGGGTAATTACGGGTCCCGGTGAATGGGGAGGAAAGTCAGGTCCTTGAGGGTAGTGCCAGAATGCAGCTTTCCCATGCTTTCTTCCGTCAGGCGCTTGACTTCAGCACTGCCCGTGAGAACAGCCGCCGCTTGGAAAGCCTGCGATCCAACCTCCCGGCTCACGAAGCCCTGAGCCTCTTCCTCTACGATATAGCTGACGGTGACGTTCAACCGGACAAGCCGGGAGGTTGCATGTTCTCCACAGTCATCGTCCAGCATGCGGGAGAAAACGCATCGCGGTCACGGCACTCAGCCCTCTGCAGTATCAGAAACGCGTCCGCCTTCTGCACGGTCAGGGTTCCGCGACTTCGATCGCGTACGGCGTGGGATACGAAAGCCCGAACCAGTTCAGGCGGGAATATGCGCGACTATTCGGATTGCCTCCGTCGAGAGATCTAGCAAAGACAATGCACGACATGAAAGCAGCGCAACTGCCAAGATCATTCTTGCACGGTCGCGATCTCGGGCCTTAACCGGATACGAACCCGCACCCTGCGGATTTCGGAAATAGCTCAGTGCGCTGAATATCCATGACAATGTCCTTTGTCATGCATATAGGTTTGGGCATCCTATGGGACGCTGGCCGCTAAACAACGGCGGCGCCTATGCAAGCGCCGCCGGACTTTTTGAAAATTCCTCTTAGACAGAAAAGGCCTGCTCAAACCATATGGCTGTGAGACGTCCGAATCAGATCGGCCGCCCGCTCTCCGATAACAACGCAAGGCGCCATCGTATTGCCTGTGGTGATCCGCGGCATAATCGACGAGTCGGCTATGCGAAGGCCATCTATACCGTAGACCTTGAGTTCATTATCGACCACCGACATGCTGTCGCGTCCCATCTTGGCTGTGCTCGTCTGATGCCAATAGGTGACCGCAGACCGCCTGATAAAATCGATCATCCCTGACCTATCGCGTGCGCTCGGAGCTGTCTCGCCTGTTACCAAGGGCGTGAAGGCATTGCTATTTCCGAGCTCGCGACATAATTCCACCGCGGCCAAGGCCGCAGCCATGTCTTCCGGTTCACTGAGAGGATTCGGTTCGATCAGCATGGCATCGTTTACGTCAGGTCCAGAGAGCCGCAACCGGCCGCGGCTTTTTGGCTGGGCGAGACCGTTGAACATGGTCCAGCCGTGCTCCGGCGTTTGAAGACCTGTTTCTATTGGCGAAGGTACCGCAAACTCCAATTGGCACTGAAGAATATCCGGTTGGGGAAGCCGTGCGTCGCTCTTCCAGTAGAGTTTTGCTTCGCAGCCGGTCCCGCCTACGGCTTCCGGTTTTCGATATGCCCATGTGCAGCCGAAGGCGATATGATCCTGGTGATTACCACCAACGCCAGGGAGGTGTTGAACCACAGGAATGCCATGGGCTTTCAGCTCATCTTCCGGGCCGACACCCGACTGCATCAACACTTTTGGCGTGTTGATTGCGCCAAGCGATAATACCGTTTCGCAACGCGCCGTGAACTGGCGCATCTGGCCATCGACAAGGACCTCGACCCCCGTCGCGCGCTTGCCATTGAAGACGAGGCGTGTGACCAATGCATCTGTTAGCACTGTCAGGTTTGGCTGCGACAGGAGCGGACGGACGTAGGATCCGAACACGGATTCACGCTTTCCATCTTGAATCCGCAGCTCAGCAAGCGAGGCGCCGCCCGGACCCTCCATCATTGCACCGTTTGGGCTGTCATAGACAGGAATGCCGATCGTGGTTGCCGCACGCAACATAGCCTCTGCAACTGGCTGGGGAGCCTGTGGCTGCGCAACGTAGGCCGGCCCTCCGACTCCTCGGCGTACAGGGTCCGGTGCTCCCTGCCAATTTTCGATACGGCGATAGTAGCCGAGGATAGACTGGTACCCCCACGCATCGTCACCGGCCTCAGCGGCAAAGTGATCCCAATCGCCCTTGTGCCCTCTGGCCCATACCAAGACGTTGATGCTCGAACCACCGCCAAGCCCCTTGCCCATGCTGAGAGGAAGACATCGCCCATTCAGGCCGGACGCCGGTTCGCCGACAAATCCCCAATCCCGGCTAGTGCCAAGATTAAGTGGCCACTGCGCAGGGTTTGAAACAGTTTCGGCCGCATCGTCGCCCCCGGCCTCAAGCAGGAGGACGCTTGCATTGCCATCTTCCGCCAGTCGCGCAGCAACAACTGAGCCGCTGGAGCCAGAGCCGCAGACGATGAAGTCAAAAACATCACCAATTTCACCTCGCGGGTTGAGTGAACTTTCTGGTGCGGTTTGGTCACGAGTATCCGGGATCAAGTAATTACCTCCATGAATGGATTTAACGAAAACTAAGGGAGTGCCGCAGGGTCTTGAAACGAAGGCGCGCGGCTGATCTGATGCAGCGATTAGTCGGTGCTTTATGGGTCGCTTCTCTCCTACTCCACCTGGATCGACGGAGCGGTTCCGTCATCGGGACAGTGGGGATTGTCCCGATGACCGCGCTGGGTCTGCCACTACTTCTTCGCCGATACGGCCTTCGCGGCCTCATCGATCGTGTCTGCGACGACCTTCGGCTGCGTCATGAACAGGGCATGGCTTGCCGATACTTTGGTGACCTTCGCCTTGATGCGCTCTGCCATGTGGATCAGCATTGCCTGATCGAATGCCTTGTCTTCCGTAGCGATGACTGCCCAGCTCGGCTTGGTGCGCCAGGCAGCGTTTTCAAGTTTCGTGCCGAAGGCCGACATGTTGATCGGCACCTGCGCGTCCCTCATGAACGCAACATCGGCATCACTTACATCGTGAGCGAAACCAGCCTTGAACTTTTCCGGGTTGAGATAACCAAAACCATCCTTCGTGGTCTCGATGACGAATTCGGATGCGGGTGCAAATCCCTGGTATTGCTGAGCCGTCGTCTCGCCTGCATCGGGGGAGAGAGCGGAGACATAAACAAGCCCTGCGACCTTCGCGTCGACGCCGGCTTCCGTGATGATTGTGCCGCCCCAGGAATGCCCGACCAGAATGACCGGGCCGTCCTGCCGCTCCAGCGCACGCTTGGTGGCACCAACGTCGTCGGCAAGAGAGGTGAGAGGATTTTGGACAATGGTGACGCGATAGCCGCGCTTCGTGAGAATGTCGTAAACACCCTTCCAGCCTGAGCCGTCTGCGAAAGCGCCATGAACGAGTACGACGTTTCTGACCGACTGGTTCTGGGGAATGATATCAGCGGCGCTCGTCGGTAATGCGGCAGACAGTGCTGCAGCAACTGCAATGGCGGCAACGGTGGTCGTGGTCTTGCGTGTCATAACTTTCTCCTTGTTGGCGACGATAATTGTTATCGCGATACCTGTAAGCTGCCAGAAGTCCATGTTGGACGTCAAGATAATTCTTATCGCGATATTTATTTTTCTTTCTGGTTTCGTTATATGGAGTCAACAGGAGCTCAGAATGACCCAACCTCCTAACGATCCACCGCCTTTGCACGACCAATTGTGCTACGCAATCTATACGGCCGGCATTGCGATCCAGCGCGCTTATAAGCCTCTTCTCGACGAGTTGGGACTGACCTACCCGCAGTATCTCGTGCTCAACGTGTTGTGGAGTAGCGACGGGCAAACGGTGGGCGCCGTTGCCAATGCTCTTGCCTTGGAATCCAGCACGCTGACGCCGTTGCTGAAGCGGCTCGAGACATCTGGCTTGCTGCGCAGGACCAGAAACCTGAGCAACGAGCGGCAGGTGGTTATCGGGTTGACTGACAAAGGACGTGCCTTGCAGCACAAGGCAGGCTGTCTCAGCGATGCCTTGCTTGCAGCCTCGACCCAGACGCCGCAGGAATTAGCCACCCTGAACCGCGACGTCCGCCATCTTCGCAATGCGATTTATTCCCAGATCGGCGGGTGGAACGCACCCGCCTGATCAAAATGGTGGCGTGATATCACACTGTCGGAACAGTGCCTCCGTCGATGACGAACTCGGCGCCGTGAATCGCGGCAGCGCGATCCGAGGCCAGGTAGGCGATGAGGTCGGCGACCTCATGGGGGTCCGCTGGACGCCCAATCGGGATACCGCCGAGGCTGTCAAGAACCACTTGCCGCGCGTCCTCGATCGTACCGCCATTGGCGGCCTGCAGACGTTTTAGAAAGTCGTGGGATGACTCTGTCATGATCCAGCCGGGGGAAACGACATTGACCCGCACGCCTTTCGGCCCAAGCTCCTTGGAGATGGACTTGCTGTAGGTCTTGAGCGCGGCTTTGGCGGAAGCGTAGGCGGTGGTCGCCTCTGGCAGGGGGAGGACGGACTGAATGGAAGTGACGTGCACCACCGCGCCGTTACCGCGTTCGATCATCTGCGGGATCACCAGACGATCAAGGCGGACTGTGGCCAAGAGGTTCAGGTTCAGCTCTGCCAGCCAGTGGTCGTCTGTCAGGGCAACGAAACCGCCGCCCGGTGTCGACGATCCGCCAATAACGTGAGCCAGAATATCGATTCCGCCCAAGCGCTCGAGCGCGGCTCTGGCAAGGGTTTCCCCGCCCTCGGCCGTCGTCAAGTCTGCTTGTATGAATTCGACTCCGTCAATTGGTTCCGGTGCTCCCCGAGCGGCGGTGATGACTCGGGCGCCGCCGGCCAGGAAACGGTCGGTAGTGGCGCGACCAGCACCCTTGGTGCCGCCGCTGACAAGCACGCGCTTTCCTGCAAACTCGGTCGGATCAGCTTTGATGTTCATGCTGTGATCTCCAATGCTTTGATGGTGTCGTTCTCGAGCGTGAACCGGTAGGTGAAGCGGATCGGGCTGCCTTTGAAGTCGCCGTGGGCAAGGCCCTCGACCACGACCTGATCATCCTCGTAACGAACGACATCCGGCGTAAAGATCGCCTTGACGGGAATCACTGCTTCTTCGAACAAGGTCCGCAGCTCGGCATGGCCTTCGTGACGGCCACCGTTATCCAGGACGACAGTATCGTCCGCGAAAGGCTTCAGCATGCCGTCCACATTGAGTTGTGCATTAGCTTCGACATAGTCCGCTATGGGCTTGGGTAGTGCTAGTGTCATGATCGATCTCCTTTGCTCGGAATGACATTTAGCACTGGACAATTGCAGGAATAAGGGGGACGAAGCGGTATGAAGTGATGAATGGAACGGGACAATGGATCGGGCTACCCTGAAAGAACTTGAAGCTGCCATTGCGATCGCACGGCGCGGGACATTCCGCGCAGCATCCATTGATCTAGGGTTGTCGACCACGGCACTGAGCCACACGATCGGCAGGCTCGAGGCTGCGCTGGGCGTGCGACTGTTCAATCGCACCACGCGAAGCGTCTCCCTGACGGACGCTGGACGGCTTTTTATGCAGCAGGTCGCTCCATCGCTTCAGGATCTACATGCAGCACTGGGGTCGGTGCGCGAGCAACGTGAGACGCCTTCCGGCACGATACGGATCAACGCCGCGCCGTTTGCGGCGCGCTCGATCATCAAACCGCTCGTGCTTGAGTTCCTGCGCCGCTATCCCGACATGAATGTTGATATCGTCACCGAAGGGAAGATGGTGGATATCGTCAGGGACGGATTCGATCTGGGCGTTAGAGTGGAAGGCCTTGTTCCTAGCGACATGATTGCCGTTTCGCTCGGCAGCCCTCAACGACATGCCGTGGTAGGATCCCCCGAATACATCGAAAAGCACGGGATACCGATGGCCCCCCCGGATCTCCTTACTCACAGTTGCATTCGCGTTCGTCTGCCTGATGGCTCCCTGTTTCGCTGGCGGTTTGAGAAGGGCGGCGAGCAAGTTCAGATAGATGTTCGGGGGCAGATCACGCTAGATGAGGCAAGCCTCACGCGAACTGCGGTGCTTGATGGCGCCGGCTTGGGCTACCTCTTTGAGCAAGACATTCTTCCAGAGATCGATGTGGGACAGGTCATTCGCGTGTTGGCGGACTGGACGCCGTCTTATCCTGGGCTTTGCCTGTACTATCCCGGACGGCGAAATCTATCGGCCGGCGTGAGAGCTTTTCTAGAGCTAGCTCGTGAGCTTTCGCGTGCGGGTGATCCGCGCCCGAAATCCTGAACGATCCGTTCGCCTCGAGCGGAACCGAACCGCAGACCCACTCAATGCAGTTTTCTGAAGCGCGGTTCCCGATTATGCAACTTTAAAAGTACAGAACGCGAACATCGATTTTGACTAATAGTCCACTTGCACTTAAGCAGACATCGCAGCGCTAGCCCAAGGTCGCGTCACTTGCCGGCACTACGGGTGTTGCGATGCCAGAGCCATTGGCGTCAAAGACGTGGATGTCTTGCGCGCGGGCGGTAAAGTGGATCGTGTTCATCCTTGCGTAGGAGCCCGTACCATCAACCTTGATCAAATACTTTCGGTCCGAGCCCTGCATATCGACATAGAGAATTTGTACTTCGCCGAGGTGTTCCACAAAATCGATGATGCCTGTAAGCGCTCCGCCATTCGCCTTTGCCTCTGCAATCTGCGTATTCTCAGGGCGAATGCCAATGCTGATTCTATCCCCAGTTGAAATGCCATCGGGCCGCAAACCAACGTCAAGAGTAACGCCACAATTTGATAGGAACCTTACCGAGCCAGTTGAATCCTTTTCGGCCATTCCGTCCAATATATTCATTGCGGGGGAGCCTATGAATTGGGCGACAAACAGGTTGGCTGGATTCTTGTATAGGTCGAGAGGCGTTCCGACCTGCTCGATATGGCCGTCTTTGAACACAACGATACGATCTGCCAATGTCATGGCTTCGACCTGATCATGGGTTACATAGATCATAGTCACTTTCGGCATGCTTTGCTTCAGCTTCGCGATCTCGATTCGCGTGGCTACGCGTAACGCAGCATCAAGGTTCGACAATGGTTCATCGAACAGAAAGACCCGAGGGTCACGCACTATCGCGCGGCCGATGGCAACCCGCTGCCTCTGCCCACCGGAGAGCGCCTTTGGCAGCCTCTGCAAATAGTTATCCAATTGTAGAATTGCCGCCGCATTGCGTACCCGCTTGTCGATTTCAGTTTTCGACAGGCCGGCTATACGCAGTCCAAAAGCCATGTTCTCAAAAACTGTCATGTGGGGATAGAGAGCATATGACTGGAACACCATGGAGATGCCACGTTTGGACGGCGCCACATTGTTGATACGCTCGCCGTCAATGATCAGATCGCCCGACGTGATGGTTTCCAAACCCGCAATAGAGCGGAGCAGGGTGGATTTCCCGCAGCCCGACGGGCCGACCAAGACGACGAACTCACCCGATCGTATGTCCAGGTCTATCCCGTGGAGAACCTCGAGGTTTGCGTAGGACTTACGTATGCTTCTCAGTGATAAGTCGGCCATGGTTCCGTTCCAATAATTGCTTTCAACCGTGCGACGTTCAAGGAGCCAGGCTGGCCAGGAACCGCGTTATAAAGTCCGGCTTTCGGTTTATGATTTCAGCATCGTTCTTGCGCCGAATTGCCCGTCGGACAATTTTTGCGCCCACATAGCGCAAGGGCTCCGGGGGCAGCTTCGTGCGGCGCTCGATTCCGACAAGTCCGCAGCTGCTCCACTTGTCATCCTTTCCCAGCACAAGGCTCGCCATGATGCGTCCGGCGACAGGCGCCTGGGCGATTCCCGTACCGTTGAACCCTACAGCGTAGAAAATATTCGGCTCGTTTCTCAGATGACCGAAAACCGGAAGATGCTCAGCCGTGCAGTCGATCGGCCCACTCCAATCGTACTGGATCGGGATATTCTTGAGCTGAGGATATACCCGATGCAGCTCGCGAATATTGTCGAGACCATTGTCTCTACTGCGGTTGAAGCTTGTATCTATGCGATCCCGAAAGGAGATGCCGCCTGTTCCCCGACCGAATATGACCTGACCTGACGGCGTGCGCTGATGGTACAGCACATGCTGCTGTGCATCGCAAATTGAAGCGCCGTCGACCCAGCCGATCTCGTCCAGTATGTCGGCGGCGGGTGCCGTAGCGATGACCTGGCTGCTGACCACATAGATATAGGGGTGCAATTCGGGTATGGCCGACAGCCACGCATTGGCGGCGAGAACGACCTTGGTGGCAGACAATGTGCCTTCGGCTGTCCGCAAACTGGCCGTCTGGCCCGGGGTGATTTCAAGAACAGGGGTGTGTTCGTGGATCACGACGCCTTTTGAAAGAGCGAGTTGACGCAGACCTACCGCAAGCTTGGCGGGCTGGACCGTACCCGCTCGATCCTCGATGATACCGGTATAGGAAACTGATGAGCCTGTGCGCTGCAGAATGTCCGCTCTATCAAGCTTCCGAAAGTGCCCCTCCCCCAATGTCCGGCAAAGATCGTAGGATTTCGACCACGCTCCCTCCTGAGCTGTCGAGCTTGCGGTCCACAACCAGCCATCGAGCCGCAGATCCATATCAACAATGCCGGTATCCTGCAGCGACTTTAGTTCCTCGATCGCGTCGGCCGTGGCGCGACATAACATGAGTGCATCGTCATCACCTACCAGATCCCGCAGCAGGTCGATCTCTGCAAACCAGCTATGGACTTGCCCTCCGTTTCGGCCGGACGCACCCGAACCGCAAAAGTCGGCTTCAAGAATCGTAATGCGCGTTTCCGGCGCTTGCTCCTTTATGCGCAGTGCCGTCCAGAGCCCTGTGTAACCTCCACCGACGATTGCCACGTCGCAGTCCTGGGTGTCCTGGAGAGGCACGGTAATGGCATCGGCATCTATACTCTGCAGCCAGAAAGAGCGATCTTCTTTTGCCGCGACAACCGGCAGTCTCATTTTGATGCTACTCATGCTCAATCCCTTTGCGCCGTGCGGACTACGCCGTCGTATTTCTCGAGAAGCCATTGCGGAATCGGCATGATTTCTTGCGGGAACCCGCCAAGATGCGTGCAGGTCTCCGAGGCCCGGATGGCTGAAAGACGCAGCGAGGCAGCCTCGGCTTGTCCTTCAACAAAACGCGAGGCGAGAAATGTCGCGATAAAGCTGTCACCCGCACCGCATGTGTCGACGACCGATACCGGCACCGAGCTGGCAGAGAAAAGCTCGCTGCCATTGTCATAGAACGAGCCGCGCTTGCCACAGGTAATCACCACCTGCTGAGCACCTGCTTGCTTGAACCTTTCGATCAGCGGTTTGACCGGTTCGCCAGGATCGTCAGGACCCGACGCAAAAACGAGTGGGACGTTGTCCAGTGGCAAGTCCAGGTGGCGTGTCGAGAGGTCGACGCTGAATTTAACGCCGTCCGTCACGAGCTTGCGCACCAGACTTTCGTTCGCATTCGTACCGAGATGAACCCAATCGGCTTTGAGCAGTTCATCGTAGTATTCGCACTTTGGAAAGAAATTGGCGCCGACACCGAGCGACTCGAGCAGGAAACGCCGCTCGCCCGCGTCATCCCTCAGCAATGTCACCGCTGAACTGCCGGCAGCTATCTCCACGTCGGTTCGCTCGAGGCCTGCCTGCTCGATTGCCGCAAGCATGATCTCCGCTTCCTCATCACGCCCCAAGGCACCAAAATAGCGGGCATTGTACCCCCGCCGCTTCCACTGCACCGCGACATTGAGGGCATTTCCTCCAACCGTGACAAAGCCTTTGGTCAGATAAGCATCAAGACAATTGTCGCCGACGGCGATCAGAGTGGGATGGGCGTTCATTATTGGTCCGCATGATCGAGAAGAGGGACAATTGCTTTCAATGAGCGTTGCCAGGCTGAAACGGGATCAAGCGCATATGAGCCATTCCCGAAGGGCTCGAATGTCAGTGTCCCCGCAAAGGAACTCGCATCAAGTTCGGCCAGATAGTCGTGCAGGGGCAGGTTGCCGTCACCCCAGACAAGGTGACCTGCCGGCGTTCCGTCGACAATGTGCACATGAGAAAGGCGCTTGCCGAACCTGTCGACATAACCGGCGACATCGTCCTTCACCGTTGCCATCGCAACGAGATCAAGGACCACGTCAACATTGTCGGCGTCGATCTCATGCCAGAAGGCTGACAGCTCATCGGCGTTGTTGACGATATTACTTTCGGTGCGCTGCAAAGGCTCGAGAAGACAAGCTATTCCAAGGCGCTTGGCGTGAGATGCGATCTTCCTGACCGACTCGATCGAATTGGCCCATGCATCCTCACGGCTCTCGCATTCAAAGCCCCGACCAGGCGTGAGAAACAGATACCTTGCCTGCAGTTCCGCACAGATGTCGGCTGCGAGGAGGATGCGCTCCACGCTTTTCTCGCGATAAGCCTTGTCGCCGGAGGCAATGTTGATGGGATAGAGCACCTGCTCCGGCGTGAAGCAGTGAACCGTCAACTGATTGTCTTCGAGGATGGACTTTACCTCCCCGAGGCGCGATCGGCTGTCGTGGAAGAGATCGAGATGAGGTGCAATTCCCCAAAGTTCCATCCGCTTGAAGCCCATCTGGTGAAGCTGTTCGGCGGTCCAGCGAAACGGATGGTGTTGAAAAGAGAAATTCGCACCGACAAGCTGTTCATGTCTCAACATTCCGGGCTGCTCCATTATTTCCCGATGCCTTCGGCGAGGCCTCGAATGAAGAAGCGTTGCGCGGCAAAAAATACGATGACGATGGGAAGTGCTGACAATGTCATGGCCGCAAAAACCACGGCGTAATTGGTTCCGTGTTTCGACATGATCGATGTCAGGCCGACAGGAAGTGTCTGAAGGTCCGCACCGCTCGTAAATATCATCGCGAAAAGATATTCGTTCCATGCAAACAGAACGTGCAGGATGACACAGGACACCAGTATCGGCTTGCACAGCGGCAAGATCACTCGCCAGAAGATCTGGCCTTCGCTCGCGCCATCCATGACGGCAGCCTCGTCGAGATCACGCGGGAGTCCAAGCATATAGGCGCGGATGAGGAAGGTTGTGAACGGTATGCGGAAGGCTGTATAAAGGATGATCAGTGCCCAATAGGTATTATAGAGGCCCAATTCCTGCATCATGCGCACAAGCGGAATGACAGCGACCGTGGGGCTGAGCATGAGACCACCAAGCACAATGCCGACGAAATAAGGCTTTCCCGGAAGTTTGGATCGCGTCAGGCCATAGGCAGTCCAGGCGCTGATCAGCACCGTGCAGACCGCCGACCCAAGCGTGACGATTATGCTCGTTGCAACGTAATTGCGTATGCCCTGGTTCCACGCGGATATGTAGTTGCCAAGCGTGAAGTTCGTCGGAAGCGCGAAGGGATTGCCGAATATCTCCGAGTTGCTCTTGAAGCCGTTCAGCGCCATCCAGATCAGAGGATAAATGACCACGACGCCGAGGCTGACAAGAAAGGTGACGAGGCATGCTTTCGCCAGCACCTGAACAAAATCGGTGCGCTCCGTCTCGAGGGATCTGAGGTCGCCGCTCATAGGTGAACCCTCCGCCTCTTCGTGTACCAAAGCTGTCCGAAGCCGGTCAGCAAGGTTATGACGAAAATGACGGATGCCACGGCCGCGCCATAACCGAAATCATTTTCGATGAAACCTTGTTGATACAGCCAGGTTCCCAGTACCTGGCTGCTATTGTTTGGGCCGCCAGCCGTCATGACCATGACTTCGTTAAAGACCTGGAATGCGCCGGTAATCGTGACGATCACCATCAGTGCCGTCATCTCTCGGGTGAGCGGCATCGTGATGCTCCACAGCCGGCGCCAGGTGCCCGCCCCGTCCATGATCGCTGCATCGTATAGCTCGCGCGGTATCTTCTGTATGGCAATGCCGAACAGCAGCGTCGAATAGCCGAAACCCTGCCATTGGCTCATGGCGATGATGGCATAGATTGCCGTTTGCTCTTCACCCAGCCACGCACGTGACCAGTTTTCCAATCCAATTTGCGTAAGAGCCGAGTCGAGCAGACCGATGTCCGGCTGATAGATGAAATAGAACAACAGGCCAGTGACAGTGATCGAAATGGCGGAGGGTATGAAGTAGACGGCGCGCCAGAACCTGCGCCATTTTTCATTGCCGAGGCCCTCGATTATTGCGGCCAGTACGAATGCTCCGAACACCTGAAAGATAATGGAGATGACGGCATAAAGCGTGTTGTTGAGGATTGCCGTCCAGACGATTGGGTCACCTTGCAGGCGCCGGTAGTTGTCCAGGCCGATGAATGCCGTCTCGCCGGTGAAAATATCCTGGTTCTTGGTGCTTACGACGAAATTGTCGATGATGGGATAGTAGACGAACCACAGGATGAGAACGAAGGCTATGAGGACCCAACGCAACGAAAGCAACGTCGCTAGCATGCCGGCGTGATCCGCCTCAGCTTTTCTTCGCAGGGTGAAGCCCGCCTTGGCGGCTTCACCCTTATAGTCATGCTTCATGACAGTCATCGCCTGACAGCTTTCTTACTTCGAAGAGGCCGCAGCTTTCTTCACTTGTTCCAAGACCTGCTCAGGAGTCTGCGAGCCGCCAATGAGTGCCTGCAGACCTGAAAGCCATGCAGCTGCCACGCGCGGCGGATTGGCTGTATCCAGCCATGGCATCAGGTACGAAGACTCAGCGATGATCTTCAGGCCGCCCACGACCGCCGGGTTCATCGTGTCCGCAGAATAGCCACCGACCGTCGCACTTGGCTGACCATACGGCGGAGCCGAGAGGATTTTGCCGTTTTCGGCCGATGTGACAAATTTCATGAAATCGACGGCGAGCGGAATGTTCTTCGAGGCAGCATTGATCATGTAGCCTTCCGGTGCCCCTTCGATCGACTTCACATCGCCCTTGGCATCCTTCGGAGCAGGCAATTTGAAGTAGCCGAAATCGTCCTTCTTCAATGCGCCATCAGCAGTGCTTTGATCGAATTCGATGATTTCCTGATAGTACATTGCAGACTTCGCATTGCTGAATTGCTGTAGTGCCGATGCATATGACGAGCCGTTTGTCCCCGCTCCATCCGAGCACTCATCGATCAACTGCTTGAACTGCGTCAGACTGACAACATAGCCCGGGTCCGAATAGTCGGCCGTGGCTGGCTTGAAATCCTTCTCGAGAGTCGCCTGCGGCACGTTATAGGCGAGAAGCTGTCCCGCATAATGGACGGCTGGCCAGCCTTCTTTGTTGCCGAACGAGATCGGCGCTACCCCAGACTTGCGCAGGGCGGCGCAGGCAGCGAGCAATTCCTCGAAACTCTTTGGCTCCGCAACGCCTGCCTTTTCGAACAGCGGCCTGCTGTAGCCCATGAACTTGGCATCGAGGTAAAGGGGGATACCATAGAGCTTACCGTTATACTGGAACGCGCTAACTGCGGCATTTGCGAGTTCCTTGCCCCATACGGTGTCCGGGCCGATCACCTTGGTCAGATCGACGGCGCGATTGCCACGGACGAAGTTTTCGCCCCAGCTGCCCGTCCAGGTAAAATAGATATCAGGCAATGAGTTCGAGGCAACGAGCGCCTTCGTCTTGCCCTTCACGCTGTCGTCGCTTTCCTGAATGAGCTCGACTTTCACGCCCGGATGAAGCTTCTCGTACGCTTTTGCTGCATCGACAAAAAACGGAGAGAGCTGCTGCAGGCCGAATTTGGTCAGAATGCTTACGGTGCCGGAATATTCAACTTTCGCATTGGGATCCGCAACGACCGGATCCTTTGCCCATGCAGCGTTAGCGCCACCGACAATCAATCCGACTGCTACGTACGACGCGAGACTTGTGGTCCTCAAAAACGTGTTGCTCTTCATTTCGCAGTTCCTCTCTTTTTTGATCTTTCGTTTCTGTGAATGAATTTTGTCCCGATCCAATATGATCGGATCGGGACAAGCTCAGTATTCGACGCGCTTGTAGTAGCGGCGCGTAGTGAGTGGATGGTCACGCAAGACCTCCAGATGCGCGCTCAGGCGCTCCAGCATGGTTGCGAGGATAAGGGGAGATATCAGCTTGCGCGTTTTGTCGGAAACGCCTGGAAGTTGCGCAGAGGCAGCATCCAGAACGCGTACCTTGTCCGTGTAGCGTTTCGCAAAATTTTCAACGCGGTCGGCCAACGGACGGCAGGCGTCTTCGCCTTTGAAGATGAACAGGCTGACGCCGGGCTCAACCAGTTCGAGTGTACCGTGGAAGAAATCGGACGCATGCACGGGACGCGTACGGATCCATTGCATCTCCTCAAGAATGCACATCCCGTAATAATGTGCTTGCGGCCAGACTGAACCTGCACCCGTGAAGATGTGGTAATTCTCGTCCTTGATTTCCTGGGCCAGCGTTGCAGCGCGCGCCTCGTAGTTCTCTTTGACGGAGACCAGCAATTCCGGAAGCTGCTTCAGTTCCGCCACGGTCTTGTCGAAGTCGGCATGCTCGCCGCGTTCGGCCAGCAGCGAAAGAACGATCAGCAGTGTTTGCAGGTAAAATGACTCCGATGAGGTGTCGTCTTCCGCAAAGTTGGTGAAGTTATAATCAGCGTCGAGTCCCAACGGGGTGTTCTTGTGCCCGGTAAGCGATAGTGTCTTAACGCCTCTTTCCTTCAAGAAGGACAAGAGCTGCACACTTTCCTTGGTGGTTCCGGATAGAGACGGGAGAATGACCAGCGCCCGTTCGTCCAGACCGGCCGGGGCTTCCAGAATAACCTGCGCAGGAAACGCTGCAGATACCGGGAAAACCGTCGAAGCGCGTGCAAGCTCAATTGCAGGCTGGGTCAGAAATTGTACACCGCCAGTGCCCATGAAGAAAACGCGTTCCAGGCCATCATCAAGCAACTTGCGCATCAAAACGCGCACGTCTTCCGCAATGGCAACTGCGCCACGTTGTATGTTCACAAAGCGATCTTTATCGAAGTTGAGCATTAAAACCTTCCCGTTTGCGCATTTCAAGATCCGCCCCTCAAGAGCGCGATCCTGCCTTGTGCGAATGTTCGTTAAGACAATGTGAGATCGATCTCACATGCATTAAATGCATAAGATTTCGCTGCTGACAAGTAGGTTTTTTGATATTTTCGTGTGGGGTCGGTCCGACTTAACCTTCGGGTCTGCGGCTCACTGAGCCTCGAATCAAGAGCTTGGTTTCAAAGCGAATTTGCTCCGGGGGACGGCTTTCTCCCGAAAGCTTTTCAAACAGGAGTCGGGCTGCCGCAAGGCCGATTTCCGAAACAGGCTGCGCCACGACTGTAATCTGGGGGTCGGTAAACGTCGCTAGATTGAAATCATCGAAGCCGACGAGCGATACGTCGTGCGGGATTGAAATGCCCATCGCGCGAAAGGCCAACAGAGCTCCTTGCGTCATCAGGCTGTCGACGGTGAACAGAGCCGTGGGTGGAGTTTTCTGACTGAACAAACGAATTGTTGCATCGATCGCGTGTTCCACCGTTGATTGAGACACGGAAATCATCCCGTCATCGGGAGTAATGCCACCAGCCGTGAGCGCACTTTGATAACCGCTCAAGCGCTCGCGTGACGTGAAGATGCGCGTGTCATCCTGCAAAAGGGCGATGCGGCGATGGCCCATCGCGATCAGATATTCTATGGCCTTGCGTGCACCGCCCTCGTTGTCGACCACAACACTGTCGCATTCGATACCCTTCACGACACGGTCGATGAGGACCAACGGCACGTTTTCCTCTATCAGGCGCTCTAGATGGAAGTTGTTCTCGTCAGACGTCGGCGCGACGATGAAGCCTCGAATGCTGAGCGACTGGAGGCTCGCCAGCAGGGAGACTTCTTGTTCCAGTTGCTCTTCGCTGCTGCCGATAATGAGATTGTATCGATGGCCACGAGCCAGCACCTCGATATCGTGCGCAATCCGGGCAAAGAACGGATTCTGTATGTCACCGAGAATGCAGCCAATAATCGGCAACTGACCATTGCGCAGGGCTTGTGCCAGGCGGTTGCCCCGGTAGCCGAGCTTTTCCGCAGCTTCATGAACTTTTCGAGCTGTTTCATCGCCAACGTAACCATAGCTGTTGAGCGCGCGAGCAGCCGTTGCACGCGAGACGTTTGCGTAAGCCGCCACATCCTTCAATGTCGCCGGTTTCTGAGCCATTTCACCCTTCTCAAAAGCAAGTACATTCCACCACTCTCGCTCCTTGTATCCCTGGCTTGCCGGTTAGCATAGGCCGGGCGCCATGGGAATTCGGCTTCGAAGGTGAAACGATGTTCCCGCTTAAAAGAACGTCGGAAATCTCACTTTTTGAAATGTCTCCTTATCGCGATGCCTTATAACACCTTCGCTTCTTTGCATTACTCTGCGTTGCGCTGGACGTACGGTCAGAACCGCGTTGGTCTGAAAGGCTCCAGAAGGGGGTTTGCCTGCCCCGTCGCAATTTCACCAGCCATAAGTTCTCCGGCAATTAACCCCAGGGTTGCACCACTATGGCTGAAGGCGAGGTAACAGCCCGCCACCTCCTTCACAGGACCGAATACGGGCTCGCCATCCCCTGGAATGGGCTTGGGGCCAATACCGTAGTTCGCTACCGCAAGTTTTGGATTGCCTGCCAGAACGTTCGAAGCCTCAGCGAGAAGTCCCAGTATCGTTGATTGGTCCACGTGATAGGTGCCATCCGGGCGCGTCAGGACCTCTTCCTCGGACCAGGCGGAATCAAGGGCGAAGCCGCCCGACGGCATCGGCCGGATGGCGACGCGCGGCGTGTTCAAAACTGCGCGTAGAGGATGATCAATCGGTTCTGTACGCACGAGAAGCGCAATCGGCGTCGCATCGGGAATTGTCTTGCCGATCTCCATGGCCATGGATGGAACCGCAGCCCCGGTTGCAAGCAACACTGCGTCCGCGCCTATCTCTCTGCCATCTTCCAGTATGGCCGCTCCGGCCCGTCCACCAAGGGTCAACAGCTTGGCGCGGCCTCCATCTGTTATCACCTCGCCCCCAAGTGTTTGAAATTCGCTCATCAGAAAGGCAATCAGCGAGGGAAGATCCACCCATCCTTCACCCGGGTTGAAAATGGCCCCTTGGGCAGGGACAGACCGCGCATCTACGCCGGGCGTAACCGACGCTATCTCATCGGCAGACAGCAGGTGGGCGTCGTAGCCTATCGATCGCTCATAGACTAAAACGTCGGCAATTTCGTTCCTGGAATCGTCGGCATCCCACGTCAATCCACCATCGAAACGCAGCCAGCCGGCTCCCGGATGCGTCGCTGCCAGGGTGCGATAACGATCGATCCCGGCAAGGCGCAGATAGTGGTAAGCAGCAGAACGCTGACGCGCGGAGTTGAGCCAGGCGAGCGAGCGTCCCGATGCGTCCCGCGCCAGCGGCCCATCATTGACGAGAATGGTCCGAACACCCTGCCGCGCAAGATGCAAAGCAGCAGATGCACCGAAGATACCGCCGCCTACCACGACGACTTTCGAGACTACGGGAGTGGATAAATTCATGACGTTACTTTCATATTGATGAGTTGGTTTATGCCTATTCCCGCAGTGCTGTTTGTTACAGCACTTCAGACAGGAACTGCTTCAGGCGGGGACTTTTTGGATCGTCGAAGATTTCGGATGGTGAGCCCGTTTCGACCACGCGGCCTTCATCCATGAAGATGACCTGGTCGGCGACCTTCCGGGCAAAACCCATCTCGTGGGTGACGACGACCATCGTCATGCCACGCCGACCAAGGTCCGCCATGAGGTCGAGCACGCCTTTCACCAATTCCGGATCGAGCGCGCTCGTCACCTCATCAAACAGGATGACCTCCGGCTCCATGGCCAGGGCACGCGCGATAGCCACGCGTTGTTGCTGGCCACCGGAGAGCCGCCCTGGCCGGTGATCCTTGCGTGAGGCCAGACCGACATCGGCGAGGCTGGCTTCAGCGATCCGCTTTGCCTGACGCTTGGGCAGGCGCTTGATCTTGACGAGTGCGAGCATGACATTTTCCAACGCCGTATGGTCCGGAAAAAGGTTGAAATGCTGGAAGACCATGCCAACCCGCCGGCGGAGCGTTTCAGGTTTCATCGTCAGGATTGTCGTTCCGTCGAGGAGAATATTTCCGGCCTTCGGTTCGACGAGCCGGTTCAGGCAGCGCAGCAGCGTCGACTTGCCAGAGCCCGACGGACCGATAACGCAGGTTACCGAACCGGCTTTCACCGCAAGGCTCACCTTGTTGAGAACGTTAAGGTCGCCATATGCCATGTCGAGTTCGCTGACAGCGAGGCTGCCGCCTTTGAACCGCGGTTTTGCCGGGTCGATCCTTGCCCTGTCAGGCTCGGCGCCGACGGGTGCCTGGTGGTTGACGGCGTCGTCCAGTTCATCGACTTCGACAAGTCCGCTGGTGAGCGCACCGGACGTGTGTTTCCCTGTCCTTAGACTGTTGTCGATAAAGTTGACGAGGTGGGTGAGCGGAACAGTGATGATCAGATAGAACACCCCGGCAAGCAACAGCGGCGACAAATTGCCCGTGACAACCGCTTGATCCTGTCCGACACGGAAAATCTCACGCTCCGCCGCCAGCAGTCCAAGGAAGTAGACAAGGCTGGAGTCTTTCACATTGCCGATGAACTGATTGACAAGTGCTGGCAATACGCGCCGGACCCCTTGCGGGACGACGATGAGGCGCATGCCTTGCCCATAGCTCATGCTCAAGGCGCGGCATGCTTCCATCTGGCCGCGCTCGACGCTTTGAATTCCCGCGCGGAATATCTCGCCGATATAGGCACCGGCGATCAGGCTCAGCGCCAGAATGCCGAGCGGATAGGGAGATGGGCCGAAGAACTCTCTTCCAATGCGAGCAAAACCCTGGCCAATGAGCAGGATTGTCACAATGGCCGGCAGACCGCGGAAGATATCCGTGTAGATACGGGCCGGCAGCCTCAGCCAGAGCGATTGCGAGATACCCATGACCGCAAGAATCATCCCGATGATTACGCCGAGTACCGTCGATGCTGCGGCGAGGATCAACGTGTTCTTTAACCCGACGGTAATCATTGTCGGCAGGACCGCTGCCATAGCCTCCCAATCGAGGAAACTGCGACGCAGGTTTTCCATCCAGTCCATGCTGTTCCCCTTAACGTTAGGTTAGGCTGTAAGCGCGCGGGGTTACAGCCCGCCAGGTGCTATTGCTTCTTCGGAAGGTACTGATCCGGCATGGGCGAACCCGGGAACCATTTTTCGTAGAGCGTCTTCCAGGTGCCGTCCTCCATGGCGGCATGCAACGCCGTGTTGAGCGCCTCGCGGAAGGCATCGTTGCCCTTGCGCACGACAAATCCTGCCGGTGCATCAAATGAGGGAATATTCGCGGCGATCTTCAGCTCGGGATAACGTTCACTGTATTGCTTGGCGGCCTCGTAGTCGAGGAAGTGGGCATCAACAGTTCCGTTGTTCAGGGCTGAGATCGCAGAATTATTATCCGGGAATTTGACCAGATCGGTGCCCGCGAAGTTTTTTCCGGCATAGATTTCCTGGAGTGTCCCCTGCACGACGCCAAGGCGCTTGCCTTTCAAGCCTTCGGCGGACGTGATCGCCTTATCCGAGGTCAGGACAGAAAGGTAGCCGGCAAGATAGCCGTCGGAAAAATCTACTGTCTTCTTACGTGCTTCCGTGGTTCCAATTGCCGCCACAGCGACGTCAAATCGCTGGTTGGCGACCGATGGCATCAGGGCTGAAAATTCCTGGCCGGTAAAGATTACCTGGCCCTTCTGAAAGCCGAGGCGGCTGGCGACATTGAGAAAGAACTCGATATCGAAACCGGTAAACTCGCCCTCCGCGGTGGTGAATGTGTATGGTTTAGCGTCGCCCATTGTGCCGACGCTGATCACCTTCGGATCGATGAGACCATAGGGATTGTCACCGGCGGCCTGGGTCTGCGCGACGGAGAAAAAGCCGGCCAGTATCAAACTTAATGCAACTGCGGCCCGTCTGGCCGCAGTTGCGAACATTTTGGTTCCGTCAATGCTTATCATCTGTTGTTCTCCTCTGACGTTGTACTTTGTCTGAGCCTGCCGAGATCCGCAGCTTTAAAGTCAGGAAACTCAGAATTTCGACATCCTCAAACAGATTTTTCCTTATTGAGACCGGTCTCTTATTGCGTGAGACCGGTCTCAATGCTAATTGATATATTCACATTGACCTCCCGTCAACAACTCTAGTAGTCGTTCAGCACATGAATAGTTCGAACCCCAGGATCCACTCGGTCACAGTCGCTGATGTCGCGCGAGAGGCAGGTGTCTCGAAGGCTACGGCGGCGCGCGTATTGGGAAATTATGGGGTCGTCAGCGAGAAGATAAGAGGCGATGTATTGGCGGCCGCCAAACAGCTCGACTATCGCCCCAATGAACTCGCCCGGAGCATGACGACAGGAAGGTCCGGTATCATTGGCGTCGTGGTCGGTGACATCGAGAATTCCTTCTTCGGCTATGCTGTGCGTGGGATCAGCGACACGGCCCGTTCTGCCGGCTTCAACGTAATCCTGGCAAATTCCAGCGAGCAGATCGAGATGGAGAAGGCGGCGGTGCGCGTATTGATCGGCAAGCGCGTCGATGGCCTGATCGTTACCCCGTCAGAATCGCGTGACATTTCACACCTGCGCGAGATACATCGTTCGGGCCGACCCCTTGTGCTCCTTGACCGGGCGCTTCCTGATTTCGACGTCGACACTGTAACCGTGGACGATCGCAATGCCGCCGAACGTGCGACCGAAATCTTGACCGCATGCGGCCATCGAAGGATCGCCTACATTACCGCTGTCGATTTCGCCGGACACGAATACAAAGATTTGGGTCAGATATATACCTCTTCCGTGCGCGAACGCATCGAGGGCTTCATGACGGCATGCGACATCGCCGGCCTGCTGCCATCGGACCGGCTGATTATGCTAGGCGCGACCACGCCGCGGGCCACGGCCGACATCACCGACAAGCTGTTGTCGCGCTCGAACCCGCCGACGGCTATCATTGCGTCGGACAGCGTGATTGCTCTTGAGATTTTCAAGGTCGTGCGGCAGCGCAGCCTGCGCATTCCTGAAGACCTGTCGCTCATAACATTTCATGATGCCGACTGGACAACCGTTACCAGCCCCCCCATTACTGTCGTCGACCAACCGGCCTATATTCTTGGCCAGACAGTGGCCGAGCTCCTCATACGGAGGCTCAAGGGTGAAGCCAGACCGCCCGAGCGGATCATCGTTCCGACTTCGATCCTCGAGCGTGGATCCGTTGCCCCGCCAGCAAACCAAGGTTGATCTGGCGCTGGGTAATGTGAGATGTGGAGCCCGCATTTGCGTGGCACTTGACCGCCAGAGGGCAAAGGCTCGCCTTCGATCGGACGGTTTTCTTAACCCAACGTCGAACTTCTCGGTAGATCAGTTCCTGACAGTCATCGTGGGCTTGCCCCGAAATGATTTCGGACGAATCAACGGACTGGATCACATGAGCCGCATGGAAAATACAGGGCGCTTACTGTAATTGCGCCACTCCTGTGGTTTGGCCAAATCACCGGCTCTTTTGGCACGACACCAAGACATGCAGCCAGGCCCTCGCCTGCGGCGAGGCGTTCCCGGCCCTTCCCGTCAACGCTGTTTAATTCCACAAGCTATCAGCAAACCTTCCTTTGAAAATGCCGATAACAGGCAAATTTCGAGCACTTTGGATTGTAGCTTAAATATCTTCTGTGGACGCTCCGTAAAATGCTAGACAATTATTGGAATGACGTGCGTTTAGTCGAGCGTGACTTCTGTTCGGCCTCTGATACGGCCATTCAGATGCCGTCGGCCCATATGGGAGTTCGTGGATCGGATCCAAAATCTACAATTCGCGTTCGAGACGCATAGACATTTGCTGGTTACCGACCCCGTCTCATCGACTGTTGCGCCATATCAATCCTCCAGCTGCCCCACACTTTCAGCGACCTCTGGCCGTGAACGGCTATACCGTCCCGGCCGGAGCTTTATAAACTTCGCCTTTTTGCCATCAGGGCCCAGACAAAGTGGGCCATCTTGTGGGCAAGAGAGACAATCACCAGCATACGATAGCACGAAGACGTAAGACCGCTAAGATTTTAGCGAACAGTTGAACCCGCTGTAAGCCTGTAGTGGGGTAGAGAAATAGCTTTGCCCCACACACAGGCGTTTGGCCTCGCGGTAAGCGAGGTCGGCTGCCACCATATCTTCCATGGCGACGCCCATGGCCTTGTGAATTGTGCTCTGCTGATCTGACGTCCGAACTAATCGAATTGCCTGGAAATCGCGAACGCGTGGCAACAGGTGAAGATGCTGGCTGGCCTGAACGCCAGCACCCACGACAGTCGCGACCTTGGCATTGCGCCTAGCGAGCTCTCGCACTGATTGGACGGCTGAGCCAGACGTACGCACGGCCGTGATGTAGGTGCCAACCAAAATGCAAATAGGCATTCTGGTTTGTGAATCGAAGACATCGGCGCTCCCATCAATTCTGACCTTATCCTGCAATATTGGGATGACTTGCTCGACCTGGCAGCATCGATATTTCGTCGCGCGTGAGCGAGCTGGCCCCGGATGAACCGGAATGGACCATATTGGACTGCTCCGTCATACAACGCTGCTTGCCCCTTCATGCTATCTCCCGGTGGATCGATGTGAACCTCACCACGCCTCCCTGTTGTATTGGATTTTTGACTTTTCCAGCCTGCGAGTTGAAGATCAACCCGATGATCCGCGGAGGACTTATCTTGCCCGATTTATTCCCGGACGAACGACAACAGATCGGGATTAATGACGTCCGCATGCGTCGTTAGCATTCGTGCGGATAGCCTTTGTAGATCTTCAGCTTGCCATTCTTCAGAAGTTTTACGGAGATTTGACCGGATATTCCGATAGGCACAATCTGGTCGTCGTCCCCGTGGATCCACCGCAACTACTCGCTCATTCACTTCATGGTTGGTAACTTCACCTGCTGCATTAGTGAAACGACAAAGTATATCTCCAATCGCTCCTGCTCTTTGCAACGAAAGCATTTCCTCTTTTTCAAGAAGACCATAGGTCACAAATGTCGAGGTCGGCGACAAGTCACCAACGCTTACAATGGCAAGATCAAGGTTTTCTGAGCGTCTGAACACCTCTTTTATTCCTGGATGCGTGAGAAGCGCTTCTCGTGTTCGACCGTCAGGCGCGTATACTGGCGCAGCAATCAGATAGCTTTCAGCACTTAACCGGTCGCCCAGCCGCCACGCGAATTCCGATGGATTGAACGCACTAACCTTCGTAATCCTCCCAAAAGAGAGACGACAGAGATGCCCGCCTGTTGCTGTTGAGGAATCGAAGGCAGACATGAGCTTAAAGTTTTACCCCAACCCAACCCAATCGTCATGTTTTCCTTTAAAGTATCCGCCAGATATTCCCCCAGAACAGAACCAACGATCTCTGGCACGAGCTCAGTCCTTTGAGGCATAGGCACTACGTTGGCACGCTCCAAGCCAAACTTTTTTTCAGTTTTTCGCTCAAGTTCGACACACCGGTTATGTCTGGAAAGAACGCGTATCTGCACAGTTCCATCCAATCTCGCCGCTGCAAGCATTCGAAGGACCTTTGTACGTGTCATTCCCAGATCTTGCGACACCTGATCCTGCGTGAGGCCTTCTTTATAATAAAGCCATGCCGCTGTCGCCGGCGCGCTCGCGAACGACATGCTCGCCCGCCACCGGCTCGAAGCCGGGGAAGAAATCGGCCTGCTCGCCCAGGAACGCGCCATGGTCGCGCGTCATCTTACGCAGGCCGTACTTGGCCTCGCCCTGCACCTTGAAGGTCGGCTCGAACTTCAGCGCTGCGTGGCCCGCCTGGCGTTGGCGGTCGCCATGTCCTTGGCGTGAAGGAACTGCCAGCCCTCCGTGAAGGTCTGGGTGGCGAATTCGATCCAGGCGCGATGCCGTGCACGCAGCAATGCATCGTCGGGATACATCGCCGCCACCCTGCGCCTCGTTCAGATATTCGCAGATGACCACGCTTTCGAAGAGGATCGCTTCTTCACCGCTCAGCTGGCGCACCTTCAGCACCGGCGCCTTGCCGGTCGGCGACAGGGCCAGAAACCAGTCGAGCTTGGCCGACAGATCGATGTTGATCCGGTCGAACGCCACGCCCTTTTCGAGGAGGACGATCGCGGCGCGGGCACAGGGGGTGGCTGACGAGAGTGAGGTTTTGTTCGGTCATGGTGTTGTCTCGATGCGCTGGAAATGAGATCAGAGCGACTGGCCGCCCGACACGTCGAACGTCGTGCCGTTGGCCCAACCGAGATCGTCGGACAGGATCGCGGCGACCGCGCCACCGACATCGTCGGGCTGGCCGACGCGGCCGAGCGCGATCTTGCTCGCGACGAAGGCATGAGCCTGTTCGTCATCGCGGACCCTACCACCGCCGAAATCGGTGGCGATGGCACCGGGCGCGATGGCGTTGACGCGGATCTGCCGCGCGCCGAGTTCCAGCGCCATGAACCGGGTCAGCGTCTCGAGCCCCGCCTTGGCCGCCGCATAAAGGCCGAAGCTGGCCATCGCCGTGCGCGTGAAGCCCGACGAGACGTTAAGGATGCGTCCGCCATCGGCGAGAACCGGTAGCAAAGCCTGCGTCAGAAACACCGGTCCGCGCAGGTGCATGTCGATCATCATATCGAACTGTTCCTCGCTTGCGTCAGCGACATGCACGTGGACGACGGAACCGGCGTTGTTGACCAGATAGTCAAATCGGTCGCTGCCGAAGCGGCTCCGGAGCATCTCGGCGAACGATGCGGCGAAGGCCGGGAAGCTTGCTACCTTGGTGACGTCAAGCGCGAGCATCGCCGCTGTGCCGCCCAGCGCCTCGATCTCGCTTACCAGCGCATAGGCTTCCGCAGCGCCCTGGCGATAGGTACCGACGATGCCGACGCCGCGACGGGCGAGGTGCAGCGCCATGCTGCGACCGATGCCGCGGCTGGCGCCGGTAATGAGTGCGATCTTCTGAGACATGGCTTCATTCCTTGTGATTCTGATTATCGGATGGCACGCCGCTGGGGCGCCGCATTCGCTGCCAGTCAAATAGGCGATCGCTGTGTCCGACACCCCACCTAATACTCTCAATTGATTGCCTGATTGTCTCAAGCTCTTTGCAGATGGGAGATATGGTGTCATACTTCTTGGCATGACCGACAACCTACAGCCCCTCCGCGATATCGCGCTCCGCCACGGGCGGACCGGAATGACCCCCACGCCAATCCCCCGCCTGGAAATCGGCGTCGGACAGGCGACCTCTGGCACGTCGCCATGTCTCTACCGCTCGATGATCTGCTTCATTCTGCAGGGATCGAAAGAGGTTGTCATCCACGACGACCTGCTGCGCTACGACGCGTCTCAGTATCTCGTCAGTGCACTCGATTTGCCTTTGAGCGGCCAGATCCATGACGCTGACAACGGCAGTCCTTATGTGTCGGTTTCGCTGGTCCTCGATCCGGCACTTCTCGCCGACGTCGCATCGACAATGCCGGCAGTGCGCGACGCGGACGCGCCAGGCAGCGGCATCGCGATCAATCCGATGAATCCGCCGCTGCGCGACACGCTGCTGCGACTGCTGGCGTTGCTCGACACGCCGGCGGACATCCCGGCGCTCGCGCCGATGGCCGAACGCGAATTGCTTTATCGTCTCCTGCAGGGCCCGCAGGGGCGACTGTTGCGCCACATCGCCCGCCCGGAAGGCGCGATCGGCGGCATCCGCCGCGCGGTCGAATGGATCCGCGACCGCGGTAATACGCGGCTGCGGATCGAGGCTCTGTGCGAAGCTGCTGGCATGAGCCGTGCGAGCCTGCATCGCCACTTTCTCGCGCTGACTGGATTGAGCCCGATCCAGTATCAGAAGCAGATACGCCTTCAGGAGGCGCGCCAGTTGCTGCTCGCCGGCGACCATAGTGCCTCCGACGTCGCCTATGCGGTCGGCTATGAAAGCGCCTCTCAGTTCAGCCGCGAATATCTGCGGCAATTCGGGGCTTCGCCCGTCCGCGACGTTCGCAGGCTCAGGCAGTCAATCGACAATCAAATGATCAATTAGTCGGCTGTCAGCTTCGAAACTGTTGGCTTCAAGGCTGTTCAAGGGAACCGGGGGGCATCGCGCAATGCGAGCCGTCGCGCTGGAATTCCCAGGTCACCATCCTCTCCGAAAAGCGTGAGGCGCAACGTCATGCGCCTGGCCGGGAATGGTTCTTTCGCCGGTCCATGCCTGGGTCTCAGACAAGAGTTCGACCGACAGGGCGGAGTCATCGATCGACACCTGCAGAGGCGAGACTGGCGCGCCTGGTCTCACCAGGCGAGGAGTTGAGAACAGTTGCGGATCAGTTGGGAGTCACCTAGGAAACGGCTAGAACCCAGTTGAAAACGGTGTTTGCCAAGACAGACACCCTATGGCCTCCGGCACATGCCTGCGCAACCATGCCGGTCCAGCCAGAATTCGCCCTTCCTGTCATCGATAACCGTCACTGTCCCGCTGATTGGCGAGGTCAATGACGATACTGGAGCGTTGACGACAGCCCTTACCGAGCTCGACGTGAAAACGGGGGGTAAGACGGATGACGTGAATACTATGGCGGGGACACCAAGAACGCCTAAAGAAGCTATTTTTACGGAAGTCGGTCTCCCGCTTGCAGAAAGTTTGTGCGACCGAGAAATCATAGCATTCAACTCCGTTAAAGAGAATCCTGGACTATGTTTCCTTCCTTTCCTCCCGCGCCTACTTTTGCTCCCCCTCGATTAAGAGAAAGATGACAGAACCTCAATTCGCACAATAAGTACGTTAAAGAGAATCCTGGACTATGTTTCCTTCCTTTCCTCCCGCGCCTACTTTTGCTCCCCCTCGATTAAGAGAAAGATGACAGAACCTCAATTCGCACAATAAGTAATAGTGTGTAATCTGATAGCTACTTATGTTCTTTTGTCGCTTTGACTCTAAATCTGCGACAAGATGCGCTGCAGGCGCAAAGTCTTTGGTTGGTGATGGCAGCGCAAAGCGTTGGCTGCTGATCTGTTGACCTCCGACTCTCATCCCGGCCTTGGCAGCGAGGAGCATCTAGACCATGCCAAACTCGGTCACGAATGTCCTACGATATGTTCGACAAGGCGAGGTGCTTCTTCGGCGATCGCCAATATAATGCCTGACTTGCGTGTGGAGGCGAAATCTAGGCCGGCGAAATAGAGCCCTGGTAGGACGCCAACACCATCCGTGTGAACAGGCTGTCCGGCCGCGTCGAGCGCATCAGGAAGTCTCACATAGCTGAAATCGCCCTTGAAGCCCGTGCACCACACCACGCTCGTGACACCAGACCGGGAGAGATTAAGCGAGACGATGGCGGGTTTCGGCTGGCTCCACGCAACCGTTTCCGCCGGGTCGGGGCCCGCGACGGGTGCGTCGATTCCGGCTCGGCCGATATAATTGTCGATATAGCGTTTGGCATTGTCAGAGGCTTCGTCCCCAAAGCGAACATTTGCTTCGACATCGTCGGCGAACGTGAGGCGGCCGCCATCGGCAACGCCGGTCAATCGCCCGAGAAGCACAATACCCTGGGCGCCGAGCGCCTGAAGGCTTATCGTGTGCTCCGACCCAAGCACACCACGCGGCGGGATGCGTCCCGCAAGCCGAATGACCTCCTCTCGCCGCACGTCGAGAAATCCGCTTTCCTCGAGCCAGATCATGACGTCGCGCCCACGATAGCGCCGTGGGAGCCGCCCAACGCGACTGGTCGCAAGGAAGACCGTCCGGCCCGCCTGCGCCAGTTCCTCCGCGATCTGGGCGCCTGATTGACCGGTTCCGACCACCAACACCGCTCCGCCGGGCAGATCGGCGGCGCTGCGATAGCCGGAAGCGTCGACCTGGTAAATGTCAAGCGGCAACGCATCTGGCGAGATCGGGCGCACAGGACAATTCAGGTTGCCGCTTGCGACGATCACGTTGCGCGCTCGACGTATGCCGTGCGAGGTTGTCAGCCGATAGGCGCCATTCTCCTGCGCGAGTTCGCTCACCGCAGTATCCGCTTCGATCGGCAGCCCATTTCTCCCGGCGAAGTCCTCAAGCAGAGCGACGAACTGGTCGCGCGTGAGGACACCTTCTGGATCCTTACCCTCGTAGCGGTCGCCGGGCATCACGGTCTGAACGTTGGGCGAATTCATATGAAAGGCATCCCACCGCTGTGCGCGCCAGGTCTCTCCTATGCGACCCCGCTCTAGAACGCTATGGCGCAAGCCCCTTCGTGCCAGCCAATAGCTGACACCGAGACCCGCCCAACCGGCCCCGACGACGACAGCATCCAGAACATGGGCACCACCCTTCATTTGCCGCGGTGATTTCATGATCGGCATCCCCAGCTATCCCCGCGCGGCATTAAGCCTTGTTCATGGCAATGAGTCCAGCGTCGCGGATCTCCGTCCGACTGGCGCATACAGCCGTTTCCGTTTGATGGCTACTCATTACAAGACGCGTTGCAAGCGGGCGAATACAGTTATCCACTTCGGTCCACCGCCGGGAGTACCATTGGATATTTTATCTGGCAGCCCTATCGCCCCGGTTCCACGGTCATGACGCAAATTGGCCCGGCATTTGTCGGCATTGTGCTGTTGATGTTGGGCATCATGGCGATCCTCCTCGCGGTCCTCCGCCTGAGATCCGCCAAGTTGCGTGCAAGCCAAGAGCGGATGACGTTTCTCGCACTGCATGATTCCTTGACCGGTCTGCCCAACCGGGCACATTTCAACGATAAGCTCGATGAGGCACTGTCAACCATCAGGAATGCCTCGGTGGCGGTGCTGTATCTCGATCTCGATAGATTCAAGCAGGTCAACGACACGCTCGGACATCCGGTGGGTGATGAGCTCATGCGGCAGTTCACGAAGCGCCTCAAAGACATCATCGACCAGAAGACTTTCATGGCCCGGGTCGGCGGCGATGAATTCACGATCATTGTTCCCAACTTCGGAGCACTTTCGGTGCTCGAAGCGCTTTGCGAGGAAATAATCACCGTTGTCCGGTATCCGTTCGATATCGATGGAAATCATATCTTCATCGGCGTAAGCATAGGCGTCGCCACCGCACCACTGGACGGCACTGCGGGCGACGAGCTTGTCAGAAAGGCCGACATTGCGCTCTATCACGCAAAGACAGCCGGTCGAAGCCGGTTTGCGGTGTTTGGTAAAGAGATGGACGCCATGTTGCAGCAGCGCCGTGCCTGGGAACGCGAGTTGCGTAAGGCCGTGAAGTCGGAAACCCAGATAAAGGTTGAGTATCAACCGCTTTATTCGGCCGAGGATCAGCGTATCACCGGGGTTGAGGCTCTCCTGCGTTGGCGACATCCGGAACGCGGCTGGATTGCACCGGAAGTGTTCATACCCATAGCGGAAGACGCGGGCCTGATCGAAGCGTTGGGCGAACGTGTCCTGCGGCAGGCTTGCGCGGAGTCGCGATCATGGCCAATCCAGACCCTTGCGGTAAACGTCTCGGCAGTCGAATTGAGAAATCCGGCCTATGCGATGAAAGTTGCGAAACTGCTATTGGCAATCGGTATGGATCCTCGCCGGCTCGAACTGGAGATTACGGAAAGTACTCTTACCGACAGCGCCGGACATTGCGAACACAACATCAGGGCGCTTCGCGCATTGGGTGTGACCATCGCGCTTGATGATTTTGGAACGGGCTTTTCGTCACTTGGACGACTGCAGAAGCTTGAAGTCGATCGCATAAAGATCGATCGAAGCTTTGTTCAGGGCTTCGGCCGCTCGGCCAATGACGAAGATATTGTCAAAGCCATTGTTAATCTTGCCCACGCAAAAGGTCTTCGCACGACAGCGGAAGGTGTGGAAACAACCGAGCAAAGTGACTATCTACGCCAGATCGGCTGCGATGATCTCCAAGGCTTTCTTCTGTCCCGTCCTATGTCCCCGGTGGGTATCGAACGCCTGCTGCGCGTCTCTGGTTCACTTGATCCGCTTTTTCCAACCTCGCACGTTAAAAGCGGTGAGAACCCATGAGTACGATGTAAGAAGGCAATGGAGGAAACTGATGGCCATGTCCTTGAAATGACCCGTGGATGGCACAGTCGCCTTGGTTGATATGAACTTTTCAACCATTGCCCGTCTGCTATCGGCTTGCGTCTTGGCTCCGTACGCCAAATACTTCTGCTTCGGCTCGAACGTTTCAGGTGAGAAAGCCGGACCGGGACCACTGCCGACGCCGATTGCGTTGTCGTGCCGGTCGCCGACATGTCCCCGTGGAAAGTTATGAATAAACGCTCCTTTGAAAATGCCGATAATAGGCGAATATCGAGCATCGTCGGTTTGCGCACGGTCGCGTGCGTTTCGGTCGGCTCAATGGGCAGGAAATCGGCAAGCACCCTGGCGGCCTGCCGGTATGGCAGCATGCTGCCGATCCGGGCCGTCAGCTCCAACAACTCGGGTGTCGCACGATCGGGGCAGATCTCCTTCAGCACGGTGAACCCACCCACCATCCCGGGTGGCAGTCCTGGCACAACATCCATCGCGAGTTCTTGACTTCCACCGTGCCGAAGACCGTTCGAAGGCGACGCTTTGTGTAGTCTTTGACCGGCCGAAAGGTGTGGCAGTCGGGGCAGACCCGTCGAAACAGAGCGCAGGTTTCCATTTCCTGGTTCACAACCGCACTCTGCAGAGCTTTCATGATCGTCTTGCCGTCGTCGATCGACAGCCCTATCTCACCGTCGCGCAGGCGCTCCCAACTTTTGTCGATCTGGATCTGCCTGCGGTAACCTCCCCAAATTCGTTCCTGCCTTCGATCGTGATCGTCCATTCCATCGCCATCGCTGCCTCCGTGAAGAATGCAACGATGGTGAACCACACGATGCTAACGATTGGTGGAGGAGGTCACCCCAGAGAAATTACCTGTCTCCGGCGACATCGACGCCGCCCTCGCCCGGTAAAAGCCGCTCCTGCCTTGCGGTGAACAGCAGGTCCTCCCGGCTCGTGGGAATTCCGGGCGGCGCATCACAAATCTGGAAATAGCTCATGCGGACAGGATCGCTCGCGCGGATATCGGCGAGCGTGGTCTTGGACCGTGCCACGTGAATGACGTCGATCAGCATCTCGCCGTTCGAGCGCGGCCTCGGAGACGATGCGGCTGGTCATGGCCGCATTGTTCAGCGTCGTCCATGGTGTGAATTCGAGATTGATCGTCAGGCCCATGCCACCGCTTCTCGGGTTACTATTGACATACAGTACCTCATTTGACAAGCATCCCATGCAACAGGTTTGGAGGACAATTAATGAAGGCGCTGGTGTATCTGGGAAAGGGAAGCATGGACTATCGCGATGTGCCGGAGCCGCAACCCGGACCGGATGAAGTCATGCTCAAGGTGCATGCCTGTGGCATCTGCGGATCGGACATGCACGGTTATCACGGCTACGACGCCCGCCGCGTGCCGCCGATGATCATGGGCCACGAAATGGCGGGCGTGGTGGAAAGCGGGGCCATGGCGGGGCGACGCGTGACCGTTAATCCGCTTCTGACCTGCGGCCGATGCACCGCATGCCTTTCCGGTGCACCGCAGCTGTGCGAAGAGCAGCGCAATATCGGCCTTCCTCCCCACACGGGTGCTTTTGCCGAACGAATTGCCGTACCGGAAGCTAATGTTGTGGCGATTCCAGGCAGCATGGACTTCGTAACCGCCGCGCTGTCAGAGCCGGTGGCGGTTGCCTATCACGCAGTTCAGATCGGCATGCGCGGATTGCGTCGCCCGCTCTCGGCGGTGAGAGTTGTCGTTCTCGGCGGTGGCGCGATCGGGCTGGCGACGGCGCTCGTCGCAATCTCCCAAGGGGCGGTCTCCGTGATGTTGGGTGAAAAAAGTGCCGTGCGCCGCGCAACCGCCTCCGCAGCCAGCAAGAGCATTACGGCTTACGAGCCGGACAGCCCATCTGAACCCTCGCCTGCGTCTGTCGATCTTGTGTTCGACGCCGTCGGCGCGAACGAAACCCGTGCGGCGGCGTTCAAAATGGTGAGACGCGGCGGCGTCATCGTCCACCTCGGCCTGCTGCCGGGTTCCGAAGGCGTGGACGTACGGCGGATGACGCTTGGAGAAATCGCCTTCATCGGATCCTACTGCTACTCCATTGCAGATTTTCGTGAGACAGTCTCGCTACTCGCCTGCGGTCGCCTTGGACCGCTCAACTGGATTGAAACGCGGCCGATGTACGACGGCGCCGAGGCCTTTGCTGAAATTGATCGGGAAGAGGTTGAGGCGGCGAAAATTATCCTCACGAATTAAAGGTTGTCCCCCTCGCTCTTACCGTTCAGCAAATGCCATCCGCCACCATCGTCTTGATGCGATGGCATAGTGCAACATCGCAACGTTTGCGACTGCCTGAATAGACCGTAGAGAGGCAAACCGCACTTCAACTCAGGTTATGTGACAAGACCGATTTTTCTACTTCTGACCGTCGCGACAAAGAAAAATGCAACAATTTGCATAGCTGCTATGCATGATTAAGGATTGCCTCAAATTTGACCTAAGGTAGTCTGGCGTTGTTGGGTTCTTCTCCTCCCAGAAACCCAACCCAAATGTGCTGCACCTCCTCCCGCGGTACATTTACAATCAGGACCGCTGCACCTCCTCCCGCAGCGGTCCTTTTTTGTTCCTGGCGCTCAGTACCGCCAGATATTATGATTGCCGGAGAGTTTAGCATTCCGGTGGCGCACTCATCGCCTTGAACTTAAGCGATATCTTTCCTCTTCAGGCACCGGAAGGTGGGTCAATGCTGTATGGATGCACCGGATAGCCGAGACCGATGGCGTTGTTGCAGTGACGGGTAACCGCTAAAATTGAGCGGCGAAGCATGCCACTTGGCTATTTGTGAGGTGCGCAGAAACCGAAAAGCCTGCAACGCAAATTGCTAGGCGCGTGCAGGAGCGTCTGCAAGTATCGAGAACTCCAGCATTTTTTCCAGCGCAGACGTGGGCATTAAGGGGGCTCTCCAATAAGCGATCGCCTTGAAAGGATACGAACCGTGAGCGCACCATTTATGATGGCAGATCGGCCAGTATGTAGATAGTCAATAGCACTTGACCTTCGACCCTCCGGGTAAGAAATTTTCGATGCCACATCAGTGAACGCATAGAAATGCCGCAACCGGCGTAGATTTTATCACCAAATGGTGCTATTTTCCGCGCTTCAATTAGGGAGCTACATCATGCGATCGACTATTAACCTCGACGATACGCTTATGGAGAAGGCTAGGTTCTTGACCGGTACAAATGAAACTGCGGCCCTAGTGCGTCAGGCGTTGGAAACGCTTGTCCGTGTGGAGTCCGGAAAGCGCCTCATCGCGCTCGGAGGAACTATGCCCGATGCTGAGGCAGCTCCGCGCCGCCGGAGCGCAGCGGCCAAGTGATACTCGCGGACACCTCGATCTGGATTGATCATTTTCGTCGTGTTGACGCGGAGCTGCGCAGGATTATCGAAGACGACCTCCTACTTTGCCACCCAGCCGTGATCGGTGAGCTGGCGCTTGGCAGCCTTAGGGATCGCGGCAGCGTGATCGCTTTTCTGGCGGCGCAGCGTGCGGCGGTCGTCGCCACGCACGACGAAGTCATGACAATGATCGATCGCCACAGTCTTTTCAGCATCGGCATTGGCTACACCGATGCTCACTTGCTGGCATCCGTCCTTCTCGATCAGCGAGCGACCTTATGGACCAGAGACAAGCGCCTAAGAGCAGCGGCCGAAAAGGCAGGCGCTTCACCGCACCTGCCCGTAAATCGTCCCAACTAAAGTTGCCAAACCAAAGCCCTTATTTCAAACGCCCAGTAGCAGACATTGGCCCGGCGTGATTGGAATGACCGATTTGGGGCCGACACCGGACGGTCCGGTTTCGGCATGGGCGCGAAACAGGGATCCGGAAGGCGCAAGCCACGGCCTGATTCTGGCTACGCAGCATTCGATGGCTGCCAAGCAGTTACGAATTCTGTTCGATTGATCCGACGCCTCCTGATAGCGAAGGCAAATGCGAGACGACCAGCACTTGTGCCGCGCCTTTCTAATTGACGGCTTAATGGGCCACAATAAACGATGGGGACCGTCTTAGATGATGCAAACTTTTGATCGCGTCAGAAATCTCACCTCCCGCCCATTGTCGAGCGAAAACATGCCGCCGCGGCCTGGGACGACGTCTATGATAAGCTCGGTGTGCTTCCACACGTCATATTGCGGGCCGCTGATGTAGACGGGAGCTCCACCGATTTCACCGAGCTGAACATCTTGGTCACCGATGATAAAATCGCCGTTTGGATAACACATCGGTGACGAGCCGTCGCAACAACCGCCAGACTGATGAAACAAAATCGGCCCGTGCTCCGACTGAAGCGTCGCTATCAGTTCAAGCGCAGCAGGTGTAGCGCTGACTTTATCTTCCATGGTGCTCCCTCCGGCAAATAGTCATCGGTGGCGCAAAAAGTGCCACCGATGACTATTGCTAGCCTGCAAACTTAGAAGAAACCGAGCTTTTTGGGGCTGTAGCTGACCAGCATGTTCTTGGTCTGCTGGTAGTGATCCAACATCTTCAGATGGTTTTCACGGCCAATGCCAGACTGCTTGTAGCCACCGAATGCCGCGTGCGCCGGATAAGCATGGTAGCAGTTAGTCCAGACGCGCCCTGCTTGAATTGCACGTCCGAAGCGGTAGCAAGTATTTGCATCGCGGCTCCAGATCCCTGCGCCAAGACCATAGAGCGTATCGTTGGCGATCGACAGCGCATCGTCATTATCCTTGAAGGTCGTCACTGAAACAACAGGCCCAAAGATCTCCTCCTGGAAGATGCGCATACGGTTATGACCTTTGAAGACCGTCGGCTTGACGTAGTAGCCACCCGCCAGCTCTCCGGCGAGCAAATTGCGTTCGCCGCCAATCAGCACCTCGGCGCCCTCCTGTTTGCCGACGTCCATGTAGGAGAGGATTTTCTCCAGCTGCTCGCTTGAAGCCTGAGCGCCGATCATAGTCGCTGGATCCAGCGGATCGCCTTGCACGATCGCTTCCACGCGTTTCAGTGCCTTTTCCATAAACTTGTCATAGATGGCTTCATGGATAAGAGCGCGGCTCGGACAGGTGCATACTTCGCCCTGATTGAGGGCGAACATAACGAAGCCTTCTATTGCCTTGTCAAGGAAATCGTCATCCTCGGCCGTTACATCCTTGAAGAAAATGTTGGGGGACTTGCCGCCGAGTTCGAGTGTCACCGGTATCAAGTTGTGGCTGGCATACTGCATGATCAGCCGTCCGGTCGTCGTCTCGCCGGTGAATGCGATCTTGGCAATACGGGGGCTCGAGGCTAGCGGTTTGCCGGCTTCAAGGCCGAAGCCGCTGACGATGTTGAGCACGCCGGGCGGCAGGATATCTGCGATCAGTTCGGCGAGCACCAGGATGGATGCAGGAGTTTGTTCCGCAGGCTTCAGCACGACGCAATTTCCCGCCGCCAAGGCAGGGGCAAGCTTCCACACCGCCATCAGGATCGGGAAGTTCCACGGAATGATCTGACCGACGACACCGAGCGGTTCATGGAAATGATAGGCCACCGTATCGTGATCGATTTCCGAGATACCACCTTCCTGTGCACGGATTGCACCGGCGAAATAGCGGAAATGGTCGATGGCAAGCGGCAGGTCAGCCGCCGTGGTTTCGCGGATCGGTTTGCCGTTGTCCCAGGTTTCCGCCTGGGCAAGCACAGCGAGATTGTCTTCCATCACCTGTGCGATCTTGTTGAGCATGGCGCTGCGCTCGGCAGCGCTCGTACGACCCCAGGCTTGCTTGGCGGCATGGGCTGCATCGAGTGCCGCATCGACATCACTTGCGTCGGAACGCGCAATTTCACAAAGAACCTGACCGTTTACCGGCGACGTGTTTTCAAAATAGCGGCCGGCATTGGGTTCAACAAACTTTCCGCCAATGAAATTGCCATAGCGCTTTTTGAAATTGGGTTTGGCTGTGCGGTGGAACTCTATCTTGTTCATGGATTCTCCTCCCTTGCAGCGCAGCTCGCTCCTGCAAACCGGCTGCGTTGAAAACACCGCCTCCTGCGGTATCAAAGGCAAGGATCGCGCTCTATGACCCGTATGTCAGCCCAGCCAAGGCAGGGCCGTCGTTGATCTGTCGCAGTTTTGCGACAGTTGCGATTAGAAATCGCTGAACGACACCTTATCGGGAAAGCCGAGCCGTTTCAGTTTGCGATGCAGGGTGGCGCGGCTGATGCCCAGATTGTTTGCGGCAGCGGATATGTTGCCGCCAGAACGTGCCAAAGCACGCTGGATGGCGCCTCGTTCTGCGGTGGCATAATCGAGCTCGGCATTGGCTTGCTCGCCCAGAACATCAGAAGCCGGCAAGGGGTTGCGGAGCGATTCATCGGTCAATCCAAGCATATGGCGTGCTGCACGGGAAGCGCCGATAACGAGATCATCCTCATCCACAGCAATCAGTGCATGCATGGCTCGTTCGCTTGCCGCGTCCGCGCCTTGCGCCAAAACAATTCTTGCCTTGGGGAATGCCAACCGGAAGTTCTCGGCCTCGAGCCTGCGCGCAGCATCAACCACGGCAACAGCAATGAGTTTGACGAAATCCTCGGTCAAGTCGCGGCGCGCCGATGAGACGTCAATTGCCGCAATCAGGCGGCCCCGATGATCGAAAATCGGCGCAACAGTACAGGACAGCGCAGTGTTCCGGCTGCGGAAATGTTGATCCCGGTGGATGGTAAGCGCCCTCTGTTCGGCAAGTGCGGTACCGATTCCATTGGTCCCTTCGCTCTCCTCGCTCCACACTACTCCGGTCCAAAGACCGATCGTGCGGAATGTCGCGTCATCTCCTTCGTAGCCGCGGCGATCAACCGGAACTCCATCCTTGTCAGCGAGCAGGACACAGCAGCCTGCACCACCGACAGCGGAATAAAGGCGGTCCAGCGTCGACTCTGCGGTATCGATTAATGATCCAAGCCGTTCGCGCGCATCTTTCAGTTCACGGTCGGTGAGCACATTCGGCGCGCCTTCTTCGGGACTCAAACCGTAAAGACGCATCGAACGGCCCCAGGATGCGATCAGCGCAGATTGTGCAGCGGCACTTCCGATCAATGCGGACTGTATATGTTCGGCATGCAAGCCATCATGCCGCGTTGCCATGGCCTCCTCCCAAGGTTCAAGCGAACTACCATCGCTATTGCCAGCGTATGCTACTTTGACTTGCCGTCAACGGTCGATTTTGTCGTCACAACTGGCGGCGGACACCTCCGCCACCAGCCAATGTCGTCCGAACTTACTTGCTCCAGCTCTTGACCAGCTCATCGTAGTTGACGGTCTGGGGCTTTTCCTTTTCGTTCTCGATCTTCAACTGGGGTGCCAGATGGCCGTTTTTGACGGCATCGGCATTCCAGTAGGCAAGGTCATGTTCTTCGGCCAGTTTCGGACCGATATCACCCTGCACGCCTGACTTTTCGAGGCGTCCGAGAACCTTCTCCTGCTCGGAACACAGCGAGTCCATGGCTTCCTGCGCGGATTTCGCACCGGAAGACGCATCGCCGATCGCCTGCCACCAGAGCTGAGCCAGCTTCGGATAGTCCGGAACGTTGGTACCCGTCGGCGACCACTGCAGGCGTGCCGGCGAGCGATAGAACTCGACCAGACCGCCGAGTTTTGGCGCACGGTCGGTGAAGCTCTTGTGATCGAGCGTGGACTGGCGAATGAAGGTAAGGCCAACATGGCTTTTCTTAACGTCGACGGTCTTCGATGTCACAAACTGGGCATAGAGCCACGCAGCCTTGGCCCGATCATCCGGAGTGGACTTAAGCAGCGTCCAGGAACCCGCATCCTGATACCCGAGCTTCATGCCGTCTTTCCAGTAAACGCCATGCGGGCTGGGGGCCATGCGCCATTTCGGCGTACCGTCGGCATTGACGACCGGTAGTCCGTCCTTGACGCTGTCTGCGGTGAAGGCCGTGTACCAGAAGATTTGCTGGGCGACATTGCCTTGCGCGGGGATCGGCCCGGATTCGGAGAAGGTCATGCCCTGAGCTTCCGGCGGTGCATAGGCCTTCAGCCAATCGAGATATTTCTGTATCGAGTAAACCGCGGCTGGACCATTGGTATCACCGCCGCGAGCGACGCATGAGCCAACTGGCTGTGACTTTTCGTTGACCTTGATGCCCCATTCATCGACTGGCAGACCATTCGGGATACCCTTGTCGCCGTTGCCAGCCATGGAAAGCCACGCATCGGTAAAGCGCCAGCCAAGCGATGGGTCCTTCTTGCCGTAGTCCATATGGCCGAAGACCTTCTTGCCATCGATCTCCCGGCCGGTGAAGAACTCGGCGATATCCTCGTAAGCCGACCAATTGACCGGTACGCCGAGATCATAGCCATACTTTGCCTTGAAATCCGCCTTGTTCTTTTCGTCGTTGAACCAGTCATAGCGGAACCAGTACAGGTTCGCGAATTGCTGGTCTGGCAATTGATAAAGCTTGCCATCCGGTGCAGTCGTGAACGATTTGCCGATGAAATCATCGACGTCGATGCCCGGATTGGTGACATCCTTACCTTCGTTTGCCATCCAGTCGGTCAAGTTGCGTGCCTGCTGATAGCGCCAATGCGTACCAATCAGATCGCTATCGTTGATATAGGCGTCATAAATGTTTTCGCCCGACTGCATCTGCGTCTGCAGCTTTTCGACCACGTCACCTTCACCGATCAGATCATGGGTGATCTTGATGCCGGTGATATCTGTGAAGGCCTTGGCGAGTGTCTTGGACTCGTAATCGTGCGTGGTGATGGTTTCGGAAACCACCTTGATGTCCATACCGGCGAAGGGCTTCGCCGCGTCGACGAACCACTGCATTTCCTTTTCCTGTGCCGCCCTGTCGAGGGTCGACATGTCGCCAATCTCCTTGTCCAGGAATGCCTTGGCTTCGTCCATTCCGGCCCAGGCACTGCCTGCACCGAACAGCAGCGCCAAGGCTGTGGTTGTCGTTAGAATTCGCGTTCGCATAATAGTGTCCTCCCAGAGTTGCGATTGCATCGTCAAGTGCGGGGCGGGATGCCCTACACTTAATTTCTAGACATAGCGGAATACACCGATGGCGTAGACCACGGATAAAGCCAAAGCCCACCAGAGGTTCGGACCGACAAGTCCAAGCCAGGCGAGATGAATGAAGGCGCTGCCGAGCAACGACACGAACAGGCGATCGCCGCGTGTGGTTTCAAAGCGCAGGATACCAACACGCGGATTGCCGCCCGGCGAGGCATATTCCCAGACGGCCATCAGCGACATCAGAAAGAAAATGGTCAGGAAAAATAGTGCGGTCGGGAAGGTCCAGGCCATCCAACCGCCTTTGACCAATGGAGCGAACCAGTCACGCGCGCCGTCCTTGAGAGGGACGGCGCCCACGAGCAGCCCGACCATGATTGCGAAAGCGGCGACGACAGCCGCCAGCACTACAGGCCAACGCCTGGTCGATTCCATTAAACCCTCCCCAGGGCGAAGCCCTTGGCGATGTAGTTGCGGACAAAGTAAATAACGATGGCGCCCGGGATGATCGTCAGCACACCGGCCGCGGCCAGAACGCCCCAATCCATGCCGGAGGCGGAAACCGTGCGGGTCATGATGGCAGCGATCGGTTTGGCCGCAGTGGTCGTCAGCGTGCGGGCGATCAACAATTCCACCCACGAGAACATGAAGCAGAAGAAGGCGGCAACGCCGATGCCACTGGCGATGAGCGGTACGAATATCTTCACGAAGAAGCGCGGGAATGAATAGCCATCGATATAAGCCGTCTCATCGATCTCCTTGGGGACCCCGGACATGAAACCTTCGAGAATCCACACCGCGAGCGGTACATTGAACAGGCAGTGCGCCAGCGCTACGGCGACATGCGTATCGATCAGGCCAAAGGCCGAATAAAGCTGGAAGAACGGCAACGCAAACACGGCAGGCGGCGCCATGCGGTTGGTGAGCAGCCAAAAGAACAAATGCTTGTCGCCGAGGAACCGGTAGCGCGAGAAGGCATAGGCTGCAGGCAACGCCACCAGCACCGAGATCACCGTGTTCATCATCACATAGATGATGGAATTGATATAACCCTTGTACCAGGATGGATCGGTGAAGATGACCGCATAATTGTTCAGGGTCGGGTTCTGCGGCCAAAGTGCAAATGAGTTCATGATCTCATTGTTTGTCTTGAAGCTCATATTGATGAGCCAGTAGATCGGCAGCATCAAAAAGATGATGTACAGCGTCGGGATCAGCCACCAGAACTTCGATTCATCGCCGCGCTTGCGCATCTGTCGCGCCAGCGCCTTTGCGATTTTTCCTTGCTGGATGTCGTCATGCCTGGATGTCCGTGGAAGGCTCGCGTCGTTAACATTCATATCAGCGCTCCGCATCGTAATTGGTCATGACGGTGTAGAAGACCCACGACATCAGCAGGATGATCAGGAAGTAGACGATCGACATGGCCGCGGCAGGCCCGAGGTCGAACTGGCCGACCGCCATCTTGACGAGATCGATCGACAGGAACGTCGTCGAACTGCCTGGTCCACCGCCGGTGACGACGAAGGGTTCGGTGTAGATCATGAAACTGTCCATGAAGCGCAGAAGTACGGCGATAAGCAAAACGCGGTTCATCTTCGGCAACTGGATATAACGGAATACCGCCCAGCGTGAGGCGCCATCGATCTTTGCCGCCTGATAGAATGCATCGGGAATGGACACGAGACCGGCATAACAAAGAAGCACGACGAGGCTCGTCCAATGCCAGATATCCATGATTACAATCGTAAACCAGGCCGCGACAGGATCGGCAGCATAATTATAGGCAATGCCCATTTTCGCCAAGGAGTAGCCCAACAATCCAATGTCAGATCGGCACAGGAGCTGCCAGATCGTGCCGACTACGTTCCACGGAATGAGGAGCGGCAGTGCCATCAGGACCAGACAGACGGGAACCCCCCAGCCCTTGCGCGGCATATTGAGCGCAATGATGATGCCCAGCGGGATCTCGATCGCAAGGATAATGAAGGAGAAGATGAGATTGCGCCCGAGCGCTGCATGAAAGCGCTCGGAGTGGAGGATTTCGTCAAACCAGTCGGTGCCAGCCCAGAAGAACTGATTGTTGCCGAAAGTATCCTGCACCGAATAGTTGACCACGGTCATCAGCGGGATGACAGCTGAAAAGGCCACGAGCAGCAGTACGGGCAAGACCATGAACCAGGCTTTGTTGTTCCAGGTTTTCTCCATGGCTATTGTCCCCCCACGCGCCAGCTATCGGCATAGATGTTGATGCCTTTTGGATCGAAGGCGATGTGCGGTTCGGCCGGAATATCCCCGCCCTCCTCGACAATGATGGCGATGTCCTGGTTTTCGAGCCGGGTCCGGACGATCTTGTGCCGGCCGATGTCCTCGACCTTGGCAATTTTTACCGGCATCCCGGTGCGCCCGAGGCGCACATATTCTGGCCGGATGCCAAGCTCGATGATCTTAGCATTGGCAGGCATCGCCGGCGAAGGCAGCTGGATCTGATGGCTGCCGATCTGAGCGATCCCGCCGGAAAGTTTCACGGGCATGACGTTCATGCCGGGCGAGCCGATGAAGTACCCGACGAATGTGTGTTTCGGCCGCTCGAACAGTTCTTCCGGCGTGCCGATCTGCACGATTTCGCCGTCATACATGACCACGACTTTCTGGGCGAAGGTCAGCGCCTCCGTCTGGTCGTGCGTGACATAGACCATCGTGTAGCCGAAGCGCTGGTGCAACTGTTTCAACTGCGACCGGAGCACCCACTTCATGTGCGGGTCGATAACGGTAAGCGGCTCGTCGAAAAGGATCGCGTTGACATCGGAACGGACGAGCCCGCGGCCGAGCGAAATCTTCTGTTTCTGGTCGGCGGTAAGGCCGCGGGCCTTCTTTTTGGCCCAGCTGGCAAGGTCGATCATCTCCAGCGTCTCGCGCACCTTGCGATCGATTTCCGCTTCCGGAACGCCGCGATTGCGCAAAGGAAAGGCGAGATTGTCGTAAACGGTCATCGTGTCGTAAATGACCGGGAACTGAAACACCTGCGCGATGTTGCGTTCCTGCGTGGACAGGTTCGTCACGTCGACGCCGTCGAACAGCAATTGTCCGTGCGAGGGATGGATCAACCCGGATATGATGTTCAAGAGCGTAGTCTTGCCGCAACCGGACGGTCCGAGCAGGGCATAGGCACCGCCGTCTTCCCAGCTGTGGTGCACTTCCTTCAGCGCATAGTCCTTATCCGATTTCGGGTTGGCACCGTAGGCGTGGCGAATATGGTTGAGGTCGATGCGTGCCATGGCTCCCCCCTATGCCGCCAGCTTCTGGCGACGGCTGACGGAATTGCCGCTCGCGTCGAAAATCACCAGATTGCGCGGGTCGATGAAGATATCGATCTCCTCATCGGGCGCATAGATATGGATGCCATGCGTCAGCATCGTCCAACGCGCGTCGGCGAAGGAGAGGTGGACAAAGCTTTCAGAACCCGTGATTTCGGTAGCCGTGACCGTTGCTTTGAGGCCGATCTCGTCAGGATTCCTGCGGCTCGTATTCACATGATGCGGCTGGAAACCGATCGTATATGTACCGTCGGCGAACGCCGCGAGATGTGCGGGTACCGGTAGCGCAACGCCGCCTTCAAGCTGAAATGCCTTGCCAAACTTCGCCAGCGCGATCGTGTTGAGTGGCGGATCGGCAAAAGTCTGTGCAGTTATCAGATCGTCGGGCCGGCGGAAGACATCGATGGTTGGCCCGAACTGGGTGATTCGACCTTCGGACAAGGTCGCCGTGTTGCCACCAAGCAGCAAGGCTTCGTGTGGCTCGGTTGTGGCATAGACGAAAATCGTACCGGACTCGGCGAAAATCCTCGGCAATTCCTGACGCAGTTCCTCGCGCAGCTTATAGTCGAGATTGGCAAGCGGCTCGTCGAGCAGAACCAGCTTGGCGTTCTTTACGATAGCGCGCGCCAGCGCAGTGCGCTGCTGCTGGCCGCCGGAAAGATTGAGCGGCGTCCGATCGAGGAAGGGCGTAAGTTTCAACATCTCGGCGGCCTTGCGCACTTCGCGGTCGATTGTCTCTTTGTCGGCGCCGGCCACACGCATCGGCGAAGCAATGTTCTCGTAGACCGTAAAGGCCGGGTAATTGATGAACTGTTGATAGACCATGGCGACCGAGCGCTTCTGGACCGGCACGCCTGTCACGTCCTTGCCATCGAACCAGACCGAGCCGGAGGTCGGCACGTCCAATCCTGCCATGATGCGCATGAGGCTGGTCTTGCCGGACAGGGTCGGCCCGAGCAGGACGTTCAGCGTTGCATGTTCCAAAGTCAGCGATATATCGCTGAGATGGGGTTTTCCGCCCACTACCTTGGATACATTCCGCAGTTCCAACATTCCAACTCCTCCCTCATGCTTCATTCTGAGCCTTGTTCATTTCATATCTCCCGCCTCCACCGGAGATGAAATGCGGTGAATCCTTAGGCCCCTCCTGACTTTGGATCGCCAGCCATGCCTACTCCTCCAGTGCTGGCGATATCTTCCAGTCTCTCAATTTGTAGACGGTTCCGGGCCGAGGCCGTGGTTCGCTTGCTCCCTCTTTCATCCGCCGTTTGAAACTGTGAATGGGGGTTGCAAGATCATCGATGCGAATTTCAACGACGGATGGACCATCGCAAGCAAAAGCCTTGTCCAGAGCGGGCCCGATCTGGTCGGGTGTTTCAACGTAAAAGCCTTCAAGACCTAAACCCTGCGCTGCAGCCGCAAATCCAGGCTTGCAGCTTTGGTTCTCCAATAGTGCAGATTGAACGTTCTTGAAGAAAATATCCTGCCACAGCTGAATCCAACCGAGCCGACCATTGTTCAGGACAATGTTCACGACCCGTTGCTTATGTTGCAGCTGGCTCGCCAATTCGCCGATCGTGTAGGAAAACCCTCCATCTCCGGCCACGGTGACGACACGGACACCAGGGCGTGTGGCAGCTGCACCAACGGCTGCGGGGGTCGAATATCCCAGTCCGCCTTGTCCGCGTGCATAAAGGAAGCTACGGCCGGCCTTCTTGGCCGGGAGAAAATTGGCGATCCATCCCGCAGAGAAGCTGGCATCAGAGATCACGATATCGTCTTCACCAAGACGCTTTGCCAGCTCGAACATTGCACGTGGCGGCGAGATCGGAACTTGGTCGCTAACAATTTCGATGCGTTTTTGTTCTTCGCCTTCCGCCTTTACCGCGCTAATGCGCTCGATCCACTGAGGATGCGACTGATCATCGAGCGCAGCGTTTAACAGACTGAGCGTCTCACGGACATCGCCTAACAGTGGGACTGTCGGACGGAACGTTCGTCCATGCTCCAATGGGTCCGCATCGATGGTGATTGTAGCCTGTTCTGGAAGAGGCAATGTCCAATTCATCGCGGTATTCTGGCTGGCTTTCGAGCCGCACCAGATCACAAGATCGGCCTCTTTGATCAGCTCGATAGCTGCCCAGGAACCAAGCGGATTCAATGCGCCAGCGGCGTATGGCAGTGTCTCTGCTACTGCGCCGCGGCCCGTCAAACTGGTGACTACGAGCCCTTGGAGTTTTTCTGCGAAAACACCAACATCCATGGTTGCGTCCGATCCATGTACGCCTCCGCCGCACACCAGTGCCGGCCGTTTGGCCCTGCGAATAAGGCTAATAGCCTCTTGGATCGGTCCCGCAGGCGGCGCCGAGCGTAGGTAGGGCGCACGGATCGCTCGATCGTCGATTGCAATCTTGATTTTCTCTTCATCCCATTCTGCATCAAATATGTCGTGTGGTATGATCAACGCAACCGGACCTTGGCGCGGTGACGTGGCTGTGCGAAACGCTGTCCGGATCAGTTCGGGCAGCGCTGCCACGGATGGAACCAGCCAAGCTTCCTTCGAAATGGATTTGAAGAAAGTCAGCTGGTCAAAGCCTTGGGAGGCAATTCCTTTGTCTTTAAGCGGCAGCCAGTCGAGCGGCAATTCACCGACAATGCCAATCATTGGAATGGAGGCATTCAGGGCTTCTACAAATCCAGCGGAGAGCAGATTGGCTCCCGGACCGACTGTCACATCGCAAACACCGGGCTTCCCGGTCAAACGCGCATAAGCGTCAGCCGCATATGCCGCATTGCGCTCGTCGCGCATCAAAATATGACGAATTCGGTCGGTACGGCGAGAGATGCCGTCATGCAACGCTGTCGTCTGGCCGCCGGGCATGCCGAATATGAGCTCCACGCCATATTGCGCCAGCATTTCCGATACCAGATCTCCTATATGAGCCATTACAATTCTTCCCTGCGTGTTTGTGTGTGTTAGTGTGCCAAGGCGCGTTTACTGCCCGGCGGGAGCGACGTTTTGCTTCTTGTCGGTTTGTTCCAGATGGCAGCGATGCTGGTGACCGTTTCCTTGTAGGTGGAATACTTTTCTTCAATCGCAGATACCCTTTCGGTAACGGGATCAAAGCGCCGTTCGACCACGACCATTTTCTCGATTGCCGTTTCAATGTCCGCATAAAGCCCGCTTGCAACAGCGCCACATATGGCAGCACCCTTGGCACCGAATTCCGTACCGTTGGCTATCTCAACGGAAAGGTTTAAGCCGTCCGCGAACATCTGCGCCCACACATTGCTCCGCGACGGTCCTCCAGCGAGCCGCACGACGTCGGGGATGGCCGCATCAGGTCCTTCCAGGTGGGTCTCAAGGTCGTACTTGTGCGCAAAGACAATGCCTTCATAGACGGCTCGCATTACGTCACCTAGATCGTTGTCAGCCGTCAGACCGAGAAAGCCTCCCGGAGCACCTTGAGGACCGCCAAAAAGGAAGGGGAAAAACAAGATATCGTTGTCCTTCTTGAGGGCGATATCTACCAATGCGTTGCAAACATCATAGATGGATTTACCTTCCTGCAAGGCGCGATCACCCTCTGCTGAAAGCATCGTCTTACACATCCATTCCAGGTTGCTTGCCGATGTGGGCGTGGCTGATGTCGCAAGAAAGGTCCTGGCAACCGGGTAGGCCGCTTGAATAGTCGGAAGCGGGTTCAAGGTTGGGAGATGATGTAGCGTGGAGTTGATACTGAATGTTCCCGCCACAACGGCCAGCTGGTTGGGAGCCGTGACACCTGACGCAAGTGCGCAGCCCACTACATCGTAAACGCCCCGCGCCACGGGCGTACCGGCAATTAACCCAGTCTGACGTGAGGCAGCTTCGCTCAGACCTGCGGCAATATCTGTCGATGGCAAGACCGGCGGCAGCTTACCGATCCACTCGCCGAGGCCGAGCTGTTCAAGTGCGGTGCTCGCGATTGTACCGGTATTGACATCAATAATACCGGCACAGCCGCCGTCCGTTGCATCCGTGGAAATATCGTTGCACAGCCGCATCCTCAAAAAGTCCTTGCACAGAAGGACGTGTGCGGCGCGGTGGAGTGTCTGTGGTTCAAATCGCGAGAACCATGCCAGCAGAGCCAAGGTCTGTCCGGGCCATATCTGCTGTTGTATGTGTGTCGAAAGATCCTTCGACAGACCTGTCTTCGACCATTCATCAATCAGGGCAGCGCTGCGGGAATCAGTGGAAACAACGCCGTTGCGCACCGGCCGCCCTTCCTTGTCGACGATGAAAACACCCGCTCCAAATCCTGATGGTGTGATCGCAATGATTTGCTCCGGCGCAGTGCCGGTCTTCTCCATTACGCTTCGGATCGCCTGGCACGTCGCCTGCCACATGGCGTCGGCGTCGCGTTCGGTCCAGCCCGCTTTGGGAAACAACATTTTGTTCGGGCGACGCTCGCATGCCAGTTCGTTTCCGAAAGGATCGAACAGAGCAACCTTCGTCATTGTCCCGCCGGCGTCTATGCCGATGAGGCGCTCACGCATTTCTCCTCCCTCTTGCCGCTTTACTCGCCCACTCCTCTGAGCACTGCCAAAATTCGCACTTTGGATCGCGACAACTTGTTATTATGAGTTAACCTATCCGAACTTTCACAATAGTCAATCACCCATTTCAAATTCTGGAGCATTCCTAATTTCCTCAACGTAATTGGCATTTTTTGGCACATTTCGTATTCGCGACATGCATGAGCCGCTTTCCAAAACCATGACTTGTAATTATAAGTGTGCGCAACCGACTTGCTGTTGAACGGCGGAGTTGGACCCGAGGGAGGCGTAGCAATGCGAACCAGAGTTGATGTTGTTGAAAGATTGAATGCGATACAGCGTGACCCAGGAAATATCTTGATCGTCGGTGGCGGAGTTAATGGACTGGGGCTGTACCGCGATCTGGCGCTGCAAGGCTGTCCAGCAGTGCTTGTCGACAAAGGAGACTTTTCGTCAGGTACAAGTGCGGCTCCATCCCGGCTTATTCACGGCGGCTTGCGTTATCTCGAGACCGGTGAATTCGCATTGGTGAAAGAGTCGGTTATCGAGCGGAATCACTTGCTTCTCAACGCATCGCACCTCGTCCATCCCCTGAGGGTATGGGTGCCGGCATTCAGTTGGGTGGGCGGCGCATTCTCGGCAGCATTGCGATTCCTGCGGCTGAAGAAAACGCCGGGTGCCAAAGGCATCTTCGTCATCAAGCTCGGACTTTCTTTTTTCGATCGTTTCGGCAAGGCCAATCAGACAATGCCGCACCATAGGCTCGTGGGATCCAGAGAAGTAAGGAAACGTCTATCCCAGCTTTCGAAAAAGGTGCGGGCTGTTGCCGAATATTACGACGCGCGCGTAACACATCCGGAAAGACTTGCGCTCGAGCTGGCCGGGGACGCCGAACGCGATTGCCCTGAATCGATCGCGATACCATACATGTCTTTGCGGAGTACCATTGACGGCAAGGTCGAACTGTACGATGAGATCGGCAGGCAATCATTTTGGTTGCAGCCTTCGATCGTCGTTAATTGCGCTGGCCCCTGGGTCGATCAGGTTAACTGCGGCCTTGGTATCGATCGCCGCCTTATGGGAGGCACGAAGGGTTCGCATGTTGTCCTTGAAAGACCAGATCTCGCACTAAAACTGGATGGTCTGATGTTATATTTCGAGACCTACGATCATCGCGCATGCCTGATTTATGCGCTCGATAAAACGCACGTTTTGCTCGGGACGACTGACCTGCGAACCAGCGATCCAGACGACACGGTTTGCTCCGACAATGAGATTGACTACCTGTTCGAGGTTTTGGAGCAAGTGCTGCCGGGCGTGAAGCCAAGAAGGCAAGACATAGTGTTTTCCTATGCTGGCATTAGACCCCTGCCCTACAATGACGGCGGAGCCACGGGTGCCATCAGCCGCGATCATTTCCTGACGACTTTTGCTCCTGATGACGACCGCCATTTCGCAGTCGTGAGTCTGGTCGGTGGCAAGTGGACCACATATCGGGCGTGTGCAGCGCAGATGTCGGAAGTGGTGTTGCGACATTGCGGCAGGTTAAGGATCCGCGATACTCTTGAGGTTGAAGTTGGTGGAGGCAAAGGGTTCTCGTCGAAGCCACATGACGTGGCGATAAAGAGCCAGGCGCTCGCACGAGCTCACCGCATGGAAGTCGATGACGCAATTAGGCTGTTCAAGCGATACGGCAACACTGCCGGAGCTATTGCTGCTGAGGTAGAAGCCTGCAATCATGAGTGTCTAACCTTCGCACCAGACTATTTTGTTGGCGAAATCGTTTGGATCGTGAAAAATGAACGCGTGACGAGACTTGCCGATATTATTCTGAGACGGACATTGATGGCATTCGAGAACAAGGCAAGTCACGGGCTTATCCGGGAAGTCGCCGGCATAGCTGCTTCAACATTGAAATGGCACGCGGCTCACATGGAACATGAAATTCACCAGACGATCGATTGCCTTCGCTTGCGCCATCATGTTCGGATACCTTTGCCGATATGACTACATCTGTAAAACAAAGAAAGTCGACCACCAAAACGGCGAGCAGGCGTCTTCCCGAACGGCGCCTGATAAGTGACGGCGGAACGCCACTATGGGCACAGGTCAAGTCTTCCCTAATCGAGATGATTGCAGACGGCAGGATGGAGCCCCGTTCGAAACTTCCCTCGGAAACCGAGCTTTGCGAGACATTTGACGTCTCCCGAACGGTTGTGCGCGAAGCATTGAAGCAACTCGTCTTCGAACGTTTGGTGTACAAGCATCAGGGAAAGGGGACCTTTGTCGCTGAACGGCGTGATGAACAGGATTTTATTGGCTCAACTGTTGGTTTCAGCGATGAGTTGATGGGCAAGAACAAACTGGTAACGCGTCGTGTTATTCGCCAGGAAGTAGCACTTCCAACATCTCGGGCGCGCAAACTGCTGCGGCTCGAAGGGGATGAGCGCGTTGTTTTGATTGATCGCGTTATGATTGTCGATGGGGAGCCGCGAACGCTCGTGCGCATCAGTCTGCGCCAAAGTGCTGTTCCAGGAATTGAAGCGCTGCCGCTCGAAAACCGCTCTCTTTATGAAACCCTCCGCCGACAATATGGCATCAGTCTCAATCGCGCTGAAAGGTGGATTGAAGCCTATACGCCAACCGCAGAAGAAGCGCAGTTGCTGCAGGTTCCAGCCAATACGCCTTTGGTTTCAATTGAGTCCTGCTCTTACGGAGATGGCGACGACCCTATTGAATATTTCGTAGCTATCTACCGTACCGATCGTGCCAGACTTCATTTCGTAGTCAAATAGTATTGAGCCAGCAAGGCTTTCAAACATCCTCAATTTCGGATCAAACGCGTAGGCTGTGAGTCCCATACGCATTGTCAAACCGTGAATATTTGACGTTTGAGAATCCCGTGGACGCGGACGAACAATTTAGCACAAGAAGTACTGGATTTCAGCGTTTGTTCAGACCCGCAACCTGCGGATAAACCTTCGTTTGAAAATGCCGACAAGAGGCAATTTCCCGCAAATTTGGATTGTAGCGCCAATATCGACAATTTCGCTTACTCTTCCCTCGGCAGGTGGGAAACGTTGAGCTTTGGACAGCCACAAGATGACACCGTTCGGAAAACCGTCTCTAGGCCAACATATCTTGCGAATAGGTTTGATGCTATATTTTGCATTCGTTGCCCACTTCGAAGCAGTGACCGGAACCCAATATAATGATCGAGAGTGACACGAGGCAGGCAAATTGGCGTCGCGCGAACCCGAAAAAATATGATGCCCATTTGGCGGTGCAACGAGCGCTGAAAGTTGGAAAGTTGGAGAGACAGGCCTGTGAAGTCTGCGGTATTGAAGCTGTCGACGCACATCACGACCGATACGATGAGCCACTGCAAGTCCGTTGGCTGTGCCGGCGACATCACACTCGCCTTCATCGCTATGGAGAAGACATGTTCCCAATTAAATCGACTATTTGAGATACCGAGAGACTGGCACGCGTTGAAAGGATATCAACTGTGGATCCACGAGTTATCACGTCTCCTAGTTCCACTTTGGCCATCATCTGATCTTTTCAGCACAACCCGAAACAAGGCGTGAGCATGTTCGCCTTCGACAGCAACTGGCGCTCATCGTTGCATGCTCGAGCGGAGGCGAGACCAAAGGTAATTGTCTCGCCTTTTCGATAATGCGCAGCAGCGCCGCGCGCGTCCCTATGGCGCCACGAATGACTTTGAGGCTTTCATGGCTAATGCGATAAGCTCGTCGGCTTGACCAATGGCAAGAGGTGATCGTTCGTTGCTCGTCCGGATGGTGTCATATCTAACCGCTTGCTCAGAAGTCCTCGAACTTGATGTATATCTTGCCGTAGTCATCGCACGGATATGCGACCAGATTTTTCGGTCGCGTTCTGCAAAGCTTGGCGCTGGCCAAGTGTTTGTTGTCGATATACCAATAATCATCCCCTCCACCGACAATATCACAGCAATCATGCTTATAAGTGCCGACCTGGGTGCCGTATAGATTTACGAGATATAGCCGATATTCGCGCCGAATGGTGGCCTTCAGGTTCGGCCCGATTGCGACGCTGCAATCCTGACTTGCATCGCATTGCGCTGTTCCCTCAAGATGGGATTGATCCGGTTTGCCGATCCAGATTTTCACCGAGTACGGTTTTGGCAGGGTGGCTGGGTCGGCGCAGGCCGTAGACGAAAGCCACGCGATGAGTGGCAGCGCGACCAAAACGTTCTTCAACATGCGTGATTCCCCAATTGATCCCCGCTGGATTTTTTATCTCCCGCCATGTCGAAATTAGGGCTTAGGTTATCGGTCCGACGTTGCGACCGGATTTAACAATTGCAACCAGAAAATAGGTTAAACAAGCCAGGCTACCCTCTTGTGCCCGATGGGCCATCAAACCGGATTAAAACCTGTCGCTCCTGGTTTGGATCAGAAACCCAGCCGAGTTGCGAGAACAGTTTTCCAAACCTACTGACATGCTCCCATTTTTCACTTTGCTCAAAAGGTGGACCGTCATCTCCATAGCATTGGATAGACAGGCACGTTTCGCCTTTGCCACGCAGCTTGGCGATAAACTCCCCAACGGAACCATTCGTGCCGATGTGGTGTGATACAGTACCACCAGGCCTGACCCATTTATTTTGTATGAGCAGATTGTAGGCCGTCCACATCATGTGGTCGTTTTGTAAAGCTGCGATGAATTCCAGACTCCTGCTCAAATCTGCCTTGAGTTCAGGGCTGCCTTCGAGCGGGTCGATCTGCCCTGCTGTATTGTCTTGAGTCACCCGTTTCACCTCGATGTCAGCATGAACCTACCGCGGAGAGTTACCGTTGGATTTATCGACAGCTTACCAAATAATATCTTAGACTTGTGTGACCTGCTCCCCTGGAATGTCCTCGATTTGAGGTTAGTCTGTTCTCCACACCAGGAGACAGAAAATGAAGCGATCCCGTTTCAGCGACGAGCAGATCATTGGTATTTTGAAGGAGCATCAGGCCGGACTATCGGCTGCTGACCTTTGCCGGAAATACGGTGTCAGCGATGCGACATTTTACAAGTGGCGCTCGAAGTTTGGTGGCATGGAAGTGCCGGAAGCCAAGAGGCTAAAGGCACTTGAGGAAGAAAACGGCAAACTGAAGCGTCTCTTGGCGGATGCGATGCTGGATGTATCGACGCTCAAAGAGATGCTTGGAAAAAACTTTTGAGGCCCGGTTCGAGGAGAGATGCCGTGAACTGGGCCATGACCGAAAAGAACTAGTCGCAACGCCGTGCCTGTGGACTCGTGGGGATTGATCCGCGGGTTTATCGCTATCGGTCAAGCCGGGCGGATGATGCAGATCTCCGGCACCGCATGCGGGAGCTGGCCAGCGAACGTCGCCGCTTTGGCTACCGCCGGCTTCACATTCTGCTGAAGCGAGAAGGTGTCGAGGTCAATTGGAAGAAGCTTTACCGCCTCTACAAAGAGGAGCGGCTGACGGTGCGCAAGCGTGGCGGCCGCAAACGAGCGCTTGGCACACGTGCGCCGATGGCGATCCCCCAGGGTCCAAACCAGCGCTGGAGCCTCGACTTTGTCTCGGATTCTTTGACCGACGGCCGCCGCTTCCGGGTGCTCTGCGTCATCGATGACTTGAGCCGCGAATGTCTGGCAACGGTCGTCGACAATTCGATCTCGGGAACGCGCGTTAGCCGGGAGCTGGACAGGATCGTCGAACACCGTGGAATTCCCTGCATGGTTGTCTCGGACAATGGCACCGAACTGACCTCGAATGCCATCCTGAAATGGCAGCAGGAACGCCAGGTCGAATGGCACTATATCGCGCCGGGAAAACCGATGCAGAACGGCTTTGTCGAAAGCTTCAACGGCAGACTGCGTGATGAGTGCCTCAACGAGCATCTCTTCACCAGCTATCGGCACGCCCGCCAGATCATCGAGGAATGGAGGATTGACTATAATCTGAACCGACCCCACACAAGCCTTGACGGCATGACACCCTATGAGTTCGCAACCCGGTCCGAAAAAGGCCAAAACCAGAACAGAGCTAACTTATAAATGCGGACACAAAGGGGAGCAGGTCACTCCGCATCGCGGACTGAGTATGGATCGACTAATCAGTCGCGCCGCTGCTACGCTGTCCGGCATTGAAATGGTTCACATGATGCAACAGATCCGGACGAGCTGGTACAACATTTCTCCATGATTGCTGAAAATCATCCAGCCCAGACGTATCGAACGGCCTGTAAGTCCGTCGGTTCGCTTCCAGTAAAAGTCCGGATATCAATACCTTGCGCATCGCTTACCTTCGCGCTCGAACCAGATACCGGATCAGTGCAAACTGCACGCTCCGGAACCGGGATGTGGCTTCTGACTAAGCATTTCAATCCGCAAAACGTCATATGGTTGTTGGGTTTTTCGGGTATTCTGAGGCTGATTTCGGGCTAAGGACTTCAATTTTCTGGTTAGGCATTTCAATTCGACAAGCCATTGAGATCATTAGAAAGTAGCTCAGGCGAAGGGCAGCGAATTGATAGCACATCGGATAGAGCTGCAGAAAAATCGAGATTGACCATTGTTACTGGGTCATTTGCGAGCAATTCATTGTTCTACATAGGTTTACGCACCGCCTGCACACTGAGAATTGAAGTCCTTACCCAGAATCAGCACCCGATTTCTGGTTATGCATTTCATTGAAATCGTTAGTCAGAAGCCACACCCGCAATTTGCCCCGCGTGCCGGCGTTCTAAATTTTGCCGGCCTAGGCTAAGGTGATCTTAACATACTGTTTACGTTAATATTTTTCTGCTAACGGCACTTAACAATCACTTAGCTTCTTCTTATCGGACTGAAATACGTCGGAAGCCGTTATGGCCCCGCAATGCATCGCCACCTGCAGAACGATGGACGCGTAGTACGCTTCTTTGGTCGTCTAGACGCCTGTACTCGTTGATTCTACTGGTTTTTGTCGACTGTAGAACCGCCACTTCACTAATTATCGGCATTTTCAAACGACCGTTTATCCGTGACTTCTGATATTGTACAATGCCTTGGGCTTTTTTGCATTTGCCGAATAGTAGTCGAATAGGCGGAAGGACGACATGTCTTTTTGCGCTGAGCGGCCCCTCTTTTTACCCCCGCAAACGGGACTGGACGTAAATGCAATACTGAAGGCTTGCATTGAGCAAGTGCGGCGCTGGCAGAACTTCGCATATCAGGTCCGCTCATTTCTAAGCCAGTCCATCCTGATGAACTCCGTTTCTCTTAGGGAGCCCCTGGCGAGTTCCTAATCGAGAATATCGTGACACGGACCGTCTCCGTCTATTTCGCTTTGCCAATATGCGACCAGACGGTCAGGCGGACGCCGCAACAAAAGAAATGCACTTTATCAGAGCTCCGTGCTGGATCAGCGGCCAGTCTCCGCCATGATGACAATTGCAGTTAGTCGAACGTCAAGGGGTTTGATCTAGATATTCGGACTACGGCGCTGATCACGTCGCGAAAGGAGCCACTAGTACACCGGAGCAAAAATCTGTTGCACGACGAGCTAACCTTTGGGAAAGTTATGTCCACAACGCTCTCGTTAGCGGCGATTCTTGGGTGAGGCACAATTGTTCGCATCTTAGAATTGCTCACCTTGCCGACAAGAACCTTTTGGATATTCCCGTGCGGGAGACAGCCCAGCGGTTGACTATCAAAATTCGCGCCATTCGCGAATTGCTTAACTCCACGGCAGCGCGATTGCGCAATGCTGCCGACGATCCATTCCCGAGAATTCGTAGAGATCATCTTCGTAAGTCCGCATGGCTGTATTGGAGACATTGCCGGCGGCGAACTCCGCACCGCGGCGGCGTATTGAGGGTGCGGTTCGACCGCCTGGCACTTCCGTGGGCTGTTTGCCGAAGCTCATAGAGCAGTTGGAATAGGCGAGCGCACATTTACTTCCTCGCGTGATCCGATTGTTAGCTCGGCCTCCCAAGGCATGTGTTCGCTGCAGGTTCTCGGTGGGCGGCTGAGCCGAACGGGCCAAAGCCCTCAATGCAGGAAACGATTTTGGAAAGTTGCCCGCAACCCGTCAGCCGAATACCGATTGATGGTGCCAGTCAGCGGCGTTGCTAGTTCAAATCACGGCCCAGCCTGCCAGACATTGCCAGCTAGCTTCAAGCCACGCACGACGGCGATACCCCGTTGATCGTCAACGTCGGGCAGCGCCTTCGGAGCCTGTTCAACCGGGCAAAGGAACGCGAACTTGCCAGATGGGTGGGGCCCTAACCGAAGTGTTGGGTGAAAATTCGCGCCATCAGCCTTCGGGGTTGCCAATAGGTCGGCCGAACGGAAAATCCCGCCCCTATCTTGATTGTAAATACCAATTGATCCTTGGGGCTCGTTGAAAGATGCAGATGATTGGGGTGTTCGTGTGGCCGGTACGTCGTGCGCATCCTCGCAGGCCGAGGGCAAGATGCCTGCATGCCCCCCACCTGCCCTACGATCGCCATCCCATCCCGCCAACCGCAGATACCGCTTGCGGCACAGTCGGCGCATGCCGGACCTCGGTCGATTGCATTACTCGTTTAGACCCTTGGCCAATCTCTAAGCCAGCTTCCGCACCAGTTTAAGATCAGCATTTGAATTCGCGGTCCATTCTGAGTCGATGGGCCTCATATTTGCATTTACACCGTCTTCCAACTGGATAGCATTTCATCATGCAGCGCTGACAAGTCGCGTAGACTAGCCCCAACGCGGCAACTACGGCGTGACGCGGGGTGAAGTCTCAATCTCCCACTTCGGCTTCCAAACCGCGCCCATCCGTCCGAGATGTCGTTTGTGACCTCCCCCTCAATGCGCTTGGCGACATCGCGTGGGAGACGCTATCCGCCCTCGAGTAGTTTGCCTACGATCGAGGGCATCGGTTCCAATGCAATCAGGTCACCGAGCACGGTAGATTGGCCATAGCCATTATATCCACCTTGGGCGCACCGCCAATCAGGACCGACGTCACGGCAGCCAATGCGGTAGGGGTAAGATGATGGAGTTCTCAGCTGAGAACTTTGGGAACATGATAGATCTCCAACTGCAAGCCGGAAGCGTCAATCTGAAAGTTCTCAGCTGAGAACTTTTACGGCGACAATCCGCACACATGCCAAAAACAGATCAGTCCGGTTCCGCGGGCCTGATATCGTTCCATATCACGCCAAACTCACCTCATTTATTGGGGTTTTCATTCCATTTCCATGATTCTTGCACAACAACCAGCCCAGCTTATCCTGGCTTTGCCGAGCTTGGACGCGAAGGGCAGGGGGGTTGGTTCAAACTTCCGAAAAGCGCGTTGACAGATACGGCCCTTTCGTGACATCGTTTGCAGATCAGATGCTCACGAGATCATCGCGCTCCTTCATTCTCCCACAATATCCAAGCCGCAATTCTGCAGTCCATCAGACGGAAGCTATCCCGACATTGGCTTCCGTTGCGAAGTATAATTGATGAGTTATCAACGCGATACGTCTCAAGCTTTTTCTTTGATCAAGACAACAACGGCAAAGCTGCGCAGATCCCAAATCACCCGTTAGTTTGCCGCCAATCGACCAGCGGCCATGAGCAACAATGCGCCTGCTGTTCCTTCTACCCATCTGCGGCGGCAATCGCTGAAGCCGCCATTTCTTCCGACTGCGGCGATCCCCAGACTCATGCTCGCATAGACGATCCCGCAAAGGGCGATGAAGATCGCAGACAGCACCAGCGCTTGAGGAGGAATGCTTCTGCCCTGCTGCATGAATTGCGGCAGGATCGCAAAATAGATCATCATGCCTTTGGGATTGAGGAACGCGGTCAGAAATCCCCGCCAGAGCTGGCCATTGGCCGGTGTGACCGAAAGGGTGATCTTCCCAGCCTTCACCGCAGATCGCATAAGCTGCAACCCCAGATAGATGAGATACGCGACACCCAGCCAGCGCAACGCCTGGAACAGCATCGGGGAGGCGGCTATTATAGCGGCAACCCCGACGGCGGCGAGCCCTGAATGAATCATATACCCAAGGCAGATGCCTGCGGTCGCCCGCAAACCAGCGGACGCTCCACCCAACAAAGCTCGTGACGCCACGAAGAGCATGTCGGGGCCGGGCGTGCAGATCAAGGGCAGCACGGTTGCGGTGAAGAAAATCATGGTTCCAGTTTCCATGTTTGGAATCATAGGACAGGGGTTTCGCAATTTGGTTGCGAAGATACCATTTTAAGGTCTAGATTTAGCATTGAAGTCTTCATGAGCCAGAAAGTTAGCATCGCATGCCAGCAAAATTGGATGATATAGACCGGCGTATCCTTCGCGCCCTGCAACGCGATGGACGGTTGCAGAATGTGGAGCTTGCCAAAGAGGTCGGTTTGTCACCCTCGCCCTGCCTGCGGCGGGTCAAGCTGCTGGAGGAGGCCGGGATTATCGCTCGCTATGTGGCGGTTCTCAACGCCTCGAAGATTGGCCTCAGTCTGTCGATGTTCGCCCGGGTCTGGCTGACGGCCCAGGATGCCGAAACGATCGATCATTTCATGGATGCCATGAAGAAGCTCCCCCAAGTAATGGAGTGCTACATCATGCTGGGGGAGAGTGACGCCTTGCTGCGGGTGACCGCAGCCGATCTGGATGGCTACCGGCGCTTCCAGGCCGCGCACCTGACGCGGAAAAATGGAATTCAGAATGTCAAAACCGACGTGCCAAGTCAGATCGTGAAGCAGACCTACGCTCTACCCCTATGATCTTCCAGCATCCAACCCCCCGGTCTGAACTTACGGTAGCGTTATATCCGTGCTTGCAATCAAAAGATGAACGCGGCATTCTGACCTTGGCAAGGCCGTCGATCGCTGACATGGGTTAACCTGATGCGTCATTCACCTGCAGAATTGCTAAACCCAAGACATTTTCACACAATCCAGGTGCAACTTTCGAAGCGATGGCTTCGCAGGAATGCCTCTACTCGACATTTTATCCAAAGGGACGGGCGCGTCACGGCATTGCCAACCGGAACGCATGGTGCGTCCCCGGGGGAAACGCGTACACTATCGCAAGGAAGATCACGATGAACCAGTTTCGTTACAACATACTCGCCGCGACGGTGATAGCCGGCGCTGGCCTGGCATTTCTCACGTTCCCGGCATCGGCACAATCCGTCACCAAGACGTGCAGCACACAATATCAAGCTGCCAAGGAGGCTGGTACGCTCAAAGGCCAGAAATGGCCGGACTTTCTGTCAGCTTGCAGCGCGAAGCTGAAGACCGACGATGGCGCCGCTGCAGCTGCGCCCGCCGAAAAGACACCTGCCAAAAAGACGGCAAAGGACACCGCCACAAAACCCGCCAAGACGACGCAAACGGCGACTGCAACCACCAGCGGTGGGATGTCGGCAAAAGCCGTCACCAAGGAATGCAGCACACAGTACCAGGCTGCCAAAACAGCGGGCACGCTCAATGGCCAGAAGTGGCCGCAGTTCCTTTCTGCCTGCAGCGACAGCCTGAAATCGGACAATTCGGATGCGACCGTTCCTGACGAACCGGCACCCACCAAGGCTGCCACGAGCAAAACAACGAAGACACAGGTCGCCAAGGCAGGCACTTCCGCCGATGGCAAGCCTCTATCCCCCGCTCAGGTCGCTTTCCGGGCACGCATCAGCGAATGCGGCGATCAGTGGCAGCAGGCCAAGGCAAGCAACAAGACCCGCGGCATGACCTGGCCACAATACTGGAGCGCCTGCAACACGCGCCTCAAGTCCGAATAGTATCGGCCCTGCCGTTTAAAAGATGCACCTGAACCGCGCCCGGGCATCCAGTCCGGGCGTTTTAACTGGAGCCCTGCCGTCATCGAGGCTTCATCTATCCTATTCATGACTGTGCCGTAGCCACACATCAGGAGAAAGCCATGCCCATTCAGGATCTAGTCGATTCGATTGCCACGCAAGCCAACCTCGATCCGCAAGCGGCTGAGAAGGCGGCGGGCACGGTTCTCTCAGTGCTCCAACATGAGGCTCCAGAACAAGCAGCAACCATATTCGCGAAGATCCCTGGAGCTACCGAACTTGCCCAAAATTTCGATGTCATGGCAAGCGGGGCCCAGTCGGGTGGCTTCCTGTCGAGCGTGACCAGCATGCTTGGGGGTGTGGCGGGAGAAAAGGTCGGCGCACTCATCAATGGTGTGGCCGCACTCAAGGAGAGTGGACTGACTGTCGAACAAATCCAGGAAGCCGGAGCTGCAGTGCTGGCCCATGCCAAGGAATACGCCGACCCAAAACTTGTCGATCAGCTTCTGGATTCAGTGCCCGGCCTCAAAGGTCATCTCGGCCTTTGAAGGCCACGGGCTGACATTCTGCATCCGGCCATGTAAACCGTTCCAAGGTTATCAGGAATCGAGCGGGATGAACGGCACCAAACGGACTTTCTATTTCGTGCTTGGATGGGTGATGGTGGCACTCGGTTTCATTGGTGTGCTGTTACCCGTTATGCCGACGACGATCTTTCTCATCATCGCCGCCTGGTGTTTCAGCCGCTCGTCGCCGCGATTTGAAAAGTGGCTGCTCGAGCATCCGGTGTTCGGGCCGACACTGGTGCAATGGCGCGAGCACGGAGCAGTGCCAAAACGCGTAAAATGGATTGCTTGCGGCGGCATGACATTGGGCTACGCCACTTTCATGTATGTTGCCCGCCCGTCACCCCTGCTCGGAGGGGTGGTGGCAGTCTTTTTCATCGCCTGCGCCGCTTATGTTTTGACGCGTCCGAGCTTGGCGGCCTAAAAACAGAGCAAGTTTTGTCTATCGAATAGACAAAATTTGCTAGACGCGCTTGCCCGTCGCCTTGTCGAAGATGTGCAAAGCACTCGCATCGATGTTGAAGCGTTGCAACGCACCCACTACCATTTGCGACCGTGGGGGCAAGCTCGCCGTCAGGCGCTGACTGCCAATCGCCGAGGTAACGACCAGTTCCGGGCCGGTCAGTTCGACCACTTCGACCTTCGCCTCGATGGCAAGACCAGTATCCTCCGATGACGCCAGCGTCAGGCTCTCGGGACGTATACCGATGATCACATCGCGGGTGCTTGCCGCATTTTCCCGAAATTGAGGGGGGAGGGGGATGCCGCTGAGCGAGCCATCAACATGAGCGACGCCGTCGGCGACCGTAGCCTCCAGCATGTTCATCGGCGGCGAACCGACGAAGCTCGCAACGTAGCGGGTGGCAGGGCGATTGTAGATCTCATCCGGAGTGGCGAGCTGCTCGATCTGACCGTCGCGCATGACGGCGATGCGGGTTGCAAGCGTCATTGCCTCGATCTGGTCATGCGTTACATACACGATCGTGGTGCCTAGCATCTGGTGCAGGCGCTTCAACTCAGTTCGCATTTCCATACGCAGTTTCGCATCGAGATTGGAAAGCGGCTCGTCGAACAGAAAGACCTGCGGATCGCGCACCAATGCCCGGCCGATGGCGACGCGCTGCCGCTGTCCTCCGGACAGCTCGGATGGCTTGCGGCCAAGGAGATTTTCGATCTGCAGGATTTTTGCCGCCTTTTGCACGGCCCCGGCGCGTTCGGCCGCAGGTATGTTGCGCATCTCAAGGCCGAAACCGATGTTTCGCGCCACGGACATGTTTGGATAAAGCGCATAGGATTGGAACACCATGGCGATGTCGCGATCCTTGGGATGCACTCCTGTCACCGAGCGATCACCGATGCGCACGTCCCCTTGGGTCGCTTCGGCAAGGCCCGCAATTATATTGAGCAATGTGGACTTGCCGCAGCCGGAGGGACCGAGCAGGACGAGGAACTCGCCGCTCGCAAGCGACAGGTCGATGCCCTTGAGCGTCTCGACGGTGCCATAACGCTTGCGGACATTGATCAGCTCGAGCGCACTCATAGAGCTTCCTCCGGTGCTGTTTGCAGATCCGCTCCATCATAGCGGCGCGGATTCGTCGAGATGGCCTTGGACGCAACGCGTACACCCGCCGCAAGACTTTTCGTGAGCGTTTGATCGTTTGCCAGCGCGGCGAGGAAGGCGGCGTTGAACACGTCGCCGGCGCCGATCGTATCGGCAACCTCAACCAGGGGAGCACTAACCGACACAAGCCTGTCATCGGCGCCGACTGCCAAGGCACCGTCGGGTCCCCGCTTGACGACAACGATGGCATCCCCCGGCATCAAGGCCTTGAGCCTGTGCGCGGCTTCGGCCGGCTCGACGCTGTTGGCGAGGCGCGTCGTTTCGACCTCATTGAACAGGGCGATGTGGCAGCGTGCGAGCCACCTGCGCGCCTTGATGCGGTTGGCCTCCGTCCAGCCGTCAATCGGCCAGCCGGTATCGAGCGCAATGCGGATATCATTGCCATCGGCCCAATCGAACAATTCGTCATATTGTGCAACGAGGGCGTCGGTCAGGAAGCAGCCGCAAAGGATGGCGGTGCCGCCTTTCAGCCGCTCGGTGTCGAGTGTTGTGATGACGTCGAGCCAGGACAATGCCGCGATGTGACCGCGCGTCGTAAAGAAAGTGCGCTCGCCATTCGGGTGGGTAATGCCGACGGACAGTGTCGTGCCCATGGGTGCAACTGGCCAGCGCGCCGAATGCTTGCCGAAACCCTGCCGCAGCCATTCGCCGAACTGGTCATTGCCGACATTGGCGGCGATCTGGAAATCGAGACCGAGGCCGTCCCAGGTCAGCGCGGCATTGCCGGCCGAACCGCCGACGCGCAATTCGTCGTAGTCCACCATGATCTCGGTTCCGGGGGTCGGCCATGGATCGGCCGGACCGAGGATCAAATCGACATTGACGTTTCCGATGACGGCGAGTGGCTGCATCGCTCTCACTCGTCCCGCGTGATCTTGGTCGAGCGTATAGGCGTGCCGAGATCGGCAACGCGCGCGCCGGCAAAACCAAGCATGAAATGCTGGGCCGCAGGCAGGAGCGCGAAAACGGCCGCTATGCCGCTGGCAACACCGACATCGATCGTAGCGGTACCTTTGAGCGGAGCCTCTCCGGATGCATCGATCACCACAACCGGTGACCCAGCTTCCAGAGCGGAAGCCGCCATGCGGGCGACCAATTCGGACGTTGCATCCTTGGCACGGAAGAGGACGACACCGACCTTCGGTCCGAGCATTTCCATGGGACCGTGACGCAGTTGCCCGCCTTCGAGCGAGAAGCACGGGATGCGCGAGAGTTCCGTGAGGCCGAGCGCAATCCCCTCCGCGACACCCTGCATGCGGCGGCCGGAGGTTACGACAGCCGATACGTCCGACAATGCGGCTACGGCAGCGTCAACATTCGGCTTGCTGTCGGTATTCAAGATGGCGAGCGCTTCGGCCGGATCCTCGCCAAGCGCACTGAGAACTGCCAGATGCAGGGCAAAACTGACAGTCAGACTGCGCGTTGCCGCAAAGGCATTCTCGGTGCCGCCGGAACCGACAAGCGACGGCACGGTGCGGGCAAGGGTGGACCCGCCTTCGAGCGTCAGGCCGAAAGTATCAGCCGGCACGCCGGCTTCGGCAAACCAGCGCAGGATTTCTGCGCTTTCACCCGACTGGGAGGTCACAAGAATTGTTTTGCCGACTAATGGAACCGGCTGGCCGAGTTGTTCCGACAGCGGCAGTGCCACGGCATCGATGCCAAGGCTGCGATACAGCGGCTCGACCGCGCGGCCAACCGCATGCGAACCGCCCATGCCGAGCAGCAGCAGACGCCCGGTCTTACGCAGGGATCGGGCGATGGTCACAGCAAGTGGAGCAGCCGCCTCGAAGGAGGAAATCGCATCGGCATTCTGCCGCGCCATTTCTTTCTCGATGGCGATAAGACCGATAGGTTTGTTCATTGCGAAGACATGCTCATCCTTTGACGCCGCCGCTTGTCAGGCCCGCGATCAGGGCACGCTGCATGAAGAGACCAGCGAGCAGCGGGGGGAGGGCGGCAAGAACACCCGCTGTGGCAATCAATCCATAATCCGAGACGCGTCCGCCAGCGAGATCAGCGATCGCAACGGTCAAGGTTTTGGCCCGCTGGTCCGAAGTGAACAACAGGGCATAGAAGAATTCGTCCCAGGCAAGCAGGAACGCGAACAGTGCAGCCGTCGCCATGACGGGTGCTGCAAGCGGCAAGGTGATGAGCCGCAGGATCTGATCGAGCCGGGCACCGTCCATGGTTGCAGCGCTCTCAATCTCGTGCGGGATCGAATCGAAGCCCGATTTCATCAGCCATGTGGTGAACGGCGCGAGGATTGTAAGGTAAACCAGTGCCAGACCGAAGACATTGTTGAGGAGGCCTGCCCAGGAGAGTGTCATGTAGAGCGGCACGGCCAAGGCTACCGGAGGCAGCATGTAGGTGGAAATAACTGCATAGAGCGACCAGCCGACCGATGGCGTGCGCGATACGGCCCAAGCGGAGGGGACAGCTACGATAAGCGCCGCCACAGTCGCCATACCGGCCACCTTGATGCTGTTGAACAGCGATGCGACGAAGGCCTCGCCGGCGCTGTTCGCGACTGAAGAAAGCAAGACACCGTAGCGGGACAGATCGACGGTATCGGGCCACCAGTGCAGAGGCTTGGCGATAAGATCCGGCGTCGAGGAAATGCTCATGACGAACAACCACACGACAGGCGTCAGGATCACAACGAGAAGAACCAGGGCTGCCAAATGCACCAGGATGGTTGCGGTGAGGCTGCGGCGCTCCATTTACGACACTCCCGCGCTTTTGCGGATCAGGGCGGCATAGGCGACGGCTAGCACGGTCACGAGGAGTGTCACGATCAAAGCAAGGGACGCCCCGGAACCCGCTCGCTGGAAAGAAAACGCCTCCTGGTAGACGAGGATGGACAATGTGCGTGTGCTGTTGGCCGGACCGCCGCGCGTCATGACCCAGATGATGTCGAAGACCTTGAACGCTTCAATGGTTCGCAAGACAAGCGCCACCATCAAGGGCCCGGCGAGGTAAGGCATGATGACGAAGCGAAAACGCGACCAGGCACCGGCTCCATCGACCATGGACGCGGCGGTGATATCGCGCGGCACCGCCTGCAGGGCGGCCAGCGCAATCAGCGCCACCAGTGGAAAATTCTTCCAGCAATCGGCCACGATAAGCGAGGCGAGGGCAGTGCCAGGCTCGCCCAGCCAGGACCGATAGGCGTCGATAAGGCCGAACTGCATCAGCATCGCGTTGAGCGCGCCATATTCGGGATTATAGATCAGCCGCCATAGCGTGGCATTGACCACGGTCGGCAGCGCCCAGGGCAGGATCATCAGCGCGCGCAGGATGGAACGGCCGTAAAATTGCTGGTTGAGGAGCAAAGCTGCAAGGACGCCAATAACCATCTCTGCCGCTACGGAGAGGACGGCAAACCAGAAGGTAGTGATCAGCGTGCGCTGAAAATTCGAACCGGAAAGGATCTTCACATAGTTATCGATGCCAACGAAACTGCCCTCGGTACCGACGAGCTTGGCGTCGGTGAAGGATAGCCGCACCGTATCAACGAGCGGCCAACCGATAATCGCAACCATGACGATGAGAAGCGGCAGCATCAGGAGCCATGCGCGGGTGGTGATCCAGGTGCTCGTCATGAAATGAAGCCTGCCACAAAATCAATCATTGGGAAAAATGAAGGCGGAAGGACGACCCGCCGCCTTCATCGTTCTATCAGAGACCGCTGTTCTCTACAGCAGTCTTCAATGCATCTTCCGGCGCGGCTTGTCCCAGAAGAGCTTCCTGAATTGCCTGCTGTAGTCCTGTCGAAAGTTCCTGATATTTCTGTGTCGTCGGACGCGGATACATCGCAGCAAGACTGACTTTGGCCGCCGCGATCAATTCCTCCTGATTCTTGGAGACGGCTGGATCATCATAGGAAGAGGCCCAGATCGGCAGGCTAAGCTTGGCGTACTGGTTCTGCGTTGCCTGAGACGTCATGAATGTAATGTATTTCCATGCCTCGTCGGGATGCTTGCTGGTCGAGGTGATGCCGAGGCCCATTGATCCGTTGACTGCAGATACGGTGCTCTTGCCTTCAACACCGGGTGCAGGCACGACACCGACCTTGCCGGCAACCTTGCTGTCCTTCGGGTCATTGGCCATGTTGTACATGTAGGTCCAGTTAAGAGCGAAGGCCGCTTCGCCATTCTGGAAAACGCGACGCACGTCCTCTTCGAGGAACTCCTTGGAGTTTGGATTGGTAACTCCGGATTTATAGCTGTCGACCATGTAGTTGAGCGCGTCGAGACCTCCGCCCGTCTGGAAAACTGGCTTGCCGTCCTTGAGGAAACTGCCGCCGTAGGCGCTGACCAGCGTGGTGTAATCGCAGATCGCGGCTTCAGCCTGAGACCAGCTCCACGCGATGGGCGTTGCCAGCAAGCCTTTGTCCTTGATGATCATGGCTTGTTCGGCGAGTTCGGCCCAGGTCTTTGGCGGCGTCTTGATGCCGGCCTTTTCCAGGATTTCCTTGTTGTAGAACAGATATTTCGTGTCGAGAATCCAGGGCATGCCATAGCGTTTGCCCTCATATTCAACGGTGGTCCAGGCACCCGGAAGCACGCCCGACTTCATTTCCGGCGTAATCTTGTCAGTTACATCCACAAGGACCTTGTTGGTTGCATATTCGGCAGGCCAGATCACATCGAAGAGCACGACGTCATAGCCGCCGCCCGATCCTTGGGCGAGGACGGTCTTGTCGTGCAAGCCTTCATAGGGAACGAATTCAAGATTGACCGTCACGTCTGGATTTGCCTTGGTGAAGGCTTCCGTCATGGCGCGGACATCGGCCTCGCTATAGGCGGCTTGCGCCATGAACAGTGCGTTGATTTTGGTTTCTGCATGGGCAGGCGAAGACAACGCCGCTCCCAGAAGTGTGGCGCCCAGAAGCGCGCTCGTCACGGATTTCAACATCATTACCTCCTGTTTGGCAGCGCTGGCCGTCATGGACAGACGCCTGGTCGTTGCAGTCGAGAGCCTTACGTGACGTTTCGCCAAGCCAGTGCTCACATTCCCCTGATCGATTTTTTATTAAATCAATTCGCTTGACTTATTAGTTGATGAATATTCTTCTGGTGTCAAGAGGGATGACGAATGGACGGCATACGATCGATACGGGCAAAGAGCGGAACCAATCTGGGCGGCGCCAGTGCGCATAACCGCCGCATCATGATCGATGCGTTGCGCGTCAATGGTGCGCTGTCGCGGGCCGACCTTGCCCGCGCTACGGGATTAACGCCGCAGGCAGTTTCCAATATCATCGAAGAGCTGGCACGCGACGGTCTGGTGCGATCACAGGCAAGCGTGCGCAAGGGGAGGGGCCAGCCTGCCACGCCCTATCAGCTCGTGCCGGAAGGCGCTTTTGCTATCGGCCTGCAGATCGACCGCCACGTAACGCGCACCGTCATCGTCAACCTCGTCGGCGATGTTCTGGTCCAGATGGAAGCCAAGCTGCCTCCCGGCGGGCCGGCGCAAGGCGTTGTAGTCATTCTCGACCTGATCGGGAAGGCGCGCCACGCGCTGACGGCACAGGCGCCGGAGGCTGAAAAGCGGCTCGTCGGTCTTGGCGTTGCCATGCCGGGACCATTTGGCATCAACACGCTCTACGACGACCCCTGGATGATGACTGCGTGGCAAAACTTCCCGCTCATGGACAGGATTGCCGAAGGAACGGGGCTCGAAGTCGCGTTGCAGAACGACGCTGCAGCCGCAGCAACTGCCGAACGATTGCTTGGCGCGGCACATGGGCTCGACCACGCAATCTGTATCTACTTCGGCTATGGTCTGGGGGCGGGCTTGATCCTCAACGGGGAACTCTACGGCGGCGCACATGCGAACGCCGGAGAGATCGGTATGATTCTTGCGCTGGTGCCCGGTGACGGTCTCGACGTCGAGCCCCTGGAGCATTACGCCTCCATGGCGGCACTTTGCAAATTGCTCGATTTCGATCCATCGGAGCCGGAGCTTTTCGCCATGATCACCGATGCCATCCTTCGCGGCGGCCCAAAGCTCGATCAGTGGATGGACAGTGTCGCCGAGCGCTTGCGCCGGACCGTGCAAATTCTCGAATCAATCTTCGATCCGCAGACGATCATTCTCTGTGGTGGTGCGCCAAGAGCGCTTATCGATCGCCTTGTCGAGAAGATCGAGCCGTTGCTGCCCTCGATCGCCGAGCGCTCCCGCCGCTACCCGGAAGCGCGATTGCAGGCAGGGCTTGCCGATCCATGGTCCGCCGCACTCGGCGCCGCCGCCGAGCCCATTGCGCGGACTTTCGATCCAAGATTCTCGGCGATACTCAAAACGGTATGAGGCATAGAAAGGCTTGCTATAGCTCACAATGTAATTCAAAGTGAGTTATAGAAAGGCAATGTATCCCTCATGATCTGGAACTGGCAGCAAGCTGATTGGCCCAATTTCACCTATGACGCAACTGCGCTTGAATCACTGGAGCGCCAGTTTCTGCTGCATTCCGGTGAGTTTTTCGGTGCTTTTCGCCATGTCAATACCGATGACCGGGACACATTGCGGATCGAGCTGATCAGCGACGAAGCGTTGAAGACCTCGGAGATCGAGGGAGAATTCCTCAACCGCGACAGCTTGCAAACGTCACTTCGGCAACAATTCGGTTTGGCGGCCGGCAATCAACATGTTCCCGCTGCAGAGCGCGGCATCTCGGAGATGATGGTCGACCTGTACCGGACATTCGCCGACCCGATCCAACATGATACATTGTTCAACTGGCACAAGATGTTGATGACTGGCGAGAGCAATGCCATCCAGATTGGAGGTTATCGCACGCATGAAGAGCCGATGCGGGTCGTATCAGGCCGCGCCGACAAGCCGACAATCCATTTCGAGGCACCGCCATCGTTACGCATTCCGCAAGAGATGAACACCTTTGCAAGCTGGTTCAATGGGACGGCGCCTGAGGGGAAGACGGTTCTGCCTGCGCTGACCCGGGCCGGGCTGGCGCATCTGTACTTCGTAAGCATTCATCCTTTTGAAGACGGCAACGGTCGTATCGGCCGGGCAATCTCTGAAAAATCTCTCGCCCAGAACCTCGGCCAGCCCAGTCTCATCGCTCTGGCCTATACCATTCAGCGTGCACGCAAGGCCTATTACGACATGCTCGAACGCAGCAACAAAACCAACGAGATTACCGCGTGGCTTGTCTATTTTGCCGAGACTGTGCTGGAAGCACAGCGCACGACACTGAAGCGGGTAGAATTTTACATTGTCAAAGCCAGGTTTTACGATCGGGTGCGCGGGCAACTCAACCCGCGTCAGGAAAAAGTCATTGCGCGCATGTTTCGCGCCGGGATCGACGGTTTCAAAGGCGGTCTCAGTGCCGAAAACTACATCAGCATCACCGGAACCTCACGCGCAACGGCAACGAGGGACCTGGCAGATCTGGTTGTCAAAGGAGGCTTGACCAGAACCGGCGAGCGCAGACACGCACGCTATCGTCTTGATCTCGCTAGGACCTGAACTCATCAAATCTGCTGGAAATGCTATGAGGCTATCTTTCGGAACCCTCTAGCGCAGCGACGAAAACCAGGCGATCAGCTCGGCGCTGTTGCGTAGACCATAGCTGCGCATGATACGGGCGCGGTGTGCCTCGATGGTCCGCTTCGACAGGCCGATCTCCTGCGCGATCTGCGCATTGGTCTTGCCTTGCGATACCAGTGTCAGAACCTGTTTCTGCCGATCGGAAATCAGGCTGGCATTGCCGGCAATCGCTCTATTCATGGGCTCGAAGCAATAGAGCGCTTCGGCGAAGGGATCCGCCAGATTGCGGCTGCGCCCGCGCACCCGGCACCAGAAGCTCGAACCGTCACGCCGCCGCATGACGCGCTCGTCGTGATATACCTTGCCTCCGGCAAAGTTCGTGCGCCACATTTCTCCGGTGCGGACGAAATCCCTGATTTTCGGATAAAGCCTCGAGAAACTCTGATCGATCAGTTCGTGACGTTCATAGCCAAAAGTCTCAGCGAATTCGAAATTGCAATCACGTATGATACGGTGCGTGGCATAGACCATCGGCACCGGCAAGTCAGTCAGCCGGAAGTGTTTTGCGCTTTCAGAATTCAGGATGTCGGAACTGGGTAACTGGGGTGCTGCCATGCAGTATTAATACGACTATCTGCAGTGCCGGCACAAGCCATACGGTTCACGCAGAGGATAGAGAAATGGGAGATTTTTCTTGAAAAAAGTTCAATCAAACGTCAGCGATGCGCTGGACGGCGTGCTGTTCGACGGCATGACCATCATGGCCGGCGGGTTCGGCCTCTGCGGTATACCCGAGGCGCTCATCTACGCGATACGCGATTCCGGCGTCAAGGATTTGACCGTCATCTCCAACAATGCAGGCGTCGATGGCATCGGCCTTGGCGTGCTGCTCGAGACCAAGCAGATCCGCAAGATGATCTCGTCCTATGTCGGAGAAAACAAACTGTTTGCCCAGCAGTACCTGTCAGGTGAACTCGAACTGGAATTCAACCCGCAGGGAACACTCGCCGAACGCATTCGCGCCGGGGGGGCGGGTATCCCGGCCTTCTTCACCAAAACAGGCGTAGGGACCATCATCGCCGAGGGCAAGGACGTACGTGAATTCGACGGCGAGTCCTACGTGATGGAGCGCGGCCTGTTTGCTGACCTTTCCATCGTCCATGCCTTCAAGGGCGATACGGAAGGAAACCTCGTCTACCGCAAGACGGCGCGGAATTTCAATCCGATCATGGCGACCGCATCGAGGTTCACCGTGGCCGAAGTCGAACATCTGGTCGACGCGGGCAAAATCGATGGCGACCAGGTGCATACACCCGGTATTTTCGTCAAGCGGATCGTGCATGTGCCCAATCCCGCCAAACATATCGAACAACGGACGACCCGTCCGCGGCTTGTCGCAGCAAGTGAGGTGAACTGAAATGGCCTGGACACGCGAGCAGATGGCCGAGCGGGCCGCACAAGAACTTGAAGACGGTTTTTACGTCAATCTCGGCATCGGCATACCGACGCTCGTTGCCAATTATATCCCGACGGGAATGAGCGTTCAGCTGCAGAGCGAAAACGGCATGCTCGGCATGGGGCCTTTCCCCTATGAGGGCGAAGAAGACGCCGACTTGATCAATGCGGGCAAGCAGACCATCACGGAGCTGCCAACGACCAGCTATTTCAACGGTGCCGACAGTTTTGGCATGATCCGCGGCGGTCATATCGATCTTTCAATCCTGGGCGCAATGCAGGTCGCGCGCAATGGAGATCTCGCAAATTGGATGGTCCCCGGGAAGATGGTGAAGGGAATGGGCGGGGCGATGGACCTTGTCGCCGGCGTCAAGAAAGTCGTCGTCGTCATGGAACACGAGGCCAAGGGCGAAGCAAAGCTCCTGGAGCAGTGCACTTTGCCGTTGACCGGACAGCGCGTCACCGATCTGGTGATCACAGACCTCGGCGTTTTCACGGTGGAGCGGCGCGGCGAGCCCAAGATGACGCTCGTCGAGATTGCGCCCGGCGTAACGGTCGAGGAAATCAAGGCGAAGACCCAGGCTGTGTTCGACGTCGCGGTCTGATTGGAGAATGAACAGAGCTGGCGGACCTCGGTATTCGCCAGCGTCTACCTCGTTTTCGTGACCACGCAAACCGGGCCCTCGCCCGGATAGCGGGGATCAACACACGTAGCGTCATAGCGGAAGCTGCCATAATAGACGCGGGCGCAGCCGGAGAGGACCGGAGCGAATGTTACAAGCAAAAGAAACAGGGCTGTGGAATATTTTCGATAAAGAGGGTTCATTTTTCCTCGCGTCGCTCCTATATATAGCCAGTTACGAGTGACACAGTAGCGTAACAATCCACTGATATTCTTCAGTAATTGGTCGAGTTTACGGTCGGCATCTTTGACATCTTACGGAAATCTGGTGCCACAATAAGGCAGGCTCCTGCTCCGTTTGCTGATCACGTTTTATGTGAAGTGACATAAAGGGGTTGATCCGCGACGATGGACGTATAAGTTCTGCCTTCCGATTTGTTAACTAAACCTTTCACGTTAGGAGCAAAGCGATGAACAAAACCGCCGGCGACTATTCATTGCCAGAAACGATTTCCACGGCGCTTGCCAATGGTACAAATATTGTCAGAGCATTTCGCGAACAATTCGGATATTCCATCGAGGATTTAGCCGTTGCGTGCGGTCTGACGTCCCTAGAAATCGAAACGATCGAAAGCGGCCAGAACACGGATCCGCACAAACTGGAACGCATCGCGCATGCGCTTGGTCTCCCGAGCAACGCAATGATTCTGGAAGATTCCAAGCGCCTCAGCGCCTGAAATTCTACTACCCCTAATAAATCGGCACCCAAAAAGCTGTCAGAGTGATATCCCAACTCTGCCAGCTTTTTGATTCCGGGCGACGAGCTACAGACATAACAATTTGCGTGTCAGCGGATGATCCGGCCCGGTCAATCCTTCAATGACATTGGCGTGGTGCTTTCCAGTTTCTTCGACAGCATCCACCCGGCAGTCAAACCCCGACCAGATATTGGCGAGCAAGGCAGTCTGCCGCAGAAATTCGTGCCGTTCCGCTGCGCCAACCCACGCGGTCACGTCGATGCCTTCCTGCGGCTCGAGCAGGGCAGGGCTCTCCAGCCGTGCTTCCACCGCATCGAGATGCAGCGTGTCGTTCATCTCGGTCTTCATCAGCGGACGCATATCGGCTATCGCTGAAATAGGCACCGTCTTGCGGATGCGGTGCCGGATCGCCTGGTTCAGCGGTGACGTAACCGTCACCATGCGGGCAACGAGGTGTCCGCCTGCCGAATGTCCCGCCAGGTGGATGGGGCCCGCGACTTCGCTGGCCGCGCGGGTGATAGCGAGCCCCACCTGTACGGTGATATCGCTGACGCGAACCTCCGGACACAGCGCATAGGATGGAATAGCTACGGCGAAACCATGGGGCAGGGCGCCTTTTGCCAGATGCGACCACGCGGACTTGTCGAAATCTTCCATCCAGTACCCGCCGTGCACGAAGACGACGAGGCCCTTGAGGTCGCCCGATGGCATGAACAGATCGAACCGGTTGCGCGAATGCGGGCCATAGGCGAGGTCAGCTTTGAGCAGGCCTCTTTCGTGCATTTCCTCTCGAAATTGCGCGGCCTCCACCAGCCATCTGGCCGGATATTCGAAGCCGTCTGGAATATACGCGAAGTTCGAATAAGCGTCGTCCCAGTCGATAGCTGCAGTCGTACCCATGTCTCCCCCGGTTGGCTCTCCGAGCAGGTTATGTCTACTCTCGAATTTTTTCCCTGATCTGTATACCGCCGCCGGACCTGCGCAGATTCGGCAAAGCCAACATCAGGAGGACGAATGCGCCGGTGGCAAATTTCAGATCCGCAGGGGCAAGACCAAGCGTCAGACAGAAGGAGATCAGCTGGTAGTACACCAGCGAGCCGACAACAGGGGCCAAAACCTGCCGCAGGATGGTCTGGCGGCCTGTGATGGCCTCGCCGATGATCAGCGCGGCAAGGCCGTTGATGAGTATGCCGAAGCCCATGTTGACGTCTGCGAAACCTTGCGTCTGTACCATGATGCTGCCGCCTGTCGCGGAAAGGGCGCTTGCAACCCCGACGCCGATAATTGTTGCCGTGCCGACGTCGATGCCCTGTGCCTCGGCCATATCGGGGCTGGCCCCGACTGCACGCATCGCCGTACCCTTTTCGGACATGAAGAAATACAGCATGGCGCCGAGGACCAGCGCAACGAGCAAGCCGACAATCAGGATCTTGGTCCACGGGAAATTGGCGGAGGAACCGGCAAGGAGGGTGAAGACCGTATCATAGGTGAACAGCGGAATATTGGTGCGGCCCATGATGCGCAGATTGATGCTGTAGAGCATTGTCATGACCAGGATGCCGGCGAGCAGCGTGTTGATCTTGAAACGCAGATGGATGAACGCGGTGGTGCAGCCGGCAGCGAAACCGCAAAGCAGCGCAATGAAGCAGGCGAGAAATGGATTGACGCCGGCCGTAATCAGCGTGCCGCAGACGCACCCGCCAAGCGGAAAGGCGCCTTCCGAGGTCAGATCGGGAAAGTTCAGGATGCGGAAAGGCAGCATGACACCGAGCACCACGAAGGAGACGATGAGGCTTTGGGCGATGGTGACCGGGATCAGGCCGTAGAAACTGTTGAATACATCCATGGCCTCAACCTCCCTGCAACGCGATAGCGTCAGATTTGGTGTGGAACCGCTCGATGAGATCCGCAACGGTAATACCGTTCTTCTCTTCCTGACCGATCTCCACGAGAACCTTGCCCGCGTCCATCATGATGATCCTGTTACCGTACTTGATCGCATGCTCCATGTTGTGCGTGACCATAAGTGTCGTCAGTTGCAAAGCTTCCACAGCCCGCACGGTCGTATCCATCACCAGCTTTGCCGTCCGCGGATCGAGCGCCGCCGTGTGCTCGTCCAGAAGCAGGAGTTTCGGCCGTGTCGACACCGCCATGACCAGAGACAGGGATTGGCGTTGGCCACCGGAGAGTAGGCCGACTTGCATGTCGAGACGTTTATCCAGCCCGAGATTGAGTTCGGCCAATTGCTCGCTGTATTTGGCCCGGCGGGCGGCGGTGAGCCCATAGGAAAAGCCGCGAGGCTTGCCGCGCAATTCTGCCAGAAGCATGTTTTCGCCGATGGTCATGGTCGGCGCGGTGCCGATCATCGGATCCTGAAACACGCGGGCAATGAACTGGGCACGGCGATGGGCGTTCAGCCGGGTGACATCCCGTCCGTCAATCGTGATCCGGCCGGAATCGAGCGGCAGCTTGCCGGAGACCGCATTGAGAAAACTCGACTTGCCAGCGCCATTGCTGCCGATGACAATGCAAAAGTCTCCGGGCTTCAGCGCGACATCGAGGCCATCGAGCGCCCGCCGCTCGTCAAGGGTGCCGCGATAGAAAATCTTGGTGCCGCCCTTCACGGACAGCATGTCGGTTGTCATATGTAAGCCCTCAAACCGGTGCACAGCCTGCGTTTAGTCGTTCCCGCGCTGGCTGCGCAGGAACTATATGTTTGCAGGCTAAAAAAGAAGGCTTATTTCACGAAGCATTCACAATCTTTGAGGCTATCGGGAACTTTCTTACCCGTTTTTGCCAGGACAGCCTCGTTGATCAGCGCCGTGTGGTCCTCATAGGTCGGTTTGATCGGTGCAAGGCTTGCCGGTGACTTGCCGGCGATAATCTCCGATGCGAGCTTGGCCGCATTCTGGCCGACCTTCGTGTAGGAGACTTCGAAAGCCGCCGCGACGAGGCCGTCACGGACCGCTTGCGCCGAGGCATTGACGATAGGGATATTGATGTTGAGTGCGGCGGCAGCCACGGCAGGAACCGCAGGCTGGACGAGATTGGAGCCGGGAACATAGATCACATCGGCCTTGCCGGCGAGCGAGCTGACGCGGATCGGAATATCATTGGTATTGTCGAGACCGACTTCAACCAGTTCCAGGCCTTCGGCTTTGGCAGCTTCCGTGATCAACTTCAGCACGGCAACGTCATTGTCTTCGCCGGGATTGTAGAGATAGGCGAGGCGCTTGGCGTCCGGTAGCAGCTTCTTGATGAACTTGACCACCGAGCTGACGTCCTGCAGATCGGAAGCGCCGGTCATACCGGTATCGCCCGCTTCCCACGAAGGTGTGAGCTTGGCCGCAACCGGATCGGTGACAGCGGCAAAAACCACAGGCGTGCCGGAATTCCCGACGATCTGCCGTGCGCCCTGGGCAACCGGCGTGGTGATCGCCAGGATAAGCTTCGGACTGCTGGAAACGAGCTTGGTGACCATTTGCGGGATAAGCGTCGCATCGAAATTCACCTGCAACTCGTCATAGACGGCATCCGTTACACCAAGCTTGGTCAGTTCTGCCTTGAATGCGGTGACCGTTTCGTCCAGCTGCGGGTGCTTGCCGAATTGTGCGATGCCGATTTTGGTTTCGGCCGAGGCGGCCCCAAGCCCAAGCCCCAAGCCAAGTGCTGCAGCCAGCGCTGTCCGCACTGCATAGTTTGCGCCGATCATTCTGTTATTCTCCCTTTTATGCCCCACTATCGAGCAGGGTCTGGTTATATTGACAAGTTCATACCAAAGTAAATTGTAGCCGTTAAGCGACTTGTGCAAAGCCGTGAGTTGACGCCACTACATTCATTGTCAAGAAAGAAGAAATGGACAGTACCGCAATCAAGATCGATGCAGCACAGGCTGACCTGGCCGATCCACTGCGCGCATACCGCGACAGATTCGAACTGCCGGAGGGTGTGTGCTACCTCGACGGCAATTCGCTCGGCGCCCTACCCAAGTCCGTCAGGCAGCGGGTGGCGAAAACAATTGCCGAGGAATGGGGTGAGCAGCTGATCCGAAGCTGGAATACCGCTGACTGGGTGCACCTGCCGCAGCGCGTAGGCGAGAAAATCGCAAGGCTGATCGGCGCAGAGGAGCGAACAGTCGTCGCGGCGGACAGCACCTCGATCAATCTGTTCAAGGTATTATCGGCCGCCCTCGAACTCAATCAGGAACGCCACAAGATCGTTTCCGAGCGCGATAATTTTCCGACCGATCTTTATATCGCGCAAGGTGTGGCCAAGCAGATCGGCAAGGGTCACCGGCTAATTCTTGCCGATACCGCCAAAGATATCCCGGACATGCTCGATGAGGACGTGGCTGTGCTGATGCTGACCCACGTCAACTACCGCAACGGCTATCGTCACGACATGGCGGCGTTGACCAAGGCGGCGCATGACAAGGGTATCCTCGTCATCTGGGATCTCGCGCATACGGCCGGCGCCATGCCGGTTGACCTGACAGGTGCACAGGCCGATTTCGCTATTGGTTGCGGCTATAAATATCTCAATGGCGGGCCCGGCGCCCCGGCATTTCTTTATGTCAATCCACGACATCACGGCGGATTCCGTCAGCCGCTTTCCGGCTGGTTCGGCCATCGCGCGCCATTTGATTTCGATTCCGTCTATGCTCCCTCGAGCGGCATCGAACAATATCTGTGCGGGACACCGCCAGTGCTGGCGATGGTAGCCATGGACGAGGCCATGTCGCTGTGGGACGACGTCGACATGGAGGCCGTACGAGCGAAATCCGTCGGGCTTTGCGATTTCTTCATTCAGGAAGTCGGCGAGTTTGCCGAGGAATTTGGACTGACACTGGTGACGCCGCGAGACTCCGACCTGCGCGGCAGTCAGGTGTCCTATTCCTGCGACAATGGCTATGCCGTCATGCAGGCGTTGATTGCGCGCGGCGTCATCGGCGATTTCCGTGCGCCGGATATCATTCGCTTCGGCATGACGCCGCTTTACCTGAGCTTCGCGGAAGTGGCGCAGGCCGCGGCGATTCTCAAGGAGATTCTCGCGACGCGCGTATGGGATCAACCTGAATATCAGGTGAGGGGAGCCGTCACGTGATGCGGACACCCTATGATCCGGAAACTGACGGCGCGCAGATGGGCTTCGAAGGGCGCATGTCCTATGGCGATTATCTGAGGCTCGACAAGATACTGACGGCCCAGACACCGCTCTCCGCCGCCCATGACGAGATGTTGTTCATCGTGCAGCATCAGGCCTCCGAAATCTGGATGCGGCTCGTTATTCACGAGCTGACTTCGGTTTGCGAGCACATCGCCAGAGACGATCTCGCCCCCTCCTTCAAGATGCTGGCGCGGGTGTCGCGCATTCTCGACCAGTTGAATTCGGCCTGGGACGTCTTGAGAACAATGACGCCGAGCGAATATACGACCTTCCGCGAAGCGCTCGGCATGTCTTCGGGGTTCCAGTCATTCCAGTACCGGGCGATCGAGTTCCTCGCTGGCAACAAGAATGCCGCAATGATGCGCCCGCACGAGCACAAGCCGGATATTCATGCCTGGCTTGAGAAATTTCTGCATGCGCCGAGCATTTATGACCAGTCTATCCGGCTTTTGGCGCGCAAGGGCTTCCTCATCGACCAGCCGGTGCTGGAGCGCGACTGCTCGCTGCCCTATCAGCCGAACAACAGTGTGCGCGACGCGTGGCTGGTGATCTATCGCAACCCGGAACGCCACTGGCCGCTCTATGAACTGGCAGAAAAACTGGTGGACTTCGAAGATTATTTCCGCCGTTGGCGCTTCAACCACGTGACGACCGTCGAGCGCATCATCGGATTCAAGACCGGCACCGGCGGAACATCCGGCGTCAACTACCTGCGCAAGATGCTGGAAGTGGTGCTGTTCCCGGAACTATGGAGCGTGAGAACTAACCTTTAGAGCCTTTCAAGGCTCTAGGCAGCCCGTTTATCGATAGCAACACAGTCCATGGCGGATTTGGCGTGGATGTGGTTGCTATGCGCGAAACCATGCTTGGCGATTGCAACAAGATCATCATCGGGTTTGATGGGACGGGACCACCAATTGTCATTGAGGGTCCAACCTTGCGCCGTTGCGCTTTCCACCTCGGAACTGTCCGGGCGCAGCACACATGATTCATGCACGATACGCGCATTGGGAGAGCGCTTGTTCATCATCTGGCGACCGCGCGCCAACGCACTTGACTCATCGTCCGCGATGACCAGCTGATGAAACAGATGACGTGTCTGTTTATACTTTGTCAGATAAGCGAATTTGACCTGATATGCCGGCACTACATGCTCCTAGCAAAGACTCAAGCGTTAACCATTTGTTAATATTGTTGGCGAACCCGTCTTTTTCAAGGAGAAGGAAGTTTTGCACAGATAAATTTGCGGTTTTGAAAAGAAGTGAGACGCAGTTAAAGGCTTGTTTTTACAGCAAAATAGACACCTCGTTACGAAGGCGAAACAAAAGGCCGTCCGAAATTGGAGCCGGACGGCCGAGTAACTTATAGAGTGTGATTCTCACCCATAGACTAGTTTGTCCTGGCGGGCTCTGAGTTCGACGATCTTCGAGCCTTGCGCGGGGGCGGCGTTGGCGCTGGTGATGAGTTCACCCTTCCTGATGGCTTGCGTGACGCTGCCGCCCTGCAACAGGCCGCAGGGGATGGCGCCGGCAGCACGCGCTTCGCCCGCCGTCATGATCCAGGCGCGGTAGCAATATTCGCCAATCGCATCGAGCTTGTCGCCGGGCTTCAGATCCTTCTTGGCCACGGCGCAGACCTCGGCAACCGGTTTGGCCAGCGGCACCATGTCCGCCTTGCCGTAAAGCACCACGCGCGCGCAGGTCAGCGGCACCTCGAGCGAGGTCAGATGATAGGGCCTATGGAAGGTAAAGTACGGACCCTTGCCCATCTTCAGGTCTTCCATGCGCTCCGAGATGCGCGGATGCGACATGTCGGCAACGACGAAGACGCCGGGCGCCACGCCCTTGCCGATCGAATAGTCGACGACGCCAACCTTCGAGAGCACGCCGCCATCCTTTTCCGGCACGAGCACCTTGGATAACTGGTCGAGCGTTGCCGCCGGACCATGCATGCCCGGCTTGTCCGGCACGAGCCCGGTGGCATTGGCGATCGCCGCCATCTCCACCATGGTCTTCGAGCCATCGACGAATTCGACCAGCATGCGCACATTCATGTGGCGGCGTCTGGCTTCTTCCGCGTAATCGTCGGGGATCGCATCGATGTTGAGCGGGTTGTTCTTGCCCTTGCCGGCAGCCACGATCGGATGGCCCATGGCCGAGACGAATTCAATCAGCTCCATGCAGGAGGACGGCTCATCGCCGGCGCCGAGCGAATAGGTGACGCCGAGCCGGTCGGCCTCGCTCTTCAGATAGGCGCCGATGGTCACGTCCGCCTCGACATTCATCATGACCAGGTGCTTGCCGTGCTCCATCGCCTTCAGGCCGATCTCGGCGCCGACCGCCGGCACCCCGGTCGCATCGATGACCACGTCGATCAGTTCGTTGGCAAGGATCAGATCGGCATCGTCCGTGACGGCGATCTTGCCCGCCTCCATCGCCGTGGTCAGCGCCGACGCATTCGACACTTGGTGCGAATGGCCTTCTTCCTGATAGGCGATGTCGACAGCCTTGATCGCATTGGGCAGATTGAGTTCGGAGATCGCCCCGATCTCGATGCCGGGCATATGCGCCACACGCGTGACGATGTCGGTGCCCATCTCGCCCGAACCGATCAGGCCGATGCGGATCGGACGGCCCGTATCCGCCCGCGCCTGCATGTCCCGCGCCAATCCCGTCAATGCAACATTCGTAGCCATCAATGCCTCCTTTGCTGCAGACCGGCATAGGGCGGGAAATTGTGGTTGGCAAGTTAGAGCCTTTCGAAAGGCTCTAGACGTTATGGAAGCGGAACTCCGTACGCTGACGATACGTCTCGCCGGGGCGAAGGATCGTGCCCGGAAACTGCGGCCGGTTTGGACTGTCCGGGAAATGCTGCGCTTCCAGGCAGAGGCCGGCATGTGGACCATAATCCATGCCCCCCATCCCGGTAACGGCAGGTATTTTTGCGCCGTCATAGAATTGCAGGCCTGGCTCGCTCGTGTGCACCTGCATGGCAAGGCCATTACCGGCCAGGAGCGAGGCTGCAAACCGCATGCCATCGCTGATTGGCTCACTCAGAACGAAATTATGATCGTAGAGCGTTGAGCCACTCGTGCCGATCCGACGGGGCAGGCGAAAATCATAGGCCGTTTCATCAATTCCGGTGATTTCGCCGGTGGGAATAAGGCTTCCGTCAACCGGCGTATAGGCATCGGCGAGTATCCGCAGGCGATGGTCGCGAATATCACTGGACCCATCGAGATTGAAATAGGAGTGCTGGGCAAAATTGGCGACCGTTGGCGCGTCAGTGACCGCTTCGACTTCAACGCAAAGCGTGAGGTCATCGAGGCTGTAGGTGCAGTGCACATCCATATTGCCGGGGAAACCCTGATCGCCATCGGGCAGATTGATTGAAAGGGTGACAGAAGACTGGCTCCAGCCGGCAACGGTCCACAGCCGCTGAGAAACCCCGCCGCTGCCTCCGTGCAGGGTCTGAACGCCGTCTTCATTAAGGTCGAGCCGAACAGTCTTTCCATCGAGCGGGAAACGACCAGCGGCTATACGATTGGCGTAACGACCGACAAGTGCACCGAAATAGGGTGAAAGGGCCGGGTAGTCGTCAAAACCATCGAAACCCAGAACGACGCGCTGGAGGATCCCATCGCTCAAGGGAATTTGCAGATCCCTGATGACGGCACCCCAGCTCAAAACTCTGGCAACTGCCCCGGCGGGTGAGCGGATCGTCACCTGGAATACCGGTTCGCCTTGAAACATGCCGAATAGCTCCGGTTGCATAGTGTCACGCATCAATAATCCCTGACAGCCACGCTGCCGCGCGAGGAAAGTTTTGCCTGCAAGATCACGACCACGAGCAGGAACAGCCCGCGTATGACCGATTGCCAGTAGGCCGAGAGCGAGATCCAGCCCTTGCCATTTTCGAAGTTCAGTACGTTGAAGAGAATGCCAAGCAACAGCACACCCGCAAGCGTGGCCCCGACTGAACCGACACCGCCGGTCAGCAGTGTTCCGCCAACGACCACAGCGGCAATCGCGAAGAGTTCCCAGCCGACACCCTCGATCGGCTGCCCTGCGCCGAATTGAGACGCGAGGATTACGCCGGCGAGCCCGGCAAGGCCACCACTCGCAAGATAGACGAGAAACTTGATGCGGTCAGCGGGAAGGCCCATCAGCCGCGTTGCATCTTCGTTGCCGCCGACGGCGAGCACGCCGCGGCCGGTACTAGTGAAATTCAAAACGACCCAGCCTACCACATAGGCGATGATCGCAATCCAGGCGGGAATGGGAAATCCGAGGAAATTGTCCTGGCCGATCGACGTGAATCCGCTTTCATAGGATACCGACACGGACTGGTTATCGGCGAGGAGAAGCGCGGTACCGCTTGCCGCCAGCATCATCGCGAGGGTCGCGACGAACGGCATGATCTTCAACCGCGTGACGAGAATTGCATTGATCAGGCCGACACAAAGCCCGGCGACGACCCCCGCTCCAAGGCCGATCCAGGCGCCTTGCGGACTGGCAAGTGCCGCGACGACGCTGCCAAGCGCAGCGGTCGAGCCGACGGACAGATCAATACCGCCGGTCATGATGACGAAGCACATGCCGAGAGCCACGAGCGCGAACATCGAATTGTAGCGCAGGACGCTGGTGATGTTGAAAAAGCCGAGGAAATAATCATAGCGGGCCCAGCCAAAGAGGACGAGTAACAACAGCGCCAGGACGACACCATAGCTGCCAAGCAAAGAAATCAAACGAGGTCTCGTCATGCGCGCCGGCCCTGTTGCTGTATCCAGACGGCGAGCACGATGATGCCCGCCTTGACGACAAGGGCGGCAGCATCCGGCACACCATTGGCGAGGAGTGTGTACCGCACGAGCTGGATCGTCATCGCGCCGAGCAGCGTGCCGATAATGGTCGCTTTGCCGCCGCTCAAAAGCGTGCCGCCGACAGCAACCGCCGCGATCGCATCGAGTTCCATGCCCATACCGACCAGATTGGCGTCGCTGGAGGAGTTGATGGCGATCACCACGAGACCCGCGATCCCGGCACAAAGGCCGCTGATCGCATAAACGACGAGCTTCACCCGGGAGACAGCGATACCGGAAAGCTCTGCCGCACGCTCGTTGCCGCCAATGGCGATGATCTGACGGCCGAAAACCGTGCGCTTCAGCATCCATGCGGCAGCGATCACCAGGAGCACCATGAGCACGACCTGGACTGGAATGCCGAAGAGGCGGCCGAGACCGATCCACTGGAATTGCGGAACACGGAATGTCTGGAGATTGCCGTTGGTCAGTACCTGGGCAATGCCGCGGCCGGCAATGAACAGAACCAGCGTCGCCACGATCGGCTGAATGCGAAACCTGGCGATGAGCCAGCCATTGAAGAGGCCAAACAGGCCTGCAACACCCACGGCGATGATCATGGCCGCCGCGACGGCAAGAGCAACATTGTCGATGGGAACAATCTTGCCGAGGAAGATCATCGGTGCAAGCGCGCCGGAAATCGCCATGAGCGATCCGACGGAAAGATCGATGCCGCCGGTCGCGATGACGAGCGTCATGCCGACGGCAACGATGACGATAGTGCAAACCTGCGTAAGATTGACATTGAGCGTCTGCATCGTGGCGAAGTTGCGGGTGAAAGCAAAATTGAACAGGATCAGCAGAACCAATGCTATCAGGGTGCCGTAACGCGCCATGAAATCGAACGCGTCAAATGGTCGAGATATAGGCTGTTGCCGCGCCGTGTCGGTCATGGTGCAACCTCCGCGACGGTCGGCGCGCTGCCGTGAGCCATCGCCGACATGACGGCGTCTTCGGTTGCCTCATCGCGATCGAATTCAGCAACGCTGATGCCTTCGCGCAGGACGAACACACGATCGGCGCCCTCAATCACCTCTTCAAGTTCCGAGGAGATCATCAGGACCGCAAGCCCCTGATCAGCCAGAGTCTTGATCAGCGCCTGAATCTCGCCCTTGGCTCCAACATCGATGCCGCGCGTCGGCTCGTCGAGAATGAGCAGGCGCGGGTTCATGGCCAGCCAGCGGCCGAGGAGAACCTTCTGCTGGTTGCCACCGGAAAGCTCACGCACCTTCTGGTCCGGCCCGGAGCATTTGATACCGAGTTGCCTGATGAAACGCTCGACGATATCGCGCTGCGCCTTCTCGTCGATGACACCGGATTTGCTGAGCTTCGGCATCAGCGCCAGCATCATGTTTTCGGCAACACTCATGTCGGGGACGATGCCCTCGCTTTTGCGATCTTCGGTACAGAAGCCCATACCAGCAGCGATGGCATCGGAAGGCTTTTGCGGATCGAACGTCTGCCCGTTGAATATCATTGTGCCCGCGCGCGGACGATCTATGCCAAAGACCAGTCGAGCCGTTTCCGTACGCCCCGCGCCAAGAAGTCCGGCAAACCCGGCGATCTCTCCGCTGCGCACATTGAAGGATACGTCCTGAACGATCTGGTTGATTGCAAGATTCTCGGCCGACAGCAGTACCTTGCCGATTTTCTTTTCGTCGCGATCGCTGAACGCTGTGGCATGGCCCTCGGCGCGTTCGATGGCCCGCCCAAGCATTGCGGAGACGAGGCCGATCTTGTCGATCTCGTTCATGGCCGCAGTCTTTACGGTCCGGCCATCGCGCATAATGGTGACGCGGTCGCAAACCTCATAGAGCTCATCCAACTTGTGGCTGACGAAAACAACCGAAACACCCTCCTGCTTCAACTGCCGGATGACATTGAACAATACAGCGACTTCACGCTCGTCGAGCGAGGAGGTGGGTTCGTCCATGATGACGAGCTTTGCCGAAAAACCGATGGCACGCGCAATCGCCACCATCTGCTGCGTAGCGGTATTGAATTCCATTAAAGGACGGCGCACATCGGCGCGCACATTGAAGCGCTGCAGCAGCGCTTCAGCCTCCTGGTGCATGCGCTTCCAATCAAGCAGGCCGTAGCGGCGAGCCTCGCGGCCAAGGCATATATTCTCGGTGATGGATCGATAGGGTACGAGGTTGATTTCCTGGTAGATGGTGCTGATGCCGCTTGCCTGCGCCTGTTGCGGCGAGGAGACTTCGAATGGCTTGCCATCGAACACGACGTCACCGGCGTCGCGCTTGTAATAGCCGGTCAGTACCTTGATAAGCGTCGATTTGCCCGCACCGTTCTGGCCAATCAGCGCATGAATTTCGCCGCGTCCAACAGCGAAAGAAGCGCCCGACAGGGCAGGGATCCCGGCAAAGCGCTTGTCGATTCCTGTCATCGATAAAAGGCTATCGGTGCTCATTTCAAAGGCCAATTCTGAACGCATCGGAAGGCTCCGGCATAGCAATACAGATGCCCCAAAAAGCCAGCGCCCTATAAGAGCGCTGGCAGAGCCACAAAATCAATAGGCGGTGCTCAGCAGTTCCTTGGCATTGCTGGCATCGTAGAACTGATCGGGATTGATGATCTTATCCGGAATCTTCTCGCCCGTAGCATAGGCAATGGCCGTGTCGAACGCCTTCGGTCCAAAACGTGGATTGCATTCGACGACGGCTGCGATCTTGCCATCGACCACTGCCTGTACGGCTTCTTTACCGCCGTCAATCGACAGGACGAGAACGTCCTTGCCCGGTACCTTGCCGGCAGCCTCGATTGCGGAAATTGCGCCGATGGCCATCTCGTCATTGTGGGCATAAACAACATTGGCATCGGGATGCGCCTGGAGCAGAGTTTCGGCAACCTGGCGGCCCTTGTCGCGAGCGAAATCGCCGGTCTGCGAGGCGACAATCTTGAAGTCCGAATGCTTGGCGATCACGTCGTCAAAGCCCTTCTTGCGATCATTGGCCGGAGAAGAACCGGTCGTGCCCTCAAGCTCGATGATCGTGGTCTTTCCATTGGCATTCTTGACGAGCCAATCTGCAACACGCTGGCCTTCCTCGATGAAATTTGAACCAATGAAGGTTACATAATCCTCGCCGGGCTTGGCCAGCGAAGCGTCGACGTTGCGATCAAGCAGGATAACCGGAATGCCGGCATTCTTGGCGGCCTTGATTGCAGGAATCAGTGGCTTTTCCTCACGTGGTGCGAGAAAAATCAGGTCAACGCCCTGGGCGATCATAGAGTTGACGTCGGCGACCTGCTTGGCGGCCGAGCTGGCGGCATCCGTATAGACCAATTGCCAGCCGCGCTTTTTGGCTTCTTCTTGCATGCTGGCAGTCTGGGCCAGGCGCCATGGATTGTTGCTTTCAGTCTGCGCAAAGCCGACTTTGTAAGTGTCCTTCTTCTTCAGCGGCGGCGCATCAGCCAATGCGCCGCTAGCGACCAAGGAAGCGGCTAGCCCAATAGCTGAAGTAAACAGCAGAGTGCGACGGGTGATACTCATTGAAAATTTCCTCCCAGAAATTAGCTTGTGGCGATCCCACTGCGAAGATCATCGCTACTTATAAAAATTAGTCAATAATTATTTATGTTGATTAGTGGGGCAAACTCTTCGTAATATTCCCCGTAACTTCATCGATTCTGGCCAGTCTTCGGGCCGCTGGAAACGTCGTTCCGAATGGGTGATACGGTGGATAATTCGACCACTGGGAAGGTTAAAACGCGTTTGGCTGTGCGGCGAAAGCGTGTCAGCAAGCGTGTGACGATGACCGACATTGCCCGCCTTGCAGGGTGTTCGCAGGCCACCGTCTCGTTTGTGCTCAACAAGACACCGGGCATAAAGCTTGCGACCGAAACGCGCGAGCGGGTGATAGAAGCAGCGCGCTCGCTGGGCTATGCTGCACCGAGTTTCGCCCATCTCGACACTGCGAATATCGTGACGCCGGCGATCGACGGCAAGATCGGCTTTGTCGTCGATCAGCTTGCGACCAGTCCGGAAGCGATCGTCGCTATCGAAGGTGCGCGCCAGGCCTCGTGGGATGCCGGCAACGTCATCCTGGTCGCCCAGACGCTCAACGACCCCGAGATGGAGCCCCGCACGATCCGCGCCCTGCACGAGCACGGCATTTCGGCACTGATCTATATGGCGATCTTTACGCGCGAGGTGGTGTTGCCGGCGGCGGTTTACGAACTCGACATTCCGGTCGTTCTCATCAACTGCTACACGACGGACCATGCCTTTCCCGCTGTCGTACCAAGCGAGATCGCGGGCGGCCAGCATTCGACTCGTCATCTGATCCAGCATGGCCACCGGCGCATCGGCACTATTACCGGCGAACCATGGATGGAAGCCGCGAAGGACCGGCTCAAGGGATACCGGCGCGCTTTGGCAACGGCCGATATTCCTTTCGACCCGGAGCTGGTGATCGAGGGCGACTGGTCGGCAAGTGCAGGCTATGCAGCAACGAAAGAATTGCTGGCCCTGGACGACCGGCCCACTGCCATTTTCTGCCAGAACGACCGTACGGCGATTGGCTGTTACGAAGCGCTGAAGGAGGCCGGGATGCGCATTCCCGAAGATATCTCCGTCATCGGGTATGACGACGAAGAAATCTCGCGTCATCTTCATCCGCAATTGACGACTTCAGTCTTGCCGCACCGGGCCATGGGACGCTGGGCAATCGAGCAACTGGACAGCGTCGCGCGCTCATCGGGCACGCGCTATCCGATCACCAAGCTCGAATGCCCCCTAGTCGAGCGGCTGTCCGTGTCGGAGTGCACCGCAAAGCTGGCGTTCACGACCTAGTCGCCGGGCTTTTGTTTCGCATAGTCGGCACGGTCGATACCGTGACGCTGCAATTTGTCGTAGAAGGTCTTGCGCGGGATCCCAAGGGTTTCGAGGGTCGAGCGCACATCGCCGTGGTTTGCGCGCAGGGCATCGCGGATCAATTTTGCCTCGTGCCGCTCGATGGCCTCAGGCAGGTTTACAATGTTGGTCGTCTGACTGAGTTTCTCGTTTTCCAACTCCCCCAACCCGAGCGCGACCCGTTCAGCAAAATGCGAAAGCTCGCGCACATTGCCTAACCAGTCATGTTCCATCAGACGCGATCGTAAGGCTTCGGTCATCTCCGGCGGCTCGCTTTTGAAGCGTGCAGCAGCACGCTGCAGGAAATGCGTGAACAGGAGCGGAATATCATCCCGGCGCTCGCGCAGAGGCGGGATTGAAACGGTAACGACGTTCAAGCGATAATAAAGGTCTTCGCGGAAATTAGCGCGTTGTTCCGGACTCCCGAGATCTACCTTCGCCGCTGCAACGACACGCAGATCGACCGGGCGATGTTCATTGGTGCCCAGCGGCGTGATCTCGCGGGTTTCAAGCACGCGCAGCAATTTTACCTGCGTCGATAGCGGCATGCTTTCGATTTCGTCGAGAAACAGTGTACCGCCACTGGCATGTTCAATGCGACCGATACGCTTTTTGTGCGCTCCGGTAAATGCACCAGCTTCATGACCGAATAGCTCGCTTTCGATCACAGTCTCCGGCAGCGCACCGCAATTGAGCGCGACGAAATTGCCCTGCCTGCGACGGCTCCATTCATGCAAAAGGCTTGCCGCTATTTCCTTGCCGGTACCGGTTTCACCGGCAATTAAAACGTCGACATCTGCATTGGCCACGTGGCGCAATGTCTTGCGCAGGTTCTGCATGACAGGGGTCTGGCCAATGAGCGGCAGATTGTCATCGGAAGTCTCGAGCGCGAGGCGCAGCTGGCGGTTCTCCATCACCAGCCGCCGCTTTTCAACCGCTCGCAGGATGCTCTGGACAAGGCGATCCGCCGGATAGGGCTTGGCAATGAAATCATAGGCGCCTTCCTGTATCGCCTCGACCGCCATGTCGATGTCGCCATGGCCGGTGATGAGGATGACGGGCAGATCGGGATCCATGGCGTGCAGGCGGCGAAACAATTCCAGACCGTCGATATTCGGCATGCGCACGTCGGTGACGACAATCCCGGCAAAATCCGGTGTCAAAAAGTGCAAGGCACTCATCGCATCGGCAAAGGGCATCACCGTAAAACCTGCGAGTTCCAGGGTCTGGCGATTGGCATTGCGCAGATCATCATCATCGTCAACGAAAGCGACACTGGGCTGCATGATCAAGGTACCCTTGGAAGGTAAACAGTAAATGTTGTTCCGGCGCTGCTGCTTTTGACGCCGATGCGCCCGCCATAATCCGCGACGATATCGTGGCAGATGACCAGACCGAGCCCGAGGCCGCGATCCTTGGAGGTATTGAAAGGTGTGAACAGCGCTTGCATGATTGGTTCAGGAATACCTGGCCCATTGTCGGAAACAATCAGCTGGACCTCGCCGTCGTCCACCTCGGTTTCCACGCTGATCCTGCTGGCTGGACCGCCTTCCGTTGCCTCCACTGCATTCTGCATGAGATTGATCAAAACCTGTTCGAGACGCATCCGATTGCCGTACACCTTGATATCCGGTGGTGGTGTCTGCGTAATGATCTGACCGGCTCTCTGCCGGAACCGGGTGCCTAGCAGCAGCAACGCACCCTCGATCACATCGCTGACACTGATGGGACCCGCGTCACCCGTTCCCTTGCGCGCGAAGGTGCGCAGTTCGTCGGTGATGCCACCAATACGCTCCGTCAGCCCTGCAATCGCCTTCAAGTTGTCCCTGGCTGAATCGATCTGGTTGCGGCCAAGAAAAGTCTTGGCATTGTCCGCGTAGGAGCGAATGGCAGCGACAGGCTGGTTGATCTCATGGGCAACACCGGCCGTGACTTGTCCGAGAATCGCCAGACGGTTCGCTTGCACCAAGTCCTGCTGCACCGTCTGCAGCTTGGCCTCTGTCTTCTGGCGCTCCTCGACCTGCATGACGAGTTCCGAATGAGCAGCGCTGAGATCTGCCGTGCGCTCCGCAACACGCCTTTCGAGTTCGAGCCGCGCCGCCTCCTGCTCGCGAGCACGCCGCAGTGCCAGTCCGCGGCGGCGCAGGAAAAAAGCGGTCAACCCCAGCAGCGGCGCAAGAACGATGAGCGCCAGCAACTGCGCCGTCCGCGTTGCCTCTGATACCGAGGAAGCCGCCGGGGTCAGCAGTTGGAGGTTCCAGGTCGTGGTGGGAACCGGCGTTTGTACGCGCACGAATTCTTCAGCCTTCGCCGCACCGGGCAAGCGCGCCTGGACAATATCAGGCTGGCCTTGCGGCAAGGCAGGCGTGATGTCGAGCGGCGCGAGGGGCGCATCGCCGAATTGCAAACTCTCGCGGATGGGTCCCATTTGGCTGGCCAGGATAGGACCCTCGGTCATAAACCGCCATTCGGGCAGGCTTGTGATCAGCACAATACCGCGTTGGTCAACAACCAGAGAAGGATCACTGTTCCGGCGCCAATCGGCCTCGAGTTCATCGAACTCGACTTTGACGACGATAACGCCGAGCATTCCCGATGGTCCGTCGATGCGTCTCGAAATATAGAGACCTGGACGCTTGCTGACGGTGCCGAGCGCGTAATGCTCGGCGCTGCCGGCGGCGACAGCGCGGGTATAATAGGGTCGAAAGCTGTAGTTGGTGCCGACGAAACTCGTCGGCTCGCGCCAATTGCTGGAAGCCAGTGCCAACCCATCAGCGTTAAGAAGATAAATCACCGACGAGCGGGTACCGCTGATCAGGCTTTCAAGCTTGCGGTTTACCAGCTGCAACAGGCTGTCGCTGCGCGTCGTCAACGCGCTGATCACATCGCGGTCCTGCGACAGAACGAACGGCAACGACCGCTGTTTCTCAAGCACCGTGCGCAGCAGGACAGCATTGAGCTCGGCTGCACTCCGCGCCCGGGTGTGGAGCGATTCATAGGCGCGCGTACGGCCATAACCATCGGCAATAAAGAGCGCGCCTGCGATAAGAAATACAGCGAGGAGCCCATAAACAATCTTAACGAGCAGACTGGTCATCCCCGTCTGCAGACTGCTTTCCGAGCGCATCATCAGCCGATTTTCCATGAGCTGCATTTGTGCAGATATTCGCACAAATCTCAAGTGCCACGTGTGAATAACCGCACAACCTCCATCGGAAAATTTGCCGCTATGAATTTTATATGGTTACATTTCAATAACTTACACTTACCTCGCAAATTGGCACGGTGCTTGCAACGCTTCCCACGAGGGGACGGTCCGTCCGCCCTGTAACGAGAGCCCAGGAGGCTGGCAGGCTTATTGCGCCAGACGCGGCTCGCACCATGGAGGAAGTTATGAGTCCTGTGACGATAACCGCAGCGCCGCAGCCACGCGGCAAAACACCGATTTACGCCCACCTTTATTTTCAGGTGATTGTTGCCATCACCATCGGCATCCTGCTCGGCCACTACTACCCCGATATTGGCACCAGCATGAAGCCGCTTGGCGATGCTTTCATCAAACTGGTGAAGATGATCATTGCCCCGGTCATCTTCCTGACCGTCACCACCGGCATCGCTGGCATGAGTGATCTGAAAAAAGTCGGCCGCGTTGCCGGCAAGGCGATGCTTTATTTCCTGACGTTCTCTACGCTTGCGCTGAACGTCGGCCTCATCGTCGCCAATGTCGTTCAGCCGGGCGCCGGCATGAATATCGATCCTGCATCGCTCGATCCCGCCGCCGTTGCGACCTATACGCAACAGGCACATGAACAGAGCGTCGTCGGCTTCCTGACGAACATCATCCCGACAACAATCGTTGGTGCCTTTGCCTCGGGCGATATCCTGCAGGTACTGTTCTTCTCGGTTCTGTTCGGCCTTTCACTCGCCATGGTCGGCGAGAGGGCGGAACCGGTTACGAATTTTCTGCAGGTGCTTTCAGCGCCGGTTTTCAAGCTCGTTGCGATCCTTATGAAGGCCGCACCGATCGGTGCCTTTGGCGCCATGGCCTTCACCATCGGCAAATACGGCATCGGATCGGTTGCCAATCTGATCTTCCTCATCGGTACATTCTATCTGACGTCGGTGCTTTTCGTACTCGTCGTTCTGGGCGCTGTCGCCTGGTACAACGGGTTCTCCATCCTGGCACTGATCCGCTACATCAAGGAAGAGCTGCTGCTGGTACTTGGAACGAGTTCATCCGAAGCCGCCCTGCCCACACTGATGGCCAAGATGGAAAAGGCTGGTTGCAAGAAGTCCGTGGTCGGTCTTGTTATTCCAACGGGCTATTCGTTCAATCTCGACGGTACGAATATCTACATGACCCTGGCTGCACTGTTCATAGCGCAAGCGACGAACACGCATCTGACGCTCACGGACCAGGTATTGCTGCTGCTTGTCGCCATGCTGAGTTCCAAGGGTGCTGCGGGCATCACCGGTGCAGGCTTCATCACGCTCGCTGCAACCCTGTCGGTTGTTCCCGCGGTTCCAGTCGCCGGGATGGCGCTGATCCTCGGCATCGATCGTTTCATGTCGGAATGCCGCGCGCTTACCAATCTCGTCGGCAATGCAGTAGCGACAATCGTTGTTGCCCGCTGGGAAGGCGAGCTTGATACCAGCAAACTCGCACAAGCGCTTAGCGGCGATTTCGCCGACGAGGACGCGCTGGCGCTCGCAAGCTAAGAATAAGACTGGCTTAAGTAAAAGGCGGGCCGACACCAGGTCCGCCTTTTTCTATTTGCGCCGAAGATTATCCCGCCAGTTCTGTGCATAAACGGCGAAGGCTGCGTTCAACGGCGCGACGTGGTCCGAGACTGGTTTGACCGGAGACCTGGCACCGGCAAGCAGTGCAGCGCCAAGACTGGTGCCAGTGGAGTCGGGTGAAGCGATGATTTCGCGTCCGGTCAACGACCGCAGCGCAGCAAGATAGGTTCGGTTGCGGGAAAACGGTCCTTCGACAATCGTCGGGCCAGCTGCACCGATCAGCTCGAGACAGGTATTGGTCATGAGTGCTGAATATAGCGAGGCAGCAACGTTCAGTTCGGCGGCCGATCGGGACCCATCATTCAACCGGATCGGATCGTGCGCGGGGTAGGGGCCTGATCCCTGCACGATGCCCGGCAGGATCATGAACTGCTCGTCGATCACCTGGTTCAGTGTATCCGCATCGGGTTCGAGGGTAGCGCCACCGGTCAAAAGATCGAATTCGCGTCCGCCCATGAATCGCGCCGACGGCACCGCCTTCCCGTAGGCATCAACATTTGCGAGCGTATCCCGCGCTGGATCGAGCTGATCCAACCTTCCGCCGACCGCAAAAGACACCACCCAGGTTCCGGTCGAGACAACCGAGAACGGCGACGTGCGGGCGATCAGATGCGGCAGCAGAGACGCGTTGGAATCGTGGATGCCGCAGTGAACCGGGATGGGTTTGGTTACGCCGATCTCCCGGGTGAGCGGCTCGCGCAGATCGCCAATCCGGTCGAAAGCAGAGCGGATCGGCGCCATTAAGGGACGAAGCTCCAGGGTGTCGACAAGACTGGAATATTCGCCCGCTTGCGGGTTCCACAGATCCGTATGGCAGCCAAGCGACGTGACTTCATTCACGGCAATGCCAGTCAGGCGCCAGACCCAGTATTGCGCGTAGGTCAGGATAGTCCTGACATTCGCGTACTGTCCTGGAAACTGCGTCTTCTGATAGTGGATTTGCGCACCGACATTGAGGCCGCCGGACAGAAGCGGCGAGCGGGTTTCGGCGAAATCCGGCCGCAAAGCTGCGTAGGCTGCGCGCACCCCGTCAGGATAGATATGCTCATAGTCGATAACCGGCATCTCCAGACCATTTTCACCCAGCAATGCGGCTGCCGCACCATGGGCGGTGACAGAAATTGCGTCGAAGCCGGGCGATTGGGCAAAGATTGCCAGGGCTTCGACGAAGAATGCCCATAGCGCTTCGATGTCATAATGCGGATAGAGCCCATCCTTGGCGACGCGGTTCTGCGTGCTGCGCGCGGCGACTTCTGTTCCCGTCGCGGCGTCGACAATAACAACCTTGGCGTTGGTCTTGCCAACATCCATGATGGCTATGCGGCGACTGTCGCTCATGGCAGATGGAAGAGACATACGAGGTCTGTCTGGACCGGCGACCTGTCCGGATTGGTGGCCATGATGTCCGCCATATGAGCCCACCATTTCTTCATCACTGGATGATCGGGCAGGCTGTGCATGGTGTGATCGACGGAGCGGGTTAACACGCCAAACAGCGTGTTTGTGGCGTGGTCGAGATGGATCGAATAATCGGCGACGCCCGCCTCATGCAGGAGATCCACGAGTTCCGGCCAGATTTCGTCGTGACGACGCCTGTACTCGGCTTCCATGCCGGGATTAAGGATCATCGTGAAAGCATATTTCTCCATCGCGCTCATCCGAGCTTCCTGTGCCGGAACTGACGGATAACGACCGGTAGCGTAATGGTGACGATCAAAAGCAGCCCGATGAAGATCGACATGACAATGCCAGGAACGTTCAGAAGGCCAAGGCCGAAGGTGACCAGTCCCATGACGAAGGCTGCGATGACCACGCCGCCGATCGTGCCGGCACCGCCGAGGATCGAGACGCCGCCAAGGACGACCATGGTGACGATCTCGAGCTCCCAGCCCTGTGCGATCGAGGGCCGCGTGGAGCCGAGGCGTGAGGTGAGGCAGACGGCTGCGATGCCGGACATCAGGCCGGTCAGGAGGAACAGCGTGAACTTGATGCGCTCGACACGAATACCGGAGAAGCGCGCGGCAAATTCGTTGTTGCCGATGGCATAGATCCGGCGGCCGAAATTTGTCGCATGCAGCAGAACCGCAAAGAGGACAGCCAGCACGGCGAAAAGCACGAACTCGAAGGAAAATACCCAGAAAACATATCCTTGGCCGAAATAGGCGAAAGAGGCCGGATAGCCGCCATAGGCCTTGTCGCCAAGCACGATATAGGCGATGCCGCGGAACAGGCTCATCGTACCGATCGTGACGACGATGGAGGGCAGGCGAAGTCCTGCAACGAGAATGCCGTTGACAACGCCGCAACCGACACCGACGCCAATCCCGATGGCAACGAGACCAGGCGTACCGATCCCCGCCTGCGCTGCGGCGCCCATTGCAGTGGAAGCAAGCGCGATGATCGCCGCAACTGAAAGGTCGATCTCCCCGGAGATGATCAACAGTGCCATGGCAAACGCCACCATGGCCTTTTCAGTAAAATTGAACGTGGCGTCCGACAGATTCCACGCATTGAGGAAATAGGGCGAGGCGAGGGAATTAGCGATGAAGATCAGAACGGCGACAGCAAAGAGGAGCGCTTCCCAGCTTCCAAATAGCCGCGTCGCCGAGGTGCCAAGCCGGTCGGGGATAAGTCGCTTTTCAGGTATCGCGCTCATGCTGCCACCTCGATCTGTTCGGACGCGCCGCGATCGCGCAGGATGATACGGCCACGCCGCCGTTCCTGACGGGCATTGAAAATCACGGCAGCAATGATAACCGAGCCGGAAATCGCCATTTGCGCGAAGGGCGAAATGTTGATGACCGGCAGCGCGTTCTTGATGACGCCGAGAAACAGCGCTCCGAGTACGGCGCCAGCAACCGAACCAATGCCTCCAAGTGTCGAGATACCGCCAATGACACAGGCGGCGACGGTGTCGAGCTCGAAGCCTGCCGCAATATCAACATAGGCGACCGCGTAGCGCGACACCCAGAGATAGCCGCAGAGGCCAGCAAGCGTTCCGGAGATGACGAACGCGAAAAAGCGCGTACGCCCGACATCGATGCCGGCATAGACAGCCGCCGTCGGATTGCCGCCGGAGGCATAGATCGCCCGGCCGAGAAACGTGCGTGACATGACGAGATACATGACCGCTACGGTCATGATGGCCGTCCAGCCAAGAAGGGGCAGACCGAGAAAGAGCTGGCGCGGTGTCTGCAGGAAGGGGGCTGTCATCTGGTGCGCGTTCACCCAGGCTCCACCGGACAGGACGAACGCCATGCCACGATAGATCGTCAGCGTTCCGAGCGTGACGACAATAGAGGGAATGTTGAGTTTCCAGACGAAGATTCCGTTGATTGCGCCGAGCACGGCACCGATGCAAAGAGCGACAACGAGGATCAGCACGAGGGGCAGTTCCGGGTGGGCGGCGTTCAACATACCGACCGCCATGCCGGTAAAGGCCACATTGGCTGCAACGGAAAGGTCAATGGATTTCGTCAGGATCACCGTCATCTGACCAAGCGCAAGAATGATCAGGATCGACGTATCATTGAAGATGTTCGCAAGGTTGCCCGGCGTGGCAAAGCCCGGCGAACGGCTGGAAAACACGGCAAGCAAAATGGCGATAATGATCACCAGCAGCATTTCGCGAAATTTGAACAATTGTCTGATCATACTCAACCTTTACGCATTGCCTGTAGCGGCGCGGACCAGAGTTTCGGCATTGAGGTGCGAGCGCTCAAAGATACCGGCCGACAATCCTTCACGCATCACCAGGACGCGATCCGACATGCCGAGGATTTCCGGCAATTCCGACGAGACCATGATGATGCTGAGGCCTTCGCCGGCGAGTTCGCTGATGAAGGCATGGACTGCGGCCTTGGATCCAATGTCTATGCCCTTGGTCGGTTCATCGAGGATGAGTATCTTCGGCTGGGTAGCCAGCCATTTGCCGATGACGACCTTCTGTTGATTGCCCCCGGACAAGGTACCTACCGGCACGGAAAGAGCGGCAGCGCGCAAGTCGAAACGCTCGGCATACTTGCGTGCAAGGGCGAACTCCTCGGCAGCGCGCAAGAAACCCGAACGGGAGGTGCGCGTCAGCGAGGGCAGCGAAATGTTCTGGTAGATCGGGAGCTGCAACACCGCGCCATGGCGGCCGCGTTCCTCAGGTACGTAGACGATACCAGCTTTGATGGCATCGCTGGGGGAGTCGATTACGATCTCCTTGCCGGACAGCTTAAGCGTGCCGCAGGATGGTTTTGTGACACCAAAGAGCGATTGGCAGATCTCCGAACGGCCTGCGCCGACAAGACCGTAGATCCCGAAAATCTCGCCCTTCCTGAGGGCAAAGCTGATGTCGCGAAACTCGGTCGGATGTGTGTAGTTTTCGACCGAAAGCACCGTCTCGCCGAGAGGAATGTCGACTTTCGGGAAGGCATGTTCAATAGACCGGCCGACCATGAGTTTGACGATCTCATCCTGTCCAACGCCTGCGAGGGCGCCGCTGCCAACCGCCTTGCCATCGCGGAAGACCGCATAATGATCGGCTATCTCGTAGACCTCATCGAATTTGTGACTGATGAACAGGATGGCCTTACCCTGGGCTTTCAGGCGCTTGACGATCTGGAACAGATCGTCGACCTCCTTGCGTGAAAGCGCGGCGGTCGGCTCATCCATGATGACAATGCGCGCATCGACCGAGAGCGCCCGGGCAATGGCCACGAGATGGCGCTGGGCAATCGAGAGATCCTTCAGACGCACACGTGGATCGATATTGCTCTCGAGGGAATGAAGCAGGGCCAGCGCGCGCGCGTTGACCGCTTTCCAGTCGACCAAACCGAGCCTGGTTTTCGGTGCATGTCCGAGAAAGATATTCTCGGCGACCGACAATTCGTCAAAAAGCACAGTCTCCTGATGGATAGCGGTGACACCGAAATCGATTGCATCCTGCGCATTTGCAAAGACTACCGGCTTGCCGTCGACCTGGATTTCGCCCTCGTCGGACTCGTAAATGCCGGTAAGGATCTTGACGAGCGTAGACTTCCCCGCACCATTTTCGCCGATCAGCGCCGTCACCCGGCCCGGGAACAACGCGATGTTGACTTCGTTCAAAGCCTTTACCCCAGGAAACGACTTCGAGATGCCACGCATCTCCAGGAGAGGCGTCTCTGACATTGGCTCAGGCAGGGTAATCTTGTTCATCAAATATACCGGAAGGAAAAAAACGCCCGGCAGAAAATCTGCCGGGCTGGTTACGATACGTCCGGATCAGAAGATCTTGGAGAACTGATCGATGTTCTTGGCGTCGTAAACGAACGGATCAGCCATGGCTGCTTCGCCATTGTCGCCGACCTTGATCTTGCCCATGCGTCCAGCTTCAATTTCGCTACCAGGAGCACCGTCCGTCTCACCCTTGACGAGGCGGTAGGCGATCTGGGTTGCCGAATAGCCGAGGTCTATCGGATTCCAGATGGCGAATTCCTTGGTCGCTCCAGACTTGATCGCGCCGGCCATTTCAGAAGGAAGGCCAAGGCCAGTTACATAGACGTCGCCGATCTTCTTGGCATCGGCCACGGCCTGCGATGCGGCAAGTACGCCGACCGTCGTCGGAGCGACAATGACTTTCACGTTCGGCTGCGAAGTCAACAGGCCTTGTGCTTCGCGGTAGCTCTTGTCGGACAGGTCGTCACCATAGACGGTCGTCACGAGATTGAGGCCCGGGAAGTTAGGCAGTTGCTTCTTCATCTCCTCGATCCAGGTATTCTGGTTGGTCGAGGTTGTCGTCGCGGAAAGAATAGCGAAATCGCCCTTACCGTCCTTGAGATGATCGGCAGCGAGCTGCAGGCACATCTTGCCGATCAATTCATTCGACGATGGATTGAGGTGCATGATGCGGCCATCCTTGGCAACCGCGGAATCCCACGAAATGACCTTGATGCCGCGCGCCATGGCCTTTTTCAGCGCCGGAATGACGGCGTCGGGGTCATTGGCGGAAATTGCGATTGCATTGACGTTCTGTGCGATCAGCGCGTTGATGACCTCGATCTGGCCTTCCGCTGTCGTCGATGTCGGACCGGTATAGATGACCTCAACACCGCCGAGCTCTTTCGCAGCTTCCTGCGCGCCCTTGTTGGCCGCTTCGAAGAAGCCATTGCCGAGCGATTTGACGACAAGCCCGATCTTGACCGTATCGGCGGCGTACGCCTGCGATGCGAGCATGGCAAAGGCGAATGCCGAACCCAATGCGAGTTTCTTCAAAAGTTTCATTGTCTGTCCTCCCAGAGATTGAACCATATTGTTGGTCGACACCGTTTCGATCACGCGACGGAAACGGAATTTCTTGATTTTTCCTGATTGACGCTCGCGATGATGAGTTTAACGCCCGCGTCCTCCACCATTTTCCGGTCCGAATCCGAAATGCCGTCATCGGTGATGATGGTGGCAACCCGCTGCAACGGACAGAGGATGAGGCTTGAGCGGCGAGCGAACTTGGTCGAATCGACTAGCAGAACGAGCTCATCGGCCTGATTGATCAGTTTCTGCTCGCCTTGGATAATGAGCGCATCGGACTCCATCACCCCGAAAGGGCCGACTCCCTGCGAGCCCATGAACATGCGTTTTCCGTAGAAATTACGCGTCACATCATTGTCGAAGGGCGAAAGGATGATGCTTTGCTCGCGGTAGATCGCCCCACCGGGCACGGTTACCGAACTCTTGGAATTCTTCACCAGATGCTCAGCAATGGCGAATGAATTGGTCATCACCTGCAACCGCCGCGATGCAAGGAAATGCACCATCTGGAATGTTGTTGTGCCGCCATTGATGATAATGGCGTCGCCTTCTTCACACAGCGCAACCGCCTCGCGGGCGATGGCGCGCTTTTTGTCGGCGTTTTCCGATTCGGAAACATGGAAGTGCCGGCCGGCGAGGGGTGTCAGCTGCGGTGGATGCACAGCTTCGGCGCCGCCACGCACCCGGCGCAGCTTGCCTTTGACATGGAGCGAGGCAATGTCACGACGGATCGTTGCTTCCGACGCTTCCGTCAGTTCGGCGATGTCCTGAATGGTGATAACCGGCTTTTCCTGAACAGCGCTCAGAATGATGCGGTGGCGCTCACGCTCGTGCATGCTTGTTCTCCTCTTGTGACAATCTATGGCGCAAAAATATTGCCAGTGTCAATCAACTTCAGTCAAATAGTTTCATATTGCACTGCACAATAGCAAGTTTATGACCGAATTTGACCGTTTGTGATTGACAACAAAATGCGATCTGCTCCATAGCTAGGCGCAAATAGCAGCGGCCGGACAATCTGTCCTGCGCTGGCAATTGACTTTTCGGGAGGCGAATATGGCAGACAAGGTCCAACTTCTGGATAATCGTTGGGACGATCAAAAGGCCGCTGGCCTGGATGAGCCGGGCAAGCTGCTTTACCGCTCCAATCTGCTGGGTGCCGACAAGCGCATCACCAATTATGGTGGGGGCAATACATCCGCCAAAGTGATCGAAACCGATCCGCTGACCGGAAAGCCCGTCGAGGTATTATGGGTCAAGGGATCGGGCGGCGACGTCGGTACGATCAAGCTCGATGGTTTTGCCACGCTCTATATGGAAAAGCTGGAATCGTTGAAGTCCCTCTACAAGGGCGTCGAGGATGAGGATCGCATGGTCGGCTTCCTGCCGCATTGCACGTTTAACCTCAATGGCCGCGCCGCCTCCATCGATACGCCGCTGCACGGATTTGTGCCTTTCAGACATGTCGATCACATGCATCCCGATGCGATCATCGCCATTGCCGCGTCGAAAAACTCCCGCGAACTGACGCAGGAAATCTTCGGCGATGAAATCGGTTGGCTGCCATGGCGTCGACCCGGTTTCCAACTCGGCCTCGATCTGGGCGCCTATGTGGCTGCCCATCCAAATTCTAAAGGTGTCGTGCTCGAAAGCCACGGTCTCTTCACCTGGGCCAATGACGCCAAGGAATGCTATGAACTGACGCTGGATATCATCAACAAGGCGATCATCTGGTTCGATCGGAAAACGGCCGGAAAGGCGGTCTTTGGCGGGGAGGTTGTCAAGAGTCTGAGCCCCTCCGAACGACGTGCCATTGCGGCGAAACTGATGCCGGAAATCCGCGGGAAAATCGGCTTCTTGGAGCGCAAGCTTGGTCATTTCGATGATCAACCAGCCGTGCTCGAATTCGTCAACTCGAGCAACCTGCGCCCTCTGGCGGCCCTCGGCACGAGCTGTCCGGACCATTTCCTGCGCACGAAAATTCGGCCGCTCGTACTCGACTTCGATCCGGCACAACCCGACGTGGATGCGGTAGTCGTATCGCTCGACAGCGCGCTGGAAGCATATCGCGCCGACTATGCCCGCTACTACAACAACTGCAAGCACGACAATTCGCCGGCCATGCGCGATCCCAACCCGGTGATTTTCCTCATTCCCGGGGTCGGCATGCTGTCCTTCGCCAAGGATAAGGCGACCGCGCGCATCGCGGGCGAGTTTTACGTCAACGCGATCAACGTCATGCGCGGCGCTTCATCGGTCTCCGAGTATCAGGGCCTGCCCGAACGGGAAGCCTTCGACATCGAGTACTGGCTGCTCGAAGAAGCCAAGCTTCAGCGTATGCCGAAACCCAAGTCCTTGGCAGGCCGGGTGGCTTTCGTCACCGGTGGCGCAGGCGGTATCGGCCGGGCGACGGCGGAACGGCTTTTGGGCGAGGGCGCCTGCGTCGTGCTCGCCGACATTGATGCCGAAGCACTGAAGACGGCGCATGACGATTTCGCCAAACGCTATACGGCGGATGCCGTGCGCAGTGTTCAATTGAACGTGACAGACGAGACGGGAGTGATCGGCAGCTACGCCGAAGCTTCCGTGGAGTTTGGCGGCGTTGACATTCTCGTTTCCAATGCGGGCATAGCATCCTCCGCACCGATCGAGACGACCGAGCTTTCCATGTGGACGCGCAATATCGATATTCTTGCAACCGGCTATTTTCTCGTCTCACGCGAAGCATTCCGGCTGTTCCGCAGGCAGAAGATTGGCGGCAACGTTGTCTTCGTCGCGTCGAAGAACGGTCTGGCCGCATCGCCCAATGCGAGCGCCTATTGCGCGGCCAAGGCTGCAGAAATTCATCTTGCCCGCTGTCTGGCGCTGGAAGGCGCTGAAGGTGGCATTCGCGTCAATACGGTTAATCCCGACGCGGTGCTGCGGGGCTCGAAAATCTGGAATGGCGAATGGCGGGAGCAGCGCGCCGCCTCGTCCAATCTGCAGGTTGACGAGCTCGAGGAACACTATCGCAAGCGTTCGCTGTTGAAGCTCAATGTGCTGCCGGAAGACATCGCAGAAGCAATATATTTTCTTGCCTCGGACGCATCGGCCAAATCGACTGGTAATATCATCAATGTTGATGCGGGCAACGCGCATAGTTTTACGCGCTAGCACTGTCGGTCTCGGGAGGACATCATGGCTGAGCTACATATTTCCGGTGAACTGATTGCGGCCGAAAACGACCGGCTGCTCGCGGCACACAAGAGCGACTACGAGGCGCTGGGCGCTCATCTCGCGCGACGCAACATCAACATCGATGCAATCACCGACAGGGTCGCGGACTTTTTCGTCGCCGTGCCCTCGTGGGGTGTCGGCACTGGCGGAACACGCTTTGCACGCTTTCCTGGCATAGGCGAGCCGCGCGGCATCTTCGACAAGCTCGACGATTGCGCGGTGATCCAGCAACTGACGCGGACAACACCGAATGTGTCGTTGCATATCCCATGGGACAAAGCCGATCCCAAACATCTGAAGGCCCATGCCGATGCGCACGGTCTTGGTTTCGATGCGATGAATTCCAACACGTTCTCCGACGCGCCCGATCAGGCGCATTCCTATAAATACGGATCGCTCAGCCATGTGAATGCGGCGACGCGGACACAGGCGATCGACCACAACATCGAATGTATCGAGATCGGCGCAGCGATTGGCTCGAAAGCCCTGACCGTATGGATTGGCGATGGTTCCAATTTTCCGGGGCAGAGCAACTTTGCCAAAGCCTTCGAGCGTTATCTCGGATCAATGTTGGAGATATATAAAGCGCTGCCGGATGATTGGCGCATCTTCTCCGAGCATAAGATGTATGAGCCGGCTTTCTATTCGACGGTGGTGCAGGATTGGGGGACAAACTACCTCATCGCGCAGACGTTGGGGCCGAAAGCCTACTGTCTTGTCGATCTTGGCCATCATGCCCCGAATACCAATATCGAGATGATCGTTTCGCGGCTGATCCAATTCAAGAAACTTGGCGGCTTCCATTTCAACGATTCCAAATATGGCGATGACGATCTCGATGCCGGGTCAATAGATCCCTATCGGCTGTTCCTCGTTTTCAATGAACTTGTCGATGCGGAAGATCGCGGCGTAGAAAACTTCCACCCCGCACACATGATCGACCAGTCGCACAATGTTACCGATCCGATCGAAAGCCTGATCTCAAGCGCCAATGAAATACGCCGGGCCTACGCCCAGGCGCTGCTCGTTGATCGAGAGACCTTGGGCGCCTATCAGGATGAGAACGATGCGCTGATGGCTTCCGACGCTTTGAAGAGGGCCTACCGCACCGATGTCGAACCAATCCTCGCCGAGGCTCGTCGACGGTCGGCTGGAGCGATCGATCCTATTGCCACCTATCGCAAGAGTGGTTACCGCGAATTGGTTGGTAAAGAACGACCGGCAAGTGTCGCGGGCGGCGGGGGAATAATTTAGCCCAGCCACTCTCTATACTAATGCAAGGGCTGCGCTTCATCGCGCGGCCCTTTTGTTTTTTAAATTGACAGTCTCGCCAGCATTTGTTCTTATTCTACTATAAAGCACTATAATCCATTATTGTGGAATAAAGGGAACTTGTTATGAAATCACTGAAGCTTGCACTCCTTCTTGGTTCAGCGCTGATTGCTCTCAACCCCTCCGCCTTCGCTCAGACAAAAGGCGGTGTTATAAATGTCGCCACGATCGGCGAGCCGCCTACGCTCGATGCCATGGCCTCGACTGCGGACCTTGTTGGCATCGTCTCGCAGCACATTTTTGAGACCCTCTACACGTTCGACAAAAACTGGAACGTCACACCACTTCTCGCTGCCAGTCTTCCCGAAGTTTCGACCGACGGCAAAGTCTACACCATAAAACTTCGCACCGGCGTCAAGTTCCATGACGGCACGGATATGGATTCGACCGACGTCGTCGCGTCGTTAAAGCGCTGGACGGAAGTTGCCTCGCGCGGCAAGCAGACGGCCTCGATGATCAGTTCGATCGAAGCTGTCGATCCCGCCACAGTCAAAATCACCCTTAACGCGCCTTATGCCCCGCTCGTGTCGCTGCTGGCTTTCAACAATGCCGCCGCAATCATCCTCCCGAGCGAGAAGCAGCAAAACCCTATGACCGACCCGGTCGGCACGGGGCCGTACATGCTGAAGGAGCGCAAGGCTGACCAGTACATCCAGCTGGCACGTTTCGACGGTTATAAATCACCTGAAGGCGACGAAAACGGCTATGGCGGTACTCGTCATCAATATCTTGATGAAATCCGCTTTGTTCCTGTGCCGGATGCCAATACCCGTGTCGAAGGCGCGGTTTCGGGTCAATTCGACTACGTCGACAGCCTGCCGGTCGAAGCTTACGATCGGCTGAAGGACCAGAAAACGACTGAAGCCGTATTGCTCAAGCCATTCGGTTGGCCGGTCTTCGTCATGAACACCAGCATGGGTATCACCAAGAACCAGGATATCAGACTGGCAATTCGCGATTCGCTCAGCATGGAAGACATGATGGCGGCGGCCTTCGGCAGTACGGATTTCTATTCGCTCAATCCGTCGATGTATCCTGATGGCTATAGCTGGAAGACCGATGCGGGCACGGAAGGCGCATATAATGTCGCCGATCCGGAAAAGGCTGCCGAACTGATGAAGAAGGCCGGCTATAATGGCGAGCCAATCCGCATCCTGACCAGCCGCCAATATGAATTCCACTACAAGATGGCTCAGGTTGCGGCCGAGTATCTGAAGGCTGCGGGCTTCAAGGTAGATATGCAGGTAGTTGACTGGGCTACGCTGACCCAGCGACGTGCCGACCCGAAACTCTGGGATATTTATATCAGCCACAGTCCCTTCCTGCCGGAACCGGCTCTGATCGGTGCCATGTCGACCAGCGCGCCCGGCAATTGGGATACGCCCGCCCGAAAGGCGGCGGTCGATGCGTTCAACTCTGAAGTCGATCCCAAGAAGCGCGTCGCACTTTGGGCCGAAGTACAGAAGGTGATTTATGCCGAAGTCCCCATCATCAAGATCGGTGATTTCAATGCGCTCTCAGCCAAGTCACCAAAGCTGGAAGGTTTCACGCCGGCGCCATGGCCCTATTTCTGGAACGTGTCGCTCAAGCAATAGCGCAGGCCCGACGGTCGCGGGCAGGGCTTCCCAGCCTGCGACCATTCTTGAGTGAACCGCAAGAGAGAACGACCCGACCGGATGCTTCGCTACATACTCCAACGCTTTATCGGCATGATCATCGTGATGTTCCTGGTGGTGACGATAGTTTTCATCATCGTACGCGTCACGCCGGGTGATCCAGCTGCCGTGATGCTCGGTCCGGAGGCAACTGCGGCAGATATTGCAGCGCTGCGTCAGCAACTCGGGCTCGATCAATCCATACTGCTGCAATATGTCTATTTCATCGGCAATCTGTTCAAGGGCGATCTCGGCCAGTCCATCTTTCTCAACCAGCCCGTACTGCAGGCGCTGGCCCAGCGCGCCGAACCGACCTTCTTTCTCACAATTTTCTCGCTGCTGATCGCCAGCGTCATTGCCATTCCGATCGGCATCTATGCCGCATACCGGCGCGGGTCATTTTTCGATCAGGCAGCAACAGCGGTAGCGATGCTCGCTGCAAGCATCCCGAGTTTCTGGCTGGGACTCATCTTGATGCAGATATTCGCCGTACGATTTGGTCTGTTTCCAGTATCCGGGTATGGCGGGCCTGGAACATCGTTGATGGACCGGCTTGGCTATCTGGTGCTGCCAGCATTCGCGCTCGGCATTGTCTCATCCGCGCTTATTATGCGGTTCACCCGCGCCTCCATGCTGGATGTACTCGGCGACGACTATATTCGCACAGCGCGCGCCAAGGGCGTGGACGAGCACCGGGTCGTGTTGAAACACGCCTTCAAAAACGCGCTTATTCCGATCCTTACCGTACTGGGTCTCACAGCTGCCGTGCTCATCTCGGGTGCTGTCGTCACAGAGACAGTGTTTGGTCTTCCCGGTGTCGGCAGTCTTGTTGTGTCGGCGGTTCTGCGGCGCGACTATCCTGTCATCCAAGGCGCGCTGCTGATCATCGCCGCACTTTACGTCCTCATCAACTTTGCCATCGATATGCTCTACCTCGTCGTCGACCCAAGGGTGCGCTACTGATGGCCGATATCGCAACCAACGCCCCGATAAGCGAGCGTTCAAAGTTTTTCCGGATCTTGATCCGGCGCAAGACCGTGCTGTTCGGCCTCATCGTTCTCGCTATCTTCGTACTCCTTGCGATCTTCGCACCCTTGGTCACACCCTATTCGCCGAGCAAATTGTCCATCGTTAACCGTCTGAAGCCGCCGAGCATGAAGTGGTTTTTCGGCACGGATGAATTCGGCCGCGACGTCTTCTCGCGGACGATCTTTTCGGCACGATTGTCGCTACTGGTCGGTTTCGCCGTGGTGGTGCTTGCATCACTGATCGGTGTGACCCTCGGCATCCTCGCCGGATTTTTCCAGAAGCTCGATGCACCAATTACCCGCCTTATCGACGCGATGATGGCCTTTCCGGATATTCTGTTGGCGATTGCGCTCGTTGCGGCACTCGGACCCTCGCTGACCACGGTCATTGTCGCGCTCAGTATCGTCTATGCGCCGCGCCTCGCTCGTATCGTCCGCGCCTCGACCTTGGTCATTCGCGAGCTGCCCTATGTGGAGGCGGCGACATCGCTTGGAATCTCGACGCCGCATATCATGACGCGGCATATCCTGCGCAATCTCCTGTCGCCGATTCTCGTGCAGGGCACATTCCTATTCGCCAATGCCATGCTGGCGGAAGCGGGTCTCTCATTCCTCGGGCTTGGCGTCAGCCCGGAAGTGCCAACCTGGGGCACGATGATCGCGTCCGGCCGTCAATATATCGGCAAGGCTGACTGGATGACGCTGTTCCCCGGCATTGCCATCGTGCTTGCCGTTCTTTCCCTGCAGATGGTTGGCGACGGTTTCCGCGACCTTCTCGACCCCCGCCTCAGAAAGGATCTTTGATCATGCCTGCATCTTCTGCAACCGCCGGTTCTCCAATGGAAGGGCGTTTGCTGCTGACCAATGTCAAACCGGTTTCGTTCGGACCGAATACACCTTCGTCCAGCATCGACATCCTGATCGATGCTGACGGCAACATCGCCGAGTTTGGTCCTTCTTTGAATTTTCATGGCGATGTGCGGCGTGTTGACGGCAAGGGCGCATGGATTTCCCCGGGCTGGGTCGATCTACACACGCATATCTGGCATGGCGGCACGGATATTTCCGTGCGTCCGCAACTATGCGGCGCCGAGCGGGGTGTTACCACCATCGTTGATGCGGGCTCGGCGGGTGAAGCTAATTTTCATGGATTTCGCGAATACATCATTGATCCGGCGCGTGAACGTATCAAGGCGTTTCTGAACCTCGGATCAATCGGGCTGGTAGCCTGCAACCGGGTCAGCGAACTCAGCGACATGAAGTCGATAGACATCGATCGAACTGTTGCCTGCGTCAATGAAAACCGCGACCACATCGTCGGGCTGAAGGTGCGTGCCAGCCATGTGATCACGGGCTCTTGGGGTGTCACTCCGGTCAAAGTCGGCAAGAAGCTCGCCAAGATACTGAAAATCCCGATGATGGTGCATGTCGGCGAACCGCCGGCGCTCTATGACGAGGTCCTTGAAATCCTCGGCCCGGGAGACATCATCACACACTGCTTCAACGGCAAGGTCGGTAGCAGCATCATCGAGGACGATGATCTGTTCGAACTGGCAGCGCGTTGTGCAGGTGAGGGGATACGTCTCGACATCGGCCACGGCGGCGCATCGTTCTCGTTCCGTGTGGCGGAAGTCGCGATCCAGCGCGGACTTCTACCGTTTTCGATCTCGACCGATATTCATCTGCGCAGCTTGAACTTCGCAGTGTGGGACCTCGGCACGACGATGTCTAAACTCCTGAGTGTCGGCATGCCGTTCGAAAAGGTGGTGGAAGCGGTGACAATCTCTCCCGCGTCGGCGATCAATCTGCCGACGGAGAACCTCCTGTCGGTCGGAACGCGTGCGGATTTCACCATCTTTGAACTCGACGATTCAGATCTCACAGTCATCGATTCGATGGGTTACGAAGCACGGCTCGACAAGCTGTTCGAACCACGCTGGGCGGTGCTCGGCAATGAACCAATCGCCGCCAGCCGCCACCAGCCCGTCAAGCCTGAAACATCCGGCGCCATCGCGCCTTATTCATACCGTTGAGGAATTCGCCTTGAGTGACCTATCAAGTCCGGCAATCCATGCCGACGTTTCCCCTTATGATCGCCTCAAGGCGCTGGGCATAGTTCTTCCCCCGGCACCGAGCCCAATTGCGAATTTCGTTACCCACATTCAGGAAGGCAATATGCTGTATCTGTCGGGGCAGGGGCCACGCGAAGACGACGGTTATATGCATACCGGCAAGGTCGGAGGCTATGTGAGCGTAGACGAAGCTTACAAGCATGCGCGTCTGACCGGCATCAACCTGCTTGCGGTCATGCATTCGGCGCTCGGAGATTTGCGGCGGGTGAAACGTGTGGTGAAGCTTCTGGGCATGGTCAATGCAGTGCCGGATTTTGCCGATCACCCCTCGGTCATCAACGGGTGCTCGGACCTGCTGATCAATGTTTTTGGTGAAGCAGGCAACCATGCGCGTTCAGCCGTTGGTTTCAGCTCGTTGCCCGGCAATATCACCGTGGAAATCGAGGCGATCATCTCGTTAAAGGATTAGGTCAGGAATGACTGCGCCAGCCCATTACCGTTTCGATCCGCTCCGCCGAAGCCTTGACCTCGGCTGTGTAGCGATCGGGATTGTCGGTGATCTTCTGTTCGGGCAGAACAATGGAAATCGTGGCAATACACGCGCCATTGTCATCGCAGATGGGCGAGGCGACGCAGGCAACCGCATAGTCGGATTCGCCCGCCTGTATGGAAATACGTGCCTGCAAGGCTTGTTTGGCCGACTCGGACAAAACGGACGGATCGATCACCGCACGCCCGGTCGGAGAGGACTTCGCACAATGCTCGAACAAGTCCAGCCGTTCCTGTTCCGGGAGATGACCAACAAGCAGGCGGCCGGATGCAGTCCAGTTGAGCGGGACGCGGGTGCCGACGCGGGACGTTACCTGAAAATGCCCCGGGCCGTCAGCCATCGCCAGCACCATCATGTGATCGCCGTCGCGGCCGCAGACCTGTACCGTTTCGCCGGAAACGCGGCTGAGATTGTGCATCTCGTGATTGGCGACATTGAGAAAATCCAGCGAACGCGCATAGGCAAGTCCATAGTGATAGAGCCGCGCGCCCAGCCAGACAGTGTTATCGCCATTGCGGGACAAAAGGTTCTTCTCGACGAGGTCGTCGATGATCACATAGACGGTGGAAAGGGGCGCGCCAATAGCCTTGGCTATTGCGTAAACGCCAGCCGGACTTCCCGTTTCATACAGATAGTCAAGAACCTGCAGAGCACGATCGATACCGCTGACACGCGAACGACGGGCGGTCGTTTCCTCGCGGGCAATATTGCCGGGGGTGTCCATGTCTGATGTCTTCGCGTCCACTCTCAAACTCCTGGCACGATCGCTAAAGTCCTTCGACCCTTTATTACATTATACCGGCATATATGCCAAGAAAACGGAATACTCTTCGAGGAGAATATCATGACCGACTCCCACGTGCAGCCCGACATACGCCAGTCGCTTGGACTAAGACCCGTGATCAATGTTTCCGGGACGATGACATCGCTGGGTGCGTCGATCGTGGTGCCCGAGGCGGTGGCCGCAATGAGTGCCATACTCCCGCAATTTGTGGAAATCAACGATCTGCACAAGATGGCAAGCCCGGTGATCGCACGTCTGACCGGTGGAGATGCGGGCTTTGTCACTGCTTCCTGTTCGGCCGGAATCAGTCTCGCCGTGGCGGCGACAATGACCGGAAGCGATCTCGCCGCAATCGAGCGACTGCCGGACACGACCGGCCTGAAAGACGAAGTCATCATACAGACTGGTCACGTCGTCAGCTACGGTGCGCCAGTTGATCAAGGCATCCGGCTTGCGGGCGCCAAGGCGGTACTCATCGGCCAGGCCACATCCTGCTATCCGTACCATCTCGACGGTGCCATCAATGAGCGCACGGCAGCCGCGGTCTTCGTGGTCTCGCACCACACGGTCCAATATGGACTGATCGCCTTGAAGAAGTTTGCCGAGATTTGCCACGCGCGCGGCGTTCCGGTCATCGTCGACGCTGCTTCCGAATACGATCTGAAAATCTTCCTCGCGCAGGGTGCCGACATCGCGCTCTATTCGTCGCATAAGTTCCTCGGAGGACCAACAGGCGGTATTGTTGCCGGGCGCAAGGATCTGGTTCGAAATGCGTTCCTGCAGAATATGGGCATTGGCCGCGGCATGAAGCTCGGCAAGGAAAGCATCCTGGGCACTATCGCGGCACTTGAGGCCTGGGAGAAGCGTGACCATGCCGGTATCCGCGAAAAGGAAACCGGTTATCTCAATTTGTGGAAGCAGACGCTGTCGGGCAAGCCCGGCGTTCGTGCAGAGATCGAGCCGGATCCGACCCACAATCCGCTTGACCGTTTGCGGGTGACCGTCAACCCGCAAGAAGCGCATGTCACAGCGTGGGACCTTGCCGACGCGCTGGCGAGAGGCGCACGCCCGATCATCGTGCGCGATCATGAAGCCGAGCATGGGTTTTTCTACATGGATCCATGTAACCTGTATCCTGGCGAGGAGAAAATCGTGGCGAGCCGTCTCGACGAGGAGCTGAATAAAGCGCGAGCCTCGAACGAGATTATCGCAAGCCCGTTCGAAGAACGTTATGCTCGCCGTATCGCGGGTTTGATGCGCTGGCCAGATTGACTGGAGGAGAGCTCATGGAAAAGCCTGCCGCCCCCGTTCTGTCGGTTTCGAACCTGACCACATCTTTCCTGGCCGATGGACAATGGCGGCCGGTCGTGCGCAACGTCTCCTTCGACGTTGCGCCCGGCGAGACTGTGGCGATCGTGGGCGAGTCCGGGTCTGGCAAGAGCGTCACATCGCTTTCCATCATGCGGCTTCTGCAGAAGGACAAGAGCCGTATCGAAGGGAAAATCATGTTGGGCGGAAACGACATTCTCGCCCTGCCGGATAACCGGATGCGAGGCGTCCGTGGCAATGATGTCGCGATGATCTTCCAGGAACCCATGACCAGCCTCAATCCGCTGTTCACGGTGGGCCAACAGATCAGCGAGGCATTACTTTGCCATCACAGCATATCGCGTGCCGAGGCCAAGGCAGAAACCATCCGGCTTCTCGAAAAGGTGCGGATACCTGCTGCGAAATCGCGATTCGATGAATATCCCCATCGCTTCTCGGGCGGGATGCGACAGCGTGTGATGATTGCGATGGCGCTGGCGAGCAAGCCAAAACTGCTTATCGCGGATGAACCAACGACAGCTCTGGACGTGACCATTCAGGGCCAGATACTTGATCTTATCAAACTGCTCCAGGACGAGGAGGGCACCTCTGTCCTCTTTATCACCCACGATATGGGTGTAGTGGCGGAGATCGCCGACCGGACCGTGGTCATGTACAATGGCGAGGCGGTCGAGACCGGCAAGACCGAGGATATCTTCGCACGGCCGCAGCATCCCTACACACGTTCGCTGCTGTCAGCAGTTCCGGTTCTGGGCTCGATGAAAGGGCGTGAGCGGCCTTTGCGATTTCCGGTAGTCGATCGCGCAACAGGCACATCCGATACACCGGTCGAAGCGGCCGACACGGTGCAAGCGGCAGCACAGCCGCTTCTCGACGTGCGCAATCTTACGACGCGTTTCAACATCCATTCCGGCATGTTCGGCCAGCTCGAGGGACGGGTGCACGCCGTCGAAAATCTGTCCTTCACTCTGCAGCCCGGCGAAACCCTTTCGCTCGTCGGCGAGTCCGGCTGCGGAAAATCAACGACGGGACGCTCGATAATGCGCCTCGTTCAAGCGCAGGCAGGCGAAGTCCTGCTCAACGGCCAGGACGTTCTGACCATGGACCCGAAACAGTTGCGCGACATGCGCCGGACCATGCAGATGATATTCCAGGATCCGTTCGCCAGCCTCAATCCGCGCATGACCGTAGGCGCTGCCATTGCAGAGCCGTATCTGGAACACAAGCTTGGAACTCGTGCCGAAGCACGCAAGCGTGTGGCCGACCTATTGGAGCGTGTGGGCCTCACACCGGCAATGGCAAATCGTTATCCGCATGAATTCTCCGGCGGCCAGCGTCAGCGTGTCTGCATTGCCCGCGCATTGGCGCTCGACCCGAAGATCATCGTTGCCGACGAATCCGTGTCGGCACTCGATGTCTCGATAAAGGCGCAGGTCATCAACCTTTTACTCGACCTGCAGGCTAGCCTGAACCTCGCCTATTTGTTCATCTCGCATGATATTGCCGTGGTCGAACGGGTCAGCCACCGCATCGCCGTAATGTATCTCGGCGAAATCGTCGAGATCGGGCCCCGCGCGGCGATCTTCGAAAATCCCCAGCACCCCTATACGAAAAAGCTGATTTCGGCCGTGCCCGTTCCAGATCCTTCGCGGCGAGGTTTAAAGCGACCTGTATCCAATGACGAGATCAAAAGCCCGGTTCGGGCGCCGGATTTCGCAGTTCCGATCCGCCAGTATGCCGAGGTTTCGTCAGGACATCTGGTTCAACTCTAGAGCCGGGGCTTGAGACATTGGCCCGATCGTGACATGACATTGCGAAAGTTGCCCCGTCATCAGGCGCAGAGCAGGAAAAGCCATGTCCAAGCCCTTTATCGATCACCTGTCTTCCGAACTCGAGGGGCTGAAACAGTCCGGGCTTTATAAAACCGAACGGGTTATCACCTCCAAACAAGCCGGACAGATCGTTGTGGAGTCGGGTGAGAAGGTACTTAACTTCTGTGCCAACAATTATCTCGGACTTGCCGACAACGAGGAACTGGCCGCAGCGGGCAAGGCGGCACTCGACCGCTACGGCTATGGCATGGCTTCGGTGCGCTTCATCTGCGGCACGCAGGAGGAACACAAGCAGCTTGAGGCCCGCATCTCGAGCTTCCTCGGTTTGGAGGACACAATTCTTTATTCAAGCTGTTTCGACGCCAACGGTGGCCTGTTCGAAACACTTCTCGGCGAAGAAGACGCAATCATCTCCGACGTTCTCAACCATGCCTCGATCATCGATGGCGTGCGTCTCTCCAAGGCCAAACGTTTCCGCTATGCCAACAATGACATGGCAGCCTTGGAGGAAGAGTTGAAGAAAGCCGAAGGCAGTCGCTTCAAGATGATTGCGACCGACGGCGTGTTTTCGATGGACGGCATCATCGCCAATCTACAGGGCGTTTGCGATCTTGCCGAAAAATATGGTGCCATGGTCATGGTGGACGACAGCCATGCCGTGGGCTTTGTCGGCAAAAACGGCCGCGGCTCCGCCGAGCATTGTGGTGTCGAGGGCCGTATCGATATCATAACCGGCACGTTGGGCAAGGCGCTGGGCGGGGCTTCGGGCGGCTATACATCCGGCAAGAGCGAAGTGATCGACTGGCTGCGTCAGCGCTCGCGGCCCTATCTTTTTTCAAACACGCTGGCGCCTGTCATTGCGGCAGCATCGCTGAAAGTGTTCGATCTGATTGACGAGGGCGCAGACCTGCGCGCGCGCCTCAGCGCCAACGCCGCGCACTTTCGCCGCGATATGACAAAGCTTGGCTTTAATCTGGCCGGCGCCAATCATCCTATCATACCGGTGATGCTTGGCGAAGCGACGCTGGCGCAGGAAATGGCCTCGCGCATGCTGGACAAGGGCGTTTATGTCATCGGTTTCGCCTTCCCCGTGGTGCCAAAGGGCCAGGCTCGCATCCGCACGCAGATGTCCGCCGCCCACACCACGGAAGATGTCGCCCGCGTGATCGAGGTTTTTGCTGAAGTCGGGCGTGATCTCGGCATCATAAGATAGGATACAACCATGTCGAACATGATGAAGGCACTGGTCAAAGCGAAAGCGGAACCCGGGATCTGGATGGAGCGCGTTCCGGTTCCGGAGCCCGGTCCAAACGACGTCCTGATACGGGTCAAAAAGTCAGCCATTTGCGGCACTGACGTGCATATCTACAACTGGGACAAGTGGGCTGAGGCCACGATCCCTGTGCCGATGGTCGTGGGTCATGAGTTCAGCGGCGAGATCGCCGAAATTGGCTCTGCCGTGACGAAATACAAGGTTGGGCAGCGCGTCTCTGGCGAAGGCCATATCGTCTGCGGCATTTGCCGCAACTGCCGTGCAGGCAGGGGGCATCTCTGTCGTAACACGCTCGGTGTCGGCGTACACCGGCCCGGCTCCTTTGGCGAATATGTCTGCATTCCGGAAGACAATGTCGTACCGATCCCGGACGATATATCCGATGAGATAGCTGCGATCTTCGACCCCTTTGGCAACGCCGTGCATACGGCTCTGAGTTTCGATCTCGTTGGCGAAGATGTGCTGGTTACCGGCGCGGGCCCCATCGGCATCATGGGCGCTCTGGTTGCAAAACGATCAGGAGCCCGCAAGGTCGTCATTACCGATATCAATCCGGCGCGCCTGGCGCTCGCCCGCAAACTCGGGATAGATCATGTGGTCGATGCGTCGACTCAAAACCTCGCCGACGTCATGAAGGATATCGGCATGACCGAGGGTTTCGATGTGGGGCTGGAAATGTCCGGCGCAGCACCAGCTTTTCGCGACATGATCGACAAGATGAACAATGGGGGAAAGATTGCCATTCTTGGCATTGCACCGACAGGTTTCGAGATCGACTGGAACAAGGTGATCTTCAAGATGCTCAATCTGAAGGGCATCTATGGCCGCGAGATGTTCGAGACTTGGTACAAGATGATCGCCTTCGTGCAAGGAGGTCTCGATCTGTCTCCCATCATCACGCACCGGCTGCCGATCGATGATTTCCAGTCTGGCTTCGATGCGATGCGGTCTGGCAGTTCGGGCAAGGTTGTCTTGACCTGGTAGCGCAGGCGCATCAATTAGTTCCATAATATGGATTATGCAATCTTCGAAGCGCTGGTGGGCACATTCTATTTTCAACTGCAACAGATACTAAACCCTCTTTGTTTTCAGGAGGATGCAATGCCCTGTCGTTTCCGTCAGTTGAATATGAATG
>NZ_JAVDSX010000009.1:0-192295 GCF_031455525.1 Phyllobacterium sp. 1468 | reverse complement strand
GTCAATCGAGTTGGTTGTTACGCGCTGTATTCCGATATAGCCGCCAGAAGGAATGTGCCCACGTTTCAGCTGTAACCAAAATGTCTGAAACATGGTCCTCCCGTCCGGGAATTGCTTTGGAGGTGAACAGTATCGAACTCTCAAAGGAATGTTTGTCTCCATAGTAGTTGACTTGAACCGCCATGACGTTCTCGGAATATGCACGGAAAATCGCATAATGTCTCGTCTGGAACCGGCCTCTTCGGATTCCCTCCCGCTACTGGTGCGATCTTTAGCATCTTTACTCGTTTGGGACCGTCGACAGGAAATTGGACAAGACTTATCTTTTGTTGACGTTGCGCCACTCTCCGAAGACAGTCAAAATATTGGGGTCTGTCGGCGGGTAAAGGCCGATGATGGATTTGCCGGACTGGACGAGTTCCAGAACGAAATCCTCGTACGCCGTCATCTCCACCGTCTCCTCAGCGACCTCGGTGGCTAGATGTGCAGGGATAATCACAACACCCTCACTATCGCCGACGACGATATCGCCGGGCCAGACTGCGACATCTCCACAGCCAATGGGAACATTGATATCGAGCGCTTGATGGAGTGTGAGATTCGTCGGTGCTGAGGGACGATTATGATATGCCGAAAAGGCAAGGTTGGCTATTTCCGGAGAATCCCGAAATCCGCCATCAGTTACTATACCCTCGACACCTCGTTGCATGAGGCGAGTGATCAGTATCGAGCCAGCCGATGCGGCTCTCGCATCTTTGCGGCTGTCGATAACAAGCACGTCGCCCGGCGGGCATTCCTCGATGGCCTTGCGCTGGGGATGCGCGGGGTCGCGGAAAACAGACAGTTGGTTGAGATCTTCACGAGCAGGTATATAGCGAAGCGTAAATGCCTCGCCCACCATGTTGTACTCCAATTTTCCAAGGGGTCTTACGTCCTGGATAAACTGATTGCGCAAGCCTCGTTTGAAGAGTGCAGTGCAAAGTGTGGCCGTGCTTACACGGCGCAATTTCTCACGTGTTGCAGATGTTAGGGCAGGGGTCATGGTGATGCTCTCTTGATTGAACACGGCAATTACCAACGTGGAACGCGGCGCTCGTATGTGGGGTCGAATTGCTGCATGTATAGGGTGTCGTTCCGGTCGTTCATCCCCGCACTTTCATAAAGATCAGCCAACTTACGGAGTTTCCGGCGATCGATCGACACACCAAGTCCAGGCTTGCCAGAGACCTCAAGATTCCCGTCGGCAAAACGGAATGGATCCCCCTCAATGATGTCGGTGTCGGTCCATGGATAATGCGTATCGCAGGCGAAATTCAGGTTGGGCGTTGCTGCCGCCAAATGCGTCATCGCTGCCAGGGTAATGCCGAGGTGAGAATTTGAATGCATGGAAACCTGCATCCCAAAGGCTTCGCACAGTTTCGCCAGATGCGTGGAAGCACGCAGGCCACCCCAATAATGATGGTCCGACAAGACAATCTTCACAGCATCTCGGCGCATCGCCTCGGCCAGATGATCGAACTCCAGGACAACCATGTTCGTTGCGAGTGGAATATTGCAGGAGCGTGCTACCTCCGCCATCGCTGCCATACCAAGAACCGGATCTTCGAGATATTCGAGGACGCCTTCGAGTTTCCGAGCGACCTGGATCGCGGTAGAGACCGTCCATCCGCCATTTGGGTCTATGCGAAGGGGATGGTTGGGGAATGCTGCGCGCAGATGCAGCATCGTTTCAATCTCAAGGTCGGGTTCGAGCACGCCACCCTTGAGCTTCAAGGACTTAAAGCCATACTGGTCCACAAAGCGGGTTGCTTCGCCAACCATTGCCGAAGGAGTCATGACCTCGCCCCAATCGTCCGGTTCGTCGCCGATATGGGCTGCGAACTTATAAAAAAGATAGGCGCTAAAGGGAACGCTGGACCGAACCGGCCCCCCCAGAAGATCGACCACGGGACGACCGAGGATTTTCCCCTGAATGTCCAGACATGCGACCTCGAAGGCGCTGGCCACGACGTCCGTCAGCTTGTGGTCCGCAACGGCGGTTTTTGCGTTAATTCCTCCGCCTTTCGGTAGAGCATGCAGCACTCGCTTCTTCAAATCGTGCAGATGAAAGGGGTCTAGACCGACCAGGCTCCCGGCCGCCTCACGAAGTCCGGTAAGCGCTTTGATGCTACCATAACTCTCGCCGAGGCCCACGGTGCCGTCATCACAAACTAACTCGATGATCGTTCTCAGCGCATAGGGCTGATGCACCCCTTTGCAGTTGAGAAGCGGTTTGTCCGGTATGGCTACAGGGGTCAGAAGAACATTTTCAATACGCATTGAACTCACCTAAATTGATATGGCACGTTATTACACTTGCATATTACAAAAGCAATGTGATATCTCAGATTAATAGCGGAGATACCAGATGGCTGCCGACGATAGGTTAGACGACGTTCTCAATCCCACTTTGTTGATGGGCGAGGGCAATCTTGTCGCTCAGGTTCACCGGGCCTTGCGGACAGCAATCGTCGAAGTTCGTTTGCGTCCTGGAGCGGCACTTTCGGAAAAGGACATTGCGCGTTGCCTTAACGTCAGCAAGACGCCAATCCGCGAAGCATTGATACGGCTGGTAGAGGAGCGCCTTGTAACCGTCGTGCCCAAAAGCGGAACCAGAGTAGCACCTATCAATATTGAGCGGTTCCGGGAGGGCTGTTTTGCTCGCTTGCATATCGAAGTGGCTGCGGTGGCTCAGGCGGCAGCTCTTCGGTCGGACGAAGACATCATACGCATGAAGGCGAACCTTTCCCGGCAGCGCGCAGCCTTGGACAATGAGGCTTACTGGGAATTCTTCTTATGCGATGAGCAGTTTCACGCGCTTATTCTCAAAGCTGCAGGATTGAAAGGGCTCGTCCCGATCATGGAAGTCGCGAAGGTTGAAGTCGACCGCATTCGTAGCTTGAAGAACCGTCTCGGCGTACGGCGTACCGAAACGGTCATTGGTCAGCACGAGGAAATAGTCGACGCCATTGCAGCACGTGATCCGGGCCGTGCCTCGGCCGCGATCCGCAATCATCTAGGTGAAGTCGACAAACGCATCTGGGAGCTTGGCGAGGACCATGCGCTGTGGAGCTACATTGAATCGGTGAGCCGTCCTCAACCAAAAACTCAAATCGGTATCGCTGGATAAGAAATCTGTCCAAAGGAATGAAATGAATGTTCAAGAACAAGACCGCAATCGTCGCCGGTGGCGCACGCGATATTGGCCGCGCCTGTGCCGTGAGACTGGCAGCAAGTGGCGCTAAAGTCGCTATTCTCTACAATTCCAGTGAAAAGGCAGCCTTCGATACGATCGACGAAATAATAGGTTCTGGCGGCTTGGCAGTAGCTATTCGCGCCGACCTGACCAAGCAAGCCGAAGTCGATCGTGCCGTTGAGGAGACCCAAAAGAACTTCGGTCCCCGCATCGACATCCTACAGTTCGTCACCGGCGGTCTCATCGCCCGCAAGACCGTTCCTGAAATGGACGCCGAATTCTGGCATCAGGTGCTTGACCTCAACCTCACCTCATTATTCCTCACGGTAAAGGCGGTGCTTTCGCATATGGGTGAGGGCGGCTCCATCGTAACATTCGCGTCGCAGGCCGGGCGCGATGGAGGCGGACCAGGAGCCCTTGCTTACGCGACCTCGAAGGGCGGGGTGATGAGCTTTACCCGGGGACTGGCAAAAGAGATCGGTCCGAATATCCGTGCCAACGCACTTTGTCCCGGAATGATCGACACCACCTTTCACGACAATTTCACCAAACCTGAAGTGCGCGGCCGCGTGTCCGGCGCGACGGCTTTGAAGCGTGAGGGGACGTCTGCGGAGGTGGCAGAATTCGCGGCGTGGCTCTCGTCCGATGCTGCCAGCTACGTCACTGGAGGGTGTTTCGACATCAATGGCGGCGTGCTCTTTTCCTAAAAAACGACGATCGGGAGGATCGACCAATGAATATCAAACTGAAACTTGCGACGGTGGCAATTGCCTCGATACTTGCTGCAACGCCCATTGCGGTGAACGCCGAGACACCCAACGACCAATTGATCATAGGGCTGTCAATGACAAACCTTTTGACGATGGACCCGGCGGAGGCAGTGGAAACGGAATCCTTTGACGTTCTTAACAATCTCTATGACCGCCTAATCGAGATGGATCCGCTAACGCCGAGCAAAATCGTTCCAGGTCTTGCGGAGAAATGGACAATCGCGGAAGACGGAACAATCACGTTCAACCTCCGGTCAGACGCAAAGTTTTCTTCCGGAAATCCGGTTACATCTGCAGATGTATTGTGGTCGCTGAAGCGCGTGATGAAGCTAAACCGTGGGCCAGCGTCATTCTTACGTGAGATAGGCTATTCAGCTGAAGTGTTGGACGGCTCCCTTTCCGCACCCGATGCGCACACCGTCGTGCTCAAGCCGTCTGCCAAAATCAATCCCGAGATCGTTCTGTTTACTCTCGCGCGAACGGTAGGCAATATTATCGACAGCAAGACTGTGCTGGAAAACCAATCCAACGACGACCTGGGAAAAGCTTGGTTGACCAACAACTCTGCCGGATCAGGGCCTTTCGTGCTCAAGCGCTGGAACGCCAACGATTCCGTGATTCTGGACCGCAATGCCTCTTACTGGCGCGGAGAGCCAGAACTGAAGCGGGTCGTCATCCGCCATATGCCTGAATCCCAAAGCCAGCGCCTTCAAATTGAAACCGGGGACCTTGATGTGGCGCGCTCGCTTTCTGCAACGGACCTCAAGGCGCTTAAAACCAATGAAACTGTGAAGATCCAGAAAGTCGCAAGCGGTGGGTTTTACTATCTGGCTGTCAGCACGGCTGATCCGGTTTTCTCCAAACCTGAAATACGGGCAATCTTGCCATATCTTATCGACTATGATGGGATGCAGACAGCGGTCATCGGCGACTATGGATCCGCTCGGCAGGTTCCCGTTCCCGCTGACTATCCAGGCGCGATCGCTGATCCAGGCTATAAGCCCAACATCGCGAAGGCAAAGGAGCTTTTGACCAAAGCTGGATTCCCTGACGGCTTCAGCACAAGCATGCTCGTTTTATCGGACTCTCCTTTCGTGGAGATTGCAACGGCCCTGCAGGGCACCCTCGGACAGGCGGGCATTAAAGTTGAAATAAACCAAGGCAACGGTACGCAGGTCTACGGGAAGATGAGAGACCGCCAGTTCTCCATGATTGTGGGGAGAAGCGGCGGACAAATGCCTAACGTGCTAGGGGCAATTCAAGCCTACACCAGTAATTTCGATAATGGACCGAAGAGCACACAGACGGCCAGTCTGGCCTGGCGCACCTCGTGGGACATTCCTGAACTGACCGCCCTCACTGCACAGGCGAGGGCTGAGCTCAACGAAGCCAAGCGCCTCGATCTTTACAAGCAAATTCAGGAAAAGTTCCTCAGTTCCACGCCGCCGCTCTTGGCGATCGCTGCGGCAACACAGCCCAGCGCCATACGCGCGAACGTTCAGGGTCTTGTTGATCAGCAGGCGCGGTCGCCAAGCTGGTACTACGTCAAAAAGACCTCAGAATAGTTCGGGACGAATCATGTTGTTAAAAGCCGCCACAACTCTGGAACAAGTGGGGTGCCAGGCCGCCAGCATTGTCAAGACAATGCTGGCGCCGCTGGTCAGTGTCCTGGGAGCATTCCTTGGATTGATGATCATTATATTTTTCATCGGCCGCGTGCTTCCCATTGATCCGGTTCTTACCATTGTTGGCGACCAAGCGGATGCGCAAACCTATCAGCAAGTTTCGCAAGAGCTCGGACTCGACCGGCCGTTGGTTGAACAGTTTTCGATTTTTGTGTCGAACGCTTTGACAGGTGATTTCGGGCGGGCCCGGCTCACGGGAAATCTGGTCCTGTCGGACCTGATCAATGTGTTTCCCGCAACAATCGAACTGGCAACGACCGGAATTGTGATTGGAGCTTTGCTGGGTATACCGCTGGGCGTCATCGCTGCCGTAAACCGGGGGAGGGCGACCGATAACATTCTGCGGATGGTCATGTTGATGGGGCATTCAACCCCGATCTTCTGGCTGGGGCTGATGGGGCTCCTGCTTTTCTATGCCGCTCTGCACTGGGTCGGCGGTTCTGGACAACTGAGCCTTTACAATCTGGATATTATACCACGAGTAACCGGATTTATAACCGTCGATGCCTTGCTTGCAGGGGATATGGAGGTGTTCTGCGACGCAGTGAACCATCTGATCCTGCCCGCCAGCATATTGGGATACAGCTCTACCGCATTCATAGCACGCATGACGCGCAGTTTTATGCTCGAACAGCTGCCGCAGGAATATATCATTGCCGCGCGCGTCAAAGGGCTTTCGGCGCGACAGGTCATTTGGGGACATGCATTCCGCAATATCCGGGTCCAGTTGCTTACGGTGCTGGCGCTGGCCTACGGCGGATTGCTTGAGGGGACCGTCCTTGTCGAGTCCGTTTTCGCCTGGCCGGGGCTGGGGCAGTATTTCACCAATGCGCTTCTTATTGGCGACATGAACGCCGTCATGGCTGCGACGCTGCTCATCGGGGTCATCTTTCTCGGATTGAACCTTCTCAGCGATATTCTCTATCGCCTGCTCGATCCAAGGACCCGCCAATGACGATTGCCACAAATGCTATTCCATCCGCCAGTTCTTCCAGGCTTGAGCGTTCGATGCAGCAACTTCTCGGTTTCTGGAAAATGTTCCGAACTGACTTGCCCGGGGTAGTTGGTCTGGCGGTTATTCTGTTCCTCGTCCTGTTGGCCACGGCAGCACCCATCCTTGCTCCTTTCGATCCTTATCTGCAGTCGCTTGGTTCGGCACTGCAACCGCCGAGCTGGAAGCATTGGGCAGGCACCGACGAACTTGGGCGGGACATTCTCAGCAGGCTGCTCTTTGGCGCCAGAACCACCTTGCTCATTGTCATTTCGGTTTCTCTCCTCGTCGCGCCAATCGGTTTGTGCATAGGGGTGTGTTCTGGTTATTTCGGCGGTTGGGTTGATAAAGTTCTCATGCGAATAGTCGATATTTTCCTTGCTTTGCCGTCCTTGGTGCTGGCGCTGGCCTTTGTCGCAGCGCTTGGATCAGGCGCGGAAAATGCGGTCCTTGCCATGGCATTCACCGCGTGGCCGCCCATCGCAAGACTTGCTAGAGCTGAGACACTTAGTATCCGTTCATCCGATTTCATATCGGCAGCCCGCATGTACGGTGCTTCGCCGCTCCGCATCATTTTCCGGCATATCGTTCCGCTTTGCCTTCCGTCCATTGTCGTGCGGGTGACTCTGAGCATGGCCGGATTCATCTTGACGGCGGCCGGCCTCGGGTTTCTGGGCTTGGGCGCTCAACCGCCGAGTGCCGAATGGGGTACGATGATTTCAACAGGCCGAAAAGTCATGATTGATCATTGGTGGGTCGCGGCTTTTCCCGGCATGGCAATCCTTATCACGAGCCTCTCATTCAATATGGTCGGCGATGCATTGCGTGACGCCATGGACCCAAGGACGCATTGACCATGATCGCGCATCAAAAGCATGAAGCTGCGCCGCTGCTTTCCGTACGAGGACTATGTGTCCGGTTTGGAAATGGTAGCGAGGCGGTAGCCGCACTCAGAAATCTCTCGTTCGATCTTGGCAAAGAAAAGCTCGGCATTGTGGGAGAGTCGGGTTCCGGCAAATCGACGCTCGGGAGGGCAATTTTGAAGTTGTTGCCTCGTATGGCCACTCTATCCGCCGATAGACTTGATTTTTGCGGTTCTGACATCGGCAAGGCTACTGAACGGCAGATGTTGCAAATACGTGGGCGCCAGATTGGCCTGATCCTTCAGGACCCCAAATACGCCCTCGACCCCACAATGAAGATCGGCGATCAAATTGGCGAAGCCGTCACATTGCACCTGGGAAAACGTGGCAAAGACAAGAAAAACCATGTCCTGGAAATACTCGACAGCGTAAAGATCAGGGATCCGCAACGTGTATACAAATTATATCCCCACCAGATTTCGGGCGGCATGGGGCAGCGGATAATGATCGCAATGACACTTGTCGCTCAACCCAAGATCATTATTGCTGATGAGCCAACGTCGGCTTTGGATGTAACAGTCCGCCGGCAGTTGCTTGAATTGCTTGATGAACTTGTAACCGCGCGTGGTATCGGGTTGATCTTCATCACCCATGATCTCGGTTTGGCAGAAGGTTTTTGTGACCGCCTTTTGATCATGTATTCCGGACAAATTCTTGAGGAGCTTCCGGCCAGTTCGCTTAGCAACGCCAAACATCCCTATACAAGGGGACTGCTTGAGAGCATGCCCCGCCTTGAAACACCGACGGAACGGCTGTCCGTTCTTGTCCGTGATCCCGCGTGGCAACGCGATGTGAGTCGGAGCCTTTCGCAATGATCGAAATCGAAAGCATCAATCTAACCTATGGTCATGGGAAATCGGCCGTAAGACCACTGAACGGCGTATCATTCAAAATCGAGAAGGGCGAGGCTTTCGGGATCGTCGGCGAGAGCGGTTGCGGGAAGTCCAGTCTTCTAAGGTGTATCGGTGGTCTCGAACGCGGCTGGGAAGGACGCATATGGATTGGTGGGTCCGAGATTTCACATTCCCGCAAGGCGCACGAAATGCGGGTTGTTCAAATGGTCTTCCAAGATCCATACGGGACTCTACATCCACGCCACACGATCGGAACCGCCTTGTTCGAACCATTGCGGGCGCAAGGCATGCCTGGCTCTGGCGAAATAATCGAAAAGGCGCTGTCCGACGTGGGGTTAAGCCCGTCGTTCCGCACACGCTACCCTCATCAACTATCCGGAGGCCAACGGCAACGGGTTGCAATTGCCAGGGCACTGATCATAGGGCCAGACGTTGTTTTACTCGATGAACCCACTTCCGCACTGGATGTTTCCGTCCAGGCCGAAATTCTCAATCTACTTTCCGAACTGCGCAAGTTGAAGAACCTGACATATATCCTTGTGAGTCACGATTTGGCTGTTACCGCCCACATGTGCGACCGTCTTGTGGTGATGAACAGTGGCAAGATCGTGGAGGAATTAACGGGGGATGATTTGCGCAACAACAACAACTGTCATCCCTATACACGGGAACTTATCGAAAGCAGTCAGCGGTACAAGAAAGCCGCCGCCTGATCGGATTAACAATGCGGCCGTCTGTTCTTAGCGCGTTGGAGTGGGTTCACGGGTTTTGAAGATATTGCAGACTTTTTGGCGGCCAACCGCTATTATTGGCATCCGCAAGGCTCGACGAGATCGTGCAGAACCGCCGCAATACCAAGGCTGCCAAACGCTTGCTTGTTCGTCTGCTGAAAAAGCAGGGCTTAGCGCCAAAGCGGATCATCACCGACAAGCTGCGATCTTACGCCGCCGCAAGACGCCAGATCATGCCAACCCTCGAGCACCGTTCCCACAAAGGATTAAACAATCGAGCGGAGAATTCGCATCTGCCGCTGCGAAAACGGGAGCGGGTGATGCAAACATTTCGATCATCGGGAAGCCTTCAACGGTTCCTCTCAGCTTTCTCCGCGGTCCGCAATCTCTTCGTGCCTCCTCGGACAAGACGCACCGCCCTTGCAATCCACCTCCATCGCATAAGCGCACTTGCACACTGGAAATCCGTCACCGGTGTTGCCGCCTGAAGTCCGGCATCCATCAAGCTTTGTCCTCAAAGACTTAACCCTGACATCACTCACGGCGATCATGCGTTTCGCCAGCGTTTTGCGCCGGGATATTGATGCCGTTAAAAATGCGATCGAACTCCCTTGGAGCAACGGTCAAGCCGAAGGGCAGATCAACCGCCTCAAGATGCTGAAGCGAGCAATGTACGGTCGCGCCAGCCCGGAACTGATGAGGGCAAGGAATGCTGCCGTTGAATCACAGAAATTGAGGATGAACCCGCTTAAGTGCAAACGGCGATCTTCCTCCTGGAGGAGCTTTTTGGCCTTTGAGGGGTCCGTAGGGCAACTGCTAGGTACGCCTCAGAGGCCAAAGCATGGTTGCGCCGCCCATATAACGGCGCGGTTTGAGTGGACCATAAGGGTTAAGCTGGCTTGCAGTACATTCCTACGTGACTGTTATTGTTACCGTTACGTACTTGCCCGTGGGCCCCATCCAGCTAGCATCATCACACACACTATCTTTCCGGCCCATGCCTCGGCGCTTAGCTACCTGCTACGTCTCGGTGCATTTGCCACAGCAGTCACATGCGCAACGCCAACTCTGTAGAATTTTCCAACAAGGGGAGGAACGGATCATGAGAATGAGATTGCTGGCACTTGTCGCTCTCTCGCTTGTAGCCGGAGGGGCGCCGATGCACGGGGCTTTGGCAGCAGAAGCGCTATCGGAACAGGAAGCGCACGCGATCGGCGTCGATGCCTATGTCTACTTGTACCCGTTGGTCACAATGGACGTCACCCGAAAGCAGGCGACCAATATCGAGGCAGGCAAGGTCTTCGGTCGAGGGCCCGCCAACGAATTCACCAATGTGCCGGAATTTCCGCCGGCGGATTTTAAGGACGTCGTGCGGTCGAATTTCGACACGCTCTATTCCATTGCCTGGCTGGATATGACCATGGAGCCGATGATCGTTTCTGCGCCGGACACGGATGGGCGCTATTATCTTCTGCCGATGCTGGACATGTGGACAGACGTATTTGCCTCGCCTGGCTGGCGAACAACGGGGACCGAAAAAGCGGACTTCGCAATTGTTCCGCCCGGATGGGAAGGAAAGGAACTGCCGCCCGGAACGCAGCGGATTGATGCGCCGACGCCTTTTGTGTGGGTCATCGGACGCACCAAGACTGACGGTCCGTCCGACTACGACGCGGTCCATAAAATCCAGGCAGGCTACAAGGTGACGCCGCTGTCACAATGGGGCAAGACGGCCGGGCCCGCTAAAGTGAAGATCGATCCCAAGGTGGACATGAAGACGCCGCCGAAAAAGACGGTGGACGGGATGACGGCGGGCGAATTTTTTGCCTATGCGGCAGAGCTTCTTAAGAACAATCCTCCTCACATCACCGATCAACCTATCGTGAGCCAGTTGAAGCGGATCGGCATTGAGCCCGGCAAGAACTTCGATTTGAGCAAAGCCGACCCTGTTGTCGCCAGGGCGCTTGAGGGTACGCCGTCCGAAGCACAGAAACTTATGGAGTGGAAGTTGGCGACGCTGGCGCGGGTCTCCAATTACTGGTCGATGAATACGGATACGATGGGCGTCTACGGCAACTACTATCTGAAACGTGCCATTGTCACTCAGCTTGGACTTGGCGCAAACCTGCCGGACGACGCGATCTACCCGCTCAACCTCGGTGACGAAAAAGGCAGCCCGCTGACCGGGGCTCACAACTACACAATTCATTTCGACAAGGAAACGCTCCCGCCAGTCAGGGCGTTCTGGTCGATCACGCTGTATGATCCGGAGGGGTTTCAGGTCGGCAACAGCCTCAACCGATTCGCCGTGAGCAGCTGGATGCCTTTTAAGTACAACTCGGACGGTTCACTTGATCTCTACCTCCAGAATGAGAGCCCAGGCGCTGAAAAGGAAGCCAATTGGCTACCCGCACCGACGGGAGGATTCAATCTTACCATGCGTCTTTACAGCCCCAAAACGGAAGCACTGACCGGAAAGTGGAACCCACCGCCAGTTACGATGGTTCCTGCACTCCAGCACGTGATTGCTCAATGACGTTGGTTGTGGTGGCGAAACTTAGCGGCATACAAGCGCACTGGCCCGCAAATCGGGCAGTACATTTCGTTCGTTGGCGAAGGTAGGTTTCGAAGGTCCCCCCGCAAACAGCATAAAATCATGAGCATAGGAAAATTCCGGGCCTAATCGATTGTTAGGTATTCGTGGAAAGCAGGAGCACTGGCCCCTACTGGCCAGGTGCGTTTCGACGTTCCCCAGGGGGGCGCAACGTCGGAACCTTCTGTAAGGATTTGGCTACCGTATATTATAGTTCGGCTTGCATTCTCTGCTAAGTGGCTCACTGCAAGTATAATCTCAAGATGGGAGCCAAAATGCAGAACCAGGCCAAGATGACCCAATCAGCAGCGCACCCACATAAGAGCGGCGTACCTTCAAACTATGCTCTGATACTCCATGTTCATTTTCCCGTTGATTCTCGTCCCGCTTTTCGACGCAAAGAAACAGAACAACGGCCCAGGAATGGGAGAAATCACACTATGAACTCCAATATCGGAGTTCCGTGGTTTTCATGTTTGGAATATTGGCGACGCTGCTTGCAGGGGTGGCAATCTTTTACCAAGTCAGGGACAAGAGCCAATTCGAACTTGCACATACAAGATTTGGATCGTTCAGCTTGCAAAGCTCAGTTATCTTTTGGTTGGTTGGATCGCGGTGCGCAGCATTCGCGGCCTGTTCTGGGCAGGAGACAAACGAGCAATCGGGAACCCAACAAGCTATTGGGTGTGGCCTTGAGCTGCAGTCGTAGCACCAATCTCGAAGGCGACGGAATAAGTAGCGCCCCCTGTTGGGCTTGTGTGGCCTGCTGCCGGTTTTCGGACATGAGGCTAAGCTAATCCCACCTTGGTTTCAAAATCGTTCGGGCTGAGCTAGCCCTATGTCGAGTGGCGACGCCTTGGTTGTAGAAGTGCTCGATGTAATTGAATACGTCCGCCCTTGCATAAGCTTTCAGGATATCCCCGCAGCATACCAAAACTGCTAGGGTGAGCGCCAAAACTGGCCGCTACTTTTGCATCTCTTGAAATACCTTAGGCGTGTCTTATGCAATGCAGCGCCCAAATAAGAAGACCGCTCCCAGGGGGCAAACTGGGAGCGGTCTAAGCGGATCTCTCCGCTGGCCAGGTTGGAAGAGCTAAGAACCTGGCACGCTCTCTGTGGGGGGAGGACTGAGCGTTATAGCCAACATACGCCACTCATAGCAGCGTGGATATTATACGTTGGTGTGATCGGTGAGTTTATGGCGAAGCGCGACTTGCGCACTTTCGAAGCTAACCCGCCCGCCGTCCTTGTGCGAGGAGATTGTGCTCTCGGCCCCTAAGGTCGTTTGGAGCGCGCCGGAAGTTTGGAAGAGCGTTGTGGCAACGTCCCGCTTCGATGCCACGCTCAGCTTCTTTCGATCGATCCCTATCCCGTTGTCATAGGTGGCGAGAGATTGGACGCCGAAAATTATCATGAGCGGATCGTTCCGGTTCCAGCGTCGAAGGGGTTGGCAGCGGAGATGATTGAGACTTAGCAGCCGGCTCACAACCGCACGGTGTGTCGATCACTCTCGAAGAACTCCGTGGACCCGATTTGGCCAGGTGGACACTTAAATCAGGTCCATATTTAACATACGGAGCGTCCAGAGTTACTGTTATAAAATAGGCTTGAATGATAATGGCCGACTCAAGTTTCCCGGCGGTGATTGCAGTTGCGGTAGCATCCGATCCGATCGGCTCGGCTCCGAAGTCTTATTGCAAGTCCGCCGCTATAGGCCAGATCAAGACCTTTGACCTGCCGGTCGCCATGTCGGGCTTTAGCATCGTACAGGCTTGGCACCCGCGCATGGATGCAGATCCCATTCATCGCTGGCTGAGGGCGCCGATTTTTTGAGACGTTCCGCTCAGTGAACTGAGTGCGTGCCCGCCGGCAAGCGCTTGTCTGTGTTCCGCAGGAGTGAATCGGCATTGAAGAGGTCTTTGTAGGGCAGCAGCACCTCAATCAGAGCTATTTTAATTCCTGCAAATAACATTGCGCATGGCAACCATCTGCTGATTAGCCGCGGAGACCTGATAGATGCTGGTTGGCAAATCGTTGAACGCTTCTGCCTGTTAAACCTGGAAAAAAGCTCACCCAGCCCCCAAGATAATCGCCGTTTTATGAACGGCGTGCTGTACGTTCCTTCGGGTTTGTTGTCTGGTACTGACGCAATGCCGGAAGCTGTCCGGTGTGAACATCCAACTCGCACTGCGATACCAAGGTATTGGCGATATCAATGTCCAACCTGCATTGCTTGCCCGATATCTTCATAATATTAACGCAGTTCCAGTTGGGAACTGCGGAAGGAGACGACGATGAAGATCCTGATGGTATTTACCTCGCATGATATACTCGGTAGCACCGGACGCAAAACGGGCTTCTGGCTTGAAGAGGGTGCCGCCCCCTACTACGTTTTTCGCGATGCAGGCATCGAACTCACGCTCGCTTCGCCGAAGGGTGGACAGCCGCCAGTGGACCCCAAAAGTGACCTGCCTGAAAACCAGACAGCAGCCATGGCGCGGTTCAAGAAAGATTCTGCCGCGCAAAAGGTGTTTGCGACAACTCAGAAATTAAAAGACATGCGTTCGGAAAATTTTGACGCCGTGTTCTATCCCGGTGGCCACGGGCCGATGTGGGATTTGGCCGAGGACGAGGATTCGATTTCACTTATCGAGTCCTTCTACAATTCTGGAAAGCCGGTCGCGGCCGTCTGTCATGCGCCGGGTGTGCTACATAAGGTGGAATATAAGGGCGAGCCTATTGTCAAGGGTAAGCGTGTTACAGGGTTCACCAACACCGAAGAGGAAGAAGTACAGCTCACGCACGTCGTACCATTCCTTGTTGAAGATGAGCTTAAACGGCTCGGAGGACTGTTCGAGAAAGTTGCCAACTGGGAGAGCTTCGCCATTACGGATGGGCGCCTGATTACCGGTCAAAATCCGGCCTCTTCGACGGCTGGGGCCCAAGCGCTCGTCAAACTTCTTTCCAGCATCCATTCGGCGGCTGGTTCGACCGCGGCGTAATCGCGCCAGTCGCTCGATATGTTCTCCTTGTGGTCGCAGGTGGTTCCTTGCGACCACACGACAACCGATAGCCAACTTGGCGTGTCAATCGTGTCCAATTTCACCAACAGTTCGTGACCACAGCGCCGACCAATTGTGGGCAGATGGTCCAAGGTTGGTCATTTGCAGTTCAACAAGCATGAAAAGACCGCCCCCAGGCAAATGGGAGCGGTCAAGCGGAGTAACCCGCAAGCCAGGCAGAGGTCGAGGGCCTGGCGCGCTCCCGGGAGGGGTTAAGCGCGAAACGACAATATGACCACAACCTGCTGTTGGCCATTACACCATGGTGTCGGCTGGTACTATGTTGTAGTTGCTCTGTTGTGAAAACGCTATGCCCGAGCTGCATGGGTGGCAGGCGTTTCTTAAATTGGCCCCGCTTTTGTCTTACGAGCATATTGTCAGAGAAGAGTTGTCGCGAAGTCCAAAACTAGGATTGTTTGAACTCCAACTCGGGTGATGATCAAGCTCGATGTGCCAATATCCCGGATAACGGTGCCGCCAACTATCAAAACCGGGCCGGCTTTCCTTTTTGCATCATTGCTACAAGGAAAATGCAGGCGAGGGCGCCTAACGCCGCAACAGAAAAGCCATCAATAAATGACAGCACGGCTGCTTGACGCGCGACAGCGGCCGCCAGCAAGGCAGTCGCCTGTGCGGTTGCAGCTGCCGGATCGCTCGTGTGCAGTCCCAAGGCACCCCGGAAAGCCGCGATTCTGTCGAGCGTCAGTCCGGCGATTCCATCGATATGAAGGCCAATGAGGTTCGAATGAACTTGCTCGCGCATGCGTACGAACGTCTGCATGAATGCAGTGCCGATTTCCCCGCCGAACAGGCGGCTGATCTGGATGAGGGCGCCGATCGTGAGCGCCTCGGCAGGGTTGATTGATCTCACGATCAATACCACCAAAGCCGTCAGTGCAAAGGATTGACCTAAAGCCTGCAAAATCTGCGAGGGAAGGAAATCGTTTGTGGCCCACTGACTTGTCAGGTTCGTAGCCAGCAGACAGGCTGTGCCAACCAGCGCAGCCCCAATTGCAAGAACCCATCTCCCATCGACACGTTTGAGCAGCGCTCCAAGCGGAATCACAATGAGAAGTTGTGGAAGCGCAATCCAGAGCAGGACTGAGCCGACCTGGAGCTCGCGATAATTCTGGACTGTCTGAAGGTAGGTGGGAATGATATACGCTGTCGATAGAATTATAAACCGAAAGCCAGCGAGCAGAAGCAGCAGCAATACCAGATTCTCGCGGAAAATCAGACGGATGTTTATGAAAGGGTGGTCCGTAACAAGTTCGCGAACAATGAACGCGATCGTGAGCAAGGAACCGGACGCCAGCAACGCGCTGATCATTCCATCGTTGATCCAATCCAGTCGATTGCCCTGATCCAGACCCGCGTACAACAAGCTGAACCCGATGGCGGCATAGGCCACACCTGGCCAGTCGAACCGGCGCAAAAGATCAATTTTGATTTCCTCCCGGGGGACGCCATGCCAAACGCACGCCGCCATAACCGGCAGAATCACGCAATACTGCCAGGATATCCATGCCCACGACCAATTGTCGGAATACCAGCCCTCCAGAGATGCCGCTACATTGAGGGACAACTCGATATTCATCGCATAGATGGCGATGCCGTAGATGACCATGGTTACCGGGAGGCTCCGCACGATAAAACTGATCGTGAGTGGAATGAACGTTCCTGATCCAACGCCTGCCAAAAACTGCATGGTCAGGAATGCAGCAAGGTTAGGGGAGAATGGTCCCATGAGACTTGCGACAAAAAATAGGATTATTCCGAGTAGCAAAATTCGGCGAACACCGAATACCGCGCCGAGATATGGCGATGTGACGCCGACCAGCATCTGACCAACTGCGAAACTGGTGGTGATCCAGGCCCCTTCATCGTAGCCTGCGCCGAGGGCGCCGCGCAAATCCGCAAGGCCGAAACTTGTCACACGGCTGCCCAGCGTGGCCATGATCGCGCCCAACATGACGCCGACGAGACCGATATACGGGCGGTACGAATCGATCGATAGTCGAGGATGCTGTTCCGACAGCGGATCGAGGGCAATTCCCGCCGAGCTGAAGGGACTTGCCTGGCGATTCATGGCTCTGACGAGGCTTTAGTTGAACTCTGTCCTGCGTCTGTAGAGGATCTCGTATCGATTGTCGCTTGTACCGACATTCCCGGCCGTACAAGGTCGCCAAGCACCGGGTTGGCATCGAGCACAATCTTTACCGGCACGCGCTGCACGACTTTCGTAAAATTGCCAGTCGCATTGTCAGGCGGCAGGAGGGCGAAGGTGGAACCTGTGCCAGGCGCCCAGCTGTCCACATGGCCGGTCAGCACAACGCCGGGAAAAGCATCGACCGTTACTTTGGCGAGTTGACGCGTCCTGATATTCGTCAGTTGGGTCTCCTTGTAGTTCGCCGTTACCCACAAATTCGGTATTGGAATAACGGCGATGACCTGTGTCCCGACATTGACGAATTGACCGGGTCGAACCTGACGTTGACCGACAAGGCCGTCGGCCGGTGCAAGAATGCGTGTGTAGCGAAGATTGTTCTCGGCGAGGCCGACCTGCGCCTCCGAAGCCTTCACCTGCGCGGCAAGCAATTGTTCTTGAACATCCAGCCCGGCGAGGAGCGCGTTCTGCTGATCGAGTTGCGCCTTGCTCAATTCCAGCTGGGCATGGGCGCGCTTTTCGGTTGCGTCAGCTTGCTCGACCAATTGTTCGGTGCTTGCAATTCGAGAGTCGAGGAGCCTGTTTTGACGGGTCAGTTCGAGGGACGACCGTACTAGATCTGCATTTGCAGCTGCGATAGTCGCCTCGGCCTGTCTTACAAGCGCGCGTTGTACATCGCGCTGATGGGACAGATTGGTAAGAGAAGCGCGCGCTGAAGCCAAGTTCGCTTGAGCAAAGGCGAGCTGTGCGCGATAGTCGGAGGGTTCAATTTCGACAACGAGGTCGCCCTTGCGAACGGCTTGATAATCTCCCACCGCAACAGTGGCCACATAGCCGGACACCTTGGCAGACAGCGGCGTGACGTCGCCGGCAACGAACGCATCCTGTGTCACTTGAAAACGGGCAGTACCCGTCCACTTATTCCAGTTCACTGCGACGAACCATGCCAGCAAAGCGACCGCGAATACAAAAAAAACCCGTAGCAAGGGAAACAGCCATCGTCCCCGCTTCTGGCTCGTGGCCTCTCTGGTCGCTGTTGGCGATCCACTCTCCAATTTGGTCCCCTTAGTCTGTTAATTGATTACCGCGATAAATTGGGAACGAGTGCGGGCATTGACGTTTATATCGTGGCTTTGATCTCCCTGCCAGCTAACGTTTTCTCTTGATTCCGGACGATTTGCAGGGGCCGATTGGAAGAACGGCCGAAATCAGAGAAGACACCTATCGCACTATGGTGTCATCGATATCTTCGTTGACCAAAGAGCGCGATGCGCGACCAAAGCAATGCCAACCGCGCCGGCGATGAGGGCAAGGCTGATGGTCCAGTCCGGCAACCATGCCACCTGCTATTTGAGGTGGATAATAAAATCTGTCATGCCACAAAGTAGAGTGCAGTGCGGAATATTGAAAGAGTGCGTCACAGCATACCGCAATTGCCTGGGTAACAATGTGAACCAGCGGCGGTACCCATCGCGGAAAATCCTCCCGCCTTGGGTCGATATCTGGCCTATCCGGGGCAGGGTGACAGTCGCGATACCAACACGACGGACCAGAAGTTCTTGCGTGGCATCCAGCATGCTGACGACAAGGGCATTCTTGCCGATGAACCCACAGGAGCGCTCGACAGCAAGAGCGGAGAGACAGTCCTCGACATCCTGAAGGAGCTCCATGCAGCTGGGCACACAATCATCGTCGTCACCCATGACATGGATATTGCTCGGCATGCCAACCGGATCGTCGAGATCAAGGATGGTGCAATCATTGCCGACCAGCGAGGGTCGGTTGAAGCGATTGGGTTGCCGGGAAAGTTGGGGAAGTTTCTGATTCTAGCAGGGTTATGGGGCGGCTTCTTCCAGCGGTTGATGGAAGCATTGCCAATGGCGCTCCACTCGATAGCAGCGCACATACCCGCACGGCATTGACTATGCTCGGCATAGTCGTCGGAATTGCCCCGGTTGTTGCCGTGGTCGGTCTAGGCGAAGGCGGCCAGCGCCCGGTTCTGGACCAGACCAACGGACTCGGCGTAAGTCGTTGAGATGAAAGGGTTCGCAACAAGGTATGCCTGAACAAGAGCTCCGACTAAAGCTGCCTCGTTCTTTAAGATTTGTCGACTGTGTAGCGTTTCAGGCGAAAATCTAATGAAAATATCATCCGTTCCGGTTACCACGCGTAAATTCTTGTTAGCACCATCTCTCTCCATGCGGATTCCATAGGATCCGCATTAAACCACTTCGCTGATAACGTTTGGAAAGCGCTCATTTTAGAAATTCGATCTGATAAATTTCTCTACGGCGTACAAATTTGATAAAACTGAAGGGTAAGGGTTGGCTGTGTTCGTAATGTCTCCCACCGTCTCGCTACTAATTGCGTCTTTCCGAATGATATCGATATCGATCAAATGCGAAGTCGAAAAATGTCCGATAATCTCATACGCGCCCGCCGCGAAATGCCTCTTCGGACGCGCCTGCGAAAGTCTCCTTTTCGTAGTCGCCGAATATGGCAGGATCTCCAAGGAGCAACCTGACACCCGCTTGCAATGCGAATTTTTCATGGCTCTCATCAGGTGTTGCAGACTGCAACGCAACAGCGAGCCTTTCATCGAACAGCGGAAATACAGGCCAGAATCCGCGTGACACCATCAGCAGTGCGCGCTTCATCACTGCCAATCGCGCCGATGTTCCAAGATGCCCTCCAAGTTCGCCAAGAAAACCATCATTGATGGCTTGCCAAGCTTCCGACGTGAGTACATTCTTGTAAGCACTCATCATTTGCGAGCGGTAAGCTGACCTGCTCCCCTGGAATGTCCTCGATTTGAGGTTAGTCTGTTCTCCACACCAGGAGACAGAAAATGAAGCGATCCCGTTTCAGCGACGAGCAGATCATTGGTATTTTGAAGGAGCATCAGGCCGGACTATCGGCTGCTGACCTTTGCCGGAAATACGGTGTCAGCGATGCGACATTTTACAAGTGGCGCTCGAAGTTTGGTGGCATGGAAGTGCCGGAAGCCAAGAGGCTAAAGGCACTTGAGGAAGAAAACGGCAAACTGAAGCGTCTCTTGGCGGATGCGATGCTGGATGTATCGACGCTCAAAGAGATGCTTGGAAAAAACTTTTGAGGCCCGGTTCGAGGAGAGATGCCGTGAACTGGGCCATGACCGAAAAGAACTACTCGCAACGCCGTGCCTGTGGACTCGTGGGGATTGATCCGCGGGTTTATCGCTATCGGTCAAGCCGGGCGGATGATGCAGATCTCCGGCACCGCATGCGGGAGCTGGCCAGCGAACGTCGCCGCTTTGGCTACCGCCGGTCTTCACATTCTGCTGAAGCGAGAAGGTGTCGAGGTCAATTGGAAGAAGCTTTACCGCCTCTACAAAGAGGAGCGGCTGACGGTGCGCAAGCGTGGCGGCCGCAAACGAGCGCTTGGCACACGTGCGCCGATGGCGATCCCCCAGGGTCCAAACCAGCGCTGGAGCCTCGACTTTGTCTCGGATTCTTTGACCGACGGCCGCCGCTTCCGGGTGCTCTGCGTCATCGATGACTTGAGCCGCGAATGTCTGGCAACGGTCGTCGACAATTCGATCTCGGGAACGCGCGTTAGCCGGGAGTTGGACAGGATCGTCGAACACCGTGGAATTCCCTGCATGGTTGTCTCGGACAATGGCACCGAACTGACCTCGAATGCCATCCTGAAATGGCAGCAGGAACGCCAGGTCGAATGGCACTATATCGCGCCGGGAAAACCGATGCAGAACGGCTTTGTCGAAAGCTTCAACGGCAGACTGCGTGATGAGTGCCTCAACGAGCATCTCTTCACCAGCTATCGGCACGCCCGCCAGATCATCGAGGAATGGAGGATTGACTATAATCTGAACCGACCCCACACAAGCCTTGACGGCATGACACCCTATGAGTTCGCAACCCGGTCCGAAAAAGGCCAAAACCAGAACAGAGCTAACTTATAAATGCGGACACAAAGGGGAGCAGGTCAAAGCTTCCGTACAGTCCGAAGCTTATTGGGCCGCAATTCGTTAGCCGACGGCGACAAAAGTTCATCTCCACCATATCCTCCAGTAATGACATTGCAGCTTTCTTTCTGAGCGAATCCCCAGATTTTCGAAAACGCATCTTCGTATTCCTCAGCTAGAGGAAGGGACGTTCTTGATACTAGACCGCTAAAAGCGCTACGGCGTTGGTTCTAAACACAATTGCGTATTGCGAAGTGTAAGCATATTTGGGATCGTTAGTGAACAATAGAGGGGGAGTATAAGAAGGCGACGGGAGGAGAAAAAAGGAAGGGAACATAGTTCAAGGATCTCTTTAACGGAGTGAAAAACTATGGTTTCACGGCCCAACAACCTCGCAAACGGAAGACCAGCTTCTGTAAAAATGGCTTCTTATGGCGTTCTCGGTGTACTCGCTACAGTATTCACGTCATCGATATTGCCGCCCGTATTCACTTCCACGTCTGTAAGAGCAGTCGTTAATGCTCCGGTGTCGTCTTTGACCTCCCCGATCAACGGGACGGTGACGAATATCACTGGCAAGAAAGACGATGCCTACGAAGGGCCCATCGCGACGGTCCAGAACGAACGTGTGGACCGATCCACTTTGATCGGGCTTCAGGTAGAGTCGAGTTCGCTTCAGAATGAACTTATGCTCAAAAAATCGAACCTGGACGTTCATCTTAGCAGGATAAAAGACCTGGAGGCTGAACTGGCCGTACAGCAGCAGGCGTTAATAGACCGCTCCGACAATGTGCTGCGCGATGCTCAGGTTCGCTTGAATCTTGCCACCATTTCCGCGGAAAATGCCAAGGCATCTGCTGCTCGTAAATTGGGCTTGGTTTCCAAAGGATTTTCACCCGGTACGAAGGATGAGCTTCTCAACAGAAACAGGCTGGAAGATGCCAAGGTCGAAGCGGCGAGACTTAAGGTTGATATGTCAAACGACGATTTGGGGTTTGCCCGGCGCGGTATCTTTGTGGGCGACAACAATCAATATTTGCAGAATTTACAGAATGAAATCCGTGCGCGCCGAGCGGATGTCTCGCAGATCAGTATGCAAAATGCGTCGATAAAGATGCGCCTCGAGGAGTTGCAAAGCCTCACGCAAGCCGAGAACCACCGCATCGAATTGATGGCGAAAGCGGATGTTTCGGTCATGAAATCCGAAAAAATATATAAAACTGTAGCGCAAGTTGGGAAACAGGTGAATGCGGGTGATACTCTCGCTCAAGCTGTTGATTGCAGGGAAGCGTTTGTCGTTGCGATCTTTTCTGAGCGCCAGGCGCAGGCACTGGCGGTTGGGGCAAAAGTCGTGGTCGAATCGGACGCATGGTCTTCGCCGGTCTCGGGTCTGGTAAGCCGGCTCCTTCCTCGCACCACGGATCGTGTTGATCTCGACTTTGCGGTTCCGTTTCCGCCAACGGAACGCCGTGAGCTCTATGCTTTCATAACTCCGGAGAAATCGACACAGGAAGGGGCTGCCGATTTGTGCTCGGTCGGGACATGGGTGACCGTGACGCGGCAAAGCGATTGGGTCGAAAAGACTAGTTCCTACGTGAACGGAGCGACTGCGGCGCTTGGGAACCAGGTAGAAAAGCTGGAATTGGCATTCCTGCAAGGAGGATCAAAGCTCGTTGATTTCAGCACGTATATCTCGGGCAAGGCAAATGCTGCGGAGCCACGCCTTCATACAGAAACTGTTTTGATAGCGGACGAAAAAAATGATTCCGTTCAAGTACTGAAGAGAACGGCATGCCTGTTAAGCAAATGCCAAGCCACGGATTATCTGTTCGACCATGGGGTAGGACTGAATCCGACACCATTCCTTCACGAGCGAATTATTGCCGATAGCGGGACGCAAGCCGTCTTTGATACGAGATGGAACTAGCCGGTGTTAGACATATGCCGCTCGGCTCTCAGCGTTGCGACGGTCTGTGTGTTAGCCGTTACGGCCAGTCATGCCGCCGATGGTGCCGCCGGATCGACTTTGTGTACGGCTTTAGCTCGTTTGCAAACAGAAGGAGCGGGTGGCACCGTGCTGACCATGTTTCTGCCGAGCTACCTGTCTTCGATTGGAGGTCCGCCCCTGCCAGAAGCCCTCCAAAACACTGCGTTTGTCTATGACAATTCGCTGGCGGCAATGGCTTTCCTAGCCTGTGGGGAGATTGATCGCGCCAGATCAATCGGCGATGCGTTGATTGTTGCCGGTGGGAAAGACCGATTTTACATGGATGGGCGACTTCGCAACGCGTATCGAGCCGGGCCAATAACGGAGAATCCCGCGCTGCCGGGCTGGTGGGATGATCGCTCCAAAGTTTGGGCTGAAGACGAATATCAGGTCAGCACTGCCGCCGGTAACGTCGCGTGGGCTGCATTGGCGCTTCTTCAGCTTCACGAAAAGACAAAGGAAGCGAAATATCTCGAGGCAGCGGAACGCCTAGCCATTTGGCTCGATCAGTTGCGGGGCGACGACCTTAGCCCGGGAGTGGTGGGGGGATATTACGGTTTTGAGCCCAAGGCCGTCCGTATTGCGTGGAAATCCACTGAACACAACATCGACACCCTGGCTGTGGCCCGATGGCTCAGCATGATCAGCGAAAATCCCCGGTGGGAAGGGCTGGCTGAAAGTACGCTGCAGTTCGTGACTAGCATGCGCGACGACAAGAGCGGCTTTCTTATCGGCACAGACTTGACCGGAAATGCAGTCCACAGCACCGACTTGTGGCTGGATGTGCAGGTATGGCCCTTTTTGGTCGTCCCCAAATCGCGACGACCCGCTAAATGGGCCGATACAATTGGCCTGATGGACGCAAAGTTGGCTGTGCCAGGCGGCTATGATTTCAACGGGGATCGGGATGGACTGTGGATCGAGGGAACGGCGCAGGCAGCGTTGCTCTTCCAACAGGAAGGTGAACCAAAGCGCGCATCGGAGTTGATCGCCAGCATCCTTGAAAACGTCGATCCGCAATCCGGGTTGCTGTACGCGACCTCCGGCCCGCCGCTTTCAACTGGGTTGACAGTCGGAGCGATGGGGCAGGGCGGTGCGTTCATGTATCAGCACTGGCCGCATCTGGGTGCGACCGCATGGGCCGTGATGGCAGCAATGGATTTCAACCCCTTCCGGCCCAACTGAGGTATGCATGTTTTTCAACGTCAACGACGATGTTTCGAGTGTGCTGTTTTTCGATTTGGGGATTGGTCTCCTGTTCGTCGTGTTCTCCAGGTTGGCGCATCGGGACAGGTTGATTGACAGAGTGCTGTTCGGAAGCGCTACCATCCTGTCGCTCGTGCTTTACATTTCCTGGCGATGGCTCGACACATTGCCTGACCTTGAGGTGACCGGGGCCAGCATCTGGGCCTACTTCTACTTTACGTTTGAAGCTATTTCAGTCGTCTATGCGCTTGGATCAGTTCTTATCCTGTTCAGGTCAACTGACTGGTCGCTCGAGGCTGACGACGCTCAGAAACAACTCGCAGCTACGGAGCAGTATCCTTCCGTCGACGTATTTATCTGCACTTATAATGAGCCGATCAATATCTTGGAGAAGTCCGTCATCAGTGCCGGATCGATGAATTATCCCGACTTCAAAGTGTATGTCTGCGACGATACCCGCCGTCCTGAAATCAAAGATTATTGCGATCAAATTGGTGTGGGCTATATCACGCGTCCCGACAACCGCCACGCCAAGGCGGGCAACCTCAATAACGCTCTAGCGCTTACAAACGCCACCAGGCATCCGTGCGATTTGATCATGGTGCTTGATGCGGATTTTGCCCCGCAAGAAAATTTCCTGCGACGCACAGTTGGGCTGTTCAGGAACGAAGAGGTAGGTGTTGTCCAGACACCGCAGTTCTATTTCAACTCTGATCCGATACAACATAATCTTGGCATAAGGTCATCGTTTGTCGATGATCAGCGCGTCTTCTTCGACACTTTTCAGCCAGCGAAGGACGCGGTGGGATGTGCTTTCTGCGTCGGCACCAGTTTTGTCGTGAGGCGCTCCGCTTTGAACGAAATGGGCGGATTCCCGCATGAAGCCCTGTCCGAAGACATGTTGCTGACCTATCGCCTGATGGAACGGGGTTATGTGACGCGTTGGCTGAACGAGAAGCTCAGTGTCGGTCTGTCGGCTGAAGGAATTCCGGAATATATAACGCAGCGCACTCGCTGGTGTCTTGGAACAATCCAGATCGGACTTCTGAAAGACGGCCCATTGTGGCGCGGCCGTTTTACCCTGACCCAGCGTCTCCACTACATCCATGGCCTTCTCAGCTGGCTGTCGAAACCGTTTATCCTTTGCATGCTGTTTGCACCATCGATTTATTGGCTGTTCGACATCTCGGCTATTCAAGCCGATGAGCTGGTATTCATGAAATACGGCATATCCGCCCTCCTTGTATTCTGGAGTTATTCATCGTGGATTTCGGAACGGCGGACTTTGCCGTTTTTCACTGAAGTGACGCACGCCATTACCGCTCTTCCAATCACGGTCGCGCTTTTGCAGGCCATTCGCAAACCATTCGGGCGGCCGTTTAAGGTTACGGAGAAGGGTGGCGATAGATCCAAAATCCGCGTTCACGCGCCAACGGCAGCGTTCTTCGGAGTTGTCACTCTACTTTCTGCGTTCTCGATCGTTTCGACGGTGTTTGTCTGGAGTTCACCCATCGAGTTCTCCGAACGCGATTGCTTGAACCTTGTGTGGTCGGCATTCGCCATGCTGATCGGGTTTGTCAGTCTTCTTGTCTGCATCGAACTTCCAAGATTCGGACAGGAGGAGCTCATCAAGATCCAGATGCAGTCATCGTTGCGTGCTGGAGGCATTGTACGCGACATCCAGATCGATGCACTATCAACGCAGAATGTCTTGATCACGGACTTGGAATTGTCTGGCACAGAAGACGAGGCAGTGTTTATCCACGGGATCGGATGGGTAAAAGTCGAGTTTGACTCATCGTTGCCACCGAACTGTTTCAGGATCCTTCCAGGTTTCCAACAGCGGAACGATATTCTTCGGGCGTTGTTCCGCAAAGCACCAGACAATGTGGCGAGCGTGGGAATGTTAGGAAAATCAATGATTAGGTTGTGCAAGCGAGCGCTGTCCTGACCACGCTGACGATCCCGGGCGGCGCGGTGTCAAGCTCATCGATCAGCGCGCTCGAGCTTGGGGATGGTCAGCAAGTCGGCCAGCAACCGAGCCCACGCAAGACGGCCTGCACGTTCGTGTTCCATGGCACCCCCTGCTGGTACAACTATTTCTCATCTATTACGGCGCCGGCCAGCTTGAGTGGATAAACCACACATAGCTGCCGATATAGCCGTTGGACATATCGTTGCCGATATCGTCGACATATCCCTTCAGCGTTTTCGAAGAGGCCATAATGTAGTCGTTGAAGACGGGCAGGATCAGACCGCCGTCTCGCACCATCAGCGCCAGCTGTCGATAAAGCACCTTGCGCTTGGCTTCATCGAGCTCAGACCGCGCCTGCTTCGTTGCGCAGAACTGCAACGTGATCGTTCGAAGGTCAAAGCGGACAGAGAAAATGCACGGGCCGCGACTTGACAATCCAAATATGAGACCCATGTGGGGTTTAACCCGCTGGTCCGGGCCCCTCTGGTGAGAGCCTCGGCACTCTTGCGATGTCGGACCTTTTTCCGACAATCCGTGCCGACAGGGGATTTTCTTTGGATTTCTCATTTTTATTCCTCGAGTGGGTAGGGAAGCCGCTCTGGATGTGGGCAAGCTTCCTCGCGCTGGTCATCGCCATTCTCTCATTTGACCTTGGCATTCTCCATAAGCAGAACAGGGAGATCGGCGTTCGCGAAAGCGTGAAGCTTTCCAGCCTCTATATCGCGCTGGGTATCGCATTCGGCGGTTGGGTTTGGTGGTATCTCGGCTCCGACGCTGGTCTTGCCTATATGACGGGCTTCGTCGTGGAAAAGACGCTGGCGCTGGATAACGTCTTCGTCATCGCGCTGATCTTCTCTTTCTTCGCCGTCCCGCGCCTCCATCAGCACCGGGTACTCTTCTGGGGAATTCTCGGCGTCCTCGTGCTGCGCGCCATTATGATTGGTGTCGGCGCGACGCTGGTCGCAGAATTCGCTTGGGTTCTCTATATCTTTGCAGCTTTCCTGATCGTTACCGGCATCAAGATGCTGGCCATCAAGGAGGCCGAGCCCGACGTCTCAGGAAACGTGCTTGTCCGTTTCATGCGCAATCGCTTCAACGTCACCGACGAGCACCACGGCGAGCGGTTTTTCGTCAGAAAAACAAATCCCATCACTGGCGCGACGAGCTGGTTTATCACGCCCCTCTTCATGGCGCTCGTGATGATCGAAGTAGCCGATGTCATCTTCGCCGTGGATTCGGTCCCCGCAATTTTCGCGATCACTACCGATCCGTTCATCGTCTACACTTCGAATATCTTCGCTATCCTTGGCCTTCGCGCCCTCTATTTCGCGCTCGCCGCGATGGTCCATCGCTTCCAGTACCTGAAGCCGGCACTCGCCCTGGTCCTGATCTTTATCGGCTCGAAGATCTTTGCCGCCGATCTTCTGGAGCTGGAAAAGTTCCCAGCCATCCTTTCGCTCGGCATCACCTTCGCGATCATCGCCGCCGGCGTGATCTGGAGCCTTCTCAAAACCCGCGATCGCCAGTCCGCGTAACCGCAACCCGTTGGGAAGAACGGCGTCAGCAACAGAACACGAAGGAAATAGATATGATTTCGGATATCGTCGGTTGGCTTTTTGCCATTTTCATCTTCGATCCCCTCCAGGCACAGATGCAGCAGCATGTTGAGCGTGCGAACTTGCCCGTGGAGATCGTCCGACAGTCTCAGGCTTGCCTGGCCTCCCAAGGCCCGCTGCTGATCGAGCGGGCCGCCGGAGACTATGGCTGGGCCGCAGGCACCATCGTCAATATCGCGATCGGACGCACCACGCCGGCTGATCTCCTGGATAACCGGGACCCGCACTGCGCGGCTCTCGTAAGTGTCCTGAACGCCAACAGCGGCGAGAGAGTGTAACGACAGATTTCGGCGGAAACCGATTGGACGACATGTCTGAACCAGACGATAACATCGAGACGCCGGGGGGTATGGCAACCGCACTGCTTACGGAGATGCTGGAGCTTGCCGGGAAAAGAGGCGGTCTTTCCATCGGTGAGGCTCTGGAGATCATGGGATCGACGGGCATGACCGTTACCGTGCTGTTTCTGGCAATTCCGGCACTGACACCGATCCCGGGTCCGTTCGGTATGGTGTTCGGCACAGCCCTTGCTCTGATCTCGCTGCAGATCACCTTCGGCCGCCAGAGCCTCTGGTTGCCGACCGTGGTCAGAAACCGCCATATTTCACCGGCAATGCTCGATCTTATCATCCCTCATTCGCTTCCGATTATTGCCAGGGTGGAGAAGGTCATGCGAGCCGGCCGGCTCAAGGCGTTTACAGGCCCGATTGTTCAGACCCTGCTTGGCATTCCGATCTTCCTGCTCGCCGTCGTGATCGCCCTGCCGATCCCGTTCGGCAATATCTTGCCGGTGGTCTCGCTGGTGGTCTTGGCAGTCGCCCTGATGGAGCGCGACGGGCTGGTCACCCTCATCGGATTGTTGCTCGCCGCGGCGACGCTCGCCGTGACCGCAGCTTTGCTTTATTTGATGCTCTCCGCGATCCTTGCCGCCTAATGACTAGGCTCAAACGACATCCTACGAGGCCCGTAGCCGATGCCTGGTCGCGCACCTATCGCTCGAGCGTCGAATGGTTAGCGCCCTTGCCGGAAGCGGTGATGACGCGCAACGGCATGCGTCACCTTCCCCAAGGGTTTGCGCGCGCTGGTTCGGCAAGCAGTTGCCTCGCGAGGCAGTAAAACAAGCGACCGGCGTACGCCCTTCACGGTGCCTTTCAGACAATCGGCGCCTGGCATGGGCAAGGCCGATATGCGCGATCAACTCTGCGGTCAGCCAAGCGATAGTCGCGGCGGTTGAACATCGGGAGAAATCGGTCTCTGCTCTCGGCGTAGACATTTTTCACAACAATTCCGGTAATGACGAGGTGCGAGGCGGCCTATCCATATTCTTGGTATATGCTCCTAAAACCGCATAACGGCTCATCGGAAACCGCACGTCAGAAAACTGCGTTGAGTGGGTCTGCGGTTCGAACCCGGTCAAGGCGGCCACAGCTTTTTGTGCGCCTATTGCACGACAGATTGCCGTCGGGGTCTTGCCAGACCAGGTAGTCGGCATTCTGCGGATAGCGCCACGGATGTTGCTTTGCTCCGATCGTCAGCAAACGACGAACCTCCTCTGGTGACAGTCGGTATGAAGGTCCAAATGCAGCCAGCTTCTCCGCTTAGCCACGACGATCGCGGCCCGAAAGGAAATAATCGGGCCCTGGCCGTCGGGATCAAAAAACACAATACAATCACTGTGCACAGGCGTCCGCGGAACATAGTGCAAGCCATCCTGCCGAAATGCGAACATGCGTGCGAAATTCGGAGCAATGGATCACGATCGAGCCAATTTTGATCACGGAGGCCGCCTTGCCCTTCGCCACATGAGCTTCTTCTACGAACCAAAGCACATAACTGTGCACCATTGAAAGATGTGTTCTATTTTTGAACGCCGGCCATACCTGGATTTCGTTTTCGCTGTTCTTGCTTTTCACTCATCTAAGCCAAGAAATATACAGCATTTTATGACTTACATTGACTTGTTTGCCTCAAAGGACGACTCTGGTCTCGTCGTCAGGCATTGGATCGGCCGCTGACGCTGGAGAGATTAGTTGAGCTCCCGCCCAAAGGCAGCAGCCATGTCATTTCAGATTTTAACATCGGTTTCTAAAGACGCATATACCAAGGTGAACTGGCACGTAATGTCGACAGCCTATAAACAGGTTATGTTCATGATCGAGACATCGGATGATGACAATCATAACGCTGGCCGATTGGCACGTGAAATAATGCGGCTGTTCAACAATGGTAACCGTGACGTCAACTTGATCGCCTCGCTGGCCGCGGACCGGGAGCGCAGCATGGGTTTTTGGCGCAGAGATGCGCAAACAAACGGTGCACACGCGCTCGGGTGTAAGGCGTTAGCCCGGTGACCAATGATTATATCCGGATGCAATTGCCGTGGCTCCGAAGACTCTTCCTTCGCGCGCCATTATCCGGACATGGCGCGCATCCCGGTCGTTCCAATCCCGAGAGCAACCACTTGCAAATCGATCGTATGACCACAGCCATCGGGGGGATGGCAGCGCAAAACCATCAGGGGCTTTTTGCAAGCACGGAGTGGAGGGCAGAGCGGAGTTTGCTGTGGGCAATGATAGATCAGGTGCCCGATTATCTGTTTGCGAAAGATCTGGATCATCGCTTTACTATTGTAAACCAGGCGGTGGCGCGAATCCACGGCTACGACCACTCGGAGGAGTTGATTGGCAAAACCGATTTTGATCTGCACGCGCCCGATGTTGCGACTAGGTTTTTCGAAGTTGAGCAGGCGATAATCCAGTCCGGCAGCCCGATGATCGACATGGAGGAAGAGGTCGTCGATGCTGTAACCGGAGCCAAAAAGTGGCTCTCGACCTCCAAAATCGCCCTGCTCAATGACAAGAACGAAACCATAGGACTTGTCGGGATATCGCGCGACATAAGCGTTCGCAGACAGGCGGATCGTCTTCGCGATGAGCAAAGCCTTGTACTCGAAATGATTGCAATGAATTCACCTCTGAGGGATGTGCTAGACAAAATAGTGCGTCTAATCGAAGAGCAGCTGCCGGGAGTGTTTGCCTCGATCCTTCTTGTTGACGGCGCTGGAAAGCACCTCTGGCACGGTGCCGCGCCGAGCCTTCCGATGGTCTATATCCGCGCTATTGATGGCATGGCGATTGGCCCGAACATGGGTTCTTGCGGTACCGCAGCTTATAGGCGGGAGAGCGTAATAGTTGCCGATATCGCGAGTGATCCACTTTGGACCAACTTCAGGGACCTGGCACAACTCCACAGCCTGCGCTCCTGCTGGTCGACGCCAATTTTGTCGCATCAGGGCGACGTCCTCGGTACCTTTGCCCTGTATTCAGGCGAGGTGAGGGAACCCGAGTCTTTTGAAAGGCGGCTCACTGAAAGGGTAGGAAGGATTGCCGCCATCGCGATTGAGCGCAAGCAAAACGAAGATGAGATATTTTTCCTTGCCAATCATGACGCTCTGACGGGCTTGCCAAATCGAACACTGCTAAAGGATCGTTTGACCCAGGCCATCTTGCACACGCAACTTCACAATCATAATCCATGGGTATCGGTGGTCTTTGTGGATCTCGACAATTTCAAGACTGTCAATGACAGGCTGGGCCATACGGCAGGAGACGAGCTTCTCAAAATTGTCGCAGGTCGTATGGTGGGCTGTGTGAGGCCGATCGATGCCGTTGTTCGGCTTGGCGGCGATGAATTTGTTATACTGCTGGTGGATATACCCGCAAGCACGGATGCGATCTCTATAATCCTGCACAAGCTCAGGGCAGTCATTACTGACCCGATTGCTCTCGACGGCCACGAGTTCCACATCACTTGCAGCATGGGCGTTGCTACTTTTCCACATGATGGCAACAATGCAGAAACGTTGCTGATGAACGCCGATGCGGCAATGTACCAGGCCAAGAATAGTGGGCGTGACAGCTTCCAGTTTTTTACCGAGGAGATGAATTCCAAAGCGCACGAACGCTTTGCAATGCAGGATGCAATACGCTCGGGCATCGAACGGTCGGAGTTCTACTTGGACTACCAACCTCAAGTCGATCTGCGCTCGGAGCGCATTTTTGCGGTAGAAGCTTTGGTTCGCTGGAGGCATCCCGTTCTGGGAGTATTGTCCCCCATTCATTTTATATCACTCGCTGAGGAAACAGGTCTTATTGTTCCGCTTGGGGACTGGGTCCTCAACGAGGCCTGCCGGCAAAACAAGGCCTGGCAGGATGCAGGCCTTCCGCACCTCAGCGTCAGTGTTAATGTTTCGGCGCTCCAGTTTCAGGAAAAGGACTGGCCGCAGCGGGTGAGGCGGATATTGAAAGAAAGCGGTCTTGAAGCCGAGTATCTGGAACTGGAAGTGACCGAGAGCTTGTTGATGCGCAATGTTGATCAGGCAATCGCAACCATGAAAGAACTGCAAGAGTTGGGTGTTCATTTCGCCATTGATGATTTTGGCACGGGCTATTCCAGCCTGAGCACTCTGAAATGTCTGCCCGTAACGCGCCTCAAGATCGATCAATCGTTCGTGCGCAACCTTGCACATGACGAGGATGATCGAAGCATCATATCTGCTGTTATATCTCTCGGACAGCGCTTGAACATGATGGTAATTGCAGAGGGTGTCGAGACGGAAGGGCAACTCGCGTTCCTGCGTGCCAAGGGGTGCGACGAGGCCCAGGGATACCATTTCAGCAAACCTGTCGACCCCGGCGCGATGGCTAATTTGCTTCTGCTTCAGATATGACAACCCGAATAAATGTGTGCAGTCAAACCCTCATGCATAAAAGGCAGCTTCGTTTGCGGCTATGGTTGAGGTGTATTCGTCATCTTATCTTGGGGCAACCGCAACTTCCATGTGCCATTCTACAAGGTTCGGCAGCGGCGGTCGCATGGGCCAACCCTCTTCAACGATTCCTGTTTCGCTGCCTAGCTGTAGGTCTGATTCATCAAGACCGCTATCGTCGCAGTTGTCTTGTCCGCTTCGGCCAGTGGTTGGTTGGCGTTTTGTCCCTTGACCGTATCACGCCGGCACGCCGGACGAGTGCCTGGCCATTTTGAAGGCTCGCGTCACGCAGCACTATTACCTGCCTTTGGTTGACGGCGTGAAAGTCGAAGCACCTGTTTCCCTGCAAGCTTCGACGCTCTCCGGTGCGCCGCAACTTCGGTGTTTCGGCTGCTAAGCGTTCGACCGGGGCAAGGGCTCACCACGGAACGCAAATATCGTGACGCCTGTTAAGCGCAGACGGCAACCGCCTGGGTCTGCGTCGTGAGACGGGTGACAAGCAGCGCCTTGGTGAAGCCTAACCATGCGCGTGAGTGGCCTCTAGTGAGTGCCCTAGTAGTCGCCATCCTTCGCGCCCTCGGCATCCGGCTTTTTGCATCTTCCGAGCGTATGCTGACCTGTCCTTCACGTCATTCCCTACATTGGTATCATCCCGATCATTGGCGACCTTGTAACGGGCAAGGTGGCGACGGAAGCGGCCAAGCTGCAACCGCAGCTCAGGTCGGATATGTCGAACTATTCGAAAAGACCGCTCTTCAGGCACGGCTTGCCGAGGAGAGGCGGTCGCGCCTTCGGGCATGACGAAGCACAGAAACGCGCCGCAGCAGCGGCGCGGGCAAACGGGATTGCAAATGAAAAGCTCCAGAAAGCAATTGATAAAGATACCGGTGCGGGGCTGTTTGGGGTGCTGATGATCTTGACCGGTTGTCAAACCACTGAAGAGAAGCAAAACCGCTAGCGAGTGACCGCTGCCGCCCAGGCCATCGGGATCACTCGAGCAGCGCCAATCCGGCCGCTACTGCCCCCCGAGTGTCGAGAGCATGTGGGGCGCGTCATTCCCAAACTTGGCGAGAAGCCTCGCTGGACACTGAAACATTCGGCCCGCACGGATTGCAAGTTCGGTACGGCTTCGGCAGCGCATTGTAACAGTTACGTACTTCTTTGCATCGTCGTTACCTGCCATCGGTTGAACAAGCCTTAGACGCAGCAGTCGCCTGGTGAGATCTCGGGGGAATTATATGATGGTGTTGCGCTTGGGCTTTCTGTCCGCTTGGGTAAACAAGCAGCCAATTCTTACCACGGCCAAGACGGCATTGGTGCACATTTGGCCGCCACCCCTGCTGTTTTTGAAATTTGACGGACCCGCGCCGCCAGCCGACGCGTACTTATGAACAATCATCATAACTCATCCGATGACAAAGGAGTCGGCAAATGTTGACGAAACGAGATCTACTTCTCTCCGCCGCAGCGATAGTCGCCGGCGCCGCGATTGCGAAGCCAAGCCTGCTAATGGCCCAGAGTTATCCGAGCATTGTCGAGGCCAAGGATATTGCCGAAGAAGGCTTCATCTATGGCCTGCCGATCGTGATGAACTATGCCATCATGTACGAGTACGCGGTCGATCGCAATTCGGGGCAGTTCAAAGCGCCGTTCAATCAGCTCAAGAACGAGCCCAACGTCTATACTTACAAGGACACAGCGATCGTCACGCCGAACAGCGACACACCCTATTCCTTCGTGTGGATGGATTTGCGGGCGGAGCCGGTGGTGCTCTCGGTTCCGGCGATGGACCCGAAGCGCTACTATTCGGTCATGCTGTGCGACGGCAATACCTACAATTACGGCTATATCGGCACCCGCGCCACAGGGAGCGAGGCAGGCGACTACATGGTAGTTGGGCCCGACTGGAGGGGCGACACCCCGGCGGGCGTCAAACAGGTGTTTCGATCGAGCACACAGTTCTCCCTTGCGGGCTATCGCACCCAACTTTTCGGCCCGGATGATCTCGACAACGTCAAGAAGGTGCAGGCTGGCTACAAGGTTCATATGCTCTCGGCCTATCTCAAGCAGACGCCGCCGCCGGCCGCGCCAACCATCGACTTTCCCAAGATCGACAAGGAACTCGTGAAGACCAACTTCTTCGACTATCTCGACTTCGCGCTGCAGTTTGCGCCGGCGCAGGATAATGAGCAGGAGATACGCGCCAAGCTGGCACGCATCGGCGTCGGGCCGGGCAAGACCGTCAACTTCAAGGACCTACCACTGGAGCATAAGCTGGAGCTTGGCCTCGGCATGAAGGAGGGCCAGCGGAAGGTCGACGAGGCCGTCGCCAATACCGGCAAGACGATCAATGGCTGGCAGGTTAGCGGTCTTCCGGGCGACAGCGCCCACTACAATGGCGACTGGATAAAGCGTGCCGTCGCCGCTCAGGCGGGCATTTATGGCAATGACCCGGCGGAAGCGACCTATCCGTTCACGCGCGTTGACAGCGACGGCAAGACACTAGACGGCAGCAAGCACAATTACACGATCACCTTCCCCGCAGGGCAGCACCCGCCGGTGAACTCCTTCTGGTCGGTGACAATGTATGACGGCAAGAGCCAGCTTTTGATCGAGAACCCGATCAATCGCTATCTCATCAACTCGCCGATGTTGCCGAGCATGAAGAAAAACGAGGATGGCTCTGTCACCCTTTATATCCAGAAGGACAGCCCCGGTGCGGACAAGGAGGCAAATTGGCTGCCTGCGCCGAATGACACGATCTATCTCGTCATGCGCTTGTACTGGCCGAAGACGGAAGCGCCTTCGATCCTGCCGGCCGGCGAAGGCACCTGGCAGCCACCGGCAGTCATGATGCAGTAGTTTTTCTCGACCATGCTGACGCATGTGGCTGTATGAGATCGGACTTGCCATTGAGGAACGGCTAACTGTAACCGGTTAGAGAGCCCTGCGCCGCGGCTTGCTCTTGTGCCATCGGAAGGACTTGACCATTGGCGCTCCAACTTCGGCTCGTCAACTTGGTTTCCAGCTTCCTTGGCTGCCTGGATGAATGCAAAGCGTGCGGATCGGGTAGAAATTTCCTTCCAAACAGGAAAGAGGGCGTGCATTACAGCGGTCAGTATCTGGCAGAGGAATGCGATAGATGTGAGCTGTGGCGGCGACGCCCTTGCTCGGTTTCCGACCCGATAGTCTGATCATTGATGACTGACAGAGAGGTATTCAACTGGATATCGGGTTTGCCACCGTCAAAGAGGCGCATGACTTCTAGCGCCAGGCGTTGCGCGTGCGGATCGGTCCGAGCTGAACGCCCCAGCATTGCAGCTGCCCTCCTACCCGAAGGACATCGCGCGCCAATCCGCTTGGCCATATACGTCTTCGGAAACGGATGTGAGTGGTTGAAAGGTCATGCTTGCACCCGCACGTTCCATCTCTCAAGCGCCAGCGGCGACCTGCGAATAGTCCGCTAATGACAGAGAGAGTCAATCACCTCGCAAACAAAATCGCGCCTGTCTGAGAACGCAAGGCTGGCTGCCAGGACGCGGGATTGTTGTGTTTATCATAGGGGAAATTGAAATTTATAGGGGATATTGAAATTTCTCCGGAAGCTTCCAAAATATTTTCGGCAGGAAGAGGCCTTTTCGGGTCGCTTTAAGGACATTAACACAAGGAGATTTTACAAACGTAGGGCCATGGAACGTAACCTTTCGATTATTGTCCCCTCGATTCCGGTGCGGCATTTCAGCCGTCCCGAGGACGTGGTCCGGGATGACGCGCTCGATGTCCAGGAAAAACGGGCCATTCTGGCCTCATGGGCTTCAGACGCCTGCGCGGTCGAATCGATGCCGGCGTTGCGTAGGTTACCTTACGCTGAAAACCCGGTTGCATTCGACGCTGTCATGGATGCACTGCGCCAGCTCGACGACCCGAGCGAAATTGACGGCAATTGCGATCGTTTACTGCACGATCAACGCCTGATAAGACTTTGATGCCTGACGGGCATTGACGAGAAATGACACATCTGCAGGTATCCGTGCGCCGATCGGGGCTGTGGACTGCAGGAATTCATCATTGCCGTTCGATTATTCGAGCCCGTGCGGCCCCCATCATCTGGCGGTAGGCTTTGTGTGCGCGAACGTGAGACGCACCCTTACGGTGGGCTTTGTCCACCATCGCCTTGTCCGGCCGCAATGGTGAGCGCTTGACGACCATCGCTATTCATTGAGGTGGGATAGCAGGTTCGCCCTCTATTTCCTCAGCCTCAAGAAGATCGATAAGAGCCGCGACGCGGCTTCCGGGTAACGCTCGACGAGGTGTGGGTGACAGGCGGGCCTTGGAAGAGCACCGTGTTCGCGCGATGGGGAGGGCCAGCGCGGCACTCCTCGATGGCCGTGGTCGGTATGACAACCGCGGCCTGCACGTCTTCACCCTGATGTGGGGCAAGGTCCGCGCGCTCGAGGAGTACTTCGAATCCCAGGCCGCGGACTGGGCCCTTGCGGTCCAAGCGGAATCCGGTGTCGCCGAAGCCGCGGCCGAACCGATCGCAGGCTAGTGTAGCCGACAGAGCCACCACGGCGCCGCTGCAGCTCGCTTGAGCGCAAGCAGCATCGATCACGCCAGTTTCAATTTCACAATAGACAGGAGCGCCACCATGGCCGCCATAAAACCATTGAAACCTCTGGACGAGAAATTCCGTTTGACCGCCAACTCGGTATCGCGGCCGCGCCTCTCGTGCTCATCAACCTCTTCTCGGTCGTCGATCCCGCCGTCGAAGCGGGCTTCCTGGACGCTTTCAGGGCGGCTGCCGAGATCATAACGAAGCAACCGGGCTTCATTTCCATGCAACTACATCGAGCGATCGGCGATAGTACCTGAACTATGTGGTGTGGGAATCCACCGAGGCGGTCCGCGCCGCCTTCACTGATCCCGAGTTCCTCGGGAAACTTCCAGCATATCCTTCATCCGTCGTGGCCAGCCCGCACCTGTTCCAGAAGGTCGCCGTCCCCGGCTTCTGCACGGCCTGACTCCGGCAATATGGCGAGGCGCGATGGCGGTATCTTCGCCCAGCAGGCGATGCTGGTTTGAGAGCACAGATTGGAGGATGAGCATGGTCGTCGAACCGGACACCGCGGGTGTGCGCTTTCCTCCGCCCTTCGTCTATCTGGGAGCGCTGTTGTTGGGGCTGGCGTCGGAGCGGTTCGTTACCCTGCGCTCTTTCGGCATCGACTGGCGGTTTCTGGTCGCGACGGGCGCGCTTCTATTCGTTGCCGGGGCGTTGATGATGCTCGCGGCGGCTTGGCACCAACGTTCCGCAGTCGCAGCCAACGACCCTCATCGCAACGACCGGTCCTTACCGGTGGACCCGCAATCCCATGTATCTCGGCATGGCACTTATCTATGCCGGCCTTGCGATCGGCTTCGACGGGCCGATCGCCTTCGACCTTGCTCCGTTGGTGCTGATCGCGATCCAGACGCAGGTGATCGCCCGCGAGGAGCGCTATCTCGAAGCGAAGTTCGGAGACGACTACCGCCGCTACAAGGCCAAGGTTCGCCGCTGGCTCTGACTATTCCGCCGCTGGCGCCTGCGGGGCCTTCTGATAAACCAGCACCGGCTTCCTTGCCGCGAGCTATCATATTCTGAAGGTTGCGGGCCGGTGTCAAGGAACGCGAGCCCATTCTCCTTCGAGGGGGCGTCTTTGGCCGGTCAGCCGTCTCGAAGTGGCTGTTGAGCAAAACGATTCCTAAGCTCAGGCCGGTCCGTAAACGGTCCCAAAAAAAAGACCCAAAGGCTATTCAAACTCCCGGCAACTCCCGGGAAGAAGTTCAGCAAGTGAGGGCGCGACATTGCACCTTGAACCGCGCTGTCGCGCCCTCGGAGGGAGTGGTCTTGAGGTGTCCAGTCTATACTGCCGGGAGTGTCCAGTTGGCACTGCCAGCGGTATCCAGTTCACCTACAAACGGAGAGGGATGGCGCTTGGATGACGCTGCCGCGGCGGGTCGCGTTGTGGCGCGCGCTGTGCTATGGCTGCGCAAGGGAGGCATAGAGCGTTCATCGTGTGCCGCGGCTTCATGCCTCGGCGATGTTCCTGCGAGAGGGCCGCCTTCCGCGCCCGATCACGCAGCTTGGTTGACGTTGCTCACTTGCGGACATAATCGGGAAATTGATCGCTGATAAGATCGATGATGGATAGCGTTCCAGATAAATGTCTGCGCATGGCGCTCTCAGCGGCTTCCGGGCGTCCCGATTGTATCGCACTGACAATCTCTTGGTGATCCTTAAGGACATTTTGCATCTTGCCGGGCATAGGCAGATTGAGGCGGCGCAATCGGTCAAGATGCACGCTTTGCCGACGGACAGTGGACCAGAGATTGAGGATGCCCGCACGCGCATAAATCTTGCGGTGAAAGTCCTTGTCGAGCGTATCGAACAGATCGTATGTCTGCGGGGTGGCCACTTGCCGTTGTCTTGCGAGGATTTCCTCGAGTCCTGCTGCGATTTGGACCGGGCACTCGGCTGTCAGGCGACGAACAGCTTCGAGTTCAATCGAGAGCCGGAGGAATTGCGCCTGCCTTGCGTGATCAATATCGATCCTTGCCACGACAGTCGCGTATTGGGGAAAGACTTCGACGATGCCTTCTTCTTCCAGGCGCATGAGCGCATCCCGGACCGGGGTCTGACTAACGCCGAATTCCAATTGAAGCGAAGCCCTGGAAAGAATTGTTCCCGGCACAAGTTCAACAGAGAGAATGCGGTCCCTCAATATCTCGTGAATCTGATGGGCGACCTGCCGTGTCCGGTCCAGAACGCTGTTTTTCACCCTGCCACTCATGATTGCTGCTCTCTCGTTGTCTGTCTCCATTGTAGTACCACAATTATTTAGTTGATGCACTGATGCATTAGTGCTTTAATGAAGTAAGCGATGTCGGAGGATCGTCGCCTCGTGCAAACGACACGCAAAACGATCGGGAGGAAAATATGCGATTGATTAAAGGCGCTATCGCCGCATTTGCTATTATTGTAGGTTTAGGCTCGTCCGGCCATGCCCAAGAGAAGACCGATATCTCCATCACCCGCCAGCCAGGCATCCTTTACCTGGCCAGCCATGTTATGGAAACGCAAAAGCTCATTGAGAAGCACGCGGCAGAAGATGGCCTGAAAGGTGTCACCGTTAACTGGCGGACCTTCAGCGGCGGTGGTGCGCAGACGGATGCGCTCCTCTCGGGGAATGTTGACATCGTCAACACCGGGACGGGCAACTTGCTTTTGCTGTGGGACAGAACACGCGGCAAGGTAAAAGGGATTATCACCAGTTCGGCGCAGCCAGTCATCATGGTGTCGCGTGACCCCAAGATCAAATCATTGAAAGCCATCGGTCCGAGCGACAAGATTGCTGTGCCAACGGTTGGCGTTTCGACGCAGGCGATCCTGTTGCAAATGGCAGCGGGTCAGATGTTTGGAGACAGCGATCTGAAGCATTTCGATGTCAACACGGTGCAGCTCGGACATCCCGATGCGATGGCGGCGCTGGCGAACAAGAGCCACGAGGTGGCGAGTCACTTCTCCGCACCGCCTTTCCAGTATCTGGAGATCGATGCCGGCAACCACATCGTGGTCAATTCCAAGGACATCATTGGCGGTCCTTTAACACAAGCGACGTTCTTCACCACAACGGCTTTTGCCGAAGCAAATCCTGTCATCATCAAGGCCGTGCGCGAAGCCACGGTCGAGGCAATCGACATGATCAAGAAGAACCCGCGCGACGCATTGAGCGCCTACAAGCAGGTTTCCGGTGACAAAACCGATCTCAATACCCTGGTCAAGATACTCGCACAGCCGGACATGATGGAGTTTCGCACCGATCCTCAGGGAACGATGAAGTTTGCAACGCATCTGCACAAGATCGGAACACTCAAGACGATGCCTGTGGCATGGACAGACTATTATCTGCCGGAATCCGCCGATCTAAAGGGCAACTAGCTGTCGGCAACGAGCTAACGACCTGGCAGCGATGCCGGGTCTTCCGACTATCCTATGGAGGCCCATATGTTACAGGCCATACAGCAAAAAATAGATCCAACAGCAGGTCTTCCCGATGTGAAAGCGGCAAGTGAGGCCAAGTCGCTTCTCACCGTGGACAAGGTGACGCTTCGCTACAAGACCCCGAATCTGCTGATAACGGCGACGGAAGACGTCAGTTTTTCTGTCGAACGATCCGACCGTTTTGTTCTTCTCGGACCGTCCGGTTGCGGCAAGTCCACGCTGTTGAAAGCCGTCGGCGGATACATGGCCCCGGTGAGTGGATCAATTCATATCAACGGACGTCCAGTCAAAAGGCCTGGCGCTGATCGCATGATGGTATTTCAGGAGTTCGACCAGCTTTTGCCTTGGAAGACGGTACTGGAAAACGTCATGTTTCCGTTGATCGTTGCGCGCAAACTACCGCGCAGGGAGGCGGAGGCTCGGGCCAAGGAGTATATCGATAAGGTCAAGCTCACACGCGCCACGGACAGTTATCCGCACACGCTTTCGGGTGGCATGAAGCAACGCGTGGCGATCGCCCGCGGCATGGCCATGCAGCCCGATATTTTGCTGATGGATGAGCCGTTTGCGGCGCTCGACGCTTTGACCCGGCGTCAGATGCAGGACGAACTGCTGCAGCTTTGGGAAGACACCAGGTTTACGGTCATTTTCGTTACACATTCGATTGCTGAAGCCATCAAGGTCTCAAACCGCATTCTGCTGTTGTCGCCTCATCCAGGGCGCGTGAAGGCTGAAGTGATCGACGTTGATCGCGCCCGTCAGGACGATGGCAGCGCCGCCGCGCTCGAACGCGATATCCACAATCTGCTCTTTTCCGAGTCCGGCCACAGGGAGTGACGACAATGACAAGTCCGCAGATCATTCTTGCAGCCGATGTTACGACAAACAGGCAGCATACCAATGTAGCCGAGGTCGAACAGAGGCTTGGTTCCCTCGAACTCATTTGGGGTATCAGCGCTGTGCGCAAGACGGTGCTGATTGTTGTTCTGGCCATCATTTGGCAGGTCTATGCAAGCTATCTAGACAATCCCCTGCTTTTTCCGACGCTTAGCGACACACTGACCACCCTTTATGATCGTTTTGCCGACGGCACATTGCCGTCGCGCATCTGGACGACGCTTCAGGTGCTAATCACGGGGTATGTGGCCGGGACTGTGCTAGCAGCCATTTTGACAATCCTTGCCATCAACACACGGATCGGCACCGATTTTTTGGAAACAATGACGGCGATGTTCAATCCGCTACCCGCCATCTCATTGCTGCCACTTGCTTTGATCTGGTTCGGGCTCGGCGCTTCCAGCCTTGTCTTCGTGCTTATCCATTCGGTGCTTTGGGCGGTGGCGCTCAATACCCATGCGGGCTTTCTGGGCGTGTCGCGAACGCTACGCATGGTCGGAGGCAATTATGGATTGACCGGTTTATCCTATGTGATGCGGATCCTCGTTCCCGCTGCGTTCCCGTCGATCTTGACCGGCCTGAAAATCGGCTGGGCGTTCGCCTGGCGTACGTTGATTGCCGCCGAACTCGTATTCGGTGTTTCTTCGGGGCAAGGCGGGCTCGGCTGGTTCATCTTTGAGAACCGCAACCTTCTGGACATTCCCGCAGTCTTTGCCGGCCTTCTCACCGTGATCATCATCGGCCTTATTGTTGAAAACCTCGTGTTCCAGACGATCGAACGCCACACCATTCAAAAATGGGGAATGAAGGAATGAGCAGTTTGAGGCTTCCTTCTCCGTCGCATTTTCCAATTGAGCAATGGCTATGAAAAAAACTCCAGAAACATTAAGAAGCGCCCGCTGGTTCGCTCCGGACGACCTGCGCAGTTCTGGTCATCGCTCCAGAACAATGCAGATGGGATACGCACCGGAAGAATGGACAGGAAAGCCTGTCATTGCCATTCTGAATACCTGGTCGGATGCCAACCCTTGCCATGCACACTTTAAGCACCGCGTCGAGGACGTGAAGCGCGGTGTGTTTCAGGCCGGCGGATTTCCACTCGAATTGCCGGCGCTTTCATTGTCGGAAAGCTATGTCAAGCCAACGACGATGCTCTATCGCAATATGCTGGCGATGGAAGTCGAGGAGCTGTTGCGCTCCCACCCCGTCGATGGCGCTGTGTTGATGGGTGGATGTGACAAGACCACACCGGGCTTGGTGATGGGCGCTGTGAGCGCCGGCCTGCCGATGATCTATCTGCCGGCCGGCCCCATGCTGCGCGGCAACTACCGCGGAAAAGCTCTGGGTTCCGGTTCAGACGCCTGGAAATTCTGGGATGAACGGCGCGCGGGCAATCTGTCGACAGATGAGTGGGTCGAGGCGGAAGCCGGAATCGCACGCTCCTACGGCCATTGCATGACCATGGGCACGGCAAGCACCATGACGGCGATCGCGGAAGCCTTGGGCCTGACGTTGCCGGGCGCAAGTTCGATTCCCGCCGCCGACTCCAATCATATCCGGATGTCGTCTGCCGTGGGGCGTCGGATTATCGACATGGTCTGGGAGGACCTCGTGCCGGGCAAGATCTTGACCGATGCATCCGTAGGCAATGCTGTGGCCGTCGCCATGGCTACCGGATGCTCGACCAATGCCATTGTCCATCTCGTCGCCATGGCGCGCCGGGCTGGCGTCGCCCTGACAATGGACGATCTGGATCGTGCGGGCCGCACGACCCCGGTTCTAGCGAATATACGGCCAACTGGCGATACCTATCTGATGGAAGATTTCTACTACGCCGGCGGCCTGCGCGCGCTCATGGCAAAACTCTCATCAAGGCTCGACCTTTCGGTCCTCACAGTCTCAGGTCAAACGCTCAGAGAAACGCTGGAGGGGGTCAAATGTTTCAATGACGACGTTATCCGCTCCCTCGACAATCCTGTCTTTCAGGAAGGGTCGCTTGCTGTCGTTAAAGGCAACCTTGCGCCAACAGGCGCAGTTATGAAACCAGCGGCATGCGATCCGAGACTGCATCAACACCAAGGCCCGGCATTGGTCTTCGACAGCTACCCGGAGATGAAGGCGGCGATCGACGACGAAAATCTTGACGTCACGCCCGATCATGTCCTGGTGCTGCGCGGGGCCGGGCCTCAGGGCGGCCCGGGCATGCCCGAATGGGGCATGTTGCCGATGCCGAAGGTCCTGCTCAAGAGGGGATATCGCGACATGCTGCGTCTGTCCGATGCTCGCATGAGCGGTACCAGCTATGGAGCCTGCGTTCTGCACGTCTCGCCGGAATCGCATGTCGGCGGCCCGTTGGCTCTTCTGAAAACGGGCGACATCGTGCGGCTCGACCTGAAGGCGCGCCGGATCGACATGCTGGTCGAGGACAGTGAGATCGAACGCAGGCGTTCCCAATGGCAAAAGCCCGCGGACAAGGCCGGTCGCGGCTATGGCTGGATGTTCGCCAAACACGTGCGCCAGGCCGACACCGGCGCGGATTTCGACTTTCTCGAAACACGCTTTGGACCATCTGCTCCTGAACCAGATATCTACTGACATCCGAGGACAACGAATGACAAACTATGATCTAAGCGAAGGAACGCGCAAAAAGCTGATGGGCGTTGCCACACCGACGATTGCGACGGCGCTGTTCAAGCGTGGGTTGCGCAACCAGTTCATCCAAGATGTGCGACCGCTGTCGGCGAAGCAGATTAATATGGTCGGGCAAGCCTTTACGCTGCGCTACATACCGGCCCGCGAAGACCTTAACACGATCGAGGTCTTCAAGGACCCCCATCATCCGCAGCGCGCCGCGGTAGAGCAATGTCCGGAGGGAGCCGTCCTGGTGATGGATAGCCGCAAGGATGCTCGGGCAGCGTCGGCCGGCTCCATATTGATATCAAGGCTACAGGTGCGGGGCGTGGCAGGTGTGGTTACTGACGGAGGCTTCCGCGACAGTCCTGAGATTGCCAATTTATCCATTCACGCCTACCACAATCGTCCTTCGGCTCCAACCAACCTGACCCATCACCAAGCATACGATATCAACGTCCCGATCGGCTGTGGCGATGTCGCTGTATTTCCGGGCGATGTACTTGTCGGGGACAATGAAGGTGTCATCGTCATTCCTGCCCATCTCGCCGACGAGATCGCCGCCGAAACGGTCGAGATGACGGCCTATGAAGATTTTGTCACAGAGCAAGTCATGAACGGTGCGACGATCATCGGGCTTTACCCGGCCACCAGCGAACAACCCAAGGCCGATTTCGCCGCTTGGCGGCAGAAGCACGGACGATAGGAATCCTGAAGTTCGGATTTCGGTTCTGATGGAGTCGTCTTCTCTATTCGGCGTGGGAGGTAAAACACTTTCTGACTATCCGCTCCTCTGGTGTTTGCCGTCGGGCGACAATCCCAACCCTACGGACCATCGGTTGGGGTGTCATCTGTGCTAAATGACTAGCAACCATTAGTACTTCTGTTTGACGCGTGCGGACGGTAATTCGCATTATTGGAGGCGCTCTCATTAACAGCGGCGGCATTAAAATCATCGGAGAGAGTTTGTGCCGTCGCAATGCCCCCGCCAAGCATAACTGCCATTATCCCTATAAGCCTCCGCATCTCGAATCCCCCATCGATCAGCCAGCTGAGCTAAGGGAACATACCAGATACTCGGACAGGTTGAAATGCTAGCGGGCACAATCTTTGCTAGAGCCGTCAAGAGCCGAGTTAGAGAGAATCGCGTGCCGCGCCGGATTAGTCGGTCATCTGGGAAAAAGCCCAAAACGCGGACAAAGGCAACGCGAAGAGCTTTGGGCCAAAGCTCAGGGGGCGGTCCCCAAGGTAGATCACGATCCCGACAACATTCCACATTTTTCCTGGCCCTTCATCGCGGAACCATTTCAGGTGCCGAAAATCGTTCGAATCAACAGTAGCTCCTGCTTTCATCTCAAAACCTACGAGCGTCCTATCCGCTTCCGCGACAATGTCGATCTCGGGTCCCCGCTGATGACGCCAGTGGTAAAGTTGCCAATCGCTTTTTTGGTATGGAAGCGACTTCTGCAACTCATTGTGCACAAATGCCTCAAGAATAACTCCAAGCGCGGTTGGGTTGGCATCGATAGCGAAGCTGGCCGATGTCAAGTTTCTCAATGCGGCGACTATCCCTGTGTCGACAATGTGGATCTTTGGATGGCGGATGTCGCGACCGACCTCGCCAGATGTCAAAGCAGGAAGCCTTACTAGGAGTGCCAGTTTGGTCAATACGTCCAAATATGTATCCATTGTCTTGCGCTGGATGCCAATCTTCCCGCTGAGGTCCTGGACATTGAGTTCGTTGGCAATTCGTGCGGCGAGTTGATCGATCAACCGACGCATCGCGTCAGATCTTCTGATTTCGAGGATATCAGCAACATCCCGTTCGACAATCGTATCCACGTAGTCTCGGTAACGGCGTCTGCGTTGGCGGTCCCCTAAGCTGCGAATCTCAGGATATCCCCCTGCCAGCATTAAATCGACATATGTGCTCCTTGAGACTTTATCCGGCATCGGCAAATCGGCCAGCGTTGGTCCCTCGGCCCGATTGGCCCAATCCAGAATTCGCGCAGGCCCTTTCTGACTTATTTCGGCGATGCTCATCGGGAGCATCGTCAAGGTCTGTACTCGACCAGCGAGGGAGTCCGCGACATTCGCGGATGTAAACACGTTAGAAGACCCAGTCAGGATGAATTGCCCCATTCTGCGCCGTTCGTCGACGATCTTCTTGATGGCAAGCGCTAGGCGTTTTGATCGTTGCGCCTCATCTATAATGAGAGGTGCTTCACCCGCTTCGGATACAAGCGCATCAATCTGCCCAACGGGATCAGCTTCCATCGCTGCTAGCACGTTCTCTTCATCCAACGTGACGAATTTTCCAACATCCAGCAAATCTCTAACAAGCGTCGTCTTCCCGACTTGGCGGGGACCGATAATGTTCACAACTCGCGCCGAGCGAAGGGCCTCGATAAGTTCCGCTTTTAGATGGCGCGGGAGCAGGGAGTCATCCATTTGTTTTCCAGTCGCGTCTTAGCCGGGGGCGGTGAAACTGATAACATAAACTTGGGGAGATGTATAATAGAAAGATGGGGAGATGTATATTACGCCGCGGGTGAAATGAGTAATAAGTGTGCAAGAAGATGAGTAATACAAGCCTTGAGTATACGCTGAACGGCGTGTACCAGAGAGCAGGCTCCAGTTGTGATGCGCGTTGATCGCATTTGCCACAACTGCAATTTCGACTGTTTCATTGGCTGCCGAATTCACCAAGGGTGAGGTAAAGAAATTGATCTCAAGCAGAAGAACCTTACCATCAACCATGAGGCACTCAAAAGTTTGGACATGCCAGCAATGACGATGGTGGTTCGTTGTCAGCGACAATGCTCTGCTTGCCCAGGCAAAACCAAAGCGACCGAATTTCGCCGAGAAGGTCAACGGCAAGCTCACGGTAATTCAGTTAAACAATTCCCGGCAACCGATTTTTATCAGCGGCTCCGAAGAAATGCTGACTCTAGTCACCGTCAATTGGAAGACGCCAGCGGCCGTACATAGCCGCTGGTGTTATTTTTTGGAAAGACCGAAGCTACTATGCCCTTCTTGATCTCGATTTTGAACCGAAACATCACGGGGAGGTGTTCCGCGCTACAAGCCCGATCTAAGGGCGGGTGTGTCCAGCGGACAGACACTCGAAAACGCCCTTCTTCACAATCTAACCCGCAGGCCCGGTATAACCAATCGCATTCGGGCCCCCATTCATCTCTCGAAGCTGGTTATGTACTGCTGCGGACGCAGCAGGTGGCCGGGCACTTTATAGCCCATGGACCGGGCAATGTCGCCCACATAGGCATTGCAGTTATACGTCGTCGCTTGCCAGAAGTGCGAACTGGCCCTCAGTTTGCGTATGTAGGCAACGACTTTATTGTATTCGGCTTCGCTCAACATGCCCCGCCAGCTCGCCGACCTGTACCTGGCGTCCAGATCACCGTCGCTCCCCGGTCTCAGCAGGCAAGAGGGCCGTTTCACGCGAATGGTTTCGGCCTCGCGGATCTGGAAAGCGTGCGCTCCGATCTGATGCAGCTGCGCGATCGGCTTATGAAACTTCGTAACAGCGCCAGCAGGGCATCAATGATCGCGACTCGCCGTCCAGCTTCAGTTGCAGTTCTGGTGCTGGCTGTCGCGCAGCACTTAAATGGGTTCTTCCTCAATTTGCGTGGTGATGAGAACTGTTGTGTGGCAGGATGCATGCTCTGAGTAGTTGGGACTGCTCTGCCATACGTGGCACGTTTGAGTCTTTAGTCGGTTGATCTGACCTTTTGCCTGGCCGTTGCTCCATGGTACCTGCTGGCGCCGACGCTGCCGATCGCTGCCGCTACCATGAGGCGCGCATCGCCAGTCATGAAGCACCTCACTAGTTCCCGGCCGGCCCAGCCAATTATTTCGGAGGGTGAGACCATGATCCGTTAGCAACCCGTCGGTTTGACCGCCTCGCCTCGAATCCAGTTTCCGGCTCGTTCTATCTGCCGAGAACCCGTGCGCATGATCTGAACTGTATGAAGGTGTGGCTCTTTACGCTATTAGCCCGCGCAGATAGAACGTTCCACAGTCGGGGTACTCTGGCTTGGAGGCGGGGTGTTCCGTAGCCAGTTCGCTTCCTTCAACATGTCGTGTTACCATATAGCGGCCGCTCGAAAGGCCTTGTTCTAATGTGCACATGAGGCATAAGTTTCGGTCCGAACCGACGAAAAAGCATGGAACAAGCATTGACCAAACGAGCCGGCAGCGCTGATCTTCCACTTCATCATGGACGGGTCCCGAGGTGGCTCGGAGATCGCATGACCAGACTCGGTGCGATCATGTGCGAGGCGATAATTCAACACTACGGCCGCGACGAACTTCTGCGCCGGCTATCCCATCCATTCTGGTTTCAATCATTCGGTGCAGTAATGGGAATGGACTGGCACTCTTCGGGCATCACCACCAGCGTCATCGGAGCATTGAAACGCGGGCTAACGCCAATGTCGCGGGAAGTAGGCATTCATGTTTGCGGTGGCCGGGGCGCCCACTCCAGGAAAACCCCTGCAGAATTGGCAGCAATAGGCGATCGTGTGGGCTTCGATGGAGCCGCACTTGGGCAAATCAGCAGGCTGGTTGCCAAGGTAGACAGTGCCGCGGTACAGGATGGCTTTGACCTTTATCTACATGGGTTCATCGTAACTGATGACGGCAAGTGGGTCGTAATCCAGCAAGGGATGAATGGCGACAGCCGTCAGGCGCGCCGTTATCATTGGCTATCTGAAGGACTGAGCAGTTTCGTAGATTCTCCCCATGCGGCAATTGAAGGCCATGGACAAGGAGAGATTATAAATCTGGCGGACCGTCGCGCTGCGGCATCCCGCAGCCGCCAGGTGGACCTCCTCAAGACGATCGACCCGGCGGGAATAGTCCGTGAACTTGTGACGCTCGAACCAAACCCAACTGGGAATGCTGAAATTGAGCAGACTGATCAATTGATGCTGCCGCATCTGGTTATGCCCGCACACCACGATGTGCGCGAAAGCGATATCGTGATGCGACGGTTGCACGGAAATCTGGCTGCGGCGGCGGATGCTGCTCCGGGCGATTTTGAAGCCCTTCTGCTTGTCCCAGGCGTCGGCGCGAGAACAGTCAAGGCGCTTGCGATGGTGGCAGAGGTCATCCACGGTACTCCTTGCCGTTTTTCCGATCCGGCGCGCTTTTCTCTCGCCCACGGCGGCAAGGACCGCCATCCGTTTCCGGTTCCCTTGAAAGTCTATGACGAGACGATCAGGGTTTTGAAGTCGGCGGTTCAGAAGGGAAAGCTTGGCCGGCAGGAAGAGCTTCACGCCCTTGAACGGCTGGACAATCAATCCCGGAAACTAGAGCAGTACGCAACCGGACCAGGCTTGAAGGAGATCGCGGCCGGCGAATTTAATCAATCTCCCGGGTGGGGCGGCCGAAGTGTTTTTGGATGGGAAGCGGCGGAAGCTTCGTCAAGCAGATCCGAAGATTAAAGCTTGAAGCGCTCGAGGTGGGCACACTTTCTCTGTGGGAGGCAGCGATGCAATTGCAGGATGCGCGGGTAACTCGCGAAATGCCGGATATTGAAGCATATCGCGTGGATTTTGTCGGGAGGGCAGCGAAGCCATTTCCGTAACGCTGAAAGATCAGACCAGCTCGGCCGCCTTCACAAGTGATGGCTTATCATGAAGGCGAAAGCGATGATGGTCCAAGTCGCCGCCATGCTTGATGACGTGCCTGCCCAATTCATAAACGCCGCTGGCGCTCACGAGCCTGCCCATGCGGCGGCAGAACCGCGGCTCTATCGCTCTCTCACACTCGAGCCATCGGTTCGGGGGTTCGACAGGCGGTAAAGACGGGGCAATTGGCCATTAGATCTCAAAGAAGGTCCTGGTGTTCAAATCAATATCGGCGTTACGGAGGGCCTTGGCAACCAAGAGAATGCGCACGCCGTTCCGGACTTCATCCTTGTTCCGGCTCCTTGACCGCCTTTTCGCGCAGATCACCCTCATCGATCCCGCGAAGGCGCCTCTTGCGCCTTCTCACATTCGAGCCATCAAAGGCGACAATGAATGCGCACGTTCCGCTTTTGGCGCCTGCCCTAGACGAGCTCTCAAGCCGATACTAACGCCTATTCCGCGGCGATCTGCAGGGGATTTCGGTTGGGGTCGTAATCGCGAAGGAAGCGATCGAGAGCGTCGGCCAGCGTTGGCATGACCGAGTAGCTCTGGCTTGGATCCGAAACGTGCGCAGCTTGAGCGATGACTTGCCTGACAAGCTCCGTGTTAAGGGCCGCTTTTTTTGCAAGGAGCTGACCGAATGCAAACCACGACATCTCCGTAGGGTTGACCAACTGCCAGCGGCCGGACTCGCCATCGATTAATAGATCCAGGGCTTGGTTCACAACATCCGGAATATAGGATGCTTTGACTGGCTCGTTGGAGGCGAGGCCAATCGGGACACCATCCTCAAGTGTTCTCAGGATATGGGCTATCGAGCTACGGGTATCCCAAGGTCCAAAAAGCTCGCCTGTGTCGATGGTCAGCGAACGAACTCTTCCGGAATCCGACCCACATGAAAAACCGACTCTTTGAAAAGGCGCCGCAGAAGTTCCCGCTATGTCTCGATTGCTATTTCGGTCGGGTAAACCCTTAACGACATGTTGTCGAATGTTCTTTTCTGTTACATCAACGATGGCCCAAACCTTCTTGCGCAACAACGTCTGACCCAGTTGCGGCTCTGACGCTGACGGGTCATGCGGATGCATCAAAATGCAATCCAAACCTCGGAATTGCGCGATCCGAACAAATGCTTGGGCAAGTGCTCCGGACCCTCTCAGAAGTAGAATAGTGCGAGTGCCTGCGGGGGCAAGAAGCGACCGCACCAACTCAGGTCGGTAGAATCTGCGCTCGCTGTGCCACCAGCCTCTGCTGTCGAGAACAGGATGGTTGACGACTCCGTCGGAAAGTATCGCCTTGGTGGCCCGACCCAAAGCCGTCAGGCGAAGAGACGTGCCGCGAATATCGAACGCACCGGGTTCGTACAATCCGTTTCGTTGCGTCAAGAGGGTGTTCCAATCCTCCACCCCGAAAAGCGCCCATACGGTCACTGCGCAAATGTCTTTGCCTTCCGCCCGCAAAGTTTTCGCGGCCTCCCAAACCTCCGCAAGCCATCTTACCTGCTCGTCGCGAGTCGACCCGTGGTGAGCCTCCGTGATCGCAGTTCGCCGATGGTATCGGTCCCACACCTCGCGCAGACGCGCTTCTGGACCTGTTGAACCCGCCGGCAACTGAATTCGCACCGCTTCGAGGTCGCAGTATCTGTGACGACCGTTTCCGGGCATTTTCAAATTGTGGGGGCGGTGTGACCGCCGGTGTTCCAAAAAACGGTCGCTTGTCAAATAGTGGTTTATTCCGATCGTATCAGGCGGGCATGGTTCATCGAGAAAGAGAGACAATTCTTTTTCTGAAATATCATGGCTTAAAAAAATCTTATGCCAGGGATGGGATCTATCCACGCGCCCCAGCAACAAATCGAATGTGAGCCACCTTCTTTCATTGTCGTAGTCGGCCTGATACTGCAAAAGCGGCGTGCTGAAAGTTTTGCCAAGGTCTTCCGTTTGAATAAGTTTGGCGTGTGGAATGATCGCCCGTATTGCCCGCATCGCGAGAACGATGCCTCGGCATTGATTGATCATCGCCCGGCAAAAGTCTCTTTCCGACCGATGATGGGGATACCAATGTCCATAAAGGCAGCTGAATCGCGCGGTCGTCATAGGCTCATTAATGGGAGTGTAGCGAGTGATCCAGGGGTAACGACCAGCCACGTTCTTGGCGTGCTGAGCAAGCAGTATAGGAAATTGCGGATGGAGCAGATTGGTATAGTGGGGCCCACTGCCGTGATGCAGAAGTCCAGCAATCGGCTCGATACCTAGCTGCTGCATTTTTAGTAGACGTTCGTCGTGCCAGCGGAAATCGACCTCTTCCGGATTTTCTGGAGAAATGCTTTCCCACAGCACAGGATAGCGCAATGTCCGGATCCCTAGATCGGCGACCGCATCGATATCGCTCAATCGGGATGAGTGACCCGTGTCTATGCTCTGATCGCGCCATCGGTCGCGCACGCGCACTATGCTGCATTCCACGCCACCCCAAAGCTTAGGCATTCCGTGGACCTTGCCAGGCGCCTCAGCCGGCATGAGATATCAGGACAGGTTGAGTTTCGTTTTGCCGAGGCGGACGGGGACGAGGAATTTCTGCCTCAATGCGGCGAAATGTGGCCAGCGCCTGGCCGACAACCTGATCCATGTTGTAATATTTATAGGTCGCCAGACGTCCGACAAACAGGACATCATGCGTGGCACGGGCCAAGCTATCGTACTTTTTGTAAAGCTCCGCGTTTTCGGGATTTGGCACGGGATAATAGGGATCGCCCACGGCGGACGGAAATTCATAAGTTAAACTCGTCCGCGAACTTTGTTGGCCGGTGAGATGTTTGTATTCCGTCACGCGCGTATATTCGTGTTCCATGGGATAATTCACTACCGCCACACTTTGATGCCATTCCTTATCTAAAGTAACGTGCTGGAAGCGCAGCGACCGATACGGAAGTTTGCCGTAGCGGAACCCAAAAAATTCATCGACTGGTCCGGTATATATCAATCGCCGATACTCAATCTGGCTCGCAATCTCATCAAAGTCGGTCTGCAACATGATCTTGATTTTTGGATGATCGAGCATCCGCTCGAACATGCGCGTATAGCCAGCGGCGGGCATGCACTGGTGTTTGTCGCCGAAGTACCTGTCATCTTGGTCTGTCCGCGTGGGTACGCGCGCAGTCACGGACTTGTCCAGTTCGCTCGGATCGACGCCCCATTGTTTGCGCGTGTATCCACGGAAGAACTTTTCGTACAACTCCCGGCCAACGCGGCCGACAACCACATCTTCGGAAGTGCGGATATCATCAACGCGCTCTGCACGATTTCGGAACCATTGATCGAGTTCTTCCGACGAAAGACTTAGTCCGTAGAGCTTGTTGATGGTGTCAAGATTGATTGGGATGGGTAGAAGCATTTTATCCACCTCCGCCAATACCCTGTGCTCATACGGCCGCCATTTGGTGAATGCGGAAAGATAGTTGAGGATCTGATCCGAGTTGGTGTGAAAGATGTGTGGACCGTACTTGTGTATGAGAATCCCCGCGGAATTGTAGAGGTCATAGGCATTGCCTCCTACGTGCGGGCGTTTATCAATAAGGAGCACTCTGTCGCCACGCTGGCTTGCCAATCGCTCGGCAAGAACGCTACCGGCAAAGCCTGCTCCCGTAATTAGCCAGTCAAAGGCCTGCACTTTTCTCGATAGTGAAAAGCGCATCGGCTTTGCAGCAGGCTTTGTCAACTGTTGCATCAAGGTCGCCATGGCCTGCCACGTCATGTCCCATGACATGCTGGCAAGAAAGTCATCCACCCTTGCCAGCCACTCTTTCCGCGGACGCGCCAGAAGAAATTCCGCCTTTGAAATGAATTCTCCAGCACTATCGGCGATCTCGACAAGTCCCAAGTCCCCGTACGGCCTGATGACATCCTTGATTCCGGTCGAAATCACGGGCACGCCGGCCGCCAGAAATTCCGGTGTTTTTGTCGGACTTATGAATTCCGTCGAAGCGTTTTTCGCAAAAGGCATGATGCCGATGTCCCAGTCTGCGATACATTCCGGCAAGTCGGCGTATTCCCTTGCACCGAGCCAATGCAGGTTGGGCGCTTGTGGCAAAGTCGCAGGATCGATCTTCACGACAGGACCTACCATCATGAATTGCCAGCCAGGTCTGAGCTCCGCAACCTGTCGAATGAGATCGAGATCCAGGCGTTCGTCGATAACGCCGAAAAACCCGAGGTGGGGAGCAGTCGTCTCCTTATCATTGTTGCCAATCACCGCTCTGGCCTGTGAAAAATGAGCCACGTCGATGCTGCTTGGAAAGCAATGGATATTGCGGTGACGATCGCATTTGGCCTCATACAAGGCGCGGCCACCCGTAAAAACAAGATCAGCGCGGCTGAACAACTCTTGCTCCAGTTCCAGCATTTGCGCTGAAGCGCCGCGAAACGCCGAAAGTTCGTCCATGTTATCGTAAACGCACAGGTCAGGGACGATATGGCGACTGAAGACAAGCGCCATTGGGGTGTAGTACCAGAATGTCAAACGACTGATAGGCAGGGTGACATACAGATCGTCGAGAAGCTGTCGCTGGAATTGGACGATCTGTGCGTCATCGAGGCCAGTCGGGAGGACCGGCACGGCCACAATCACTCCTTCGGCGGTCCGCTTGGTTGCCAAGTGAGGAGTGACATTGTCTTCGAAAGTAGGCTCTTCCATGAAATAAACAGGGCCGCCCTTGGCAGCCCGGCTCAATAAATGCTGGGGTCTCTGATAGACGAAGTTCCAGCGAAGATGGGAAAAACAGATTAGAATATTGGGAGTACCGGAATTCTCGAACGTGCCGTCGTCAAGGGTAATGCGCATGCCGGGGACCTTCCTGTTAGGTCAAAGGGAAATATCAGCGAGGGCCGCGGCATCGGATAGGGATACCTGGGCTTTTCCATTTGCGTTTCAAGGACCCCATAACCAGCGATGCGGAAAAACGTTCCCGGCACGACCGACGCTCGGTTATCAGGGTTTTTACAGCGGTAAAAAAACCGACCACCGCGCCTTGGAACGGTTATCCCCTCAAGGGCGGTGGTTCAAATGGACAAGTTTGTCGTCAAGGGTGAGGGAGACCAAAGCGTTGGGAACACGGCACGATCTATTGCCCCTTTGGGGCATACTTCTTGGAGTGTCGGCAGCAATCGTCACCGCAACGATGGTTGACAGGCTTCGGGTTTTTCATCTTGGTGGAAGGTGTCGTTGACCCCTCACTCCACCATGTCAACGCACGAGGTTGTTTAATTGGGGCTGCTTCCCGAAGTTCTGAACAAGGCGATGCACGTATTCGAGTTTGACAATAACGGGCGAGGACAAGACGAACGGATACGAATCGGATTGACCCATGCTGCGCTGTATAGAATTGATTGCGATACTAAGTGGGACCCAGGTGCTCACGAGCTGTTCGGCGCTATCCGCTTGATAAGGATCGAAATTGATTGATGCTGCCATTGCCAGATGTTCTGGAGGTCTTGCTGCGATGCCAAATTCCCGTGCGGTCTCAAGGCTGTCAACAATATGAATATAGTGTGCAAAGCACTCGGCAAAGTCCTCCCACGGATGGGAGCTTGCGTAAGCCGAGACGAAGCTTTCCTGCCACCCCAAGAGGGGACCATTGGCATAATAGTGCTGGAGTGCCTGTTCATAATCTGCCCGCTCATCGCCAAACACTGTGCGGTAGCGCTCCAGGTCATTGCCGTCACGGACAAGTTTGTTCCACATGAAATGCCCGCTTTCGTGACGAAGGTGACCAAGCAATGTTCGGGCATGGACGGTCTGCTTCGCCTCTTCACGTGTCGCATCATCGGCCTCGGCGGCACGAATGGTGATGAGACCTTCGTCGTGGCCACTCATCGCAGGTACTATCATGCCGCTGGGAAGACGTTGATCTTCGAGGAAATCGAAAACCAGCCCGCCCGTCGAATCCTCGGTGCGATCGGGGTGGGGAAGATTCCAGCGCAAAATGGAATAGAAGAGGTGCCGCTGCGCTCGACTGATTTTGCGCCAATGGTTTAAGCCCTCTGATGTTTTGACGGATGGCACCAGGCGATTATGACGGCAAGACAAGCAGAAACCCGGGATTTCCGAGGGATCGACTAACCAATTGCAAACGTCAAAGGATGCGTTTGCGCACATGCATGCATCTAATCTTTCGCCCCGCACAAATCGCCACGAACCCGCAGGCTCCGAACTGATCGCGCGCATTGTCATAGTAACAGGTTCATAGGCCAACCTGGCTTTGCACTGAACGCACTGGCTATTGTCGAAAAAGACAACGTTCCGACAATTGTCGCAGGTGAAAAGACGCATTGTTTCTGCTTTTCGGGAGAGGGGTCGAGGGGGGGGTAGTGCTGGAACTGAGAAATCAGTGAAATGTTCCAAGCAAGAATGCACTCAGTTCTCCTGGCCGTTTGCCACGTCCAAGTTCGTCAGAATTCGAACCGAAGGTGAGTAAGGCGGGCTAAACGGGGATAAGCGCTCGCCTGCCATTCGTTGACCAAACTCGGAAGGCGGAAAAACCTCCCTTGTCTGCTCTGCAGTTGTGCCCGGTTGACACGGTCAACAGGTCCCGTCTTTGAACGATGAAATCTGGCCGAGTCCGGGCCGGCGATTTTACTCAGATCAATTCCTGCGGACAACAATTCTCAGAACCGCAGGAACATCTTCTGTTTGAGAAGGTTGCTCGCAAAACAATGGAGGAATGCAAAATATGCGCGCACTATGCTGGCATGGAAAAGGCAACGTCCGTATCGACACCGTTCCAGATCCCAAGATTCAACATCCCCGCGACGCAATCATCAAGATAACGTGTTGCGCCATCTGCGGGTCTGACCTCCATCTTCTTGACGGCTATCAACCCACGATGGCGGACGGCGATATTCTTGGCCATGAGAACATGGCGAAGTCATTGAGCTTGGCTCTGCCGTGACAAATCTCAAAATAGGCGACCGCGTTGTCGTTCCTTTCACGATCAGCTGCGGAAAATGCTGGTTCTGTCAGCAGGGCTTGTTTTCCTGTTGCGATCGCACCAATCCCAACGCTGAGATGGCTACCAAAGCCATGGGGCATTCACCTGCCGGCCTTTTTGGATTTAGCCACATGCTTGGTGGGTATAGCGGCGGACAAGCTGAGTATCTTCGCGTTCCGATGGCGGATATCGGTCCGATCAAACTTCCTGACAGCGTGGCGGACGAGCAGGCCTTGTTTTTATCCGACATCTTCCCGACCGGCTACATGGCGGCCGAAAATGCCCAAATTCAGCCCGGCGATACCGTCGCAATTTGGGGTTGTGGGCCAGTTGGACAGTTCGCCATTCGCTCAGCTCTGATGATGGGGGCAGGGCGTGTTATTGCGATCGACGAGGTTACAGAAAGGCTCGCAATGGCCGAAGCGGGGGGCGCGGAGACAATTAACTTTTCCCAGACTGAGGTCTACGACGAGCTGATGGCCAGGACCAACAATCGCGGTCCGGACAGCTGCATCGACGCTGTTGGTTGTGAGGCTTCGGGCCATGGCGCGGTGGATGCTGTTGTCGACAAGGTCAAAGCAGCCGCCTATCTCGCCACCGACCGGGTGCATGTCATCCGGCAAGCAATCATGAGCTGCCGCAAGGCGGGTACAATCTCAATTCCCGGTGTTTATGTGGGCATGGGAGACAAAATTCCTTTGGGCGCCGCCATGAACAAGGGACTTACCTTCAAAATGGGCCAAACGCACGTGCAGAGATATACAAGACCGTTACTGGAGAGAATTGAGGCTGGCGACATTGATCCGAGTTTCGTTGTGACGCATCCAGCTGCACTTGATGATGCACCCGATATGTACAAGAAATTCCGCGACAAGGAAGATGGTGTGATCAAGGTGGTCCTTCGGCCCTGAAAGCGTCGCGATGGAAACCCCGGCCGCAGAGGATCACTAAGGCAAAGTTTGAGCTGGTCCGGGATTAGCCAGTCCCATATCCATTCGATGATACACGCCGAGCAAGACGAACAGAATTCGCGGGCACTACTTCTGCGTACTTAACTTTGCCCGTGGCGCTCATCGACAGATGAAGCTGGCACAATGCTTGATGAAGCATCCGGGTAGGTCTCCGACACGTGGCAGCAATTAAGTGACACGGCGCACGATCTATCCAAAAAGGTTGCTGATAAAGCCAGTCAATTCAGTAATACGTCTGCTTCCGCCGGTCGTGTGTTCCAAGATCAAACGACAAGGCTGAACGAGTCAATCTTGGCGCATTTCAGAGACCAGCCTTTGGTGGGTGGCGCTCTCGCGTTCGCCGTTGGAGCGGCTATCCCAACCACACAAGTTGAGGATTCTGTCGCGGGAGAAGCCGCGGAAAGTGTCAAAGACAGTATTTCCGATAAGGCAGAAGACATTCTCGACAAGGGCGCTGAGGCTGCGTCAGCCATCTATGATCCGACTACAGCCGTATTCGACGACACCTACGAAGCGGCAAGCGGGCGTATCAAGAATGAAGGCGTCTACGACTGACCGACGACCAGCGATGTCGGTCAGGCGCTGGCGGCACCCAGAGGGCTGCGATTTGTAATCTTATGAGGTGACCTTATGCCCGATTATCCGACTCCACCGTTCCTTTCACAGAGGCAAACCATCCCAGGCCTTACGAACAATATGCAAACCTATAAGGGATCCGGGCGGCTGGAAGGCAAGAAAGCGGTCATCACTGGCGGGGACAGCGGGATCGGCCGCGCCGTGGTTATCGCGTATGCTCGCGAGTGTGCAGATGTCTTGATCGCTTATCGCGATGAGGATATCCGAGAGACCAAACGGCTCGCCGAAGAGGCTGGCCGAAAAGCGGTGCTGGTCGCGGGTGATATCCAGTCCTCCGAGCATTGTCATCTGACTATCGACCGCTCCGTAAGTGAGCTTGATGGGATTGACATTCTCGTAAACATTGCCGCCCATCAAAAGACTTTCGAGAATATTGAGGATATCGCTGACGAGGAGTGGGGCTCGCATTCAGGGTCAACATTCACCTCAATGAGCAGCTGATGTTAACACTACCGTTGAGGACCAGTTCTGAGTTTCTCTGAGCGACAGGTTCTAGGTGTCCATGGAGACGCTTCGTTATCAATACCGGCAATACGAACGACCGGCGGCGTTAACACCAAACTTAGGGCGAATTGCTTTTCCTATTTAAGTCGATGGCTTAAAGCTAATTCGCCTGTAATATGCCCGGAGTGGGAGCAGCCAATATTGAGCCGATGCAATGAAGATTGTGTTCGACAGCAACGTCTTTCCGTTGTTTCATCCGGATAGTGTGGATGACCTCAAAGATCCCTGTCCGGTTTTCGACGGTACGCTGTGGCACGTATTCGGCTCGAGCGGCACTTCGACCAGCGAAACATGGAGCATACTTCACGCGACCGCGCTAGATCTTTACGGGCCATGGACGGAGCATGAGGTGGTCAACCTTGCCGTCAGCGGCTCGGGTGTGGCCGCGCCCGGCGTCATTTATGAGTGCGGCATTTTTCACATGTTCATACAGACGGAGTTCATGAAATCCGGGGGGCGTTGCGAGCACGCTGTATCAAACGACGGCTTTCACTGGGTAGTGCTTAAACCCGCACTATTGTCGGTACCAGATAGTGATGAGGACGGCATCTATGATCCCCATCCCGCGATCGTGTGTGGTAAGCGATACATTGTTTATTCCGGTATGCCGAAGTTCACACGGGTTCCGCAGCCTGACATTTATCTCGCACGAAGCATGTCCGATTCCTGGTTCGGGCCATGGAAACGGGTTGGCAAGATCTTAGACCATGGCGAACTTCTTCACCACAATGCACGCGAAGACCCAAACTACGAGTGGGGTTTGGAAGGAGCACAATTGGTAGAACTCCCGAACGGGCGGATCCTTCTCAATGCCACTTGCTTTCTTCCTCAAGGCCCGCGCGGCAGCCGTCAACGGGTCTTTTTTGCTATCGCTGATGACGTCAAAGGGCCGTACGTCTCGGTTGGACCAGTGCTCGACCCGGGGGGATCAGGAGAAAACGGGCATTCCACGGTTTTAATTCAAGACCGCCGACTTACGCTTTTCTACCAAGGTCGGGTCGAGGAGACGAATCATCGTTGGCGCTATGGCCTGGCTAATTGCAGCATTGATCTCGTATCAAAAAGCGTCTGAACAGACTGCGTTGAGGGCGCTGGGCCATCGAAAAGCACCAATGTACAAGAAACGCTGATCGTAAACATCGGTTCCAGCAGCCTGGCGAGAGAAAGCCTGCCATTGTGATAAAATTGCATCCCAACGCGCCCGTTCTCACTAAATTATATCGGCACCATGGCGAACTGCCTGGCTCAAATTGTGGAGAAACTGTTGTCCGGACGATCCAACTAGCCCGAGAAAATTGTGGATCTCCGACGCTAGGCTTTGACCACCATCAATAACGAGGGCGTCGCGGCGAAACCGGGCAAGGTAAAGGGCAGTTAGCCCGGCCAAAACCGGCCCCGACTGTGGCGCAATCGGCGACATTCCTCCGTCAGTGAATGTTTTTTGGTGGTCGATTCTGCCGCAGCATCAGACAACTTTTTCAGGAATTGCAATCCAAGCGAAGTTGTCGCCAAACGATGCAGACCCAATTGGAATTCGAACCGCCCCCGTCTTTTCCGTGTCCGTGGCGGCCTTGCCATACCCGGGCAGTGCCCGCGTCTGCAAGAACCCAGTCATTTGGAGATCCGATGAAAACAACATTGATGATGCCAGTTGTGATGCAAGCAACGATCCCGACCGACAAACGGTTTGATGATCGGCTCAAGCGTTTGGATAAAAGCAAAGAGCCGGATAAATAGGCTAGTGCACCGCGTCACCCTTATGCTCACGCAGTACCATTCCTGTCCGTAGCGCTTCTCGAACCCGACCGATCTCCACGCCTTGCAGCCCGGATGCATGCCGTAATGCTCAAACAATCCGGCTGGAGCTTTCTCCATGTGAAAAGGATAAGAAATTCGCGGGGGCAGTCGAATTGGTTCGTCGCTCATTTGTCGCTGCGCTCCTCAAACTCTAGGCATTCCAACAACAATTTGGCAGTAAGTTGCTTGAATTAACTGTCGGGTTCCGTTTCTGCATCTTTCTTCAACTTGCAAATGTCAACTAGTACCTCTGCCTTTCCCTATTAGGTCTTTGGTCCGATTACTCGCTAGCTCAACAATTATAAGGTGTTGCATCAACCTAGGGTGGAAGGAAATTGAAATGGTTAAGATTAAAAAAGGTCTCGTCACAGCAGCCTGTTTGGGGCTGTTCGTTGCAGGTATAGCATTCCCGATTGATTATTCTGGCTCCATAGGTGCGTCCTGGGCAAAAGACGGCGGCAATGGGAAGGGTGGCGGCGAAGGGAATGGCAAGGGTGGCGGAGCCGGTAATAGCGGTGGAAATCACGGCAAGTCATCCAACCATGGAAGCTCCGCCAATGCCCATGACAAATCAAAAGTTGACAAGGCTACTGTGGACAGTGACGACAATAACGATGACAGCCTTGGTGCATTAAATGCGGCCCATGCGTCGGCTCGGGCTAGGGAACGAGCAGCGCCGAACTCTGCCGTGGGCAAAATAGCGACCTATGAGCGCAGCCGCGATGAAGCGATGGCGCTGACTGATCCTGCACTGCGTGAACAGGCGCTCGAAGACGCTGTCGAGCAGCTTGAAACGGCCTTTGGCCGCACCCTAACCGCCGATCAGATCGATCGTATCGACGACCTACTGGATGCTCGGCAGTAAGGATTCCGGGTTGATCGCAGAACTTGCTGCATCGCTTATGGATGGTGATGGATTGCATAGGTGCATGGACTAGTCTTTTGTCCTGGCACCGATCATATTCATTCTCAGCTAGCCGCAATCTCTCCCCATCCTCCTCACATTTTTCGGGGTCTAGCTATGAGCAAAGTTCGCAGCAACTCTATCAACGTGTGTTTTGCAGCAAAAACGCCGTCATGTGTGCTGAAGTTATCGTAGTAGACAGGTCTTCTATCCGTCGCGTTGTATCATCAATGGCCTTCCATCCGGTGGACTGAAGTTTGGCTGAGCTTGCCACAAGGTTTTGGTACAGTCTTTGCTTGCGATCGGTTTGACCGGACATTTTCGCGGCGGTGTTCAAAAACGCTTCCGGGACGGAAAACAACCGTGGAGGGTGTCCCATCCCGCGGCGCATGGCCGCGACCATTTCGCCTATGGTCAAAGGTACGTTGTCCGAAACAATGAAAACCTCCCCGTCCGTTTTCGACTCTTCCAAACTATGGAAGATCGCCACGCAAAGTGCGCCGAGGTCAAGAAGGGATCTTTTGCCCGGCAGCGACTTCAACGGCAGGGGAATGGGCCATGCAGCAAGCTTCATGAGCTTGGCAAGGTTGCCGGTGGCGTTCGGGCCGTAGACCAGAACCGGCCGCAGGATCGTATAATTTTGGCGGGGCATAGCTGCAGCAATTTCTGCCTCTGCGGCCAGTTTTGTCCGCCCGTAGTCATCTGTTGGTTGCGGCGGGTCGCCTTCCCGCAAGACACCGTCGAATACGCTGCCACACTGCGCGCGGATCGATGATGTGAAGACGAATTTTCCGGTAATTTTTTTATGCGCAGCCGCGGCCAGTTTACCTGTCAGGAGACAATTGGCGGCATAATATTCTTCGGCCGATACTGCTCGCTTGGCGTGATGGATGGCGGCCAGATGCACGACATGATGGACGTTCTCCAGTATGCTCTCGAAGGCACTTAAAGGCTCGTCGGGAGACGGCAGACGGACATACGGGGTGCCGCCACCTGGTGGTTCTCGCGACGTGCAGATCACCCGGTTGCCTGCCGCCTCAAGTTGTTTGACAAGTTCAGTACCAATAAACCCTGATGCTCCCGTAACGAGAACTACGTTTTGGCTTTTCCGGCTCTCGATGCTTCCGAATTCCTCATCGGTCGGACAGCCTAACATGGGACAGCTCTTACTCTGAACCGTTTCTCCATTTTGTCGTTGCAAACACGCTTCCTCCTTTGCAAAAGCCCGATCAACCGAGTCTAATGTCGGCTGACCGGGCTGAGGGCCCTGGCTGCCCTTGGGCCGACGGGCTGATGGCGGCAAAATTAGGATAGTCTTAATGTGAGGAGGAGAGATCGGACCAAAGTCTTACCGATAGAAATAAAACTGCCCAAATCACAGATTAGCAAGCTTAGGAGACATCTCCGCCCACTCTCACGCGAATATTCTCTGAACGCCACGTTCTTATAGTTGCCGGCGCGATCCACTCGCCATCAAATGCCTTGAGGAAGCACTCCCGGTGGAGCGGAGAATCAAGAGGAACTGTTCTTTAAACGCCATGTTGGGCCGATGGTTGTAAGGCGATGGATCATGCGCCAAGGCCGCACACTCGCGCTGGATTCCACGCAAATGCAGCACATCCAAAAGGACAAAAGCTCAATTCGAACAGGACTTGGGATCAGCCTGGCTGCGCCCGGGCGCTCCACATGTCCTTAAAGGCTGAGTGCTCTTAACAACGCCCGTACCATGCCACAACATTTCGGTTGGGTTGGGTCAATACCTCTTCTATAATGGCATAGCGCAGTATTTCAGCGACATTGAGATCGGCGACCGTGAAGCGGTTCCCGACGAGATAATTTTGATCGGACAGATGCTGGTCGAGGATATGGAAAGGGCGCTTTAGCATACTTGACGCCAAGGCAAGCGTTTCTTGTCCCGAAAGCGTATCGTGTTGGCCGGCATCGTGAACGTAGACGATTTTGATTGCGTGCGGTTCGGCTTCATTGACTGCCCAAAACGACCACACCTCAATCAATCCTTCTTCCTGCACGCTTTGAGCACTGATCGATCCGCTATGCTTCCGCGCCAGGCAAAGATTAATTGCGATAGATTCCCACAATACCAGTCCGTCGGCATCTATAGCCGGAATTTGGCCATTCGGATTGACCCGAAGAAACTCTGGAGACGCTGTTGAACTTTGCGTCAGAGGCGCGTGGATCGTCGAGCATTCTTGCCCGGACCACGGGAACGGCGTTGAACTCGATGCCGAGTTGTCTAACCATCCAATAATTGCGTCGCACGCGATTGATAGATACCATAGATTGCCAGCATGGATCGATCCCATCAACCCTCGGAATCCACCATGAGGGAAATTGGTGACTTCGTCCAATTCGCAGAGTCACTAGCGTGCGATTTCGGTGGCAGATTATGCTCGGAAGCATACACTAGCTCCTGGACCTTCGCCGGACCAGCGCCAGACTCGCGGAATGATGCAGACAGCCACCGCGCATACTAAGAAAAAACAAAAAAACCGCTCCCACTTGTCCTCCCTCCAGCTCGCAAGAAAGATTGATTGGAGGCGCAGCCCGTACCGGGTGTAAGATGTTTGCTGTGATGGTGGTAACTGACCGGAGTTGCCGTTTTAGGAACTAGGCCGGGGCAGCCGAAAACGCACTAACATTATCACCCCCCAATTGTGAGTGCTTGCGTCGCCTCCGGCCTTCTTTCTCTGCCTAGTTCTTGAGAAATGGTTTGATTGCAACGACTGACGCCCAATGTGTCGACTCTTGATCAACTTCATATCCCAGCGGCTCCAGGTCGGCTACCGCCTGCGTAACGGTATAGGGCGAGTGACATTCAACCTTGAGACAGGCAACCTTGGTGGACCATTCCGTATTTCGCGTGAGTACTAACGCTTCCGCTCCCTCGATATCCATTTTCACAAAGTCGATCAGATCGTCATTCTTGAAAAGAGTATTGAGTGACCAAGCGGGCGACTTCCGTGTCGTGGAATTAGTAGCTTCGGTGACATGCGCGCCGTGCTCCATGCCAGTTTCAATGATATAATCGATTTCTGCATCCTCGAACCATACAGCTCCTGTAATGATTTCGCAGCGCGAGCCAAATGTGATGGTATTGATGCGTGCGAGATCGGCATTAGCCGCATCGAGTTCCACGGCACTTATTCTCGCTAGTGGAAAGGCAGCAGCGTACAGCGCCACGGTCAAACCAATGTTTGCGCCAAGGTCCCAAATGCGAGTCGCTTTTTCTCTTGAAAGGATTGGGGGGGGTGCATCATATGACGCCCCAAAAGTCTCATAAAGCACTACCAGATCGCTGGTGCCGGGCCTGACAGATATTGGTTGGTGTCCAAGTGAACGCACCCTGAACAAAATTGTTCTTTCAGGGGACGCGCCGTTGCCGAGGTTCCAGAGGAACCTTAGTGGTTGCATCCCGGGGCCGAATTCATAGAAAAGACGACCCAAATCTCGGGTCCGGTGCCAGACAGTCCGTCCTGGCATGGCTACCTCCTCCGAAGTATCCTCTAGGGCAGAGTACAATGTGGCATTGAGGGGCGTCTATCTGCCAAAAAGAGGTATCGAGTATTATAACGGCCTAACGGACGGGCTAAAGTCGTGCTTACCTGTCTCACCGGATTTCCATCTCAACTTCAGCGTGATTTGAACATACCTGTTCTGGACAGCCTGGAGCAGATAGCCCGATTGGAGAGCCGGAACACGCTAGAACATCGCCCTGCCGGTCAGGGCTGCCGGGACAGGGACGATCATCAACGTGCCCCGAGTAGAAAGCTTGTCTTAGGAACAAAAGCCTCCATGGCAGCTATGCATTCCTCGCGGTTGTCATAGACACGGGGCAGCGGTTCATCCGATAAGATGTCGCCGAACGTTGTACGAACTCCGTGTTTGATCCGAAGCATCTCCCTTCTTTCAGGTAATTGCGTGGTGGACCGGCCGGACTGAATGAGGCCGACGGGCCGATATCCCGCTAGGCGTAATTCCGCCGAGCCTCCGTCCAGTGGGCACGGGCCATACTCATTAAGTCTCGATGAATGAAATTCGGCAAGCATTACAGTGACCCCGGGGTTTTTAGGAGTGGCGAGGCCCGCGCCGCCCGCGCACAAAAGTCAGGATTGCAACGACGAGCCTCCATCAAAAGGTTCGCGCTATCCCGTAAGCGTTGTGCTGTTTACACCGTGGCAGGACAATCGCCGGATTTTTCCCTGCGAAAGGTGTGTTCACCGGCTCTGTCCGGCTCATGCGCCACCGTTGCGGTGGCTTATTCATGCGAATGGCGATGGTGCAGATCAGGGTAATGGGCGTGCGTGTGCCTTAGTGGCTTGTGTCGGTGCCAGTGAGAATGGGCCTCGGTGACGGGCCCATCATGGACATGCTCGTGATGTGGGTCGTGGACATGCGAGTGCTCATGTTCCAACCGTAGGTGGAGGTGTTCGTGATGGTGGCGCTCCGCCAGATGTAACCACAGGCCAATTGCCATGAGGAGGCCTGCTGCAACAAGTTGTACCGTAACGGCTTCGCCCAAAAATACGACGGCGAGGATTGCACCGATGAACGGAGCCAGCGAGAAGTAGGCTCCTGTTCGGGCTGTTCCCAGATGGCGAAGCCCGAGCATGAACATCACCAGGCTTACCCCGACTCCAACGAAGCCAACCAATAAACCTGCCAAAACGAGACTAGCACTCGGCAATGAAGCGCCAAACATGATCGCCAGCGCAAGGTTGGTCGTACCGGCGGTAAGCCCCTTGATCATCGCGATCTGAACCGGGTCGGCAGAAGACAATTTGCGGGTAAGATTGTTGTCGATCCCCCATGACAGGCACGCCGCCGCAATGAGCAGCCCACCGGTGTCGAGGTGAAGCATCTTGCTGTTCCATGACAGTACGACCGCCCCGGTAAGGATGGCCAGAGCGCCAAGCACCAGCCGCCGATCAACGTTCTCGCGCAAGACAAGCCAGGCAATACCCATGGTCGCCAATCCTTCAAGATTGAGAAGGAGCGATCCCGAGGATGCGGAGGTTCGAGAAAGACCCAGCATTAACAAAAGCGGGCCGAGTAACCCACCAAACAGGACAACCAAGACCAACCAGGGAATATCGGCCTTTCGAAGTGCAGCCTCCACGCTCGGCAGCCCGATAAGACGGCTGTCGAACTGACAAGGGCAAGTCCAATTCCGGCTCCAGCATATAGAATGCCAGCCAGTAACCAGGGATCGATGGCGCCCAAAAGCAATTTGGAGAGTTGCGCTGAGGCCCCGAAGAGAACAGCTGAACCGAGAGCGAGCGGGACGCCGGGCCAAAGGTGTTGATGCTTGTTGATCATAAACGCTTACGGCCTGTCTTTCATCGTATTGTGGGCCACCACTATGCCCCCGACACCCAAAACCGCAAACAGAGCTGCCGCGCCCCAATTGCCAATAGAGGCAAGGTAAAGAGCTATCAGTGGGTTTGCGGCCACCGCGACAGCCAAAACAATGAACCGCCATATTTTTTAGGAGTGAGCCATGCGCGCAGTTTATTGAAGTTTGCAACATTTTCAATTGGAGCCAATTTGCGACGCCTGGCGCCGAGGATTGCTCCTATTCCACTGGAAGGACTTGTCCGTCGGCCAAGCACGCTCTAGCTCATCAGCGGGCTTCCTGCTTGCCCTTTTGCCCACCAAGCGCCAATAGTTGGTCGGCGATTGTTACCAAATTATTGGGCCAGTGCGCCGAGTGACAAGCGATCGATAGTCGGGGGCTCGTTGCGGGGTATCGAGGCGATCAGCGCCAAGACCAGAATCGGGAGCGTTATAGAAAGAAGATCGTAAGCGGTCCGTGTCATCATCTTTCTCCCTCTATTGATCCTGCGGAACCCTAGCCTCGCTAGATGGTTCCTTGGTCAAAAAAGATCACAATGGCCAAAACCACTCGCAGGCCACCAGAAAGCGATGCAGGCAAATTCGCGAAGACGCAGGATGTTGGCGACAACGAGGGAGTGTCCAGAGCAAATCCGCGCGTCTTATCCGTCAAGAAAGACACCGATGCGACATTCAGGTAGGATGCGAAGGAGATGAAAAAGACCGCTAAAGCTCCCGGTAAGTCCAAACGTTAGCCCGGCCGGTCAGTTTGGCTCAGGGTGAAGTTCCCGATCCGTTCACGAGAGCTATGAGCAGGCGCGCGAGAAACGCACGATTGATTGAGCTCGGTTCAGGGGCCGGTCGATGCGGCGGATCAATCAGCCAGTGTGTGAGCGTCGCATCAGCTACCGCAAAACGCACAAAAAAAACCGCCAACCCCACGCAAGGCAGCAGGATTGAATGACGAAGGGGTGGGGGCTATTTGATCTCTACGGTGAGCGTTGTCCTGCTCGCCGTTGTAAGTTGGTCGAGCGCTTCAAAGAGTCTGCTTACTGCTTGTTTGCTAGGGGGCGCCGCATCGTCCATCGTTGGCATATTTTGTTGCTGGCTGACATATGAACTTGAGAAGCGTCGCGATGTCAACTAGCGGGGCGGCTGGCGATCCTTGGATCCGCGTTAGTGGAGAAACTGTGGCTTAAAAAGATGGATGTTTCTTGAACCGATACTGATTACCGATATCCTGCAGCGGCTTCTGTGGCGTCCTAATATTCCATCCATAGCGTTTGCCAACTCCGGATATCACGCCCCTGCGGTCCATGATGCATGCAAGGCAGGTCTTATGAGGTGAAGGCAAAACAAATCCAGAGACACGCTATAACGGCAACCGTGGCTGCCAGGAGCGCTTGCCAGTCGAATAGAAACAGCGTCGAAGCGAGCCGCTTGGCCCTAACTTAAAGGTGAGCGAAGGTTTTGCGAGGTCGGCGCTTGTACACCTCCGCCTCAATTTTCTCCCGGTTGCCGTTGTATTTGGCTATCAGCTGCGCGGCGTCGTCTCGACCGAGGTTCAGAGTCTTCATAAGATAGTCGACTCCATACTTTTCGCCGCCAGCAACTTTCGCTCGCTCTGCGTAACCCTGTTTCGATGTATTGTCGGTAAATGCCATCTCCATTCCCATAAGTCTCATTTAGGCGAGGCCCGCCGCGGGGTCTTACCCAAGGGGCGGGCGGTGATTGCGGCGAGCCTCTTCGAGAGAGATGCTCTCGATGTCAGCCGAACTATGTAGTTGCGGGAATGTTCCAAAAAAGAATCAGTCCTCTCACTTGACGGCTTAACCCTATGTTCCCATTTTGTTCTTATGACGAGGACAATGAAAACATTGGGGCAGGCTACATGGCATGGGATGCTGGTGCGATCCCGCTGCAGGAAATATGACAAGGCTGCAGCCTCACCGCTGACAGCCTTGCCGAGATGTTCGGCCATGGCCGTGAAATCAGCCTTAAATTCCGGTGCAAAGACTGCCACAGCACCGATTGGCGCGCACGCGAATGTCGGAGGTGGTCATCACAGCGATCTGTTAGCGCAGATTCCTGCGCCACGTCTTCCGCCTCGCTACGATCATTGAGCATCCGCCAGGCCAGACCAATATGTCCGATAGCATGCGTTTTCCAAGACAGGTAGAGGCGGAAGGGTTTGGGACGGCGGCGAGGGAACTGTCGCCCCTGTCCTTACGCCGCCTCGACGTCGGTATGTGAAAAGTCGTTGCCCTTGAAGAGCAATGGTAGCCGATAATCCTTCGCACAGGCATAGGAAAAGCAATCGCCAAAATTCAGCCGAGCGGGGTGGGCGACGAAGCGGCCAAATGTCCGTGCGGCCAGAATTGCGCTGCGATACATGGTTCCGTTTACTGACATTTCCTTGGCACCGATCGTTTCCAAAAATCGTTCAACATCCTGCTGCGCCTGATCAATCATGGACGGCGACGTTGGCTCTTGGTCGCCATGAATCGAGATTGAAACAATTCGAGCGAGACTTACGACCGCTTCAAACATGGAAAGGGAGGAAAAGTAGATGGGCTTTTTTGCCATCTCGATTTTTGCAATGAGATAACCTGCATCTTCCTCATCCGCGCAAATCGCTACAATTGCGGAGGCGTCTAAGAACATTAAACGCCCCACATTTCATCGGTGTATTTTTTCATGTCGAAGTCGGGCTTGTTCGGTCCCATCCTCGCCTTAACATCGTCCTGGATCATTTTGATGCGGTCTTTTAGTGGTACAGCCTCTTGGGCGCGAGCCAGTTCGTTCTGCAAGGCGCGTCTAACGGCCTCGGTTTTGTTTGGGGCCTTTGTTAGCCGCTGAACCTTTACTGCCAGAGCATCCACTTCATTATCGCGAATGTAGAGAGACATTTTTCGTTCTCCGCGGGTGTATTTCGAATATGCGAATATCTTAAATTGAATATGCGACTTTAGCAAGGCGATGGCGGGGGATGAAGTGGAAGTGCGGGATCGTCCCAGAACACCGGGCCGAAAAGGCTTCCGCTCGAACTCACGGACACGACGCGCGCGCCGTTGGCTATGGCGAGGAATCGGGGGAGGCCGAAGGTCAAGGCAAAATGCCCCAGGAAGTTGGTCGCGAACTGCATCTCCCATCCTTGGGAAGAGCGTCGCAGGTACGGCAACGCCATGATGCCCTGCATTGTTGACGAGCGCGTGGATCGGGCCTTCCCATTCGTCTACGAAACGGCTTACGGAGTGGACGTCCGCCAGATCGAGTTGCCTGACCTGAATGCTGGGATTGACACTCCTCATGCGAAGGTCTGCTGCGACTTCTTCGGCAGCTTGCGTTCGGCGGGCGGCGATGACGACGGACGCCCCTGCGGCGGCGAGCGCCGAAGATGTCTCGATACCGATGCCGCTTGCGCCACCGGTCACGATCATCGTCTTCCCGCGCAGGTCAACGCCTTTCAGAACATCGGAAGCAGTAGAATGGAATCCGAATGGCAATTGAAGCATGACGGCCTCCTTGGCCCTATAGTCGTGACCGGATCGAGGTCACTCCGTGATCTTGACGAAACCATGCTGAACGAGCTGTATCGTACGAGCCATGGCATCCAGATTAATCTTGATGTGGGGCAGAAGATCGGCGTTCCCCAGCCGTTAACCTTCGCTGTCGCCCCGCAGAGTTCGACCTTGACGCCGAGGTCGATGAGGTCGGCGACAAGCTTCTTGTAGGAATTGTCAGTGGCGATATTACGCGAGGCGTTGTAGGCCGCGTCGTCCAGAGTGACGTGACCTGCATTGGTGTGAAAGACCACGATCACATCGGATTCCGCTTTCCAGTTCGCGATGTCCCTGGTGATCAGCTGTAGATGAAACAGGGCGGCGGAAGGTCGCCTTCGAACTGAAGGGAACCGATGCTGTGCACCGATTTGACCTGTTGCAGTTCGACCGGAATATCGATGAACAGAGCACTCTTGGATTCGGACATCGTCGTCTCCTATCTGGATTTGATTATGTCGGCGGATCGGTGCCGGGACGCCCCGAGGGGCGTCCCGATGGCGCGTGGGAGTCTCGGGGGAGGTGTGCGCCAGTAAGAATGAGCCGGTGGTCGGCCTGTGGGCGCTAGACGCCCTCGTAAACAAGCCGCGTGAAGAAGCCGGGATCGATGACGAAATTGCCCCATTTGGCGTCAAACGCCGCCGTCGGCTTGGCCGCAACGGCCTCGTCCCTCGACCGTCCCGCGCGTTTGAGCGCCGCGACATTCTCCCGGATTGCCACCAGCATGTCGCGGAAATCTTGCAACTCGGTGCGGTTGCTCACCGGATTTCCATGACCCGGAATGATGATGGTCTTGTCCGTCGAGGCGGACAGGTTCGCCTCGGACGCCGCGATCATCCCGTCGATGCTACCGCCAGTCGAATGGTCGATGAAGGGATATATGCCGTTCCAATAGGTGTCGCCGACATGCAGTACATCGGCTTCGCCGAACATCACCGAAATGTCGCCGTCGGTATGCGCCGGACCATAATGTTTCAGGGTGACTGACTCCCCGTTGAGCTTGAGCGAATACTCCTTGGAGAAGACGTGCTTGGGAATGCCACTTGGCTCCAGCGGAACGAAATTGTAGTCCCAATCTTCGACCCGCTGGACCTGCGAGAGGTATTTCCGCGTGTTCTCGTGTGCGATGATTTTGGCTCCGCCGGAGCCGATCCAGGCGTTCCCGTCTGCGTGGTCGAAATGCCAGTGGGTATTGACCAAGTGGGTTACAGGGTCGGGCGAGATTTCCGCGAGCGCCTTGGTCATCTGCTTGCGGGAGACGCTGATGCCAGCGTCTATCATGACGAGACCGTCCTTGCCGCCAAGTACCGCGACGTTGCCGCCAGAGCCTTCCAGGATGGTGATACCGTTTCTCAGTTTGTGGGTGGTGATGACGGACTTTGCTGCGCTGTCTTTTATGAGGCTCACCAGACCCCGCGCCTCGGCGTAGGCTTCACGCGGGCTCAACCATCCCCCTGTGGCGGCAAAGCCCGCCGCGCCGATGCAGCAAAGGCAAAATCCTCGCCGCGAGAGCATGTGTTCGGACTTCATGACATACCTTTCCGCAGCCGGTCTCAGGAGAGCCGGCGGCATTCGAACTGGAGTTGGAGGTCAAGGGCAGGCCTTGCAGTCTGCCCGAGTGCCGAGTGGTCAAGCCTTGATAAAGGCGAGCAGGTCCGCATTGATCACGTCGGCATGCGTCGTGAACATCCCGTGCGGGTAGCCGTCATAGACCTTGAGTTCACCGTTCCTGAGCAACTTCACGGAGAGTACCGCGGAGTCGGCTATAGGGACGACTTGGTCGTCGCTGCCGTGCATCACCAGGACCGGGACAGTAATGGCCTTCAGATCCTCCGTAAAATCGGTTTCGGAGAAGACCTTGATACATTCGTAATGCGCGTTTGCGCCGCCCATCATACCCTGACGCCACCAGTTGCAGATCGTGCCCTGAGAGATGGTCGCCCCAGAGCGGTTGAACCCGTAGAACGGCCCGCTCGCGATATCGAGGTAAAGCTGTGCCCTGTTTGCAGCCAAAGCCGCACGGTAGCCGTCGAAGACTTCCATCGGAACGCCGCCCGGGTTATCGGCGGACTTGACCATGACTGGAGGGATCGCGGAAATAAGGACCGCTTTGGCGACCCGGCCGTTGCCATGCCTGGCGACGTACCTGGTGACCTCGCCGCCGCCGGTTGAATGACCGATGTGAATAGCGTCGCGGAGGTCGAGATCCTCGGTTAGGGTCGCGACGTCGGCCGCGTACGTATCCATGTCGTTGCCCTCGGAGGTCTGGCTGGAGCGGCCATGGCCCCTTCGGTCGTGCGCGATGACGCGGAAACCCTTCCCGAGGAAAAACAGCATCTGGTTGTCCCAGTCGTCGGCACTCAGCGGCCAACCATGGTGGAACACAATCGGTTGCCCCGAACCCCAGTCCTTGTAGAAAATCTGTGCGCCGTCTTTCGTCTTGATGCTGCTCATGGTCTCACTCCCGTTTTCAATGGTTGCTCTGTTTGAGTTCGACGATGTCGTGGCGTCAAGGCCCCCAGAGGCAACGTCGTGGCGAAGACGACGGCTCCGGTCCCGATCAGGACATCCCGTCTCGTCGCAGTGGGCATGGTGATGGCTGTGCTCGTGTTCATGTCTCCTCCCTCTGTGGGCGGACACGGTTCCACTGGTAGCTCCGGATGTTTGTGGTCCGGGCGCTCTCGCTTTTGCCGTGTCGAGATTGCGAAGTGTTCAGTCCAGAACTGGCGCTGCTGCTGCCCACTCCTTCCGGGTGGTGGGCGTGCCGTCGATCATTTCGACGACGTTCTTGGATTTCGAGAGCGACGTCATCAAAGACTTGGGCCCTTCGAACGGCCTGCCGCCGATGTGCCAGCCGTCGGTGTGCAGTTCTTCGATGAGAACCCACACTACCTCGCGAAACGCCTCGGAACCCTCGAACTTGTCCATGACATCGGTCAAGGCCTTGGCCAAAGCGTGTTTCTCTTCCGGCGTGAAGACGCCGTCGACCAGTTTCACATTGACGAATTGCATGACATCTTTTCCTTTGTTTAGTGGGTTGAAGGTGCCCTAGTCGGCGACGTCGATTACGATCTTGCCGTTGGCGGTCCGGTTCTCTATTTCGGCATATGCTTCCGCAACAGTCTCGAAACTGAAGCGGCGCGAATCGACGAGAGGGCTAATCTTTCCCGCTTCCGCGAGCCGCTTCGCCTCTCGCAGGATGTGCCCGTGATGGGCGCGGCCTTCCCCCGTCAGGATCGGCAGGAGCGTGAAGACGCCCGAGTAGCTTGCGGCTCGGAACGAGAGCGGTCCAAGCGAATGAGTGCTCCATCCGAGGCAGCTAACGACGTGACCGAAGCGGGTCACAGCGTTGAACGCGGCGTCGATCCCGGCCCCGCCTACGGTGTCATAGACGATGTCGAAGCCCCGCCCGCCCGTATGGTCGTTCACATACTCCTCGACGGTCGTCTGATGGCGGTCGATAGCCGTGGCGCAGAGCTCCTCGATCTGGCTTTGCTTCGAAGCCTTGTCCACTGCGAAGACCTCGGCTCCGAAAGCCCGAGCTATCTGGATCGCGATGTGGCCGACGCCCCCGGCACCGAGCACCAGTACCTTCTGACGAGCCTGGACCTGCGCGCGGTCAACAAGGCCTTCCCAGGCGGTGATGAACACCAACGGCAACGCGGCGGCTTCGCGCATGGTGAGGTTTGCGGGCTTGGGAGCAAGCAAGTCGGCGTCGACGGCGACATAGATCGCGAGCGAGCCTTGGAGACCGCCGATACCACCCGTCATGCCGAAGACCTCGTCCTGCGGCTTAAACGCGGTCACGCCGGGACCGACGGCTTCGACGACTCCGGCGACATCCATCCCGAGGATGGCGGGTAAGGGATGTCGCGCGTGGGAGCCTGGCCGCTCTTGATCTTGAGATCGAGCGGATTGACGCTGCTCGCCTTGACTCGCACAAGGACCTCGCCTGACGTGGGCGCTGGGCAGACCGTGGTTGTGCGAACGAAATCCGAGTTCGTTTCATTCAGGACGAGTGCGTCCATCGTGGTGGCGGTCGTATTCATCTGCGTGCCCTTGATGTGGTGTCGACGACTATTCGACGACGGGCAGAAGATGGCAGAACAGTTAGTTCTCAAGCCAGTGAATCGTGGTGAAATCTTGTGATGGGACAAATACAGAGATGTCGGCAGGTCAGGACATCTCGGCCAACAGAACCTTGGCCGCCACCATGTCGGCTGTGTCGAATCCCTCGGTGAACCGATTATATACCGCGGCCAACATGCCACGCCCCCGAGCGCTGTCCCCGCGGTCGCGCACCAAACGTGCCAAACTGGTGGTCGTTCGGAGTTCCCAGGATAGAGCGTCCTGCCGCCCCGCCACCTCGACCGAGTGGCGATAGCATCGTTCGACGCTCTCGAGGTCATCGCCGCCTCGCCAAAGCACATCTCCCCTCAGACGGTGGAGTTCCGCGACGCACCAGAGCTCCTCTTTCTCTTCGCTGGCGCTGATCGCCGCCTCGACCAACGAGCGCGCTTCGCCGTGTTGTCCCAGAGAGGACAAGCCCTCGGCCAAATAGCCGAGAAACCGGACATTGTAGAGATTGAACAGTTTTACCTGGCGCAATTCAGCCAACCCGTTCCGGAGGAGAGAAACGCCTCGCTCAGGAAGCCCTCGCTCGATCAGAAGTGCTGCCTTCCAGCATCGGCCGAACACCTCCCATGGGCCGAGCGCATTCGCGGTCGCGAGGTCAAGCAGCTCGGTGATCGCAAGATCTGCCGCCGTATAGTCTCCGACGTGAACCAGGACAGGACAGGACCAGCGCGCCAAAGTTTCACACAACGAGATTGCGTGGCCCGAGCCCCGCGCGGCCTCAACGGCGGTATCGACCGCCTTGATCGCCTGATCGGGAAAGCCTTGCATCCACAGGAGTTGAGCCGGCTGGATTCGTGCCGAAACTGACTGGCCCAACCTGAAACGGACCGAGCTTGCGGAGGCGGTTTCAGTCGAGACATCATGGGCCAGCATCAGATCGGCATGACGCCGGGCACCCCTGAAGTCCCCCATGCAAAAGAGTGTCATGCTGAGCATGCGGTCGCCGATGAAGCGATCGAGTCCACTTTCGGCAACCGCCACGAAACGTTCGGCGCTTCCCAACGACGCCCTGTACTCACCCATTCCCACCTGTGCGACCCACAAGCCCCAGAGAGCTTCCGCTTGAGCGTCCAGGTCGGCAAGCTCTTCAGATATCTCCAACGCCTTGGCGAACGCGGCCGTAGCTTGTGGCGCAAACCCGATCTTGAAAGCTTTTGAAAGCCCGAGCGCTCTGTAGAGCTGCATAATCTGACGCGCGTTTTGGTCTCTTCGCTCTCCGGGGGCGATACCCCGCAGCGCTCGTTGGACGCCGGTCAGGCATTCGTCGACCAGAGAAAGCTGGTACCATATCGGAATGGCGGCGACAGTGAGCCCGAGACCTACTTCCGAGTCGCCGTGATCCGAGTAGGCCCAGTCCAAAGCGAAGCGCACGTTGTTGATGTGGATACCATATCGCGACAGCCAGTCTTCGCTCGACAAGGCTTCGACTTCCTCCTGCGAATGCCGTAGGACTTCGCACAGATAGGCCGCGAGTTGGCGCATAGCGGCGTTGAGCTCCCCCTCATCTCGAACTTTGTCCAAAACGAAGGCCCGAGTCGTGTCGAGCAAACGGTATCGTGCCACCTTGCCTTGAGCGTCTACCGCCACCAGGGATTTGGCGACAAGGTCAGCAAGATGGCCCGGTACATCGCGATCCGGGGCGCTAGGGTCGGTTGCAATGGCGGCAGCCGCGTCCCGCCCGAAATGGCCAGCGAACACCGCAAGCCGACGCAGGACTTTACGCTCACCTTCAGAGAGCGCTCCGTAGCTCCAGTCGATCATCGCCGCCAAGGTTTGATGGCGGGGCAGAGCGGTGCGCCGTCCACCTGTCAGCAACCGCAGTCTATCGTTCAGAAGTTCCGCGATTCCGCGCGTGCCGAATGCCTCCACACGCGCCGCAGCGAGCTCGATGGCTAGAGCGATCCCGTCGAGCTGGCGGCATATGTGCGTGACGACGGGCGCTTCGTCGTCGTCGAAAGAGTACTCGCTCGCGAACGAGGTTGCCCTCTCGACGAACAGGCGAATTGCAGCGAACTGCAACGCGTCAGCGGCAGTCAGACCCGCCGCCGACGGTGGCAGGTCGAGAGGGGGGAGCCTGTAGACGCTTTCGCCTTCTACCCGCAGCGCCTCGCGGCTGGTCGCCAGGATGCTTATTTCCGGCGCTTGGCGGAGCAGGGTTTCCGCGAGGCGGGCAGTCGCTTCGAGAACGAGTTCGCAACTGTCGAATATGAGCAACATCTGTTTTTCGCGAAGATGTCCAATAAGGGTCGAAGTCGGGTCACCGGATGTCTCCGGGAGGCGAAGCAGTAAAGCTAGGATTGAAGGGACGAGTTGAGGATTCGTGATCGGTGCAAGGTCAACGAAGCAAAGGCCGTGCTTATGCGATGACCACAACCGTTCCGCCACTCGAAGGCGGACGGTCGTCTTTCCAATGCCGCCAGGTCCAACAATCGTCACCACCCGTGACCGTTTAAACCGTCCTTCGACGATCTTGATCGCTTCGTCACGTCCGATTGCTTGGATCAGCTGTCGTGGAAGGTTGTTTGGCGCAGTTGTCTCGGGTTCGTTCTCGACGCGGGAACGGGTGAGAGGAGCAACGAAACGGTAACCCCTTGAAGGGACGGCGGCGATGTACCGGGGAGCGGCTTGATCGTCGCCAAGCACCCTTCGAAGCAATGCAATTTGAGCTCTCAGGTTCGACTCCTCGACCGTGGTATTGGGCCAAGCTCTCGCGGTCAGTTCATCCTTCGTTGCAAGCTCGCCCGATCGCTCGGTCAACGTGATGAGAATCTCGAGCGCCCGGGAGCCGATCGTGACGGGCTCGCCGTCCTTGAGCAACAGATGCCGCTCGGCATAGAGGACGAAGGAACCGAATGAAGTCTCTTCATCAGCCGTAAGCTTTGCATTCGGTGGAGCTTGCCCTTGCATTCTATCCTTTTCTAGTAACGGCGCTTTTTCAGCCCGGCGCATGAATCTATGTTGCGATGCATAGCGACTGTGCTGGTCGTAATACTGAAAGCGAATGACTACTCGAATTTAGATCATAAAATAAGATAGCAACGGGAAGGGCGTCCACATTATTCCATGCGTATTGACTCGTCCTCGGCGCGACAAGGCCCCTCAAAGCGTCAAGCGTGCAGTGGCAAGTTCTTGCGATGTCGAGACCGGTCAACCGCCTCGCCATCGAGGATCATGGTAGCAGGGCCGAGCTCTTTTGCCGCGGCGGCAATCGCTGGCAAATAGGATGTCCAGTCGCGGCCACCACGAGTGATAATCCTCACCCGGCGTGGTTCCACATGGACAGCAAGCCGATAGCCATCCCATTTGACTTCATAGGCCCAGTTATCGCCGGTTGGCGGTTTTTTTCACCAGGAAAGCGAGGGCAGGTTCAATTCGAGCGGCATTGGAGCAAGCGCGAGCTACGGCTGTCGCTTCTCGTGCGGCTTGGTCAGCTGGCTCTTATAGTCATTTTTTTATGCACCATGAATTTTAAAAAATCATTGGCTCTGTTTGTTCTAGCCAAACTATCCAACAAGCTACGCTGGCAAAGGCAACAGCGATACAAAATAGTATGGCGTAATGCCGGTAAGGCAGTCGATTCCGGCTCTTGACCGGTTCGTCCTCTAAACTTATTCGCATTGGATCACTCCCTGCGTATAATTTGGCCTTCATGCATTTCGAAGACGCCGTGTCCTCCCCCTTGGGCATAGAAATCTATTTCCAAGTCCCTCCATCTGCCAAGAACCATGTCGCAGGAACTACAGTGAATCAGAGTGTGGTCCTTCACGTCATCCGGGATGCGAAGATAGATCGTTCCGCACTTCGGACATTCCAGGTTGTGATCGAGGCGTTGGTGCGTCTGACTACCTCCCAAAATCAGACAGGAAATTTTACGCTCAATTTTCGCCGCTACAACTGAATGTCTTTCACTGGACAATTCGTGGCCATGGAACGAACTAGTTCCAGGCCTGTTTCACACCATGCAAAGGGTGGCAAATGACACCGCGAAAACCGACTCGACGGAAACCGCCACCCAATGGTTGAGGCGCAGCATGAGCAATCGCGAATTTCAGGAGGCTATGAGGTCTGGCCACTTTCCCATCTCGACCAGCGAGGCATTTCAAATCCTTCTTGCTAGATCAGCAAGAACGCGGCTTTCCTGCAAGCCGTGGCCACGCATTCGAGGGGTCGCCGCCGTGTTCCCCACCGAAGGTCACACCTCTAACATTATGAAATTGCCCGCTATGGTTCTCTGCGTGAACGGGTAAAGGTTTTGGGAAATGAAGAGGCGCATGTTCTCCTCAGTGAAATCCTCGACCAGGAAAAGGCCGCCAACAACAAGCTTACAAACTTGGCGGTTACCTCGATCAACAAGTAGCATCCAATCGCTACGAACTCTGGTTATCTCCCTAAGCGTTTTTATCGACACTTGTCAGAATTCGGGCACGGGCGAGAAGGTGCTGCAAGAGCTCAACGGTCTTGGCCGCCTGTTCCAGTGAGATTGGTGGGGCAGGCGACACGCTCTTGCGTTGTATGCGAATATTCCGGAAGTCTCCCAAGGTCTTTGCTGCACCCGGAACGACGGTTTCAAGTTGGGCAATCATCGCGGCCAGCTGTGACACGTCAACCTTGTGGGCGGTGTTGGGAATCACTTTGATCCCGGCATGGTTGAGGACCGCAAGACTTACCTGGCGGACGCCTTCAACGGCTAGCAGGAAGCGGGATTGGGTAGTGGTTACAATGCGAGCGTCCGTCAAATATGCCTCAGCATCCACCAGGCGCTGGCGAATGACCGCTTTATCGCGCCGGGTGATTTTGACCGCGCCAATCTTGACGAGGTTTTGAATGTTTGCTTCCCACGTCATCTTGATCGCTGGTGGCTACTCCAGGTCCGGTACGTCGCCTGATTGAAACAAAATCGTTGGTGACCCATAGCCTCCCGCCTCGGGCTGAGCATCGCGAATCCACGCCAGGACGCCAGCGCATTTTACCGCGAGATAACGCGCCATTCGAGTGGCCTCTTCCGGGGTATCGAATTGCATTGGATCATATGCGGGCACAAGTAGCCCATTATCCGCTCTGCTGAATGCGACGACGACTATGAGGTGTGCGGGATGGGCTTTGGCGTCAGCCAATTCAGCCATCCTTTTTTTTCATCAGTTTCGATAACTGGTTTTCTATCGCGAGCGCGATATCGTCGCGCCGCGCCAAGGAAAGGTTGTCGGCTATTTCTATAATGGCCGACAGAATTTCGTCCCTGTGCCAACCCATGTCCGATGCATGACCGACAAGCTCTATTAACTTGTCCTCAATCGCCAACTGACATGAATCAAAGCGTTCAGGATGAGTCCTTGGGTGGTGCGGCTTCGGTATAGGCATAGCACATCGGCGCTGACGTTTGGGTTACAGGATTGATGATATTCCAACTCGGGTTCTGTGCAAGTGTGTCGCGCTCGCGTTTTCTTTTTTGACGAGTTAGGACTATGTTCTTTTTTTGTCTCATGACAAGGACGATAAAAACATGGACCGACGGAAAGAGACGATAGGAGCGGTTGGGGGCGCTGAAAATTCTAAAAGATACGGAAGCAGTGACAAGGAACTAGCGAGCGCTCACGCAAAGGATGTCTCTCGAGAGCCTTCAACTCGGCTCGGTAACATTCGTGCACGCGTCGAAACGATAGCGGAACTGGTTGGATCCGTTAGCGTTTAGGATAAAGACTTACTGCTCGTCTCGGGGGAAAATTATTGCTTGAAACGTTTCACTACCTCAATTCCTTGCCGGTTTTTCCCCATGTGTTTGCTCTTGCGGTTGCCTATATCTTCGCTTTTCCGATTGGTCTGGATCGTGAACGCGAAGAGCGCAGCGCGGGAGTGCGCACCTTTCCCATTGTAGCCTTGGCAAGCTGCGGTCTGATTCAAGGAACCGAAAGTGTTACGGCCGACAATCCCGAGGCCACGGCTCGTATTATTGAGGGACTGATCACTGGCGTAGGCTTTATTGGCGGCGGCGCTATCCTGCAACTCAAGAATTCTGTCCGTGGCACCGCAACAGCTGCAAGCATCTGGTCGACCGGCGCAATTGGTATAGCGGTCGGACTTGAGGAGTTATGATGTGGCGTTCATCATCTCGCTTTTCACCTTTCTCACTTTGCGCCTGATGCTGCCGTTGAAAAAGGAGCCGAAGCAAGACTGAAATCCGGCGAGGATGGATGGCACATTCCGCTTGCCTCCAGATGTTAGGGCCGGATGGTTCAAAGCTTGGTTGTGGGCAATCCAACCCATGGGAATCCGGAATATGCCTAACATTCGGTTCACCGAGCCGCGTTGGGCCGGAAGCGGCGCGAGTCAATCGAGCCGCCCATCCCGAATACGTACCAGGAAGTCTTCGGTACCGATCTGCCCGACTTCGCGGGCGCCTGATTAACGCCAACGCGATCGAGGCCGACGTCGTACGACCCTAAACGACGCCAGGCCCCGGCCGAAGAGTTCGGCGCTCTCCGACGGATTACGAACTATTTTAGCGAAGTTTTGTTCCTCTTTGCAGTCTTGGTGAGGTTTGACCTTGTGGACATCCCTGCGCGAACAAGCCGATGCCTGACCTGCCGGATATACGATATGAAAGCAGGCCGGGTGCACTATAGTCAGCATTCAAGCCTGCGCTTGGAGCGTTAACAACGAGGAAACGCTCGAGCCTCTGGAACGCAAATTACCAGAGGTTCGAGCCTCGTTGGGCCTGCTGTTAAAGAAGTGCTACTCTCTTTAGCGGGCCTTGCCGGCACCGGCGCTCTTAGAATACTCTCAAAATGGCAACGAGGTACGGACTAAAGACCTGTGAGGCCGTCAGACTAAAGTCCGACCCTGGCGATTGCTAAGTTACCAGCCGGTGAGGCTTGGCTTGGTTACAGAGCAGCGTTGATCGCGGCGCTGTAGGCAGCAGCCCGACCAACTAGAAGCGCTAAACTAGCCGGCCGGGCGCTTTGCCTGAAGTGTCATGAAAGGGTGTGTCGGCTTCAGGCTCATTGTCAGCTATCGTGAGTTAACTGACCGGCTCTAACGACAGCACTGGTCGATTAGTTCCCTACCTGTCCAACGGACAAGCCCGATCTGCCGGAAAACGCAAGACCGGCGGATCGGGCCGTTCAGCCTGCCTGAAAAAGAAGCCGAGTTCTAACAGGCTTGGCCGACACGGGGAGTCGGCACTCGGTGGTTTTTCAGAAAAATGGCAACAAAAAGGAAATGACGTCTTCTAGATGCTATTCTATGCTGCGCAAAGCGTGGTCAATGCGCCTGATGCTGCTCGCCGGTCTGTTATCCGGCATCGAGGCCGCTCTACCGCTCTCACGTTCAAAAGTAGGCGGCACGCTTCTCGGAATCGAGGCGATCAGCGTGAGCACGAGAAGAAGGGGTCATTTCGTCTGGCTCATAACCAGAAGTGTCGGAGGCTCAAATCCTCGCAACCAATGGCCCCGGCGTTTTAAGTGCCGGGGCAACACATGAATTATCGGCAAACTCGAGTTTTATGCACAACGACCCTACCATGGTCGCGGTGCTTAACTGTTTCAACATAACAGTCGTTAGTACGGTGCATTGGCCGGGCCATGGGACGGTGATGGTCGACACGCTTGACGACAACAGTGGTACTGGCGGCGAGCGACGGAGCGCTCAATCCCACTAGAGACGTAATTGTGATAGCAGCAGCAAGGAATATCTTTTTCATTTTCTACCTCTGGTGAAGTGACGAATGAAAACTACCCGAGGTTGAACGCCGTTCCTCCATTACAAAAATTTAAGGTTTGCAGGTGTTAGTACCGTAAGCTCAGAACGGTGACAGGGGATAGTTTTATGTTCGCCCCCCAAAGATGCCTATTGCGAAGAGGATACCGAAAGAGCCCAGACAGCCGATAATTGAGGCGAACATCAGGAAGCGCAAATTTTTGAATCGCTGCTCAATGAAGATGCTGCTTGCTCGGTTGTTCTTGCGGGCAGCTCGTACCCAGTACGAAAGCCCTATTTCTTCCGACTTAGTCGCGAGCGCTTCCGTCTTTGTCAATATGAGGAAGATAACGCAAAGCATGCCAACGAAGCTGACGAGAAAGACAGCAACGCACGCCCAGAACCCAAGGTTGACGAGAATCGGTTGTCCCGCCATTATAAACTTCATGAGTGCTAAGTCCTCGCAAGGCCATCGATTTTATTCCCAGCGTCTTAACATATGCTTTTGCAAACCTTGGGGTATCCTGTCGCCTACAGCATCAGCCCGCCTAGTGCGGGGTTTCTAATTCAACAGCGCTTGGCGTAAATCGTCCAGCATGGAGAGTGTCATTGGATCGGCCTTATCCTTCGCCATTTCCATGTAGCCGTGGAGGGCAGTGGGATATTGGCCGGGTCGAAGAGAGCCATTCTCTTGCAGGCATACCACGAGCATCTGAAAAGCTACGGTGACCGCCGACATGTGCGCAGCAATGACTTCGTGATCTGGTGACACTTTGGACTTTGGCATGAAGTTCCTCCGAGGTTTCCCGACACGCTAACACGCTTCGAATACCCCTTCACGCCCTCCAATTCGGGATGTTCCATGGACCTCGAACTTGCTCGCGAGTTTGATGGCTTATGCTACCAATGTATTGAAATACGAATGTCCGGAAGACGTTCCCGAGACAAAGGTCGAGCCTGACCTGGAATGTCGTGGGCTGTTTCGCTAGTCCTCAGGTTTATGTCTGTTAGCCCGCTCGAAGCCTTCGTTCCATTGCTTCCAGTGACGTGAGTTTTCGCGGTAGGGATTGTCCAGCTTGACGCCAGTTTCTCTTGAGCGGCGAGCGTCTCTCAGCCCATTGTTGTAAGGGACACCCTGCCTCCGGTCGATTTCGGGTTTTGGTTCGATCGCTCCGAGTTTGATCGAAGCTTTGACTACGGCAATGAATGCGTCGAAGTGCTGTTTGAGGTTCATCTTTTCCGAATACCTATCTTGAACGACTGAACAATAGGTGCCCGATGCGTTGCACCAAGCGTGAACCCGAGCCGGCGATGGCTGATCCCATCCTTGTCTCCTACAAGGAACATGTCCTGATGCTTGTAACGTGGCAGGATCATCCAGGTTCCTACATTGGCGTGGAGGCGACGGGCGATACTCACGCTCCGTTCTTTCATGGCATCATTGAGCCAGGCACCATAACGAAGTGGTTCAAGCCGTCATGAATCGCCGCGGCATTCTTGGCACTCGTCGCAATTGTCTTCGTATTGCGCTCAGCTGAGTTCTTGGGCGAGCCCGATGAGGAGCCCTTCAGGTCCACGGATGTAGCAGAGCCGATACACTTCCTTGTACTGGACTACTTCGCCTACCAGCTGCGCGCCGCGCGTGTGAAGCTTCTCAAGTGTTTCGTCTATGTCGTCTACAGTGAACATGGCGCGGAGGTAGCCGAGAGAGTTGACCGGTGCGTTCCTATGATCCGAGATGACGGGCGGCCTGACGAAGCGAGAGAGCTCGAGTCGGTTTTGGCCGTCCGGTGTGCGCATCATGGCAATCTCGACGTGCTGATCGCCCAACCCAGTGATACGTCCGGCCCATTTGCCTTCGATCGTCGCCCGCCCTTCGAGCTCAAGGCCGAGTTCGCTAAAGAAATCAATCGTTGTTTCGAGGTCTTCGACGACTATACCTACGTTGTCCATCCGCTTGAGCGCCATGTTTCCAATCTCCAATGTGTCCTTCCACTCTACATGTCGTCTAGCGTAACTACGAAAGCTTGTGCGGCAGGGGACCCAATCGCCGATACAATCACCGCCAAATGCAATGGGGAAGCCATGACCTGCCACTAGCGAGCGGTGTGGATTGGATACGCGTGCCAACGCGATAGAGCATGTGTTGATTCCAGGGCAAAGAGGCTAACGGGTTAAGACGGCGAGGCGATGGCAAGAACGATAGCAATTACCAGCAACAGTGGTCCCATCCATCTGAAATGGTTAACAAAGTTTGCGAGCCGAGCTTCTGAGCACCTTGGTTGGAAGTTGGAAAAGAAAGGTAGCGAAAGCCTACAGCTGTCATCCATATTCCGGCGCAAAACATAATGAACTCATCAATGTAAGCTGCAATCATGGCCATTTCCCTCTCGCATACAGCGATCTAACCGTGTCGCTAGAACGTAAGAGGGGAACACTCGCCGGTCAAACCCAGCCCGAGCAATAGCTTGAGGAAATGGAGGTTTATTCTCCAAATTCAGCTATGCGCTTGGCTCATGACGTCGGTTCCCAATCCGGCTCCTGCACCAATCACGATGGCCGAGTTACAGCTGGGTCGTATCTGACTCCGGCACCCCGTCTTGCATTAAATCCGGAACGATCAAATTAGCTGAGAGTTGTTCAAGTGCTGAATTGAACCCGGAGCATCAACATGAAAACACTGGCAGAGCTATTCGAACACACCCTCAAAGATGTTTATTACGCCGAGAATGCTATCGCAAAGGCACTTCCGAAAGTATCCAGCGCGATAAAAAACCCAGCGCTTAAACAGACTTTGAATGATCATCTTGCAGAAACAAAGGGCCAGATCAAAACCTTGGAAGAGGTTTTCAAGACCATTGGTGTAAAGGCGCAAGGCGAAAAATGCGATGCTACAGACGGTCTCCTGAAAGAGACGGATGGCATTCTGGCGGAAGCCCAAGGCGTTGCCTTGGAAGCCGGGGCATTGGCCGCTTGCCAAGCGGTGGAACATTATGAAATCGCTCGTTATGGTTCTCTGCGCGAATGGGCGAAAGTTCTGGGCAATGAGCAGGCTCATGTTCTGCTGAGTGAGATTCTTGACCAAGAAAAAGCAGCCAATAACAAACTTACGAACTTAGCCGTTACCTCGATCAATAAATAACAGTCGCCAATAAGCATTAGAAAACCCGGCAAACCATGGTTGCCGGATTTGACTTCGTTAACGGCAGACTTTGGTCTTGCACACAATCATTTGGCTATGAGAACGGTGCTCCACCGTTGTTACCCCGGTGGTGGTAAGTGGACCGCGCGATATTAAGGCAATTTAGTATTGGTCGTCCAACGAAGGTCGCTGAGACGATCCTGCGAGTTCCAGCCATGTGATTTGCGTGACAACGGACCTAGGGACAGGGAACACTCGCCGGGCGCATGGGAAGAGCTTCAGGGTTTCCCGCCATGGAAATCTTTCGCCAAGTTCTGGCGGAACTATAAGCAGTTCTACCGGTTCACCTTTCAAACGAAAGGACGAACAATGGTCAATCAGCGCACACCAGACAATAACGTCAAGGAAACTGCGAGGGAATCGAGACAGGGTCCACTCGGCAAACCCGTTCTTTGGGTTCTAATCGGTGGTTTGCTGCTTGCACTCTTGGCCTGGGGTGGCGCCGAAATGTTTGGCGAAAGCACTGACAATCAAGCGACCCAAGGTCAGAATGCCCCTACGACTGACCAGAACAAACCTTCCGATCAGACGCCGCCAACAGGCGATCAGCCAACGACTAACGCACCTGCGGAAAAGTCGACGCCACAAACTGGCTCAGGCGGAGATACCCAAGGCAAGCCGCAAAGTATCGCCCCACAATAGGATTTGTGCGGCGTGGAGAAGTAGTCATCTTGTGGGGCTCATAACTCAAGTATCATCGGTTTGATCCGAATCAGCGCTTGAGATATCTCGCACATAGCAAGAATAACGGAATGGATGCTGCCCAGAAAATGGCACCTTGCATCAGCCTGTAAGAAACGACGCCGACAATTCCTCCGAAGAGGAACGCAACGATTGTTGCAGAATGCAGCTTTAAACGCTGGATCGCACCAATTCGTGCTTTCGTTTCATTCGATCTCCATAGCGTTGCCAACCCAACGCCTATGTCGGTCGCTACTCCGGAAACGTGCGTCGTCCTGACCCGGCCCGTCGATATGCGTGTAGAGGCGGCGTTTTGAATCCCCATCGTGAAGCTGAGGATGCCGACGATTGAAGTCCCTATCAAAGGGCCGGAACCATGAATATCCAAGGCCCCCACTACAAGGAGCAAGCATGCTTCTGCCAGGAGTGTAAGTGCATAAACCCTACGCCAGTTCTTATCTTTGCCGAGCTGGATAAATAGGGACGCTGCGAACGCTCCTAAAATAAACAGCACGACAATCGATGCGAAGGCTGTGGCGACAGCAAACTGCCCAAGCGAAACATGGTCCGAGAGAAGCGATACATTGCCTGTCATATTTGCGGAAAAATAGCCAAAAGCAAAATAGCCGGCACTATTCACCGTGCCAGCAACAAACGAGAGTATTGCCGCCAGCATAAGATCGATACGAGTTGTGCGGCTGTCGCCCTCTTGAATAAGCATTGCAGACCCTGAAACGCGTTAAAGCACAGCAGCGCTGAGTCTCTGACGAAAAGCAATATATCGCCGCACATCGTAGTGCGCTTGCGGTGGCCTTCGGGTTGCCGTTTCCATTTGGAGAGCCGGTATGCGTTGGATCAAGGGCGAGCCCGAGCTCGCAATGACTGATGCCATCCTTGTGACGCACAAGCAACACGGTCTTATGCTGGCGATTTGGCAGGAGCACCGAGGTTCTTATATCGGCGCCAAAGCCACGGGTGATACGCATGGCCCGTTTTTTTCACGGTATCATCGAGCCTGGTGGGATAACGAAGTGGTTTAAGCCAATTTGACGGCAAAACGCCACAAGAGCTTTACTTACGCGTCTTTCGAGCGCGGATAAATTCGTTGATCCTTTCGCAATCACCGTTGTATTTGTTGATCAACTGTTCTGCGTCATCTTTATTAAGACCAAACGCTTCCACAAGATGGTCAACCGTATAGGTCTCTCCAGCCTTTCCAGAGGTGCGGTTCTTCCAACCCGAAGCCTGTTTATCGTGGGTCATTACATTTCCTCCGCGCATACGTCGCGCAGATTATTGGACGCTCACCAATAGCGAAATGCAAGCGGAGATCGATTGAGATGTTGGCGTCACGCCCAATTCCAACTGAAGACATTACCGCCGCTGATGCGAGGATGAGCTTTGCTCCGGATGCTAATTTGGTCGAGTGGGCTAGAGCGACGTTCATCGAAGATGATGGCAAGCTGTTCAATCCACACCACTCCATTTGCAGTCGGCTTCCATGGGTATGCTCTGGACCAATGTAAGCAACAGCCGCAAGGGCCGTCGCATCGTTGGACAGTGTGAAGAGGGCGAGCCATCGGGAATGATGGGTAAATGGGAGTAAGGCTCGGGCAGAAGAGCAGATTGTGGGATGGTTCGGTCATGTCCCCGATTTCATTCTTACCTTCGAGGCTGAATACGCCATGTCCTGTAGCGACGCAGAATTCTGCGCATTGGTCGAGCATGAGCTCTATCACGCCGCACAAGAGACGGATCCTTTCGGCGCTCCAAAGGGTAGGCCGGGTGCCGACGAAGTGGGCACTATGGTCAGCAATCGAAGCCTGCGCCTGCATGGTTAACAAAAGAAAAAGCTCGAGCCTCCGGAACGCAATTTACCGGAGGTTCGAGCCTCGTTGGCCTGTTGTGAAAAAGAAGTGATACCTTCTTTCAGCAGGCCTCGCCAGGCACGGGGGTGCCAAGGTGCTCCTAAAATACTCTCAAAATGGCAGCGGGATACGGACCGAAGGCTCAGACTAAGGTCTGACAGTTTGATGATGACGATCCCGGCAAGGGAACCGAACTTCCTTCGGGGGGCCGGGACTCGTTGCCCAACAAAACCGGGCACTGCCGACATGATGGTCACCTCTATACAGGGCGTCAAATCACAAGAGCGGATTAGCTGTAGTGATCGCGACGTTGCTGCTTCGGCAAGCCTTAGGATTACCGGCGCGCGTGCCCGCACCATGGGGCAGCAAAGCCAGATCTACCGGAAACGCAATGACCGACAGACCGGGCTTCTGCTGACGATGTGGGCATCTCAGCGCCGCCACCATACCGACATTCCTCAAAAAGGAAATGACCACGAACAGAGCAGCGTTGATCGCGGCGCTGTAGGCAGCAGCCCGACCAACTAGAAGCGCTAAACTAGCCGGCCGGGCGCTTTGCCTGAAGTGTCATGAAAGGGTGTGTCGGCTTCAGGCTCATTGTCAGCTATCGTGAGTTAACTGACCGGCTCTAACGACAGCACTGGTCGATTAGTTCCCTACCTGTCCAACGGACAAGCCCAATCTGCCGGAAAACGCAAGACCGGCGGATCGGGCCGTTCAGCCTGCGTGAAAAAGAAGTCGAGTTCTAACAGGCTTGGCCGACACGGGGAGTCGGCACTCGGTAGTTTTTTCAAAAATGGCAACAAAAAGGAAATGACGATGCGTCTCATAGACGACTGGCGCTCTGTGCTGCGCAAAGCGTGGTCAATGCGCCTGATGCTGCTCGCCGGTCTGCTGTCCGGCTTTGAGGCCGCTCTGCCGCTGCTCGACGGCTTTCTCCCAATCCCGCAACGCCTGTTCGCCGTGCTGACCCTCTTCGCGGTCGCAGCTGGCTTCGTTGCTCGCCTTATCGCTCAAGAAAATCTGAAAGGGCGCCAATCAACAAGATCAGGTCAAGCAGCCGTGCAAAGGCCTCCATCGCCTCAGTTATTCTATCCGCTTCTGCGACTGGCTGGTTAGCGTTTTTCTCCTTTGTTCGAATCACTCCGCCGGCGGTCGCATCGTCAATGGTCTGGTCTTGCGTCGCGAGATGGGTGACAAGCAGCGCCTGGGCGAAGCTGAACTCTGCGTCTCGGGACTCTAGCCGATGAGCGCCGTTATCGTCGCCATCCTTCGCGCCCTCAGCATCTTCCTCGGCATGCTCGGCTATTACGAGGGTATGCCAGCGAAAGTGCCCGTCGGCGGCCTCGTTCCGGCTCGTCAATACGGACACACAAGCAAGCTAGGCAACATTGTCTTCGTCTGTGACCGGCCTCTCGGCCACAGTTATCCACCAGTAGTGATATTCATTCAGTGTTTCATCGTTCCAGGCGCACCATCGGTGATTTTCCGGTTCCTCTTCGCTATGATCAAAGACCTCCATAAAAGTCTCGATGGCAGCTATGCACTCTTCACGGCTCTCATAGAGCGGGGGAAGGGGCTCATCCCACAGGATGTCGCCGAACGTTGTTCGAACTCCGTGTTTGATCCGAAGCATTTCCGTTCTTTCCGTGACCTTATGATGGACCGGCCCCGGACTGAATGAGGCTCAGCGGTGCCGATATCCATGGGGGATAAATCCGCCGAGCCTCCGTCCAGTGGGCACGGGACATTTCATTAGACCTCAAGGTATGAAATTCGGCAAGATCTCCAGAATTTTGGGTGCCTGCTAATTTCCTGAAAGGCCGGCGCGCTTTACAATCTCAGGCGCGATCCCGTTTTTCGTTCCTTGAGTGCCATTTCGCCGGCCCCGGTCAATATCCATGACCATCGTATCGGCCCGACCTGGTCCCACTTAATCCATCCTTGTCGCTCGCATGACGTGGCCGTTGAACCACAGCCTGTGATTTCGGTCGAACAGCGGGTCGCCATGAAGCCCACTGAGCCAAATGTATTGAAGTTCGGTCATGCCATGCGTCTCTGTTTGCTCTTGTGCCACCGGAATGACTTGCCGGTAGGCGGTCCACGTTCGGGCTCATCCACGTAGTTGCCGGCTTCCTTGGCCGCCTGGATGAATGCAAAGCGCGCCGATCCGGGGGAGAGGTCGCCCTCGAGGCAAGCCAACAGCGCATGCTTCGCAGCGGTCAGTATCTCGCTTTCCTCGATCGGCCAATCTGTGAGAATCATTTCTGCGGCTTGAAGTGCCGAGGTAGGCGCGTCCGGCTGCAACGGCGTCAACTAAAGTAAGCAGGTAGGCAAACAGCGCCAGCGAGGCCATGCCTGGCATGATCCAAAGGGCCGAATGTCGTGCCTGAGCCACTCCCAGAAGGCGAAGCAACCGGCGATCTTGCGATGCCGCGCCGGCATAAACCAGAATCGTCAACATGCTCACCTATATAGATGGTTCCGCTGCCCGAGCTAGAGGCCGCATATGCAACTGCGTCTGTCATGCGGACAATGCCATGCGATCAGCTCTCAGCCAAGCGGCCATTCCGGTGGCTGTTGTCTGCCAAGGTCTCGATCACGCAGCATTCAGCGACTCGGCCACAGGCGCATTCCTCGATCATCCGTTCCAATTCCGTTCGCAGGGCGCTGAGGCTTGCAATGCGTTCCTCGACTTCAGCGAGGCGCGCTGATGCAATCCTGTCGGCAACGCTGCAAGATTGATCCGGATTGTCCTGCAGCGAGAGAAGCGCACGGATTGCCTCGATGTTGAAGCCGAGCTCACGCGCATGCCTGATGAAGGCAAGTCGCGCTATACCCTTCTTGTCGTAGCGCCTTTGCTGCCCTTCCGTGCGAGGTGGGGGCGCCAAGAGGCCAATCTGTTCATAGTAACGTATGGTTGGCACCTTTACCTGTGTGCGCCGCGCGAGTTCGCCAATCGAAAAATCCATGAAAAAACCCCCTTGAACCTTTAGTCACTATAGGGACTAGGGTGCCAACATTAAAGGAGGCACTGCATGGCTGAACATTGCTGTAATCACGAAACGAGCACTTCTTGCGCACCGGCGCCGTTGGACTTTCCGGTGGACAAGCCAGCCGCTCTCCACAAGGTTGAAGACACTTGCTGTTCCGGTGGAGTGCCAATCTTTGACGGCCTAAACCCGCGCTACAAGCGGATACTCCGGACTGTGATCGCCATCAACGGTGCGATGTTCCTGATGGAGATGCTAGCAGGTCAGCTGGCGGGTTCGCAGGCGTTGAAGGCGGATGCTCTGGACTTTCTGGCTGACACTGTCACCTACGGGTTGAGCCTCGCCGTGATCGGGGCAAGCCTGCGCACCCGCGCAACAGCCGCCCTGTTCAAGGGACTCTCGCTTTCCGTCATGGCTCTCTGGGTCTTTGGTTCGACCGTCTATCAGGTCTTTGTCCTCGGAGTTCCAAGCGCTGAAGTAATGGGTGTCATCGGTTTCCTGGCGCTGGCGGCAAACCTTGGCTCCGTACTCCTGCTACGGCCCTATAAAGATGGTGACGCAAATGTTCGATCTGTCTGGCTCTGCTCTCGCAATGACGCGATCGGTAACGTTGTAGTGATGGCCGCGGCTTTTGGAGTGTGGGGCACGTCGACCGCATGGCCCGACTTGGCGGTTGCGGCACTCATGGCGGGTATCTTCCTTACATCTTCGGTGCAAATCCTCCGACAGGCGTGGAGGGAGTATCACGAGGGAAAGCGCCACGCTAGTCAGGTTGCCGTACATCGCGTTTGACCAACCGTGCTCACTCCTTCGCCCGTTTTAGCGTTTCTCGAAGTGGCATAGTCGGATGTTTCCATTACTATTGACATTGGGAGGACCGTTTATCGTTACCAAGAGATACTGAGGAACATTTTCAACCAAACGCGGTTTGTTGAATGTCGGAGGTTGCCGAATTCTTTGACGCGGGGCTCGATGTCGTCAAGGTTACAACGGCGTCGGGCCTCACCTAATCGTGTAAGGATTGCCTTCAGGAAGATACTAACCATCCAATCTGAGGTTTCTGCCCATGAACGACAAGCCCGCACGACAAAGATATAAAATGCCCCGGTAGTTTAAAGTCTGTATTTTCATCAGCGGGTGGTCATAGCAGTGATCATAGCAAACCTTTTAACTAGGATGTGAGACTAAGAGCGAGACTGGTTCTTCCCGGCCTCTTCCAAAAGGTCCAGAAGCTTTTCGAGGGCGCGCAGGTCCGCTCATCTAGGGGCACACAGAGCATTTCCAACACGTTCGGACTAGCGGGGCTTGGTGGCCTGCCAGCCAAGCCGTCTCTCCCGCCACACACCGGTAAGCAATTTTTCGATTTCCTCCGCGCTATGCTGCTGGAAACGACCAGCCAGCGTTACCGCCAAGGCGTAACGGTCTATCCGGGCCGGCCGCATCTCCTCGGCCCTGTCGGCTTGACGGTTGATTTCGCGCATGAGTTCCTCGTCGTCATCCATGATAGTCTCGTCCTTTCGCATCTCTGAACCATAGGTCTCTCCAATCCAAGGCTAGGATGTACTTAACGCCCAACGTCAGCAAGGCGTCGCAAGTTGCATCTCATGACCGGCCGGAGTGGAGTTGGATCGCCGCGAACAGCTGACCCCATCTTAAGAATAGAGCGGCCATATAAATAAAGAGTGAGTTTCAACTTTTGCCGCTTTTGCCGCCCGTTATTGTACGCGGAAATATGAAACGTTTGTTGATTTACAAGGGCAATCTATCGGCCTGTCACGCCGGGAAATCCAACGGACTGGCCATCTATCGCGCCTCTCAGTCATGCGGGACGGGGAGTCGGCTTTTTGCAATAGGCCCTGCGCGGTGGCTTGCTCTGGGATTTGCCGACTAACAACTCAGGGTAGTAAAGTCACCGATGCGCCCTGAAGCACCATCTGGTGGACTGGATAGCTCGGACTACCAGCGGCGCTCTTCCTTCGTTGCTCCGGTGCAACAGATGGTAGGGTCTTTAAGCAACAAGAAGTTTTGCACTACAACCTATTGATGTACCTACCGATCTCATAATTTGCAACTCCGGGCGCAGTAATGAGGTGCAAGGTCGGTGGGGACAGGCATTGGCAATGGGATTTTGGGGACACGGAACGCGCACCTCGCGGGAGTTTGCATTGCGGCGCTAGCGACAGCCTGTTCGTTCGGTTCACCAGCCTCGGCCGCCACTTATCTCGTCAGCAACGACACTGAGCTGCGAAATGCCATCACAAGGGCTAACGGTGATGGAGATGCCAGCGCAACAATTGTGTTGACGAGCAGCTTTGGTGGCAAACACAACCTTGCCGTCGCCAGCCAAACCGATCACGATCGATGCGCAAGGTTTTACACTTTCGGGTATCTATAACGCGGCAACCGTGGGCAGTAGAGGGGCAGTTCATCTCTCGGGTCCGTTTCCATCTGGCTCCCAGATAACGTTTTCCGGCGTGTTGGTTGCTGGTAGCGCCGGTCCTGCGGGCACGACATCTGGACAGACCGGGATCTGGCTGAACCAGTCAGCTGCGGCCGTCAACAATGGTTCGGTCACTGGTGGAGCAGGCGGATCCGGAGAGACGGGTGTTCGGATTTTTTCAAATTCGTCGCTGACCAATAATGGCGTTATCCAGGGAGGCGACAGCGCGCCACGACGTCTGGTGGAAATGGTGTCGATATTGGCGGTGCCACGCATTGGAACCGGAACCATCGTCAACACCGGCACGATCGAAGGCGGAGCCGGAGCGATAGCTATCGTAAACAACACAGTCAGCGCCAGCTTGGAACCTTATAAATAGCGGCATCATTCGCGCTGGGGCGGGTCAGGCCAATGCCATCTTGCTACAGTCGGGTGCGTCAAAGTCGTTGAGCCTCGAGCTTCAGGCCGGGTCGCTAATCGAAGGCAATGTTGTGGGCAACGCTGCGGTCGGCCCGAACGATACCTTCCGTCTTGGCGGAACCGAAGACGCCATCTTCGACGTGTCGGCCATCGGCCCGCAGTATCGGAATTTCGACACCTTCGAGAAGACAGGCGCCAGCACCTGGGCGCTGACCGGCACCGGCACAGCCACCACGAATTGGAATATCCTGGACGGCGCACTGCAGCTCGGCAATGGCGGCACCAGCGGCAGTGTCGTCGGTAATCTCACCACCGCCAGTGCCGGTACGCTCGCCTTCAATCGCTCCGACATTTTCAGCTTCAACAATCTTATTGTGGGCACTGGCGCGATCAGCCAGATGGGTAACGGCACGACGATCATAACCGCCGACAATTCCGCCTTCGCCGGCAGCACTGCGATCAAGGCGGGCAGCTGTCAGTGAACGGCATCCTTGGCGGGACAGTGAATGTTCAGACCGGCGGGCGGCTGCAAGGCATTGGCGAGGTCGGCACAACGACGAGCGATGGCACGATTGCGCCTGGCAACTCGATCGGCACACTGACGATCGACGGCAACTACACCGGCAATGGTGGCACGCTGGTCATCGAGTCCGAGCTCGGCGGCGATGCCTCGCCCACAGACCGGCTCGTCGTCACCGGCGCCACCGCGGGCACGACCAGTGTGCAGGTGACCAATCTTGGTGGGACCGGCGGACAGACGGTCGGAGGCATCAAGATCGTCGACGTGGGCGGCGCTTCGGGCGGCGTCTTTTCGCTGCTGGGTGACTATGTGATCAGTGGGCAGCAGGCGGTCGTCGCGGGTGCCTGTGGCTATACGCTGAACAAGAATGGGGTAAGCACCCCTGGCGATGGCGACTGGTACCTGCGTTCCCAATTGGCACCGACAAAACCGCCAACCACACCCCCGACAACGCCGCCAACGCCCCGCAGCTAGTGCAGTTAATAGGGGTGTGACCCCACACATCCTCGGGAATTCTAAGGTAGATTGCCTTGCAGTTCGGGCAGTCCAGCTTGTGGTCCAGTTCCTGAGACATCTTCGAGATCCCATGAAAGAGGCGCTGACCTGCATACGAATATTATAAAATTGTAAGTTTGCAACCATGTGTCTGCCCGCAGACGAAAAGATGTCTGCCAGTCGACAATTAGCGCTAGGACCCACGCCAAGCCCGAGCTTTGCGCCACCGTGTTGGCTTACCTACCACAGGCTCATTCTCTGGCGGTGCAATAAGTGGAGTACAATGGAGCGTTCTGCACACCCTCGTGTTGCTGCCGAGCAGTCGCAGACGTGCCCTCACAACCGGGTTAGGATGCTTGCTATGATCAGCGCGATGGCAACGCCGCCGACGAAGATGCAGACCTTCAACCACCATGGTGTTTTGTATTTGCGCCGTTCGAGTTTGTCATTCATCGCGAGCGGCCCTCGATTGGCTACACAGTTTCATACCTCTCTGATAAAGGGTATGCCGTCACCGCCCTGGGCGTCCCTTTTGGCTTTACTTAGAGGAGCCTCTTTTTCTTGACGAGACAATTCGGTCATGGATTCCACTGCTGGATACGAAAACGTCTGCAAGTTGGGCGGTCGAACTCGATGTAATCCCCGGTTCTCAGCAAAGATGCGACTGGATCACCTGAGATAGGGCAAATATCGATATTCATGAAGCTTCCTCCGGGCGGGCCAGGTCATCATTATGCACTTCGTGTTTTTATTGGTCGCAACAAAGTAATCCTCTTAGCCTCCACACAATGCCGATTTTCCGATGAATTTCCTCAATTTTTCGATGAGGAAAGTCTGTACCGAGTGCTTTGGCAAGGGCCATAGAATTCGTTCTCTTGGGACGGGACTGATAAGCGATATCGGCCTGTGCGGAAATCTCCGTCATGAGCCGCCTGTCATCTTCAGTCATGGTACGCTCCGGAGTGCCTCATGGTGGCAAGCGGTGTCATCGCATCCGTCGCCGCAATATAAAAAATAACCAGATCCCTACAATGACGGCGATTACCGCTAAAGCGTACAAGTTCCAATTGATAGAAATCATGTCGGATGAAATAGTCGTCATAGCGTTTGCAATCTAATGGAGTGTAATGATTAGGCGAAACCCGTTTAGATCATAGCAGATAAAAATATCCCATATCGATCTAATTTCGCTCGCCATCGCGTGAACGAGCTTTATCATCGCATCCGACATGGCCGTCAAAGTACAGTAGATCGAATGCATAGAGGATCGCCTCGCGTGCTGCCCGCGTTGCACGCCGGCCGCCAAGGGCCTGTTGCAATAATCCGAAGTTTGGTAGGCGCTTTTCGTCAAGCACAACCGCCTCACCATCGAGGATCATGGTAGCAGGGCCGAGCTCTTTAGCTGCCGCGGCAATTGCTGGAAAATAGGATGTCCAATCGTGGCCCCCGCGGGTGATGATGCGAACTCGACGCGGCTCCACATGGACAGCAAGGCGATAACCGTCCCATTTCACTTCATATGCCCAGTTGTTTCCGCTCGGCGGTTTCTTCACCAACAGGGCAAGAGCAGGTTCAATTCTCGCCGGCATTGGATCAAGCGCAAGCTGCGGCTGTCGCTTATCCCGCGGCTTGGTTGCTTGGCTCTGAGTGGTGCATCGAGATCGGACAGAAGGCCGATCGTCTGCAGTTTGCGGATGGAGCTTTTTGCCATTGGCCTTTAATGGTGCACGACGAGGCTAAGTTCCGTAACTTCCCATAGGTAATTTTGATTACACTAGGAAGCTAGTCACAACGATTTTAAGCAGCAGCGATTAGATAAATACTGACTCTGTATACTACCGAAGCATGTGGTATTCTAGACTTGGGTATGGATATTTCCTTCCATGCTCTTCCGATATGGTCCCGCATACGATATGATGAAAAGGAGAAACTCCATGCGAATGCTCAAGAGTGTTTGTATATGCGCGGCACTGATTGCTTTACCCGCGGCAGCGGCTGACAAACCACACAATGCCAAAGTTACGGTGGTCTTCGATCAAAAGCTTCCGAATGTGCCCGGTAAGAGCATGCGCGGCGTGTTGGTTGAATATGGTCCCGGTGGGTCTAATCCGTCGCACACTCACGCCAAGAGCGCCTTTATCTACGCTACCGTCATCCAGGGGCGCATCAAAAGCCAGATCAACGATGGCAAGGTCATAGTTTACAATACTGGTGAAAACTGGATTGAAGTTCCGGGCGATCACCATCGGGTCAGCGCGAACGCCAGTAAAAGCGAACCTGCGAAGATTCTCGCGGTTTTCGTAGTCGATACTGATGAAGCCGAGCTGACAAAACCTGACAAATAATCGCAATCGCCATCGATGTCAGATGCGTCCCCCTGCTCGTTGCTTGGAAAGGTCTAGTGCACCAGCCGCTTTGGGGTGCGCTGTCAATGCTTTAGACACTTTTTCCCCGCTGCCATTGCCTTAAAAGTTCCCTTCAGATCGACGACGAAGGTCCCCTTGGTTTCGGGAAACACGGTCATTTCATATTTCTTTGCCACGTCTCGCTTGAACTTCGGGTCGTCGGTCAGGATGTAACCGCCAGAAAGTCCGCCTTTGAGTTCGCCGCTCGTGCTGGTAGCCACACCCTTATAAAGATTGTGGTCGAGTGCGACGAAGATGTCCGTCGTGTTCCCGTTCTTAAGGCCGATATCCGCCTTTGTGAACACGCCGAGATACCCGACCTCCTGATTTGCGGTAACGCCCATTTGCACCGAACCCTGGCCAAAGTCGCGCACGATCAAACAATCTCCGCGCGTTTTATTTGTGTAGATGGTCCAGCCTTCGATGTCCTTCCCATACCGGACGAGCACATCGCTTGCCTTGGGGAGGGGATTTTGGCTTTGTGCGTTAGCTGCCATCGCAGACGAAATTGTTATTGATGTTGCCGCGATGAGTGTCAGGAAGTTTCGCATGAATGTTCCCCTTTGTGCTCATTGCACCTTGTTTGTTTGCTGCGACGGATCTATCCATGCGAACCCCTCGCCAGGAGGCTCCAGGGCAGTTTCTCTGTAACGGGCTTGGCCTTAAGGACACGTCTTGAGCCACTTCCTCAACGCCAGCGTGTCATAAATTGATGGCAACTCTTTCTACTGTCTGCTTGCGGACCAAAGGAGTCAATCGGCCGAAACGATTCACCTCTTTGAAGCCCTGTCTTCGAGGGCGTGATTGCCGCATCTTCGTCCTTGACGAAATGGGAATGCTGTCATTTTGTTCTGATGACTCGGACCGTCATTGCAGCTCTCGCAGAACTCCGTATTCAACCATGCCGCAATAGTCGGGAAAACATGTGTCGTTTAAGTCTCGACTTGCGCGACAGGGGAGCGGCGGCTTCCGACCCCAAAACGGAATCTCGCCCATCCCAAGATTGACAGGCTACAAACCTTCTGCGCACATTGGTCCTCGGTGGATACGACCTACTGCTTGCGCCCCATCGGGGTACGGTGAACGTATCGCTTATGGCTCCCTTTGCCCGAACGAACGGGTCAGCAACGCAAGCCCCTGACGGTTTTTGTTCGTTTATGCAAAGGATCATCTCATGCGCGATTTCCGCGATGCCAAAGCTATGGCGCAAACGCTACGTGAAGCGCTTCATGCCAAATCTGTCGCCTTTACTAACAGTGAGAGCCTGGAGCTCGTTGCTCGAATTCTTGGTTTTCGACACTGGAACGTATTGGCAGCAAGGATCCAGGCGACCCAGTTATCTGCTACCTCGGTGGGAGCTACGACGTATATTCCAGCCGAAGCTGGCATCCCCATCGTTCCTATGCGGGATCTGGTACTGTTTCCGCACATGATCTCGCGGATTTTCGTGGCGCGCGAAAAAACCCGCCAGGCCGTGGAACGCGCTATTGTCAGCGATCAGCGCGTTCTCGTTGTTGCCCAGAGAAATGGCGGCTACGATCATCCCGGCACTCTCGAAGACCTCCATGCGGTGGGGGTCATAGCAAACGTGATAGATCGCCAGACACAGGTGGACGGGACTCTCAAGGTTACCGTACGCGGGCTTCAGCGAACAGGCCTCGCCCGCCTGACCGATGATGGGGTCCTGGCAGCGGAGGTTACGCCGATTGACGACGAACGCGGCCAATCGACGGAGGCTGCCGCTCTTTCGAGTGCGGTTATCGATGCGTACCAGATCTACGCCGGGGTCGATTTTTCTGCACTTCCACCGGGATCCAAAGTCAGGTTCGGCCTACCTTCGATCGGAAATCCGAGCCTGTTAGCCGACACAGTCGCCCCGTTGCTATCGACCAGTATCGAACAGAAGCAGCAACTCTTGGAAACCAGTGACGTCGCGACTCGTCTCGAAAGGCTCATCGAGCTGATGAGCGCTGGCCGACCCAAAGCTGTTGAATAAATACCGACTTTTGCGAATCACCAGTTTTCTCTGAAAGGTTTGAGGATTCTCGTCGCGGAACTCGGTCGTAAAAGTTGGAGTTTCGCGGCGAATGTTTGCGACGAGCCGATGACCGGTTGGGCCAGAAGCAGCCGCTCAATAGCGCAGAATCGTTGTCAACAGCGGTTTCAACTTTTGCTGCTTTTGCCGCCCGTTGTTTCGATTGGAACTTGAAACGTCTGTTGATTTAAAAACGCAATCTATCGGCCTGTCACGCCGGAAGTCTAACCCACGGGCTTTCGTTGCTCGTTCTCGGCCGCATCAAGTCTCTTCAGAAGCTCGTCAAACTGGTCGCCCACATTTGTTGTTGGCGGTCGATATGCGTCAACGATGTGGTTCCTAAATCCGTCGTGCCTAGAGGCCTGCCGCAGCCCGTCGGCAGTGACTTTGCTCTCTTTCTCATCCCTGCGCTCGTTCATGGGTTTCGTCCCTCGGAACCCCAACCCGCTGTCACGACAAACGTTCCGCTTTTTGTCCGCCAAAAGACATAGCGTTGACGGTTTTATTTGCGAGCCTACAAATGGCGGGGTCGCTGGCGCGGCAACGGCAACCTAGGATGCGCTCCTAGCTCATGGAATCGGTCAGCACATTGCGCCACATTTCGTTCCACATTTTGCGCCACATGGCATTCGAAAAAATCGATAAAATCCAGCAAAAACAATAAACAGTCGGACCCTCGGTAGCCACCCGTCGGTACCATGGTTTCCCGCCTGAAATTGCGATCATTAACAGTAACGTACTTCAATTTACGTTTGCCGCGCCTTTACCTCGGGCTCTCGACTAAAGGAGCTTGCTATGAAGATGACACCCCGGTGCATGATCGCGATCACCGCTCTCGCCCTAGTACACGGAGCCGCTTTTGCACAACAGGTGAAGATGCCAACGACGCCTGCTGATATCGCCGGTGTTCCTTCGGGAACCATCATAACCAAAGAGTACGTTGAGGCCGTTGCGCGGCTTGCCTACCTTTGGGGTTGGCCGCTGGTAGACAATTTAAACCGTTCACTGGCCGTGGCGAAGCTCCCAGAACCAGGTCGTATCGAGGGTGTCATTCCGGCTGCGCCGTCGGGTTATGTGTCGATGCTGACGGACTACATCGACTCGGCCGAGCACTTCGTTACGTGCCCCAACCAGGACACGGTCTACGGCGCTGGCTACCAGCGTGTGAATACCCATCCGGTCATCGTCCAGGTGCCGGACTTCGGGGACCGATTCTATACCTACCAGTTGCTCGACGCGCGTACCAACACCTTTGCGCAGCTCGGCAAGCAGTACAACACTAAGCCCGGCTTCTATCTCGTCGTTGGCCCCGGCTGGAAAGGTGAGACACCAGCTGGCGTCAATGCAGTCATTCGATCTCCGACGGATTTGACAGCAATGTTCCCTCGGGTTTTCCAGGATGACACTCCGGAAGACAAAAAGGCGGTGCAACCGCTGATCAGCCAAATGATGGTTTATCCAGTCTCCGAGTACGATGGAAAAATGAAGTCGCGGGATTGGACCAAATTCAATACTTATCCATCACCTGCCGAGAGAAGTGCAGGCGAAACAAAATGGGTGATGCCGGACAAGTTCTTCGAGGAGCTTGCGATCATCCTCAAGGATGTGCCACCGCTTCCCGGCGAAGAAGCGCTCTATTCGACGTTCAACACTTTACTTGAAGCGTCCGGGCGTGATCCTGCGATCAAAAAGATGCTGGTGGACACTGCGGTCAAATCCGAGGACGAACTGATCAAGCCGCTCTTCGATTTCCGTAACAACGGGATTCCGCTCGGAAATGGCTGGTCGTCACCTTCGAACGGTGCGAGATGGGGATACGACTATCTATCACGCGCGGCGACCGCGCGGTCGAACATGTATGACAATGCTCCCGAGGAAACCCGCTACATCTATACTGACTTCGACGCCGACAAGAAGCGACTGACAGGAAAGAACGCTTACACGGTGACTTTTGCGAAGGGCGAGCTGCCACCCGTGGATGGATTTTGGTCGCTTACGCTCTACAACAAGGAACACCTCTTTGAGCCCAACAAACTCAATCGCTTCTCGCTGGGAACAAAGAACAAAGCCTTAAAGTACAATGCGGACGGGTCGCTAACTCTGTATTTCCAGCACGCCTCGCCTGGCCCGGAAAGGGAATCAAACTGGGTGCCAGCGCCTTCGGACGTATTTTCCCTCTATATCCGAACCTATTGGCCCAAGCAGGCGGTTCTTGATGGCACTTGGTTGCCACCAAAGGTCGAACGAGTAAAATAGTGGTGCTCACCGCCACTGAACCGTAAGAGGACGGCCCAACAGAGCCGCCCCTCATTTATGCTGATAGAGCATACGCTGCGCAATATTCTCGCAACGGTCCAACTGAGATCACCTGACCTTCTCGAGATCACTCGGTTTCCAGGTCTGGTCGAAGAACGGCTGCTTAGGGCCATAGAGGCGCAAAATGGCGAAGAAGCCTTCACCGGGATTGGTTTTCAGCCAGTTTCTTGCGCGCACCTTCGGCTCTTCCGGTCCGAAATAGATGTCGATCGAGCCGTCAGCGTTGGCTTCGGGTTTGTCCATCGCGTTGAGGGAGGGAAATGCCTGGCCGTTGGCAAGGCCTGCAGCGGTTTCGGGCCGATAGACTGTCACGGACCAGAAGATACCAGCGGGAATTTCCTTCGGCAGCTTGAGCTTGTAGGCTTTGCCGCCCGACAGCGGATCACCATCCGCATCGGTGAAGGCCACCGGGTATTTTGCGCCCATGCCAGCCATATTGACCGCCATTGCCGGGCTTGCGGAATAGGCTAGTGCAAAGAACCCGGTGCGCAGATCAAGATACTTGAACGAAGGACCGGTGAACTCTGTGTTCGCAGGGAACGGGTTCACCCATTGACGGTCCTTGTACCAGCGGGTGTTAGGCACGATCGGCTGCGGGTCATAGGCAATCGCCCGGCCAATGCGGAAAGCGGTTTTCCCGGCCTTCTCGAGGATGTCACGGGTATGAGCGTCGGGTGAGAAAGGCTACCCCTTGATAATGCCGATGCTGGCAAGCATGCCCCGCATATCCGCATCGGTTGGGTCAACATACTCGCTATCGATGAAGCGCGAGAGCATATCGAAGGCGCTCCCATCCGTCGGGTAAAGCATATTGGGTGCAGCCTTGGAGCCATCCGGGAATTCCATCGGCTTGGCGCTATCCTTCTTGCCGAGCGGATAGATTTTGGTCTTGGTGACAAGATCAACCGGACCGCTCAGGTCTTTCGGGTCCTTGAAGAAGGCACGCCAGAAGACGAAGACGTTATAGGTACGGGACTTGTAGACGATGTAGCCCTTCGGGATTTCACCTGCGTAGTCCGGAGGAATGACGAGATAGTTCGCGCCCTTTCCCATGTCCGGTCCAGGCAGCCCAACGTCGCCGCACCAGATATCCTTGGAATAGGGCTCCGGATACCAGGTTTTTTCTCCTGTCGGTTCGGGGTTGCAGATCGGCCGTTGGAAGAAATCGTCGAGGATGCCCTGCAGGCCTGGCGGCACTTCAAGCACTATCGGCCCATCCTTGCCGAGGTCGAGATAGCCCATGGCATAGATCACATCGGAGTTGGGCGTCGTCACCTGCGTGTTAGCGTTCAAGCGCTCCTTCCAGACGGGCAACACATTGTAGCCTTTGCCGAAGAGTTTTTCCGACCCTTCCTTCATCGCAAAGATGTTCAACGCGGGCTGTGCCCACAGGTAGCTCTGAACCGCGCGCTGAAAGAGCAACTCGTCCTTAAGCGTTGCGGTGTCTTGCTTCGAGAGATAACCCTCGGTCAGCGGTATTTTAGAAAGATCATCATAACGCGACAATTGGGCTTGCGACGTTGAGACGACGCTAAGCAGCATCGCGAGGGTAAGGCCTGCCATTTTGAGCTGCATACTGTTCCTCAATTTGAACGATGGGGATTGGTCGCTGAGAGCTCCAGCATGCAAAAGTTGCTGCATCGCACCGTTCGCATAGGGAGAAATGAGACTGGAAGTACGTTACAGTAAATAACCGTAAAGTCAGATCCGCGGTGGGCAGAACAGCTTGCACTGGCCGCGCCATTGTTCGCCATGGAGACTGGAGCTTACTCATCTCCGCAAGCACGCCATCGCCGTCGCTGCCAGTCGACTGTCAACCTGGCAGGATTGCTATTGCTTGTATCGAATTGAAGTTGCAGCGCGCATTCGGCCTATGCGGCTGTTATCAGGGTGCTGGATTTTAAGTAACGGTCGCAACGGCTCCGGCGAAATTAATGCCCTCCTGTCCTTCCACAGACATCGGCTGCAAGGAAAACGGTTTGCCTGTGTCGCCTATGAGAATGATTGCGCCGGGGTCAACCGAGGCATTGGCTCCACACCGTCATAGGTACCTGCGGGAACCTGAAATAATTAAAACTTTAGGGATCTGCCGAAAACATCCGTTTTTGTAACTGTTACGTACTTCACTCGCAGCGGATCTAAGAATAATTTGAAAGTAGCAGCCATACTCGTAAAGAAAATACTTAGTCGTGTTTGAACGGTCGGTATGTCACCCCCGCGATTACTCTGCGTACCCTCGAACATTCAATCAGCAATTGCGCACATCGTTGTTTCATACAGCTGGGGAAGCACATTTCGAGCCCCACACGCGGTGCTCGATCAACCATAAATACTAATGTCAAACGGAGGAGCTAAAAATGACCGGGAGGATCCTGAAGTTCGGTCTTGGCGCTTTGGTAGCCGGGACCATGTCATGCGGTGCGCTCGCACCCGCCGAGGCGCAGGACACGCAAAACAAGCCCAACATCCTGTTCATCATGGGCGATGACATCGGCTGGATGCAGCCGGGTATTTATCACCGCGGCCTGATGGTCGGGGAAACGCCCAACATCGATCGCATCGGTAATGAAGGTGCGATGTTTACGACCTATTATGCCGAGCAGAGCTGCACGGCGGGGCGCAACGCATTCTTGACGGGGATGCATCCGCTTCGTACTGGCATGATCCCACCGCAGCTGCCGGGCAGTCCCTCTTACCTCAAGCCCGGCACGCCGACTTTGTCGTGGTTTTTGCGCGATCTCGGCTACAACACCGGCGAGTTCGGGAAGAACCACTTAGGCGATCACACCGAGGCTCTGCCGACCGCTCACGGTTTTCACGAGTTTTGGGGATATCTTTATCACCTCGACGCCATGCAGGGGGTAAGCTTCCCCGACATCAACAAGACGCCGACGGAGCAGACGGTAGCGCCGCCCTGCAAGAACACGCCGATCCCCGGGCTCCAAGAAGACCCGGCTGCAGTTGATCCGGCCAAAACGACTTGCCTGACGCCGCCGCGTCCGATGCTGGCCTGCAAATCCTCCGACGGGACTGCCGCCAACCAAACCTGCAAGGATGAAGGCCCGCTGACCTTGGAACGCTCGAAGACGGTGGACGAGGAGATATCGAGCCACGTCATCGACTTCCTCGACCGCAATGACCCGAAGAAGACCAACAAGCCGTTCTTCGTCTGGTACAACCCGGCCCGCATGCACGTGACAACGGTGCTGCCGGATAAATATATGAACATGGTAGGCGAACCCGGCGGCAAGGACTGGGGCGTCAATGAAGCCGGCATGAAGCAGATGGACGACAATATCGGTTACGTGCTCAAGAAGTTGGAGGAGATGGGACAGCTCGACAACACCATCATCGCCTTCACCACCGACAATGGCGCGGAAACCATCACCTTTCCTGACGGCGGCACGACCCCGTTCAAAGGCGGTAAGCTGACCACGTGGGAAGGCGGCATGCGTGCGCCTTTGGTCGTACGCTGGCCCGGCCATATCGAGCCTGGAACGGTGAAGAACGACATCTTCGCCTCGCTCGACTGGCTACCTACGCTGGTGGACATAGCCGGTGGTCCGAAGGGTAATGAACTCAAGGCGGAAATCGAGAAGGGCGCCTATCCGGGGATCGTCAAAACCACACTTGATGGTGTCAACCAGCGTGACTATCTTGAAGGAAAATCGGAGAAATCCGCTCGCGATACGTTCTTCTATTATTCCGGCAAGGACCCCTCAGCCGTCCGCTATAAGAACTGGAAGATGTATTTCGCGATGGTGTCCGATTCACCCGAAGGCTTCCTCAACGGTGTGGTTCCCTACCACTGGACCCAAGTTGTCAATATCAAGCGCGATCCGTTCGAAACCTCGGTCGGACAGCAGATAAAGACTCTTATGGGCCAAGGCGGAACGCTTGCAGGACCCTTGACCGCCTACATCTACGACTGGAACCTCCTGCCTATCGGCCAGGTGCTGTGGTTGAAGGAACTTCAAAGCTACGTCGACTTCCCCCCCATGCAGGACCCTGCGAGCTACAATCTCGAGCAGGTCGTCCAGCAGGTGAAGCAAATGAGTGCCGAACGCCGGGCAGGCGAATAGCGAGCACTACAGCGGATGCCCTCGGGCGTCCGCTTCCTCAATCCCATTCGTGCATGGAGAACAGCACGTTCGGACACCGCAACGCAACGACGACCTTTTCTGTCCCAACACCGAATGTGAGGCCCGACGCGGGGTTTAATTGTCGGTGACAAGACGCGCCCCTGCGGGAGAATGTCATCCCCCTCTCTCCGATGAGTGCAACCCTATAGGAGCTCGAATGTTCTTGGGGTCTGCCTGCGAAAAATGACGGCGAGGTACCTGACCGTAATCGATGCCGAGCTTCGTGACCTTCTGGAACTCAGCGTCTGGATCTGGATTCAGCATCAAGACGTGCTTTGCGGAGGCGCTCCGTCTTCTCTTTCACTCGGCGGCGCTCTTCTTCCAAAGCTCTTTTGGCAATGTCGGTGGCGTTATCGAGCTTAACTTCAGACGAAGACCGCTTGAAATTTTGAGTTTCACCCAATGGGAGAGGCCTTCTTTTATTGGTTACTAGAGGCATTATTTGATCTCCGTTAGGTGAGCCCGGCGCCGCTATGTTCGGCACGCGCGACGCCAGGACCTCGGCTGCCCACCAGAGCAACTGGGTTATCAACATACAAACGATGACTTTGGTTCCCTAGGCCATGCGTCTCTGTTTTGCTCTTGTGCCACCGGAATGACTTGCCGGTAGGCGGTCGACGTTCGGGCTCATCCACGTAATTGCCGGCTTCCTTGGCTGTCTGGATGGCGCTCGGATCCGGAGAGAGCTTTCTTTCCAACGAGGATAGCAGGGCAGGTTTTGCAGCGGTCAGTATCTGGCAGAGCAATGCGATAGATGTGAGCTGTGGCGGCGACGCCCTTGTTCGGTTTCAGACCCGATAGTCTGCTCATTGATGACTGCCATCGAGGTGATCAGTTGGATATCGCGTTTGCCACTGTCAAAGAGGCGCATGACTTCCCGCGCCAGGCGTTGCGCGTGCGGATCGGTCGAAGGTGAACGTCCTAGCATTGCAGCTGCCCTTTCGTAGGCGTCGGACATCACGCGCCAGTCCTCTTGGCCATACACGTCTTCGGTAACGGATGTGAGTGGTTGAAAAGTCATGCTTGCACCCCATTATAGGCGGGAGCACGTTCCATCTCTCAAGCGCCAGTGGCCATGAATGCCTGACGACCTTTGAATAGTCCGCCAATAGACAGAGAGAGTCAATGACATCGCAACAATTTGAACCGTCATGAATGGTGAGGCAACCAGCGACCAGGGAAATGAGACCCTGCCGCGGTGCCGCGGCTTGCTCTTGTGCCATCGGAAGGACTTGCCCATTGGCGTTCCACGCTCCGGCTGGCGATGTTCAAAGATGCGTGAGCCTCGACCTATCGCATGCGATAGGATTTGGTAGCAACCATTTACCGACGGCAACCCTGGGTATCGCTGCCGAAAACGAGTTTGCTCCGCCTTGGCGACTCAACTAGCGTCCAAGTCTCAAAAACTGGAACGGCAATGAACGAGCCTCGGAAAAGATACAGACCGAAACGGGATAAGCGCGATAATGCGACTAGGCTCACCGATTACGTGTCCAGTTTAAGGACAAACAATCCGAAACTGACGCCTCGGGAGATCGCAAACCTGTTGGAAATTCTCCCTTTCACCCGCCAGAAGCAGTGCGTTGGTCGGTGATAGCAGTAACGAGATTATTGACCAGTACGGGAATGAACTAGGTACGCTCAAAACCAATACCACTCTCAGGCTAAAAGCAGGCGGCTCGTTCCCAGGTATCGAGGCGGCCAGCGCCAGGACGAGAATTGGAAGTGTGACCCAAAGAAGATCGTAAGCAGCCGCTGTCACAGAATTCCTCCCTTCATCAGCTCGATAAGGGAACAGCCATTAGATTGTTCCTTAGGTTGAAGGAGTTGGCAGTGGTATCCAACAAGAGAGACTCGGCACCCTAGAACCGAAGAGATCATTGAGGCCGAGTCTCCGCTGGTCAGAAGGACTAACCAGCAAAACGATAACTAGCCATTGCGCTGAACGTTCCATTTTTGCGGGAGCTGAGTTCCCGACCTGCCGTGTACGCACTACTTAGGCAGGTCGGGTTGCCGATAGAAATGAGGACCATCAGCCCTTTGAGCCTGCGCCTGTATGGTTAACAAAAGATGAGGCCCGATATCGTGGTAACCGTCCGACACCGAGCCCCTTGCTGAAGAGTGCCAAGCCCCCCTCAACCAGCTAACAACACTAGGCGAGCGGGAATGTTCCTCAGAAAATAAAAGCGTCAATTCCCAGCCTTCAATTCCTCCAGCTCAAAAACCTCGACATGGTCAGCGGCCTCACGCATCCCCTTGAATGATGCGTGGCGCAGTTTACCGTCATGGTCCAGGCGCCGCCGGCGCAGCCTATTGGCCCATCAACACCGCTACGACCGATTTAAAGGCATCAGTGCTGACCATCACTGAGCGAATGGTATCGCGGCAGGAAATGGACTGGCGACAGGCGAGGGGAGCCGAAGACAGGGCCCGTATTTAAGCGTCGGTCAAATCTCTGCAAGAGGATCAAGTGCCCCGGAAAGAGCATGAGCGCGTTTGGCTATCCTACGACCAGCAGATTTCAAACGAACGCGAATCCCGGATGGCATCGAACCAGAACATCCAACGACAGATCGACGAGATCAAACAGACGCAATCAGGATTCTTCGGTCAGCGTGATTTGCACGTGCAAGTTCTGGACAGGCTTGAGCGCATCGAGCGCGACCGGAGAGTTCCTCCGCCAGGATGAGCCTCTACTCTACCCAAGAAAATTATCGTGCCCCACCGTCCTTCGGGATGGTGGGGCCTTTTTTCATTACGCCCTGCGCCGTGGCTTGCCCCCTGCGCCACTTCTGAGTAGGTCTGTCCACTGCAACCGGATCCTGCTTGGCCATTTGGCCCTCAGACTATTCTTTAGACCGGAACGTTAATGGTCGTGGCACGTTAAAATCCGAATGGTCATTTCAACCCACCATTTGCGGAGAAATTTATGTTTAAGAAATTTGTGATCATCGGTGCGACTGCAATGCTCGCTCTGGCAGCGGCGGCACCGTCTTTTGCCCAGAGCGTTGAGATCGGACCGAACGGCGTAAGGATGCACCAGCAACAAGACCGGATAGTGCCGAGAGATGGAATGCGTCGGGACGTTGGTATAGGAGAGCGGGAGGCTATCCGTATCGCGCGCCATGAGGGGGTCCGTCAGATTGATGACGTTCGAAGGACTCGCTCAAACTTTGTAGTGCGTGGCACTGATCGAAGGGGCAATGATATTAGAGTCGCAGTGGATCGTCGGTCGGGTGACGTGATCTCAGTAGACTAATATTAGGCACGCTAGTTCCAAGAAAAAGCTCGTGGGGAAAAAATAATCCTGCGAGCTTTTTTCACGTTGTAGGTCTGTCCGGGTTGGCTCGTCATGATGCGCACTTCTTTGAAGGGTTTTTCGTCCATCAGCGCGAAACAAAAGAAGGGGTAAGGCACTGAATATAATTTGCAATCCGGCTCTCTCGTATCAGCCGACATAAGTGAGCTCACCCACCAAGCGACGAAAATCACGACACGAAATGTAAATAGAACAACGAAGGGGCAAGATGGAATAGTTCTACAATTTTCCGCACATGGATGCTGAATCTACGAGCTCTGAAGAAACTCATCGACGAGTTAGTCTTGCGACGCCGTTGGCGCCGAGAACGGCCAGTGTCCGGCCTCGCTTCAGAATGGCGGCGTTGTTCAGGACTATTTCTTTTCTTCCCGTCTTGCTGTCGGGCAGGAACATCAAGCGGCGTTCAAAATCGATCTGGTCCCATGATAGGCTAAGGATTTCGCCGCTTCGAGCGCCCGTGAGCAGAAGGAGTCGAATCGCCGCGACGGCAAAGGGATCGAGAAGAGTACGGCGCTCCTTTTTTGGGACGTGTTTCGAAGTTGGCTTCGTTTCATCAAACGCCCCAGGGATCCCAACGGTTTCGCTTTCGATCAATGCGGCTCCATACGTGCGATTTCGGCAGTGGTGAAATAGTATTCCATTGTGAATTCACTGGACATTGGTGACAGCGCTGATCATGGTCGCTACGGCGACCATCGCCTTTTTTCTGGCAGCGACCGAGTTGGGACGGGATAAGAAGCGGCGACGAGGTCGACAAGTCGGTGGAAGCCCACGGACGCTGCGTCGCGAATCGGGCTTGTCGCTTCGCGCCAGCTCACTTCCCAGGGCGGCAAGGGGCAGCCCGCTAGCCCCGATAACCGCCTTCATCCAGATATTGCTGTTCTTCAGGACGCATGGTGCGCCCCAAAATCGGATTGCGATGCGGAAAGCGTCCAAACCTTTGGACGATGTCGCAATGCCGCCGGGCATGTGAAAGGTTCGGTTGGCCAAGCCGCTTGCCGAGCTCTACGGATAGCAACTGGTCCGGCAGACTTTCCGAATGACCAAACGGCAGGTACAGGAACAGGCGCATTTCCGCTTCGATAGCTTCGTCGTAACCCGCCACTATCGCATCGCTGGCAATTTCTCGCGCCATTTGGTCCGTTTCGTACATGCGCGGGGTTCCGCGAAACGCATTGCGCGGGAACTGATCGAGGAGAATGACCAACGCCAGCGCCCCTGTCGGTGTCGAAAGCCAATCGGAAAGCTCGCCGCGGGCCGCCGCCTCGTGCAGATCGAGGAACCGCTCTCGAAACCGGCGGTCGAAATCGGCGTCTTTAGCGAACCAAAGTATTGGGCCTGCTGCACGCCAGAATTCGACAACGGCTTCACCCGATATAACCTTGGTCGGAGTTACTGGATCTGAAATCGCGTGATCTGCATGGTTGCGGGCCGTCCTTCCGCGATCCGCCTCTGCAAAGGGTAGACCTCCAGCCAGCCATGCGATTTCCAGGAAGGCTTCCAGACTGGCAGGCGTTTTCACATTCCAGGACATTTCAAGCTACCTATGTTGCTGGACCACAATTCGTGGTCACAACATTTCAGATGAATAATGATGAATCCAATGATATGATTTCAACGATATGATGAATGAAACTCATTTAGCCCGTACCGACCTTAACCTGCTCGTGCTTTTCGCGATCGTCTTCGACGAGCGCCATGTCGGCCGTGCTGCCGAGAAGCTCAATCTCTCGCCCTCGGCAGTCAGTCATGGTTTGAAGCGGCTGCGGCGGTTGTTGAACGATCCGCTGTTTCTCAGGACACCGAAGGGCGTGGTGCCTACAGTCCGTGCAATCGAGTTGCGGGAACCGGTGTCGGACGTACTTGCGCGCATTGGCGAGATTGTCTCGACAGCCGAAGCCTTTGATCCGTCCACATCACGACGGCGTTTTACGATTGGCGCACCAGATGGTGTTTCAGCGGTGTTACTGCCCCCGCTGCTCAATGAGCTTCAGTTGTCCGCACCGCACATCGATCTTGGCGTACGACAGCTTCTGCCGCCCAACAGGGCAAGAGGCCTTCAGACCGCCTGGGAGCCTGTGCTCGATGAGCTGGAGGCGGGAACCCTAGACGTAGCAATCGCGCCGCTTCAGTCGGTACCCGCCCGTTTCACAGGGGTGATGCTGTACGAAGAGAGTTTCGTCATTGTGACGAGGGCCGGTCATGGCTATCCCAAAGATCCCTCACTCGATCGGTACTGCGAAATGCAGCATATCGTTGTATCGCTTACAGGCGATGGTTACGGCATGTTTGACGATTATCTCACTGCGCTCGGCCGTTCGCGCAGGGTTGCTCTGACTGTACCCAACTTTATGCAGGCGATACTGACGCTGTCCGGGACGGATTTCGTGACTGCAGTGCCCCGACGTCTGGCGGAGACACATGCAGGGCGGCTCGACCTTGAGATTGCCGAGATTCCTTTAGCACGGCCGTGCGATCAGATTCTTGCCGTCGCGACCAAGGCGGCAATGATGGACAGGGGGGTCAACTGGCTCTTTGGCATGGTTGAGAAGACGGGGCGGCGTTGTTGACTGTAGGGTCTGGCCGGGCAGCTAGCCCGGTGTTTCGCGCCCGCCACTTTTCGGACGCCGGTTCATTGAGAACGATCCAGGCGTGGTGCTTGCGTGGTCCCAGCCTCTGACGTGACGATCGATATCGTCAACGGCATCTGTTTCGTCTTCGAGCACGCATACTTCCTCGGGCTTAAGGGATCGGCCGGGGACTATTCTAGATGGCTATTGTCTCGGAAATAATAGCGACAAAAAAGCACGGGCAAGCTGCATTTGTCGTGGCGTCTTGCATTTAGCTTCAAAGATTGCGGGTGTCGAAACCATGAGCCTTTGGCAAACGCTGCTGAATCTCGAAAACCTGCGCGTTGTGAGGGGCATGATCAGAATGTGGCGCCATGTTTGCTCGAGGAACAAGCCCCTGTTTGAACGGATTGTCTAATCTGTCAATCATCCCATCTCGACTGGAGCCGCCTCTGTTGCGCGGCGCATGAACCATGAGATCATGATGCGGGGCGGATTTGGCAATCAGCGACTGCGCAACCTCATGGCGCCTGAGGTGGAGGGTGGAATTACCGCCTACCAACCGGGTGGCGAACGCATGAGCATCTATGCTGCTGCTCTACGCTATGAGGCGGACGCTGTGCCACTGATCGTCATAGCCGGTCATGAGTACGGTACAGGCAGCGCCCGCGACTGGGCGGCGAAGGCAACACGGCTACTCGGAGTACGTGCCGTTATTGCCAATAGTTTCGAACGCATCCACCGCAGCAATCTGGTGGGAATAGGCGTGATGCCTTGCCAGTTTGCCCAGCCGGTCAACGTTTCCGATCTTGGCCTTGACGGATCGGAATGTTTCGACATTGTCGGTCTGGACGCGAACGCTCCGAATTGGCGCCGTCTTCCGAGATGCGCAAGCTCGCGTCCAATCAATGAACAGGAGAAGTGCAGATGGATCAGGCTACCTATGACAAAGGCCTTCGCATACGCCGGGAAACACTTGGCGATAGCTATGTGGACAAAGCATTAGCCCAGGCAGACGATTTCACGCAGGACCTGCAACAGCTGGTCACTACCTATTGCTGGGGTGAAGTTTGGGCGCGGGAGGGACTTGACCGCAAGACAAGGTCCACCATCAACCTCGCCATGATCAGCGCCCTCAATCGTCCGCATGAATTGGCTGCGCATGTTCGAGGTGCGATTAACAACGGCCTCACCAAGGACGAGATCAAGGAAATCCTCTTGCAGGTAGGCATCTATTGCGGCGTTCCAGCGATGGTTGACAGCTTTAGGATTGCACGCGAGGTGCTGAATGGTCTCGACACCGAATAGCGGAGGATCGTGCCTCTCTCTTGGCACATCCATTCAGTCCATCTTTGGTCCGTCGAACCGGCTTGATGCAGTTCCATCTTTCATCTGTCTGACACAATCGCACCTGACCGTTGCCCACCAGGCCCGCACCGATGGCTTGTTGAAAGGCTTGCTTCCTATACAAAATCGAACGTGGGAAGTGTTGGCTTGGACTTTGTGGTAGTCTGGTCCAAGGGAGACTGGCGCTACATGGGCGAGATGCGGAAGATAGCAGCAATCCTGGTTTCCGATGTGGTCGGCTACAGTCGGCTCGCCGGTGCCGACGAGGATCGCATCCTGGCAAGGTTGCGGGCCCTGCGCAGCGATTTGATCGATCCTACGATCGCCGTGCATCATGGCCGCGTGGTCAAACGAACCGGCGATGGAAGCCTCGTCGAATTCCGCAGCGTCGTGGACGCCGTACGCTGTGCGATCGAAGTGCAAAATGCTATGGTGGAGCGCAATGCAGGCCTGCCGCCCGACCGCCGCATTGAATTCCGCATCGGCATCCATCTGGGCGACGTTGTGGAGGAGAGCGACGGGGATCTAATGGGTGACAGCGTCAATATTGCCGCACGCCTTGAAGGCATTTGCGAGCCCGGGTGCATCTGTCTCTCCGAGCAGGCCTACTGGCAGGTCAAGTCCAGGCTCGATCTGGTCATCGACGACCGCGGTGCAATGCAGCTCAAGAACATCACCGACCCGGTGCGGGTTTATTCGCTCCAAGTTGGCATGCCAGCCCAGCCGAAATCCGCGGCATCAGCACAGGCCCACGCCTCAGGAGGACCTTCAGCCTCACCCCCAATTCCTGACAAACCCTCCATAGCCGTGCTTGCGTTCAACAACATGAGCGGCGACGCAAAGCAGGAATACTTCTCCGACGGTATAAGCGAAGACATTATCACGGACCTTTCGAAGCTGTCTGAATGGCACGTGATCGCCCGCAACTCATCCTTCGTATATAATAAGGCGTCGGTTTCCGTTCCGGACATGGCCAAGGCCCTCTGTGTCCGCTACCTGCTTGAAGGCAGCGTACGCAAAGCGGACAACAGGGTTCGGGTTACAGCGCAATTGATCGATTCAACGAGTGGCGGACATGTCTGGGCCAGCCGCTTCGATCGTGGCCTCACCGATATTTTTGCGGTTCAGGATGAACTCACTCAGGAAATCGTGTCTGCCCTCAAGCTCAGGCTCACGGCTAGCGAGCGAGTTCAGCCGGCCCGTGAGCGCGCGGTAGCCATTGAGGCGTACGAATTCCTGTTGCGCAGCCGCGAGCAGAGCTTGGCTTGCACCAGACCTGGAAACATTGCGGCGCGCAACTTGGCATGGGCGGCAATCGCTGTCGATTCGGCATATGCGGCGGCCCACGCCCTCATCGCCTTCACGCATGTGCTTGATTACACTAACGCCTGGAGCACCGAGCCGGAGAACTCACTGCGGACCGGATTGGAGCTCGCACATCGGGCGGTCGAAATGGACGAGCAACAACCCAATGGTCACTTCGCCCTGGGCATGGCTTGCATGTGGAGCCGGGATCTTGACCGTGCTCGGGCAGAGGTGCAACGGGGACTTGCGCTTTCCCCCAACTCAATCGACCTCCTCATGCTATTGGCCCATATCCAGATATTTTCTGGCGATCCAGCAGCTGCGCTCGATACGCTTGCTGTTTCGATGCAGTTGGACCCGCACTACCCGGAAGTCCTGCTGCAATTTCTCGCCGATGCGCACTTTTCCCTCGGCGACTATGAGAAAGCTGTTGGCGCGCTCAGGAGCGGCTCGCACGCAACCCTCAGTCGGACATCGCCCATGCCCTGCTCGCTTCTTGCTATGGCCACCTTGGACGACCTGAGAGCCTCAAGGCCTGGGAACAGGCCATTCAGCTCAATCCTACATTTCCCGTTGAACGCCGCCGCCGCGTCCTTCCGTTTCAGAACCCGGATGACTTTGAGCGCCGCATAGAAGGCCTTCGCAAGGTGGGACTGACAGTTTGACGCCCTCCACAGCCGATGCGTTAATGAGAAGGGCGAATATAGGCTAGATGCCCAAACCGTGCGCTGCACGACAATTCCGCAGCAGGCGTTCGACCTTGGGTCATCTGCAGATATCAGTTCCAAATCAAACAATTAACGCCGGAATGGCAATTTAAACGCAAAGAAGGAGGACAACATGACGACGGTATTTGTGAGGCATACGGTCTCTGATTATAAGAGTTGGCGAGCAATTTATGATGCTTTTTCGTCGGTACAGGAGGCAAACGGTGTCACGGCTGAGGCAGTCTACCAAGCCACCGATAACCCAAACGACGTCACTGTGACACACGAATTCGCGACGTTGGAAGCAGCTCAGGCCTTCACCAAGCTTGAAGACCTGACAAAGGCCATGCAAAGCGGGGGAGTGGTCGGCACACCGGCAGTCTGGTTTACCCAAAAGGTTTGACGGAGGGCGCAAGTCTTCGCACGGGGACACGTCCCGTGGCTTGCATTGGCATGCCAGCTATGGAATTCCGAGCAGAGTTGCCGGCACCGTATTCTGACAGAATAGCAGGCAAGCGAACCAGCAAGTGCGAGCAGAGCATTGCCGCAAATTGGATTTCGCCAGAACATTCATGCGCGATCGCGCTTATGCGCCAGTGTCGCTTTTCTCTAAAGGCATTCATCCTCAATTTTTGTGATTCAGCGGCAGCATTCTCGCCCTCATCAGTTCTAGGCCGGCGTGACCCTACATTCCTTGCTTCGGCATCTTGAGACGGAGACCATTGGCAGCAAAGAAGGAGAGCGTCATCGCACTGGTGTTTGTCACACCAATGCCGACCCGCTTATGCGCAAGTTCAAGCGCGCCTGCGCGAGGCTTTGTCGAATTTCAAGAGTTCATAGCATCCGTGTCGTGCGCGCCTTTGCTTCCCAGACCGCAGATCAGGGCCGTTGGGCAAGATATATGATTACGGACAAATTTTCGCCGATTCCAGCGCCAAATTCAACAGAGGGTGGCGGGCAATGCAAGGTCATTATCCAGAACTTCGCACGCAGGCGCCGCAGGTCGCGCCGGCCCAGAAATGATGAGGGCAAGGATGCTGCCGCTGAACCACAGAAATTGAGGATGAACCGAACTAAAGGCAAAGCGACGCCTGCCCGCATTGTGCAATTTTTCTGCGCTAATGCCAGGATGGGTAGCTGCCGGATCGCATATGCGCCCTGCGATGTTGCTCGAGTAAGAGTTCCCCCATGTCTGCCGCCGAGACCGCTTTGCCGAAAAGATATCCTTGACCGAACTGGCAACCGAGCTCGCTCAGTTGGCGCACCTGTTCGAGAGTTTCGATACCCTCTGCAATCACGCGCATGCCCAACCGGTTGGCCATGTCCATGATAGCTGCGACAATGACTGAACTTGCTTTTTCATTGGCCAATGCCGCCACGAAGGACCGATCGATTTTTATGACATCGACCGGGAAGCTTATCAGATGGGTAAGGGAGGCGTATCCCGTGCCGAAATCATCAAGTGCAACAAGCAGTCCTTTATCGCGCAGCCGCTTTACCGCTTTAGCCACGAACTGGTCGCTGCCGCCCATAAATACAGACTCGGTTACCTCCAGTACAATGTGCTTGAGCGGAACATTTTGCTTGGCGAAGCATGCTTCGATCTTCGCCTGGAGATTTCCGTATTGAAAGTCCCCCGTCGTCACGTTAATGCCGACGTGCTCCACGGGGATTCCGAGATCCAACCATTCGCGAATGTCCGACGCAACCTGGTTCAGCATTTTCTCAGTAATACGCGAGGCTATCTTGGTATCTGAGAACGCAGCAGCAAAATCGCCCGCAGGGGACAGACCGCCTTGTAGACCAGTCATGCGGACCAAAGCTTCCAGGCCCACAATTTCTGATGACGCCAGCTGCGCGATTGGTTGGTAATATGCCGCTATGCGGCCCTCAGCCAACGCAGCGTCCACGTTGCGGATTACGCGGATACGGTCGACAATCGACGTGCGAAGCTCGGAACGAAATTGAACGTAGCCCCCCCTGTCTGTCTCCTTGGCGTGGTAAAGGGCAAAATCAGCATTCTGCCGCAACGTATTTGCTTCAACGCCATCGGATCCAAACAGGGCCCCACCGATGGTGACGCTGGGAAAAAGTGTATCCAATCCAGCAGTTGCGGGACCGCTGGTTCTGTGGAGAACGTCTTGAGCGGCGGCAGCCAGACCCTCTGCAGTTGTGACACCATCAATGATGACTGCAAATTCGTCCCCGCCCAGCCGGAACGCTGTTTCCCCCGGACGGTCCTTGCCAATCATGTTGGCCACACTTTTGATCAGGAAGTCGCCTACCAGGTGTCCCATGGTATCATTGACAGATTTCAAGTGATCGATATCTACCAGAAGAAGCCCGAAATTGGCTTGGTCATGAACCCGCCCGCAAAGCATCTCATCAAAGCGGCTTCGATTGGAGAGCCCGGTCAGCGCGTCAAAGTATGCGAGCTTGTAATCGCGCGCCTGCACCTCTTTATGCTCAATGGCAATTGCGCAAAGATGAACACAGGTCTGAACGATTCGCCTCTCCAGTTCATCAGGCGTTCGGACTGTTTTGTAATAGAAAGCAAATGTGCCCACCACGCGTCCATTGCGCGACGTTACGGGAGTGGACCAGCAGGCTCGAAGTCCAAGTGGCAGGGCCAAAGCCTTGAAATCAGCCCAGAGCGGATCGGAATCTATGTCAGAAACGATCACGGCTTCGCCTCGGTAGGCTGCCGTTCCGCATGACCCCACGGAGGGGCCGGCTTGGATGCCGTCGAGCGCCTCACAATAGGCGTCAGGCAGGCTTGGCCCAGCCAGGGGGTGAAGCTTTTGGTCCGGGTCAACTGTAAGCACTGAGCATACGATGGTTGGAACTAGATTCTCGATCCTACGACACAGCAAATCGGCAATGTCGCGCAGTGGATCACCAGAGGCCACAGCTTCCAGAATTTCATTCTGAATATGGAGCAGGAGGTCACTGACGCCAGGCTTCATACAGTTTTCCACATTAAAGGGATTTTCGCACGGGTCGTGCAATACTACCTCTTATCCGTAAAGATAACATGAGCAGACGATTGTTGTTCACTTAACTTCAGTCGTCCATCAAGTGTGGTCTGCAATGGAGAAGCGCGCGGACAAGAACTGTTCCAAAGGCATTGTCACCTATTAGCGTTAAATGGGCATGTATCTAGTGACGACTCGTGATATGTCAAGTTCAAGCATGGGTCAGTACCCTGACGTCCCGATTAGCCACGAATTCCGAAGCGATCATGGTTCGATCGCAACAACATCGGGCATCTGCGTGCGGAGCGGCTCCCGCGTTCGGGTGCTACTTTAACGACGGTACGTATCGAATTCGTCGAAATCGCCAGGTGCCGGTTTCGTCCTCAAGAAGGTTCCCCAGTTTGACCGTTGGTCAGCCCGAAGTCACGGAGATCAGGCCGTCCGGCTGCGGCGTTCGGTTTTATCGTGGATTCGCATGGACTTCGTTCGATCAACGTCGTCACCTCGGAAACTGGCGTCGTCGGCCTCGGCGCCTTCTATTTCCTCGTATCGTCAGTATGGCTAAGCGCCAGCCACATGTGGCGGAAGATTGCCTTACTTGGCGAGAGGACGCGTTCTCCAGTTTGCTCACTCAATGAACTCACGGGGATAATATGCCCGACGTCCTTCTGGCCCGGCGCGGCCGACATTCAAAGCTAAACACCTTTGCTGCTGATCAACGATTGTAGATTTTTTGGCACGCACGGGACTCAACAGAAAAGCCGCTTACCTTGAAAGTTCTCACGCAACACGCTGGCCACTCCAGTCAGACAGGTAAACCATCAAATCGCCAAATAACGCAATAGTGCGTGTCACCCGGCGTTGACAGACGTCCTAAACGAAAATACGTTTCGGAATATGGACCGACGTTCCATATAGAAGAACCAACGAGCTGAGTTGGAACGGAGCGATGGAAGAGGAATATGACAGTCCCCTGTGGTTCTTACTGCGTGACGCAGGCGAGAAATTGCGATCGGCTCATCACGAGCGTCATTCGCGTCAACCGGCAATTGAAATGATATGGAGGTCATCATGACAGCTGCTTCGCGTTTCCTTCTGATCCTGGTCGCAATGGCATCGGCCGTCGGTGCATCCCGGGCGGAAGACCTCACAAGGATCGATGTTGCGCTTGGGGATGTCTCTTTGAACAAAGTCGCATTCCTTGTCGCGGCTGACAACGAAATCTACGCCAAATATGATCTGAATATCCATCAGTTCATCACCGAAAATGTCGCCTCTCGCATCAGCCGCAGCGGCATCAATGCGCCTCAGAGTTTCATTGGCACGGATGAAGAGGACGAGCGTGCGCCAATCTCGATTGGCGGCGGCAGTCCGCTGATAGTTTCTATGACCACGGACGCCCGTTCGACCGACAGGGTCATCATCGCCACCACTGACAGCACGGCGCGCTTCCATATCATCGCGTCAAAGGCGTTGAGCTCGGTTGATGATCTGAAGGGCAAGAGGCTCGGTTATTCGAGTTACGGTTCGGTCAGTCATCTGATGGCCTTGGCATTCTTGCGGCAAAAGGGTTGGAGCGCAGATGACGACATCTCGCTGATGGGTGAGGGCATGGCCTATTCGGCTCTCAAGGAGGGCAAGGTTGACGCGTTTATCGGTAGCGAAATCTACTATACGATGGCCGACAAGAACGGTGCCAGGGATCTCGTCAATCTGACCGATTATAAAATCCCGCTGGCCGGTTCCGGGATCAATGTCGAGCGCAAGTGGCTCGCCGCCAATCGTGACAGCGTTATGCGCTTCGTAAAGGCGACGGTCGAAGCCTACGCCCCGATGAAGTCGGATGAGAACGTCGTCCGGGCGGCGCTCGCAAAATGGTACGGAATTTACGATACCAAGCAGGAGGACGACATGTATGCGCAGGTCGTCGCCTCACCGAAAAAGCCCTATCCAGCGGTTGACGGCATCAAGCTCGTGAAGAACCTCTTCAACCACCGCGAAATGCGGCGCTACGAGGCTGAGCATTTCTACGATGCCAGCTTCGTTACCGAGTTGGACAAGGGCGGCTTTATCGACGCGCTTTACAACAAGTGACGTCGGCGGTCTCGACGTCATCAACGCTTCGTTTGCTTGAATCCCAATTGCCCAGATCTGAAGGATGGGAGTTGGTGTTAGGCGATTTTTTGGAGGAGACGCATGCTTTTCATCAATAAAATGCTGAAGTTCGCCTTGGTGCTTGCCGCTGGCTTGACCGCTTGTAGCCTTGCCGAGGCACAAAGCCATCCGGAATATATCCAGTTTTCCCCGAGCGCCACAAAGGGGGCGCTCTACAAGCCGGATTCCGGCAAGACGTCGCCAGTAGCATTCCTTGCCATCCACCGTACATCAAATTTCATGAGCATGATCGCAACCAAGGAACTTTCGCAGCGCGGTTTCATGGTACTTGGCATGAACCCGCGTTCTGACAATAACGAGGCTGCGGTCAATTTCGAAGAAATTGCCCTTGATATCAGGCAGGGCGTGGCGTTTTTGAAACAGCAGCCGGGGATCAAGGCGGTGATTCTGATCGGCCATTCGGGTGGGGGGCCGAGCACAACCTACTATCAGGCCGTCGCAGAAAAAGGACCATCCTACTGCAATGGACCGGACAAGCTCTCCAAATGCAGCAATGACGATGTCGCCGCTCTGCCGAAGGCTGACGGCATGGTGCTTCTCGATGCGCATCCCGGTAACACCATAAATACCCTGCGTAGCCTCAATCCGGCTGTGACCAACGAAGGCAAACCTGACGATCTTGATCCCGCCCTCGATCCCTTCAGCCCGCAGAATGGCTTCAACGCGAAAGGTGATTCACACTATTCGGCAGAATTCATCGATCGCTACTCCAAGGCGCAGTCGGCGCGTATGAACCGGCTTATTGACAGGGCCCAGCAAATGCAAGCCGATCTCAAATCCGGAAAGGATCAGCGCGGCGACGATGCGCCTTTCATCGCCTTCCGCGACAGGGCAAGACTTTCTGATATTTCCACGGATGTCTGGTGCTGCACGGAGCGACCGGAGAAATTGCTGAAGAACGACGGCTCCATATCGACGGAGGTGGTCCGTTCCGTTCGTGTGTCGACACCGAAAAACGCCAAGGTAGATACGAGCCTGAACGGCGGCGCATTGTTCCTGACGGTGAAATCGTTCCTCAGTGCGAATGCCATCCGATCCAAGGACGCGCTAAACGACATCGATATCTGCTCCAGCAACAATTCGACACTGTGCGCCGTCCAATCGATCAGCGTGCCGATGCTGGTTATGGCGATGGGCGGGCATTATTTCATCAAGGACGGCGAGACGATCTTCGATCTGTCGGCCAGCAAAGACAAGGATTTCGTCGTCGTCGAAGGCGCGGTTCACGGGATGACGCCATGCAAACCTTGCTCGGAGCAAACCGGTGTTTCCTACGATAATGCAACGCGCAATCTTTACGATTACGTTGCCAACTGGGCGAACAAGCGTTTTCCAGCATTGTAGTGGTCCAACGGTTTCGTACCGAAGCCGACTTGATCGCGCGCCGAGCATGACATTATCGCTGCTCTGCCTGTATCAACCTTGGAGAGCGGTGACGGTCACCAAGGTCGACAGTCCGGCAGCAACTGGCCCTGGTCAGGGTCTGAGAGAATGAAATGGCCCATATACGGAGAAGCAAACGTCGCGCATTTTGCGGGTGTTCTTCGAGCCTACCGTAATCCACGATGCTGCGCCCGAGATGATCGCTACGTCTTGGCGACGAGATCATAGTCAATAACCTCCAAGCCGATTTGTTCAAATGGGCGGTAGTGGGCCTTGTAATCCGGTTTCCATCCTTGTAAGCCGCCGTGGGAACGATCATGAGTTTCGTGCCCGCAAATCTGTTCGCAAGGATCGAGCGGATTTTTGGAAAACCTGAGGTGATCCCTGAGGCGAGCAATAGTTCCTGCGATCTCATAAACCTTTGACGAATCGCCGGGCCAAAGATGTCAACATCGGCACTATTGCCGTGAGCGCTTCGGTGGGTGCCTTGTAATGGCGGTCGGACAGTCGTCTTCCTGTTCGCATGTGCGAAACAGCGCTTCTTTCGAAGCAAAAAAGTATCAGTCCAACTCCAGCGACGAGATCACAGGGTTTGGCATTTTCTGCGCATTGTCACTGTCAGCATCTTATAATCTAGCCTTGGAGGCCACATGTAGTCCGAACTTTTGATGTGGTTAACACAAGTTTTTCCTTCAGACTCAGAACAATGGAGCGTGTGTCATGCAGCCTTTAGTAGATTTGGCATCGCCGGATGACAGCGGCGCCTGGCCGGTGAAAAGGAGAAAAGTTCTCGACTGGCTGATGATGGATACCCAGGACGAACGTTTCATCGACAACATCTTTGTAGGGATGTGCGAGAGGCTACTAGATTCCGGCGTTCCCCTTGGCCGGGCAACGCTGCACTTTGCTATCCAGCATCCCCAATGGTTCGGGGCCCGGATCTTGTGGCGTAAAGGGATCACGGAGGCGAAAATCGACACATTTGAACACGGTGTTGAAGAGACTGCCGAATATCTTGAAAGTCCGGTATATGAGATCAGACGCGGGGCAAGCGGCTTGCGGCAACGTATCGATGACGGTACCCAGGCCGCATCGCGCTATCCACTCTGGCGGCAGCTGGGTAACGAGGGCCTTACGGACTATGTTGCGTGGCCGCTGATCCATACTCAGGACAAGCGGCACGTAGTCAGCTTCGTCAGTGACAAGCCGCAAGGATTCAGCCAGGATCACTTGGCCTTGTTTGCTGACGTCCTGCCTGCGCTGGCTCTCGTCAGTGAGATCAGACTCAAGAACCGTTTGGCGCGCACGTTGTTAGAAACCTATGTTGGACCACACGCGAGCGAACAGATACTCGCCGGCGCTACCAGCCGTGGCAGCGGATCGACCGTGGGAGCAGCGATTTTGATCTGCGATCTACGCAATTTCACTGCCATATCGGACGCCTGGCCACGCGACGACGTCATCGAGCTTCTAAATGGCTATTTTGACGCGATGTCTGAGCCGATTGAGAAGCATGGCGGGGAAATCCTCAAATTCATGGGCGACGGACTTCTGGCGATTTTCCCGCTCACCAATTCCACAGCATGCGCCGATCTTCTCAAGGCGATCAACGAAGCGCAGACAGCGGTCACCGCATTGAATAAAGAGCATTCTGCAGCGGGGCGCGAACCGCTAGCATACGGCATCGGTGTTCACGTAGGAGATGTGATGTACGGCAATATCGGCTCGCGATCGCGGCTTGACTTCACTGTCATTGGGCCAGCTGTTAACATTGCGTCACGCCTCGAGAGTCTTACCAAGCAGATAGGACATTCGGTTCTGCTCTCAGAGGCTTTCGTGAAGTTGGCTGGGATTAAAACCCAAGTGAAGAGCTTGGGGTCCTATACACTTAAAGGCCTTGAAAGACCAATCGGTGTATTTGGAATTCCCTCTGACCAAAAAGAAAATGTTGAAGCTTAGGAGGCGACGAAGTCGAATCAACAGCAGCTTGCCAGCTGTGGCGCGGCCTTCCATGTCGCTATGCGCCCCGAGCCGCTTCAGCAAACCCATAGACGCCGCCGATCTTCAACTTCAGCGAAACGTTGCTGACCAAGTTGAAAAGCTCTTGCCTATGCGCGCAACAGCTGCGGGTGGACGTGGTCGAAAAAAGGTCGCGTAGCCGATCTTATACTTCTTGGGCAGGCTCATGGTGTCCGGTGGATCGGGCCCACCGAGCAACCGCCTGTATCAGCAGAACGTGCCGGAGCGACGGAGAGAATCGAATGAGGAGCCTGAACGACACAGACAACACTAACGCCTTCATCTCCGCTGGGGCTCAAGAATATGAATGATTTTCATGGGGTCGGTATTGGCATTGTACGGGAAGTCAGTCACCCGGTCTGTAGAGTTCCACTCGGTTGCGACCGGTCTGTTTGGCACGATAAAGAGCCATGTCTGCCCGGCGCTGAAGCTGTTCCGGCGAGATGCTACCGCCAGGTGCCTGAACTGCAACTCCGATGCTGAGCGTGACGCAATTAGATCCGCCTGATGAAGGATTGGAAAGGGCGGCAGCCTCAATGCTCTCTCGAATACGTTCAGCCAGCGCGCAGGCTTTTCGCTCCTCCATCTCCGGAAGAACGACTAGAAATTCCTCACCCCCGTAGCGAGCCACATGATCCCTCTCTCGTCTCATGTGGCTTTGGATAATACCGGCCACCTTGATAAGACATCGATCGCCCTCGGCATGACCGAGCTTATCATTAAGGTTCTTGAAGTCATCGATGTCGCACATCAGCATTGCGACCTGCCCACTGTATTTCCTGCTATGGCCCCAGAGCTGATCAAGCGTTTCCATCATCCAGCGTCGGTTAGCAATTCCGGTTAAAGGATCGGTCCTTGCAAGATGCTCAAGCCGGGCATTGGCCTCTGCAAGTTGGTTGACTCGCCGCCTATCTCTAAGCTCAAGAAGAAAAGTCTTTTGGGCCAGGATGGTCATTGTCCGCCGTGCGACAATCGTCGCGATGATGCCGATTGCAAAAAATAACGTGGCATCCAGACTGCTCGCAATTTCGAGGTTTGGATTCTGCAACTGAAAAACAAGATAAAGGCCAAGCGAAAAACCCGCGATCGTTATCGTTGAAGAAAGCGGAATTGCGAAGATGATGATCGCTGTGATCGCCACGAACAGCATAATACTCAAATGCCGTTCGTAGAATTCTCCGCCTGCGCTCGCGCCGACCAATGCAATAGATAGGAGGATGAGAAACATGCCTGCTATCAAAACGCCTGTCTGTAGCCAGTGCGCCCGAGGTTTGCGCCAGACAAAAGCCACGCCTAGTGCGACTGGCGGGAGGAAAGAGCCAGGCAAAATCATGGATAGCGCTACGGCTCGTGGAAGCATGAGCAAGTTGAGCGCCAACGTTAATACGTCGAGAAGGGCCACCCATATCATCCAGGCGCGGATAATCTTGGCAGTTTGCGACCAGATTCGGCGCCGGAACAGCTCGCTGATTTTGTCTTTCAGATAGATATCGCGAGTCCGGCCGCCCAGAAGGCGCTCGACTTCCGCCATAGTGAAAGGATCATTTTGCGCATCGAACGGACTAAGGACAGCCGAATCGGTCTTCTCCTGGATATGCATGCTAGACAATTATAGTAAACTTCGTTGATAGCAAAGATGGAGAAAATCCCACGATCCGACCGGCTCATCTGCGTCACAAATCCTAGATCATTACACTCGCTTTAAAATCTGTTGCGCTATCGCATCGTCGCCACTGCGCCTTCCGGCCGTTATCGACCGTAACGATGAAAACGCAGGCAAAGAAGGATAATATCCTACAAACAGAACAACCCGCTTGGAGTGCTGCGGAAGCTCACCGACTACTACAGGATGGCAACTTCCAGCACAAAGACAGCAGCGAGCTATAGGAGCCGCCTTGCTGTTGCGGCGAACTTCCGCCGCCAGTCAAAGATCACTTTCCTTAGGCACAAATCGAAAACCGCCATTATCGGCATTTTCAAACACAGGGTTCCCGTGGCATCTCGGTTTTATGCGCCTTGAGGTTGATCGCCGTGGCAACAGTTCTATGGACTTGAGAGAAGTTGGTTGCGTTCGTACAAGACTAGAAGGTAGAGGGATGCTGCTTGTAATTTCAGTACCAATTGCCCATTTTCAATGGCCTTTGATCCAAAAGCGCCTCCTTATGTGGTGGCAAAGAATTCGGAAATCACACATATGCACGTTATTCGATTCGGCGGTATTCAACCGGGAAACGAAACAAAAGAAGATGAGGGCTCAAGATGACAATTCGCTTCAATCTAAGGGCATAGCCTCAACACGTTTGCATGAATTGGCCGCGCTCAGTCAATTGCGTGGCGACCTTGAAATTGGAGAGGTGCTGTCGGTCATGGGCCAGACAGGTACCCTTGGCAGGGCCGGCGAGCCAATCGAGACGCTTCGTGTCAACCTTCGCACCGCTGATACGGCGTGGCACCTGTTCCCGGTATCTCCACTTCCTCGGCGTGCTGTTCGAGGCTGATTTGGCCGATCTCGTCGGCATACTTCTCGGCGTTGCGCGTTGGATCGCCACAAAGACAACTATCCCCTCCTTTTCGGCCGCGAGCTTGGCACCCGCCTTCTGGGAGAGTGTAACGTTAACGTCGAATCCCATACCACCCTGGGCTGTAGCCGGTATTGAACCTGCCAATAGCGTGATTGCTGCAGTGGCTATTGCGAGCGACGATCTAGGGCGGTTTCACAATCTACCCTCCTTAAAGTCTCTAAATATCAATTCGCGGCCGGAACGGGGCAGCTCATATCGCCTTCCTCGCATTTCAGGTAACCCTCGAAGGCTTTGAGACGGGATTGCGTCAGGCCGTCCATGCACTGCGCGATGAGCATTGGCAACATGCTTCCTCCGGCCGCTTGCGAAGTCTGGAAATTGCACTCTGCGTCGCGAAATTTGGTCCAATCCCGCTGTGCCCGAACAAGAAGCTTCTCGGTATTCGCGTCGTCCTTCAGGCGGGCTTCGATTTGTGTGTAAAGCTCATTGAGCTTTTTGTCAGATTTCTTGAGTGAAGCACCGGCGCACTCGTTCATAGCGGCCTGAGTCATGGCGTCATGGTAGCACTTGTCTTGCGCAAAGGCGAAAGTCGACATGGACAGAACCATGGCAGCAGCCAGCGTTACGGTCTTCATCGATTGTCCTCCGTTTGAAATCCACTTGTCGCGGGCCGGGGCCTCCTTGCAAATATTGTTCGTCGACGGCATGATCGACCGTTAATTGGTATCGTATGTGTCAAGACAGCCTGACAGATTCCCCTCGTCCAGCCGGTGGCGGGAAGGCAGATCCATCAGCCGCTCAAGCACTATGGTTATTTTGTGGCAACAACGCAACAATCAATTCCTTTACAACGACTAAACTGGGACAGCTGTACAGAATATATTAACCAGATCGGCGAATAGAGTTATTTATATTTCAAATTTTGAATTAAATTGCTGTATGTACCATAGCATGTTTCGTACAATTCCCTACTGTGAAGGGCGTTAAGAACGCTTGGTGAAGCAGGCTAGCAAATTGCCCGGCGAACGAATGGAGCGGCGCGCGCGCATGCTGGGAGTGGACATCAGTGATCACCTGCAAGCTTACGATGGCCGCGGCGAAGGGACCGTCGGCCCACTATGGGGTGGAAAGTACATCTCTATCATCGGCGTGCAAATACATTAGATCAACTACTGAACTGAAAGCGACCACGACCCGTGGGTCACTTTAATCGAGATTTTCAAGGCGGACGGATAGAGCTGGCGAATCGAACTAGTTCATGAGATTTATCCATTTCAAACTCGAATGCGTTTCTCTCAATTGGATTGCTAAGCTGCGGCTGGCGCTTGTCACGCAGCTTGGCCGGCTCGCTGTTAACGAGGGCATGGACATGGACGCTTTTTACTGCGGCGGCAAAGCCGTAAGACATAAACGGTGAACCGCGAGGCCCACAAGGAAGTTCGGAGTGCATCATTGGCGGCTGCTCGTTGGAGTTGTCAACGCCCGCCCGCTGAATGCGCAGTGTAGGAGGTGGGACTTGAAATGCTCTTTGGTGCAGGGCCTTGTTCGGCAGCGTAATTTCGGAGTAGGTAGCGGCGGTTGAATGGCGAGGTTGGGGCCAAGCGAGGAGTAAGCGCCATCTGAAATGGTGTTGCGCTTCTGCCACGCAAAATTCGGTCATAGGCTTTCCAAAAAGAGTACCTATATTTGCTGCGTTGCACATGGATTGCCAAGGTTGCATATTGATTCCCGGCAAGCGTCCTAGAAACTGTCGTCGTTTACCGCAACCGCCCGCAACGATGCTTCGCACACCCACGTCCACGAAGGTGCTTGACTCCACGGGGCCGCTTAATGCTCCGGTAATACAGTTGGTGCTGCCAACAATCAGCTTTCAATGGGCACGAGGATATCAACGACAACGCCATCATCGGACCATTCTCGCTCAACCTTGCCCAGAAGCTGTTTTTCTATCATCGCGCCGACCATTGCCGTACCAAATCCGGGCTGACGACGGGACGACGGGGCACGGCCCCCGGTTTCTTGCCAACGAAGCTTAAAGCCTCCTTGTCCCGGTACTTCCTGCCAATGGATGTTCAACCGGCCCGACGGGGCACTCAGTGACCCATGCACGGCCGCGTTGATGAGCAATTCATGCACGACAAGCGCCAAAGGTTGGACGATCGTCGCCGGAACGAGAATCTCCGGTCCTTCCATCGAGACCCGTTCACTTGCGAAGGATTCCATTTGACGCCTGATGATCTCACCGAGCTCGATCTCTTGCCAGCCGCGCTCCGCGAGCAGGGCATGGGCATGCGACAAAGCCTGAATGCGTTGCTGAATGGATGCTGCATACAAGGCGGCATCGTCGGCTCGGCTCAGCCTGACGATTCCTTCGACTACGGCCAATACATTCTTGGCGCGATGATCGACTTCTTTGAGCAGCCGATGTTCCGTTGCTTCAAGGTACTGTACCTTGCGGTATTCGGTCACGTCGAGCTGCGAGCCGAAGTAATAGAGCAATCGCCCGTCGTCGTCGCGTATTGGACTGAGATGTAGCTGGTTCCAAAATGCCGAACCGTCCTTTCGATAGTTCAGTAGTTCCACGTTGGCTTCGCGTTCTTGAGACACCGCAATTCGAACTTCGGCAACTGCAGCGGGCGATGTCCCCGGCCCCTGAAGAAAGCGGCAATTTTGCCCGACCACCTCTTCGGCGCTGTAGCCTGTCAGTTCAAGGAACGCTTGATTGGCAAGAACGATGGGCAAATCCGGCTGCCGGGCGTCGGTCATTACCATGGGCATGCGGGTACGCTCGAACGCGCTTGCGGCAAGCTCCTTCCGGTCCAGGTACCCTCTTTGCGAGGATGCCGCTGGACGGTCACCATGTAGTTTGGCTGATCGACGCTTGCTATCGGACAATGTACGAACACCTTCTATGGAAGCCAGAGCCAGAACGTTTTTCAAACCAGATGGTTTCAGATGGCATGCAGTGGGTTGGAGAACCCGTCACTGAATTTTCCCGCCGCGACTTGGCCATGCCATGGCCCATTTCGATTTTCGTTGCTCACGGGGAATGATTTCGCGGCCTCTCTTTTGGGAAGCCAATCTCCGCCTGAGAGATGGATGGCATCACTCGTTTCAGCAATATCGCTAAGGATCGGGTCATTCGCATCGGCATAGTCCATGATGCTGCAGAAGCTGCCGCTGGAATCGCAGACGAAATGACGACAGTTAGCTGTTCAATTTAAGTAGCATATCGGAGGACGTCGAGCGGCATCTCCGAAGCGCGCGGCGGTCCCGGCCACAGATTTTGCCAGTCCAATTTCGATGTCTGTTTAGCTATGCTGCTTACGATGCAATTGCCTCGGGACGCACCGTCTTGAAATACTGACTTTCGGGCCGATCAAGACCCAGATGGCCGCGAAGTGTGGAAGCGCTATAAGAGCGGCGGAAGAGCCCGCGCGACTGTAGCAACGGTACGACTTCCGACACAAACAGATCGAACTGCGTGGGGAGGATCGGCGGCATCACATTGAAGCCGTCCGCTGCGCCCGAGCGGAACCAGTCCTCCATGATGCGGGCGATCTGCTCCGGTGTGCCGGATGTCGCGAAATGGCCACGCGCGCCAGCGAGGCTATGCAGCAGGGCGCGCAGCGTGGGCCTTTCGCGCGCCACAAGCGCCAGGATCGTCTCGGCTCGGCTTCGCGCCGCCTGAACCGTCAGCGGATCGGGGAAATCATCTACCGATAGGACGGTATCAAGGTTGAGATGCGAGAAATCGTAGCCGCTGAACCTGTTGGAAAGGCGCGCGAGTCCGACGCTCGGTTCAGAGAGTTCGTTCAATTCGCGCTCCGTGCGCTGCGCTTCTTCTTCAGTGGAGCCGATAGTCGGGCTGATGCCGGGCAAGATAACCAGCTGGTCGATGTCGCGGCCCCGCGTCCGGGCCTGTGTCTTCAGATCCTTATAGAACTCGATCGCGGTCGCCTTCTCCAGATGTGCGGTGAAGACCGCCTCGGCGTGGGCCGCAGCGAAATGTCTTCCGCTCTGTGACGAACCCGCCTGTACGAACACCGGCCGTCCCTGCGGACCTCGGGAAATATTGAGTGGTCCCCGCACGCTGTGCCACTTGCCGTTATAATCGACGGGGGTGATGCGAGAAGGATCGGCATAGCGGCCGCTGTCGCGGTCGTCGATCACAGCGTCGTCGGCCCAGCTGTCCCAGAGCTTGGTAACAACGTCGACGAATTCGAAGGCGCGTTCGTAGCGCTCGGCGTGTTCGATCTGACGGTCGTAGCCGAAGTTCGGACCCGCGCCTCCCGCCCAGCTCGTAACGATGTTCCAGCCGACGCGTCCGTTGCTTATATGATCGAGCGACGCAAACTGACGGGCCAAATTGAAAGGCTGCGTGTAAGTCGTCGAGGCCGTGGCGATGAGACCGATGTTCTCGGTGGCGCGTGCAAGGGCCGCCAGCGTTGTCAACGGCTCCAGTTTGCCAGCAGCGCTGAACTCCACGCCTTCGCCAATCGCAAGAACATCGGCAAAGAACACGGCATCGAAGAGAGCGGCCTCGGCGCGGCGCGCCAAGTCCTCGTAGTACCGGATATCGGTCAACGCCAAAGGCGAGGAGGAAGAGTGTCGCCAGGCGGTTTCGTGGTGTCCGCGGCCGTTAACGAAAAGATTGAGATGAAGTTGGCGGCTCATGGGTCTATCTCCGGGGGGGTGAAGTTGATTGTTGGGGAGGAGACGCCGAGAGCCGCAAGGAGCTCGGCGCGAAGCTGTTCAAAACGTGCGTCGGACTGCCGGCGCGGGTATGGAAGGTCGACATAGCGCTCATGGCTGATCCTTCCGTCTTCCATAACGAGTACGCGGTCGGCGAGCACCAGCGCCTCGTCTACGTCATGGGTGACGAGCAGAACCGTTGGTTTGTGGGCCTTGACGAGTGATTGCAGCAACTCCTGCATTTTGATGCGCGTCAGCGCGTCGAGCGCGCCAAACGGCTCGTCGGCAAGCAGGAGTTTTGGTTCGCGAACAAGCGATCGGGCCAGCGCTGCGCGTTGCATTTCGCCGCCCGATAGCGTGTTCGGCCACGCCTGTTCGCATTCGGAAAGGCCGACGTCGGCCAACGCCTTACGTGCCTTTTGCCGGAGTTCTGTGGGAGGCAGATGCAGGCCGAGCTGGACGTTGCGGATCACGTTTTCCCAAGGCAGCAGCCGGGAGTCCTGGAAGAGGACGGAAGAACTTTCGGGCAGCCACAGCTGGCCGTCCTTCTCCGCATCGTCGTCGAGATCAGCAAATGCCCTGAGCAGGGTGCTTTTGCCGGACCCGCTGCGGCCGATGAGAGCGACAAACTCGCCTTCGGCGATGGCAATCGAGATGTTGTCAAGAATAGTCTTGCCGGAGAATTTCCGCGTCAGCCCCCTTGCTTCCACGGCCACAGGCCGGGCCTCCCAGCCGGATGACTTCGTTGCAAGGTTCATGAGCCGATCACCTTTCGATAGGAAAGAGCCTTGCGTTCCCAGAGCCGGACCAGCCCGTCTGAGACGAGACCGAGCACGGCGTAGATGACGAGGCCCGCGACGATGATGTCTGTTTGGCCATAGTCGCGGGCGCGGTTCATCAGGTATCCGATACCCTTCGTCGTGTTGATCTGCTCGAGCACGACAAGAGATGTCCAGCACGTGGTGACTGCAAGTCGGAGCCCGGTGAAAAAGCCGGGGAGGGCGCCTGGCAACGCTACGCGGCGAACGAACTCCAGGCGGCCAAGTCCTACAGTTCGCGCGAGTTCTACCAGCCTGAGATCGATACCGCGGAGCGCCGCATGCGTATTGATGTAAACCGGGATAACCACGCTCAGCGAGATGACGGCGATCTTCATTGCCTCGCCGATGCCGAGCCACAGGATCGCGAGCGGGATCAACGCGAGCGTCGGCACCGCGCGCTTGATCTGGACGAGGCCATCAATCGATGCCTCGCCAATGCGGGTCAAGCCCGAGACGAGTGCCAGAAGCAACCCGATAGCCACGCCAACGGCAAGCCCCGCATAGGCGCGCTGGGCCGACGCCACGAGATGGGGCCCGAGCGTGCCATCGACAAGAAGCTTCCAGCCGGTTGTAAGCGCCGTCGAAGGGGCTGCGAGATGTCGCGGTGAGAGAATTCCGGCAAGCGAAGCAATCTCCCAGATCACGAGAAGGACGACAGGTCCAAACAGCAGGCCGCGTGAACTCAGCCGCATCGGCGTCAGACGTGGCTTTGCCGACGCGCCCTTCTGCCGCCTGTAGTCAAGCTGCGAAGATGCCTCCGAATAAGCAGCATCCCACCTGGTCGTCAGCGCTTGCGATACGATCCGCGAATGAGATTCCATCGGCCGTTTCCTTGATTGCGTTCCGTCAGTTGCTGCTGTTTGAAGCTGCGATCACTTCGTCGAAGCGCAGATCAAATTCCTTGGAGGCGTCGAGACGCTCGGGGAGGTCCCCTGCGTCAAAGATCAAATCGGCAAGCTCCTGCTGGCGGCCAACGACTGAGGAGAGAAGCGGGAATCCATCCTCACCTTCGGCCCTTACGATCGCCTCTCCTTCTGCCTTCGTCAGTTTTTGGCCCTTGACGTAATAGGCGTCGACCCAGGCATCCGGGTTCTGCTTCGACCAGCGGTTCGCCGCGATCCAATGGGCGACGAAGTCGCGTACTGCCGGCGCCTTGGCGGGGTCATCAAGAGCGACACGGCTGGCATAGAGGTAGCTGAGCGCACGCGGAAGGCGGTCGTGCTGGGCGGGGGAAATAACGCTCGCATCCTTGAACTCCGCAAGGTAGCGGGACAGATGCGGCTCGATCAACGGCGCAGCATCTACCTGGCCTGTACGGATTGCATCCTGAAAATCAGGCACGCGCAGCCGCACGAGTTCGACATCATCACGGGAAAGACCCGCGAGTTTCAGCGCCAAGAGAACAAAAGGCTGGCGGCCGGAACCCTCGGCATAGGCGATCTTCTTGCCCTTGAGTTCCTCAAGCGTGTTAATTGCGAGCCCGGGACGGACGGCGAAAGTATAGTCGGCTCTGGTCTGGGTGATCGCGGCGACAATCGGAAGATCTTCACCCGCAGCCTGGGCCTGGATGGGGGCGGCATTTCCCACCGTCGCGAGATCCACCGCTCCGGCGCGGAAGGCTTCAAGGATCTGCGGACCGCCGGCGAAATTGGCATAGTTGGCTTCAAAGCTAAGTTTGCGCTGCTCGCCGGATGCCCGCATCAACGTCTGCAGCTTCTCATTCTGGTCAGCGACGACAATCTTCGTCCCGGCAGGCACGTCTTTCGGAAGGGTGACTTCCTCAGCCCTAGCGACGTCGTGTGATGCCAAAGAAAAGGCAGCCATGGCAACGGCCAGTCCGACGGCGTGAAACACCGCGCGCCTGTAAACGCCTTTTGTCATTCTGGTTACTCCATGTTGGCTTGAACTACGAAAAGCCTAGTGCATGGCAAGCAGATCGCGAGGTAATTTCTACTAAATTAGTCGACATTACCGAAAACTATTGACGTGAGGGCCTTCAAAGCCGCGAATGCAATCGGGCGAGTGGTTGTCGTACTGTACCTAATCAGTGTCTTCCTCAATCTGTGTGGTGTTTGCGAACCAGCTGGCTCAGCCTTGATATGGCAGAGATTAATAACCTTGGGCCGTTCCAAATCCGCTACGATTGCCCTTAGCCCTGAGCCCTTGGCCAATTCCAGTGATCTATTGCCCAGGACCCGAATAGTCTTCCTGGTACCGAGTGGCATGGCGGTTCAGCTGTCGTGTGGGCGCTGCCTGGAATATTTGGGCTGCACCAAGCGTTGTTCCACTGCTGTGCGCGAAAAGCTCCACGAATTCAGCAACCCGACATGTCAGGCTTGCTTGGGGAGAAACGATTTCGGGCAGTTGATCAGACCAAGCACCCCACAGATTGAGGAAGATGAGGAATTCAACAAAATCAAAGGCATTCCTCTATCTCCAAATCTGATATTTGCCTTTAAATTCGAGATTTTGCCCCTAAACTTGAGACAGGGCTCATAGGGGTATGCGGCTGAGTTTCAAACCGGACACCCGTCTCTTCTGCCTTGCCGCGATTGCAGTGGTCGAGAAGCGTCCACTGATCAAAGCGGCGTTGTTTCTACTGGTCTCGATGGCTTCGCCAGAGTCGCCTTGTTCCGGACTTATCAAAAGGAAGACCGCTTGCTCGTAACCGTCAACCGGATCGGTTGCCGCTTGAGAACCGACGTTGCACCTCGACATCAAATAAAGTCAATGCGACAGGAGCCATGGATGACTGGAGCTGGCCTAAGGGCTCTAGCTAAGGGCAATCGTAGCGGATTTGGAATGGCCCAAGGAACCAGCTGGTTCGCAAACACCACACAGATTGAGAAAGACCCGTCTAAAGCCAGCTCAGAAATGCGAGCGATGGCATGAAGAAATATTCGCTTCCCATCATCGTCACTGCTTGGGAAACGGTGGCAACGGTCTTAAGGGAACCGTGATCGTGTTCGGATTGAGCGCTATATGTCATCCGACCTGCCCATTCCGGCGCGCCAGACGGCGAAAATCCTGCCCGGTGGAGGTCCGGTGCAGTGTATCAAGGGAGGACATGCGCACCGGACCTCATTGCCTCCACGGGCTCGTTCGCATGGCAATGCATGCTCGCGCGACAGAGAAATGCATTCAAAGAAGATTTTTATCTTTTGTCCTCCGATGGAGAAATAAACAACTGACTGGCTGGGTACCGCCGCGATGGCGCGCCCGGTGTTTTCCCTCGCTAGAAAGGGGTACAAAAACAAGACGACCGCGTCGCCCTTATCGGTCGGCGAAAGCAACAGGGTCTTATCTGTATTGGCGCTGATCAAAGGATGACCCTACGCCGCGAATATTTAGTCCAGGCTGTGCCGTCATGACTTCGGCGCACGTCACGCGGCGGATGATCTTGAACCAAGCCGACATTCCTAAAATCGCTGATAGGCTGACCCAGGGAGAGACCGTTCAGACTTCATCAGATATTTTGCGGCCTTGAGTGCACCGATGCCAACGAGTCATCATATTATCCCGATTCGGACGCTGCCAGCTTTAGCACTCCTATCATTCGAGTGCCAATGGGGGTATGAAGGCATGTGAGCCACATTGTCTGGCTGCAGAAAGAGTTCCTCATGAAATTCCGGCCACTTCACGACCGCGTTGTCATTCGACGCGCTGAAGGCGATATCAAATCCAAGGGAGGGATCATTATTCCCGACACTGCCAAGGAAAAGCCGCAGGAAGGCACAGTTATTGCGGTGGGACAGGGAGCCCGTGATGAAAGCGGCGCCCTGATCGCACTCGATGTCAAGGCAGGGGATGCCGTTCTGTTCGGCAAATGGTCCGGTGCCGACGTCAAGATTGACGGCGACGATCTCCTGATCGTGAAGGAGACGGACGTCATGGGCATCGTCGAGACCCAGTAGGCGGAACGAAGAATGCCCTATGGGCAATTGCCGCACTTATCAATTTCAAAACGAACTGGACGAACAAGCAATGTCTGCCAAAGAAATCAAATTTTCCACCGACGCCCGCGACCGCATCCTTAGTGGTGTCGAGATACTGAACAACGCCGTCAAGGTGACGCTGGGCCCAAAGGGGCGCAATGTCATCATTGACCGCTCTTTTGGTGCGCCGCGCATTACCAAAGACGGCGTAACTGTCGCAAAGGAAATCGAGCTTGCCGACAAGTTCGAGAACATGGGCGCACAGATGATCCGCGAAGTCGCGTCAAAGACCAATGATCTCGCCGGTGACGGAACCACCACAGCGACGGTGTTGGCCGCCTCCATTTTGCGTGAGGGTGTAAAGCTAGTTGCGGCCGGATTGAACCCCATGGATCTAAAGCGAGGCATCGATCTTGCCGTGGCTGCTGTTGTCACCGACATTCAGGCGCGGGCGAAGAAGGTCAAAACTTCGGAAGAGATTGCTCAGGTCGGAACAATTGCCGCCAATGGCGATGCCACCGTTGGTGAGATGATTGCCAAGGCCATGAAGAAGGTCGGCAATGAGGGCGTCATCACCGTTGAAGAGGCAAAGACCGCTGACACCGAACTCGAAGTTGTCGAGGGGATGCAGTTCGATCGCGGTTATCTGTCGCCCTATTTTGTTACCAATGCAGAAAAGATGCGGGTCGAACTGGAGGACGCCTACATTCTCCTTCACGAAAAGAAGCTCGGCAACCTGCAGGCGTTGCTGCCGATCCTCGAAGCGGTGGTCCAGGGCGGCAAACCGCTTTTGATTATCTCCGAGGATGTTGAAGGCGAAGCTTTGGCGACCCTCGTCGTCAACAAGTTGCGCGGTGGTCTCAAAGTCGCAGCGGTCAAGGCTCCCGGATTTGGCGATCGTCGCAAGGCGATGCTGGAGGACATTGCGATCCTTACCGGCGGTCAGCTGATCTCCGAAGATCTAGGCATCAAGCTTGAGAATGTCACGATCGACATGCTCGGACGGGCAAAACGCCTCCTCATCGACAAGGAAGCCACCACGATCGTCGAGGGTGCAGGCGACAAGGCCGCCATCGCAGCGCGTGTCCAGCAGATCAAAGCGCAGATCGAGGAAACCACTTCGGACTATGACAAGGAAAAGCTGCAGGAGCGACTAGCAAAACTTGCCGGTGGTGTTGCCGTGATCCGCGTGGGTGGTGCAACCGAAACCGAGGTCAAGGAAAAGAAGGACCGCATTGACGATGCGCTGAACGCCACGCGTGCTGCGGTGGAGGAGGGCGTTGTTCCAGGCGGCGGTGTCGCGCTGTTGCGTGCCAAGGCATCATTGGCTGCCCTCACCGGAGCAAATGCCGACGTGACCGCCGGTATTTCGATTGTACTGCAAGCGCTTGAAGCGCCCATCCGACAGATAGCCGAAAATTCCGGTGTCGAAGGTTCGATCGTTGTCGGCAAACTTTTGGACAGCAAGAAACCCAATCAGGGGTTCAACGCGCAGACCGAACTTTATGTCGATATGATTGAGGCTGGCATCGTCGATCCGGCCAAAGTGGTCCGCACAGCCCTTCAGGATGCCGGCTCGATTGCCGGGCTTTTGATCACAGCGGAAGCCATGATAGCCGACATTTCACCATCGGCGGCACTCGGAATGAATGACCCAAGAAGTACCGGATACTAATCCCAGTTCTCCGGGTATTATGACATCGCGTCAAAGTTTTTGGCGCGATGTTGGATAATTACAAACATCGAGTTTGAATTCCGAAAAGCTCGAATAAAGCGGTTTAGACTAGGAGTCAGCCTTCCTCATGGCGCTGCGACAGCGCCAGGAATTGGTCCGATTTGGTCGCGTTCATAGAAAAGCGGGACACTAGAAACGTCGACGGCATTCTTGTGAGCCACAGCGCGCGGCAGCAAAGAATCGCGCCATCCATTCTGCCGAGAACAACGCAGCGCTATTCAATCAAGGTCTATCATGAATTCGTGCGTTCGTATGCGGCGGCAGGCCCGCCGGGCCGCACGTTAGCCGGAATCTTATGCACGATCGAAGGTAAAGGAGGTGAGCAGAGTGGTGACGAAGTTACTCGCTTTCTCTTTGACGAGTACCTCTGTCCATTCGTTTGTCCCTCGCAGCATCAGACCCGAATAAATGCTGTCGACGGCTGTCTCCTCGATGCGCTTTATATGCGACTTGAACACAGCTTCATCGCCCGTTTTGTACATATCCCGCACGACCATCCGTAGGATTTCCTGAATGGCAATCTGCCAGGCCGTATTGATCGCCTGGAGCTCATTGCTCTGCTCTGTCATTCAAATCTCCGAATATGCGCCGGCTGGCCGCGAACAATGCCATCCGGCTCGGAGGCTTCCGACAGTTCGTAAACGTAAACAAGGCCAAGCAGATGCCTGACCCACTTGGTTGACTTGCCTTCGACAGTATCAGTATACCCGTGCACAAGGGAAAGCGGTTACAGGATTATATAGGCTGCAGATTACAGGCAGACATTTTACCCGACTTACTGTCGCGCTCCAGTTCGTAGCCGATCTTCTGACCCTCGACAAATTCACGCATACCGGCGCGCTCGACCGCAGAGATATGAACGAACGCATCGGTGCCGCCGTTGTCAGGCTGGATGAAGCCGAAGCCTTTGGTGGAATTGAACCATTTAACTGTGCCAGTGGTCATAACGAACCCTTTCATAGCAATTGCAACGATCCGCCGAAATAGCACTTGGCGGATGATGATCTCGATCTTTGAGGGGAAGTTCGTCCAGGGCGCGTTGCCAGCGCGCGATAACAAAAGTCAAACTAGCAAACATCAACGCTAGACGTGTACCCCCCAACACACCAAGATGTCAATGCGGTGCCCCCGTCCGGTCGCGGTGTCGTTGTCAGCATCATAAGGTTGGGGGATGGTGGCCCTCTCCCGCGCGCACAACGGTCGCGAAGAAGCGCGCATCATTCAAGGCGAACCAATGCTTCGCTTTTGCACCTTTGTCGTCCAAGGATTTTCAGGAGGGCGATTGCAGGGTCGGTGCACTGTAATCGCAGGCGAGCAGGTCGGGACAGGACAAGTGAAAATATTCGTTCTTCGCAAGAGTTTGCGCCCATTCCACACTTGTGGCTGTGGTCGTACGCTACCGTGCTTTGGTCCGCGATTTGTCTTCTTCGGATCGATTTGAAAGCGCGCGCGTTGGAGAGCAGCCCACGATGAGACGGACAGCGCTACGAAAGGGACTTCGTATGAAGGAAAACTCGATCATAGTCCTCGTTGTGGAAGACGAGGTAATCGTCCGCATGGACATTGCCCACGCTTTGAAGCCGCCGGCTTTAGCGTGTTGGAAGCGGGAGACGCCGACGAGGCAATCGCTATCCTGAGTGAACGCGATGACATCCGGGTGCTGTGCGCCGATATCGACATGCCCGGAAGCATGGACGGACTGAAACTGGCGGCCCCGGTGCGGGACAGGTGGCCACCGATAAAGATCATCGTTACATCGGGACATAGGTACATGTCCGACGACACACTTCCGGTCGAGGGCCGCTTTTTTGGAAAGCCACCACCACAAACACATCATAAAGGCCGTACGAGAAATGGGAATGGTGAATTAATGGAGGTGGTTGTATAGCGACTTGAGGGTCGTGTGAATCCCGATGCCGCCGATCGCGATGTTGACGATGGTCAATGTGGAATATAAAGCGGGAAGCGTTTGCAGTCAGCCGTCTGGCGTCTCCCCTTACTCGAAGTCAACGGAATGGATTCGATAGACATGGTCACGCATAAGAAACAATCTGTCGTGAAAACCGGCATTGCCGGGCTGGATGAAATCCTCCGAGGCGGCTTGCCTTCTTCCAATTTTTACATCCTGCAAGGTGCTCCCGGATCTGGCAAGACAACTGCAGCGCTACAGTTCCTGCTCGCGGGCCTCGATGCCGGGGAACGCTGCCTTTACGTCAGTCTCTCCCAGACCGCGGCAGAGCTTGAATCGATCGCCGTTTCTCACGGCTGGAGCCTCAAGGGTATCAGAGTTGAAGAGTTGTCGGCGTCCGATGCTGTGAATGGCGCTTCGGATCAAACGATCTTTCAAACCACGGAGCTCCGGCTCGACGAAACCCGGAAAGCCGTCGAGCAGGCAATTGCAGATCACAAGCCCCACAGGCTTGTCTATGACTCGCTTCTGGAAATCCGCCTCATCACAGCAGATTCCCCCCGCTTTAGACGAGAACTGTTGGGTTTTAAGTCTTTTTTGGCGCAGCGGCAGGTGGTGGCCTTGCTACTGGATACACAGACGAACGGCTCAGTTGAGCGCAGTGGCGAGGAGGTCGAGGGGATTGCCCATGGTGTCATCCGCTTCGACAAATCGCTCGAGGAATATGGCGGGGTCCGTCGCCGGGTGGAGGTAAGCAAGATGCGCGGTGTTCCCGTTGCCGACGGCTATCATGATATGGCCATACGGGAAGGAGAGGGGGTTATCATCTACCCAAGGATAATTCCCGGCGCCGCATCCGAAACGGTCAAACCGCAGCTGATCAAGTCGGGCGTTACAGCCCTCGATGAAATGTTTGGCGGCGGACAGGAGTCGGGAACGACGACGCTTGTTATCGGCCAGTCGGGGACCGGCAAATCGACCATGTCATCGCTCTACGCGACAGCTGCATTGAAACGGGGCGAGAGCGTTGCGCTTTTTCTGTTTGAGGAAAGATTGGAAACGTTTTTCCGGCGTTCCGAGGGACTTGGTATGGACCTGCGCCAGTTCCACAAGGATGGCCAGCTGATCATACGGGATTTCAACCCCAACGAGATATCGCCCGGTGAATTTGGCAAGATCGCGCAAGAGGTGGTCACCCGGGAGAAGTCGCGCGTCGTGGTGATCGACAGCTTCACGGGATATCTGAATTCGCTGCCGCACCGCGAGAAGGCCGTGCGCGATATCCAGTCTTTGCTGAAATATCTCGCCCGATCGGGCGTACTGACCATGTTGATCGTCGCGCAACACGGTTTGCTCGGACAAAATGTTGGCATTGACGTCGATGTCAGCTTCCTTGGAGACACGGTCTTGCTTCTCAGAATTTCCGAGCACGAAGGAAAGCTCCGACGCAGCATCACGGTCGTCAAGAAGCGGCACGGCCCACATGACCTGGACGTCAGGGAGCTCTTGATTGAGAGCTCTGGTGTTACCGTTGTTGCGTACAACCCGCTGCCAGAGGCGTAATGGCCACCTGCAATCACGGCGAACTGGACTGGGTGCTCGTCTTAGCGCCCTACAGGAAAGACGCAGCCTATATCGAGATGTTGCTCGTGGAGCATGGCATGGTCGTCAAGGTCTGTGGCGATACGGATGATCTGGTCCAGAAGCTTCCGGAATCGCCCGGCGTGATCATTGCCACCCACGAGTCGCTGAATCCCCCGACGATCGAGGCCATCGCAAACCATTTGACCACCCAGCCAAACTGGTCGGACTTGCCAATTTTTGTGCTGTTGGATCGATCCGCCCAGCAGTCGCGAATCCGAGCGGAATTGGACAGGCGATGGCCACGGTCACGCCAACTTTTCATTCAAAGACCCGTCGCTTCCCTGGAGCTTGTGAGCGGCATTCAGTCGGCTCTCCTTGTCCGGTTGCGCCAGCGGGAAGTCAGAGACTCCATAGAGCGGGAAAGGGAACTTCGTTTCGAACTCAACCACCGCGTCAAGAATATCCTTGCCAGTGTGACATCGATTTTTCGCATGACCCGCCGCGGTTCGGACACGATCGACGCTCTTACCGCAGATTTTGAAGGCCGCCTGAGCGCGCTAGCCAACGTCCACTCCGCAGTATTCGAAGCAGGAGGCGACGCCGTCGCACTGAGAGACATAATAAACCTCACTCTGGAGCCTTATCGTGCCGACGGGACTAATAGGTTTGATGTCGAAGGGCCTGATCTGATCCTCACCCGCGACGCGGGGACAACCCTGGCGTTATGCCTGCATGAACTTGTGACAAACGCCATCAAGTATGGTGGGCTTTCAACCCTGGAGGGGAGGGTAAGCGTGGTCTGGGAAATTTCTGCCACCGACACACCGACGGTGACCCTTGAGTGGGCCGAGACCGGGGGACCGGTTGTCGCGCCGCCGACGAGGGCGGGTTACGGAACCAGATACGTGCGTGCGGCGCTGGCTGCCGTCTTTGGAGAAAAGCCCCTTGTGACTTTTGATCCTACCGGCCTGCGGTGCGTTATCAGTGGACCGCTTTCGAAGGTTTCACCAAGAGACTGAACCCGTGCCTCCGCCGAGTGCCGCCTCGCGGTTGCGATTTTTTGCGAGAGCTCACGTTTCATCACCTTGGAGCGTGCGACGGTCTCTGTACATGGCACGTTGTGATTGGCTGCGTTGTCTGGCTGGCACTATCCATTTCGTCAACGTAGCACCTCGACTTCGGCGTAATGTACGCAGTCTACAAAGCATATCTGAGGTTTAGCCAAATGTGGCTGGCGTCTCGTTTTGGCGCAACCGCGACCTCAGCGTAATCGTCGGCAATGTCTTCTTTCAGGCGGTGGCAAAACTGACCTCAACGGCCGAATGAGGGCGCGAAGCAGCCGCTTATTTGGCTACCTTTCGTTATAGAATGAAGTATCGACGTGAATTGTAGACGTTTAACAATCCAAAATGCCCTAAATTTGCCTTATCGGCATTTTCAAAGGAACGGTTTTTAACGGCTGGCGAATTTAAACAAGTTAAGTTTAATTTACGCTGAAATCGTCGGTCGGAATTGCGTTTTCATCTCATGTTCTACCAGACTGCTTTCATACATCTTTCTTGCGCTGATAAAAATTGCCGCCTTGGCAAATGCGTCAACAAGACGTTGCCATTTGAGAATGAGCAAAGGCGTCGCTAAACACTTGGTCCTGCGATGCCGGCAACCACCGGTCGTTGTCCAAGAGAAATAACAGCAAATGAGAGAAAAAATGCATCACGGCCAGTACGCCTATGACGATGAGGGACGCTGCATAACCGCCTGTCCAATCGTGAAGATATCCCGCAATCACCGGGCCGCTCGCCATGCCAGTCCTGCGGCGAAGCGACAGATGCTGAGGATACTTGCGAGCGCCGATAACGGGACGATGAGGCGGGCGTCATTGGCAAGCAGAACCTGTTGTCCACCGAAGGCAACGCCCAGGACAAGAGGTAAATGAAAAGAACTGTCGGGCTACCGGCAGCAAGACCAACGCGAGAGCGCCAAAGGTAACGATGCGGCGAGACCAGCGATCGCCATGACGCGTCCGGGGCCCCAACTGTCACAGAGCCACCCTGACAATAGCCGCCACCGGAAGATTACCAGCCCCGCAACTGCGGCAATCCATACAGCCGCGTTTTCGCTGATACTGTGTTCGTCGAAGAGCGCGATCTGTTGTGTCAGAAGGCCGTGATAGGTGGCCAAGCCGCAGAAATAGCTGATGACGAGTGCAATGAGGATAGCTCTCCTAGGCCCTCGCGTCCTTGGCAACAGATCAGAACCTTTTGAAAGGATATTGAAGGAAATCCCGATAATTTTTCGGACTGGTAATTCTTGCCGTCATCCGTTTCCTTGGTCCCATTCGGTGAACCACACGTCAAAGCAATATGTTGGGTAGTCCTCACATGATATGCGCGACATGGCGAGCGAGTGCTTCCTGCGGAGGATTGGGGAAGATACAGCCGTGCACTATTTCCCCTTTTTCCCCTGGCGTGATTGCTATCCGCTGGCCGTCGGAACTCCACGCGAAGTGTGCTATGGTTTCCGCAGGGAGGAACGAGCGATGAGCCAAAATGCAGAATTATTGGCAGAGATCAGCAGGCGGGCAGAACGCGCCAAGATTGCTGATCTCGATATCCGGTATATTTCGGAAGAAGTGAGGGACATTCATGCGCAGTTCCCGCACCGCTGTGAGGAGTACATCAAGGAGCAACTCAAGGAAGCGTTGCGAAAAAAGGGAATGGACTGGGACCCGGAGCAGTGAAATGATCGAAGCATTAATCCCGGCCGACACCCGGCTTCGGTCTCAATCTTGACCTTGCGCTTGCAGGCGGGGCAGCGGAACGTCTTCTCTAGTTTCTTCCACGATCATGTGACAGGACTTCTGGTCGCGTGACAGATGGCTTTGGGGGTCGAGCAAGAATTTACAAAAACTCAATGATATCAATACCTTTATTGCGAATTACGGGTTTGTTACAGTAACGTACTTTCGAGTTTCATTTTTTTCCTCCTAGCTACGTGAATTGCCACAAACGTTCTGACGGTCAGAGGCGGGACGAATGATTTGGACCGGATAGGATATCGATACCTGATCGTGGCAGCTTGCTTGATTGCGGGCGTATTGGGTGCTGTCCTGGCTTTCGCTGGCGCAAGAGTGCTTGCACTCAATTCTGCCCGAGACGAAGTCACGTCATATGTGGATAATCTGGCCCGACGTGCCGAAGCTATTGCCAGAGAAACTGATGCGACTTTGGAACAGGCAAACCAGATTGTCGGAGTTCCCTGCTCACAGCCTGATCTTGGGAGTCTTCGCAGGATTGCCTTCAACGCGCGTTACGTGAAAGACGTTGGACGTGTGGTAGACGGACGATTGACGTGCACAACATCGATAGGGGCTATTGATCCTCCGCTCCTGGTCGGTGAGCCCGATTTCATCGACGAGCGTGGACGAAGAATTTGGGTGAAGGTACCGTTGGCTCTTGCCTCTGGGCTTATTGGGACGGTCATTGAAAGCGGAAATGCGAACGTCGTGCTTTCCCCCGGTGCATTCCTTGATTTGGAGTTTCGCCCATTTCGCTATTCCATCGCCATCGTCAATTCGAGCGACCGACAAATTATGCGCTCGTGGGGCAACAGAGTAGTGAGCGATGATGTTGTGTTCGAGGGTGGCAACCGCATCGTGGAGAGTAACACGGATCTGATCAGGATTCATTGTTCAGCGGTCCATCCAATTTGTGCCGTTGCAGCGCTAACCCGCACCCAAGCTGTCGCACGGCAGTCCGGCTTCACTGTCGCGTTTGCCAGCGTCGGTAGTGCTGCCGGACTTCTGCTGGCGTTGAGCGCTTCATTGCTTTCGCGCAAACCACGCACACTGATGTCGCGTCTTTTGGAAGCGTTGCGGGCAAAGGAGCTCACAGTTGTCTATCAGCCGATTGTGGATTTGGCGTCAGGAAAAATGGTTTCGGCGGAAGCTCTGGTGAGATGGACGGATAGAAATGGTGAGACTATTCCTCCAGACGTTTTCGTCTCCGCCGCAGAGGATCAAGGTTTGGCTGGAGAAATCACCGTCTACGTCCTGAGAGAAATTGTGCGCAGCGCTGGATCACTGCTGCAGGCCAATCCAGAGCTGGTAGTGACCATCAACATTGCCGCCGCGGATCTGGACGACGACAATTTCTATGAGGTTCTGGATGGGATCGTGCAAGCGGGCCTCCCAGCGAAGCAAATTGGCATCGAACTGACCGAACGCTCCACGGTTGTTCGCGAAATCGCCATTCCGGCAATAGCAAGACTGCGCAGGGTAGGCCATCCCGTGTACCTCGACGATTTCGGGACGGGATACTCCAGCCTGTCCTACCTTCAGGACCTTGGTGTCGATGCAGTTAAAATCGACAAAGCATTTACCGACACAGTCGGGACCAATTCTGTAAAAGTATCAATCACTCCGCTGATACTCGAAATGGCTCGGACGCTAGACCTTGGAGTGGTTGTGGAAGGGATTGAGACAGCTGAACAGCGTGATTACTTTGCAAGAGCTTTACCGGGTTGTCGCGGTCAGGGTTGGCTTTTCTCCCGCCCCCTCACCATCACCCAACTTGTCGCGTTTTACGGGATGAGCCGCCGAGTCTAGACTGCCGGGCTTACCGTCGAAGAGAGACAGGGCAGTGCGCGCGTAAGTTCAGTGTTAGGAAGCGTCTTGCCGCCAAAGCCAAGACCGACGCGCCTGCCAGCTGGCAACTCGGCCGGGGAGCTTGTATGGTCAAAGCGTCAGCGTTAAACTAAACCTTCAAATGCTGACGATGCGTTCATAGAAAGATTCAACGGCTGGGAAGGGGTTCGACAAATGAAATACTTGCAGTCCAAGATAGATCTTCGCGAAAAGTCGCATTTAACGGCTGTTGTGATTTCCATGCCCAGTCTTGGGTTGTTGTTTTTCTCTACAATTTTTAGCTTCCAGGCGCACGCCAAGGATGTGTCTTTCGTGGATTTTCCGTTTTTGGTCCATTGTGAGTCCGGCGGCGCGGATCGCGCCTACTATTTGTCGAAGATCACTGCCGACGGAGTAGCCGTCTACATTTCCCCTGACAATCTGGCCGGCACAGTGACCATAAATGGCGCTGCCGAACCGGCAATGGGTGGAGAGGGACCAGGAAGCTGTTCAGGAAAAACACTTGAGCAGCTGCGGTCGGCGGGTCAAGCATTCTACTTACAACGCTGAACCCTTGAATCAGGGATTCAACGTTTGGCAAAGCGTCGATGAATTTCGATTGCGCTTAAAGCCACCCGCCTGAAAATCCTGCGCGGCGCAATCCAGTCACGATTGGCTTGCATCGACGCATGACGTTCCAGAGCAAGCCGCTGCGGTAGTTTTCGATCATCAGGACCACTGGCCCCTGGTCGATGCCAAAGTGATGGGGACTTACCCACCATCCCGTTGGATTGTCCTTGACCGCATAAGTCGGGTTGAATGACGGTTTGAAACCGTAGAGGCGCTTCATGCCAACTTTCATCCGGCCAAAATTACGGATGGTCGGAACGACGATCTCCGGCGCGAACGGCAGCGATGCCACGACCACCCAAGGCGCGACCGTGCCGTCATCCGGGCCAAAGGGAGCGCCGCGGGCGTTGTAATCGAAGAACGCCCGGTCGACACCATCTATCGTGCGAGTGGCCCAACCGGGGCCGTCACAGGCGGTAAATCCCCAACAATGCTCTCCATAACCGGCATATTGCATCGGATTGTGAATCGCATATTGCTGCTGGACATAAGTCGCATGCCGGCTGTTCTCAAAATAGTCGCTGTCATGTTCACGCATAAAGTCGTCCTGAATGCCGCGAAAGTCTATCCACATATGCGATAGCTGATGGGTGAACAGAGGTCCGGAATAGAGCAGTTCGCGGCCATACATATTTCTCCAGTCGTATGTCTCGGTGTAGGCCGCGAAGCTCTCGGACGGCAATGGATGGGTCGGAGAGCCAAGACCGATGATATAAAGTAGCAAGCCCTCATCGTAGCCACGCCACCGATAAGGGATGAAGCCGCTTTCCGGACGCCAGCCGTGTGTCAATGTTGCGCCACCGTTGCGCGCCCAGTTCCAGTCCGCGCGCTCATAGAGAGCCATCGCGAGCTGGCGGATCTCCGCTTCGTCCTGGGTATCGCGATCAAAGTAGGTCGCGACAGTTAAAGCTCCCGCGAACAAAAAAGCCGAGTCGATCGTCGACAACTCGCACTGCCACACGCGGCGTCCCGTCTCGATATCCAGAAAATGATAGAAAAACCCTTTGTAGCCAGATGAATCTGGTTCCGGCCCTTGCGGACAGGACATCAGATAACGCAATCGCTTACGGGTAATCTTTACCGCAAATTCGCGTATTATGACGCCGCGTTCAACAACGACCGGAATGGTGGCCAGCGCCATGCCGATGGCGGCGATGCTTGCCGGCGCGTTCGGTTCCGTCTTGTCGCGTACCAGACCATTGTCCGGATTCGTACAATGAAGGTAATAGAGCAGGGTAGTGAACTGCAGCCGGCCGAGGTCATCGTCCGTTGGCAGGCGATCGAGGTCAACATCAGTAGAGGGGAGCTCGATCATGATCACTAACCGATCGTAACTTGGACGTCGTGCGTGTCACTATCTGCAACAAGCGGGACCCTTTTGTTTGTGACGTGTTTGCCATCCAGCCTCACCGACCGGACGCCTCTGCCGATCCCTTTGGAATTGTCGAAATGGATGCAGTAGGTAGCCGAACCATGCTTATATGTGATCTCATAGGCGGGCCAACTCGTGGGAACGCAGGGCTCAAACCGCAAAAATCTACCTTCCCGGCGCAAACCGAGGATCGCCTCCATGGCAACACGATAAAGCCAGCTAGCAGAGCCGGTATACCACGACCACCCGCCTCGGCCCGTGTGGGGAGGCGCGCCATATATGTCGGCACAGACGACATATGGCTCTACCTTATAGCGTTCAACCAGATCTCTTGTCGTTCCGTGGCAAATCGGATTGATGAGATTCCAAAGGGTCAAGGCTAAATCACCGTCCCCCTGTAATGCGGTGGCCCAGACGACCCAGGTTGCCGCGTGCGTATATTGCCCACCATTCTCACGAACGCCCGGAACATAGCCCTTGATGTAGCCCGGCTGGAGCACCCCTTTGTCAAAAGGAGGATCGAAGAGCTTGATTAACTTGTCCTCTTGGAGAACGAGCCGGTCGTGGACCGCTCTCAACCCCTGCGCCGCGCGCCCGGCATCGGCAGCGCCCGAAATGACAGCCCAGGCTTGCGGAAGGGCATCGATCTGGCATTCATCATTCATAGCCGAACCAAGCGGCGTGCCATCATCAAAATATGCCCGGCGATACCATGCACCATCCCAGGCGTTAGCCTCCAGGGCTACGCGCAAAGCCTCGGCTCGATCACGACACCACTTGGCACGGTACTTGTCCCCACGAGACCTCGAGATTGTCGCGAACGATCTCAAGACCGACAAAAAGAACCACCCGTTCCAGACGCTTTCCCCTCTGCCTTCAGCACCGACTTTGTTCATTCCGTCGTTCCAGTCCCCGGTCCCCATCAGGGGGAGCTGATGGCTTCCAAGTCGATAACCGTGCTTCAGCGCGCGGACGCAGTGTTCGTAAATCGTGCCCGTTTCCTCACTGATGGCTGGTGTGTTGAAGTCTTCCTCCTGATCGTCCCTAAGAACCGCTGATTTGAGGAAGGGTACGACCTCATCAAGCAGCTCAAAATCGCCGGTCGTCGAGACATAGTGGTGAACAACATAGGGGAGGAAATAAAGGTCGTCGCTGATCCGGGTACGCACTCCAACTCCGGATGGGGGGTGCCACCAGTGCTGAACGTCGCCCTCTTCAAATTGGCGTGCTGCCGAGCGCAAGATTTGCGAGCGGCTTTCACCGGGTGCGCTATGGATTAGCGCCATCACATCCTGAAGCTGGTCGCGAAAACCGTATGCCCCGCCGGACTGATAGTTTGATGTGCGGGCCCATACTCGGCACGCGAGTATCTGGTACAACAACCATCTATTCATCATCAAATTCATGCTGAGGTCTGGCGTCGAGATTTGTACCTTGTCCAGAACGTTGTCCCAATCCCGGGATACCGCTGACAGGCTCTCACCCGCATGGGCGGGGTCGGTGTATTTGTGTACAAGTCTTCGGACTTCATCCAGGCTGTCAGCCTGCCCGAGAACAAAGATAACTTCCCTGGTTGCGCCCGCGGGTATGGCGATTTCCACTTTTAGAGCGGCGCACGGATCGACCGAGGCACCAAACCGTTCCCCCAGATCAGCTCGTTGCAAGGCGGCGGGACGAGATACGGAACCGTATTTGCCAAGAAACTCCGTGCGGTCGGATGTCGTTGACCTCGCCGCCGGACTGGCGGCTGCGAAGGCGATCTTTCCAGCGAAATCGCCTGACCAGGGATTTGTCGCGATGATGGCACCTGAATCGACATCGTGGTCGCACACCACTTGCATTGCAGCCTTTTGACGTTGGGTTCCCAGTACCCATTCGACGTAGTAGGTTGCCGTTATCTGGCGGCTTCGGGCGTCCCCGTTATGAAGTCTTAGGCTGATGATCTTGATCGTGTCCTGAGGTGGAACGAAGACTGTCATCTCCTGTTTCAGATGTCGGCTCTGACTGGCGTAGCGTGTATAACCCTGACCGTGACGCACGGACACTGGGGCGGAAGGGCCAATCGGCAGGGGTGTGGGTGTCCAAATTTCTCCCGTCTCGTCGTCCCGTAGATAAACGACTTCTCCCGGCTGATCTGAAACTGGGTCGTTCGACCACGGTGTAAGCCGGTTCATCTGACAGTTGCCCGACCACGTATAGCCAAGGCTAGCTTCGGTCGTCAGGCAGCCGAAACTGGGATTCGCGAGGACGTTTGTCCACGGCGCCGGCGGTAAGGTCGTGGATCCCGATTTGCACCTCCCTACCGTTATAACATATTCGCGCCCACCATCGGAAAAGCCGCCGAATTCGTTCCAATAATGCAAATTTTCTGGCGAGACGGGTGACGGGCCTGCGGTAGCGTCACTCATTCGAGCGGCGAACTCCCCTGGAGGTAACAAAGCAGGGGAAGATACTCTAGGGAGGAGCTGATCAGCAAGAGACCCGCCGTTGCCCATTAGAACGAGGTGCGCCGCACCGGTAATTGTCGCCAGGTCGTTCCCTGCAGTACCGCTGTCGGAGACAACGAAAATCCCTCCAGACTTGCCGGTCATTTCCGTTTGCAGCGGCGAGAAAAAAGTCTGGGCCAGTTCCCTGATACCACCGCCTTCATCAAATAGGACGAGGTCGAATACCAAGCCTCTGCGCCGGCAGAAGTCGTGGGCCGCCATCACTTGGCGAATGAGAGCTTCATCTCGTTTTGCATCGACACTCGCCAACGCGATTGGCAAGTCGCCGGAGATGCCTTGAGCCCAGAGCACATTTGGGTCAAATCGTGCTTGTGGGTGCGCCACCTCCTGCCGCTGGCTGGGATTACCAACTGCCATATATCCGGCCAACAAGTTGGACACCGAAACGTCGCCGGGTGTGAGCCTGAATTCATCGAGCTCGCGCTTGTATCTCTCCAATGATCCGCAAAACGCTTGCTCGACCGCACCGAACTTCGAGTATTGCTCGGCGATTGCCTGTATGGCCGACTGATTATCCGCGGCTCCCGTCACAAAGGCGACGTGTGCTTCCGCACCCGGACCAACACGGACTGTCCGTCGTAGGCAGACGATCGGATCGAGGACAGGGCCGGTCGTTCCGGCAAGCGATGTATGGGCGTCAAATATCGCAGGATTGGCGGCTGTGCGTCCTCGGCCGAGAAATCGGAGCCGGTCAGTCTCGTATTCGAGTTCTTGGTGGGTTTGCTGGCTTGATGACGATACATGGATTGCCCAAGTCGGTTTCTCGTCCATATCACGGGGCCTGCGGCGTGCAAATAAAGCGCCCGTCGTGCGGTCGTACGTCGTTTCGACGAATAGTTTGGTGAACGCGGGATGTGCCTGGTCGGCACGACGATTGTTGAGGCAGACTTCAGCGTAGCTTGTCAATTCAAGGGTTCGCTCCCTCGCGCCGTGATTGATCATCGTCAGCAAGCGAACCTCGGCGTCGGCATCTCCTGCGACACAGACTTTCCAGAAAGTCTCTATGTCGCGCGAATGGCAGCGAAACTCCGCCCTGTCTCCATGAAAGGCGTGTTCCCGGAGCACTCCTGGCTCAACGATCGGTTGCCTTCCGATGGACCACAGGTTGTTTTCGGCGAGATCCCGGACGTAGCAAAACTGTCCCCAGCAATCGCGCGTGAAGTCCGCTTGCCACCGAGTAACGTCAATGCCCTGCCAGCTCCCGTAGCCTGCCCCCGCTGCAGTAACGAAGACACTATAAAGGCCGTTGGACAGCAAGACGACGTCGGAATTCGTTTCCGCCAGATCCGGAATTCCTTCGTGTCGTACCGTCTCGGACGCGCTTGCTGGCACAGGAACCTCCATTTGGCTGTTTGCGGCTTAGCTCAGGCGTTATCCCCTTCTGTCGAGGTCCTGGCCGACATTCTGTCCCCGCCTTTCAAGCCCCATTTCCAGCCGCTTATTGCTGGCATATCGTCGCCGAATTTCTCAATATACTGCCTGTGTTCGACCAGCTTCTCGTGAATTGCCTGTTTGAAATAGGCAGCGCGAGCGCCCAATTGCGGGAGCCTGTCAATAACGTCTTCGACCAGGTGGAAGCGGTCGATTTCGTTCAGGACCGCCATATCGAACGGCGTCGTCGTGGTTCCTTCTTCCTTGTAGCCGCGAACGTGCAGATTACCATGGTTCGTCCGGCGGTAGGTGAGGCGGTGGATCAGCCATGGATAGCCGTGGAAGGCGAAGATGATTGGCTTGTTCCTGGTGAACAGCGCATCAAAGTCAGGATCCGACAATCCGTGCGGATGCTCCTTCGTCGGCTGGAGCTTCATGAGGTTCACGACGTTGATGAAGCGGACTTTCAATTCCGGAATGTGCTCCCGGATCAGCTCGACTGCGGCCAGGGTCTCAAGCGTTGGTACATCGCCGCAACAAGCCATCACCACGTCGGGCTCACCGCCCTTGTCGTTGCTTGCCCATTCCCAGATACCCACGCCCGCATCGCAGTGCTTCACCGCTTGATCCATTGTCAGCCACTGCGGTGCAGGTTGCTTGCCGGCCACCACGACGTTGACATAGTTGCGGCTGCGCAAGCAGTGATCGGTGACGGATAGAAGCGTATTGGCGTCCGGCGGCAAATAGATGCGAATGACCTCTGCCTTTTTGTTGGCCACATGATCGAGAAATCCTGGGTCCTGATGGCTGAAACCATTGTGATCCTGCCGCCAGACGTGTGAACTCAGGAAGTAGTTGAGCGAGGCTATTGGCCGCCGCCAGGGGATATGGTTGCACACTTTCAGCCACTTGGCATGCTGGTTGAACATTGAATCGATGATGTGAATGAAGGCTTCGTAACAGGAAAAGAAACCATGTCGGCCGGTAAGCAGATAGCCTTCCAGCCAGCCCTGACATTGATGCTCGCTGAGCACTTCCATCACCCGGCCATCCGGTGACAGATGATCATCAGTGGGATAAATCTCTGCCATATAGCAACGATCGGTGACCTCAAGAACATCCTGCCACCGATTTGAGTTGTTTTCGTCAGGACTGAATAGGCGGAAATTTTTACTACCCGAGTTCATCTTCATGACATCGCGGAGAAACTTGCCCATCACCCGCGCGGACTCCGTTATGGTTGCACCTGGGCTAAGCACCGATACTGCATAGTCGCGGAAGTCGGGCATCTTCAGATCGCGCAACAGTAAACCGCCGTTCGCATGCGGGTTGTCGCTCATTCGACGATGCCCGGTAGGGGCGAGCGCCGCCAATTCGGGCTTGAACCGGCCGTCATCTTCGAAGAATTCCTCGGGCCTATAACTTTTCATCCATTCCTGGAGAATGCTGATGTGTTCTGCCTTGTCCATGTCACCCATCGGTACCTGATGCGCGCGCCAATAGTCTTCGCACTTCTTGCCGTCGATTTCGGGCGGGCAGGTCCAACCCTTTGGCGTGCGGAAAACGATCATCGGCCAAGCCGGACGCTTCAGATTGCCCTTGGTGCGGGCATCCGTCCAGATCCTCTTGATGTCCTCGACGGCGGCATCAAGTGCGCCGGCAAGTTGCTGGTGCACATTCTCCGGATCATCGCCTTCGACGAAATATGGCGCGTAACCCATTCCCTCGAAGAATTTCTGCAGTTCGTCCTTGGGAATGCGGGCAAGAAAGCACGGGTTGGCGATCTTGTAGCCGTTCAGATGCAGGATCGGCAACACGCATCCGTCGCGCACAGGGTTCAGGAATTTGTTGCTATGCCAGCCCGTTGCGAGCGGACCTGTCTCCGCCTCCCCATCGCCCACAACACACGCAACAATCAAATCCGGGTTGTCGAACGCCGCCCCGTAAGCGTGGCTGAGGGCATAGCCTAATTCGCCGCCCTCGTGCATGCTGCCAGGTGTTTCCGGGGCCACGTGACTGGGAATGCCGCCGGGGAAGCTGAACTGCTTGAACAGCTTCTTCATGCCTTCAGTGTCCTGGCTGATATTGGGGTAGAACTCGCTGTAGGTGCCTTCGAGATAAGCGTGTGCGACAAGCGAAGGTCCGCCGTGTCCGGGTCCAATAACATAGATCATGTCGAGATCATCACGTTTGATCACGCGATTCAGATGGACGTAGAGCATGTTCAAGCCTGGCGATGTGCCCCAGTGTCCGAGCAGCCGTGGTTTGATGTGCTCGCGCTTCAATGGCTCTTTCAGCAGCGGATTGTCCAGAAGATAGATCTGGCCTACTGACAAATAATTCGAGGCGCGCCAATAAGCGTCCATTGACTTCAGTTCTTGGGCAGAGAGTGGATTTTTACCCGCTGAAGGCGCTTCACTCGAGACCCGAGCATTACTTACAGCTTTAAGCGAAACCATTGTTACCTCCCGATGAGGACCCCGACGGTGGCGGGGGTCCCGTGGCTCAATATCGATCTGCGCTTTTATTTTTATGTGAAACGTTCCGGAAACTTGACCGGCAATCAAATTCGGCTGCGCTTTCGCTGCTAGCGTTGAAGCGCTTTAACGTGTGCGCGTGCCCATATGCACTCCAATCCCTCGTGTACATGGCAGCTATGAACCATACACGACTTAAACGACTTCGTCGCGTTCGATATGTATTTTATAATTCAGTGACTGAAGCAGCTTTCCAGGCTCTCACGACATAAGTTTGTGTTCAGGCGGATTCGTTGTCCAGGTCCATTCGCCTTTTTGGCTGCAGGTCAAGATCGCGTCGTACAGATCCTCAGCCCAGATGGTTGCCCCGCTGTTGAGATAGGCGATTGAATGCTCGGAAAGCGTGTGGAGGATTTTGCGGAATTCTTCGGCCCCGAGCGTTGCGTCGAGCCGGTCAAGGAAGACAAACCGGGGCCTCGCGAGAATAATACCGATCAAGGCCAACAGCTGTTGCTCGCGCAGCGAAAGTACCGTGTCCCAGTCGCTTTCTTTGTCTAACCCGCCCGTTTGGCCGACATCGAGATTGAATTCATGTAAAAGGTGCAGAATTCGGTCATCGGAGATGTCGCCCGATTTATCCGGACGCAGGAGAGTCTGCCGCAATGTACCTGGCATCAGATAGGGTTGCTGTGGGATAAACAGGATGCCACCAGCGCCAGGGCGGAAGATGCGGCCGCTACCTGCGGTCGGAATTCCCGCCATCGCCTTGAACAATGTTACGCCTGCTGCCTGATTAGGTCCCGTGATCATCACTCTCGTTCCCAATTCGGCAGAAGCTGAAAAATCGCTCAGGACGGGCGGGCCGCCTGCCGGCAGTTGAAGGGTCAAATGCTCGAAAGCCAGCCGGCCCTCATCTTCGACGATCTCGATTCCCAAGGGCACCGGCGGTTGATGCGATTGTTCGATTGCCTGAAGCAAGGAGCTAAGCCGGGCAACCACCGCAGCAAAGTGTGAGATGGAATGGAATTGCGTGACAATTATCGAAAACGCACCCACAAGCATAGCGAAGGCTGCTGCAGATTGCGTGATGACGCCGAATTCCACATCGCCGCGTATGAAGGCGGGAGCGACGATAAGGGCAGGAATAATCTGGATTAGCCAGTAGTAGCCCGTGGTGAAGAACCCAATGTTCCGATTGATCGCAGTGACCTGGCGAAAATTGCCGATCGCCTCGTCCAGGCGCTGCTGTAGACGTGCATTCTGCTGTTCCTCAGCGCCTGCCACCATGATGGCTTCAGCTCTCTCTTGAACATGAATTAGGCCCGAGCGGAAGCCGGCCTCCTTGTCGAGTTGGTCATAGTTCAGCTTGATGAGAGGGCGACCGAGGATAACTGTCAGATAAGAGCCGCAGGCGGCATAGACGACAGCTACGACAAACAGCAATGGGCTGATCGACCATAGCACGCCCGAAAAGGCCAGGATTGTGAGACAGCTGTTGAATATCATGATGATAAATGAGAGCGTGGTGATCGTGAAGGCACGAACGTCATCGGCGATCCGCTGATCGGGATGAGTGAGTTGCCCCGAAAATTCCATATTGAAATAGGTGGCGTCGGACAGATAGAGGCTAATTGCCCGGCGGGTGAGGAACTCGCGCCAGCGAAGCGCCAAACGCTCTTCGGTGAACCGTGCAAAGACTGCAACGACGGTGGATGCTGCGAAGACCCCAATGTAGAAGATCGCCTGCCGGGAAAATTCTGCCGTGTCTCGGTCCGCGATGGCAGTCATGAAGTTCCTGCCTACGTAGCTGTTGACGACGTTCAGTGCATTGATCCCGCATAACAGAAGGACCAGGCCGGCGAGCATCCATTTTGCTTTCACTCCGGCCTTGGAGCTCATGAAAATCTTGATCGCGCGTACAAAGCGAACGGCTGTTATCTTGAGGGGAGTTTCCTGCTGCTTGTCCATGACATCCCTCGGCCTATGAATTAAGTTGCACACTGTGCATCCGGCGGTGAGGACGCGAAGCGGGCGGACGAAAAGTCCGTTGGCCTCGAACTAGCCCGCCAAATTCACTGGACCGGGGGCGCGCCGTCGATACAGTGGAATGCGTGCCTGGGATGATGGTCGCTTCAGTATGCTCGCGATGTGGCTATCCCCCAAGATACCCGACTTCTGTCCTGGCGGTCTCAGTATATCCTAATGACCACCGGACCGGGCACCTCATCTTGAATTTGGTCAGGTCCGCGACCAGCAATAGTTCGAAACCGATTGTTGCCTAGTTTTATTCATCGCAAATGTCCGACGTTCGTGACGGATTACAACTATTCAACTGAGTTTGATTCTATCTCGTTTTCTCGACTATTACCAACGGCAACACGGCGGTGAACCACCGCAAGAAGAGCGCGAAGGAATACCAGAAAGCGGTCGTTGTCATGACGATAATAGCACGACCGGGCAACCGCGGTTGCATTTACTCCCATGGTTTAGAGTTGCGATTTCAAACAACGTGACATCCCCGGCGTGTAGGGTTATTGTCAACGCGTCAGCTCCGGGAAATTTCTTTAACGACGCACCATTGCTGAGTATGCGGCTATATCTGGGGTGCGAGGCCGTAACTGGTCTATTAGGTTACGACCGATGCCTGTCACTAGCGCAATTGAACGGATTCTAGCTTAAATCCACATTGAGGAGAGTGGGCGATGGCGAAGACGATGAAGGCGGCCGTGGTGCGACAGTTCAAAAAGCCACTGTCGATAGAGGAGGTTCCGATACCGGAGGTCGGGCGCGACCAGATCCTGGTTGAAATCCAAGCCTCGGGTGTCTGCCACACGGATCTTCATGCCGCAGACGGTGACTGGCCGGTGAGGCCTCATCCGCCGTTCATTCCCGGGCACGAAGGTGTCGGGACCGTTGCCGCGGTGGGCGCTGACGTATCCGCTGTGAAGGAAGGAGACCGGGTTGGCGTGCCTTGGCTGCATACCGCATGCGGGCATTGCAGGCACTGTCTCTCTGGCTGGGAAACTTTGTGTGACTTGCAAAAGAATACCGGATACTCAGTTAATGGCGGCTTTGCGGAATATGCTCTCGCCGATCCTAACTATGTCGGTCACCTGCCCGATGGCCTCGATTGGGAACCGGCCGCCCCAATCCTTTGTGCGGGATTGACGGTCTACAAGGGGTTGAAGGAGACGGATACGAAGCCGGGCGACACGGTGGTGATCTCGGGGATTGGCGGGCTCGGTCATGTTGCCGTGCAGTATGCCAAGGCAATGGGGCTCGACGTGATCGCCGTTGACATCTCTGACGAAAAGCTGGCGCTTGCTCGCGACATGGGTGCGAATGCCGTTATCAACGCCAAGACGACCGATCCAGTTGCTGAGGTGCAGAAACTATGCGGCGGGGCGCAGGGCGTGCTCGTTACCGCCGTATCGCCCCATGCCTTCAGCCAGGCCCTCGGCATGCTCGGCAAGAGAGGGACCATGTCTCTCGTAGGCTTGCCGCCCGGCTCGTTCGAGCTGGATATCTTCAACACCGTACTAATGCGCAAGACTATCCGCGGATCAATCGTCGGAACTCGTTTGGATCTTGCCGAATGTCTGCAATTCGCCGCAGGCGGCAAGGTGAAGGTTCACTATTCGGTGGAGAGTCTGGAAGATATCAACAGTATATTCGGCCGAATGCGTGAAAATAAGTTGGACGGTCGTGTTGTAATGAGAATCTAAACAAGGCTCGACCTGAAGCGTTTTTAAGTTTCATTGACATGCTGCCCAGTGTGAGTTGAACTTGATACGCTTAGTCTTGCCACGGCAAGACCAATCGCCTTTTTGAGAGGATTGGGAAGTGACTCGAAGCGAGATCGTGGTGCCCGGTAGCAACGCGAAATCGCCTGTCTGCCGATCGGCTAGTGGCTCGATCTTCTGCCAAAGGAAATAGCGATGGATAAGGGCTTGTCGTCGAAAGGACATGAAGGGCTCTCCAGACGAGAGCTCCTCGTAATGGTGGGAGCTGCTACCGGCACCCTTGCCAGCTTTGGCGATGCCGCCAGAGCGGCTCCGGGCACCATTGCGGTTAGGGAGGTCGAGCCGGGCGAGGACGTCTTTGCGTATATAAGCAGAGTCAAAGGGGATTTTGATCAAACAATTTACCAGCAGGTGATCGGCGCTGCGAATGACTTCAAGGAGGGCGATCAGACCATCGGAGTAGGGGCTGTGGACGAGGCAACACGGAACAATGCTCGCGCCCTTTTGACAAACACGAAAATCAAAGATCTTTACGAGCACCCGCTGCTTGAGGACGGCCTACAACAGTTGATCTGGCAAACCACTGACCAGGAGCAATATGCAAAGATCAGTGACTGGACCATGGGCCGACTGAAGGAATTTCTCTTAGCTGAATCGGAGGTCAATATCAAAGGCGTCATGAACGGCCTGACCAGCGACACGATCGGCTGTGTTCCGAAACTGATGAGCAATGAAGACCTCATCACCTTGGGTCAGAAAATCTTCAATGTGCTGCCGGGCACCAAGATGGGGGCAAAGGGATACATGGGTGCTCGAATCCAGCCCAACTCTCCCACAGATCATCCCGACGACGTGGCTTGGCAGGTCTTCAACGCGTTTTCATATGCAACGGGCGACATTGTCATCGGGACTAATCCCGTGGATAGCACGGTCAACAGCGTCGTCACGGTTGAGCGGGCGCTCAAGGACATCGTCGATACCTTCAAGTTGAACGAGGCGATTCCATGGTGTGTGCTTGCCCATATCGATGTCCAGGCAGAGGTGAGCGAAAAATATCCGGGAACGGTTGCCACGATGTTCCAGAGCCTTGCTGGAACAGATAACTGCAACAAGATCTTTGATATTACGATTGAGAGAATCCTGAAGTATGCGAGCGCGAGGAAGGGCGAAAGATATGGGCTCTACTTCGAAACTGGGCAGGGTTCAGAATTCACAAATGGCGCAGCAAGCGGCGTCGACATGATGGTACTCGAGTCCCGAAAGTATGGCTTTAGTAGGGCCGTGGGAATAGAACTCGCAAAGGTGCAGCCCAGGGGCGCGTGGCTTCATGTCAACGATGTTGCAGGATTCATTGGACCGGAAGTTTTCAAGAGCCGCGAACAACTGGTGCGGTGCTGCCTCGAAGATATCGTCATGGGCAAACTTCATGGGCTGACCATCGGCCTGGATATATGCACGACCCTGCACATGACGGTCAGCCTGGAAGATCTGGATTGGTGCCAGGATCAGATCATGCCGGCCAATCCTGTCTACCTAATAGCCCTGCCCACGAAAAACGATCCGATGTTGAGCTATCTCACCACCTCGTTCCAGGATCATGTTCGCCTGAGGGAAAAATTCGGCTTCAAAGTCAATGATGCGATGTGGAAATTCTACAAACGGCTGGGGATCGTTGATCAGAACAACAACTACACCAACAACTATGGCGACCCTCTTTGGGTGTACTACCAGTACCGCCTTGCCAAGGGTGAAAAGCGGTCTAAGGAAGCCGTTTATTCGGAAGGGCGGCAGAAGATGAAGGAAGTTGAGGAGAGAGGCGTCGACCTGGCGATCGGGCACGGCGAGAACATCTGGGATCTCAATCCAAAGCTCGCAACCAAGGTCAAGGGGTTATACGACGATGCCAAGCAGTCTCTCTGGGCCGAGCTCACACCCGAATTCATCGCCGCTATCCCCGATGTCGTGCCGGTCCGCACCTTGTCGAAGAACCGCAATGACTTTATCGCCCATCCGAGCACAGGTGAAATACTGAGCCCTGAAGCGATAGCGGAGATCGAAAGAATAAGGGATTCGTGGGGGAACGATCTTCCCAAGGGCCAGATAGTCATCTCTGATGGCTTGAACGCCAAGGCCATTATGGATGACGGACATCTTGCGCCATATCTCGAGGAAATGCGCAGGTTGCTTGACGAAGCCGGCGTTCCGATGAGCGACAAAAACATCCTGGTCACCAGCGGAAGGGTCCGGGCAGGCTACCGAATCGGCGAGGTGCTCTTCGCGAACGCAGATCCCAACAGTTTCAGAGGGATTCTCCACGTCATAGGCGAACGGCCTGGAACTATGCACCACGCCTATTCGGTCTATATCACTGTCGCCAAGGGCAAGGGATGGTCTGAGAAGAAGATCGATCACGACATGACGAAACTTGTGAGCAATGTCGCGGATACGGCTTTGCCGCCCAAGGAAGCGGCCAGGGAAACCTTGACGATTATCAGAGAAATCGTCGGGAAAGATGTGAATGGCAGCCGGCGGTATCCGACATAGGAACAAACGGCGAGATTAAAAAGCGCAGGAGCAAGAGCAATGCCATCGAGCCAAGCATCACCTCCTTCGAAATACGAGCATCTCATCGCGCGCGCGAAAGAGGTGAAGCCGGCGACGACTATCGTGGTGCATCCCTGCGACGAGACTTCATTGCGTGGCGCAATCGAGGCCGCCGAAATCGGAATCATCGAGCCAATCCTGGTTGGCCCGACTAAGAAGATTACTGAGGTCGCCAGCGCGTTCAATCTCCAGATTGCCAAATACCCGATTGTTGACGCTCCGCACGGTGAAGCCGCCGCAGCCAAAGCTGTCGAACTCATCCACGAATCTAAAGGTGAGGTGTTAATGAAGGGCAGCCTGCACACGGACGAACTGATGCGCGAGGTGACGTCTAGCAAGACAGGCCTACGCACCGCACGGCGAATCAGTCATGTGTTCATCATGGATGTGCCGACCTACGCGGAGACGCTCGTTATCACCGACGCCGCGATCAACATTTCCCCCGATCTCGATGTCAAACGAGACATCGTCCAAAATGCGATTGATTTGTGGTTGCAGATTGGTCGCGGCACGCCAAGGGTTGCCATACTCTCCGCCGTCGAGACCGTCACCAGCAAGATCCCGTCGACAATAGAAGCGGCTGCGCTTTGCAAAATGGCTGACCGTGGGCAGATTACTGGTGGCATCCTCGATGGGCCACTCGCCTTCGACAACGCGATTGACCCGGAGGCAGCGAGAATCAAGGGGATCACATCCGAGGTGGCAGGCCGTGCGCAAATCCTCGTGGTGCCCGATCTCGAGGCTGGCAATATGCTCGCCAAAAATCTCATTTTCCTCGCCAAAGCCGACGCGGCCGGACTCGTTCTGGGCGCACGCGCGCCCGTCATTTTGACCTCGCGCGCCGATTCGGTCCGGGCGCGCATGGCCTCCTGTGCGGTCGCTGTGCTTTGTGCGCATGCCCGACGCACCACAACTGCGTTACCGGGGACGTAGTCCAGTGGACACAATTCTGGTCGTTAACGCCGGCTCCTCAAGCGTAAAGTTCCAGGTGTTCGAGACGTCTGAAAAAAGCGGTCTCAAGCGGCTGATTAAAGGGCAGATGGATGGTATCGGTGTACGACCGAAGTTACGGGCGACGACTTCTGACGGCACGCTCCTGGTCGATCAGCCTTATGCGCCGGATCGCATGAGCGACGTCGCGGCAGCGCTCGGCATTGGAGCGACCTGGCTGCGCGAAACGCAGAAACTCGAACCTGTCGCCATAGGGCATCGGGTCGTGCACGGTGGTCCTCGGTTTAATAGTCCAGTGCTGGTCGACAGGGATGTGATCGCCGAGCTCGAGCGGTATGTTTCTCTGGCTCCACTTCACCAGCCGAATAACCTCGCGCCGATCCGCGCCCTTTTCGCCCACTCCCCAGAGCTCCCTCAGGTTGCCTGCTTCGACACAGCATTCCATCATGACCACGACGCGCTTGCAGATCATTACGCACTTCCAGTTTCGCTTTACGACGAGGGCGTGCGGAGGTATGGTTTCCACGGTCTGTCATACGAATTTGTCGCGAGCTGTCTGCCGCAACTGGCACCCAAGATCGCACTTGGGCGCGTCATCGTCGCTCACCTGGGTAGCGGCGCATCCATGTGCGCGCTTTCGGCCGGCCGCAGTGTTGAAAGCACGATGGGCTTTACTGCGCTCGACGGTTTGCCGATGGGCACACGCCCTGGCCAGCTCGACCCTGGTGTTATACTCTATCTTCTCCAAGAGAAGCAGATGACCGCCGACCAAATTCAGAAGTTGCTCTATGGCGAGTGCGGCCTGAAAGGCCTCTCGGGCATCAGCAACGATGTGCGCGACTTGCAGGAGAGTTCTGATCCGCAGGCACGCTTTGCACTCGACTATTTTGCTTATCGGGTCGCTTTGCATTCGGGCTGGCTGGCCGCGGCGCTGAGAGGGCTTGACGGTTTCGTGTTCACGGCGGGTATCGGCGAGAACTCTCCCACCATGCGTTCGCGTATCGTGGAAAGGCTCGCATTGTTTGGGGCCGTGCTTGATCCGGATGCTAATGCGGCAGGTGCGACCTCGATCGCCGCGCAAACCAGTCGCATCGAAATATATGTCGTGAAGACTGATGAGGAACTGATGATTGCTCGCCATACTTTGGCGTTGCTGACGGCGCTAGGCTAATTCTCCCGCTTTACGGTATAACGTTCTGTCATTGACACTTGGCCGACGAGTGCTACTTGAAAACGCCGCCCACACCGGGGCTCGAAGAGAAGGTCAGGACAGAGCGCTTTTAAGCCTATTCTGCGGGACATTCAAATGAGTGTCCGCATCTCCCATGAGTCAGTTCCAGACCCGGTTGAGAAAGTGCGCAATGCTTGTTTTCCCTCGCGAGTTACCAGTTGAATCAATTCTCTGGAAATCTGGCTGCCCGTCTGCCGGCCTTCAAAGAGCTTGTCGACCGAGGCGCGGGTAATGTGCTTGTTGTAGGCAGCTTTCATTAATTGCCTACAACAATCGCAATACTCCTTTGATATGTTGTAGGCAATCCATCTAATTTGCCTACAACGCGATACCAATGCTCACAATTGAAGAACTCCCAATTGCGCGACCGTGCCAATAGGGTGCGCGCCGATGCCGGCTGCTGTAAGAGTTTTGGTCAATCGCCCGGCCCATGCTGCCCAATCCGTGCCCGAAGCAAGGCCTGTGTCGACCAGAATGCGCTTCTGCCCGGCGTCAATTAGGAGGGGGCTAGCCTGGAGCTGGACCATGTCAGGCGCAAGGTAATGGGCGTCGAAATATGGTTTCTTTTCTTCCGGTCTGACATTTGTTGCAAAGCTGTCGGTGGGTGAGACGAACACCCCGTCGCAGAGTAAAGCAATTTGAAAGTCACCAAGGGCGAACCGATAGAATCCCGGAGCTTCCGCAGAAGATCCCGGAGTAGCCGCACGCGCATCGTCAAAGCTACTGTAGGCGGTAGCGGCGGCAGTAAATGCAGCTACGGCTGTTGTTTGTAGAAAATCTCGCCGATCGAGAGTAAGCATTGGGAATCTCCCTTCCCAGATGTCCGCCCAGACCCCGTATATGCTTTAATTTAGCACGAAACTGTAGCCATAGCGATCAATCGGACTGAGGGGCTTCACCGACGTTTGTTAGAATTCGGGCACGGGCGAGAGACTACTGCGGGGACTAACCGTATCGGAATTTATGTAATGAAAACAATAATTTCATCGCGGAACGACCGCGCTTGTGTACCACTACTATGTACCCATACGAGCGACGCACAGCTTTGCAACCGGTTTCAAAAAGCAGGCAATTGCCGCTTGGCGGCCGATTCCAGACTAACGGGTTTTGGAGTACCACCACGGGATAGCCACCGTTCGCTGTCTCCTGCCCTGATCTGGCAGCAGCGTGGCAAGCGTCAGTAACGGAAGCAGGCATCCGTCTGCGCTAGAGCGGGACCGCCTCCTCCTCCCAATGAACTTGCGCAAATTGAGCACTCTCATATTCGGTGCGCAAACGATCAGTACTGGAGAACCAATCCCCTGATGGGTCCCAGCCTTCCGGGCGGAATGTTGGCGCCGCGGTCTTCAAATGAGCAAGTCGGGTTGCCACCGTTGGATCAGCCCCCAAAAGCCTGCGCTTGACTTGAAGTCGCTGGACCTGTGAAAATGAAGCAGTCTACCGTACGTAGGCTCAGAAATTTCTCTGGAAGCGGATGGTGCCGCCGAAAGCGTCGTCGTCGCCGCCATTGGCAATGGAGAAGGCTTCGCGAGCGCCATCGAATTTGGTGTAATTGAGCTCCGGTGTGATTACGAAACCGGGGACGAGTTCATATTCGACGTTAAGTGCAAAAGCATAGGTACCTTCGTCTTCCCATGCCGCCTGGCCATTGAGCGTTGCCTTTTCGGCGACCTTCGCGGTGAAACCACCCCACGCAGCCCAATCGCCCTCCCAAGTACCAAACCAATTACGGTTAAATTGATCGACATCGCCTGTCGCGGGATCGAAGTCATTGTCATAGCCGGACTGATAGCCGCCCATGATGAAGACCGAGAACGTGTCGTTGATCGTGACGTCCAGCCGGAGCTTGCCGGCAAATTCCTCGACATTTGAATCGTAGCCCACGACGCCGGATACACCGCCCCAATCTTTCTCAAGCTTTGCACCTTGGCGCGGCGCTGATGGCGACACCAATTGCTTTGCTACACATCATGAGCCGGCCGTATTTTCGTCAGAGATAGAGGCGACTGGCAACGTACCCGAAAAGTTCCATTGCGCGCTTCGCGTCAGGGGCGCAAACCCCGAGAGGCAGCTGCAATAGAGGCCTGGGAAGAAGCCGGCCTACTGCGTTCCATCGTAGCGTTGCCACTCGAATCCGTAGCCGTCGAGTTCACGTCCGTCCACCGCCTTGAGTACCAGATGCGGCAGCACCTCGTGCCGCTTGCTGTCCACGATGCTTGCCTTGAGTTCCCCAGGTTCGAATGTGTGCTTCTGCCCCCACTGCCAGAGAGCGATAATGATCACATGCAGATCCCTGCCTTTTTCGGTCAGCACATATTCCTGATAAGCGCTTCCATCCGAAGCTGGGACCATCTCAAGGATTCGTTCGTCCACCAGCTTCTTGAGGCGGGCTGCAAGAATGTTCTTTGCTAGACCTAGTCTTTTCTGGAAATCGCTGAATCGACGCGTGCCATAGAAAGCGTTGCGAACGATCAGCAGAGACCACCAGTCTCCGATTTCGCCCACAGAGCGCGCTATGGCGCATGCGCTCTTCCCGAAACTTGTGCGCTTTCCTTTCAAGATGTCCGTTCCTTTCAACACGAGGGCGGCGGCCGCCCCTGCGATTTCACAGACAATAGCACGAAAGAAACGAGTTGCAAATTTAAACCAAACGCGTAAAGCTAATCTGGTTGCAAACTTAAACTGTTTGTCGGAGTGCAATCATGGCGAAAAACAAGAGTGCCCGACCTCTGAAATGGGAAGTGTTTATCCGCAAGCGCGCGAGCGCAACCCAAGGAGTTCCGCCCGGCAAAGACGAGCTCAAATGGGTATCGAACGCGGTCACATTCATCTACGGTGACAGCGATGCAGTTCTCGTTGACACATTGCTCAGCGACCAGCAAAACAGCGAACTCGCGGACTGGATAGAGGCGCGTCACAAGACCCTGCGCTGGATCTACGTCACCCATGCCCATCCTGATCATTTTTTTGGGCTTGCACTGCTTCTGAAACGGTTTCCAACCGCCCGCGCGATCGCCCTGCCGCAGGTCGTCGCGCTGATGCGCAAGATCATTACGCCCGAATTCGTTGCTGAGAACTGGGAGAAGCGATTTCCAGGCCAGATCCCTGAAACGCTTGTCGCCGCCGAAGAAGTCGGCCCCGATGGGTTCGAGCTGGAAGGTGACAAGCTCGTTCCCATCGAGGTCGGCCACACGGACACCGATCACACGACCAGTTTGTTCGTGCCATCGATAGGTCTCGTCGTTGCGGGAGATGCTGCCTACAACGGCACACATCCGTATCTTGGCGAGTCCGATCATGCTGGACGCCTGGAGTGGATTGCCGCCATCGACAAAATCTCCGCGCTCCAGCCGCGCCATGTCGTTGTTGGTCATGGTCCGCTGGATCCAGACCATGCAGCGGCGCATCTCGTCGCTACCCGGAAATACATCGAGACCTTCGATCGGCTCGATAGCCAGACGGCCACCGCACAGGAACTGTATGACCAAATGATCGAGCTTTACCCCGATCGGATCAATCCCGGATCCCTGTGGGGCGCCGCTCACGCAGCCAAGGCTTTTTTTCGCCCGGAAGTCGGCCTGAAGGCTTCAACCAAACTTATTCCAACAGAAGGAAATACGACATGAAAGCAGTCCAGTACCAGGCTTACGGTGACTACCATCAGAACCGGATAGTGGACCTGCCGAAGCCCGGGGCCGCTGACGGCGAGGTTCTCGTTGAAATGATGGCTTTCGGTATAAATCCTCTCGACAACACATTCCGATCCGGCCACTTCTATGCGGCAACTCCTGAAAACCTGCCGCGAATTGGTGGCCAGACGGGTGCGGGCATTGTTGCCGAATCCAAATCCGCAGAATTCGCAGTGGGTGACCGGGTGTTCGTGACCGGACGTTGCTTTGGTCTCGTCGCCGATGGCACCTGGTGCGAATACGTCTCCCGCAGCCGGACTGGCCAAGGTACCGGACCATGTTGACGACGCGCACGCTGCTGCCCTCCTGGCAGGCGCGGGATATCTGACCGCCTACCTGGTACTCACTGAATTCACCCATTTCAAGGAAGGCCAGACCATCCTTGCTCCGGGTGTCGGAGGTGCAGTTGGCATGGAAGCAGTGCAACTCGCTAAGGTGTTCGGAGCGTCGAAGGCGATCTCCACGGCCAGCACCACGGCCAAGGCCGAGCAGGCCAGGACAGCGGGATACGAGCACGTCATCGATCTCTCGGTGGAGAGCATGAAGGAGGGAGTGATGCGCATTACCGACGGCAAAGGCGTGGACGTCGTTGTCGACGGCGTAAGCGGTAAGCTCACAAAAGACTCCGTCGGGTCACTCGACCAAGGCGGACTGCTCGCCGTTGTCGGCTATGCCGGAGGCCGCGAGGCGGAAGTCGACGTGACCGACATCATCTGGAAGGCTGCCACGATCCGAGGCTTTACGATGAGACTGTTCACTCCGGAAAAGCTGGGCGCGGCCCAGGCGAAACTCCGGGACTACCTGGCCGAAAAAAAGCTCCAGCCTACCGTCGCCAAGACGTTCCCGCTCTCCCAGGCGCCGGATGCCGTCCGCTATCTGATCGAGGGGCGCCCGTTCGGGCGTGTCGTGATGACGGCTTGAGACATTAGGTAGGGGGCATAGCGAAGCCGGATCCGTCCTCAAAGATTTAGCTCTGTCTATCGACCTGCTTAGCGTTCAGCGCAAACGAACATCCGCAGCATGGTGGTGTAGCTTGTCGCGCTGTCCGTGCGCAAAGATTTTCTGCCTGCAGCTCTAACAACTGGCGTTCTAATCGGAGCGTATACTGTCGTTGATGGGATCGACGTGCGGCTCTCGGCAACAGTGTTTCGTATACGGCGAGCATGTTTTTCTTTTATGTTACGTCGAAGGCCCCAACTTACGCCAGGGGCCAAACCGTTGTGGCCATGACCGGGGGAGTCGTTTCCTTGTTTGGCTACGGAATCGTAATAGGGGCCATGCAGTATGATGCTATGGGTGTAGTCTCCGCTTTGCGGGAAACCAGTGTCCTCTTTGCGGCCCTACTGGGAAAGTTCTTTTTAAAGGAGACCCTGACGGTAGGCCGGATGGCTTCATGTTTCGCCATAGCCATTGGAGCAGCGTGCTTGGTCCATTGACCCTCACCGATGCTGCATATCCCCGCACGTTCACGCCTGCGATTTCGACTGATCGCCCCTGAATTGAAAACGGCATCTGGTCTGATCAGGCAGTGGCGGTTTTGGCGAAGTTGAAGGGCAGAAGATCGTCGATATGAGACTCCTTTGGTGCGCTGAGGCGATAACGAGTATCTAAGCGATTTCATTTGAGTTCACCAATACTTGTGAAAACCGTTGCACCTCTTTGATGAATGGAATGAGAGCCCGATCGCTGATCATGACTGCTGCCCGGTCAGGATGCACCCATATTCTCGTGCGTTCGTCCTGTTCAGGCCATTGCCACAATTGCTCGACAACCGCCAGGGTATAAACGGAAACCCGAATTTGAATCGACATTCTGGAGAGCTCTTTCCAGTAGAAGTATTGCCCGATAGGATGCTTTGAGATCGTGCCGAGAACGCCAGCTTCTTCCTGGGCCTCCTGTGCGGCCGCCTCGGCGTCGCTGCGCCCTTTCATTCGCCATCCCTTAGGGAAAATATAGCGTTTGGTGCGCCGGGTCGTAACGAGGAGAATCTCGACCTGTCCGCCATCCCCGATGCGATAGGGTAGGGCGGCGACCTGCGGCATGGGCCCCTCTTCTCCGGGCCTTGGACACTACGCTGTTCTCGTTTCGACGACATCTCTTTCCTTGGTTGGTAACACCCGGCGAAAGGTTAACTATCGTCAGATTCTCTTTATCCGTCTAATCATTTTTCGGCACTTTTAGTTCCAGAGATGCCGTTACGGATCCGTAGTCCTTGTTAAACTCAGACAGTCGGCCCAGTTGAAGTGGCAGGTTGATCCAGGTATGACGAGCTAAGTCGCCAGCTGATTGGAAGCGCGCTAATGAGAATGTGCACGTCATGCTGAAATGGTTTCGCGCTTTGTTGCCTCGCGAGGACCGCTTCTTTGATCTTTTTGCACAGCATTCGCGCGTCGTCGTCGAGGCAGCGGAATCTCTGAAAAATCTCCTGGCGGGCGAGGGCGAGCTTGACGATCATTGTAATCGCATCATCGAACTTGAAAATGAAGCCGATGAGATCACGCGCCAAGTGTTGCTTGCCGTGCGACGCAGCTTCATTACGCCATTCGACCGCGGAGACATCAAGGATCTGATTCAGTCGATGGACGATGCCATCGACACGATGCACAGGACAGTCAAGACCATCCAGCTTTTCGAGCAAACGAGCTTTGATGCTCGCATGCGAGAAATGGGCCTGCTCATCGTAGAAGCCGCCAGATTGATCGCAGAAGCAATTCCACTTCTCAATCGCGTGGGATCGCATTCGGCCCGTCTGAGTGCCATTTCGGAAGAAGTCGTGCGCGTCGAAGGTCGAGCTGATGATCTGCACGATGAGGGGCTGAAGGACCTCTTCAAACTCTATGGCAAATCCGATCCCATGGCTTACTTTATCGGCAGCGAGATTTACGGTGAACTCGAAAAGGTGGTCGACCGCTTTGAGGACGTTGCAGACGAAATCAGCGGCATCGTGATAGAGAACGTTTGATGGATTCAGCGCTCAGCTTTTCCCTGCTGGTGAGTCTGATCGCGATTGCCTTAATCTTTGATTTTCTCAATGGCCTGCACGATGCGGCCAATTCGATCGCGACTATCGTCTCCACGCGGGTGCTCCGCCCGCAATATGCCGTGCTGTGGGCTGCCTTCTTCAATTTTATCGCCTTCCTGTTCTTCGGTTTGCACGTTGCCGAGACATTGGGGACCGGGATTATCGATCCCACAATCGTTACGCCCCGACTGATCTTTGCCGCGCTGATGGGAGCGATTGTCTGGAACATCGTGACCTGGTTATTCGGCATGCCATCGAGTTCGTCGCACGCGCTCGTTGGTGGTCTTGTCGGTGCGGGACTGGTGAGGACGGGTTTTGATGCGATCGTCTGGACCGGGCTGCTGAAAACAGTCGCTGCCATCTTCATGTCGCCGATGATCGGGTTCTTCCTCGCGCTTTTGCTTATCCTGTGTGTTTCCTGGATTTTTGTCCGGCAAACTCCTTTTGCCGTCGACCGCTCATTTCGCGGCCTGCAATTTATTTCCGCCTCGCTGTATTCCCTCGGTCATGGCGGCAATGACGCGCAGAAGACCATGGGCATCATCGCGGTGCTGTTGTTCTCGCAGGGATATCTCGGGACAGAATTCAGTGTGCCATTCTGGGTCGTCGTTGCGTGTCAATCGGCGATGGCGCTTGGCACACTTTTCGGAGGCTGGTGCATCGTGCATACCATGGGATCCAAAATCACCAGGCTCAATCCGATGCAGGGTTTCTGTGCCGAAACCGGGGGTGCAATTACGCTTTTCGCAGCGACATGGCTCGGTATTCCGGTCTCGACGACCCACACCATCACCGGGGCGATTATCGGTGTTGGCGCGGCGCGGCGCGTCTCGGCGGTACGCTGGGGACTGGCGGGAAATATCGTCATGGCCTGGCTGATCACCATGCCGGCAGCGGCATTTATTGCAGCGCTGTTTTATGTTGTTGCCGGGCTCGGTCTGTAAACTTTAAGCGATATTATAGCCGCGAGATGGCGCAAGGGAATAGAAGAACAGACAATAATTTACACGAATTTTTGCTGACCATCGATATCGAAACTAGGTCGAGGGGCTTTGGATAGGAGCGGTGCCGGGACAGACAAAAAGAGCCGGACCAAAAAGCCCGGCCTAATTGTGAAGGCTAATAAAACCTCCAGAGGGGGAACAGCCAACGCGGAAAATGGGGAGGGAGGTACCGCGTTGACTGAATCGCATGTAGGTCCAACCTTTGCGCTTTGCAATGAACTCATTGACGCAGGGCACGGCTAGGTAGACGCAGTAGGTTCACTCCGCCGATCGTCCGGATCATCATCAAGATCTGTTCGTATAGGATCATTCTGCGTATGATTTGGCCCTCATGCATTTCGAAGATGCCGTGATGGCCGCCTCGAGTGCGGCACTTTGGGCATCCAGAATTTCCGGGTGGGATAGACGGGGTAAATTGTCAGTTGCGTATTCGTGTATTCCGGGAGAAGCCTCACAAGGGCGCCGCTTAGTGGCTGAACCCGAAGCCCTTCGAGCGATCCAGTTTCGTGTGGCACGCCAAACCGGACTTCAGAAGTGGTTCGCTTTGGTTTGCAATTCCCTTTTCGAATTGCCCGTAACCCCAGCCGCCGCTATCGCCAAACCTTTTCGAGTCTTCACGCTGATCTGCACGTTTGTCGGGTCGCCGGCCACGAAGGATTGCGGCGCTGGGAACACGGCATCGTTCTCAACAGACGACTTATAGACGTAGGCTAGCCGAGCGATCACCGCTCCATCCGGAAACGGACGACTCCACCGAGTTTGTCGTGCTGGAGAACACGCCGAAGGTCCACAACCTCATCGTCTGTACGCTCTGCTCCTGCTATCCGCGGCCGGTCCTTGGGCTGCCGCCCGACTGGTACAAGCTGAAGCCGAACGGGGGCAATGCGCGCCATCGGACGGTTTCGATAAACGGCGTGCTTCGCATCTGGTCTGATGTCAGGAGTTTTCATGTCTCACAAAGGAATCTTCCGATGACCCACATCGTCGTCCACTCCGCACCATGCCCGTTGCCAATCTCCCCGCAGGAACTGCTGCCGTGGGCCGTCTTTGTCGGCATACTCCTGCTTTTGTCCCTGTACTTCGTTGGCGATGAGCAAGGCGCGACGTGATCCGCGCGACAATGATGCTCACCGCTTAGAAATGAGATTTAAACCAGTCGACTGTTTTAGGAATCAACAAATCGTCGATGGTTTTGATAGTGGTGCTCGCGTTCCAGTCATGATCCGAGTCGATCTCGACCAAGTCATGTATTCCGTTGTGACAGTCGAGGAGGCTTTGGCCTGCGGCAGGCTGAGGGGTGACGATCGTTTCCCGCAAGCCAACGATCACCCTGAGGGGGCCAGTATACTTGCCAATCGCCGGGATTGGGCTTAAGCGCGGCAGTTCTTTGAAAAAGGCGCATTTTAGCTTTGTCTCGCCGCCCCAGCACAATTTGGCACCAACAACACGATCGTCGGATTCTAAAAGGGCATTTTCGACTGTCTCGCGTCCCATGATTATACCGTATGTGGGTAATGGGTCCGTGATAGGCGACCAAAGGACAACGACCGAGGATTCTGGGCGCATCGCGGCTAGATGCGCGCCGATGAGACCGCCTTGACTGTAGCCAAGTATGCCAACCTTGCTACCGTTCACTGACGCCAAGGCCCGTAAGTAGTCAAACGCTACGGCAGCGTCTCGTATCTGCCCGGTTAGTGTTGTTTCCTCCCAACAATCATTGCTTTCTCCCGAGCCGTGGAAATCAATGCGAAGACTACCGATGCCATCCTGGGCCAAGCGCTTTGCAGTATGCGCAAAAAGCCCAGCATCGATTGCTGCAATCGGAAATTCATCTTTCTGGCCGGTGAAGCCATGCAGCAAGAGGACAACTGGAGGGTTTTTAAAACCAGCCGGCAAATTGAGAACACCGACAAGAGATCGTTGCCCGTTCCCGATCCGGACCCTGCTTTCCCCGTGGAAACCGCGATTGCTAGAAAGTGCGGACGCGCCTGGTGCGGTCATGGACGAGCAATGCATCGAATTCTTCCTCTTCTGCGCTTGAATTATGCGTGTGTCTTGGGACACGAAATCCCCGTTGCGATATGGTCAGCGAGCCAATAGTCAATATGCGACGGTGGGGAGGGCCGTTTTCGTAGTAATAAGAAAATTGACGCGAACCGAGGCATCGTCCTAGGCTTCAACTCAGAATAAGCCGCTCCATCAGGGATTTCAGGTCCTTGGCCACGCAGTAGCTGTTGTCCTGATGCTGGCGATTGCAGAAGAGTTCGCAACTCCACCAACCGGTAAATCCGGTCGCCTTCACCGCATCCACCCAGCTTTGCAGATCAAGGGCACCGGAGCCGGTCGGGACATCGCGCAGGATGGCTTCGTTCGGGATGCCGCCGGTGAAGGGCAGGGAATCGCAGAGATGGACGCCGTAGATCAGGTCGCGATCCAGGTGGGAAATCCGTTCTGGCGTGTCGCCGGATGTGTAGGAATGCCAGAAGTCGATGACGAGTTTCACATTATCGCGCTTGCAGAGCCCGATGACGCGCAACTGGTCGTCCATCGTGTTCAGCGGCGTCCAGGAGAGGGCTTCGAGGTAAACGATGAGCCCGTAACTGGCGGCGATATCGGCGACGGCTCGCAGGTTGTCGGCAGTCAGCGTCGTCTGTTTATCACGGGATAAATCGATAAGACCCCGGTAAAGCATGGGATGGCGCGCGGCTGATCCGGCTTCAAACACCCGGAGGTCAAGCGGCCCGGTGATCGCTTCGATGCCCTTTGCGCCGGCTGCAACAGCCAATTGGCAAAGCCTCTCGGCTTCCCGCAACATGTCGTCGCGCTGTTCGCCCTGCCGTTCCACGTCAATCAGGAAGCCGATCCCTGGCAGGAAGAGGTCGCCGAGCCGCGCCTTCAAATCCTGGTGGGTAAAGCCGGCATCGAGAAAGGCGGCGATTTTCGTGCCGGAGGTCTCGAGACCGTCGAAACCGAGGCTCCTGGCAATATCGATATCGATCGATAGCGTGTTCCATCTGGACGCCATCGAATGGAAGATCATCTGGTTGGATGTGCTTGCCATGGTTCGGGTCTCTTTCGATTTCGTGGGACGCGTGTCAGACGGTTCGGCGTTTGCGGGATGCGGACACAATGGCTTCCACAGTGCGAAGCGCGATGACGCTGTCGTCTCCCCGGCACATCCATTTGGCTTGTCGTTGAAGCGTGGCGAGGAAGCCTTCGACCGTTGCGAAATGCTGGTCCCTCTCGCGCACCGGGATCAATTCGTTGCGGCCGTTCAGGCGCCGGATCAACGTGCCGGATCCCTTGCCGTTCAATGTTCCATGAGCAGTCAGTGCGCCGTGATCGCCGGCCAGCATGACGACGCTTTCGATCTCGGCGATGGCAAAGCTTTCATAGGCCTGGAACAGGGCGCCTGCGGACATGCCGATGGCATAAGAAACCTGATCGACATCCGCATCCGTCACGTCGAGCCGCAGGGTAGAAACCCCGAGCGGCTCCTGGCCGGTCAGAAACCGGGCAAGGTCGATGTCCTCGGCGGTCAGGTCGAGATGAAGGTCGCCGCGTTCCGTCGTCTGTTCGGTTCGGCGAGTGGGCGAGGGCCGAAATGGGGCGCCGCGAATGATCAACAGGGACTGGAGCGTGCCGATCTCACCTTCGGCAAGCAGTCGGCGCATGGTCTGGTGGATGGTCGAGGCGCGGGCCGGCTGGTTCACGACAAGGGCGACACCCGCATCTTTGCATTGCGCGGCCAAGGTGCCGGCAACGCGGCTGCTTGTGGCGATCGGCCCGTCGCAGAGGATATGTTTACCCGCCTTGGCAGCGGTCGAGATGTAGTGTTTTCGCCGCTCGCGAAGAGCGCTGATGTAGACGAAGTTTACGAGCGGATCGCGCAGCGCCTGTCGCGCCTCGACGGATGTTTTCGGGATATCCAGATCCTCGGAGAAGAACCGGGCATATTCCCTGTTGCGGCTGACCACCCAGAGCGGCGCGTGACCGACGGAGCGGATCGCCGCAACCATGTGCTCGGCCGCAATGGAGCCTGTCCCCATCATCAACCATCCCATTGCTCCCCTGAAATTCACCGCGCGATCCTCTCCACTCGATACCGGCAGATTGACCGGTTCTAGGTAGCGGCACAATTTCGCAGACGATTGAAGTCCTTTGCAAAGTGAAGTAGTGTCAGCTTCACATTGCTTCAGTTATATTGATTCATTTTTAAAACTTCAGTCGTGGGGAACGCATGGAACATCTGGGACGGGACGGCGCATCTCTGGCGATGAACCTAAGAATACTCTGCGAGCGGCATGGTTCGGTCGCGGCCGTCTGCCGCAAGATCAACGTCAACCGGCAGCAGTTCAACAAATATCTCTCCGGCGCGCATGTCCCGTCGGCAACGAACCTGCGGATCATCGCCAACTATTTCGGCCTGAGCGTACCTATCCTGTTTGCCGATCCCGACGAGTTTCGAACCCTTGTCGACGGCAATTTCTTCCATGCGATGGCAACGGCGCGGCAACTGCCGGAATTCTCGCGTTTCGTGTCCAACATGATCGTCGAAAACAATTCCGACCACAATGACATCGTCGGTGTCTATGACCGCTATCAGTTTTCGTCGATCTACAAGGGGTTCGTGCTTCGCTCGGCGCTTTGCATCTATCAGAACAAGGAGTTCCTTCAGCACTATTACGTTGAAAGGTTCCCGAGCTTCGATGATCCGAGGAAAACGGAATATGTCTTCAAATATTACGGCTTCTGCTTTCCGGTCGCCGACCGCCTGTTTACGGCAGATTTCGAGGGCATCCAGTCCAACGAACTGACCTTCGGCGTCTATGCCCAGGTGAAGCGCAATTCGAAGAAATTCATGTTCGGTATCTCCAGCGGCATCGCCGCCACTGTGTTTCGCCAGCCCTATTCGACCAAGGTCGTCCTGCATTACCGGGGGCCGGGCCTGCTGCGCCGCGACCATCTGAAGGATCTGACCGTGATGGACCGCAACGACCCCGCGATCCCGCGCGAGGCGCTTCAGTATCTTGGCGACGGCTCCGATATGATCCAGATGAGCTGAGGCTCAGCCGCCACCGCAGTCCAAGTCAAGGGTGCAGTTCGACGGCAAGCCAGACACTGTCGCTGTCGGCGTAATAGCGGTGCCAGGGATAGGTCCACTGGTTCTCGCCCGTGACGCGGCAGAAGGGATCGTGCGAATAGCCGATCGGCATGACGACGTCTTCGTAGAGCGTTGCCGGGTCGCGCTGCTTGAACTTCTGCATCCGACCCGAGCCGTGAATCTGCGTATGCGTTTCAAGGAAAGGGTGCTCGTTGTGGATGAAGCAATCCGTATCGCCTGGCGACCACCAGAGGTTCAGCTTCAGCGTGAAGCTCTGCGGCGCTTCCGGGTGTACCCGCTCGTTGGTGAAAACCCTGGGATCAAGCCTGACGGTGCCGATTTCATCTCGCGCCGAGATATAGAGCGGCGTATCGCGGGGAAAGCTGCGAATGCGGTTGCCAAGCCAGTCCCACCCGCGGAACATGCAGCCGCCGAGATTGGTCGGGTTGACGACCTTGATGATTGCGGCACGCTCGGCGGAACGGATGCGTCCGCCTTTCAGCCATGTGGATTTCCATGCAGGGACAATCGCCGGATGCTCGGCTCCCGTCACCATGATCGACGGGCTGATGTTGACCACGACGGCGTCCTCGACGTCATAGTCGACAACATTTTCAACCAGTTTGGCGGAAATGAAATCATCCGCAAAGGCCAGATCTCTCGTCAGATTCTGCACGTCGGCACTCCTGTAGCCTGCAATTGTATCCGATCGCAGAAAGCCACAAGGCATAGAAGCAAGACAGTGCGCGCGCGAATTTATTTATTCGCAAAGTGACGCAGTGCAACATTCAGACTGCGAAGGCTGGAGGTCCGAGCCAGGTCCCATTTAATGAGCCGACGTCCATTTGGCATCGCTCATAATCATTGCCATCGATTCATAAGGTCGGCCGATTTCGGCGGTTGGCACCCGCAGATGATGCGATGTGATCCGAAACATGCGTCATGTTGCTTCAGTGATTGCGCACCTGCGAACTTGATGCGCATGGCGATCCGCCGAAGAATGACATCATCACCGTAGGGAGCAGGCAAGTGATCTGCATCCACCGCAATCATAACAAGCTTAGAGGGTCGATCAAATGAAACTGACAGGTGGCCAAGTCGTTGCGAAAGCGCTCAAGGATTATGGCGTTGAATATGTCGCCGGCGTGCCTGGTCATGGCATCTGGTCACTGTTCGACGCCTTCCTGCAAGAGGGATCCGAGATCCCCTTCATCCAGGTAATGCACGAGCAGAGCGCCATCCACATGGCTGATGGCTACTACCGCGCTTGCGGCAAGCCGATGGCTTGCTCGACCTCGGTCGGCCCGGGTGCTGCCAACACGATCATCGGTCTTGCCACCGCCTATACGGATTCGACCTCGCTTTTTTACGTCTCCGGCTCGCCCCAAACCTACATGCACGGCCACGGCACCATGCAGGAGCTGGAGCGCCAGCAGGACAATGCCTTCCCGCGCATCACCGAGCAGGTGACCAAGCGTGCCTGGCAGGCCAATTCGGTGCAGACCCTCCCAAGCATCATGCACCGTGCTTTCAGCGAAATGCTGACGGGCCGACCGGGTCCGGTTCATGTCGAAGTCCCGATGGATGTTCAGGTCGAGGCGGCGGATGTCACCATCCATCCGCTCGGCAAGCGTCTGCCGGTTGGCGTCGCCTATCCGGACCCCACGGCCATCGAAGCAGCGCTGAAGGTCCTTCTTGCTGCCGAACGCCCGGTGATCGTCGCCGGTGGTGGCGCGATCACGGCTGGCGCATCGGCGGCATTGACTAGCCTGGCGGAAAAGCTCGGCGCCGCCGTTTCCATCACCTGGAACGGCAAGGGAGCGATCTCAGAGGATCACGAGCTGTTTATCGGCGCGGTCGGCCAGACCGGTACGACCTGCGGCAACAAGATCACCGCGTCAGCCGATGTCGTCGTCTCCGTCGGCTGCCGCTTCACCGACTGGTCGGCTTCGTCCTACGCCAAGGGCGTGTCCTTCTCCATTCCGTCCGCCAAGCTGATCCATATCGATCTCGACCCGCGTGAAATCGGCAAGAACTACGAAACTGAGGTCGGCATCGTCGCCGATGCCAAGGCCACGCTCGAAGCGATCCTGTCGCTTCTCTCCGATGCCGACTCCAAGAAGATGCTCGCACGACGCGAAACCTTCCTTGCCGATGTCCAGAAAGTGAAAGCCGATTGGCGCGCCCAGGTCGAGCCGCGCGAGAACAGCCGCGAAACGCCCTTCACCTCGCAGCGGCCACTCATCGCACTGCGCAAGGTTCTCGATCGCGACGGCATCGTCGTCGTTGGTTCGGGCAACACGCAAGGGTCCGTCAAGCAGAGCTTCCCGATCTATGAGCCGCGCACGCATCTGACCTCGGGCTCCTATTCGCCGATGGGCTGGGCGGTACCGGCGGCCATGGGCGCCAAGCTGGCAAAACCTGATCGCCAGGTCGTTGCGATCGTCGGCGATGGTGATTTCATGATGTCACTGCCTGAAATGGGCACGGCCGTGATGAACGGCATTAATGTTGTCTTCCTGGTCTTGAACAATCAGGGCTACATGTCGATCCGCGGCGGCCAGCGCAAGTTCATGGGGCGTCATATCGCCTCCGAGTTCAGCCATCATGCCGGCAATGGCGCACCCTATTCGGCGGATATCGCGGCATCCGCCCGCGCCTTCGGCCTGCAGGCCTGGAAGGTCGAGAGGGACGAAGATTTGGAAAGCAACCTGAAGGCCGCGCTCGAGTGCGGTGGTCCGGCCTTGGTCGAGGTTATGGTCTCGCGCGACGCGGCGGGTCCGTTTGCCACCGGTTGGTGGGACTTCCCGTCGCCGGCCTATTACGAAAAAGAACAGGCCGCCTATGCCGAGATGCGTGTGCTTGAGCAGCATCTCTAACTGAGAGCCGGTTTCAGCCGGCTCCTAGCTCATCCTTTCTATCCCCTTGGAGTGCGGAGCGCGTCGCTTCCGCAAGCGAAGAGTCATACCCATGATACGGCACATCAAAACAGCCCAGGCTGCATCTGCTGACAGCAATGACGGATCGGTCACCAAGGCCGTCGAGGTGCTCCTCGCCAAGGTGGAAAGCGGCGGCGACAGGGCCGTCCGCGAGCTTTCCGTCCAGTTCGACAAGCTTGACCGCGACTCCTATCGCCTGACGAAGAGCGAAATTGACGATTCGATCAATGCGCTCACCAAACTCGAACGGGAAGACCTCGACTTCGCCCAAGATCAGGTGCGCAAGTTTGCGGAGGCCCAGAAGGCCAGCCTGAAGGATCTGGAGATCGAGACCTTGCCGGGCATCGTGCTCGGTCATCGCAATGTCCCAATCCAGAATGTCGGCTGCTATGTCCCAGGCGGCAAATATCCGTTGCTGGCGTCGGCACACATGACCGTGCTGACGGCACGGGTTGCTGGCTGCGAGCGCATCATTACCTGCGCACCGCCATTCAAGGGGCAGATCTCCCAGAAGATTGTCGCCGCTCAGGCGCTGGCCGGTGCCGACGAAATTTATTGCCTCGGCGGCGTCCAGGCGATCGCCGCAATGGCCTACGGGACGGAGACTATCGATGCGGTGGATATGCTTGCGGGGCCGGGCAATGCCTATGTGGCGGAAGCCAAGCGTCTGCTGTTCGGCAAGGTCGGCATCGATCTGTTCGCCGGACCGACGGAGACGCTGGTAATTGCCGATGACAGTGTCGACGGCGAAATCGTCGCCACCGATCTTCTGGGGCAGGCCGAGCATGGGATCAATTCGCCGGCCGTCCTGATCACCAATTCGGAAAGGCTGGCGCGCGACACGCTCAACGAGATCAAGCGGCTACTGACCATCCTGCCGACGGCCGAAATTGCCGGCAAGGCATGGGAGGATTTCGGCGAGATCATCCTCTGCGACACGGTCGACGAGATGGTATGCGAAGCCGACCGCGTCGCCTCCGAGCATGTCCAGGTCATGACCCGGGATCCGGATTACTTCCTCACCAACATGCGGAATTACGGCGCGCTCTTCCTTGGCGCCCGCACCAATGTCGCCTTCGGGGATAAGGTCATCGGCACCAACCACACGCTGCCGACCAACAAGGCCGCCCGCTACACCGGCGGGCTCTGGGTCGGGAAATTCCTGAAGACCTGCACCTACCAACGCATCATGACTGACGAAGCGTCGGCTTTGATCGGCGCTTACAGTTCCCGGCTCTGCCTCATGGAGGGCTTCGCCGGACATGCCGAGCAGGCAAACATTCGCGTCCGCCGCTACGGGAGAAAAAACGTCGGCTACGCCATGCCGGCAGACGCAAGCTGATTGCCACCGCCCGATAACAGCGAAACGCGACCGGGCACTAGACGTCACCAGAGAGGACAAGCAATGAACAAGTTCAAGTTGATTTTGATGGCCACCGCGACGGCACTGCCATTGGTGGGACAGGCTGTGGCCGAAACGAAGATCGAAGGGCTTCACGTCTGGACTTCGGCAAGCGAAGTGAAGGCTTTGAAGGTTATCACCGACAAACTCGCGACGATGGGGTTCGAGTGGCAGGACAGCGCGGTGGGCGGCGCCAATGGCGCAAACGCCCAGCAGGCACTGCGTACGCGCGTTGCTGCAGGCAATCCTCCTGCCGTCATGCAGTTTCTGGGCTTTGAGGGCTTGGGCTGGGCAAAGGAGGGCGCGCTGCGCTCCCTGAACGACCTGTACACCAAGAACGGCTGGAAGGCGGACCTGCCGCCCGTCATGCTGCAATTCCTCGAGCAGGACGCCAATTTCTTCTCGACGCCGATCAACATGCACCGCCAAAACTGGGTATGGGCAAACAAGGCGATCTTCGACAAGGCCGGGATTTCGATCCCCGCCAGCTGGGATGAACTGATCGCCAGCGGCGAGAAGCTGAAAGCCATCGGGGTCACCCCGATCGCGATGAGCGATGAAAGCTGGCAGATTGAGGAACTGTTCGAGTCGATCCTGATCGACGTGAACGGTCCCGATTTCTACAAGAAGGCTGCCATCGATCTCGACGAGACCGCGCTGTCCAGCCCCGAGATGATCAAGACCTTCGAGACACTCGGCAAGCTGCGGGGAATGCACGACGCCGGATTTACCGGTCGTGACTGGTCCGCCGCCACCAACATGGTTGCCAACGGCCAAGCCGCGATGCAGGTGATGGGCGATTGGGCAAAGGGCGAATTCCTCGCCAAGGGCATGAAGCCCGGCGTCGATTTCCTCTGCTTCCCGACCCCGACAGCCACTCCGAACTACAAGTTCGTCTTCGATACGTTCGGTGGATTCACGATCAACAATACCGATATCGTCAAGGGCCAGGATGCGGTCGCCGAAGCGATCATGGATCCGGACGTGCAGAAGAACTTCAACCTGATCAAGGGCTCGATCCCGGCACGCCTCGATGTCTCCATGGATGCCTTCGACGATTGCGCCAAGCGCAGCTTCTCGGATCGCGTCGAAGCCATCAAGAACAACGCGATCTACGGATCGCTGACGGATGGCTTTGCCGTCGAGCCGCGGTTTTCCGGCGTGTTCCAGGATGTCGTCGGCAAGTTCTTCGTCACCGACATGAGTGCTGAAGACGCGGTCCAGGCACTGGTTGACGGCATCAACAACGCACGTTGAGCCAAGCGTGTCGTTGCCGGGGACCGTCTCGGGTGTGCCCGGCAGCACCGCTTTCCTCCTCAACCGAAGCAAATTGGCCAAGAGGCGAGTTAAATGACTGGATCCATTTCACTTTCGGATCGTATTGCAAAATGGCTGCCGCGGCTTGTCCTGGCTCCTAGCCTTCTCATGGTGTTAGTCGCGGTCTACCTGTTCATCTGCTGGACGGGCTGGATCTCGCTGTCATCCTCGACGATCGTGCCGAAATACGACTTTGTCGGTCTGAGCCAGTATGTCCGGCTGTGGTCGACGCCGCGTTGGCACACGGCGGTTTTCAACCTCGTCATTTTCTCGGTGCTGTTCCTGGGCATCACGACCGCGCTCGGCCTGCTGATGGCCATTCTGCTTGACCAGAAGATACGTAGTGAAGGGGCGTTGCGGGCGATCTTCCTGTACCCGATGGCGCTCTCCTTCATCGTCACCGGCACGGCCTGGAAATGGATACTCAACCCGGCTCTTGGCGTTCAAAAAGTGGTCCATGACCTCGGTTGGACCAGCTTCGTCTTCGACTGGATCGCGCGCCCAAGCTTCGCAATCTATTGCGTTGTGATCGCGGCCGTATGGCAATCCACCGGCTTTGCCATGGCGCTCTTTCTCGCCGGCCTGCGCGGTATCGACAATTCGGTGATCAAGGCCGCCCAGATCGAAGGGGCAAGTCTGCCCCTAATCTACAGACAGATTGTCATTCCGATGCTGCGCCCCGCATTTCTGAGCGTGATTGTTCTGCTCAGCTACATTGCCATCAAGAGCTTCGATCTCATTCTCGCCCTGACAAACACCGGTCCTGGCTCCGCAACCGAAATGCCGTCGACCTTCATGTATTCCGCCACGTTCCGGCGTGACCAGATGGGGGTAGGGGCTGCAAGCGCGATGATGATGCTGATGACGGTCGCGGCCATCATCGTCCCTTACCTGTACTCTGAATTGAGGGAGACCGGCGATGGCCACTAAAGCCCTGTCTCATCAACGGCAACAGCTGTTGGGTCGTGCGATCATCTATGGCGGCCTGCTGTTCATGGCCGCGTTCTATCTGATGCCGCTATGGGTGATGATCACCACGTCGGTAAAGCACCTCGATGAAATCTACGCCGGATCCTTCATCGGCTTGCCGAAGCAGATCACCTTCGAGGCTTGGCAGACCGCCTGGTCCGAGGCCTGCAACGGAACGGCCTGCCGGGGCCTGAAACCCTATTTCATCAATTCGTTGCTGATGACGATCCCGGCAGTCCTGTTGTCGACCGGCATCGGCGCGATCAACGGCTACGTGATTACCAAATGGCGGTTTCCCGGTTCCAACGTGATTTTCGGGCTACTGCTGTTCGGCTGCTTCCTGCCATTTCAGGCGGTCATCCTGCCGATGGCGCAAACACTTGGAATGCTCGGCCTGGCGGGCACAATTCCCGGCCTGGTTCTCGTCCATACTGTCTACGGGATCGCCTTTACCACGCTGTTCTTCCGCAACTATTTCATCAGCATCCCTGACGAGCTAGTCAAGGCGGCACAGATCGACGGCGCGGGATTTGTTCGGATATTCGTGTCGATCATCTTGCCGACGGCGCTGCCGATCATCGTTGTGTCCTGCATCTGGCAGTTCACCCAGATATGGAACGACTTCCTGTTCGGCGCCTCCTTCACTGCCGGCGAAAACGCGCCGATCACGGTGGCACTGAACAATATCGTCAACGTCTCCATGGGACGCAAGCAGTACAACGTCGACATGGCGGCAGCCATGATCGCCGCTCTCCCCACCCTCATCGTTTATGTCGTTGCCGGCCGCTACTTCGTGCGTGGGCTGACTGCTGGTGCTGTGAAAGGCTAAGACATGTCTACACTCGAAATCGATCGCGTCCGTAAATCCTACGGCATCCACGAGGTCCTGAAGGAGGTTTCGATCTCCATCGGTGCCGGCGACTTTCTGGTCCTGCTGGGTCCATCCGGCTGTGGCAAGTCCACGCTTCTCAACATGATCGCGGGTCTCGATACGATCACTGGCGGCGAGATCCGCATCGCTGGCAAGGTGGTCAACAACCTCTCGCCGAAGGATCGCGACATCGCCATGGTGTTTCAATCCTACGCGCTCTATCCGACGATGACGGTGCGCCAGAACATCGAGTTCGGGATGAAGATCCGTGGCGTCACACCGGCCGATCGGGACAAGGCGGTGAAGACGGCGGCCGACCTGCTGCAGATGTCGCATCTGCTCGATCGCAAGCCGGCGCAGCTCTCGGGCGGCCAGCGCCAGCGCGTGGCCATGGGCCGGGCGATCGTGCGCCAGCCGAAACTGTTCCTGTTCGACGAACCGCTCTCCAATCTCGACGCCAAGCTGCGCGTCGACATGCGCACGGAAATCAAGCGCCTGCACGCCCGGCTCCGAACGACGATCGTCTATGTCACGCATGACCAGATCGAGGCGATGACGCTGGCGACCCGCGTGGCCGTCATGAAGGACGGCGTGGTGCAGCAGCTGGACGAACCGCAGGCGGTGTATGACCGTCCGGCGAATGTCTATGTCGCCAAGTTCGTCGGATCACCGTCGATGAACATCATCCCTGGTGTGCTCGAAGTCCAGGGCTCGACCGTTAGCGCTGTTGTCGGTATCGCCCACCGCCAGCCGGCACGCATTTCTGGCATTCCGGTATCCCTGGACGCTGCCCGGAAATTTGCGGGCAAGAAGATGCTCGTCGGCATCCGCCCCGAGAACTTCTCCATTGCCACCGGCCATCAGGGATCGGCGCTCGCCGTCGACATCGATGTCGTCGAGCCGACCGGCCCCGATACGCTGGTTGTCTTCAACTGTGGCGGTGTCGAGGTAACGGCGCGGCTGCCGCCCAAGCAGGCGAGTGCCGGATCTGAGGCAATCCTGTCGGTCGACACGTCCAAGGTCGTCATCTTCGATGCCGATACTGAAACCCGGATCGATTGAGGTGACACCATGGCCGAGACAGCGGACATTGTAATTATCGGTTCGGGCGTCGGCGGCGCGTCGCTCGCGCACAGCCTGGCGCCATCGGGGCTGCACATTGTCATCCTGGAACGGGGCGAGCACCTGACGGATACACCGGAGGCCCGCGACGATGTCGCTATCTTCCAGAAGGGCTTTTACCGCTCGTCGGAGGAATGGCTGGGAACCGATGGAGAGAGTTTCCTGCCCGGCAACTACTATTATGTCGGCGGCAATTCCAAGTTTTTTGGAGCGGTGATGTACCGCTACCGACGCGAGGATTTTTCAGCCCGGCCGCATATGGACGGTGCCTCGCCGGGATGGCCGATGTCCTATGACGAACTTTCGCCCTGGTATGACCGGGCGGAAGCGATTTTCCGGGTTCGCGGCTCGACGCAGCAGGACCCGACCGAGCCGGCGCATGCCAAGCCTTATGCTTACTCCCCCGTCCCGGACGAACCGGCGATCGCCGCCGTGCGCAAGCGGCTGGAAAAGGTCGGCATTCACCCGTCCTCGCTTCCGCTGGCGATTGATCTCGATACCTGGCTTGGTCGTGCTCCCACCGGCTGGGACGCATTTCCCAACACGGGCGAGGGCAAGATCGATGCGGAAGTTGGGCCTTTGAAGAGCGCTCTCGACTATCCGAATGTCCGCATGGTGACGGGTGCCCGCGTCACGCGGCTGGACATTAACGAAAGCGGCCGACGGGTCGTCGCCGCGGTCTACATCAAGGATGGCGTCGAGCAGCGCATTTCAGCTGGCCGCTTCGCTGTCGCCGCCGGCGCCGTGCAGTCGGCGGCACTGCTTCTGCGCTCGACCAGCACGGCGCATCCCACCGGTCTGGGCAACAGTTCCGACCAGCTGGGCCGCAACTTCATGAACCACAATACGACGGCGATGCTCGCCATCGATCCATTCAGGCGCAACAGCAGCGTCTATCAGAAGACCATTGCCTTCAACGATTTCTACAACGAAAACAACGAGCACGGTTTTCCACTCGGGAACGTCCAGCTGCTCGGGCATATCACCGGCAATATCCTGAAGGCGAATTTTCCGGTGCCGGCACCGGGCTGGCTCACCAGCCTGATTGCGCGGCATGCCTACGGCTGGTTCCTGACGAGCGAGGACCTGCCGAACCCGCAGAGCCGGGTCACGGTGCGCGATGATCGCATTGTCATGCACTGGATCAGATCGAATATGCGTGCACACAAAGCCCTGATCGCCAAGACCCGCGCCGTCATGCGCAAAGCTGGGTTCCCCATCGTGCTGACGCATACGTTCGGCCGCAAGACGACGTCGCATCAGTGTGGCACGGCACGCATGGACAGTGATCCAAAGACCTCCGTGGTCGATCTCGATTGCCGCAGCCACGATGTTGAGAATCTCTACATCACCGACGCGTCGGTCCTGCCGACCTCGGCGGCCGTCAATCCGGCATTGACTGTTTCAGCGCTTGCAATCAAGGCCGGCGCCTCCATCGCGAGGCAAGCATGATGACCTTTCGCAACCTCGGATCGGCACGCCTTGGCATTCGTCCCGCTCAATCGGCTGAACTGAATACGTTCGACTATATCGTTATCGGCGGCGGCTCCACCGGCTGCGTGGTGGCGTCCCGGCTTTCGGAAGATTCAGCTGTCAGCGTGCTGCTGCTGGAGGAGGGGCCGCGCGATCGCAGCCCGTACATTCACATCCCCGGCGCCTACTACAAGACCGCCCAGGGACCGCTGCTGAAGCGCATTCCCTGGGAGCCGATGGCGGAGCAAGAGCGTACGGAAACACCGACCATGGTGCAGGCGCGGGTTCTCGGTGGCGGCAGCTCGGTCAACGCGATGATCTACATCCGGGGGGTCCCGTCGGACTACGAGCAGTGGGCAGCGATGGGCGCCGATGGCTGGGGCTATGCCGACGTGCTGCCCTATTTCAAACGTGCCGAGGACAACAACCGGTTCAGCAACGATGTCCACGGTGTCGGTGGCCCGCTCGGCGTTTCCGACGTCGACTATATCCATCCCCTGACACGAGCCTGGCTTCAGGCCTGCCAGCAGGCGGGTCTTCCCTATAATCCGGACTTCAATTCCGGCGATCCGACGGGCTGCGGCCTGTACCAGATCACCGCCCGTGACGGTCGCCGCAGCTCGGCAGCCGTTGCCTATCTCAGCGGGGCGAGCAAGCGCAGCAACCTGCGCATCGAAACCGGCTGCACGGTGACGCGCGTCATCATCGAGAAGGGACGCGCGGTCGGCGTCGAATGCGCCAAGAGCACGCGCAAGATCGTCTATCGGGCACAGCAGGAAGTCGTCCTGTCCGCCGGTGCGATAGCGACCCCGAAGGTGATGATGCTGTCGGGGCTCGGCCCCGCGGAGCAGATCAGGCGGCAGGGCCTGACCGTCCATGCCGACATGCCCGGCGTCGGGCAGAACCTTCAGGACCACACCGAGATTTCTCTGGTCTATCAACTCAATGGTCCCCACAGCTACGACAAGTACAAGAAGTTGCACTGGAAGGCGGCTGCGGGCCTGAATTATGCTCTGTTCCGCAACGGCCCGGCGTCATCCAACCTGATCGAAGGCGGCGCCTTCTGGTGGGGCAACAAAGACGAGAAGGTGCCAGATATCCAATATTTTATGGTGGTCGGCGCCGGTATCGAAGAGGGCGTGGATGCGGTTCCCGGAGGCAATGGCTGCACGGTCAACCTTGGACAGATCCGGCCGCGTTCCCGCGGCGAAGTCACGCTTGCCAGCGCCGATCCCCTTGCCAATCCACGCGTCGCGCCGCGCTATTTCTCCGATCCGCACGATCTGGATGCGATCACCGAAGGCACGATGGCCGCGCTCGACATCATGGCGCAGCCTGCCATCGTGTCCTTTGTCGAAACAAGACACGCGCCAGCGCCAAATCTCAATTCGCGCGCGGATATCAGGACGTTTTGCCAGCGGACGGCGCATGCTGCCCTGCATCCGTCCGGGACATGCCGAATGGGCCAGGACGACATGGCCGTCGTCGATCCACAGCTGCGGGTGAGGGGCGTCGACGGGCTGCGTATCGCCGACGCGTCGGTCATGCCGACATTGATCTCCGGCAATCCGAACTCCGTCTGCATCATGATCGGCGAACGCGCGGCCGAATTCCTCCGGGTGCAAGACCGGCGGAATTATGTACCTCCCGCAACGGGCGGGAGGTAAAGCATTGCCCTGGCGTGGGCGAGGCCAAGCTGTCGTGGATGGTTGCAACTGTCCAAAATCAAATCGCCAAAAGGAGCCGAGCCATGGTCAACGATGGCGCGTTTAGCCTCAGTTGTGTGTAATTCTGCCGCGTCTCATAAATATTGCATGAATATGCGGTTTTAGTTGCACGATTGGGCGCATTCGTGCATAAGAAATTTATAGCAAGCAAGATGAGGCTGGAATGAGCGCGCGCGTGGTCGTCTTTGATATCGGTGGGGTTCTGATCGACTGGGATCCTGCTTATCTCTATCGAAAGTTGCTGCCGGATGAGGCGAGTGTTTCGCAGTTCCTGAAAGAGATCTGCACGGGTGCGTGGAACGAACAGTTCGACGCCGGAGTGCCTTTTGCGGACGGCATCGCCGATCTCGCCGGACATCATCCGGAAAGAGCCAATCTGATTGAGGCCTACTGGCACCGGTGGCATGAGATGCTGGGCGGAGAAATACCCGGCACGGCCAAGATCCTGGAGCGATTGAAAACAGCCGGCGTCCCGGTGCATGCGATTTCCAACTGGTCGGCCGAAACCTTTCCGCGGGCGCTGGAGCGCTTTCCTTTTCTTGATTCCTTCGACATTCTGGTCGTCTCCGGCCGGGAGAAGCTCGTGAAGCCGGGGATTGCTATTTTCAAGCTGTTCCTGGAACGGGCAGGGGCTCCGGCCGAGGACTGCCTGTTCATCGACGACAATCCCGCAAACATCGCGGCTGCGGCATCGCTCGGGTTCCAGACGGAGCTTTTCCGGACGGCCGAGGCGTTGGAGCAGCGGTTGGCCGCCATGGGCCTTCTGTCGCAGAGTGAAGAGGTGGAGGCATGACGACCGAGAAACAGGAGTTCGCGTCCCTCTCGCCCGAGGAGCGGCAGTCCATCATCGTCGAGAAGGTCAACGCGACCGGCCGCGTGGTTGCTGCGACGCTGGCGCAGGAATTCGGGGTTTCGGAGGATTCGATCCGCCGCGACTTGCGCGACCTTTCCGAGGCCGGGCTGGTTCAACGCTTCCACGGCGGTGCGTCGCGCCTCGTGACGCCGGCCCTCGACTTCCATCGCCGGGAAACCGTCGGTGCCGGTGAAAAGCAGCTGATCGGCCGGGCCGCCGCCGCAGCGATCCCCGAGGGAGCGACGTTGCTGGTCGATTCCAGCACCACCGTCATCCATTTCCTGCGCAGCCTGCCGCCGACGCTGTCCGTGCGCATCATCACGACGGCCGTAGATGTGGCGGCCGCAGCGCTCGATCATCCGCTTGCCGAGGTCATCATGATCGGCGGGCGGCTTGGGCGGCTGACCCGCAATGCGACCGGCGCCGGCGCCATCGAGGCTATTCGTGCCCTGAAAGCTGATTACTGCATCCTCGGAACCTGTGGCGTCGACAACAACCTGATGGTTCGCGCCGATGATTTTGACGACGCCTATCTGAAGGCGACGATGATCAAGGCCTCCAACAAGACCTTGTTGCTGGCCACAGCCGAAAAGCTCGGCCAGATCGCGACCTATGAAGTCGCGCCGGTTTCCGTGGTGTCGACGCTGTTCACCAGCAATCACGACAACGCCATCTTGAAGCGCATTGAGGAACTTGGCGTCGATGTCGAGCTGAGCTGACAAAGATTTTTGTCTCTAGGAGATGATGATGACCTATTCGCTGGACCAGGACGCCAGGGCTATCCTCTTGCCCGCATTCGACGGCCTCGATTTTGGAGATGTGATGGAGCCGTTCCTGGAAAAGGGTGGCTGCTCCGTCCTGATCGGGGAAACGCGAGACGAATATGTGGCGCGGGCCATGTCGCAGGAGCGGTTGGCCGCTGAAACGCCCGCTGTCTTCCAGGCGGTCATCGAAAAGTTGAAGGCAAGCTGCCCGGACCTGATTGTCGCCGTCGACCAGGAAATGGGCGGTATCCAACGCCTGCAGGGCCTCGCTCCCAATCTCCCGGAATTGGAGGATGCCACCCGGCTTTCGGATGACGCGCTTGCCGACCACTGCTTCGCCACGGCTGATGCGGCCCGCAAACTGGGCGTCTCGATGTTCCTCGCGCCGATCGCGGACGTGATCGATGGCCGGAATTCTTGGCTGCAGGGCCGGACAATGGGTCCGGACGCGGAAACGGTGGCGCGGCTGGTCTCCGGCTATATCAAAGGCGTCCAGAGGGCAGGGATCACGGCGGTCACGAAGCACTTTCCGGGCTTCAACAATCTCGATGGCGACCCGGCGCTGGTCGATGTCTCCTTGCAGACAACCCGCGACCATATCCTGGCGAACGCGCTGCCCTTCACGGCGGCGATTGCGGCCGGCACGAAGGCGGTCATGACCGGACCGGCACCGGTTGCCGCGATTGACGCGAGGAACGCCGCCAGTACATCGGCTACCATCATTGCACTTCTGAAAGAGCGGTTCGACTTCAAGGGCTTGATTGTCAGCGACGACCTCGATTCACCCGCAACGTTGCGCGGCCAATCCTTGCTGGAAACGGCGATTGCCTCGCTCAATGCTGGCGCGGATCTCCTGCTTGTTGCCGGTGGTCCGCATCTCGACGCCCTCAGCGACGGTCTCGTTGCGGCCTCGCAGGCCGGCGCGCTGTCGGCCGAACGCCTGGCGGATGCAGCTGCACGCGTTCGGAAAAACGCCACTGGACACTGACGAAAAACGGGTGCCTTTAACTCGAAAGGCCTCGCCGGAGCGATCCGGCGGGCCTTTCATTCCTTGAACCTGCAGCCATATCTAGCTTGAAACACGATCGATGGCAGCCGACGCGGCCTGCAGTCGCGCGAGAGGCAGGCGTCCGTCCTCGACCGCCGTCTCGATGGCCCGTGCCAGCCTGTCAAGATGCGGCACCGCCGCCGGCGAGACTAGCAGGAGTTCAGCACCTGCGATCAGCGCCTCGACGACGATCACATCAAGGGAGCGGTTGCCGAGTCGGCAAGGCGGCTGTCAGCCGGTGTAGACGGTGAACGGCGGAGATATCCGCGTCGAGGGCCAGCACGGCGGGCCCGGCGATCCGGCGGGCACGGTTGGTTACCGCGCGCCAGGCATCAGCCGTTTCGCGACGGATCCGGTCGGGACGGATGATACCGGTCGCATCCTCGGTTCCGTCTTCGCCGGAGAGGATTGCCTGTCCGCCGTTTTCGAGGAATGCGACCATTTCGACAGAGAGTTCCAGCTCCCTCGTGACCGGGAAAAGCGTGCTGTAGGCAAGGCGTCGGACAGAGGTCATGGCAATCTTTTGTGGCTGGTTGTCTGAGTATGCGTTTTTATGCATCAATATGCACGAATACGCTACTGTGGGATTGATTCATGAAAACCAGCCGGGATTACCCAAGTCAGATGGGCTGGCCGCAAAAACCGTCCGTTGAACTGCCGGAACCGGACCACATTCACATCGGCTATTCAGTTGGGTGCGTCAGTCTGCTTCACTATTCCGCAAGGTGCGATCTTGCGTTCAAAACCCCGCGTACTATTCATCGCAGATGGCGGCGGCCGTGGCGCTGCTCACATTCGGCCCGGCAATCACACGCAGCCTGGCATCCGTGCATTTCGATACAAAGGGCTTTCGCGAACATGAAAGACAATCGTCTCGGCCTCGGTGGCATCCTTAGTTCGAAGCGACTGCGATCCAGCCTTTTCTTCCTGGCTGCTGGCATCGGCATCGGCGCCTGGGCATCGAACCTGCCGCTGTTGTCGGCCAAAATGGACCTCGACAAGGGGGAACTGGGAACCCTCCTCCTGTGCTTCGCGCTCGGGGCCATCGTTCTGATGGTCAACGCCGGGCGATATCTCGACCGGTCGAAAAACATTCATCGGGTCAGTCTGGTCTCCAGCGTCACTTTCGGCATCGCCGTCGCGATCATCCCCTTTATCGGCAACATCTGGCTCCTCGGCGCCGTGGTGTTCGTGGCGGGCGCAGCTTTCGGGACTCTGGACGTGTCGATGAACACCGAAGCATCCGCGATCGAGCGCGCGACGGGACATCATCTGATGTCCTCCTTCCACGCGATGTTCAGCATCGGCAACATCATCGGCGCTTTTTTCGTCGGCAAGGCGGTGGCCTATGGCGGCACACTGTTGGAATGCCTGGGCGGCGGCGGTCTCGTGGTGCTCCTGACGGCATTCTCGACGCTGTTGATCGTCGATGGAGCGGCCACACAGGCATCATCCGCAAACGCTGCACCGGTGGCCGCTCAAAATGCTTCTTTCAGTCTCTCGCAAAGGCGGCTCATTTATATGTTTGGCGCGATCGGCTTTCTCGCCTTTCTTGCGGAGGGCGGGATGCTGGACTGGACGGCGATCTACATGGTGGACATCCTCCATGCATCCGAAAGCCAGGGGGCCTATGCCTTTGCCACCTTTGCCGCCGCCATGGCGATCGGCCGCCTGTGCGGCGACTTTGCGACCAAGCGGATCGGCCATGCGAACCTTTTGAAATTCGGCGGCATAGTCTGCGCCGTGTCGATCCTGGCCATGCTCTTGGCAAACAACGTCACGGTGACGCTCATCGTGCTTGCATTCTGCGGTTTGGGCGTCGCCAACATGATCCCCGCCGTGTTTGCCTCTGCCGGTCATATCGGCGCGCACGCGACGGGCCGTGCGATGGCGATCGTCACAACCATGGGCTACAGCGGCTTGCTGCTCGGTCCCGCGCTTTTGGGCTTCGTGGCGCAGACCTCGAGCCTCACCGTCAGCTTCGGCCTGATCACGCTGGCCTTCGCCGTCATCGCGACCGGCACGCTCCATCTCAGTCGCCGCCTAAAACAGCACCACGCCGAGAACCAGCCCGCGAAGAGCTTCGCCTGATCAAAACCTCGTTTGTGATCTCGATAATTTGTCATGCCGGTTGGGGTGAATTCAAGGGAACCGGCAACCGCTACAGACAGATCGATGGCAACGGGGGCGCATCATGCTGGTTGAATCCGTCGATTGTGCCGAACCGATCCAGAAAATCGGCCGCCGTGCCGACGGCGGTTGACTGGAAAACCTGCCGGCTTGCAGCATGGCACAATATCGCAAGAAGATACGCGAAGGCGCCGAGCCCGTCTTCGTGCTGGCCTAGGATTCCTCGTTTCTCAACCCCATTTGGCTCTTGCTGCTCAAGGACAGAGGCGGCCCGCTCCTGCGCGTGACAACGCCAAGGAACCCGCTGACCAGGAAACTCACCTCCATCCGCCAAGTCTACCAGATCGCCCGCACAAGTGGCCTGCGCTATGCAGCCAGCCGCAACCCATATCCAGTGGCATTCCTGCCAGTTCGAGCACGGCCGCCCGGACGGTCACTGGCCTCGATCAAAATCACTGAACGGCGAGCTGCCGCCAGCCGGCATGCTGTCGCAATACCCGCAGCACCGGCGCCGATGATCGCAAAATCGTGATCCATAAATGCCTCCG
>NZ_JAVDSX010000008.1:0-209817 GCF_031455525.1 Phyllobacterium sp. 1468 | reverse complement strand
ATTCATATTCAACTGACGGAAACGACAGGGCATTGCATCCTCCTGAAAACAAAGAGGGTTTAGTATCTGTTGCAGTTGAAAATAGAATGTGCCCCGTTTTACATGTGTCTGAGGCATAAGAATGGTTATGGAACCTAGTTCTCGAAGGAAGGCCAGATCTTGGTTCCGTAGTCATCGATAAGACCAAGCATGGTTGATTGTCACACAAAAGGATGGATAGTCTCCAGAATGGAGAGCCGAAAATGAATCTCAATGATGACGATGAACACCTGATCGAGACGCTTTTCCGCAATGGCACGATTACCGTCGTTGGTGTGGTGCTTTCGTTTTCCCTGGGCTTCCTTACGCAGTGGGCCAGCAATCCAATACCGTGGAGACTTACCGACCTGCCGACGCTGGTCGTCATAGCTATAGGCATCGTCTTTCAGTTGCGCTCCCTGGCGCTACTTTTGCAAACGTCGTCATTGAAAAAAGTCGTCTACGACAAGGCAAGCCGGCTGTTTCTGCATGGCGTGATGATCACCGGGGCCGGCGTTTTTCTGGCGATCCTCATTGACACGTTCCGCTTGCTGACAGTGCATTAACCGACACTTGCGATTGAAGGTTTGCGCCACTTGATTTGCAACCAGCCGCCTGTTGTGTTGCCGGCTATCAAGGAGACCTTCAATGCGATTAGAGACTGACTTTCCCGATCACCGAAACGGCCGATTTTTACGCGAACCGCCGCCATCCCATTGGCCCCGGAACGTGAGACAATTATCGCTGAAAGGCAGTGCCTTGTTCGGCATCAATGAAGAAACCGGCAATCTCTATTGGGATGGCAAGCTGATCCAGACATCCAATCGGCTCGGCAATTTTGAGCGGGGCCTTGGCTTGGTCCTGACCACAGCGATCGTTGTGATGGCCATAATTGATGCAGCCGGGTTCTTTTTCGGCCACTAATTGCCCCAGGCCAAGGAAGGAACCTCTTTGCATCTTTGTTTCGAATAGAATGGGCATTTTCGGTGTTATTGGCACACACCCCATCGTGAAGTGTTGTTACCGGAGGATAGTATGGAAGGTTTTCAGGCCCCCGTCGCGCTGCTGGCCAGGCTGTTTCTTGCTTATATCTTTGTCATGGAAGGCTGGGGCAAGATTGCCGAGTATGCCGGTACAGCAGCCTATATGGAGGCCAACGGCGTCTCAGCCAAGCTGTTGTCCCTCGTCATTCTAACCGAACTCGGTGGCGGGATTCTCGTCGCTGCCGGTTTCATGACCCGCTATGCTGCTGTCGCGCTTGCAGGGTTCTGTTTGCTGACGGCTCTTCTGTTCCACACCGACTTCGGAAATCTCGAACAATTGATCAACTTTAACAAGAACATCGCCATTGCCGGGGGGTTCTTGGCTTTGTTGGCGTTTGGACCGGGTGCGTGGTCCGTCGATGCATGGATGAAACGACGCTAGCGCTCTCCGAAGCTCGATGTCTTCAGAAATTCGGAAAGGCGTTCGCTCTTCGGCTTGTGGAACATTTCGCGCGGATTTCCCTCTTCACCGATGCGCCCCTGGTTCATGAAGATGACGCGGTTGGAGACCTCGTAAGCAAACCGCATCTCGTGGGTCACCAGCAGCATGCTCATGCCGTCCTGAGCCAGCGACTTGATGACCTGCAAGACCTCATTCACAAGCTCGGGGTCGAGCGCTGATGTCACTTCGTCGAACAGCATCAGTCTGGGGTTCATGGCGATGGCACGCGCGATTGCCACGCGCTGCTGTTGACCACCAGAAAGCTGGCCGGGGAAATGATCGGCACGGGAGCGCAGACCGACGCGATCAAGCCATTTCTCGGCAATGGATCGTGCTTCGTCCTTGCTCATCTTCTTCACCTTCATCAGCCCGAGCATAACGTTGCGAGCGGCGCTCATATGCGGGAAGAGGTTGAATTGCTGAAAGGCCATGCCGGTCAATGCCCGCTGTCGCGCGATCTCTTTTTCGCTCTTACGGCGGCGTTGGCCGCCAACCGCCTCGTAGCCGATCTCCTCACCGTCGATGCTGATCGTGCCGCCCTGAAATTCTTCCAGCATGTTGATACACCGCAACATGGTAGTCTTGCCGGAGCCGCTGGAGCCGATGATGCTGATGACGTCGCCCTGCGCCATAGTGCAATCAACGCCTTTAAGGACCTCGACATCGCCGTAGCTTTTATGCAGATCGCGGATTTCTAGAAGATGGTTTGGCATCGTTGTCGCCTCAGGAAGGAATAGCGGTCTTGCGTTCGACATAACGGCCGAAACGCTCAATGGCATAATTGATGATGAAATAAAGAAAGCCGGCGAAGAAATAGAATTCGAGGCTGAGAAACGATCGCGAGATAATTTCCTGCGTACGCAGCAGCAACTCGGCAACGCCGATAATGGAGAGCAACGTCGATGCCTTGACCATTTCTGCGGCCGTATTCACCCACGCAGGCAGAATCTGGCGCAGCGCCTGCGGCCCGAGCACATAAGCAAAGGTTTGCGGGAACGTCAGGCCGATCGCCTTGGCGGCTTCCGTCTGGCCCTTTGGAATGGCCTGAAGCGCTCCTCGGACTATCTCTCCGACATGGGAACTGCAGAACACAGCAAGGGCCAATACGCCAGCCTGAAACGGGCTCAGATCAAGACCGATCGTGCTGAGCACATAATAGCTTGCCAGCACGAGAACCAGAACCGGCGTACCCCGAATGAAATCCGTATAGCCACGCACGATCCAGCGTAGCGGCCGGATGCCATAGGTCAGAGCAAGGCCGACAAATATTCCAAGCAATGTTCCAAAGCAGATCGCCAGCAGGGAAATCGAAATGGTGAAACCAAGACCCTTGAGGATCGGTGTGCGGGCCAGCCAGAGAATATCGAGAAAATGAGCAATATCCATCACATCACCTCGGCACTGACAGGCGCCGCTCGAGGGCACGCATCAGCGCGGCGAGGATCGAGCAGGTTATCACGTAGAGGCAGCTGGCAACGATCCAGGTCTCTATGACACGAAAGGTCTCGACATTGATCTTGCGCGCCTCGAACGTCAGCTCCGGGACCGCGATCGCCGCTGCGAGCGACGTATCCTTGAACAGCGAGATGATTGTACTGCTCAGCGACGGCAAGACATTGCGGAACATCAGCGGCGCGATGATCGAGGTCCGAATCTGGATCTCCGTAAGGCCGATGGCGAGCCCCGCTTCTCGCAGCCCAACAGGAATCGACAGCAGACCTGCTCGAAAAACCTCTGCAAGATATGCGCCGGAATATAGTGCGAGCGTGAAGATGAAGCTTTCGATCTTGCCCAGCCGGAAACCCAGTTGTGGCAGCGCGAAATAGGTGAAGAGAACAAGCACGAGGATCGGCGTGTTGCGGATGATCGTGACGTAAATTCCGGCTGGACGCCGCGCAAAGCCGTTCTTCGATATCAGACAGAATGCCGTGAATAAGCCAATCGCGGCGCCAATCAGGATTGCACCTAAGGCCAGGGCGAGGCTAAGCGCCAGCCCTTCGAGCAGAAGATCGAAGCTCCGCCACACTGCAGCAAAATTCAGCGTATAACCCATAATGTTCCTGTTATCCGGAACGAGAAGGAAACGGCTCCGGATATTTCCGAAGCCGCAGCGTGATCGCGTTACTTGAATTCGACCGGAAAGCCGATTTGCGGAGGCGTCAGATCCTTGCCGAACCAGGTTTTGAACGATTTCGCATAGAAGTCGAACTCAACACCGGTCATTGCTTCGTGCAGCGCAGTGTTGACGAAGTTCAGCCAATCCTGGTCGCCACGCTTGACGCCGCAGGCATAGGTTTGCGGATTCCAGCCGTAGCCGGCATCCTTGTAGCGGCCCTGGTTCTGGGTCATGTACCATGCGAGCGACGACTGATCCGTTGCAGCCGCGTCTGCCCGACCGGACTCAAGCGCCTGGTAGATAAGGTCGACGGATTCGTACTGGTCGACCTTGGCTTCCGGCAGAGCTGCATGAACCATGCTTTCAGCGTAGACATTCTGCAGAACGGAGATCGTGACCGCCGAGCCGGCGGCTTTCAGCGCGGCATAATCGGCATATTTGCTGTCGGCCTTGAGCATGAGACCGACACCTTCCCGGTAGTAGGGAATGGTGAAAGCGATCTGCTGTGCCCGTTCGCCTGTCACTGTCATGAACTGGCAGGTAATATCGACCTTGTCCGTTGTGATGTTCGGAATACGCGCGTCAGAAGATTGATTGACGAATTCGATCTTCTCAGGGTCATTAAACAGAGCTTTAGCGATGATATGACCCATATCGACGTCAAACCCCTGAAGCTTGTCGTCTACGCTTTTGAAGTGCCATGGCGCATTGGTGCTGCCAGTGCCGAGAACCAGATGACCTCGGGCCAGAACTTCATCCAGTTTGCTTTTGGTTTCCTGTGCGAACGCCGTAAGAGAAGGCAGCATCGCGAATGCAGCTACAGCTGCCGCAACACGCAGTCGGTTGGTCATCTTCGTTCCCCTATTCGTCTAGCGAATGTTTTCATTGTTATCCATTATTATGGAATATAGTACCTAATAATGGATCGCCAATTGAATGACAGCGGCCTCGACTTGTCAAGGGTCCTTGAACGATAGAAAATTCGACCGTTATATTTACACGACGTGGGAAAAAAGCCCGCATCAGCGGCTGATGCGGGCTTTTGCAGATTGGCGCTGGATCAGGCCGCTGCGGCGTTGACGCGGCTTTCAGCCATAGCTGTCAAAGCCTTGTCCGTATTCATTTCTTCCTGAAGATTCTGCTGGAGCAGTGCTGCACAATCGTTACGGCCGAGCTGCTTTGCCCAAGCGACTAGAGTGCCATAGCGCGTGATCTCGTAATGCTCGACCGCCTGCCCGGCGGCGATGAGCGCAGCGTCCAGAACCTGATCGTCATCGACTTCGCCCGAAACATCATCGGCTTCTTCAAGAATACCGTCGATCGCTGGGCAATTGACACCAGCAACGTCTACTCCATGTAGTTTGAACACTTGTTCCAGACGATCGATCTGGGTCTCGGTCTCCTGAAGGTGTTTCTCGAAACCATTCTTCAGTTCCTGATCGGAGGCCTTGTCGATCATCTCAGGTAGAGCTTTCACGATCTGGTTTTCAGCATAGTAAATGTCACGCAGTGTATGGACGAAGAGATCGTCCATCGTCTTGATATCCTTGGAAAAAAATCCCATGTCGTCCTCCTGTTCGGCCATGACTACCACTCGGCAGCTTTGTAGCTTCCGCAAAAAGTAGCTCGCTCACTTGGTTTACAGGGGAGTAACGACGGGCCGGAGGAATAGTTCCTTGCCCGATAAACTACAGCCGTACGGGTGGATCGAACCGGCCTTTACCGGCAACTTCCACCAAATAGGTCTTTCCCGCGTCGGGGTCATTTTGATGCATGGCGTCGCTCATTTCGTGATAGGCCGTCGTCACAATGAGGTTCGCGCGTTCTTCACTGATAAACGCGGGGCAGGATGGCTGGCGGACCGGCATTTCGATCGAACGGAGGCGCTTTCCCGCCGGCGAAATGACGTTGACGCAGGAACCTCCCCAGCAAGCGTTCCACAAATTTCCTTCCGCATCGACCACGGACCCATCTACGCCGCCCTTTTCCCTGTGCTGATAGAACAATGCGGGTTCGCCTGTAGGGCGGCCTGTCTCGGGATCGGTATCGACGCGCCAAATAGTGTTCTTTCCGGTATCCGCAAAATAGGAAATGCGACCATCCGGAGAAAAGCAGATCGAATTGGGTATCGATATATCACTGAATAACTTGCGCAATTCGCCCTGGCGATACCAATAGATCGATCCCGCTCCTTTCTGCGTCTTTCCCATCGTGCTGACCCAAAATGCTCCAGAGGGATGAACGCGCGCGTCGTTGGATCGGGTGGCGGGATTATCTGCCTCGATCGGCTGATGCATTGTTGAATGCCCGGTCTGCCGGTCGCGGACGAAGAGGCCGGTTTCGGTAGCAATCAGCTGTCGATTTGCATCGATGACAGCAAGGGCGCTCGCCATTTGCCCAAGAACATGAACCTTGGCCGTACCGCCGGCCAAAGGCTTCTCGAACAGACGGCCGGTGACAATATCGAACCACCAAACGGTCTTCGTCAGCGGATCGTAGCCAGGCCCTTCGCCGAGCTGGACGGGCTCATCGTGAAATAGACGGATCTTCGGTTGCTGCACAATCACCACCCGGCAAAGACGTGATCATAGGCCTCGACCGTCGCCTTCGCGCGATCCCGGACGAATGACGACGTGGCACCGATCTTGTAAAGGCTCGACCCCAAGCCAAATGTGCGAACACCGACCGCCTTATAGGCAGCAAACGTTGTCTCATCGACACCGCCCACGGCACCGATTACCGTCCCCTTCGGCAAAATGGCGCTGATCGCTTTGATTCCGTCGGGTCCGAGTACGCTCGCGGGGAAGAACTTGAGACCGGATGCCCCGGCTTTCATTGCAGCGAGTGCTTCGGTTGGCGTGAAGACGCCGGGCATAGTCACCATCCCTGCTTTGCCTGCCGCAGCGAGCACTTCCGGGTCGACATTGGGACTTATCATCAACCGCCCGCCAGCCGCATCGAGCCGCGCGACATCGGCCGGATCAAGCACGGTACCCGCGCCGATCAGAACGTGCCTCGGCAGTTTTTTCGCAAGCAATTCAATAGATTGGAATGGCACCGGTGAGTTCAGCGGAACTTCGATAACGTCGATGCCGGCCGCGACCAGTTCCTCGCCAATGGCGAGAACCTCATCGAGTTTGACGCCGCGCAGGATTGCAATGAGATCGCGCTTCAGCTTGGGCCAAGGAGCAGAGATTTGAGACATATGAACTATCCTTTGGCCGGCCAAATGCTGGAGGCGGCTACGAAGAGGCCTTTCCTCACGGCATCGTCGGCGTCGACGCGATCGAAATCGAGATCGGCAATATGAAGCGCCTTGCCGTAAAGCGCCGCCATCGCACCGGAAGCCACGAGTGTTATCCTGCTTCCAGATTTTCCTCTTGCGCCGGCAATTTCCGCGCCGATGAGCAAACCAGACAGACGCGATGCAGCACCGTCCGGGGATAGATTATCGAGCAGCATGGCGGCACGAATACCGAAGAGTTCGCCAAGCATGCGCTCCCCTGAAAGCATCAGCTTAACGGCAGCCTCGAATTGTGGATGGTCCGGCGAAGCGGATGTCGCGGCATCGCCAATGGAATGGCGCAAGATAGATTGCGAAGCGAGCAGCGCGTAGAGTTCGCCCGTAAGATAGGTGGAGAAGCTCTTCGCTTTCCCTTCTTCCAATATGACCCACTTGGAGTGCGTCCCCGGCATCGCAATGATTCCATTGGATAAATCGCGATCGAGGATCGCGCCGAGCAGTTGCGTTTCCTCTCCGCGCATGACATTGGGGGAAGACCCGGATTGCGACAGTCCGGGAATGATGTGTACATCGCGCGCGATACTTTCGATCTTCACAGCACCGGAAAGGATGACCTTAAGATCGGCCGGAACCGGGACGTAATTAGCCTCTACCCACCCCTGCCGCGATCCGGCCATTCCGCAGATGATGACGGGCAGATCCGCGGGCGCACCAAGCGCTGACAAATGGCCTTCCAGCGTCTCCGTAAATCCACGAGCACGGGATGTATCGAGGCCGTCATCGGAGCGTTTCTCAGCTAGAACATGCCCGTTGCCGTCGACAAGCCAAAGGCGAAAACGGCTTGTTCCCCAATCACTTAGCGCGTAGCAGACTGGATTGCTCACAGGTAACCGCCATCGACAATCAGCGTCTGGGCGCTGAGCATGCGGGCAGCGTCTGAGGCCAGGAAAAGACATGGTCCGACCATATCGCCGGGCAGGATTTCCTCGCGCAGAACCTGCTTGTTGAGATGGACCCGGAGGCCTTCCTCCGTGACCCAGTGAGAGCGCTGGCGTTCAGTCATCACCCAGCCCGGTGCGATGGCATTGACGCGGATTTTTTCCGGTCCAAGCCGCCCGGCCAATCCCTTGGTAAGACCGATGATTCCGGCCTTTGCCGCCGTGTAGGCGGGCAGATTGCCCTGGTTGATCATGAAGGAGGTCGAGGTGAAATTGATGATCGAACCGCCACCCGATTGACGCATGCCGGGCACGACCGCCTGCGCCGCGAAAAACTGCGGACGCAAATTAATCGACTGGTTCCTGTCCCAATATTCGACGGTCACATCGTCGATATCGTGCCGGTCATCCCAAGCCGCGTTATTGACGAGAACTGTAATTGGTCCATTGTTATCAATGGCTTGCGCAATCGCGTTCCGCAGGGCTTCGATGTTGGAAAGGTCCGCTTTGAGGTAAAGAGGGCGGTTGCCGTACTGTTTGTCGAGGGAATCGACGAGGGCCTGCGAGGCTTCTTCGGCGATGTCGATAAAGGCAACACGCGAGCCTTGGGCAATGAAGCCTTCGGTGAGCGCGGCACCGATGCCCGACCCTCCCCCGGTAATGAGTACCGAACGGTCTTTCAGATCCGGAAATATGGCAGAGGGCATCATGGCAGGAAACTCACACGGAAAGTTCCACTCTTGGAACGGCATTGGCAGGGCAGGATTGTCATCTTGCAAGGGTGAAAGTCAAGGGACCAAAAATGCTACCAGGCGCAACCAAATTTCCCGCACAGGTGGAAAAATCTGCACCAGAATCGCACATTCTTGCACCATTTTCGGGACTTCTTGTGCAGGAATCGTCGAAGTTCGTGCGATGAACGTTTTGGTTTTCGCTCTCTATCCCAAATCAGTTTTTGACGGTGTAATCCGCCGCTCTCGACTCCTCCAGCACCAGTTCGGCATTTGGCATGTCATTGGACAAGGCACGCGCCTGCGCCGAGCCGACATTATGGCCGTGGGCGAGCCAGCGCTGGACCAGCCGGTTTTCCAGTTCGAGTCGGTCGACGTCGAGGAAGATCGTCACGTCGAAGAGTGACGCCAGCCGGTCCCACGGCGGCTGGTTGAGAAGCAGATAGTTGCCTTCGACGAGGAGGATGCGCCGATCCGCCTTGACGATGGCTGCCCCTGCCCTCGCCAGATCGAGCTTGCGGTCGAACAGCGGTATGACGACGTCTTCGCTTGTCTCACGCAGCCGCCTCAACAGCACCTCGAAACCGGCAACGTCGAAGGTAGGCGGTGAGCCTTTGCGCTTGCGCAGGTCCGCCGCGTCGAGAATGGCATTGTCGAGATGAAACCCGTCCATCGGCACGACAATCGCTGCGTCCACTTCCTGCAAGTTGATGGCCGCACAAAGCGAGGCGGACGCGGTGGATTTGCCAGATCCAGGAGGACCGGCAATCGCCACGATCAAGCGAGGAATACCTGCCGCCCGGGCAAGTATCTCCGGAACCAGATCCTCGAGGGTAGTCAGCATGGTGGTTGTGTGCTCATTGGGATATTGGATACTGCAGGATGTATCTCTCCTACAAGCGGAGAGATACATCGGCGTCAGCCGTCAGCGCATACAGGAATGGTCACGCCAGCCATTTGTCGTAGTCGGAGACAAGCAAATGCAGCGGTGCTTCATCCTCGTCGATCGAGGAGAAACGGCCGATCGGTTCGCGGAAGATATTGTCGGTGAGATCATCATTGACAGTGGAGACTTCGCCGATCAGCACGTCGCCGCCCTCGCCCCAGAACGCGTGCCAGTTGCCCGGCAGAAGCGTGACGCTCTCGCCCGGCTGCAGCTTCAACAGCCCACCGGCCTTCTGCCTGACGATGCGCCCGTCGGTGGCCACTTCCACGTCGGTCTTTTCATCGACACTGCCATCGGGATTGGAGTTGAACAGCTCGAGCACCAGCGTGCCGCCACCGCGGTTGATGATGTCTTCCGCCTTGACGATATGGCGGTGCATAGGCGACAGCTGCTTCTCGCGACTGATCATGATCTTCTCGGCGTACAGCATGCCGCCGCCCTTTTTCAGGTCTTCCTGATTGCCATTGCGCGTGGTGAAGAGGAAAAGCCCTAGGTCATCGAACTTGCCCTGGCCGTAATCGGTGATGTCCCAGCCGAGCCGAGCCTGCAGGATGGCTTTCGAATCGGTCGCGGTGCGGGCTTTCAGCTCTTTCGGAGACCAGTAGGCGAAGGGCGGCATGACATAACCGAACGAGCGAATGAACTTGTCGCTTTCACGGATGATTTCGTTGACTTCGGAACGCTTCATTTCTCAATTTTTTCCTTTGTATGACTTTATGCAATCGAATGTGCCGGCGGTGTCTTGGCGCCGGTCATGAAGGCGACAGCATCCGACATCGTATATTCCTTGGGATCGATCACGGTGAGGCGCTTTCCAAGGCGATGGATGTGGATTCGATCGGCCACCTCGAAGACGTGTGGCATATTGTGAGAGATGAGCACAATCGGCAATCCACGTTTTTTGACGTCCTGGATGAGTTCGAGGACCCGGCGGGATTCCTTGACCCCGAGCGCCGCCGTCGGTTCGTCCATGATAACGACCTTGGAGCCAAAGGCGGCGGCACGCGCCACTGCCACGCCCTGCCGCTGACCGCCGGAGAGCGTCTCCACCGCCTGGCTGATGTTCTGGATGGTCATCAGGCCGAGCTCGGTGAGCTTGTCCCGCGCCTTCTTTTCCATCGCCTTGCGGTCGAGCATCCTGAACCAGCCGCCCATCACACCTGGCTTGCGGATTTCGCGGCCAAGAAACATGTTGTCGGCAATCGACAGCGCCGGCGAGAGTGCCAGGTTTTGATAGACCGTTTCGATCCCGGCGTCGCGTGCTTCCATGGGCGAGCGGAAATGGATGGGCTTGCCCTCCAGCGTCATCTCGCCCTCATCCGGACGTACTGCGCCGGAAATCGCCTTGATGAGCGATGATTTGCCGGCACCGTTATCGCCGATCACGGCCAAGACTTCGCCCGGGTAGAGGTCGAAATCAGCGTGATCGAGTGCGGTGACGCGGCCGTAGCGCTTGACCAGTCCGCGTGCGGTAAGAATGGGTTCTCTTGACATCAGCCTGCTACCTTTCTGATCCACTGGTCGATAGCCACAGCCAGGATGATCAATACACCGATGATGAGATACGTCCATTGAACGTCGGTACCGTACATGCGCATCCCGAATGAGAAGACACCGACGATCAAGGCGCCGAACAGCATGCCCAGGATAGAGCCGCGGCCGCCGAAGAGCGACATGCCGCCGATCACGACAGCGGTGATGGATTCGATGTTGGCGAACTGGCCGATCTGCGGTGAAACCGAGCCATTGCGTCCGATCGAAACCCAGCCTGCCAGCGCACAGATGAGACCGGCGAGCACGTAGACGGCAATGAGCACGCGCTTGGTGCTGACGCCGGAAAGCTTTGCCGCCTCCGGATCATCGCCGATGGCGTAGACATGGCGGCCCCAGGCGGTGTGGTTGAGCACATACCAGAGTATGGCAATCAGCAGGATCATGATGAAGACGCCGTAGGTGAAGGTGGCGCCGCCTATGGGCACCTTTTCACCAAAGAATTGCAGGAGCTTGGCGTTCGCCTCGATATCCTGGGCACGGATCGTCTCGTTTGCTGAATAGATATAGGTCGTCGCCAGATAGATCTGCCAGGTGCCGAGCGTGACGATGAAGGGTGGCAGCTTGAGATAGGCGATGAGGACGCCATTGATCAAGCCGCACAGGGCACCCAGCGCGATCCCGCACAGGATGGCCAGCTCGACCGGCATGCCATAGCGGAAGGTGAACTGGCCCATGATGACCGATGTCAGCACCATGATGGCGCCAACCGAAAGGTCGATACCTGCGGTCAGCACGACCAGGGTTTGCGCAGCGCCGACAATGCCGACGATGGCCACCTGCTGCAGGATAAGCGACAGCGCAAACGGGGTGAAAAAGCGCGAACCCACGATGACGGCAAAAATCACCAGCGACAGCACCAGAACGATGAGGGGAACGGAAGCCGGGCTGGAATGAAGAAAATGCCGGATCCTCTCGAGAAGGCTTTTCTCATGGGTGTCGAAACTGGCGACAGCGGTTTCCCGTGCCACCGCGGTTTCGAATTCTTGAGGCGTTCGAGGCGTTTGCGGTGTGTCTGTCATAATGTGGCCTCCTGTAAATATTCATAGCAGTCCGACAAGGACATTTAAACGGTGGAGTTCTTATGCGCGAGGATGCCGAATATCCCCTTGCGGGAGGAGAAAGCGATTTCAGCATCTTTGGCCTTGGCCAAGTGCTGGCAATCGCGAGAGAGGGGATAGTGCTGGTGTATTGCAAATCCCCTCACCTCGATCTTCCATGAATTCAGCAACGCGGCCAAACTCAAGAAAAATCCTTTCTCGCCCACAAGGGGAGAAATAGGCGCTAAATCAGCCCCAGCACTTGCTCGTGCCGGTCTTGACGTCGATGGATTCCAGGCCCTGAACAGGCTTGTCGGTGACGAGCGAAACGCCCGTGTCGAAGAAGTTCTTGCCTTCGGTCGGCTTCGGCTTTTCGCCGCTGTCGGCGAACTTCTTGATCGCTTCAATGCCGAGCGACGCCATCAGCAATGGATACTGCTGCGATGTCGCGCCGATCACGCCGGCCTCCACGTTCTTCACGCCTGGGCAGCCGCCGTCGACGGAAACGATGAGGACGTCCTTTTCTTTGCCGAAGGCCTTCAAGGCTTCATAGGCACCGGCAGCTGCAGGCTCGTTGATCGTATGAACGACATTGATGCCGGGATCTTTCTGCAAAAGGTTTTCCATAGCCTTGCGGCCGCCCTCTTCATTGCCGTTGGTCACGTCATGGCCGACGATGCGCGGATCCTTTTCGTCGCCGATCTTGTTGATATCGACGACATCGATGCCGAAGCCCTTCATGAAGCCCTGGTCGCGCAGGACGTCGACGGTTGGCTGCGACGGGGTCAGATCAAGGAAAGCGATCTTGGCGTCCTTCGCCTTGTCGCCAAGTGTCCCGGCAGCCCATTTGCCGATCAGCTCGCCGGCGAGGAGATTGTCCGTGGCGAAGGTGGCATCGGCTGCATCCGCCGGATCAAGCGGCGTGTCGAGGGCGATGACGAGGAGGCCCGCATCGCGAGCCTGCTTGACCGAGGAGACGATACCGGCCGTATCGGAAGCGGTGATCAGAATACCCTTGGCGCCGTCTGCGATGCAGGTTTCGATGGCTGCTACCTGGCTTTCGCTGTCGCCGTCGATCTTGCCGGCATAGGTCTTCAGATCAACGCCGAGTTCCTTCGACTTGGCGAGCGCGCCCTCTTTCATCTTGACGAAGAACGGGTTGGTATCGGTCTTGGTGATGAGGCATGCGCCCACACCCGCGGCTTGGGCCGGAGCGGCAAAGGCAGCAATGGCCACAGCGGCGGCACTAAAGATTGTCGATTTCAGATAAATGCTTCTACGCATGTCACTTCCTCCCAAAAATCGCGCGGCAGCGCGACGGGCCGACACTCGTCGCGCCCTTGTTCCTCGTAAACACCTCAGACAGTCCTCCGGCCAAGTGTTGACGCGTAGCAAATACCACTCGTCGCGACGTGTCAACATTAATAAATCACTCTGATTTAATATTGACAGGATTGCCCGTTATCGCCATTGTCCGCCATATTCATGGGAGGACCAGGTCCTTGAGTATACGAGTATCGGAGCGTTCCGGCACGGGAGGACCCAGGCTGACGCTTCATCACGGTACCAATCAAAGCGGCATGCGCGATCACAATGAGCGTGTGGTGCTTTCGCTTTTGCGCCAGCATGGCAGCCTGGCAAAGACGGCTATCGCCCGGATGACCGGACTTTCGGCGCAGACGAGCTCGATCATCATGCGCATGCTTGAAGCTGACGAGCTCCTGTCGCGAGAGGAGCCCCTGCGCGGACGCATCGGCCAGCCATTGATCCCCATGTCGCTCAATCCGGAAGGCGCATTCTTCTTTGGGCTGAAGATCGGACGCCGCAGTGCCGACCTGGTGCTGATCGACTTTCTCGGCCGCATCCGTTCCATGCTGCACATGCCTTATGATTATCCAACGCCGGAGCCGATCTTCAGCTTCGCTGCCGCGGGCATGACGCAGATGATGGAGGCACTGACGCCAAAGCAGCGCGGACGGGTCGCAGGAATTGGCATTGCCGCGCCATTCGAATTGTGGAAGTGGGCCGATACGGTGGGCGCGCCGCAGGCGGTGATGGACGAATGGCGCGAGTGCGATATTCGCAAGAAGGTTGCGGCGCTTTGTTCGTTCCCCGTTTATCTGCAGAACGACATGACTGCTGCCTGCGGGGCCGAACTTGTGTTCGGTCGGACCAAGGATGTCAATGATTTCGTCTATTTCTATATCGGTTCGTTTATCGGCGGGGGCATCGTTATCAACGGCGGCCTTTATGCGGGCCGCAGTGGCAACGCCGGTGCGCTGGGCTCGATGCCGGTGCCTGGACCGGACGGTACTGCGCGCCAGCTGATTGACATCGCGTCGATCACCGCGCTGGAGCGGGATGTTACCGGGCTCGGCCGGGACCCCTCGCCGCTGTGGGCTTCACCCGAAGACTGGGGCGAGATGGGCGAGGAGCTTGACGCATGGATCGAGCGCGCGGGCAAAGCGATCGCTCAGGCCGTTATCGCGTCGTCCTCGGTGGTGGACTTCGAGGCGGCCATAATCGATGGTTGGATGCCAGCAAGCGTACGGGCGCGGATTGTCGGCGCAGTGCGCAGACATGTCGAGACATTCGATCTGGAAGGCATTCAATTGCCGGCGATCTTCGAGGGAACCGTCGGTATTCATGCAAGAGCGCTCGGCGCTGCCAGTCTGCCGCTGTCAGACCGGTATCTGCTGGGACAAAAGCTGTTCAGGAAGGGCAGTTAGGTGCTGATCGGCATTCCGCCCATGCTTGGCCCTGAGCTTCTGGCAACGCTGCGCGCCATGGGACACGGCGACGAAATCGCGTTGGTCGATGGGAACTATCCGGCGCTCGAGCATGCGCGGCGGCTGATCCGCGCCGATGGCTTGCCGCTGATCCCGTTGCTCGATGCGATATTACAAGTGCTGCCGGTCGACGACTTCGTGACCGAGGCGCTGTTTCGCGCGTCGGTGAAGGGCGAAGCGCCGCTGGCGGATCCGGTCCACCTTGAAATGGAAGCGGTATGCACCCGGCGCGTGCCGGGCTTTGCGCTGGTTGCGCTCGATGGTGATACGTTTTATGCGCGTGTGAAAAACGCCCACACCATCGTTGCGACCGGCGAGCCACGACTTTATGCCAATATCATCATCCGCAAGGGTGTCATTTATCCAGGAAAAGAGATTTAGAAATGATTTTATGTTGCGGAGAAGCGCTGATCGACATGCTGCAGCGGAAGAGCGAGGCCGGAGAACCGGCCTTTGCGCCGTATGTCGGCGGCGCCGTGTTCAATACGGCAATCGCGCTGGGACGCCTTGGCGTTCCGACCGAATTTTTCTCGGGAATTTCCTCGGACTTCTTTGGCCAGATGCTGCTGGATAGCCTGACCGCCAATCATGTCGGCACACACTACGCGCATATTTCGCAGCAGCCCACTACGCTTGCCTTCGTGCGCCTGACCGATGGCCAGGCGAGCTATATGTTCTATGACGAGAACAGTGCGGGGCGCTCGCTCGCGATCGAACACCTGCCGGCGCTCGGTGACAATGTCACCGCGCTGCAGTTCGGCGCAATCAGCCTGATCCCGGAGCCGAGCGGCTCAACCTACGAGGCGCTGATGGCGCGCGAGCATGAAAAGCGCGTGATCATTCTCGATCCGAACATTCGTCCGGGGTTTATCCCCGACAAGGAGAAGCACCTTGCCCGTATGCGGCGCATGATTGCCATGACCGATATCGTCAAGATTTCTGACGAGGACATGCGCTGGTTCGGCGAGAGCGGTACGATGGACGAGATTGCCCGCCGCTGGATCGTCCCGGCCGATCAGCAGGGACCGAAAGTGATCCTCGTCACCCATGGTGCGGACGGCGTGACCGGCTATACCGCCGATCTTACCGTGCACGTCGCGGCGCAGCGTGTACCGGTCGTGGATACGGTCGGCGCCGGCGATACCTTTACCGCGGGCGTCCTGACCTCGCTGCAGGAGGCCGGGGTGCTGGTGAAATCCGCCCTGACCACTCTGACCGAAACGCAGATCCGCGATGCATTGACGTTGGGTGTCAAGGCGGCGGCGGTGACAGTCTCGCGCGCTGGCGCCAACCCGCCGTGGCGCAACGAACTTGGATAGATCACTCGAGATCGAAAGCAGCCGCCATAAGCGTCTTGGTATAGGTGTTATGGGGAGTATCGAAGATATCCTCCGTTTCGCCTTCCTCGACGATCTTGCCGTTCTTCATCACGATCACGTAGTCCGACATCGCCTTGATGACCGCAAGATCGTGGCTGATGAAGATGTAGGAAAGCCCATGTTTTTCCTGCAGGTCGCGCAACAGCTCGATCACCTGTCCTTGCACCGATCGATCCAGCGCCGAGGTTGGCTCGTCAAGGATGACCACTTTGGGCTTCAAGATCATGGCCCGGGCGATGGCGATGCGCTGACGTTGACCGCCGGAAAACTCGTGCGGATAGCGGTTGCGCGCTGCCGGGTCGAGCCCGACCTCCCTTAGGGCCGCAATGGCGCGCTTGTCCCGTTCGGCGCGTGACAATTGCGGTTCGTGGATGAGCAAGCCTTCGGTGATGATCTCGCCGACGGTCTGCCGCGGCGACAAGGATCCATAGGGGTCCTGGAACACCAGCTGCAACTCCTTGCGCAGCGGCCGCATGGCCGAGCGGTCAAAATTCGAGATGTTCCTGTCGCCGAAATGATAGTGGCCGCTGCTCGGCAGAAGTCTGAGAAGCGCCCGCCCTAGCGTCGACTTGCCAGAGCCGGATTCGCCGACGATGCCGATGGTCTGTCCGCGTTTCAGCCGGACCGTAACGCCATCGACGGCCCGAAAAAGCTTGGTCGCCTTGGTAAAGAACCCACCGCCAATGGCGAAATCCACCGCCACATTGCGGCCCTCGAGGATGATCGGTGCGCTGTCCTCCGGCGGCTCCTTGGCACCGCTCGGCACGGCATCGATCAGCATCCTGGTATAGTCCTCCTTTGGATGCTCGAATATTTGCTCGATATCGCCGCGCTCCACGACTTCGCCGCGACGCATGACGACGACGCGATCGGCGAAATGTTTCACAATGCCGAGGTCATGGGTGATGAGCACGATCGCCATGCCAAAACGCTTCTGCAGTTCCCGCAGCAGATCGAGGATCTGAGCCTGGATGGTCACGTCGAGAGCTGTGGTGGGCTCGTCGGCGATGAGAAGGTCCGGCTCGTTGGCGAGCGCCATGGCGATCATGACGCGCTGGCGCTGGCCGCCGGACATTTCGTGGGGATAGGAATTGATGCGGCGCTCGGGATCGGGAATGCCGACGAGCTTCAGCAATTCAAGCACGCGCACCTTCGCCTGCTTGAAGCTCACCCCCTTGTGATGGACGATGGGCTCGGCGATCTGCCGCCCGATCGTATAAAGCGGATCGAGCGAGGTCATCGGCTCCTGAAAGATCATGGTGATCTTGGCACCGCGCACCTCATTGAGGCCTTTGAGCGGCAGACCGATCAGCTCCCGGCCGCGATATTTCGCCGAGCCGGTAACGCGGCCATTATTGGCCAACAGGCCCATGATACCCATCATGGTCTGGCTCTTGCCGGAACCGGATTCGCCCACGACCGCAAGCGTCTCACCGGGCTTTACGTCGAGATCAATGCCTTTGACGGCCTTGACGTCGCCGTCCGGCGTGGTGAAGTCGACCTTGAGGCCGCGTACGGACAATACATTGGCTTGCATATCCATCTCAGCGGTCCTTCGGGTCGAGTGCGTCGCGCAAGCCGTCGCCGATGAAATTCAGCGAGAAGAGCGTGACGACGAAGAAGATGGCGGGAAAAATTAGGTACCACGGCGAAGATTGCATCTTGTCGGCACCGGCCGAGATGAGTGCGCCCCAACTGGTGAGCGGCTCCTGGACGCCGAGCCCGAGAAAGGAGAGGAAGCTTTCGAGCAGGATCACCTTCGGCACCACCACCGTGACGAAGATGACGACCGGTCCAATCGTGTTCGGGATGATGTGGCGGCGAATGATCTGCCAGTCCGTCAAGCCCAGGGCCTGCGCCGCGCCGATGAATTCACGCCGCTTCAAGGCAAGTGTCTGACCACGTACGATGCGCGCCATGTCCAGCCATTCGACCGCGCCGATCACCAGAAAGATCAGAATGAAACTTCGGCCGAAAAACACCACCAGAACCACAACGAGGAAAACGAATGGCAGCGAATAGAGGATTTCTATGAGACGCATCATGACGTTGTCGACACGGCCGCCCAGGTAACCCGAAATAGCACCATAGATGACACCAATGAACAGCGATACGAGACTGGCAAGACAGCCGATCGTAAGGGAGATTTGTCCACCGAGCATGACGCGGGCCATCAGGTCACGGCCATTCTGATCGGTGCCAAAAAGAAAATATTCGCGCTTGACGTCACCAGTCAGCTTAAGGGTCTTGCCGTCCTCTTCGGTGGCGGTGACCTGTGTATTGTCGAATTCGTTGGCGCGGTCGAAATAGCGGGTCGAGCGCGGATCGATGGCCTTGTCCGCGTGGATCGTCGCGGTAAACGTATTGCCGTCCACGGCAAACTCGCGCAGCTCGACGCGGGCTCGATCGGCAACCCCCTTCATGACGTCGCCGAGCGTGTCCGCCCTGGGCAAGGCTTCCAGGCTTGGAGGAACGTTGACGTAGGAGGGAAACACCTCGTCATACTTATGACTGATGACGTAGGGTCCGAAGAACGAAAACAGGGTTATCAGCAAGAGCACGACGCAGCCGGCCATCGCTGCATAGTTGCGGCGGAAGCGGATAACCGCGAGCTGAAACAGACTGCGCCCTTTGGACTCTTCGGGCGGGATGATTGTGGTGGGGATACCGCTCAGATCAGTCATGGCGAACCCTCGGGTCAAGAAGGCCGTAGAGAATGTCGACCAGAAGATTGAAGACGATGACGAAGATCGCGACGAGAACGACGGTTCCCATGACGAGCGTGTAATCGCGATTGATGGCGCCCAGAACGAAATATCGACCGACGCCGGGAATGGTGAAAATCGATTCAACGACGGCAGAACCCGTCAACAGCGCCGCCGCACATGGGGCAAGATACGACACCACCGGAAGCAGCGCACCGCGCATGGCGTGGGTGATGACGACCACACGTGGCGGTAGTCCATAAGCGCGTGCGGTTCGGATGTGATCCGTGTGCAGCCCCTCGATCATCGAGCCGCGCGTCAACCTTGCAAAGACGGCGAGCTGCGGCAGGGCAAGCGCAATCATCGGCAGGATGAGGAAGCGCCATGAGCCGTCCCCCCAGCCACCGGCGGGCAGCAGCGACAGCAGGACAGCGAAAACCAGGGTGAGGACCGGACCGACAACGAAGTTCGGCACCGTAACGCCGACCGTTGCAATGGACATGATGAGGAAATCGAGAAAGCTGTTTTGCCGGAGGGCGGCTATCGTGCCGATGATCACGCCACCGAAAAGCGCCAGCAACAACGCATAGGAGCCGAGCGTGATCGAGTAAGGCAAACCCTTGCCGATCAGTTCGGCAATCGTGTTGTCCTTGTAGATGTAGCTCGGGCCGAAATCGCCGGTGACCGCATTCTTCAGATATTGCAGATACTGGTTCCACAGCGGCTGATCGAGATGGTAGGCCTTCATCAGGTTTTCCATCGTAGCCGGCGGCAGCGGCCGTTCCAGATTGAAGGGTCCTCCCGGTGCAAAACGCATGAGGAAGAAGGATAGCGTGACGACAATGAACAGTGTCGGCACTGCACTCACCAAACGGCGGAGGACAAAGTGGAACATCGAGTTTAACTCTTCCTGTCGACGTGCCGGTCAGGCACGCTCACACGATAATCCCCAGAGAACTGCGTTCCGTTGCAAAGTTCAAGAACTTCCATTCGCCCCTCTCATCACGAGAGGCGGCGGGAGCAAATTCCTGATCTGATTTGCTTGGTGGAAAGCGAAAACATGGGGCCTGAGCATATGAAATGCGCAATCCGGAGAGTCCGGATTGCGCATAGTCAGTCTTATTCCTTGATGCTCAGGTACTTGCTCAGATGTTCGTTGTTGCCGTTGTCGCCCCAGCCCTGAACCTTGTCAGCAACGAGCCAGAAATTGGCGTCGTTGACCAGCGGAGCAATTGGCTGGTCGCGCATGATCAAAGCCTCAGCTTCGTGCAGGATCTTCGAGCGCGCTGCGGGGTCGCGTTCCTCGTAGGACTTCTTCATCAGCGCATCGAATTCCGGATTTTCATAGTGTCCGTAATTGAAGGTCTTGTTGCTGCTGACATTGAGATTGAGGAAGTTTTCGGCATCGGCATAGTCGGCAGTCCAGCCGGCGCGCGCGACATTGAATTTTCCGCCTTCCTGCAGGTAGGCGTAGTGGGCGCTGATGTCGAGATTCATCAACGTTACATTGGCACCGAAGGTCTTCTTCCACATGTCGGCAACTGCGGTCGCTGCTTTCTGGTGGTTTGGATTGGTGTTGTAGCGGATCTCGATATTCAAAGGCTTGCCGCCTTCGCCATATCCGGCTTCTTTCATCAGCTCCACGGCTTTGTCTTCGCGATCAAGCTGGGACATGCTGGCAAAATCGGCTTTCGAGGGTTCGCCATAGTTTTCCAGACCCGGAGGAACGAGCGAATAAATCGGCATTTTCGAGTCGTTGAAGATATCATGCGAGAGGAAATCGCGATCGACCGACATGGAGAGTGCCTGACGAACACGCACATCGTTGAATGGCTCTGTGCGTGTGTCGAAGGGGTAGTAGTATGTTGCGAAGGCGGGCGTCACGTGAACCTGTTTCGGGTTTGCCTTGCGCAAGCGATCGATCTGGTCGGTGGAGAAGTTATAGACGAGATCGAGTTCGCCAGCTTCATAGCGGCGGACGGCTGCAGCCTGATCTTCCTGCGGGTAGAAAATGACCTTGTCGAGCTTGACGTTGGCGGCATCCCAGTAGTTTTCGTTCTTGACGACGGTCAGGTGATCGTTCGGCACGTGTTCGGTAAGCTTGAATGCGCCATTGCCGACAAGTTTGCCCGGCTTGACGAAATCAGCGCCGTTCTTTTCGAAGCTTGCCTTGTTGATCGGGAGCGCTGTCTGGTGCGACAGAAGTTCGATGAAGAAGGGGGTCGGCCGCTCCAGTGTGATCTCGAGCGTCTTGTCGTTGATGGCCTTCATGCCAAGCTGATCGACGGGAACTGTCCCCTTGTTGATCGCTTCGGCATTCTTGATGGGATAGAGAATGTTAGCATAGCCAGCTGCGGTCTTCGGATCTTCGACGCGGCGCATCGAGAAGATGAAGTCCTCGGCAACCACTGGCGATCCATCGGACCACTTGGCGTTATCGCGGATCTTGAAGGTATAGACCGTGCCGTCGTCCGAAACGGTCCAGCTTTCGGCTGCGCCCGGGACGATCTTGCCGTTCGCATCATAGACGGTCAGGCCTTCATAGAGGTCCTTGACGATGAAAGCTTCGATATCGATGGAAGTCTGCGACTGGTCGAGGGTCTGCGGCTCGCCGCTATTGCCACGATGGAGCACCATTTCGGCCAAGGCGGGGCTTGCGCCCAGCATCAGCGATCCGAGCAGCAATGCCGCACGGAGATTCAGTTTCATTAAGGTCATTTTTCTGTTCCTTCCCCTCTAAGAGAATTGCGAAGGCATGAACAAAGGCCAAAAAATGGCCGAACGCAAGCAGGGTCTAATGCTTTCGTAGTAATATTTTTTCGAAAGGGGGATTACGGTAACGTCAACGAATTGTTGCACCATATGGACCAAGGCGCCTTTTTCCGGCGTTTTTGGAGTAAAATGCGGCATTCTTGCCTCGTATGACAATCACATCGGAATTTGTGGAAAAACCCCGGATGATACACCCGATGGCTGGACGCAAGGAACGAAGATAGCATTTTCGGTAGCACCGTGCACCGGAGCGTCTTGGGCGTGGCGAGCAACACTGAAAATCAAGATTTCAGTAAAAAATATTGTATGGAGAACTATTACAATATTGCATTTCTTCGCCGGAATCAGTCTTCTGTCGTCTATTCGGATCGATGTGTCTGTTGAGTTCATATTGAAAGCGATTTACATGCTCAAGGCGGAATGGGAAGATAGAAACGGTGGCAGGTTGCCCCCATCGAAAATCTGGAAAGAATACTTAGTCATCATCTTGGTTGTTATAGTTGTCGCCGCAGCTGGCGCAGCAGTCTACCTGGGTTCCGATACTATCCTGGATAAGCTCGGACAGCTTGCTGGAACTAACCCTGACCCGGTATCTGAGACCTTTTACTCCCGCCTAGAGATAGAGCCATTGCCCAGTGCAGTTGTTAACCGCAATCCGATGGCCGGACATATTGCGGTCCTGCTTCGTGAGCCTTGTGATTGGAACGCGACCTACGAATTTGCAGGCGCCTTGCAGAAAGCGGGCTACCGGCGCGAGGCGGCGAAGGTATTCCAGGCTTATTCGGCTAAATGTCAGCCATCCGATGTTGCACTCTACCATGCGGCCGACATTCTCTATGGATTGAGTGACTTCCCAGCGGCCATCAAGGTAACGGACGATCTGCTCGCCTTATCACCGGACCTGCCGCAATTCCACTACCTGCGAGCGCAGATACTCCAAGGCACAAAGCGCTACAAGGAAGCGATTGACGCTTACGACTCAACGATTGGTTTGGCGGAAGATATCAATACGATCAACGGTGAGGTCTTTCGCCAGCTCTCAGCCAGCTATGCAGCTTTGGGTGACTATTGCGAAGCGATCACGCCTATCCAGACCTGGATGGCGCTCGATCCCGCCGCAAACGATACACAACGCACGCGGAAAATTCTCAAGGATTACAGCGCAAAAGGCAAATGCGAATTTTCTCATGCAACGGGAAGCGATCGCTTTCCAACGCAAGGGCAGAATGTGATCACGGCCAAGGTGATGATCAACGGCGTGCCGGGTATTTTCATTGTCGATACCGGTGCGAGCTTTGTCTCGTTGTCGAAGGAATTCGCCGAACGCGCGAAACTGCCGCTCTCCGGAGATTACTCTATCCGTATGCAGACGGCCAACGGCATAGCGACGGCCCAGAGAAGTTCGATTTCCAAGGTGCAGATCGGCCGGATTTCGGCGGAAGGTGTTGCTGCGGTGGTCATGGCCGCAGGTGAAGATGCCGGCGACGGCATTGACGGATTATTGGGACGTTCGTTCTTATCCCGTTTCGATGTGACCTTTGGTCAAAAAGAATGGCGCATCGAAAGTAAGAAACAGTAAGAATCATTCCGCCGTCTCTGAATCACGCAGGAGGGCTTCAAGGGTTTCCAGTCGATCGGCTTCAATGGGCGGCTTGTCCCAACGCAGACGGGAAATGCGTGGAAATCGCATGGCAACGCCGGATTTGTGGCGCTTGGAGCGGTTGAGGCCTTCGAATGCCACCTCAAGCACAAGGCCATGCTCGGGCTCGGCCCGCACCGAGCGCACCGGGCCGAAACGCTCGGTCGTGTTGTTGCGCACGAATGCGTCCAGCTGTTTCAACTCCTCATCGGTAAAGCCGAAATAAGCCTTGCCGACCGGCACCAGATGCGGCTCGCTTTCCGGCCCCGTCCAGACGGCGAAGGTATAGTCCGAATAATAGCTGGAACGCTTGCCGTGGCCGCGCTGCGCATAAACAAGCACGGCATCTATGATGAAGGGATCGCGCTTCCATTTGAACCACGGACCTTTTGGCCGGCCCGGCACATAAGCTGAGGAGCGCTGCTTCAGCATCAGGCCCTCGATGATCGGATGCGGCGGGCTCTTGCGCAGTTCGACGAGGTCGTCGAAGCTCTCGAAAGGGACCAGTGGCGAAAGATCGAAGCGCGTTGGTTCCACGTGTTTGACGAAGGATTCGAGGCGGGTGCGCCGTTCCTCAAATGGCAATGCGCGGATGTCTTCCTTGCCGTCAATAAGCAGATCGTAGAGCCGTACAAAGGCGGGATGGCTTTCAAGCTGCTTCGCCGAGACAGTCTTGCGGTTGAGGCGCTGCTGCAGATCGCCGAAAGCGCCCACCTCTATCCCTGTATCGGCGCTGCGCGCGACGAGCAATTCGCCATCCAGCGTGCCTTCAAACGTCATGAAATCAGCAATGTCGGGAAAGGCGTGGCTGATATCGTCGCCCGTGCGCGAATAGATGCGGCGCTGGCCGCCTTCCGCGGTCAATTGCACGCGAATGCCGTCCCACTTCCACTCGGCGGCGTAGTCCTCCGCATTGATTTTGGCATAGTCCGGTTCTTCGAGCGGTGTCGACAGCATGACCGGGCGGAACGGCGCCAGACCAAGGCTTTCCGGCTTGTCGGCAGTCTTCTCCAGCCAGGCGAATAACGGTTGGTAGGGCGGCTTCAGGCCATGCCATAGCTCTTCGATCTCGGTGACATCGACGTCACCGAATTGTGCCAGCGCCTGCTTGGCAAGCCGAGCTGAAACCCCGATGCGCATGCCGCCGGTGACGAGCTTCAGCAGTGCATAACGGGCGGAGGCATCGAGCTGGTCCAGCCATTTTTCAACCAGCCGTACGGCGTCGCTACGCGAGGCATGTTCCAGAGACGTGACGATGTCGCCGAGCGTCGGCACGGCATTGGCGCGCAGCGGTTCATCCGTTGACCAGACCAGCGAAATGGTTTCGGCGAGATCGCCGACATAGTCGTAGGAATAAGCGAAAAGCTGCGCGTCCATACGCTCGGCAATCAAGGCGCGGATCATCGCGGGCTTGACATTGGCGATATTGAGATCGCCGGTGATCGCGGCAAGCGCAAGGCCGCGATCCGGATCAGGCGTATCGCGAAAATAATCGACAAGCAGCGTGAGCTTGCCGTTGCGCGCGGGGGTCAAGACCAGCCGGTCGAGAAGCTGGGCAAATTCTTCCATCAATCACCCTCGTCTTCATAGCCAACGAGATGCAAGGGGCGTGCAGCAAAACCATTCAGCTCGCACCAGCGCACCAAAGCTTCCTCACGTCCGTGCGTGACCCACACCTGCTCAGCTCCAAGCTCGGTGATCGTGCCGGTCAGCTCGTCCCAGTCGCAATGATCGGAAAGAATGATCGGCAGCTCGACGCCGCCCTGGCGCGCCCGTTGGCGAATTCGCATCCAGCCTGAGGCAAAGCACGAGACCGGATCGGGAAAACGCCGTGACCAGCGATCGAGGAAGGCCGAGGGCGGCCCGATGACGATAGCGCCGGCGAAATCCTGCGCGCTGCCTGCCTCGGTCGTCGCCGGCGCCAGAGCTCCGAGATCGATGCCTTGCGACTGATAGTAGTTGCAGAGCTTCTCAAGGGCACCGTGAATATAGATCGTTCGGTCGTAGCCGGCATCGCGCAGCATGCGGATGACCCGCTGCGCCTTGCCGAGCGCATAGGCGCCGACGAGATGCGAGCGCTCGGGGAACTGTTCGACGGATTTGAGCAGCTTGGCGATCTCGTCGCGGCTGTCCGGATGGCGGAATACCGGCAGAGCAAAGGTGGCTTCGGTGATGAAGACATCGCAGGCGATGGGTTCGAAACCGAGACATGTCGGATCGGCACGGCGTTTGTAATCGCCGGAGGCGACGATGCGCATGCCGTCCTTCTCCACAGCGACCTGCGCCGATCCGAGCACGTGGCCGGCCGGGTGAAAACTCACGCTGACGCCATTGACTTCGACGGATTTTCCGAGGTCCGCGGCCTGTGTTTCGCCGGCGAAACCCGCGCCATAGCGCAAGCCCATGATGTCGAGCGTCTGCTGCGTTGCCAGGACCTTGCGGTGACCGGAGCGGGCATGATCTGAATGGCCATGGGTGATCAATGCACGCTCGACGGGGCGAACCGGATCGATATGGAAATCACCGGCCGGGGAATAGAGACCGGCAGGCGTCGAACACAGCAGAGTTTCGGGGCGTTTCAGCAATAGAGAGCCTTTCATGCCTGGATGGAAAGAGTTCTGTTTCGGATGGCGAGACAATCCACGCGGAAGGTGGCGAAGTCGATGTCTTTCCATCGTCCGACGCCGCCTGACAAAGTGGGTGTCCGCCAGGCGGAAACCCGAAGAGCCGGGTGAACGCTTCCATCCAGGCATGAAAGGCTCTAGTCCTCGGATTTACACCCTAACGAACATAGGCCGCATTTGGCTCCGCGCAATCCTGACAAACAATGTCTTGGCGCTTTGGGGCCGCACAACTACATTCGCTCCAGTGAGCACCAGCAAATCACCCCTCGCCGAGACCGGCACCCCTCTTCTGCCGCCGTCCTTCCTGAACTGGTTTCAGTCGAAGGGCTGGTCGCCCCGCGCCCATCAACTAGCGCTGTTGCAGGAATCGGAACAGGGAAATTCGACCCTCCTGATCGCACCGACAGGGGCGGGCAAGACGCTGGCCGGATTCCTGCCGGCACTGGTCGATCTGGCGCAGCGCGGCAAGAGCAATGCGTCGAGCCGCGGCATCCATACGCTGTATATCTCGCCGTTGAAGGCGCTGGCCGTCGATATTCATCGCAACCTCGAAAAGCCGATATCGGAGATGGGCCTAGATATCTCGCTCGAGACGCGCACCGGCGATACGCCCGCCTATAAACGGCAGCGGCAGAAACTGGCGCCGCCGGACATCCTGCTAACGACGCCCGAACAGCTGGCGCTTTTGATCGCGGCCAAGGATGCGGGGCGGTTCTTCGAGGACTTGCGCTATGTGATCTTCGATGAGTTGCATTCCCTCGTCACGTCCAAGCGGGGCCACCTCTTGTCTCTCGGCCTGGCACGGCTGCGGCGCCTGCAGCCGGGTGTGCAAACGATCGGGCTTTCGGCCACGGTCGCCGACCCGGACGGGTTGCGGCGCTGGCTCCTGCCGCAGACGAGCGACGCGCCAATGGCCAGTCTTGTCACCGTGGAAGGCGGTGCGAAACCGCACATCACAATTCTGGAATCGGACGATCACGTGCCATGGGCCGGGCATTCGGCTGCCTATGCGCTGCCGGGCATTTACGATGCGATCAAGCGGCATGGCACGACGCTGATCTTCGTCAACACACGCAGCCAGGCGGAGCGGTTGTTTCACGATCTCTGGATGGCGAACGACGACAATATGCCGATCGCGCTGCATCACGGCTCGCTCGATGTTGGCAAGCGGCGCAAGGTGGAGCAGGCCATGGCGGCCAATGCCTTGCGCGCGGTGGTCGCGACATCGACGCTCGATCTCGGCATCGACTGGGGCGATGTCGATCTCGTCATTCATGTGGGGGCACCCAAGGGCGCGAGCCGTCTCGCGCAGCGCATCGGCCGTTCGAACCACCGCATGGACGAACCCTCCCGCGCGATCCTCGTTCCGGCCAACCGCTTCGAGGTGATGGAGTGCCAGGCGGCGCTCGATGCCAATTATACGGGCGCGCAGGACACCCCGCCGCTGGGTGACGGTTCGCTGGACGTGCTGGCGCAGCACGTGCTCGGCATGGCCTGCGCCGAGCCGTTCCGGGCGGACGTTCTCTATGCTGAGGTCACCACCGCCCTGCCCTATGCGGCGCTGCCGCGCGAGACTTTCGATCGTATCGTCGATTTCGTCGCGACCGGCGGCTATGCGCTGAAGAGTTATGAACGCTTTGCCAAGATCAAGCGGACCGCGGATGGCACCTGGCGTGTGACGCATCCGCGCTTTGCCCAGCAGTACAGGTTGAATGTCGGCACCATCATCGAGGCACCGAGCCTCAACGTGCGGCTCACCCGCCAGCGCGGCAAGGGCGGCAATGTGCGTGGGGGGCCTGTGCTCGGCAAGGTGGAGGAGTATTTCGTCGAGTCACTCAGTCCAGGCGAAACGTTCTTTTTTTCCGGCCGCGTGCTGCGCTTCGAGGGTATTCGCGAGAACGAATGCATTGTCACAAACGCTGAAGGATTCGACGCCAAGATACCGTCCTATGAGGGAGGTAAATTTCCTTTGTCCACCTATCTTGCAAGTCAGGTTCGGGCCATGCTGGCTGATCCCGCCCGTTGGGGCGCCTTGCCTGACCAGGTTAGCGACTGGCTGCGTATCCAGAAGGAAAAATCCGTGTTGCCGCAGCCGGGCAGCCTGCTTGTCGAAACCTTCCCGCGCGGCGAGCGGTCCTACATGGTCATCTATCCGTTCGAGGGCAGGCTTGTACACCAGACGCTGGGCATGCTGCTCACCCGTCGGCTGGAACGTGCCAAGGCCCGGCCACTCGGCTTTATCGCCACCGACTACGCCGTATCGATCTGGGGCCTGCGCGACATGGGACGGATGTTCAAGAATGGCGAATTGCCGCTGTCAGAGCTCTTCGACGAGGATATGCTGGGGGACGATCTCGAAACCTGGCTGTCGGAGAGTTTCATGCTGAAGCGAACCTTCCGAAATTGCGCGCTTATCTCCGGCCTGGTTGAAAAACGTCATCCCGGACAGGAAAAATCCGGACGGCAAGTGACGGTTTCCACCGATCTGATCTACGACGTGCTGCGTGAGCATGAGCCCGATCACATCCTGATCCAGGCGACGCGCGCCGATGCCGCAACCGGTCTTCTCGACATTCGGCGTCTGAGCGATATGCTAAGCCGAATCAAGGGGCATATCGTTCACAAGGACCTCGACCGGATCTCGCCGTTTGCCGTTCCCGTGATGATGGAGATAGGCAAGGAACGCGTTCCCGGCGAAGCGCATGAGACGCTTCTGGAAGAGATCGCCGACGAGTTGACCCGGGAAATGATGGATCATAAATGACGCCGGTGTTTCAGACGATCAAGACAGCCTTGCATGGCACAGCCGAAGTGACGATCGCCGCGCACAGCGGTGTTTGTGATCCGTCGGGTGCGCTCTATCTCGAGAGTGACCGCATCCTCGTTGTCTCCGACCTGCATTTCGAGAAGGGCTCGTCCTTCGCCCGGCGCGGCATGCTGCTGCCGCCATACGACACGGCAACGACGCTCGCCGCCTTGAAACAAGTCATCGCACGCTACAACCCGGCGTGCGTGATAAGCCTTGGCGACAGTTTTCACGATGGTCAAGCGGCAGCGCGCCTGCCCGCACTCTACGCGACGGAACTCGCCACATTGATGGCCGGGCGTGAATGGATATGGATCACCGGCAATCACGACCCGGAACATCCAGCGGATTTGCCAGGCGAGACATTCACGGAACTGGCGCTCGGCAACCTGGTCTTTCGGCACGAACCGTCGAAAACTGCTTGCTCCGGAGAGATCGCGGGGCATTTGCATCCCGCGGCCAAAGTGGTTCGGCGCGGGCAAGCGGTGCAGCGCCGCTGTTTCGTCAGCGACCGCTCGCGCATGATCATGCCGGCTTTCGGCGCTTATACTGGCGGGTTGAACATTCTCGGACGGGCCTTTCACGGGATTTTCGACGCGCATGCGATCACCGCCTATATGCTCGGCCAGGCCCGGGTCTATCCGATGGTGAGGAAGGCGCTGTTTCTCTAGCGCTTCTTCGCCACGTCATAGACCTGATTTCGTTCGCGTTTCCCTACCGCAACGACAAGCACGGTTATAGTCTCATCGTTTACGCGGTACACAAGCCGATAACCGGCTTGGCGCAACTTGATCTGGTAGTGATCCGGCATACCGTGCAGGGCAGCGCTCGGCACACGCGGGCCAGCTAGCCGTTCTTTCAACTTCTTGACGAATTGATGACGGATAGTCGTCCCCAGCCTGTCCCACTCCTTGCGTGCCGAAGGCAGGAACTCAAGTTCAAAGGTCATTGATATCGACGGGAATGCCCTTTTCACCCGAACGGGATTTGATTATTTCTGCAAGATAGAAGTCGTCCAGCCTGTCCAGCATGGCTTCATAAACGTCTGCCGGAACCATATATGCCATGATGCGATTGTGGTTGAGCACGGCTACGGCCTCACCGTTCGCTTCATTCATAATAGCTGTCGGACTCTTCTTGAGATCGGAAACGCTCACGGCGACCGGAGCTTCAACGCGCTGCATGCTATCTCCAAACCTCACTCGTTCTGATACTATTAACGATATCATATTTCATACCGAATAAGGTCAATGCTACGTCCTATATCGGCAATCGCCCATCTTCCTTCAGCGTATCCAGTACGATCGCGGTTTTGACATGCTGGACGGATTCATGCGGCAGCAGAACCTCGTTCACGAATGTCGAAAGTCCGCGCAGGTCCGGTGTCACCACTTTAATGAAATAATCCATCTCGCCGGTCAGAGCATGGGCTTCCATGACCTGAGGCAGTTTCGAGATGAGCTCCGAAAAGCGCTGCGCGTTGTCCCGATTGTGCGTGGCCAGTGTCACAGAGATGATGTTGACAATACCAAGGCCGAGTTTTTCCCGGTCGATTTCTGCCCGGTAGCCGCGAATATAACCTTCTTCTTCCAACCGCGATCGCCGGCGTGAACATTGCGATGGCGAGAGGTTGATCCGCTCGGAAAGCTCATTGTTGGTCAGCCGCCCATCTTCCTGCAGGCAAATGAGAATTTTGCGGTCAGATGGATCAAGTTGCTGCATATGTGCATTCCCTACAATATTTTTGCATGAAACATGCAAACAATACGCTCTTGAAGCGTCTAAATGCAAGCACATTGCGGGCGGTTTGCGCGATAATACTGGTGACCGCATGGAGGATGATATGGGCCCGTTTCCGCACGACGCACCGAAAGCCACGATCAGCAGGGATAACCCCGCTGGAACGGATGGTTTCGAATTTGTTGAGTTCTCCCATCCGGAGCCAGAGAAGCTCGAAGAGCTGTTTGCGCGCATGGGCTATGTGCCTGTGGCCCGCCACAAGACCAAGAACATCACCGTCTGGCGCCAGGGCGACATCAATTACATTCTCAATGCCGAGCAGGGTTCGCATGCGACGAAGTTCGTCAACAAGCATGGTCCTTGCGCTCCTTCCATGGCCTGGCGGGTAGTTGATGCCAAGCACGCCTACAACCATGCGGTTGCCAAGGGCGCGACAGCCTATAAGGGCGACGACAAGACACTCGATGTTCCGGCGATCGTCGGTATCGGCGGATCGTTGCTGTATTTCATCGAAACCTATGGCGACAAGGGCTCGGTCTACGATGCGGAGTTCGAATGGCTGAGCGAGCGGAATCCGAAACCGGAAGGTGTCGGCTTCTATTATCTCGATCACCTCACCCATAATGTCTATCGCGGCAATATGGACAAATGGTGGGCATTCTATCGCGAACTCTTCGGCTTCAAACAAATCCATTTCTTCGATATTGCCGGCAAATTTACCGGTCTGGTTTCGCGCGCGATCACGTCGCCCTGCGGCAAGATCCGCATCCCGTTGAATGAATCGACCGACGACAAAAGTCAGATCGAGGAATATTTGCGCAAGTACAAGGGTGAAGGCATCCAGCACATCGCTGTCGGGACGGAGGCGATCTTCGACGCGACCGACAAGCTCGCCGAGAACGGGCTGAAGTTCATGCCCGGACCGCCCGAGACCTATTATGAGAAATCGCACGACCGCGTAAACGGCCATGATGAGCCGATCGAGCGGATGAAGAAGCACGGCATTCTCATCGACGGCGAAGGCGTGGTCGATGGCGGCATGACGAAGATTTTGCTGCAAATTTTCTCAAAGACGGTAATTGGACCGATTTTTTTCGAGTTCATCCAGCGCAAGGGTGACGAAGGTTTTGGCGAAGGCAATTTCCGCGCTTTGTTCGAATCGATCGAGGAGGATCAGATTCGCCGCGGCGTGATAAAAATCGCAGCAGCGGAGTAAGATCCGTCCGATATTCGCGCCATTGCGGCCAGCTCCATTGCATTCGGCTCAGTTATGACCTAAATTATGGTCATAAGGAGTTTTGCCGTGAACATCTCTATCGCTGAAGCCAAAGCGAAATTTTCTGAACTGATCACCCGCGCGCAATCGGGCGAGGAGATTGTGCTCACACGGCATGGCAAAGCTGTTGCCACGATTTCCCGCTTGTCTGACCCGCATAAAAAGCCTGGTAGTTTGATAGGCGCGATGAAGGGGCAAGTAGAAATATCCGATGATTTCGATGAACTTTCTCCCGAGTGGGACGAGTATGTGAGGTGAGCCGTCCGCTCTATCTTATTGATACGCACGTTTTGCTGTGGGCCGTCAGTGATGATCCCAGACTTTCCATACAGCAGAGGGAAATACTGCATCAAGGCGACGACCTCGTGGTGAGTGCCGTGTCCATATGGGAGATCGCCATCAAGCGGGCATTGGGCAAGCTTATCTTGAACGGCGACATCGTGGACGTCGTCAAATCACGTAATATTCCGTTCCTCGCGATCGATGAACGCCACGCCGCGCGCACCGAGCACCTTGGCAACCACCACCGGGATCCATTCGACCGGTTACTCATTGCTCAAGCGCAGGTCGAAAGTCTCACCATCCTGACATCAGATACGATATTCCGTCGCTATGACGTCCTGGTGGTCTGACCTGCATCTTCATAGGACCTGCTTGACCTTGTCCGGATGCGCCGCTGCAAAGGCATCGATAGCCCTGCACCGTTTGACGATTGAAGTTATGCGTTTGAAGCCGCTCGTCTTAACACCCCACCGCTTCGCATTGTAGACTTGGGGCACGAGACAGAAATCCGCCATGCCGGGCGCGTTGCCGTGACAGAATTTTCCCGTATCCGGATGATCCAACATCGCCTCGAAAGCAGAGAGACCCTCGGCAATAAACTTGCGCATCCAGGCGATGCGGACCTTGTCGCCACCTTCAGTCAAAAATAAGATGTGGGCCATCACACCCATGTTACAGACCGGATGGGTTTCCATGGCTATGGCATAGGAAAGTGCCCTCACCCGCTGCCGTCCGGCCGGTTCCTGCGGCAGGAAGCCTGCGTCCAGATAGATCTCGTCAAGATATTCGATGATCGCCAGTGACTGGGTCATCATCCGCCCGTCCATGGCGAGCGTTGGAACGAGACCTTGCGGGTTGCGGCTGAGATTGTCGGCACCCTTGTGTTCGTCCTTGAGGAGATTGACCGGCACGGTTTCATATTCGAGACGGAGACGATTGAGCGCTATACGCACCCGATAGCTGGCGGAGGAGCGCCAGTAGTCATAAAGGACGATGCCGTTCATGCTTCACGTCCGTAATTGATTACCTGCTGCTCGATGGCGCCAAAGATTGAATGTCCATAGGGGTCCTTCATCTCGATCCGCACAAGATCACCGAAACGCAGGAATGGCGTCTGCGGAGCGCCTTCGCGGATGGTCTCGATTATGCGGATTTCCGCTATGCAGGAATAGCCTGCCCCGTCCTCCTCGACGGGTTGGCCCGGCCCGCCGTCGAGCTTGTTGGAGACAGTGCCGGAGCCCACGATCGTGCCTGCACCAAGCGGCCGCGTCCTGGCGGCATGGGCGATCAACGTGGGAAAATCGAAGGTCATGTCGATACCGGCATTGGCGCGGCCGAACGGCCTGCCGTTGAGGTCGACATGCAATGGCAGGTGCACCTTGTTGCCGTCCCAGGCTTCGCCGAGTTCATCCGGTGTCACGGCAACGGGCGAAAACGCCGATGACGGTTTGGACTGGAAAAACCCGAAACCTTTCGCGAGTTCCGCGGGGATGAGCCCGCGCAGGCTGACATCGTTGACCAGCATGATAAGGCGGATTGCATCGCGAGCCTCATCGACGCTCGCACCCATTGGCACGTCATCGACAACAACGGCGACCTCCCCTTCCATGTCGATGCCATAGGCTTCGTCTGCCATGCGGATGGGTTCGCGGGGCCCGAGGAAACAGTCGGAACCACCCTGGTAGATCAGCGGATCGGTCCAGAAGCTCTCCGGCATCTCGGCGCCGCGCGCCTTGCGCACCAGTTCGACGTGATTGACATAGGCCGAACCATCCGCCCACTGATAGGCGCGTGGCAATGGCGCCATCGCCTCATGTTCGTGGAAGCGCCCGGTGGGGACCGCACCAAGTTCAAGGCTTCTGCCAAGCGCTTCAAGATGCGGTGCGATACGCGCCCAGTCGTCGAGCGCCGACTGCAAGGTCGGCGCCAGGAACGACGCATCGGTAAAGCGGGTCAGGTCCTTGGAGACAAGAACGAACTTGCCATCGCGGGTACCGTTGTCCAGGGAGGCGAGCTTCATTTGGTATTGTTCTCCTCTGGCCAATCGCCCTCGGGCGTTCCGTTGAATCGCTTCTTCAGGTCTTTCCAGCAATCCGCGTAATTGTCCTGCAGGGATTCGAGTTCTGCGGCAAAGCGGGTGAGATGTTGCGGGAAACGCGTCTCGAACATGAACGCCAGAGTGTTCTCAAGGCGTTGCGGCTTGAGCTCCACTGTGGAAGCCTTGTTGAAACCCATCGCGTCGGGGCCATGTGCGAGCATCATATTGTGCAGGCTCATGCCGCCTGGCACGAACCCCTCCTCCTTGGCATCGTACTGACCATATACCAGACCCATGAATTCCGACATGATGTTGCGATGGTACCAGGGCGGGCGGAAACTGTGTTCCGCCACCAGCCAACGCGGCGGGAAAATCACAAAGTCGACGTTGGCCGTACCCTCTTCGCCGGACGGGGCGGTAAGCACCGTGAAGATCGATGGGTCCGGGTGATCGAACAGGATGGCGCCGACGGGTGAAAACGTACGCAGATCATATTTGTAAGGCGCGTAATTTCCATGCCATGCGACGACATCGAGGGGAGAATGATCAAGCATGGTCTCATAGAACTTGCCGCACCATTTCACATGCAGGCGGCAAGGCGTTTCTTTCTCCTCGAAGCCGGCAACGGGCGTCTTGAAATCACGCGGATTGGCCAGGCAATTGGCGCCGATCGGACCGCGATCCGGTAACGAGAATTTCGCGCCATAGTTCTCGCAGATATAGCCCCGCGCTTCGCTATCAAGGGCTGCAACCTTGAACATCATGCCGCGTGGGATGACGCAGATCTCCGAAGGTTCGATCTCGATGATGCCCATTTCGGTGAAGATACGGAGCCTTCCCTTTTCCGGCACCAAAAGCATTTCGCCATCGGCATCGAAGAAATAGTCGTCTTCCATATCGCGGTTGAATGCATAGACATGCGCCGCCATCCCTGCCTGGCCATGGACGTCGCCGGCCGTGGTCATGGTGCGGATGCCATCGATGAAACTCGTTGGTTGCTCCGGCATCGGCGTCGGATTCCAGCGCAACTGGCCGATTGGCAATTCATGATCATCGAGGTTGGGCGCGGTCTTCCAATGTTCGCGCCTCGATAATGTGAACCGGCCGCTATGCTTGACCGAAGGCCTGATACGATACAGCCAGGAACGTTCATTGATGCCGCGCGGCGCGGTAAAAGGAGAGCCGGACAGTTGTTCCGCATAGAGCCCATAAGCGCAACGCTGGGGCGAGTTTTGCCCTTGCGGAAGAGCGCCGGGCAGAGATTCCGTTTCGAAATCATTGCCGAAGCCGGGCATGTATTGAAGGGTCATGATCGTACCTCCCGATATGGGCACGACAGTTGCGTTCTTGGCGATGCCGGACCCGACGAACTTGCAACTGCAGTACTCGTTGCAAATGTGACGATCTATTTTGTAACTATCAACCGCAAAGGAGATTTCGCTGAAATGGAAAGTGATATGACGGAAACACTGCCGCTGATCCTGGAGGACTTCATCCCCTACCGGCTGAACAAGGCGGCGGAGGCCGTCAGCCAGCGCTTTGCCGGTATCTATCGTGATCGATACGGGTTGACGCGGCCGGAATGGCGCACGCTGGCGACGCTTGGCCAATTCGGTATTTTGACGGCCACTGCCATCGGCACGCATTCCTCCATGCACAAAACCAAGGTTTCGAGAGCGGTGTTCACGCTGGAAAGCCGCCGGTGGCTAAGTCGCAAGCGCGATGACATGGACCGGCGCATCGAGAATCTGCAACTCACGCCCGCTGGACGAAAGGCCTACACCGAGCTCGCGAAAGTCGCGCATCTATTCGAGGCGGAGCTTTTGTCAAACCTCGGCTCAAAAGGCGAGAAGGAGCTTAAGGCCGGACTGGCTGCGTTGGAAGCCTTGCTGTAAAGGATGGAACGCCTGTTACAATGGAGTTCGTCAATCAGTCGCGCAATGAATTGCCCTGATGACATTTTTGCTCGTCCTCGATGTGCTCATTGGGCTGTTTCCCGCACCTGATCGAATTGTGACTCTTCCTGAAAGGCTCTAGCTCTTCAATCTATACCCTGTCGTGAAGATCCAGCGCAGGATCAGAATGCATGCGATGAGGAACAGTGCCGTCATGGCGAGGCTCGTGCCGATGTGCACGTCCGACAAGCCGAAGAAGCTCCAGCGGAAACCGCTGATCAGGTATACGACCGGGTTGAACAGCGTGACTTTTTGCCAGAAGGGCGGCAGCATTTCGATGGAATAAAAACTGCCGCCGAGGAAGGTCAGCGGCGTGATGATCATCAGCGGGACGAGCTGCAGTTTTTCGAAGCCGTCGGCCCAGATGCCGATGATGAAGCCGAACATGCTGAATGTAACTGCAGTCAGCACCAGGAAGAGCAGCATGACGAAGGGATGCTCGATCCGCAGCGGGACGAACAAGGCAGCCGTAGCCAGAATGATGACGCCTAGAATGATGGATTTGGTCGCTGCGGCCCCGACATAGGCGATGACGATCTCCAGATATGACACGGGTGCCGACAAGAGCTCGTAGATCGTTCCGACGAACTTTGGAAAATAGATGCCGAAGGAAGCGTTGGAGATGCTCTGCGTCAGAAGCGACAGCATGATCAGGCCGGGCACGATGAACGCCCCATAGCTGACCCCGCTGATTTCTGGAATGCGCCCGCCGATGGCCGAGCCGAAGACGACGAAGTACAGACTTGTGGAAACGACCGGTGAAATGACGCTCTGCATGATCGTGCGCCATGTGCGGTGCATTTCGAACAGGTAGATCGCCTTGATGGCATAGAGGTTCATTTGCGTTCCCTCACGAGATTCACGAAGATTTCTTCCAATGAGCTTTCTCGCGTCTGGATATCCTTGAAACGGACACCAGCCTTGTCGAGGTCTTTCAGCAAGGCCGTGATCCCGGTGCGGTCCTTCTGCGTATCGTAGTGATAGATGAGCTCGCAGCCGTCGGGCGACAGTTCGAGCTCATATTTGGACAGGGGTTCCGGTACCCCGTCACGCTTTTCCTGTAGAAACAGCCGCAGTTGCTTCCTGCCGAGCGAGCGCATCAGTTCAGCCTTCTCCTCGACCAGAATGATTTCGCCATGGCTGATGACGCCGATGCGATCGGCCATCTGCTGGGCTTCCTCAATGTAATGCGTGGTCAGAATGATGGTGACGCCGGATTCGCGCAGTGCCCGCACGACATTCCACATGTCGCGCCGAAGTTCGACATCGACCCCGGCCGTCGGTTCATCCAGAAACAGGATTTCCGGTTCGTGGGACAGCGCCTTCGCAATCATGACCCGGCGCTTCATGCCACCGGAAAGCGTCATGAGCTTCGAATCCTTCTTATCCCACAGCGAGAGTTCTTTCAGGATCTTTTCGATATGCGCCGGCTTGGCCGGCTTGCCGAAAAGACCGCGACTGAAACTGACCGTATTCCAGACCGTCTCGAAGGCGTCGGTCGTCAGTTCCTGTGGCACGAGGCCGATCTTGCTACGGGCGGCGCGATATTCCTTGATGATATCGTGGCCGTCGGCGAGGATCGTTCCCGACGTCGGATTGACGATACCGCAAATTGTCGAGATCAACGTGGTCTTGCCCGCGCCGTTTGGACCGAGCAGTGCGAAGATCTCGCCGTGTCGAATGTCGAGATTGATATTCTTCAGCGCTTCGAAACCGGTCGAGTAGGTTTTGTAAAGGCTGGAGACGGAGATAGCTGAGGACATGAATTTACCTGGAAAGGAATTTCGGTCTGGACGTATCTGGCGGAACAAATCTGAGGCGCAGGCGCGCCCTTGAGAATGGTGTTCCTTATATGGGGTTAGATATCGTTTTTCAAACCGGCATTCCTGACAATCGACGTCAGCAGCCTTGATAAAGGAGGACTGGCCAAAAAAGCCCGGGCGTGCCCGGGCCTTTGTCATTCAGGCCGTAGCCGGTTCCCCTCGGACTTCCCGCATACTTGGCAGGAAGATCGTCAGCAATCCAAGGAATGGCAGGTAGGAACAGATCATGTAAACATAGTCGATGCCCTTGGCATCGGCGACGAAGCCAAGTACCGCAGCGGCAATACCGGCCATGCCGAAGGCGAAGCCAAAGAAGATGCCGGCGATCATGCCGACCCGGCCGGGTACCAGTTCCTGTGCAAAAACCACGATCGCAGGAAAAGCGGACGAGAGGATGAAGCCGATGAAGACCGTCAGCACACCTGTCCACAACAGATTGGCGTAGGGCATCATCAACGTGAACGGCAAGACGCCAAGGATCGAGAACCAGATGACGGCCTTGGTGCCGATCTTGTCGCCGATTGGGCCGCCAAGAATAGTCCCGACAGCCGCCGCGCCGAGGAACAGGAACAGCATCATCTGCGATTGCTGTACCGAAATGCCGAATTTGTGGATGACATAGAATGTATAATAGCTGGAGATACTGGCAAGGTAGATGTTCTTCGTGAAGACAAGCAGCGTCAGGATCAGCAGCGATGTGATGACCTTTTTGCGTGGCAGCTTCAGTACCCTGCTGGCGGCTGGTTTGTTGGCGTTGGCGAGGCGATAGCGCTGGTACCAGTTGCCGACCTGATAAAGGATGATCATGCCGATCAGAGCGGCAGCGGAGAACCAGGCAATACTTTGCTGGCCGCGCGGCAGAACGATGAAGGCCGCGAGCAAGGGCCCGAGCGCCGTGCCGAAATTGCCGCCGACCTGAAAGAATGACTGTGCCAGGCCATGCCGCCCGCCCGACGCGAGACGGGCCACACGCGAGGATTCAGGGTGGAAGATCGACGAACCGATGCCAATGAAAGCAGCGCCGGCCAGCAACATGACATAATGCGTGGCGATGGAAAGCAAGCCCAGTCCAACCAGCGAAAAAGCCATGCCGACAGGCAGCGAATAGGGCATCGGTCGCTTGTCTGTATAGGTGCCGACGACCGGCTGCAGCAGCGAGGCGGTGACCTGGAATGTCAGCGTCAGAAAACCGATCTGCTTGAAATTGAGGCCATAGTTCTGTTTGAGCATCGGATAGATGGCTGCTAGCAGCGATTGCATCATGTCATTAAGAAAATGGCAGAAGCTGACGGCAAAAATGATGGCGAAGACAGTTGTTTCAGCGGAAGTCCGCTGAGCAGGCAAGGCAGTATCGGTCATGGTGTGCGTCCATCGAAGAAAGAGGGCGCACCGCCCAAGCGGTCACCCTTCCTGCGCAACTGATATACCTGTTGCGCGCATCCTGCTTTCGTGGTTTGGTCCAGTTCTTTCGAGCGTGGGCCAAAACAATGCGCTATCAGACATTTGCTGACCGGATTGCCGCGGGCCTTCGGCTCGAGGAGTTGCACAAGGTGCGGCTCGACTGGCTTGAGCAAGCCGAAGGCGACGTTTTTGCCTTGGCAACCGTTTATCCATCCGGGTTTCACATCCCCGATCATCATCACAGCCAATCGCAGCTCCTGCATGCCATCAGCGGCGTTGCCATGGTCACGACCAAGTTTGGCCGCTGGATGGTGCCGCCACATCATGCATTGTGGCTGCCTGCAGGGACGGAGCATGCGGTGGATATGCTGGGCGATGTCTCAATGCATTCAATCTACGTGCGACCAGACGCGGTGGCGGGGTTGAAACGGCATTTGCACGTGGTCGGGCTGACGCCCTTGATGGACAACCTGATCCGCGAGGCGGTGGCGGCGCCCGCCGACGTGCACGCCGATCCACGGACGACATTTGTCATGGGGTTGTTGCTGCACGAAATCCCCAACCTCCCGGAACGGCCACTCGGCCTGCCATTCCCCGAAGACCGCCGGCTGGCGGCGCTGTGCCGCGGGTTTCTTGAGGACCCCTCGCCCCATACAAATATCGACGACTGGTCGGATCGGCTGGGAATGAGCCGGCGTACTTTCACACGAACGTTTCGGCGCGAAACCGGGCTCAGCCTTTCAACATGGCGCCAGCAGGCTTGCCTTTTGTCTGCACTGCCCCGCCTGACAAAGGGTGAGGCGGTGACCAGCGTCGCGCTGGATCTCGGCTATAACAGCGTGCCGGCTTTCACGACCATGTTCAAGCGCATGCTCGGCGCGCCGCCACGGCACTATCTTCACTCGGCCGCCTGAACCCTTGGCCCCGGAACATAGTTGAGGATCGGCCCAAGCCAGCGCTCGACCTGCTCGACCGGCATTTGCTTGCGTTCCGCATAATCTTCCACCTGGTCACGCTCGACCTTGGCGACACCGAAATAATAGCTTTCCGGATGGCCGATGTAGATGCCCGACACCGACGAGCCGGGCCACATGGCGAAGCTCTCGGTCAGACGAACGTTGATCCTGGCTTCTGCGTCAAGAATGCGGAATAGCGTCTCTTTCTCGGTGTGGTCGGGCTGTGCCGGATAGCCCGGCGCCGGGCGGATACCGCGATAGGGCTCACCGATGAGCTCCTCCGGCGCAAGATGTTCATCAGGCGCATAGCCCCAGAATTCCTTGCGCACACGCTCATGCATCAACTCGGCAAAGGCCTCGGCAAACCGGTCTGCCAGCGCCTTGACGAGGATGGAGGAATAGTCGTCGTTGGCGCGTTCGAAGCGCTCGGCGATGGCGATTTCCTCAATACCGGCAGTGACAACGAAAGCCCCCATGTAGTCCTGAACGGTGCTGTCGACGGGCGCTACGAAATCGCCGAGTGCTACATTCGGCCTTCCATCACGCTTCGACAGTTGCTGGCGGAGCGTATAAAATGTAGCGAGTTCATCCTTGCGCGTTTCGTCCTTAAACACCCGAATGTCATCGCCGACTGTGCCAGCCGGCCAAAGGCCGATGACAGCTTTCGGGTTGAACCACTTCTCCGCGATGATTTTATCCAGCATCGCCTGCGCATCATTGAACAATTGCCGGGCAGCTTCGCCCTGCTTCTCGTCTCCGAGGATGGCGGGATAGCGGCCCTTCAATTCCCATGTCTGAAAGAAAGGCGTCCAGTCGATATAGCGTGCGATCTCGGCAAGATCGTAGTTCTCGAATACGCGCGTCCCGATGAAACTCGGCTTGGTGGGTTCATACGAACTCCAGTCGATCTTGTGCGCATTGGTGCGTGCCCTGGCCAATGGCAGGCGCTGCTTGTCGGCCTCGTTGCGGGCATGCGCGTCGGCGACTTTTATGTATTCGGCCTCGATCGCTTCGACGAAACCCGGCTTGGTTTCCTTCGACAGAAGGTTGGACACAACACCCACCGCACGGCTGGCATCGGTGACATAGATCGTCTGCCCCTTATTGTAGCGCGGGTTGATCTTGACAGCGGTGTGCACGCGGCTGGTCGTTGCGCCGCCGATCAGCAGTGGAACGTCAAAACCCTCGCGTTCCATCTCCGAGGCGACGTGCACCATCTCGTCGAGGGATGGGGTTATCAGGCCGGAAAGCCCGATAATATCGACATTCTGTTCGCGGGCCGTCTGCAGGATCTTGGTTGCGGGTACCATCACGCCGAGATCGATGATCTCGTAATTGTTGCAGGCCAGGACCACGCCAACGATGTTCTTGCCGATATCATGGACGTCGCCCTTGACGGTGGCCATCAGGACCTTGCCGGCGCTCTCACGTTCCCCCGTACCGCCATTGGCAAGCTTCTCTGCCTCCATGTAGGGCAACAGCAGGGCCACGGCCTGCTTCATGACTCGGGCGGATTTCACCACCTGCGGCAGGAACATCTTGCCGGCGCCGAACAGATCTCCGACGACGTTCATGCCGGCCATCAACGGCCCTTCGATCACATGCAGCGGGCGCTCAGCCTCTTTGCGCGCCTCTTCTGTATCGACATCGATGAATTCGGTAATGCCGTTGACCAATGCATGCTCGATGCGTTTGGCAACACTCCATTCACGCCATGCGAGATCGCGTTCGCGTGCTTCCTTGCCCGCGGAACCCTTGTAGCGCTCGGCAAGATCAAGCAGCCGCTCAGTCGCATCGTCGCGGCGGTTGAGCACCACGTCTTCGCAGGCTTCGCGCAGTTCCGGATCGATCGACTCATAGACCGCTAGCTGGCCTGCATTGACGATACCCATATCCATGCCGACCTGGATGGCATGATACAGGAACACGGCGTGCATCGCCTCACGCACCGGCTCGTTGCCCCGGAACGAGAAGGAGAGATTTGAGATGCCGCCGGAAATGTGCACATGCGGCAGGGTATCGACGATCTGTTTCGTCGCCTCGATGAAGGCGACGCCATAGCCATTATGCTCTTCGATACCGGTGGCAACCGCAAAGACGTTCGGATCGAAGATGATGTCTTCCGGCGGGAAGCCTGCCTCTTTTGTCAGGAGTTCATAGGCGCGGGTACAGATAGCAACTTTCCGCTCCAGCGTATCGGCCTGTCCGTCGGTGTCGAAGGCCATGACAACAACGGCCGCACCATAGGCGCGAACTTTCCTGGCGTGATCGACAAACGCCTGTTCGCCTTCCTTCATCGAGATCGAGTTGACCAGCGGCTTGCCCTGTACGCACTTCAGGCCCGCTTCGATGACGTCCCATTTCGAACTGTCGATCATCACCGGAACGCGGGCTATATCGGGTTCTGCCGCGATCAGGTTCAAAAATTCGACCATGGCCTTTTCGCTGTCGATCAGACCCTCATCCATGTTGACGTCGATGATCTGCGCGCCATTCGCCACCTGATCGCGTGCCACATCCAACGCCGTGGCGAAATCGCCGGCGGTGATGAGCTTGCGGAACTTCGCCGAGCCAGTGATGTTGGTGCGCTCACCGACGTTGACGAAGGGAATATCCTTGGTCAGCGTGAAAGGTTCGAGTCCCGACAGGCGCATATGCGTTTCCGTCTCGGGGATCTCACGCGGTTTGTATTTGCCGACTGCTTCGGCAATTGCCTTGATATGCTCCGGGGTGGAACCGCAGCAGCCGCCGACGATATTGAGCAGGCCTTCGCTGGCGAAACCTTCAAGCTGCGCTGCCATCGCTTGCGGGCTTTCGTCGTACTGGCCGAATTCGTTGGGCAGGCCCGCATTGGGATAGGCGCAGACGAACGTATCCGCGACGCTGGAAATCTCGGCGAGGTGCGCACGCATGGCATTGGCGCCAAGGGCACAGTTCAAACCGATGGTGAAAGGCTTGGCGTGACGGACGGAATGCCAGAAGGCAGTCGGCGTCTGGCCGGAAAGCGTGCGGCCGGACAGGTCGGTGATGGTGCCGGAGATCATCACCGGAAGGGTAATGCCCTTCTCGTCGAACACTTCGTTCGTGGCGAAGATTGCTGCCTTGGCATTAAGCGTGTCGAAGATGGTCTCGATGAGGATGATGTCCGCGCCGCCATCGATGAGACCGCGCACCTGATCCGCATAGGCCGTGCGCAGGTCGTCGAAAGTGACTGCGCGATAGCCGGGATTGTTGACGTCAGGCGAAATCGATGCGGTGCGGTTTGTCGGGCCGAGCGCACCGGCGACAAACCTGCGACGGCCATCCTTCTGCTCGGCTTTCAATGCGGCACGGCGGGCGAGCCGCGCACCATCGCGGTTTAGCTCGTACACGACCTCTTCCATGCTATAGTCAGCTTGGGCGATCGTGGTGGAGGAAAATGTGTTGGTCTCAAGGATGTCGGCGCCCGCCATGGCGTAGGCGTAGTGTATATCTTCGATGGCTTGCGGCTGCGTCAGGATCAGGAGATCGTTGTTGCCCTGCAGGTGACAGGAACAATCCGCAAAGCGATCGCCACGAAAGTCATCTTCGTTGAGGCCAAGGCCCTGAATCTGCGTACCCATGGCGCCGTCGAGAATCAGGATCCGTTCTTTCGCCGCCTTGGTCAAAGCTGCAAAAACTTCGGAGCCGTCCCGAGGAGCACCCATGGGACCGAACAGATTGTCAACCGCAATATTCATAGCTTGGCACGCCTCATGATCCATGATCTGGATGAGCGTTAAGGTCACATAAAGATATCTTTATGTCAACAAGTCAATTCTGTTGGCGGCATGATATGTCGCAGTTGCAGTGCTCGCGCCGACTTGAAAAACGGCAATATGCCGCTTATATTCGAGCAAGTTGCCGTTAAGGATTGGAGCACGTCGATGTCAAAAGTCATTGTCGAGGAAGTTGCGCGAAAGCTTGGTGGGACGCCGGTGCTCGGATCCGAAGTTCGTTCGCAGGCGGATCTCGCCATGGCTGTCCGTAACCGTTTGCCTTTGAGTGCTCTCAAGGGCTTGAGCCTTGCCGGATTGACCAATCAGGAAATCGAGCAATTCGTCATTCCTCAGCGAACAAGGCGGCACCGCGCCGACAAGAAGCAGCCGCTGACTGTTGACGAGTCCGACAGGACAGTCCGTTTGATGCGTATCCAGACACTGGCCGAAGAAACGTTTGGGGACAAGGAAAAGGCCAATCGCTGGTTGCGTCGAACGCTGGCCGAACTCGGCGGCGAAACCCCGCTTGTGATCGCACAGACCGAAGCTGGCGCCCGCGTCATCGAAACCATCCTTGGCAAGATCGCCTGGGGTGCAGCCGTCTAGAGCCCTTTTTGCAATGATATTGACGCATTGCAGGAGGCTCTGATGCGGCTTTGGCGGTTATCCGGCAAACAGCATGCGGAGGCTTTTGACGGCGGCTACGGACTGTTATTCGACGGCCGCTGGAACAGCGTCGGCCATGCGGTGACCTACTGCGCGACGTCGCCTGCCCTTTGCGTCCTTGAAAAGCTGGTTCATGTCGAAGATCCGGCACTTTTGCCGGAGCTCGTCATGGTGACCTATGAAGCGCCGGACAATGTTCCGGTCGAGAACATTGCAGTTCAATCTTTACCGTCAGACTGGCGCCGGCAGGAGGGCCTGACCCAAGGGATGGGCGATGATTGGCACAAGGCCAGGACATCGCCGGTGCTGATGGTACCGTCAGCGATTGTTCCTATTGCCGGTTCGCCCGATATCAACGTGCTGATCAATCATTCGCACCGGCTGGCGGCGGAGATCAAAGTTCTCACATTGGAACCGTTCACGCTCGACCCGCGACTTTTATAGACGGGCAACGATAAAGGTCACATCGCTGCCGACTGTGGCAGGACAAAAGGCACATGCGTGTCTGGCAAGGCGCCGACTTTCAACGCACACTCATAGACGCGCAGGATACGGTCGTCTGTAAGGACCTCCGCGGGCGTGCCCACGCTATCGATACGGCCATCGTGCATGACCACGACGCGATCCGCATACATCGAGGTCAGGTTGAGGTCATGCAGGATGGCAATCACGCCACCGCCACGCGTGGCAAAGGCCCGGGCGATCTGCATGATGATAAGCTGATGCTTGATATCAAGGCTGGAGACGGGCTCGTCGAGGAACAGAAAGCGTGGCTGGCCATCGAGAACGGGCTGCCAGACCTGACAGAGAACACGCGCGAGTTGTACGCGTTGCTGTTCGCCTCCGGAAAGCTCCTGGTAGAAACGGCCGCCAAAGCCGGCTAGATCGACGAGGGACAGCGCCTCGTCCGGAAGGTTGTCGGCAACATGATGCGTCGCGCCGGAACGGCCGCTGGTCAGACCGAGCCTGACGATTTCGCGAACGGTGAATGGAAAGGACAGCGAGGTCGATTGCGGCAGGATCGCCCGCATGGCGGCCGTCTGCCATGGTTTCAGATGGCTGAGCGAGTGTCCATTGATCGTTATGCGGCCGGTGAAAGGCAGGTCGCCGGAAAGCGCACGCATCAGCGTCGTCTTGCCTGAACCGTTGGGGCCAACGATAACAGTCAGCTCCCCCGCCTGAGCATCGAAACTTGCCTCTTTGACAATGGCCTTGCGTCCAAGCACGACGCTGACGTTGGAAAGGCTGATCATGATCAAAGATCCACAATGCCGCGACGGCGCAGCAGTATCCAGAGGAAGAATGGCGCACCGACGACTGCCGTAACGATGCCAATCGGCAATTCCGAAGGGGCGACGATGGTGCGGCTAACGGCGTCCGCAAGCAGCAGCAGGCTTGCACCCAAGAGCGCCGACGCCGGGAGCAGATAGCGATGGTCCGGCCCAATGACCAGCCGAAGCAGATGCGGCACGACAACGCCGACGAAGCCGATGCCACCGCTGACGGCTACAGAGGCACCGGTTGCGGCAGCGACCACTATGATGGCCACGCGCTTGAAACGCTGGACAGGAATGCCGAGGTGGCTTGCCGAGGCTTCACCAAGTGCGAGGGCATTGAGGCCGCGCCCAAGAAAGGGAAAAACGAGCAGCGCCAATACGATAAAGGGACCAGCCGTAGACACCTTGGCCCAATTGGAACCGGCGAGTGATCCCAGTGTCCAGAACGTGAGATCGCGCAACTGCCGGTCATCGGCAAGAAACGTCAGGAGGCCGATATACGCCATGGCCATGGCGCCAAGTGCAATACCGGCCAGGAGCATCGTCGCGATGGAGGTTTGACCGCGCCGCGTGGCAACGCCATAGAGAATGAGCGTAAAAACCAGGGCGCCGACAAAGGCGGCAACCGGCAGGGCAAATATACTGAAAGTCGCAATAAAGGGTGCCAGCACCGTTCCACCAAGGACAATGACGCTGACGGCTCCAAGTCCCGCACCCGCGGAGACGCCGACAATACCGGGATCCGCAAGCGGATTGCGAAACAAGCCCTGCATCACGGCGCCGGACACGGCAAGCGACGCTCCGATCATCGCGCCAAGAACAATGCGCGGCAACCTTATATCCCAGATGATGATGCTGTCGCGCAGGGAAAGGACATTACCGTCACTGCTCGCGCCTGGAACCAAAGCGCTGACAACAGATATGACCGAGGCGTCGGACGCGCCGGCGGCAAGACTGAACAGCATCGTCGCCAGCAGAGCAAAGGCCAGTGCGACGATGACGCACCTGGCCAGGAATGAACGGTCGCCATCCGGATGGGCCTTGCTTCGCCCGGACCGGAGGGCGGCAGGTCGCGTCAAGACAGTCTCGCTCATTGGCTCGCTTCAGATCCGTAGAATGCCTTGGCCAGATCGTGCACCGCTTGTGCCGTTCGCGGCCCGAAGCCGAGCAGATACTGTCCGCCCATGCGCACGATGTTCTTTGTCTGACCGGCAGGCGTCGCGGCAATTGCCTCATTGGCTAGAAGCTCGGCGTCACTAATAGCGCGCGGACCATGGACATCCATCACGAGAATGACATCCGGCTGTGCCGTGAGGATGGCTTCCTCTGTCATTGTCTTGTAGCCGGAATATCCAGTGACGACGTTGTCGCCGCCTGCAAGTTCGATAATGCCGTCAGCCGCCGTCCTGGTGCCCGCCGCCATGATCTTTCCACCCGCGGCGCTGAGGACGAAGAGCACACGTTTACGCGTCTTGACATCTTTGGTTTCGGCTTTCGCCGCGGCCAATTCCTTCTCGACTTTGGCCGATAGCTTCTCGGCCTTGTCATCGACGCCGAGTGCCTTGCCGACAATCCGGATTTTTTCCGACACGCTTTCGGCGGTGTAGTTTTCCGGAACGAACACGAAAGGTACGCTGGCTTTTTTCAACACGTCGATAGCTTCACGCGGGCCCGAACCCTCAACAGCAATGATCGCAGTCGGGTTGATCGACAGGACGCCTTCCGGCGACAACGCACGCATATATCCGACGTCAGGAAGCTTGCGTGCAGCTTCGGGAAAAACGCTGGTGGTGTCGCGACCGACCAACCGCCCCTCTTCACCCAGATCATAGATGATTTCGGTGATCGACCCGCCGATCGACACTACGCGGCTTGGATCGGGAATGGGACCGGAAATCTCTTCTGCCATCGCAACGGTCGATAGCGCTAGAATGCCGAGCACTGCCGCTATGAGCGGGAATTTTGTCATTGTGATTTCCTAGGCCGCAGCACGCATGAGACGTGGCAGCGCTTCGACGAGCTGACGCCAGTCGCCACGTTCCCCGGATCCCTCATGGCGCTTACCGAAAAACTGGACGATCATGTCGCCCTCCACGCCATAAGCCTCAAGCGAAGTGACATGCCCGTCTTTGGTAGGCTTGCGCACGGCCCACAATTCCGCGATGTGATCAGTGCGCAGGTGCATATGAAAGGTTTCGTCGAGGATGTTTATCCACGGACCCATCGGCTTCACGTTGTAAATGGGTCCCGAATGAATCTGGATGCAGCCGCGATTGCCGATAAAGCACATGATCGGCAGCTGCTCTTGCGCTGCATCGTGCATCATCGCGGTCAATGCAGCCGTATCGAGTTGCCACGCGTAGTCCTGTCCGATCACCTGCACAGCCTGATGGCGGGTCATATTCAGCGAACGCAGGATGCCGAAAAATTCGTGTACATCCTTCATCTGGGTCCAGCGGTCGCGCAAGCCGGTCGCGTCCAGTTCTTCAAGCTCTGCGGTTTTTTCCTCCGGCTTCGGCAAGGCTGTCAGTTGCACGGACTGTGACTGATCATCAAGACGAAGTTTGGCTACGAGAGCTTGATAGGCTTCCAGATTGGAGGCTGGGCGAAGGTGGATCTTGTGGATGGCCTCGCCGGCCGCGTCGAAAAATTGCAGGCTGCGGCGCACCTCTTCGCCGTCCCGCTTTTCGACGGCAAAGCCATGGGCCCAGGCATTGGGAAAAAGCCGCATATCGATCTGCTCGCCGAGCAACATAGAGGCGTGCTTGCCGACGATCGGCTTGTCGTAGACGCCTATCTTCTCATGCACGGCGCTTTCGTTGCGGGTGAGTGCCATCACTTCGCCGAGCGCTTCGATTTCGCTCAGAAAGGTTTCGATGTGCGGGTTGATGCGAACGACATTGATCCCGCAGAAGGCTGCCACCAGGTCGGCTTCCGAGATCTGCAGTTGCAGCGCGAGGTCGCGCTCGCGCGTTTTCGGGTTGTCCGCCCGCGCCTGCCGAATTGCCTCGGGTGTTGGTTTTACTGCGTCAGTCATGTTTCTAGCCTGTGATGGGAACTATTTATTCAGGATCAGTTTGCCTTGCCGGGTGATTTTGAGCCGGTAGAGTGAGCCAGCGTGTTCAATACCAACCTCATTGGTACCGTCGAAAAGGATGTCGCTACCGTAGACGCGGATATCCTTTTGTATCGGCACGGAAAAATTGGCGCGGACCGGCGTCGTATCGGGGAGACGCACCTGCATATCGATGATTTGACGAGGGGACATGGCGGCGGGCCTTTTCTGTTCCTTTTGTCCGGGACAACGCTGCTCACATTATCCCTCCTATTTAAACTTGACTATGGAGTTCATCTTTATTACTCACCTAAATAGGAGTCAATGAGTCAAGTTAAAAAAGACCTGGCAATTTGCAGCAAGCATCGGCCATAGCATGACCGCTGCTACAGCCATATTCCTGCTTGCCGCAACAGGGTGGCGTCGGGGTTAGAGTTCCCCCGGCGCCAACCCTGACCAAACAAAAGGGCCCTTGCGGGCCCTTTCTATACAGTGGGATATGCGTCTCAGATCAGAAGGGCGAATCCGGGAAGTAGAACTCCTTGGCGTTATCCTTGGTGACCAGTGTGGCATCGAGGATGTATTTGCCGCGCACAGGAACCTGGTCGTAGAAGTTTGCAACCGTGAGTTCCATTGCCGTCGCAATCATCGAAGGCGGATAGAGCACGTTGATCGGTGTCATTGCATCGCCGTCGGCAACGCGCTTGATCATGTCCTTCATGCCGGCACCGCCGATGACCATCTTAATGTCGGTACGCTTTGCCTGATTGATGGCCTCGAGCACGCCGACCGCCATATCGTCATCCTGGCACCATACGGCGTCGATCTTTGGAAACTTGGTCAGGTAGTCCTGCATGATCTTGAAGGCATCATCGCGTGACCAGTTACCGAATTGCTTGTCAAGAACCTTGATGCCGCTGCCGGCGATTGCATCGTCAAAACCCTTCTGGCGCTCTTCGTCGATGACGATCGGCAGACCGCGGATAACAGCGACGTCACCAGTCTTCAGCGTGTCCTTGAGGTACTCGCCAGCGACGCGGCCGAGCTCCGGATTGTTACCAGCAACGTAGAGATCCTGAATCGTCGGATCGGACAGAGCGCGGTCAACCACGGTGACGAACACGCCCTTTTCCTTGACTTGACGCAGCGGATCGGTCAGTTCGTCGGAATTGTGCGGCAGCGTAACGAGCGCATCGATGCCCTGCGTGGTCAGATCTTCCAGTGCATTCGCCTGCGATGCACCATCCGGCGAAGTCTTGATGGTAATCTTGAGGCCCGGATGCGCAGCTTCAAGAAGCTTGGCAGCCCGTTCGGCGTGATAGACAACGCCGCCTGTCCAGCCATGATCCGCCGCCGGAATGGAGACGGCGATGTTGACCTCTTTTTTGTCCTGAGCGTAGGCGAAGGTCATGGTCGAAGCGAGCGCCGCCCCGGCAAGACCGATCAAAAGTTTACGCATTTGGTTTCTCCCAATTTTAGCTCGGGCCGTGATTGCGGCTCGGTGGGTGGCCCTGTTCCCCCGTCCCGTTAGAAGAGGCGGCCTCTCCGCCCCCTATTGCTTCGGCCGTGCCGGGCACGGCGATATGGATCACTTTTTCTTCTGCAGCGTGCGCTGCACCAGCATGGCGATAATGATGATGGTGCCCTGTACGGCGCCGATCAGATATTCGCTGACGATGTTTGACAAAACCATGATGTTGCCGACGATCTCGAGCATGAAGGCGCCGCAGATCGTTCCCCAGATGCGGCCAACGCCGCCGCGCAAGGCAGTGCCGCCGATGACGACTGCGGTGATCGCCTGCAGCTCCCATAGCATGCCGGTTGTCGTTGTCGCCGCGCCGAGGCGCGGAACGTAGACGACGACGGCGATGGCGACGCAAATGCCCTGAATGATATAGGTCATGGCGCGGACGCGATTGACGTGGATCCCTGAATATTTCGCCACATCCTCATTGGATCCGACGGCGATCACGTGCCGTCCGAACGATGTCTTGTAAAGGATGAACGCGCCGAGCAGGCCGGCCGCAATGATGATCCAGACCGGTATCGGCAGGCCGAGAAACACCCCGGTATAGACCGGGCGGAACATATTGCGCATCGCAATGGATTTCATCGCGATCGAGCCGCCATCCGCGAGCCAGACTGTTACCGACCGGAAGATCGCCATGGTGCCGAGCGTGACGATGAAGGGCTCGATCTTGCCAATTGTAATAACGGCACCGTTGAGCAGCCCCGCAAGCGCGCCGACACCGATCGCAACGACGATGCCCGTGGCCAGCATGGCCATATCGCCATCGATTGCGCCCGAATTCAGGAACAGGATCATGATGCCGGCGACAAGCGCCGCCATGGAACCAACCGACAGGTCGAGGCCGCCAGCGGAGATGACGAACGTCGCGCCAATCGCAATGATGGCGATGAATGACGACCGGGTCAGAACGTTGAGCAGATTGTCGATCGACAGGAAATTGGGATTGACCAGGGCGCCGAGAACGAACAACGCGGCAAGCGCCAGGAATGGCGCAACGGCCGTCTTGTCGAGATCCGCCAGCTTGCGGCCAAAACCGCGGGTGTCGGTGATTGTTTTCGTGTCGGTCATGCGTTCCCCGCCGAGTAAAGCTCTGCTTCGTTGATTTTGACGCCAGTGGCGTAGACGACGATTTCGTCTTCGGTCATCGCCTCGCCCGTAACCTCGCCGACAATGCGTGACGAACGCATGACGAGTATGCGATGGCATATGCCGATGAGTTCCTGCATTTCCGAGGAAATCACGATGACCGATTTGCCCGCCTTGGCGAGATCGGCAATAAATTTATAGATTTGTTCCTTGGTGCCGATATCGATGCCGCGTGTCGGCTCGTCGATGATGACGATGCTCGGCTCAAGCAGCATCATCTTGGCGAGCAGCAGCTTTTGCTGGTTGCCGCCGGAGAGCTGGCCGGCGAGGAGGTCGCGGCGACGGGCGCGAATATCGAAATCGCTGATCGCCTTGTCGAGGCTGCCATCTTCACGCTTGCGCTCGATGAGCGGCCCCCTGGTGAACTTCTCCAGCGTCGCCAGCGTGAGGTTCGTGCGTAGATCCTGGGCGAGGAGCAGCCCTTTGCCCTTGCGGTCTTCGCTCAGGTAAACAATACCCGCGGCCATGCTGTCGCGTACTGTTTTGAACTTCACGGGATCGCCGTTGAGTTTGACTTCGCCATGGCCAGTGCGCAACCCGACGATGCCTTCGAGAAGCTCAGTCCGGCCAGCGCCGATCAGCCCGGCAAAACCCAAGATCTCGCCTTTGCGCAACGTGAACGATGCATCGCGTGCATATCCCGGAACATCGAAGTTCTGGACTTCCAGCACGTTCTGATGGCTCGCCGTATCTTGGCGCTCCGGATAGAGCTTCGACATATCCCGCCCGACCATCAGCCGCGCCATATCGACCGGTTGCAATTCGGAGGCATCGCGTGTGGCGATGAGCTTCCCGTCGCGCAGCACCGTGATGCGGTCGGCGATTGCACCCACCTCCGGCAGGCGATGCGAGATATAAAGGATCGCTACGCCTTTGTCCCGAAGGTCGCGGATAACCTTCAGCAGCGCTTCCGTCTCGAATGGCGTCAGCGACGCGGTTGGCTCATCGAAGATCACGACGCGATGCGGCACCTGAAGTGCGCGAGCGATCTGCACCAGTTGGCGCCGGGCGATGGAGAGCCGCGAAATCGGCGTCGTCGGATCGATATCGGCTCCGAGACTTTGCACTGCCTCGGCCGACTGGCGGTTCATCTCACGGTCATTGACCATGAGCCCGCGCTTCAGCTCGCGTCCCATGAAGATGTTTTGCGCTACCGTCAGGTCTGGCGCCAGCAATATCTCCTGGTGCACCAGTACCAGACCACGATGTTCCGCGTCAACGGGTCCGGCGAAACTTACCGGTTCCCCGTCCATCGCGACGGTTCCCCGGGTCGGCTTCAGGTGTCCGCTCATGAGCTTCATCAGCGTCGACTTGCCGGCACCGTTTTCACCGATAATGGCATGCACTTCGCCGGGCATGACGCGCAGGCTGATGTCCGTCAGTACCTCGACCGGACCGAACGCCTTGGCGATGCCACGTGCCTCAAGCACTGGTGCTGACACAGCCTTGGTTGGGTTGTCGCTCATCACACCTTTGTCCAGACACCGCCCGCCTTGGACGACTTCACCGCGGCCTCGATGAATTCCATCCCTGCAAGCCCATCATCCACAGTCGGAAAAATCACATCCCTGGGCTGCTTTTTTCCACTTCGTGCAGCGATGATCGCCTGCGCGGCCTCGGCGTAGATATTCGCGAAGCCTTCGAGATAGCCTTCCGGATGGCCGGACGGCACGCGGGTCAAACGCGCTGCTTCTGGCGACGCGCCAGCACCTCCGCGCGTGAGCAACTGCTTCGGTTTGCCGAAAGGCGTGTACCAGAGATAGTTCGGATCGGCCTGCGTCCATTCGAGGCCGCCCTTGGTGCCGTAGATGCGCAGCTTGAGACCGTTTTCATTGCCTGGCGCTACCTGGCTCGCCCAGATCATGCCCTTGGCGCCGCCGTCGAAACGCATGAGAATCTGGACATCGTCATCGAGCACCCGGCCCTCGCCAAAACTGGTAAGCTCAGCGCAGAGTTGCTTGAGCTTCAAGCCGGAAACGAAGCAGGCAAGATTGTAGGCATGCGTGCCGATATCACCGATGGCACCGCCCGCGCCGGAGCGCTTCGGATCGATGCGCCATTCGGCCTGCTTGTTGCCTGTAGCTTCGGTTTTTTCCGTCATCCAGTCTTGCGGATATTCCGCCTGTACGACGCGAATGTCACCGAGCACCCCCTTTGCCACCATGGCGCGTGCCTGCCGCATCATGGGGTAGCCGGTGTAATTATGCGTGACGACGAAGAGCTTGCCGGTCTTCTTGACCAGCGACACGAGTTCCTTGGCCTCCTTTACCGTGGTCGTCAGCGGTTTGTCGCAGATGACGTGGATACCCGCTTTCAGAAATGCCTTTGCCGCCGGGGCGTGCATGTGGTTCGGCGTGACAATGGAAACCGCTTCGATACCGTCAGGACGCTTGGCTTCGGCCTTGGCCATCTCTTCGAACGAGGTGTAGGCACGGTCTTCGCTGATCCCGATTTCCTTCGCGGACGCTTTGGCGCGCGCCGGATCGGAAGAAAGAGCGCCTGAGACGAGCTCATACTGATCGTCCATGCGCAGCGCAATACGGTGGACTGCGCCGATAAACGCGCCTTGCCCGCCACCGACCATACCGATACGGATGCGGCGGCTTGCGGATTTCTCCCTGGATGCTCCAATAGCCATTATTCGATCCTCTATTTCAGGCCAAGAATACGGCGATTGGCCGCGTCATCGGTACCAGAACCGGCAAAATCATCGAAAGCGCGCTCGGTGACGCGGATCAGATGCGCGTCGATGAACTGCGCACCTTCGCGTGCGCCGTCCTCCGGGTGCTTCAAGGCGCATTCCCATTCAAGCACTGCCCAACCATCGAAATCATAGGCTGTCAGCTTCGAGAAGACCGCACCGAAATCAACCTGCCCGTCACCGAGCGAGCGGAAGCGGCCTGCACGATCGACCCACGACTGGTAGCCGCCATAAACGCCCTGGCGTCCGGTCGGATTGAACTCGGCATCCTTGACGTGGAAGGCTTTGATCTTCTCGTGGTAGATGTCGATATAGTCGAGGTAGTCGAGCTGCTGCAGGACAAAGTGAGACGGGTCGTACAGGAGATTGGCGCGGGAATGGTTTTTCACCCGCTCGAGGAACATCTCGTAAGTGATGCCGTCATGCAGATCTTCCCCGGGATGGATCTCATAAGCGGCATCGACACCCTGCTCGTCGAAATAATTCAGGATTGGTGTCCAGCGTTTCGCCAGCTCATCGAACGCCGCCTCAACGAGACCCGCCGGACGCTGGGGAAACGGATACAGGAATGGCCAGGCGAGCGCGCCGGAGAACGTCGGTATTGCCTTAAGGCCGAGGTGTTTTGAGGCACGCGCCGCCCGCTTAAGCTGATCCACTGCCCATTCTCGCCTCGCCTTCGGATTGCCATGTACTTCCGGTGCGGCAAAGCCATCCATCAACTCGTCATAGACAGGATGGACCGCCACGAGCTGGCCCTGAAGGTGGGTCGCGAGTTCTGTGATGGTCAGACCGTGCGAAGCGGCAGTGCCGGCGAGTTCATCGCAATAGTCCTTCGAATCGGAAGCCTTCTTCAAATCGATGAGGCGTCCATCCCAGGCCGGTATCTGGATACCCTTGTAGCCCAGCCCTGCTGCCCACCCGCACATGGCATCAAGCGAATTGAACGGCGCTGCATCGCCCGCGAACTGCGCGAGGAAAATGGCCGGTCCCTTGATCGTCTTCATGTCAATCCTCCAGATTTTGCCGTCAAGGCATATTGTCCCTGAGAAATATATCGATGCGAATATGTTCCTGACCCGGCACGATCGGACGTCCCTCGCGCAAGGCAGTCAGGATGCGGGCAGCGCTGCGCGCCATATGACCCGCGTCCTGATTGATGAGCGCGTCCACTGTGCCGCGCACGAGATGGCGGCGCGTCGAGGACGTCAGTTCGTGCGCGACGAAGATCACGTCGGAAACGTGGTTTGTCGCTTCGAGCGCGGCGATGACCCCTGCTTGGCCGCCGCCGGCATTGTAGATTGCCACCAGGTCCGGATGATCCCGCAGCAGCGAGCGGGTGACGGCTTCAACGCGTGCGTTCTCGTCGCGGGCCTCGCGCACAGGCAGCACTTCCAGGTTTGGATATTCTCGGGACAGGATCTGTTCGAAACCGAATTGGCGCTCGACGTGATCGCGCAATGCCAGCGAGCCAGCGATCATGCCGACCTTGCCGTTGCGCGGCCCGACGAAACGGCCGATCAGCGAGGCGGCTGTCCGTCCGGCGGCAAAGTTGTCGATGCCGACATAATGCGCCCGCCGTGAATTAGGCACGTCGGACACGAGAGTGAGAACGACCACCCCGGCGTCTGCCAGGGCGTTGATCGCCTCGGTGACGGCAGGATGATCAAGCGCAACGACAGCGACACCGTCGATGCCGGACGGGAGCCTTTCGAGGGCTGCCGCAAGTGCCTCGCCGTCGAATGTATCGACATGCTGGATCGACAGTCGGACGCGCTCCTCCAATTGCCGCTCGCGTGTGGCGCGGAATTCGGCGCCGAGGGCCATCATGAATTCATTTTCGCCGGTGGGCAGGATGATGCGGAAATCATAATCGCGTCCGCGAGCGAGCCGGGACGCGTGCGGATCCGGTAGAAAGCCAAGCTGTTTGATGGCCGCATTGACGCGCTCGATGGTGCGCGCATGCACACCCATCCTTCCGTTCACGACACGATCGACCGTTGCTAAACTGACACCGGCTTCTCGGGCGACGTCTTCGAGCGTCATCTTCCCCACGAGAATTCTCCTCCGCCTAAGTCTTAGATCAGCGAAATGAGGTGTGCAACTCTTTTTGAGTGGTTTTGATGGGAAAAAAACTGGCGGTCCGACTAAAAGCCGAGAAACGCCGCCGTATCGCTATCGAGCGGTATGCCGTCTCGCAGGCGCTGCTCCTCCACGGCCCATTCGCGATCGCCCGGCGCCATGACCTTCCGGCCATCAACGGGGGGAACTGCCCGGAGCTGATCGAGATAAGCACGCATGCCTGCGGCGAAGATGTTCGCGCCTGCGAAGCGTGCAGGATCGATCGCCAGAACGAAATGCCCCATATTGCGCGGCGTCGATATGTCATCGCTGCCGACCATCGGGATAAAATCCGCGTCGAGCGTTGTACCTGTCAATACGGCGGAAAGCAGTGTCGCGACACCGGCAAGTCCGGCACCCTTGAAACCGAAATCCGCCCCGCCAAGCGGCAACAAGGTCTGCGCAACATTCGGATCGCGGGTCGGCACGCCGGCCGTGTCCGCTGCAACGCCTGCAGGCAACTCTTTATCCAAGGATCGGTAGAGCAGGACGCGGTTGAGCGGGATGGATGAAGTTGCCATGTCGAACAGCCATGGCTTTTCGCCCTTAACCGGCGCGGCGAAGGCAAGCGGGTTGGTTCCGTGAAATGGCTCGGCACCGTCGAACAGCGCCACGACCGAATTGGTATTGGTGGTGGCAAAGCCGATCATGCCTGCTTCCGCAATGGCAAGCGCATAGGCGCCTGCAGCCCCAAAATGTGAGGAACGGGTCGCGCCAACGGCACCTATGCCGCTTTCCCGGGCGAGCTCGATGGCGACAACCACAGCACGGTATGCGGTTAGATGGCCAAGCCCATCGTCGCCGTCGACCATAGCCGTGGCAGGACCGGTGCGGTGGCATGAAACAGCAGCGTGCGGATTGACGCGCCCGCCCCGCAGGACCTTGCAGTAATGTGTGATCAATCGCGCGCCATGACTGTCCACGCCGAGGAGAGACGCGTGCATCAACGCTTTTGTCGTAGCGGCTGCGCCCTCATCAGGGACGCCTTCGGCCGCGAGCGCGGCCAGCAGGCGTTTTGCAAGCACATCAGCCTTAACGAGGATTTCCGCCATCTGCTCCAACCATCCCTACAAGTATCTAGGTGTCTATACGGCTAATATATGATATCTCAGATATAAGTACGACAGGAGATGTCTTTGTGACCCTGACGCTCGCGAGAGGCCCTTCACTAACGGAACAGGCGGCTGCGCATATCCGCAGCCGCATTGTACACGGAACGCTGCAGTGTGGCGAACCCCTGTCGGAACTGGCGCTGGCTCAGGAACTGGGCGTCAGCAAGACTCCGGTACGCGAGGCGCTTCTGGAACTGAAGCGTCAGGGCCTTGTCGAGATCCATCCCCAGCGCGGTACCTTCGTCTTCGAAATGAGTTCGGCCCAGGTTGTGCAACTTGCCGAGATGCGTTCCATTCTCGAACTCGCCGCCCTTCGTCTGGTCATGGATCGCAACCGGGATGCACTGCGCCGCCGTTGGGCGGAACTTGTCGCCGATATGAACGTGGCGATGGCGAATGGGAACACTGAGGATTATCGCGTTCTCGACGGGATGTTCCATCAAGCGATGTTCGATCTCGCAGAAAATCAGTTTCTGTCCGAGACGTTCACCGTTATCGCATTCCGCATCCAGGCCTTGCGCAACCGGCTGTCACTCAATCCTGCACTCAATGAAAAGTCGCATGGAGAGCACAAGCGCCTGCTTGAGCTCGTGACGAACAACGACAATGAGGAAGTTGTGGAATTGCTAGCCTGGCATATCGAATGGACACGTTCTTCTTACCTTGAATTGCTGGGGATGCCTGCCGCCGATGATAGACCAACGCGTGAGCGGCGGCTGAAGGCGGGGAAATGATAGCAGCCGTTTAAGGCGGCGTGAAAAGCATGACAAATCGGCATGGGAGAGCCAATCATGGGAGCGGGACAGGACTTTCTTTCATCGGACGATGAACAGTTCGCGTCTTTTTTTCCGGCTGACGCCAGGCTGGAGCAGATCGCGACCGGCTTTATCTGGGCCGAAGGACCGGTCTGGATCAATGAAACGCAAGAACTGCGATTTTCTGACATTCCCAATAACCGGATGATGTCTTGGTCACACGATAGAGGCTTGCAGGTGTTCCGGCAGCCCTCGCAACGAACCAATGGCAACACGCTGGACCGGACCGGCGCGATGATTTCCTGCGAACATGGCGGGCGCTGTGTCAGCCGCACGGGCAAGGATGGCAGCTACGAGGTTCTCGCCACGCACTGGAAGGGTAAACGCCTGAATTCTCCCAATGATGTGGTGGTCAAATCGGATGGTTCGATTTGGTTCACCGATCCGCCCTACGGCATCATTTCCGATCACGAAGGCATTCGTGCGCCGAGCGAGATTGGCAGCAATCAGGTTTACCGGCTCGACCCGGAGACGCACCTTGTAGAGGTGGTTGCGGATGATTTCGACAGGCCGAACGGACTCGCCTTCTCCCCCAACGAAACCGTGCTCTACATCGCCGATTCCGGCCGGGCACGCGGTCACGGCTTCGGTTTCGACGATTCGCGTCCGCATAACGTGCGCGCTCTCGAGGTGATCGACGGAAAAAAACTTGGGAACAGCCGCGTGATCGCGGAGATCGATATGGTGCCTGACGGACTGCGCGTCGACACCGAGGGGCTATTGTGGATATCCGCCGAGGACGGCGTTCACTGTTACACGCCCGATGGAAAAAGGCTTGGCCGGATTCTCGTGCCCGAGGTCGTCGCCAATCTCACCTTTGGCGGCCCGGAGAAGTCGCGGCTGTACATCACCGCCACGAGCTCTGTCTACGCATTGGAGACGACGCGACGGGGCGCGCAAACCCCGTAAAAACTGCAAAAACAAACAATAACCAACAAGGAGGAGGAACTGAAATGAAAACCACCCTTAAATATCTGTTGGCCGCTACAGCCACTCTGGTGATGACCGTATCTGCCTATGCGGCGGGCCCCGAAATCGTCAAAGGTCCGAGTAAGGATGCAGAATGCTTCAAGCCGCTGACGGCGGAAACGAAATTCTTCCAATGGCCCAAGAAGGAAGGTCCGTACCGCATAGCGCTTGCTAACGGTTTCATCGGGAACACCTGGCGTATCCAGATGATTCAGACCGCCAAAGCCTATGCCGCCTTGCCGGAGGTGAAGGCCAAGCTCAAGGAATTCAAGGTGGTCTCGACTGGCGACGATGTTGCCGCGCAGATCGCGGCAGTGGATAATTTCATCAATTCCGGCTACGACGCAATCGTCGTCAACGCGCAGAATCCGACGGCATTCAAGCCGGTCATCAAGCGTGCCAATGCCGCTGGCGTAATCCTCGTTGCTTTCGATAACACACTCGATACCGATGAGGCCATCAACGTGAACGTCGACCAGAAGGGCCTTGGCGAATTGTGGGGCAACTGGCTTGTCAAGAATGTGCCTGGCAACAAAGGCAAGCTGCTTGAAGTGCGCGGCGTTACCGGCACGTCCGTCGATCGCGATCGTCACGAAGGCATTCAGGAGGTGCTTAAAAAATCTGGCGGAAAGTGGGAATCCGTAGAAGTGGTCGGCCGCTGGGATGACGGTACTGCGCAGAAGGTCGTGGCTGACGCCATTGCCGTGCACAAGCATTTCGACGGAGTTTCCGTCCAGGGGGGCTCGACCGGAACGGTACGTGCCATGATCGACGCCAAACATCCGTTCGTGCCGGTGGGCGGTGAAACGGAGAATGGTTTCCGCAAGCTCTGCGCGGAATATTCCAAGGATGGACTGAAATGCACCTCCGCCGGTACTGGTCCTGCGCAGGTTGCCGTCGCCATCAAGACTGCGATTGCGGCACTTGAAGGAGAGGTCGTTCCTCAATCGATTTCGCTGCCGCTGTCCATTGTCGAAGATCCGAATTTCAAGGACGGCGACAGCTTCTACTCCAAGGAAACTGACAATTTCTTCGTTGGCAATTCCTTCCCGACCTGCGGCATCAATTTCAGTGCACAGGAAATCATGGGCCAGACCAAAGCCGATCAGTGAATCTGCAATGCCGGGGCGCAAGATGTGCGCCCCGGTTCTCTTTGGGAGGGGTTTCATGTCGGACGCTGCACCAATTCTGGAAATGAAACACGTCTCGAAACGTTACGGTGGCATCGCTGCGCTGAACGAGGTGGATTTCGTCGCCTACCCAGGCGAGATTCATGCGATTCTTGGCGAGAACGGTGCCGGCAAATCGACGCTGATCAAGATTGCCGCCGGCGTCACCGACCCGAGCGATGGCGAGGTCTTCGTCGACGGCCGGCGCGTAAATTTTCGCAATCCAACGGAGGCAATGTCCGCAGGCGTGGTCTGCGTTTTCCAAGAGCTCTCATTGCTGCCCGACCTGACGGTTGCGGATAATCTCTCGATCGTCTCCCCTCCCCTTCGCGGCGGGTTGATCGATAGTGCTGCACAGCGTCAGCGTGCACGGGAACTCCTTGCTTCGATCGGCTGTGAGGATGTCCATCCGCTCGAACTCGTGCGTGACCTGCCTCTGTCACGGCGTCAGATGGTGGAAATAGCCAAGGCGCTCGGCAAAAAGCCAAAGCTGCTCATTTTGGACGAGGCGACATCAGCCTTGACAGCCGCAGATGTCGAACGTGTGTACGCGATCATCCGCAAACTTCGGTCTGAAGGCGTGGGTATTCTCTACGTTTCGCACCGGATGCATGAGATCGAGGCTCTTGCCGATGTTGCAACCGTTTTCCGCAATGGGCGAAGGATCGAAACGTTCCGGAAAGGCGAACGCTCGGTGAGTGCCATCGTCCAGATGATGATTGGCCGCGAGTTAACGCACCATTATCCTGACAAGCCGGCGCCGAAACCCGCGGAACCAGTAGCACTGACTGCCAAAAACCTTTCATGGGGTGCGCAGTTGCGCGATATCTCGCTTGATATTCGCAAGGGCGAAATCGTTGGACTGGGAGGATTGGATGGGCAGGGACAGCGTTCCCTGCTGCTGGCGCTTTTCGGTGTGCTCAAGGGCGTTTCCGGCACAGTCGAAATAATGGGCAAACCGCACCGTCTTTCAGGGCCCCGTTCGGCAATGCGGGCTTCCTTGCCGATGGCGCTCATTCCCGAGGATCGAAAGACGGAGGGCCTGATGCTGCCGATGAATATACGCGACAATATCAGCCTGGCTTCGTTGTCCCGGTTCCAGAAGGGATTGGGATTGGATGGCGGCAAAGAACATTCCGCTGTGGAAAGAATAATCGACAGACTGAAGATCAAGATTTCCGACCTCGCCGCTGCAGTCTCCACCCTGTCGGGTGGCAACCAGCAAAAGGTCGTTCTGGCGAAATGGTTGATGACTGGTCCCGGCATCATTCTTCTCAATGACCCTACACGCGGTATCGATGTAGGCACGAAACAGGAGGTGTATCAGCTGCTTCGGGACCTTGCAGACAAGGGAGTGGCGGTCCTCTTCTATTCCACAGACTATGCAGAGCTGATCGGCTGCTGTGACCGCGTTCTCGTCATGTATAACGGCAGCATCGCGCGGGAACTGGAGGGCCAGCACCTCAATGAGCGCACCATCATCGAGACGGCACTGAATGTCGATGACAAGGAACAGGCGGCATGAACGATCTTCGCCATCGCATCCACCACAATGGCGGGTTGCTCGCAGCTATCGGTCTCTTCATCGTGATGTTCATTATCTACGTCAGCAATCATCCGGTCGGGCTGACGGCGGCAGTGGCGACCACGGCGTCGAACAAGGCGGTTCTGCTCGCGCTGGTCGCCATGGCGCAGACATTGCCGGTGTTGACGCGCGGTCTGGATCTTTCGGTGGGAATGGTTTTCATCCTCGCCAATTGTCTGGCGTCGGTCCTGGTGGTCGGAACGATAGGCGAAGGTCTCCTCGGCATCGCCATTGTGCTTGGCGCGGGTGCACTCGCCGGGTTCATCAACGGGGCGATCATCGTCTGGGGCCGGCTGCAGCCGATCATCACGACGCTTGCGACGGGAGCCGTATATTACGGCATCGCACTCTATTTGCGTCCGGGACCCGGAGGTGACGTGCAATCGGATATCGCCGACTTTGCGACCGGCCAGCTGTTCGAAGTTGTACCCACAGCACTTGTTGTACTCCTCGCGATCGTGTTGATCGTATGGGTGCCTTACCGGAATTCCGTGCTCGGACGCGCAGCCTATGCGGTGGGGTCGAACGAGCAGGCGGCCTATATGTCCGGCGTGCCGGTACAGCGGGCGAAACTATTGGCTTATACGCTTGCAGGTTTGCTTGCCGCCATCGGCGGACTGATGCTCACCTTCAACACCTATTCAGGCGAGGCCTCGGCTCCCATCGCCGGAACCTATACGCTGAATTCCATCGCGGCCGTGGTGATTGGCGGGACGTCACTTTTTGGCGGCTGGGGCTCGGCTATTGGCTCCATCTTCGGTGCGTTCGTGCTCCGCACCATCGAGGATCTGCTTTTCGTGTTTGATCTCGATCCGTTGTGGCAGCCGCTGTTCCAAGGGGTCGTCCTCCTTGCGGCGGTAAGTCTCGGCGCATTGCGCGTCCTGCGTATCCGCAACCGCCTGGAGCTTTTCGCATGAGCGAGTCGAAACTTCCGGTCAGCACCATCCCCGCTCTACGGTTTGCGTTCGACCGTTCGCTTATCATCGCGTTCTCCTGCATAATCCTGATGCTGCTCGGCGGCGCACTCTATTCGCGCGAATTCCTCTCACCGGAATATCTGCTGCAGCAACTGCAAATCAGCGCGTTTCTCGGCATCATCGCCTCGGGCGCAATGATGGTCATCCTGATCGGTCACATCGACCTTTCAATCCCTTGGACGGTGACACTTGGCGCGATGATGGCGACGGCCGTTGCGGGCTGGTTCGGCGAGACCGGCAATCTGCTCGCCATCCCGGTCGGGGTATTATGCGGTGCAATGGTTGGCTTGCTGAATGGCCTCGGGGTGGCCTATTTGCGGCTGCCATCGATGATTTTTACGCTCGGCATGAACGCCGTGGTGCAGGGGCTGATGGTGTTGCATACGGGAGGCTTTGCACCGCAGGACCATGCCACCGATGCGATGCATTTCCTGGCCGTCGGCCGACCGGTCTTCGGTATCCCCAATGCCCTGCTCATCTGGGTCGTCGTTGGCGCGCTCACCATTTTCCTTTTGACCCGTACGGCATTCGGCCGTCGCGTCTACGCGGTGGGCAATCGCGAGGCCGCAGCCTACCTTTCAGGTGTCAACACCAATGCGGTGATCATCTGGTGCTTTGTTCTGTCGGGAGCGGCTGCGGCGTTCGCCGGTGTGCTGCTTGCGGGTTATTCAACCAAGGCTTATCAGGCCATGGGTGATCCGTATTTATTGCCGGCCATTGCGGCCGTCGTCCTTGGCGGGACCAATATCCTCGGCGGACGCGGCAATTACCTCGGTACGATTGCTGGCGTAATCCTGATCACCCTGCTGCAATCAATCCTCGCGGTTATGCAGATGCCCGAAGCTGGCCGGCAGATCATCTATGGCGTGGTTATTCTTGCTATGCTGCTGGCTTACGGGCGCGGCGACATCGATCGAAAATAGTGGCAGGCGCTGGACAAGCCGCCCCCAAACGGCAATGCTAAGGCGGAATCGGAAAACCAATGCCGAAAGCGGACACTTCAACGGCGCCTGCCGTAATCTACCGGGACTACACGCTGGCTGAGTTGCTGGCCGACGGTGCCGTTCATGTCATCGGCGTTATTCTGGCGCTGGGAGGATCGGTCGCGCTGCTGTCCTTCATGTTTGGGCGGACAGCGCCAGGTCCTTATGTGGCAACGACCGTCTATCTTGCTACCCTCGTTCTGTCGATGTCACTTTCGGCTGTTTACAATATCTGGCCGCTTTCGCCGATAAAGCGGTTTTTGCGGCGTTTCGACCATTCTGCGATCTATCTCCTGATAGCCGGAACCTATACGCCCTTCATGGCCAAGAGTGGAACATGGTGGCTGCTGGCAGGCGTATGGGCGATTGCCATCTTTGGCGTACTTCTAAAATTCCTCAAGCCAGACCGCTTCGATAGGCTGTCGATCGGACTCTATCTTGCGCTCGGCTGGAGCGGTGCCGCGGCCTATCAGGAATTTTCCGGCGCGCTCTCCGCCACGATCGTTTGGCTCATTCTCGCCGGTGGCGTGGTCTATTCCCTCGGCGTTATTTTCCACATTTTGGAGAGGTTGCCGTTTCATAACGCTATATGGCACACGTTCGTGCTGGTTGCTGCCAGTATTCATTTTGCGGCGGTGTGCTCAACTCTCGCTTGACTATTCAGCCGGCGCGGGGGCGTGCGTGCCGCGCAGCCGGTGGCCGATTTTGCTTAAAGCGCGAGACAAATCCTCCATGTAGAGGAAAATAACCGGCGTGATGAACAGCGTGAGAATCTGGGAAACCACGAGACCGCCAACGACCGCAACACCAAGCGGCTGACGAAGCTCCGAGCTTGCCCCTGCCCCAATGGCGATGGGGATTGTACCCATGAGAGCAGCGAGCGTCGTCATCATGATAGGCCGGAAACGCACGAGACAGGCTTCACGAATGGCATCGAACGACGTTTCACCCGATCGTTGGCGAACAAGCGCAAAGTCGACCATCATGATTGCGTTCTTCTTGACGATGCCGATAAGCATCAGGATGCCGATAATCGCAATGACGCTAAGATCATAGCCAAAGAGTTCGAGTGTCGCGAGTGCGCCTGCAGCGGCCGCAGGCAGCCCCGTCAGGATGGTAAGAGGATGGACGAAGCTTTCGTAGAGGATGCCCAGCACGATATAGATCGTCAGTATTGCTGCACCCACCAACAAACCCTGATTGGCTAGGGATTGCTGGAACACCTGGGCAGTGCCGGTAAAGCTCGACGTGATGGTTTCAGGTACACCCAGTCGCGTTTTGAGAGCATCAAGCTCCTGTACCGCCTGACCGAGCGAGACACCCTGCGGCAGATTGAAGGAGATTGTGACCGCGGGGAGCTGTCCGAGCTGGCTGACTGCCAATAGTCCAGTTTTGCGCTCAACATGGGCGAAGGCAGAAAGCGGTATCAGTTTGCCGGTCGTCGGTGAGCGGATCTGCATCTGGTCAAGCTTGTCAGTTGTCCAGGGAATGTCGGGATCGAGTTCGAGAATGACCTCATAGCTGTCGGCTGTGGAAAAAATCGTCGATGCCTGATTGGTACCGAAAGCGTAGTAGAACGTGTTGCGAAGCTGATCCGCATTGATGCCGAGCATCTGCGCCTTGTCCTGATCGATCACCAGGTTCGCCTGAAGTGCATTGTTCTGCAGATTGCTCGATACATCGACAAACGTCTGGCGTTCCTGCTGCATCGCCAGCAGAATTTTCTGCGACCACGGATAGAGGTCTGTCGAAGTGACGCTTTGAAGATTGTATTGATACTGCGCATTGGAGGAGACGCCACCGATACGCAGATTCTGCACGGCGACAGGGTAGCTGGTGATCCCGGGAATCTTCGACAAGGTTTGGCGCAGATCACGAAGAAGCGGTTCAAGCGCCAGTCGCTCGGCTTTTGGCTTCAACTCGACGAACATTCGCCCTTGATTGAGACTTGCGGAGTTGAAGCCCCCGCCAACCGTGGATACGACATGCGAAACATATGGCTTGCTCGAAATCGCATCCGCTACCTTTTTCTGCAACACCACCATGGCATCGAACGAGATATCCTGCCGGGCCTCGGTCGAGATCGACAATTGCCCGATATCCTCAGTCGGCAGAAAACCCTTGTTAATTGTTGTGAAGAGATATCCGGTCGCGACGACGGTCAACAAGAATACACCAAGGACGACGGGGCGTGCGCGCAGGCAAAGATCCAGAACACGGCCGTAGCCCGACTGCACCGCGTCGAAAATACGCTCGGTGAGCGGCTTCCTCTTTTCGCCATCGGTATGTTTTTCGGGTGGCAAATGGCTGCAGAGCATCGGCGTCAGCGTGAGCGATATCAAGGCCGAGGCAACGATAGCCACAGTCACAACGACGGCGAATTCGTTGAAGATACGCCCGACGACGCCGCCCATCAGCAGGATCGGGATGAACACCGCAACAAGCGACGTGGTGATCGAGATGATCGTAAAGCCGATCTCCTCGCTGCCTTTGAGTGCCGCCTCGAGCGGCGCCATGCCATCTTCCATATGACGGGCTATGTTTTCCAGCATGACGATTGCATCATCGACGACCAGTCCGACAGACAAGGTCAAGCCGAGCAGAGAGATATTGTCGATCGAAAACCCGAGCACATACATCGCGCCAAGTGTGGCGATCAACGAAAGCGGGACAGCCACGATCGGAATCATCGTAGCGCTCAGCCGGCGCAGGAAGATGAAGATCACCAGAATGACCAGCCCGATCGTCAAAAGCAGTGTAAATTGCACATCTGATACCGCTTGCCGGATGGAGGCCGAGCGGTCATTCAAGATGTGGATGCTGGCTGAGGGTCCAAGATCCTGCTGGAATTGGGGCAGGATCGCCTTGACGCGATCCACGACGTCCACGGTATTGGCGCCCGGTTGGCGGAATACACCGAGAACCAGCGACGGCTTGCCGTCATACCGGCTTTCGGTCTGCGTCGTCGCCACGGAATCGATAACACGGGCTACGTCACCCAGGCGGACCATTTTTCCATTCGCCGATTTGACGATGATCTGCCGGAACGTGTCGGCGTTCTGGGCCTGCGTGTCCGCCTCGATCGCCATCTGCTGCGTCGGGCTGGAAATCGTACCAACGGGGGCGATCGAATTCTTGCTCGCGACGGCAGCCGTCAGTTCGTCGAGACCTATGCCGCGTGCGGTCACCGCCTCCGGATCGACCTCGACGCGCACGGCATATTGTTTTGTGCCGAAGACCTCAACTTCTCCGACGCCGTTGATCGTCGAAAATGCGGGAGACATCACGTTTTCGGCGTAGTCGTCGAGCTTGGACAATTGCATCGTGTCGCTTTGCAGCGCCACGAGAACGACCGGTGCATCCGCAGGATTGCTTTTCCTGTAACTCGGCGGGTCGGTCATATTGGCCGGCAGACGGCGCAGAGTGCTTGCGATTGCAGCCTGAACGTCCGCCGCGGCCTGGTCGATATCGCGATTCAAATCGAATTCGAGCGTAATATGCGTGGCACCTTCGGTGCTCGTGGAACTGATCGTCGAAATGGCCTGGATAGTTGAGAACTGTTTGATCAACGGTGTCGCAACGGCACTCGCCATCGTATCCGGTGCGGCGCCAGGAAGCTGAGCGGAAACCGTTATGATCGGGAAATCGACTTCAGGCAGAGCAGCGACCGGAATGAACCTGTAGGCGAAGAGGCCAGATGCGGCGAGCGCGATGGACAGAAGAATGGTTGCAATTGGCCGCCGAATGAAGACCGATGAAATGTTCATTTAACAGCCTCTAAGGCTCCGGCATCCGGGCTGTCGATGGATGATGCTATATCCGCCGCCTGCGTGCTTGTCTGGACAGGCGAGCCGTCTTGCAGGTGAAGCTGACCATCGACAACCACCTGGTCACCAGGCGCTACGCCGGACGCGACAACCGCCGTGTCGCCCACCGTGTCGGCGAGGGTGATGTTCTGCTTTGCAACGGTTTTGTTGGAATGGACGAGGAAGACGAACGAGCCGTCGTTTCCCTGCTGAATGGCAACGAGCGGCACGGTCGTGGCATTCTTATGAACGGTGAGTTCAACTACAGCGGTAACATATTGTCCGGGCCAAAGCGCGCCGTCCGTATTGGCGATATCCGCCTTCAGAACCACAGTGCCCGACGAGGTATCGACGCTTGAATCGATGAAGTTCAAAGTACCTGTCGCGACCGTATCGTTACTGCCTGGAAGTTTGACCTGGACCGGTGTCGGATGATCGGCCACCGCTGCTCTCAGGGCAGGCAAATCACGCTCGGCTATGATAAAGGCGACACGCAGCGGCGCCATTTTGGTTATGGTAACAAGGTCGTTGGCATCATCGGTCCTAACAAGGTTGCCGACAGACGTATTGACGACGCCCACGCGCCCGTCGATTGGCGCCGTAATCGTCATGTAAGACAGTTGCACCTGATCGGCTGCAATCTGAGCCTTATCCATATTGATCGATGCTTCCAGCACCTTCACAGCGGCTTCGAACTGATAGACCTGCTGATTGGTATCGACGTTGCGTTTTTGCAGGTCTTGAGCACTCGATAGATCGAGGTTTGCAGCAACCAGGCTGGCCTCGTCCTTTGCAAGCAATGCTTGATCCTTATCGATCGTGGCGCGAATTACCCGGTCGTCAAGTTGAAACAGTACGTCTCCGGTCTTGACCATTTGACCGTCGGTGACTTTGCTTGCGATCACGACACCATCAATCTGAGGTTTGACGGCCACCGTGTCGATTGGCTCCATCGTTGCAACGACTGTTTTGGTGACGGGTACATCTTCCGATCTGGCAGACGCAACCACGACAGCGGCGATTCCTCCCCCTTTGTGAGCCTTACCGCCGCCAGACGCTGCGTCGACGGATGATGTCCTTTGCGCCGATGAAGATGGCCTTGGGTAAAGCTGGGGGTAGACGACAAAATAGCCAATACCGGCAATGAGTGCTGTGGCGATCAGAAGGCCTAAACGCTTCATGGCGATATCTCTTTCGTGGCGGTATGCCGTGGGAGCCCGCCGTCCCCAGAAGCGAAAGCACTACCGATTCCATTGGCCATTTCAAATTATACTTTCGTAATGATTTGAACCCTGTGACCGCGCTTGCGGCGTTAAACACAGGCCCTAGCTGGGTTTTTTGTAAGGCGCCTGGCCGACATCAACTGCTCGTCACACAATTGTTACGCAAACGCAGCATAGCCGGTGTCAAATTGCAGAAAGAATTGTAAAACCTGCGCATGACCGAAATTCGTATCCAGAACCTGACAAAACGCTTTGGCGACGTCACCGCGCTCAACGATATCTCGATCGATTTTCCAGCCGGGTCGTTCACATCATTGCTTGGCCCGTCTGGATGCGGCAAGACCACCTTGCTGCGGCTGATCGCTGGATTTGAGGCACCGGACGGCGGGCAGCTGTCGTTTGGCGATGAGTTGATCGCCGATGCGAAGCGCCAGAAAAAGCCGGAAGAACGCGGTGTCGGTGTTGTCTTCCAGTCTTATGCACTCTGGCCGCACATGGATGTGGCTGGAAATGTTGCCTACCCCTTGAAGACGCGAAAGGTGGGCAAGGACGAAATTTTGAAGCGCGTCGCCGCCGTCCTCGACAGTGTGGGCCTCAATGGCTACGCCAAGCGTGGGATCGAGGAACTTTCCGGTGGTCAGCGGCAGCGGGTTGCCCTCGCCCGCTGCCTTGTCGCGGATGCGCAGATTATTCTCTTCGATGAGCCGCTGGCCAATCTCGACATGCATTTGCGGGCTTCGATGGTCGAAGCATTTCGCGATATACACCGCCGTACGCGCGCGACGATTGTCTACGTGACGCATGATCAATCGGAAGCACTCGCGCTGTCCGATCGTGTCGCGGTCATGAGTTCGGGCAACATCCTGCAGATCGCCTCCCCTGCGCAAGTTTATCATTCACCATCTGACCGAAAGGTGGCGGGGTTTATCGGGCGCGGGACGGTCGTCTCCGGCACAGTGCTGCACAGAAACGGCCAATCAACAATCGTCGATATAGGCGGAACACACGTCACGGCACGTGGCGGGAGTAGTGATGCGGACAATGTGCAGGTCCTGCTGCGTCCGGAGGCCGTTACTCTTTCCCGTCAAGGGCTCACCGCTATTGTTCGGCAAAGCACCTATCGCGGACCGGTGCACGAAGCGTGGCTCGAACTTGCCAATGGCGAGCGGCTGACGCTTGACAGCGCGCATCCCCTCCCCCTTGGAAGCAAGGTGCATGTCGACGTGAGTGACGCCTGGATCATTCCTTAAGGCAAGACCGTTTTTTCTTCGAATCGCACAGTTGTTCTAACTCGCTGTTCTTACGCAATTGAGGACGGAAAGCCGGCTCCCATTTTTCCTGAGATTGCTCTCAGCGCCAGGGCAAGACGCCTGCAGGCAGCCTCCTGCCGAGCCGATCCAGAAGAAATAGCAATCCGACGACGATGACAATGGTCGTGACTGCGATTGCCGCTGCCTGGGTGCCGAGCCCCGCCTCCTCCAGGCTGAACAAAACAACGCCCAGGGTTTCGTTACCGCTTGACCACAACAAGGCAGAGACAGTGAGCTCGTTGAAAGCGCTCATGAATACAAGGAGCGCGCCCGCGACGGCGGCTGGTGCGGCGAGCGGCGCGATAATCGTCAGCATCCGGCGCAAGGGGTAAGCACCAGAAACCGCCGCGGCCTCGTCCAGATCTCGCGACATCTGGCCGACAGCCGCGGTGACCGGCTTCATCGCGAGTGCGAAGAAGCGCATGAGATAAGCGGCGAGAATGATCCATGGCGTGGCATAGAGGCTGCCGATAAATGGCAGCGGCCGCAGAAACAGAAGAATGCAGGCAATTGCAAGGACGATGCCTGGTAGCGCATAGGGCAATTCGATCATTCCGTGAAATATTCGTTGCGACAGGCGCGAAAAGCGCTCAAGTCCGATCGCCAAGGGGACGGCGCCGAACGCGAGGAGCAATGCCGTGCCGCCAGCCAGCATTGTGGAATTGCGGAAGGCACGATTGGTCGAAGCCTGACGAAACAGCACTTCCTCGAAGTTGGAAAAGGTCAACGTAGCCCAGTTAAGCGGAACACCGAATGATGGAATAAGCGCAGTGGTCACCAGAGCAAGAACAGGAAGGATGAGCATGAACAGGATGGCGATCCAGCCGATAAGTGCGAGCGGCAACCGCCAACCTCCCAGGGAAAAACGCGCAGGTGTGCCGACCGTGAAACGATGACCGCTGCGACGCAGGGCCAAGGCTTGCAGCGTTACACCGAGCAACGCCAGGATGGCAATCAGCACGGATAGCGCCGCGACTTGCGGCAATACGCTTGGGCCGAAGCTGGAAATTCGCTGATAGATCAGCGTTGTCAACGTCAAATAGTTGACTGGCATGCCGAGCAGCGCGGGAATGCCGAAATTGCCGACGCCAGAGACGAAGGCGAGCGCTGTTGCGGCGACGACATAGGGCCTGACCATGGGCAGGATAATGGTGAGAAGGACACGGAGCGGCGAAGAGCCAGATGAACGCGCCGCTTCAACCAGATCTCGCGGGACGCGCATAAGCCCTGCACGCAGTGTAATGAAGATGATCGGCGCGTGTTGAATGGCGTAAAGCAAGATAATGCCATCGCGGCCGAGCAGAGGGTTGGCGGTGCCTGGAAGGGGCGAGAGATTGAAAGCTCCAAGCAAGGTGCTGGAAGGCCCGAAAAGATGCAGCCAGGATAGTGCCATGACTTGCGGCGCGATCATCAACGGCAGCAGCAGGAGGAAGCCCAGCGTCCGGCGCCCCGGCAAGTCGGTCATGGACAGGGCAACGGCAAAGGGCGCACCGATCACAAGTGCCAGCAATGCACCGAAGAAGGACGTGTCGAGGGTATTGAACGTTGCGCGGATGACTGCCGGGCTTGCCAGACGACTTGCGAAAGCGACGAAATCCACTTCGCCACCGGGCGCAATTGCCGTCGACACGAGGCGCAGGACGGGGACCAGGCTCAGCAGAAAAATGACTACCAGAACGGCCAGACCCGAAAGCCGCGTATCATACCGAAGTTTTCGCCACAGGATTGAAAGAGAACCCGCGTCGCGTGACGCGGGTCGTTCATTCGGGCGGATAGATTGGGAAACGGCCAAAGAGCTTTATTGCCCCATAACTTCGCTGAATTTTTCCTTGTTCGCTGTATCGTTCGTCAGTGCGCCGGCTGCGTCGAACGCCAGCACCTTGATGGTGGAACGATCCGGATAACCCGCCGGTAAGCCGGCATCGGGACGTGCAGGGATATAGCCCATGCTGACCGCCAGCTTCTGGCCTTCTTCAGATAGAAGGAAATTGACGAAGGCTTTTGCCGCCTCGGGATTCTTCGCCGTCGAGAGAATGGCGACCGGTTCGGTTACGGCCGAGACACCTTCCTTCGGGAACACGAATTCAACTGGCGCGCCCTTGGCTTTTTCGCGAATGGGCATGTAGTCGACGATCATACCGAACAGCTTGTCGCCGCCGCTCACAGCCTTGAGGACGTCGCCATTGCCGCCGGCGGCCTGTGCACCGTTCTTGGCCAGTTCAGCATAGAAGTCCCAGCCCCCTGGCAGGTTTTCCGTTAAAGTCACCGTATGGATCATTGCGGCGCCCGATGTCAGCGGACTAGGCATGCTTACCAGATTCTTTGCCTCAGGCTTGGTCAGGTCGCTCCAGCTCGAGGGAACGAAGGGCGCCTTGGTGTTGTAGATGATGCCCGTCGTGATGAGTTTGGTGGAGAAATAAGTTCCATCTCTGTCCATCAGCGCCGGATCGATGCCGTCAGTATTCGCATCTTTGAATGCGAGAAGGCGGCCCTCCTTCTTCAGTCCTTCCATAGTCACAACATCGGAAAGTAAAAGAACATCGGGTTGAGGATTGCCGGCTTCGATCTCGGCGCGCAGCTTGGCCATGATCTTTGGCGTGCCGTCACGAACCCATTCGACCTTGATGCCGGGGTTCTTTGCCATAAACGCGTCTGTCGTTTGTTGTGCGTCGGTGTTGGGCTGACTGGTATAGAGAACGAGTTTACCATCGAGGGCGAAGGCTGGATGCAGCCCGGCGGCCATTACGATTGCAGCGGCGAGAAGTTGACGCACGATGATTCCCTTTTACCAAACGAGACAAGCCCGCTTCTCTTTTATGCGGGCACAAACGGATTGGCCACCCTTATACAAGCCGGATAACGGTTCTATGACATATGTACGAAAGTCGCACTTTCCCTGTCGGACGTCATGAGTCTGGCACATGGTTCATCGCCCGCATCAATATTTTTGGCTTGTCACGTGGCTGTTATGAACAGACGGTACAAAGGAAAAAATGCACAGCTGCGCAACAGGGAGGCGCGACGTCACGCAGATGCGTCGCTCTTCAGTCGAAGGCCTGGCTGAGGCACACGCGCATTAAACAAATTGAATGCCGGAAACCCGGCCGCCAAAACAACACTGCAACCATTCATTTTTCTCAAGGGAGATAACAAATGAAGACACTTCTGCACGCCTCTCTCATTCTCGGACTGGCGACGGTCCCAGCTGCGGCTGGCGACCTGACGGTTTTGACAGCCGGCGACCAGAACATGGTGGACTATGTCAACGACTATCTCGGCCCACTCTTCGAGAAGGAAAATCCGGGCACGACGGTTCGCGTCGTTGGCACAGGCCCAGGGGATGCCGGATCGCAGAAGATCGTTGAGCGGTTCGAGGCACAGGCAAAGGCCAATGTCGACAAATGGGACGCGGACGTCGCGGTCGTGCATGAGAAATTCGCCGGGCCGTTGGTTAAAGATGGCTATCTCGAATCCTATCGGTCGAAGATACCTTCCGGCGAGATGACTACCAGCGAAAAGGCAAAGATGGCGCTCGGCGCAAATGTCGATGGTTATGTCATGCCGATGTTCTCAAGCCAGACCGCAATTGCCTACAATCCCGCGCTCATCCCAAACCCGCCAAAGAGCTATGAGGAGCTTGTTGCCTGGGCCAAAGAGAATCCGAAGCAGTTCGGCTATAACGGCATCAAGGGTGGAGCGTCAGGAGTCAGTTTCGTCATGGGCTGGATCTATGCTTTCGGCGACGGCGACGCCAACAAGCTGATGAATGGTCCATTCGAGGAAGCCGAGACCAAAAAGTGGGACAAAGCCTTCGCCAGTTTGAAGGATTTCACAACCAACGCCACCCTTACCCCGGGGAATGCCGGTACATTGGATATGCTCAGCCGCGGCGAAATCGCGATGGGGCCGGTTTGGGTCGACATGTTCTACGCGTGGCAGGCGGATGGTAAATTGCCACCGGAGATGAAGTTGTTCCTGCCTGCGCCGGGTATGCCAGGGCAACCGATGCACTATGTGATTCCGTCCAAGAGCCCGAACACTGAACTGGCGGAGAAGTTCGTTGCGCTCGCCACGAGCCCGAAAGTTCAGGCCGATGGTATCGTCAAGCGGTTCAACTGGTACCCCGGTATTGATGCGAAGTTCGTGCAACCGGAATTGGACAAAGCAAGCTGGGACAAGCTCTTCGTCGACATTTCCCCCGATGATCTCGCAACCAAAGGCAAGTCTTTCCCGATTGCCCCTTACAACTCGGCGATCCTCGAGGCTTATGAAAAAAATGTAGCCAACTAACATATTCTGTTTCTCGGGGCCATTTGATATCGTCGGTGGCCCCTCCCCTCCCCCCGAACATTGTGCCGCAGACGCGCTTCCTGACCCTTCTCCATGTTCTTCCAGCGCTATCAAGATCGTGCCGTTTTTCATCGTGCCGCTGTTTGCGTCCAGCTGAGGCGGCGTTGATATATCTGCGTCAGGCAAATGAAGGACCGCTTATTGATCTCGTCGACGCGTCCATCGTGAATGCCCTACCGCTATCGCCACTCACTGCGGGTTCGGGTGAAATTATCAGGTTGCGTCGATCACCGCTCTGCTATTACTCGTACCGTCGATAGGCTGTATGCTGGTGGTGGAGCGATTCTTGAGGGCAGATGTTCTTTCCACGGTCGGACGTTGAAAAATATGAAATCTAAAGACAAGCGCGCTTCCAATGACGACAAGCAGTACGTCAGTGCACTGCAGGTTGCGAAACACGCGGGTGTATCTCGCTCGGCAGTGTCCAGGGCCTTTACACCCGGGGCGAGCGTCTCGGCAAAAAAGCGCGAGAAGATCATGGAGGCAGCGGAAGCGCTTGGCTATCAAGTCAACGATCTTGCGCGTGGACTTTTGGCTCGAAAGAGCCGACTCGTGGGTTTGGTTGTTACCAATCCGGAACTCGGCTATCGCTCGCATTTGGTTGCGGCGCTGACCAAGGCGCTCATCCATCGGGGTAGCGTTCCCATAGTGATCAACACTGGCCGCACCGAAGAAGAACTGGTTGCGGCACAGAAGACGCTTTTTGGTTATCGCGCCGAAGCGACCATTATCCTCTCCGGTTCTCCGCCCTCGTCTTTCGTCGATCTTGCCCGCCGCAACGGGCAGCCACTGATCGTTCTCGGCCGTTCGGAAACGGGAGCAGACGAGGTCAATATCGACAATGAAGGTGCCGGGCGGGAGGCAGCACGGTTTTTTCTTGCCGATGGCATAAAGAAAATGGGTTTCGCCGGGGCTCTATCGGGCACGCCCACGACGATTGAACGTGAATACGGCTTCCGGCGGGAAGCCGAACTTCATAACGCTACGGTACTGACCGGCAATGGTCGGAATTCGGATTATGCGGGCGGACAGGAAGCAGCGCAGCAGCTCTTCACCGTTGGGAACAACCGCCCGGACGCAGTCTTCTGTGTGAATGATTTGGTGGCATTCGGCTTGATTGACTATGTGCGGAAACACACACAACTTTCGATACCGGCGGATCTTTCCATCGTAGGATTCGATGATATTCCGGAAGCGTCGTGGGGTGCCTACAACCTTACGACGTTTCAGCAGGATGCGAACACTATGGCTGCGCGTGCGGTGGCTCTTCTCGATCGCCGCGAGGCTGAACCTGATCGCCCGGCTGCTCATGAACGTTTGAATACACGCCTTATCCTGCGCGGCAGTGCGCGTATTCCTGGGTCGTACAGATCCTAAAAAACCCTTGGAACTTCTTGCATGAAAATTATCCAAGTGACTGATCTGCATCTGGTGAAGCCGGGCACGACCCTGTGTGGCCTTGACCCCTTGGCGCGCCTGCAGGCTTGCATCACCGATATCAATCGGAATCACCGCGATGCCGAGTTGGTGGTCTTTACCGGCGATCTGAGTGACACGGGGGAAGAGATTACATATCGGGTCCTGGCGGAGGAACTCACCAAACTGCTCCCGCCCTTCCGTCTGATGCTGGGGAACCATGATGATCGCACTGCTTTTCTGAGCGTCTTTACCACTGTCCGCGTTGAGGAAGGCTTTGTCCAGAGTGTGAAAGACACCAGCGAAGGCAGGTTGATCATGCTCGATACGCTGGTTCCGGGCCGCCCAGAAGGTCGCCTGGATGTGGCGCGGTTGCGCTGGCTGCAGCAGCGCCTTTTGGAAGCCGGGGACCGTCCGGTTTTTTTGTTCTCACACCACCCGGCTTTTCCCATTCACATGCCGCTTCTGGACCGGATGGGCATCGTCGAAGCGGACGCTCTCCACGCACTGCTCAAGGAACACGGCAAGGTCCGGCATATTTTTGCCGGCCATGCACACCGGCCGATCGCCGGGAGTTGGCGGGGTATTCCCGTTAGCGTTCTGCGCGGCACCAACCATCAAGCGGCACTGGATTTTTCGCCGGATAGGATTGCTGTCACGCACGAGCCGCCCGCCTATGCTGTGATCTTCATCGATCAAGACAGCGTTATTGCGCACTTTCACGACTTTTTGGATCGCACGGCCGCTTATCGCTGAGACGCTCAGCCTACGCTGGTAAATCGCGCGAATTCGCCATGCATTGATGCGCGCGAATCTGTTCAGACGGAACAACCGAATATGTTTTTCGATAGAGCTTGGAAAAGCGACCCGGATTGGAGAAATGAAGCCTGGCCGCCAGCTCCCTCACGGATGTTGCCTTCCCGCTGCAGATAATTTCGTGGGCTGCAGCAATGCGGCCATTCAGCAAAACGTGGATTGGAGTGGCGCCGTGGTGTTTGCGAAACAGGCGTTGCAGGGCTCGAATATTGACGCCGGTGGCATTGGCAATGTCTGAAATGCTGACGGATTTGCAGATGTTATTTCGGATAAACTCTTCAGCGAAAGCCAATTGCTGCCGGGTGTCGCGCGGAAAACCTGGCTGATTCTGGAATGATGGTAGTACAGCGTTCGCGCGTGCACTCGGTTCTTCACCGTTGGGGTGTCTGAAACAGTAGGACATATCGTCTGCCATTGTGAAATACCTGATCGAGCGTGAGGAATATCCAAACAGGAATAAATACAATTGGTAGTAGAATAACGGTCGCAGTAAAACGCAGGATTGCATCACTGAATACCCGAAAGTTGGCGATTTGGAAATTGAACCTTAGTGTTAGTTCTCTGTCGAGCGTGGTTGACAGCTGTCAACCAAGCCGGGGGCTTGCTGGAGAAGCCCGTCAAAGCTTCGTTGACAGCTGTCAACTTCTCGGTTGGTTAAGACGCTGTTTTTCGATTCATTGTTTGTAAACCACATTTCCATACAGTTTGAACGATTGCCAATATTTGTAAGCGAGTACGAAATTGTCCCAGCGTAAACAGGTATCCACGATCAAACAGGCGATTCCCGCTATTTCGCGCCGTCATCTTTTGGCGGGTGCAGGGTCTATGGCAGTGCTGGGAATGACAGGTTGCACTCAAACGACCCTCGAATTGCCGTCCATGGACATAGATGCGATGCCGACCAGTGGCATCAGGCCACAAATCAGCATTGATAAATCCGTTACAGTCCCAGACGTCATGTACGCTGCCGTGCAGGAGGGTCCGTACTCGCTCCCAGCGGTCCCGTATCAAAAGGTTCCAGTCCAGTTCCGGCGCCAGATAGTTGTCGATCCGACAGGCGAGCAGCCGGGGACGATTGTCGTCCGCCTGCAGGAGCGTTTTCTTTACCTGGTCCAACCCGGCGGGGATGCCATTCGTTATGGCGTCGGTATCGGCAAAGACGGCTTCCTTTGGAGCGGTCGGGCGAATATTCAGTATAAGAAGGAATGGCCGCGATGGACGCCACCACGCGAAATGATTCAGCGCAAGCCGGAATTGGCCAAATATCAGAATGGCATGGACCCGGGTCCACAAAATCCGCTGGGAGCGCGGGCTCTCTACATTTTTAAGGACGGCGTCGATACCGGCTATCGGATTCATGGATCGCCAGAATGGTGGTCGATCGGGCAATCGATGTCATCTGGCTGCGTCCGCCTGATTAATCAGGACATCATCGATCTTTACAGTCGCGTCTCTGGAAAAGCGACGGTCGTGGTTGGCTAGACGCTGCAAACGCGCTAATGATTCACATCAGATCTTCAGGCGATTCATCCGGTTGGTCAGGTCCAACCCGGGCCTTGCCCAACGGAAGCTAAATTACATATAGCATCCGTTTAATCAATCGTTTACCATAGTTTCAATGGTTTATGATTCTAGAGAGTTATCCCTCAAAGACCTGCTTCATCCGGCCATCGCTGCAGAAGACGCATTGGCGCGGCTTGATGACAGGGTCGGCCGCAAGAATGACCTGGGGGAGGTGAGGGGGCGCCGGACGCGAGACGGACTTTTGCGCGAGAACGACGGCTGGATAGAACGCTCGCATTTTGTGGAGGCGTGCAATGCTCTCTGGCTGGCAGGGGAGCTCGTTCACGTCGAAGATCTGGTTCTTCATGATGCGCGCATGGACATCCGCACGCCAACGCATGAGTTGACAAGGGCCCACGCCATTCTGCGTACGCGACGTCAGATTGCTGCGAGCCCACCTGCTTGGTCCTTCAGCTCGAAAGGTCTCGCTAGTCTGCGTGGTCGGGCAACCAGCGAGTTTGCCGTGCTAACTGGCGAAAACATCCCAGCAGCCGAATCCGTTGCCGAGGACGAGACCGAGGTCAAATCTGACGCTGAAAACGCGTTCGAAGACGAATTGGCGAATATGGATGCCCTGCTGGTCCGCTCGTCGCGGCTGCTTGCGCAACCAGCAGAGGTTGGCGGGGGGAGGGGCGAGAGCAAGTCTTCAGCGGCCGACCTCACACCGGATGGTGAGCCCTTGGTTTACGATCCGGATTGGGATGAGGATGAGCGGTTCGAAGGGTGGCTAGCGGTTCATGACCGGAGCCGTGATTTGCCGCCACTACTTGCGGCTGCGGTGGTCTGGGACGCCTGGGAGGACATCGAACCGCTGCAACATCAGCACTGGCTGGGTCCAATGCTCGTATCCGCCATGCTTAGGGAACGGGGGAAGACGAGATCACATCTCGCAGCCCTTAATGCGGGATTGCGCTCCATTCCGCGTGACCGGCGCCGTGCCCGCGATCATACGACACGGCTGGTTGCATTTCTGGAAGCGGTACAAGTTTCGAGCATGGCAAATCTGAAGGAAGTCGAGCGGCTGAGTCTTGCAAGGATGCAAATGGAACGAAAATTGAAGGATCGGCGCTCCACATCAAACCTTCCTGGCATGATCGATCTCATTTTATCGCGGCCCATGGTATCAACAGCTCTGATTGCCAAGGAATTGAAGGTGTCCCAACGCGGAGCGCTCAATCTCATCAGTGAACTTGGGGTGCGCGAAATGACGGGCAGGGGACGTTACCGTGCTTGGGGAATTGTCTGAAAACACTCGGATAGATTAAAATTTAAGTTCTTTGTGTGTGTGTGCTTTGTGCGCGAATCCGCAGACGGTCGCTCCAAATCGTGACGAGCTTTTAAACTTCCGCTTCTCGTTTGGTCTTATCAAAACACTCCCCCTTACCATATTCAAAAAATAGTTGATTATTTTAGTCATAAATACTAAGCCGCTACCAACCGGTGATGCCGCCACGCGAATGCGCCTGAACAAGGCGATGGCCTCGGGCCTTCCGGCAGCGGCGAAAAATGAAGGACTGCAGAGCGATGCGAGCAAGGCCGCAAGGGTATCCAGGAGGTGCTATTATCATGCTGAGGGCAGGGGTTCTCGGTTTGCTGCTTTGCCTGTCTGGTATGCCAATTGCAACGGCCCAAGAGCGTGCAGCCCCGGTACCCCAGTCGGAGGTTGTGCAGCCGTCTTCACCGCAACCTGAAGCAACCACACCAGCATTAGAACCGGCAATACCCGAGAGGGGTGAAGGCAATCAGACGGCAGCAACGCTGCCACACAATCTCTCACCCTGGGGCATGTTCATGGCCGCGGACTGGGTGGTCAAGTCGGTGATGATCGGTCTCGCTTTCGCCTCGCTGGTCACCTGGACTGTCTGGTTGGCGAAGACGCTTGAACTTGCCGGAGCAAGAGTGCGGGCCTACCGCGCACTCAACGCCATCGGCAATGCTCGCACACTGCACGATGCCGAGCGGGCACTCGAAGGCCGGGGCGGCCCGGGCGCTGCGCTTGTCAATGCGGCACGCGAGGAAATGCGTGTTTCCGGTGAGGTTCAAGGATACACAAGCGCCGATGGTTTGAAGGAGCGCGTCGCTTCGCGTCTGTCGCGCATCGAGGCCCAAGCAGGACGGCGCATGAGTCGCGGCACGGGAGTACTCGCGACCATCGGTTCAACTGCGCCATTCGTCGGGCTTTTCGGCACGGTTTGGGGCATCATGAATTCGTTCATCGGCATTTCAGAGTCGCAGACAACCAACCTGGCGGTCGTTGCGCCTGGCATCGCAGAAGCGCTTCTCGCCACCGCGATCGGGCTCGTCGCTGCAATTCCGGCGGTTGTTATCTATAATGTCTTCGCGCGGTCGATCACTGGCTACCGGCAGTTGCTCGCGGATGCGTCGGCAGGAGTCGAACGGCTTGTCAGCCGCGATGTGGATTTTGCCAGGGCCCCTGCCGCCCACACCTCGCGCGCCGCTGCGGAGTAAGGAGAGCGATCATGGCTGGTGGCATCAGGCATAACGCTTCGGACGACGAGCTCCAGGAAAATCACGAAATCAACGTGACGCCGTTCATCGACGTCATGCTGGTCCTGCTTATCATTTTCATGGTCGCAGCGCCGCTGGCGACGGTCGATATCAATGTGGATCTGCCAGCCTCGACAGCAACGCCCGCGACGCGTCCCGAGCAACCCCTCTACCTGACGCTCAAGGAAGACAAGTCTATCGCAGTCGGCAATGAAACGATTTCACGCGAAACGCTTGGCAGTTTTCTGGATCAACGTACGCAGGGGGACAAGGACACCCGGGTCTTTCTTCGCGCTGACCGAGCTGTTGACTACGGCGCCTTGATGGATCTGATGAACGGGCTGCGCGACACAGGCTATCTCAAGATAGCCCTTGTCGGTCTGGAAAGTGTTCCTCCTCGACCCGCGCCCGCGGATGAAGGCGTCCAGTAGTGCATCAGCAGACAACTGCAACCAGAATGGGATCCCTGCGCCCAGATTGGCGTGAGGTCGGTCTTTGGTCGGTTGCAGGACTGGCGGTCATCAGCATTCATGCGGGTGCTGCGTGGTTTGTTCAGAACTATCAACCTGAGACACCCGCGAGCGATATTGCAGCGGCGGTAATGATTGACATGGCGCCGTTGCCAGCACCAGTGGTGCCAGAACCAGTTAAAGAAGAGGCGCCGGCCGAAGCTGAGCCAGTAAAGCCGGATGCCATGGAACAGGAAGCTGCAGCGCCGGAGCCAATCCCGGATGTGCAGCCGGAGCCCGAGCCAATTAGTCCATTGGAAGAACTGGTTCCGGATCAGCCTGAACCTGAGGTGGCCGAAGAGCCGCAGCCGGAACCAGAAGTGACCGAGCCGCCCGAAGAACCGATCGAAGAGGTTGTGGAACTGCCAAAGGTAGAAGTGCCGCTTCCGGTGGTTCGGCCAACACCGAAAAAGCCCGACGTTCCAAAAAAGCAGGTTACCGAGAAGGTGGCGCAGAAGCCAGCGAAGAAAGTCAGCACCGCGACTGTCCAGGACGCCACGCCCCGGGAAGCAAAACAGCAACCAAGAGTTTCCAGCGCAGCGTCAGCGCGACAATCGGAGACCTGGCGTTCAAGGGTGCAGTCTTATCTGGCGCGCAGAGCAAATCGCGCCCGTGCAGAAGGGCAGGGCACCGTCAGGATACGCTTCGTGGTCACCAATGACGGCGCCATCGTTTCGGCAAGTGTCGTCGGAAGCTCCGGGACGCCTCAGTTGGACCAGAGCGTGCTTGAAACAATCCGGCGGGCGTCACCCGTTCCGTCAGCACCCGATGGGGTGGATGTCTCGCGGCAAAGTTTTACCGTACCGTTTCAGATAAGATAACCACTAGAGCCTTCATAGTTAGCCGGAAACAATTCTGTTTCCCGGATGGCGAGACAATCCACGCGGAAGATGGCGGCATCGCCCGATGGAAAGGCATCGGCCTCGCCAAATCCCTCGACCTTGAACCAAATTCCTCCGGCAGAACGCTCCATCAAGCTATGGCTCTAACCCCTCGTGATCATCTCTGCGGCTTTTTCGGCGATCATGATCGTTGGTGAGTTGGTATTTCCCGAGGTGATCGACGGCATGATCGAGGCATCGGCCACCCGCAGACCTTTAATGCCGCGCACGCGCAATTGCGGGTCGACGACGGAGTCTGGATCAGAACCCATGCGACAGGTTCCAACGGGATGGAAGATGGTTGTGCCAACGGCACCGGCGGCTTCGACCAATTCCTCTTCCGTTTGATAGGCGGTGCCGGGTTTGAACTCTTCCGGCATGAAACGCTGCAATGGCTTCTGCGCCACAATGTTGCGCGTGATGCGGATCGAGTCCGCCGCGACACGGCGATCGGTGTCTGTCGTCAGATAATTCGGTTGGATCGCAGGATGCGAGCGGTGATCCGGTGCTTTGATGTGTACGGAACCTCGGCTCTCGGGACGCAGATTGCAAACGCTCGCGGTAAACGCCGGGAAGGGATGGACGTTTTCGCCAAACTTTTCCAGGGAGAGAGGCTGCACATGATATTGCAGATTGGCTGTCTCAAAAGAGGGATCGGACCGGGTAAAAACACCAAGCTGGCTCGGCGCCATCGACATGGGTCCGGACCTGCTGATGAGATATTCAAGCGCAATGGCAGCTTTGCCCAAAAGACGGTTGGCCTTCTCATTAAGTGTCGGAATACCAGTCACCTTGTAGGCACAGCGCAGCTGCAGGTGATCCTGGAGGTTTTCTCCGACATTGCGCCGTTCGAGGACGGTTTCGATACCCGCAGTCTGCAAGATGTCGCCGCGACCGATGCCTGATAGTTCGAGAATATGGGGTGAGCCAATTGACCCGGCAGTCAGAATGACCTCGCGCCTGCATTGGATCGAACGGATCACCCCGGCCTGTTCGAATTCAACACCTTTGACGGCCAAATCCTGCAAAATCAGCTTTCGAACATGCGCTCCGGTTTCAACCTTGAGATTGGGACGTCTGAGGGCAGGGCGCAGAAAAGCCTTTGCCGTGTTCCAGCGGATTCCGCGCTTCTGGTTGACCTTGAAATAAGAGGAACCTTCGTTGTCGCCGCGATTGAAATCGTCAGTACGAGGGATGCCGGCAGCTTCCGCAGCATCGCGGAATGCATCGAGGATATCCCAATGCAGCCGCGCTTCCTCTACGCGCCATTCGCCGCCAGAACCATGGAAGTTGTCCGCCCCGAGATAGTAGTCTTCAGATTTCTTGAAGTAAGGGAGGACGTCATCCCAACCCCAGCCGGTACATCCGTCCTGTCGCCACAGGTCATAGTCGCGCGCCTGGCCGCGCATATAAATCATGCCATTGATTGAAGAGCAGCCGCCCAGGACCTTGCCGCGCGGATAACTGAGCGAGCGGCCATTTAACCCCGGCTCTGGCTCAGTGGTGAAGCACCAGTCCGTGCGCGGATTCGAGATGCAATAGAGGTAGCCCACAGGAATGTGTATCCAGTGGTAATTGTCCTTGCCGCCTGCCTCGAGTAGAAGAACGGAGACGTCCCTGTTTTCAGAGAGACGATTGGCGAGCGTGCAGCCGGCAGTGCCGGCTCCGATAACGATATAATCGTAGGTTGACATTTCAGTTGTCCGGCTTGCTCTCGAGTTTTTTGCCGAAGCGCGAAGCATAAAGCTCACCGATGATCCCACGCCGAAACACAAGCACGCACACCATGAAGATAATGCCGGTGATCACCGTGACTGGAAACTCCGAGGTTGCGAGGTAGTTTTCCAGAGCGGCCACAAGCCCTGCACCAAAGATCGGTCCAACCAGGGTGCCAATGCCGCCAAGCAAAGTCATCAAAACGACTTCGCCAGACATCTGCCAGCTCACGTCGGTGAGCGTGGCAAACTGGAAGACGATCGCTTTCAAACCGCCTGCAAGACCGGTCAAGGTGGCAGACATGACGAAGGCAGCAAGCTTGTAACGCGCGACCGAGTAGCCAAGCGAGATAGCTCGAGGTTCGTTCTCGCGTACGGATTTGAGGATCATGCCAAATGGCGAGTTAATGATGCGCCAGATGATGAACATGCCAATGAGAAATACGGCAAGCACGAAGAAATACATGTTCAATGGCTGATTGAGATCGATGAAGCCCAACAAGTAGCCGCGAGGTACCCCCTGGATACCGTCTTCGCCATGGGTGAAAGATGCCTGCAGACAGAAAAAGGCAAACATCTGTGCGAGTGCCAGCGTGATCATCGTCGAATAGATGCCCTGGCGCCTTATGGCAAAGAAACCGATGATCAAGCCGAGGATCGTAGCCCCGAGGACACCGACAAGAATGCCGAGTTCGGTCGGTAACCCCCATTCCTTGACCGCATGTGCTGTAAAGTAGGCAGCGCCGCCAAAGAAGGCGGCATGACCAAAGGAGAGGATGCCGGTGTAGCCCAGGAGAAGGTTAAAGGCGCAAGCGAAGAGTGCGAAACAAAGCACCTTCATGAGGAATACCGGATAGAAATAGAAAGGCGCGAGAATAAGCCCGATGACCCCGATCAGGATCAGCGTTGTTTCGAGCGTCAAAAGGCGTGGCTTGGGTGCAGATGTAATTGTCGCTTGCGTCATGTCATACATCCTTTCCGAACAGGCCCGCGGGTCGGACGAGCAGGACGATCGCCATGATGACGAAGATGACGATGCTGGACGCTTCGGGATAGAACACTTTGGTTAGACCCTCGAAAATACCGAGCATATAGCCGGTGATGATTGCGCCAAGGATCGATCCCATACCGCCAACAACAACCACCGCAAAGACAACGATAATCATGTTCGATCCCATGAGCGGACTGACCTGATAGATCGGCGCCGCCATGATACCCGCGAGCCCTGCAAGACCTGCGCCGAGACCGTAGGTGAACGTCAACAGGAGGGGCACGTTGATGCCGAAAGCACGTACCAAGGTCGGATTTTCCGTAGCTGCGCGCAGATAGGAGCCAAGGCGGGTCTTCTCGATGAGCAGCCAGGTTCCGAGGCAGACGACCAGCGAAGCGACGACAACCCAGGCGCGATATTTCGGCAGGAACATGAAGCCGAGATTGACGCCTCCGGCCAATGCGCTGGGAACTGCATAGGGCTGTCCGGCCGCACCGTAGTAATAGCGGAACGTGCCTTCAATCACGAGTGCAAGGCCGAACGTGAACAACAGCCCGTAAAGGTGGTCGAGGTTGTAAAGGCGCGACAGCGCGACCCGCTCGATGAGCGCGCCGGCCAGACCCACAACCAACGGAGCAACGATCAGGGCCGGCCAGTAACCGATGCCAAACTCCGCGAGCAAAAGATAGCCGACGAAAGCACCCAGCATGTACTGTGCACCGTGTGCGAAATTGATGACACGGAGCAAGCCGAAGATGATTGCGAGACCAAGGCTGAGCATCGCATAGAATGAGCCATTGATGAGGCCGATCAGCAACTGGCCCAGGAAAGCCTGGAGGGGAACGCCGAAGATCATGGTCATGTCGTCAGACTCCCAATGCTTCGTTGAGCATGGTCATGCGGTCGGGCAGCTCCCTGACGTGGAAATTGTCTATTATCTTGCCATGGTCCACCACATAGAAGCGGTCGGCAACCTTGCTGGCAAAACGGAAATTCTGTTCGACCAGGAGAATGGTCATGCCGCGCTGTTTCAGCGTCACAAGCACTTCGCCGATACGTTGGATGATGACCGGCGCAAGGCCCTCCGTCGGTTCGTCCAAAAGCAGCAGCTTGACGCCTGTACGCAGAATCCGGGCAATGGCAAGCATTTGCTGCTCGCCGCCCGAAAGCTTCGTACCAGGGCTGTTGCGGCGCTCTTTGAGGTTCGGGAACAGGTCGTAGATCTCGTCGATCGTCATGCCGCCCTTGGCGACGACCGGCGGAAGATTGAGGTTTTCATCAACGGATAGCGTGGCGAATATGCCGCGTTCTTCCGGCACAAAGCCGATACCTGCATGGGCGGTGCGATGCAACGGTACGCGGATCATGTCCTTGCCTTCGAACGTGATCATACCTGTACGTTTGCGGATAATCCCCATGATAGACCGCAGTGTGGTCGTCTTGCCGACACCATTGCGGCCAAGCAGGGTGACCGTCTCACCTTGGTGAATATCGAGATTGATGCCGTGTAAGGCGTGACCTTCGCCATACCAGGCGTGAAGGTCCCGGACGGAAAGCAGCGCGTTACTCATGTTCGGTCCCCATATAGGCAACACGCACGCGTTCGTCCTGACTCACGGTGCGATAATCGCCGGAGGTAAGGATTTCGCCCCGTTGCAGCACCGTGACTTTGTCGCAGAGGTCAGCGACGACCTTTAGGTTGTGTTCCACCATCAAGATCGCGCGGTCTTTCGCCACCTCGCGAATGATATCCGAGACGATGTGCACGTCTTCGTGACCCATGCCGGCCATTGGCTCGTCCAGCAACAGCACTTGCGGATCCAGCGCCAGCGTCGTGGCGATTTCGAGTACACGCTTGCGGCCATAGGACAGGTCGGCGGCAAGATTGTTGCGCGCATCGTGCAACCCGACCGCTTCGATCAATTCCATGGCCCTTTGATTCAAGCGATTCAGCGCTCCCATGGGCAGCCAGAATTGCGTGGACAGACCACCGGGGCGTTGCAGGGCGACGCGGACATTGTCAAGGATCGTCAGGTGCGGAAACACTGCCGATATCTGGAAGGAACGCACAAGTCCCATTCGAGCCACCTTGGCCGGATCCGTCTTTGTGATGTCCTGGCCGAGTAGTGTGATCGTTCCGCTTGTCGGCTGCAGAAATTTGGTCAGTAGATTGAAAACTGTGGTCTTGCCAGCACCGTTCGGGCCGATCAGCGCGTGCACCTTGGCATGGTGCACATCGAGATCGACATTGTTGACGGCCACGAAGCCACCAAAGTCACGGCGCAGACCGCGGGCGGACAACACCACCCGGGACTCTTGACCTTGAGAGGCACCGGGAGAGGATTGTCCTCCCCCGAACGCTGCATCATTCAGTGAAGCAGTCATTACTTGACCAGTGGGCAGCCGCTTTCGGCCGGCTTGATAAATGCTTCGTCACCCGGGACTGTGGCCAGAACCTTGTAGTAATCCCAGGGAGCCTTGCTTTCATCCGGCTTCTTGACTTCCATCAGATAGACATCGCTGAACAGGCGGCCGTTGGGGCCAACCTTCGCACCGCGCCCGAAAACGTCATCGACCGGCATTTCATGCATCGCTGCCGCGACCTTTTCGGTGTCGTCAGTGCCCGCCTTCTGAATGGCTTTCAGATATTGCGTCACGCCCGAATAGGTTGCCGTCTGAATCATGTTTGGCATGCGGCCCGTACGCTTGAAGAACTTCTGTCCGAACTCTCGAGATTGGTCGTCACGATCCCAGTAGAAGCTTTCGGTTAGTGTCAGGCCCTGTGCAGCCTCAAGACCGAGGCCATTTACCTCGGCGAGGGTGAATAGCAGCGCTGCGAGGCGCTGGCCACCGGACACGATGCCGAATTCAGCGGCCTGCTTGATGGCATTGGAGGTATCGAGACCAGCGTTAGCGAGACCGATGACCTTTGCGCCAGACGATTGAGCCTGCAGCAGGAACGAGGAATAGTCGGTCGTTGCCAGTGGATGGCGAACCGAGCCGACGACCTTGCCTCCCTTGGACGTGACGAATTTGGAGGTCTGTTCCTCCAGCGAATAACCGAAGGCATAGTCTGCCGTCAGGAAGAACCAGCTGTCGCCGCCCTGGGCAACCAGCGCCCCGCCAGTGCCGACCGCCTGCGAGTGTGTGTCATAGGCCCAATGGAAGCCGTAAGGCGAGCACTGCTTGCCGGTGAGTTCCGTCGTTGCCGCACCGGTCACAAGGTCGATCTTCTTTTTCTCTTTGGAAATGCCCTGCACGGCAAGCGCCACCGAGGAAGTCGTCAGTTCCATGATGGAGTCGACCTGTTCGGTGTCATACCATTGGCGGGCAATATTGGAGGCAATATCCGGCTTGTTCTGATGATCGGCGGTGATGACTTCGATCGGTGCGTCCAGCACCTTGCCACCGAAATCCTCGGCGGCCATCTTCGCTGCCTCGTAAGACCACTTGCCGCCGAAGTCCGCATAGACACCGGACTGATCGTTCAGGATGCCGATCTTGACCTTGCCATCGGATATCTCGGCGCTTGCTGCAGGAATGACCGTGGCTGCCGTCAAGACAGCAGTTGCAATTGCTAGTAACTTCATTCGTATCTCCTCCCAAAGATTGACCGCTCACAGGATCATCACATGATGGCTGTCGCGGACGGAACGGTTCAAATTGAAAACGCCAGTAGAGATGCCGCGGATCGCGCCCGCATCCCGCTCGTTGTTTATCCTCCTCAATCCAGCTTTGGTTTTCCAAACCGGACAATGCTCATCCCCATGATTGCGCTGTTTCTTCTGACCGGCAACCATGATGTCCAAAAAACTGTAACATTGACAAATAAGTACACAAACATCTATTTATGCACATATTAAGTACAAAAATGTACATTTACTGAAAGAGTGGCATGCGGCAGTTTACCTGGGACGACCTGCAATATTTTCTCGCCGTTGCGCGTACCGGACAATTGACCACTGCGGCGCGAAGACTGCGCACCAATCACGTCACCGTTTCAAGAAGGATAGACCGGCTGGAAGAAGCCTTGTCGGCGCGGCTGTTCGAGCGCAACCCGCGCGGTTATATCCTGACGGCGCTCGGCGAGAAGCTTATCGAGTCTGCCGAAATTGTAGAGCGCGAGGCCGATCGTTTCCAGAACGAGGCCTCCGGGGGAACCATCTCGCTCAGCGGCGTCGTTCGCCTCAGTATATTGGAAGGGTTTGCCAATTTCTTCCTAGCGGACCGGCTGCCGCTGATGGCGCAGTCTTATCCAAGCCTCTCCGTTGAAATGGTGACGATCCAGCAGATCGTGTCGCTATCGCGGCGCGAGGCGGATTTGTCGATCACGCTGCATGCGACGCGGACAGGCCCGTACCATCAGGAAAAGCTGATGCCCTACCGACTGTTCATCTATGGATCGAAGGACTACCTTTCACGTCATCCGGAGATCAGACAGCAGCCGGACCTCTCCAGTCACCAATTTATTGGCTATATCGAAGACATGATCTTCACGCCGGGCCTCGACTACATGCGCGAGATCTTGCCGGGGTTGCGCGCCTCATACCAGAGTTCCAGCATCTTCGCCCAACTCAGCGCGACACGATCGGGCTTCGGTCTGTGCATCCTCCCCTATTACATCGCCTGCAATTATCCCGAGTTAGTGCCGGTCATGCCGAGGCAGCTCCATCTCAACCGGGACTATTGGCTCATTTGCCACGAGGATATTGTCAGCACACCGCGCATCCGCGTCTTGAGCGATTTCATCAAGTCCGAACTGGAAGGCGAGGCGGTGAACTTTGCCGGTCAGCCGCTTCTTGACTGATCAGCCGAAGCGGGCTGGTGTCAGGAGCGGGAGTAGCGATTCAACGACAGGGTCAGGCGCCTGATCTCTAATTAGTGCTGCAGAAAGTGCCGAAAGGGCAGGGGAGGTTTGAATGCCGTAACCGCCTTGGCCGGCGAGCCAGAAAAAGCCATCGACCTCACCGTCGAAACCGGCCACGGGCGTCCGGTCCGGCGCGAAAGTGCGTAGGCCCGCCCAACTGCTCTCGACACGGGTAACCGGCACGGTGACAGCCTGTTCAAACCGGTAGAGGCCTTCGGCGAGAACCATGTCGTCGACAAAGGCGTCATGTGGCTCGACAGGTGTTTCGTCGCAGGGCGAGACAAAAATCCGTCCGCCGTCGGGCTTCAAATACCACGCTTCATTTACGTCATCCACCAGCGGCCAGCTTCTGGTGTCATGGCCGTCCGGAGCGGGCAATACTGCAATCGACCGTCGCATGGGCGTGAGGCCAAGCGGACGAGCGCCGAAGTGTCCAGCAGTGACATCCGCCCACGCACCCGATGCGTTGACGACAATTTTAGCCCGGAATATGCGGTCGCTCGTTTCAACCTGCCATTCACCGGCGATATGCTTCGCACCGACAACTTCCGATTTCGTGTAGAGCCGAACGCCGAACGCGGTAGCTTTCCGCAGCCAGCCCTGATGCAAAGCGTTGACGTCAATATCCCAGGCGTCCGCTTGGTAACACGCCGCCTTGACATGATCGCGGTTAAGTATCGGAACCATGCCGATGGCGCGATCGATATCAATCGCCTCTATCCCTACGCCATTGCGGACAAAATCTTCGCAAGCCTCAACGCCGTCTTCGCCGGCGACCGTTAGAGACCCGCGCCCGGTCAACAATGGCGTGGGAAAAAGGCCGACATCGCGCTGATGGAAAAGCGGCGCGCTGGCTTGGTTCAGTCTACGAATGACATTATTGCCGTAATTGGGAAGGAAGATGGCGGCAGAGCGGCCGGTCGAGTGATATCCAGGCTGGTTTTCACGTTCGAGAATCACGACCCTATGTGTGTCGGCCAATGCGGCTGCAACGCCCACGCCGGCGATGCCCGCGCCGATGACAACGACATCGGTTTCGATTATTTCGGTCATGCTGGACCCCGGTCCTTGAGGTAGGGATTGTCGGTGATGGATATGGCGAAAGCACCAGGATCAATCTCCGCAAAAATCATACTTTCCGCATCATCGCTGCAGGATGCGACCAGACTGCCATCGGGCGCGGCAATCCGTGAGTTTCCGGCAAACGTAAATCGTTCGTCAGCTCCGGCATGATTGATGTAGGCGACGAAAATCTGGTTCTCGAAGGCGCGGGTTTGAATCATGTGATCGGCGATGAATGTTCCGGACGGGCCGGCAGGAAGAGCTGTCGGCACCAGGACGGCGTCGATGCCGGCAAGGGCGAGCCGGCGGACATTCTCGGGGAATTCCACATCGTAACAGATCAGCATGCCGAGCCTCAGACCGCCCAGTTCAACAATACAGTTAACGGGCATTCCTGGCTTGAAGAGCGATCGCTCATAATCGCCATAAAGATGCGATTTGCGATAGATCGCCGGTTTGTTCTGGCCATCTATGAACGCAGCGCTGTTATAAATATCGACACCGTCCTGTTCGGCAAATCCTGCGACGATCGCAATACGGTTTGTCGATGAAATTGCCTGCAAGGCTCTGACCTGACTCCCGTCCTGTGGTTGTGCCAGCGCTGTAATCGCGTCACCGGCGCCATAACCTGTAATGCAAAGTTCCGGTGTGATCAGAAGTTTGGCCCCAGCCTCTGCGGCGTCAACAGCCGCTCGTTCGACGCGTGCCAGATTTGCAGGCACATCGCCCGGGATCGACTGCATCTGTAGCGCTGCTATTTTCATGATTCGTCCGATGCCATTGCGCCGAGCAGCTTGGGCAGATCGCCGAACTTCGCAACCAAAGAAAAGATGACGGCAGCGGTGAAAACGAAAAGGATGGTCACGGCCGCCATGGTCGGTGTGTAGCCATAACGCAAAGCGTTGAAAATCTTGATCGGCAGCGTTTCCAGCGTGAACCCAACGGTCATGTACGCAACGATATATTCGTTGAGCGATAACACGAAGGCAAAAGCATAGCCTGATACGAGATAGGGCAGGATCAGCGGCAGCACCACCGTGCGAAATATGGTCCGGTCATTAGCACCCATGGTAGCCGCCGCTTCGACGAAAGAGCGGTCAATGGCCGAAAAGCCGAGCGACAATGTGACCAATGGCAGGGTCACGAAGAAAATCGCGTGACCGATGACTGCGGTCCACGGCTGGCCATAGAAACCTGTTGTCGCCCAGAAGGTCAGCAGCCCGAGTGCCGTGATGACAGGTGGCAGGGTGAATGGCGCGATACCGAGCACCTGGAAGATATTCGCCCACGGCGCGATGCGGCGCCAGAGGAACCAAGAGAGCGGCAAGGCGATCAGAACGGCCAAGGCGGCGGAGGTTGTGGCCAGAATCACAGAAGCGACAAGGGCAGCACGCCATTCGGGATTGGTAAATATCTCGCCGTACCAGCCGAGGGAAAAGCCTTGCGGCGGAAACGCCAGAGTTTGCTTGGCATTGACTGACACGCCAGCCACGACGATCAGCGGCAAGCTGAGGAAAAGCCCGATGAGCAGGAAGTAAAAGCGCTTCAGCCAGTGGATCATGCTTTCTCCCCCTTGCGTCCGATGAGCAATGTCAGTGCGACCAGACCGAGCGTAACCAGTACAAGGAAAACAGCCATCGCCGCGGCAAAGGGCATATTGGATTGATAGATCGCCTGATCGGTGATGAGAACCGAAAGCGTCCAGTGTTGCGGCCGGCCAAGGATTTGCGGCAACAGGTATGAGCCGAGCGCGAAGATGAAAACCATGATGAGCGTTGCCATGATCGTATTGCGCAGTGCAGGCACCAGTACGTTGAAAAAAGCACGGATGGGCGAAGAACCAAGTGTTCGCGCTGCTTCCATCAAGGTTGGATCAAGTCGAACGATGGCCGGGTAAAGCACGAGGATCGTGTAGGGCAGGGCTTGATAGACCATCCCGGTTAGCACGGCACCGAAACTCGGAAACAGCGCGACCGGCTGTTCAAGAAGGCCGATCTTCACGAACAGATTGCTGAGGCCCGCCGTGCGCGAAAGCAGCGTCGACCAGGCAAACCCTATAATCACCTCCGACAGCGAAAGCACGGAGAGAAGTCCGACAAGCCAGATCACCTGCAAGCGCCGGGACAATCGCGAGAGCAGGTAAGTGAAGGGAAGTGCCAGCACGACGCAGCAGATCGCGACGGTCACCGCAAGCATCAGTGAAAAGCCGAGTACGCCCCCGAAGAATGTGGTGAGGAAGCGCTCATAGTTGGAGAAGACGAACGCTGGTGTGTAGAAACCGCCTTCCTGCCGCTGAAAGAAGCTGACGGCAATCATCGTGCCAAAGGGCACCACGAAGAAAAGGAGCAGCATTCCGGCAGGAAAGAACAGGGGCCCATAATCGGCGATGGATTGAGGTGGTTCGCGCTTCATTGCTTCAGAACCACGCAGACATCGGGAGAGAGAATGATACCTACCGCTTGACCTGCAATAACCTCGGGCCGTTCGCGCGGAGTTGACACGGCAATGATCTGCTGCCCGCCCGCTTCGACAAATGTTTCGATAGTGCCGCCGAGATCGCGGACGAATGTGACCGTTCCGTCAATCGCACCATTGCCGGGCGCGGTGAGGTGCACGTCTTCGGGACGGACCGAAATAGTGGCTTTCTGCGCGCCCGCGGGCAGGGCGAGATCGGCTATTCGGTGGCCGAATATTGTTGCAATTCCCGAACTGTCCGCTTTGGCCTCGATCAGGTTCGTCGAGCCGATGAAATCTGCAACGAATGTATCGGCCGGCTTGCGGTAAATTTCGATCGGTGAAGCCGCTTGCCTGATATGCCCGCCATTCATGACCACAACCGTATCGGCCATCGTCATCGCCTCGCGCTGATCATGAGTCACGACGATGGTCGTGATCCCGAGTTGCTGCTGGAGTTGCCGCAATTCCACTTGCATGGCTTCGCGTAGTTTTGCGTCAAGTGCCGAGAGTGGCTCGTCGAGCAGGAAAATCCTCGGCGACAGCGCCAGAGCCCGGGCAATAGCAACGCGTTGACGTTGACCACCGGATAGCTTCGACACCGGCCGGTCACCATAACCGGGCAAATGGATGAGGGTGAGCAATTCGTCGACACGCTTTTTTCGCTCTTCGCGAGCCGCCCCCCGGATGCGCAGCGGATAAGCGATGTTCTCGCCGACGCTCAGATGCGGAAACAGCGCCAAGGATTGAAACACCATTCCAAGATTCCGCTTGTGCGTCGGAACGTCCGTAATATCGGCGCCGTCCAGCAGGATAGTGCCATTCGTTGGGTCTTCAAGGCCGGCGACCATGCGCAACAGCGTGGTCTTGCCGCAACCGGATGGTCCAAGCAGGCAAACAAAGGTACCGTGCGGCACAGACAGTTGCACATTGTCGACCGCGGTGAATGCGCCGAATTGCTTGGTGACATTGTTCAAAACCAGTCCGGACATAAGTCCCCCGTCTCTTGGGTTGTGTTTTGGCGGCCCCACCCTCGCGGCAAAGCAAAGGGACGGGACCGCGCAGGGGTATTAACCGACGATCAACTCAGTCCATTTCTGGTTCAGCCAGTCGGACTTGGTCGTATAGAGGTCATAGCGCGGAATGATTGGCTCGATATCGGATGATACCGCCGCGAATTCCTTGTCGCTCAGATCCAGCAGTTCGCGTTTCACTGTCGGAGAAGTACCTACCTTGCGCGAAAGCGTCGCCTGAATGGCAGGCTGGCTCATATAGTCCATGAAAATATGTGCTTCGTCGACCTTCTTCGATGCGCGCGATAGAGCCCAGCAGCCAGAGTCCTGAACGCCGCCTTCCTTTGGGAAGGTGGAACGAACGGGATGACCCTCGGAGGCAGCGAGGCCCGTCACATCGTGGTAGTACTGACCCATCGGAATTTCGCCCGACTTCAGCGCTTGTTCGAACTGGGCCTCGTCACGGTACCAGAGACGCACATTCGGCTTGACCTCTGCAAGCTTGTCGAAAGCCTTCAGCAGGCCTTCTTCCGTATCGAGGGCATTGGTGCCGCCGAAGAATGTCTTTGCTGTTATTTCCAGCAGGAACGAATTCGATACCAGTGCGAGCAGGCCAAGCTTGTCGGCGTTAGCCTTGTCCCAGAAAGCCGCCCATGACGTCGGCGCTTCCTTGTAGACATCGGTGTTGGTAACGAGCGTGATGTACCATGAGACGGCGCCGATACCCGCTACGGCGCCATCGGGGTACTTGTTGATGAAGTGGTCAATGAGGTTCTTGGAATTCGGAATCTTTGCCAAATCGAGCGGCGTCCAAAGTTTGGTCGTCTGGCCCTTCAGCATTGCCACCTGCGACATCATCGAAACGTCGGCGGGAGCGGCTCCAGCTTTTGCAGCCTGCTCGAGCTGGACGAGCCAGGCTTCGCCTGTCGGCTCCGCGATGGATTCAACCGCAATACCTGTCGCCTTGGTAAATTCCGGAAAGATGTTCTTGTCGAACGAATCCTTGAAATAGCCGCCATAGACGCCGACCTTCAACGACTTGTCCTGCGCACGCAAGATGTTTGGCATTGCCAGAACGGCGGCACCCATTACGCCGGCGCCGAGCACTGTGCGGCGACTCACGCTCGTTTTCAGAAAAGTATCCATTTGTCGTATCTCCTTTTTGAAAGCCAGTTTGCTGGCCGATTCCCACTTCTGTTTTTGTCTAATATCCGATGACTGTTCAATGCTGACGGGCGGTCCGGAGCTCCAATATCTTTGTATAGCGCGTCAGCGGGTAGCACAGAACAAAATAGATGAGCGCGACCAGCCCATAGACCGTAAAGGGCTCGAATGTTGCATTGTTGATGGCGTTCGAGGTTCGAACCAACTCCTCAAAACCAATGATCGACGTTAGCGCCGTGCTCTTGATCAACTGCACCAGAAAGCCGACCGTCGGTGCCCGTGTAATCGCGAACGCTTGCGGCAGGATGATGAGCCGCAGCTGCGCTATGTAGTGCAAGCCGAGGCTGCTGCCCGCATCCCACTGTCCGTTCGGCAATGATTGCACACCGCCTCGCCAGATCTCGGCAAGGTAGGCGCTTGCGCAGAGCGTCAGCCCTAGAACTGCAGCCGTCCATGCTTCAATACGAAAGCCCAGCAATGGCAAGCCGAAGAACAGGAGGAAGAGCTGCATCAGCAGAGGCGTGCCCTGAAAGAGGCCGATGTAGTATTCCGCCGCTTGCCGGAGCCAGCGCCGCTTGGAAATTCGCATGAGGAGGATCGCCACGCCTGCCATGGCACCGCCCGCGAAGGCGACGATGGAGAGCAAGACCGTCCAGCGGGCGGCCAGCAGCAGATTGCGTACGATGTCCCAGAATGTGAACTCGATCATGCCATGCCTCCGGCTATCCCACGCCGTCCCGCTGCAAACAACAGTCTGCGCAGTCCAATGCTCATTCCGAGATAGACAATAGTCACTACAAAATAGGTCTCGAAGGCGCGGAAGGTTCGTGCCTGCAGCATGTCCGCCTCGTAGGTGAGTTCGCGCACTGCGATCTGCGAAACTACCGACGACTCCAGCATCATGATGATGATTTGACTGGTCAGCGCAGGGAAAATGACTTTCAGCGCCTGCGGCAGGACGATCTTGACGAAAACGAGCCACGCCGGCAATCCCAACGCCTCCGCCGCTTCCCTCTGACCTTGCGGCACGGCATCGAGCCCAGCGCCGACGATCTCGGTGGTATAGGCAGTCATATTCAACGTCATCGCCAGCATGGCGGCAACGACGGGATCAAGGCGAATACCGAACCGCGGAAGCCCGAAGAAGATGAAGAAGAGCTGCACCAGAAATGGCGTATTGCGGATGAGCTCGACATAAGCCGCGATGGCCTTGCGCAAGATGGGGTAGCGGCTGCGCTTGGCTGCAGCCCCGAATATGCTCAGGATGACGCCAGCGACCGTGGTGACAGCGATCAAGAAGATCGTCATCGCCGCGCCGCTGGCGATCATGCCGATCGCGCCATTCAGCCAGCCAAAGTCGAGCGCGTAGCCCACAGATCAATCCTTGAGGTTTTCAGGATTGAGCGGTGTCTTCAACCAGGCTTCCGAGCTCTTGTTAAGGCTGCCATCGCTCAGCATCTTGGCCACCGTGTCGTTGATCGCCTGCTTGAGGCGATCCTCTTTCTTGTTAAGGGCAATGTGTGACGGCGATGTCAGCAGCTGGAATTTCTGCTCGGGAGCCAGAGCTTCCTGGCGGGCCAGAACCTGAGCACCGACGTCATTGCCAACTACCATCAATTGAGTTTGGCCGGAAATGAAAGCCTGGATCACTGAGTTATAGTTATCGAAGCGCTTCACGTCGGCAGAAGCCGGAACGACCTCGGTGAGCGAAGTGTCTTCCAAGGTGCCACGATTGACGGCAATGCTCTTGCCGGCAAGGTCATCCTTACCCTTCACTTCAAGGGCCTTCGGGCCAATGACTGCGATGTAATAGGGTGCATAGGCGGCTGCGAAATCGATGACCTGTTCGCGCTCCTTGCTGTAACCGACACTCATCAGAAGATCGACGCGATGTTCCGTGAGATAAGGAATGCGGTTCTGACCAGTAACCGAAACCGGATTGAGCTTTACTTTCAACGCATCGGCTAGTGCCTGGGCCACATCCATATCATAGCCTTTGAGCGTCATGTCGGCGCTGGCGGATGAGAAAGGCGGGAAGTCGGCAAAGACCCCGACATTGAGGACGCCCGCCTTGGTGATGTCATCGATCGCATCGGCATTGGCCACTCCTGCGCTCGCGCCGCTGATCAACAGCAGGGCGGCAAAGGATGATCGCAGAGTCTTGTAGATTGTCATTTTATTCCCCTTCATTGTTATTGTAATTGATGAAGACAATTCGGCTTACGCCTTTATCGCCTCATCACGGTTCCGGATGCCTCAGCGTTTGCCCTGAACGAACGGGCTGAATACCATCAGGCTGAGGATTTCGAACAGCACCTGAGCACCCGCGTGGGCTGTATTCGTCGTCGCATCATACTGCGGTGCGACTTCCACCACGTCACCGCCCACGAGATTGATACCCTTGAGGCCGCGGATGAGCTCGAGTACTTCGCGCGTCGTCAGGCCGCCGACTTCCGGAGTACCCGTGCCCGGCGCAAAGCTCGGGTCGAGGCTGTCCACATCGAAGGAAAGGTAGGTAGGACCGTCGCCGACAATTTTTCTCGCCTTTTCGATAATGGCGGGTATGCCCAGACCGGTTACTTCCTCCGCATGAATGACGGTCATTCCGGATTCGTAGGAGAATTCCCAGAGATATTCTGCTGATCCGCGAATGCCGATCTGGATTGTACGGCTCGGATCGAGCACGCCGTCGAGGACCGCATTGCGGAAGGGACCGCCATGATGGAATTTAGTCTGATCGAAGGCGCCTCCCGTATCGCAATGCGCATCGATATGGATCATGCCCACCGGGCGCTTCTTGCCGACAGCCTTCATGATAGGATGGGTAATCGAATGATCGCCGCCTACCGAAAGCGGTACAACGCCGGCATCGACGATCTGGTTGATACGACGTTCGATGTCATCATGGCTCTGCTCGAGCCTGTAACGGCTCGCAAAAGGCACGTCGCCAATATCCGCAACGCGCAGGTCAAACACCGGCGCGCATTCAAGTACATGATTGTACGGGCCTATACGCTCGATGGTCCGGAGCGCTCGAGGGCCGAAGCGTGAGCCAGTGCGATTGGTTACGCCGAGGTCCATCGGCACGCCAACCATGGCGACCTGGAGATTTCCGAAATCAGGATTGCTGGAATCGACCGGCATGTGAGGGGCGGCCAGAAAGGTCGGCATGCCAGAATAAGGTGCAAGGCGTGTACCGCTTTTTGAAAAGATCTTGTCTGCGACCTTGCGGAATGTCGGATCAAACAACTCGCCACCATGGCTCTCACCATATTTCGCGCGCAGTTCGTTCAGCTTTTTCTCATCCCAAGATGCCATGACACATATCCCAATACAGTAAGTGCGCGGGGATAAACGGATTCGGCGTGTGTTGCAGGTAGATATCCGTGGTTGGCAGTTCCCCGGGCATTTTGCCTCGTTGGGCGTATTATCATTGCAAAAGACACAGAAAAGCAATTGACATTGTTATAGCTTATTGTGTGAATAATTCTCACATGACTTTTTGGCAATTGACAGCTAGTGGAATTCCATGACGCAAGGTCGCCTCCCCCCGATGAACCCGCTGCGCGCTTTTGAAGCGACGGCACGACATGGCTCCGTGACTGCCGCAGCGCGAGAACTCAATGTTACACACGGCGCAATCAGCCATCAGATTAAGGCGCTGGAGGCCACTCTTGATGTCCAGCTGTTCGAACGTGGCGCCCAACGTCTCAAGCTCACGCCGCAAGGAGCTCTCCTCTTGCCGACGGTATCAAAAGCATTCGAGGATATCGCTGCCACAACTGCGCTGATCAAGCGCCCGACGACAAGCGGCGAACTCACGGTGACGTGCGTGCCGGCGCTGCTTTCACTGTGGCTGATTCCTCGGATGAACCAGTTTACCGAGCAGTATCCAGATATCAGACTGACGCTGATTGCTTCGAATGAGTCGGATCATCTGCACTCTTCGGATGTTGACGTTTGCGTGCTTTATGGTCACGGCAATTGGGCCGACTGTTGGATAAGGCTTTGGACGACACTGAAGCTGTTTCCTGTCGCAAGTCCGACGCTACTCAATATGCGGCCTCTGCGTTCCGTCCGCGATCTGCGCAATCACGTGCTCCTGCATGGCGATGATGGACGGGAGTGGAACACCTGGCTGGCGGCAGCCGACGCAACGGAGCATGCCCGTGGGGCGCAGCATTTCATGAGTGATGCGCGCCTTTCGACGGAAGCGGCAGTTTACAGCCAAGGCGTCGCGCTGGGCGATACAATTACCGCCAGCCATCTCATTGCCAAAGGTGAACTGATCGTCCCATTTGACCTGACCGTGCCGGCAAACAACGCTTTCTACGTCGCCTGCCGCAATGAGGTGCGGAACGCACCCATCGTCAAGGTTTTTATCGACTGGCTGTTTGCCTCGCTGGAGGCAGATACGATCACCGAACCGCAAACGTCAGCGCGCCGTATCATCCGCCCGCGCAATGGAAAGGTCAGTGCGCAAGAACGTCTGGCCACCCCTCCATCCATCCCGACGACACGCCCTAAACGGCTGGATCGCGCCGCCCTGAAACGCCGCGCAAAATTCGATATTCGATAGGACAATTCCGATGACTGTTGCTTTGCTCAACCCGCTTGTCACCCGCTTGTCGCCTCCGCCCATACCGGCTGTCCAGGCATGGGGCAAATCCTATGATGGCAGTCTTGGCCCGTTGATCGACCTGTCTCAGGCCGTCCCCGGCTATCCACCGCATCCGGATATGCTGCGCTGGCTGGGCGAAGCCGCCTCATCGCTGGCCTACACCAATTATGGTGCGATCGAGGGTGAAACAGCTTTGCGCGAGGCCTACGCCGCACATGTGTCCGAGCTCTACGGCGCAGAGATTGCCGCTGGCAACATCCACATCACATCTGGCTGCAATCAGGCGTTTATATGCGCAGTGATGGCCGTTGCCGCTGCGGGTGATACGGTGCTGATGAGTGATCCGTTCTATTTCAATCATGAGACGACGTTGTCGATGTTGGGGATCAAAACCGGCTTCGTAGAGTGCGAATCTGCCAATGGTTTCGTTCCCGCGGTGGAGGCCATTGAACGTATGCTGACACCTGGCGTTCGGGCCATTGCCCTCGTGACACCTAACAATCCGACGGGTGCGGTTTATCCGCCAGCACAGTTGAAAGCTATTTTCGACGTCTGCCGGAAGAATGGACTTTGGCTGATTCTGGACGAAACTTACCGCGATTTCCTACCCAACGACTTCGGTGCTCCGCACGGTCTCTTGAATGAGAAGGGGTGGCAGGACAATTTGATTCAGCTCTACAGCTTTTCGAAGTCCTTCTGCATTCCGGGGCATCGGCTGGGCGCGCTGACCGCAAGCGAAAACGTCGTCGAAGAGATCGCGAAGATCATGGACAATTTGCAAATCTGCGCGCCACGTGCCGCGCAGGGCGCCGTGGCACGGGCCTTGCCGGCCCTCGCCGAATGGCGGGCCGGCAACCGGTTGGAAATCGAAGCGCGCGCCACGGCACTGGCCGAAGTGATGACAGGTCTGGACGGCTGGAAGCTCGAAGCAATGGGCGCTTATTTTGCCTTTATCCGCCATCCTTTCGAAAACCGGTCATCCACCGAGGTCGCAGAGCATCTCGCCAAGAGGGCCGGAATTCTCAGCATTCCCGGGGAGTATTTCGGCGCGAAGCAGTCTCAATTCCTGCGCTTTGCATTCGCCAATGCCGATGCCGAGATCATTCGGCAACTGCGCGGGCGAATGCTGGATTTCCAGGTTTGACGATCAATAACCCAGCGCTTGTCCCGATCCGGAGCGACTGTCGATAGCGCCGTTGTAGCGAGCGCCTTTGCCTTCTTCGATGTCGGTGAGGCTCTCGCCGCCAACGAGAATACCGGCAGCCTGCCCCCAGATCGTCCAGTCCTTGTCGATCTCGACGTCATGGCCCATCTCCGACAGAATTTTGCGGGTATCTGCGGAAAGCGCGTAGGGTTCCATGTAAACCTTGTCCGGTAGCCACTGGTGATGGATACGCGGCGCGTCGATGGCTTCCTGGATATTCATGCCGTGATCTATGACATTGATGATGGCTTCGAGCGTGATCGTGATGATACGCGCTCCCCCCGGGCTACCAATGACCATGAACGGCTTGCCATCCTTGGAAATGATCGTCGGGCTCATAGAGGAAAGCGGCGTCTTCTTCGGCTGGATGGCATTGGCCTCTCCCTGCACAAGCCCATAGAGATTGGGGGCACCAGGCTTGGCCGTGAAATCGTCCATCTCATTGTTAAGCAGTACGCCTGTTCCGGAAGCAACGACACCTGCGCCGAAGGAGCCATTGAGCGTGTAAGTCACAGCCACCGCGTTTCCCTCGTCGTCGACGATGGAATAGTGCGTTGTCTCTTTGCTTTCGCCAAAGCCCTTTGGCATGAGTTCTTGTGAAACGCCGGCCTTGAATGGACTGATCTTCTCGCGGATTTCCTTGGCGTATTGCTTGTCGAGCAACTTCCTTACCGGATTGTCGACGAAATCCGGATCACCAAGCGATGTGTTACGATCGACATAGGCATGACGCATCGCTTCGACCATGGCGTGCACGGATTCGGCCGAACCGTATCCCAGATAGCCCAGTGGATAACCTTCAAGAATATTGAGTATCTCGCAGATGATCACGCCACCCGAGCTAGGTGGCGGCGACGAAACGATGTCATAACCGCGATAGTTGCATTTGACAGGCTCAAGTTCGCGCACGGAGTATTGCTCGAAATCGGCCTTTGCCAGAATGCCGCCTGTCGCCGCGCTGGCTTTCACGATGGCATCTGCAGTTGCGCCTTTGTAGAAGGCATCGGGGCCTTTCTCCGAGATGCTGGATAAAGTTGCGGCCAAATCGGACTGGACCAGTGTTTCTCCGATTGCGTAGGTTTTGCCGTCCGGCTTCAAGAAGATCTCAGCGGAGGCTTTATCCTTGGCAAGTTTCTTGGCGCCGCCCTGGAGCGAGGTAATGTCGCCCTGATCAAGTACAAAGCCGTCTCGCGCGAAGCGGATCGCGGGGCCCATAAGTTCTTCCCGCGACTTGCTGCCATATTTGGCTCGGGCAGTTTCAAAACCGAGGACGGAACCAGGCACTCCGACGGCTAGATAACCATCTGTGCTCAAACCCTTGACCATATTGCCCTTGTCGTCAAGGTACATTGTCTTCGTCGAGGCCATCGGAGCGCGTTCGCGGAAATCAAGGAAAGTGGTCTTGCCGTCTTTGAGACGGATGGTCATGAAACCGCCGCCGCCAATATTGCCCGCCGTGGGATAAACGACAGCCAGCGCATAGCCGACAGCAACGGCAGCATCCACCGCATTGCCGCCGGATTTCAGTACATCCACGCCAACCTGGGATGCGAGATGCTGCGCGGTAACCACCATGCCATGCTCGGCCTTCACTGGTTCCGGCGACGCAGAAAATCCTGTCGTAGCCGACAGGAGGCTGATGCTGAATGTTGAAGCAAATACAGCGGCTCTCATAGATACGCACTCCATGATTCTCTCTCCTCGTGGACTAACAGGACCCTACAGTGGAACTCTTCCTGTGTGCATGTCCAGCGAAACGAAGCGGAACGGATGGCTCAAGCATCCTGATCAAGCTTGGGATAGTGGCGGAAAATTCCAGATTCATTGAAGTCGAGGCGGCGATCCGAGGCGAGATATTTCTGGATGTTCGGTCGTTTTTCAACGGTATCGTGTACGGCAACAATTTTCGGATACTGCTTACTGAAATTTTTGGTGCCTCGCGGGAAGGCATAGCGTAGACCTTCGATGACCTGGAACAAGGAAAGATCGACGTAGCTGAGTGTTGCACCAACCGCGTGTGTACTGCCTTCCGGGTTTTGTTCGAGAACGCGTTCGAAATAGGACATGAATTTCGGGATGCGATTTTCGATGAAGTCGGCCGAGCGCTGTTTCGCGGCCTCTTTTTGATCTTCGTAATATTTGGTTGTGGCGATTGGATGGTGTGTGTCGTGCACCTCAGCCACGAAGTCAGTGATCGTCAACTGCAAGCCGTTGGCGTTGAAGCGCAATGCTTTGTCCTCTGGTGCAAGGTCCAGCTTGGGTCCGAGGTAAAACAGGATATTGGCGACATGTGACACGATCAGATCACCATCCTTCAAGAACGGCGGCGCAAAGGGAATGTATGGTGCGGATTTGCTTTTGAGCAGCTTCATCATTGCTGCGGTTCCATCAGATCGGCGCGCAACGTCGATGTAATGAGCCCCAGCTTCTTCCAGGGCTAGTCGCACGAATTCGCCGCGCCCCTGCAATCCGTCCCAGTAGTAGAGTTCATAGGGCATGAAATCCTCCTTCAAGCGTGTCGGGACTATCGAAACATGGGAATGTGGCGGAGACCAGCGCTAAAGCACGCGGATTTTGAAGAACGTGACGCAGCTGTGCATTGTCACAATAGTTTCGCATCAGTTCGATCAAACTTTTACATTGCAACCCTAGACATAGTCCCGGTTGCGACAGCTTTGCATCGTTCAATTTGCTGTCTGAGCACTCATTTACAATTTCGGAACGGGGACTTCAGATGAAACATTTTGGTGTCAAATTCGCGGCAATGGCCTTGGCAGTTGGCCTTGGCGCCACGCCGGCGCTTGCTGAAAAAGTCAAATTCGAGTTCTGGCATGGCCTGAGCGGCGACCTTGGCGAGCGCGTGAAGGAAACCTGCGACAAATTCAATGCTTCGCAGTCAGATTATGAGATCGTCTGCACTAGTCAGAATGGGTATCCGGAGACCATCCAGAACGCTATCGCTGCCTATCGTGCCAAGAAAAACCCGGCCATCGTGCAGGTTTTCGACGTCGGTACGCTCGATCTGATGCTTTCCGGCGCATATATTCCGGCGAAGAAGCTGATGGAAGACAACGGCTACAAGATTGATTGGGGCAACTATTTCGGCGGCATCGCGCGTTACTATGCCGACTCCAAGGGAGTGCTGAATTCGTTCCCGTTCAATTCCTCGACGGCAATGTTCTATTACAACATCGACGCCTTTACCAAGGCGGGCATCGATGGTGCACCGCAGACATGGGAAGACGTGGAAGCTGATGCGCGCAAGCTGAAATCGGCAGGTTTTGATTGTCCTTTCGGATTCAGTTTCGACAGCTGGGCGACGGTAGAGCAGTTTTCGGCAATTCACAATCAGCCGATTGCTACCAAGAACAATGGCTATGACGGTCTCGACACTGAGCTTGTTTTCAACAAGACCAAAGTTGTGGACCAGCTGACATTCTTCAAGAAAATGACGGATGAAGGCCTGTTTCAGGTCAAGACTGCCCAGCTCGGCATGGATGTTGTGCCGGCCTTCGCATCGCAAACCTGCCAGATGATTCAGTCTTCGATCGCCGATCACGGCACAATCGGCAAAACCATCAAGCCAGGCACCAAGTGGGCCGTGACGATGCTTCCGGTCTGGAAAGGCACCGAGCGCAAGAACTCTCTCGTGGGCGGCGCGTCTCTCTGGGTTCTGAAGAACCGTCCTGAAGCTGAATATAAAGGCGCAGCAGCTTTCCTCAACTTCATCGCCCAGCCGGACATGGTGGAATGGTGGTCGACAGTCACAGGATATATCCCCGTCACCAAGACCGGTTTCGACGCGATGAAGGCCAACGGCTTTTATGAGAAGCCGCAGTTTGCAGGCCGCGAGAAAGCTATTGAGAGCCTGACCTATACGCCGGCTGGCGATCTTACCCGTGGCATCCGCGTCGGTGGCTTCCCGCAGATACGTAAGGAAATCTCGAATGCGATGGAAGGCATCTTCTTCGGCAAGATGACAGTCCAGGCCGGTCTCGACCAGGCGGTCGAGCGTGGCAACGCCATTATCCGCCGCTTCGAAAAGACCTATGCCGGCCAGACGCTGAACTAGTCCACTTACTCATGGCCTGGAGCGTTCCGCGTCCGGGCCATTCGCTTTGCAAACTGACAAGATACGGAACCGGTCGAGCCTATGAACAAACGTGCTGTTTTCAAAAGCCGGTGGTTGCCCATCTTGTTCGCGTTGCCGCAGCTGTTATTGATCTTCTTTTTCTTCTATTGGCCGGCAACGTCGGTTCTCACCTGGGCGTTTTCCCTGGAACCGGCGTTCGGCGGGGCAGGCGATCGCCTCTTTGTCGGCTGGGACAATTTCCGTGAAGTCTTCGCCGACCGCGAATATTGGCAATCGGTTACGCTCAGTCTTGTCTTTGCCTTTACCGCAACCGCACTTTCGATGTTCATTGCTTTCGTGCTCGCGATCTGTGTCGATCGCCAGCTGAAAGGCTCGGGCCTATTCAGGTTTTTCTATATTTGGCCCTATGCCATTGCTGCCCCTGCCGTCGGACTTGCATTTCGTTTCATCTTCGCTCCGGAAAGCGGCTTGATCGCCATCGTCAACACATGGTCGCCGGACTTGTGGAACCCGGCCAAGTTTGGCAGCCATGCAATGATCCTGGTTATCATCTGTTTTGCGTGGAAATGGATCGGCTATAATTTCATCTTCATGACCGCGGGTCTTCAATCTATCCCGCGCAGTTTGATTGAAGCATCGTCGATGGACGGCTCGGGTCCGCTGCGTAGAGCCATCGATGTGCAGATTCCGCTGCTTGCGCCAACACTTTTCTTCTTGCTGGTGCTCAATCTTACCGAAAGCTTCGTCGGTCCCGACACGTATGGTATTGTCGATCTGACGACTGAAGGCGGCCCGAACGGGGCGACGAATGTCATGGTGTATCGCATCGTCAGCGAAGCATTCCAGGGCCTCAACTATTCTGGCGCCGCCTCTCAAAGCCTGATCCTCATTGGCCTGATCATGGTCTTCACTTTCATTCAGTTCCGCTTCGTTGAGCGGCGCGTGCATTACAAATAGGTCCGCCCCATGATTGAACGCACGCCTATTCTCAATATGCTGACCTATTTCATCATGATCGTTGGATTGCTCCTGATCCTTGGTCCGTTCTGGATGATTTTTACGGCATCGACCCAATCGTTGGCGCAGGTCAACGCGGTTCCATTCAACCTTCTGCCTGGCGCTGATTTCCTGCACAATCTTCAAGCGGCATGGCATAGGGCGAACCTTGGTCCAGCCATGCTCAACAGCCTGATCATGGCGCTGTTGGTCATGGCGGGTAAAATAGTCCTGGCCTCAATCAGCGCCTTCGCCATCGTATATTTCAGAAGTCCGTTGCGGCATGTCTTCTTCTGGCTGGTTTTCATGACCTTGATGCTTCCGCTCGAGGTGCGCGTCGTTCCGACATACAATATCGCCGCCGACGTTTTTGAGCCGGTACGCTGGCTGATCCAGGCGCTTACCGGCATCGAGTTCTCGCTGCAATGGAACTTGCTGAACTCCTATTCAGGATTGGTCCTTCCGGTGATTGCAACGGCCACGGGTACGTTCCTCTACAGGCAGTTCTATATGACGCTCCCGGACGAGCTTACTGAAGCCGCCAAAATGGATGGTGCCCGGCCGCTTCGCTTCTTCATCGATATCCTGCTGCCGTTGTCACGTACCAACATGCTGGCGCTGGCGACGATTATGTTCGTCTACGCCTGGAATCAGTATTTGTGGCCGAAGCTGATGACAACTGAGGCCGATTACCAGACAGCGATGGTAGCGATGACCACGCTCGTTCCCAATATCAACAGCCTGCCAGAATGGAATGTTTCCATGGCCGGTGCACTCATTATCATGCTGCCGCCTCTGATCATTGTCGCTGTTTTGCAGCGCTGGTTCGTTCGTGGTCTGGTCTCGACAGAGAAATAAAGGAAAGCTCATGGCCGAAATCAACATCCGCAACGTTCGCAAGTCTTACGGCCGGACGCAAATCCTCCATGGGGTCGATCTTGACTTCAAGTCTGGCGAATTCGTAGTGATCCTTGGCCCCTCCGGCTGTGGCAAGTCCACGCTGCTGCGCATGATTGCCGGGCTCGAGGAGATTTCTTCAGGCGAGATTTCGATTGACGGCACAGTCGTCAATAATCTCGAGCCGCGTGATCGTGGCTGTTCGATGGTATTTCAGAACTACGCGCTTTATCCACATATGAACGTGGCTGCCAATATAGGGTATGCATTGAAGGTTGCAGGTGTTCCGCGTGCCGAGCGAGACCGGCGTATCACTGAGACCGCGCGCATAGTCGGGCTTGAGGACATGCTGGATCGTAAGCCGGCACAGCTTTCTGGTGGCCAGCGTCAACGCGTAGCCATGGGGCGAGCGATCATCCGCGAGCCGAAGGTCTTTTTGTTCGATGAGCCCCTTTCCAATCTCGATGCCAAGCTGCGGGTGCAGATGCGAGTAGAAATCCGCCGCTTGCACAAGCGACTTTCTGCGACGTCGGTATTTGTGACCCACGATCAGGTCGAGGCGATGACACTTGCCGACAAGCTGATCGTCATGAACAAGGGCCATGTCGAGCAGGTCGGCACGCCCTTGGAGATCTACCACCGGCCACGAACGCGCTTTGTCGGGACATTCATCGGTTCGCCGGCCATGAACTTCTTTGACAGCGCTATCGCGCCAGGCGGCAATTTTGTTTTGCTTGACGGAATCCAGATCGCGATCGACGCGGTACTTGGCCGCGACAATGCAGAGACCCCCGTATCGGTCGGGATACGTCCGGAACACTGCCGTCTGGTAAAAGCAGGCACGGCAAACAGCGTGCCTGCAACCGTCGATTTTGTGGAAGAGCTTGGCTCTGGACGCAATGTGCACGTGGACATTGATGGGGCGATCTTTGCCGTCAGTGAAGATGAGGGTCAACTCTTCGAGACTGGTGCGACGGTCGGTCTGCAATTGCCGTCCGAACACATTCACTTGTTCTCCAGGGACACGGGATTGCGTCTCGACGACGCGCCTCTATTGAAACACAATACCAGTCAATCGACCGTGGCAGCCTAGCTGAACTGAAAGGAATAAGAATGAATACGGAGTCCATCATTTCGGCCGTCGGCTTCTGCACCTATACGGGCGACGGCAATTTCAGCGTGCTTGAAGATTCTTTGCGGACGATCAGCGACCTTGGTGCGAGCGCAGCTGAATTGTCACTCTATGGCGAAGAGCTCATATCCGGTGGCCGCATCATCACAAGCCGGTTGCAACGCCTGCTGGAAATCACCCGTCAATTCGACCTTCGTTATAGTGTACATGGCCAGATCATTTCCAACTTCATGGACAAGGAACATCTGGCCCTGCAGAAGGCTGTGGTGCGCGCCATGCTTGAATTGTGTAATCGTGTGGAGGCAGGCATTCTCGTCCACCATTGCGGACAGGCCAAGATGCCGGCACTGACGCGTATTGGCGATCTCGACCAGATGGAACGTGATGCGTTGGCAGAACTCGGCGAAGTCGCGAAGGGTTATGGCGTGCGGATCGCATTGGAAAATATCTTCGCACTCAACGACGCGGAGTATCGGCAGACGCCCGCAAAGGTCGGTGAAACCGTCAGCGCAGTCAACAGTCCGAATGTCTGTGGATTGATCGACTTCAGCCATGCCTATATCGAATGCACGCGACTAGGCCTCGATTGGCGCGAACAGATCAAGGCAATGGCTCCGGTCACCGGACACCTGCATGTTCATGACAGCTTTGGCCGGCCATACAGCATGGCGAAGTTCTACCATCCGGCGGAGGCGACTGCACTTGGCATCGGCGACCTGCATTTGCCGATTGGCTGGGGCGACATTCCCTGGGAAGAGATATTCTCGGAACTTACATTCCTGCCGGATACGACGTTGATCATGGAAATTACGGAAAACCGTTTCGCCACCGAGCAGGCGGACAGTCTTGCGCGCGCGCTAAAGCTTGTGGATCTGGTCAATAGCCGTCGAATAGCAGCATAAATTCGTCCCGTTGTGGCGGTGCAACCGCCACAACGGGCCCTCATCGAATTGTAAACGGTTCGACTGCGGCGTAGACCGAGTCCGGCACATCTACCTTCAGCAATTCCATGTTCCGGGTAAGGCTCGAGGGCTTGGCTGTGCCGATCAGAACGTTAGCGACGACGGGCTCGCGCAACGGGAATTGCATCGCCGCGGCGGCAAGTGGGATCGAATTGGCTTCTGCGATCTTCTGCATGGAACGAACGCGACCGAGAATATCATCTGAGGCAGGACCATAGTCGAAATTTGCACCCGGAACCGGCCCCGTTGCCAGAATGCCGGAATTAAAGACCCCGCCGATTACTAGTGAAATCTTTCGTTCACGACAGACTTCGAGCAATCCGCGCTCGGCCGCGCGATCCAAAAGTGAATAACGGCCTGCAAGCAGGATGCAGTCAATCGGGCTCCGGGCAATCACGTCGAGGCAGACTTCCACCTCATTGACACCGAGACCATAAGCGGAGATTGCTCCGGACGTCTTTAGTTCGTCCAATGCGCGCATGCCGCTGTCCAGCAGCTGACGTTGATAGACGGTATTTTTCTCCACGCCATGCGTATAGACGCCAATATCGTGAACATAGAGTATGTCGATCTTGTTCAGTCCAAGCCGTGCATAACTGAACTCGAAAGCACGCATGATCCCGTCATAACTGTAGTCGTAGTCAACCGTGAAGGGCAGCGGATTGACATAAGAGTAGTCCGGAACCTGATTTTCCGGTACGGGCCGCAACAAGCGGCCGACCTTAGTAGAAAGCACATAGGTCTCCCGCGGCTTACTGCGCAGAAAATCGCCCGTCCGCCGTTCGGATAGACCGAAGCCGTAGAAGGGCGCGGTGTCAAAATAACGCATTCCCGCATCCCACGCCGTCTGCAACGTCTCCATCGCGGCTTCCTGAGTACATTCCCGGTACAATCCGCCGATCGCCGCGCCACCAAATCCGAATTGCGTTACTGCGAGTGGCGTCTTGCCTATTGTGCGGATATCCACGGTTATTCTCCTATAGTTGTCCGGCTATTTCTTGCGCAGTGCATCTGCCAGAGCTGCGCCGAAAGCGCCCTGTGCCGAAGGTTGTGGCTTCTGGCCCCCTGACGCAGGAGCAGCGGTGCGCGGTGGCTTGTCGACGGGACGGGAACTGCGTGACGTCTCATTTGCCCCACCATCCTTTCGCATCGTTAGACCAATACGGTTGCGCTTGGGATCGACATCGACAACGCGTACTTTGACGACATCCCCAGCCTTGACTACCTCGTGTGCGTCTTTGACAAAGCGATCCGCCAATTGCGACAAGTGAACAAGACCGTCCTGGTGCACGCCGATATCGACGAACGCACCGAAAGCGGCAACGTTGGTAACCGTTCCCTCCAAGAGCATTCCGGGCTTCAGATCCTTTATGTTGTCGATGCCGTCGGCAAACGACGCCGTTTTGAATTCCGGACGGGGATCTCGGCCAGGCTTTTCGAGTTCAGCAATGATATCCCGCACTGTCGGCAGGCCAAAACGTTCATCGACGAAGACGCGAGGATCGAGCGCCTTCAATGCGCTGCTGTCGTTCATCAGTGACCTGACATCGCGACCGCAAGCGCTCACGATTTTCTTGGCAACGCCGTAGGCTTCGGGATGGACGGCAGAGGCATCGAGCGGCTCGGTACCATCTGGAATGCGCAGGAAGCCGGCGCATTGTTCAAAGGCGCGGGGCCCGAGGCGAGCGACTTTCAGGAGGTCGCGGCGGGTTTTGAATGGGCCAACCTCGTCGCGATAGGCGATAATCGCTTCAGCAAGTGACGTACCGAGGCCGGAAATGCGCGCGAGCAAAGAAGCCGAAGCGGTGTTGAGATCAACGCCGACGGCATTCACCGCATCCTCGACGACGCCTTCGAGCGACCGCGCAAGACGGTACTGGTCGACATCGTGCTGGTATTGGCCTACGCCGATGGATTTTGGCTCAATCTTGACGAGTTCCGCCAGCGGATCCTGCAAGCGACGGGCAATGGAGACGGCACCGCGAAGCGACACGTCCAGTCCGGGGAATTCCGCAGCCGCAGTGGCCGATGCGGAATAGACCGAAGCTCCGGCTTCACTGACGATCACTTTCAGCGGTTTGGGCGGTGGCATGTCTGCCAACAGATCGGCGACGAGACGTTCGGTCTCGCGACTCCCGGTGCCGTTGCCAATCGCGATAAGTTCGATCTTGTGCCTGACAATGAGCTTTGCCAGCTCGGCCTGTGTTCCGCGCACATCATTGCGCGGCGGGAAGGGGTACACGGTCGTGGTGTCGAGAAGTTTGCCAGTGCCGTCGATGACAGCAACCTTCACGCCTGTACGAATGCCTGGATCGAGACCCATCGTTGCGCGCGAGCCTGCGGGTGCGGCCAACAGCAAATCCTTCAGATTGCGGGCGAAGACGTGGATGGCTTCTTCCTCGGCGCGTTCACGCAATGCAGTCATAAGATCGACGGAGAGATTGAGTGACAGGCGAATGCGCCATGTCCAGCGTACCACCTCCATCAACCAGTTGTCAGCCGCAGTGCCGTTGGCGTGGACTGAATAGGCGTCGGCGATCATTCGCTCGACTGGTTTAATCGCGGCAGTATCTTCAGCGTCGACTTCAAGTTCGAGCGACAGCACCTCTTCGTTGCGGCCGCGCAGCATGGCAAGTGCGCGATGGCTGGGGACCGTTGCCCATCGCTCAGAATGACTGAAGTAGTCCGAAAACTTCGCTCCTACCTCCTGCTTGCCGTCTACTACCTTGGCGCGGAGAACCGCACGATCTTGCATGTACTTGCGCAAACGACCGACGAGTTCGGCATTCTCCGAAAAGGTCTCGACAAGAATATCCCGGGCCCCGTCGAGCGCAGCCTTCACATCGGGAACGTCGTCGTTCAGGAAACGCGTGGCTAGCTCGGAAGGAATGCTGCGCCGGTCTGACAAGATTGTTTCCGCCAGGGGGCCAAGCCCGCGTTCGCGGGCAATCTCGGCCTTTGTTCGCCGCTTGGGCTTGTAGGGCAGATAAATATCCTCCAGCTCCGCCTTGGTGACTGCGCCGGCTATCTTGCCTTCAAGATCATCGGTGAGCTTGCCCTGGCTGCGGATCGATTCGATGATCGTGTCACGGCGCGCATCGAGTTCGCGCAGATAGATGAGCCGTTCGTCCAGCGTGCGCAGCTGCGTATCGTCGAGCCCGCCCGTAACTTCCTTGCGATAGCGCGCTATGAAGGGGACCGTTGCGCCGCCATCAAGAAGTTCGATCGCCGCATTGGCCTGTTCGGGTCGTGCGTGTATCTCGGCGGCGATAAGACGAGCGATACGGGCGGTGTTGGCAGCACTGGCAGTCACGAGGCATTCCCATAAATCATGATCGGGCGGCGACCATAGGACCGCCCGAGCATGACCGCAATCGCTTCGAGGCCGAGAGCTACGTCTTTTTCAACAGCGATTTGGCTTCTGTGACGCCGAGTGCCTGGGGCCGTGAGCAACTTGTCTTGATGTCGATGAACTTCTTCTCCTCACCGGAGCGGAGAATGGAGACCATCACATCCACCCCGTGCAAGGCGCGCTCCAGCGAACAGCGTATGTCGTCGCGCCCCTGCAGGATTGCGGCGGTCATGTCGGCAAGACCTGCGGTGCGGTAGTTGGCCATCATGCCGGTGGGGTCCTTCTGGTTGGGCGTACCGAAAGGATGCGCCCATGGCTTGACCGCTTTTGCCTTCTTTCCTGGTTTTGCCAACTTGACCTCACCGCCGAAGAAGTTCGGATCGGGCAGGAAGATCGAGCCGTCAGTACCGTAGAGTTCCATATTGGGATGGTGATGAGCCCATACGTCCCAACTTGCAGACAGGGTAACCGATGCGCCACTTTCGAATTCGAGCAACGCTTGGATGGTTGTTGGCGTAGTCACCTTTATTGTCTCGCCCTTGCGTGGTTCGCTGGAGATGGTGCGGGTAGGCGTAGCCATAGATGTCAGTGCTGCGACGCGCTTTATTGGGCCGATGAGGTTGATCAGATTGGCAATGTAGTACGGTCCGAGATCGAGGATGGGGCCACCACCCGGACGGAAGAAAAAGTCAGGATTGGGATGCCAGTGCTCCATGCCGTGGCTCATAACGTGTGCCGTGCCCGAAGTGATGGTGCCGACCTGTCCATCATCGACCAGTTTGCGTGCCAATTGATGCGCGCCGCCGAGAAAAGTGTCGGGCGCGCAACCCGCCTTCAGGTTTTTCTTTGCGGCGAGCTTTTGCAATTCCAGCCCGTCCTTCAGCGAGAGCGTTAGCGGCTTTTCCGAATAAAGATGTTTGCCGGCGGAGAGGATTTGCTTCGAGACGTCAAAGTGGGCATCCGGTACGGTCAGGTTGACCACGAGATCGATATCGTCGCTGGAAAGCAGGCCATCAATAGTGCGCGCCTCGGTTCCGTATTCGGCAGCGCGAGCCGTGGCTGCGGTGTTGTTGATGTCGGCGATGGCGCGGATTTCGATGCCCTTGAAGAGTGACGCTAATCGCAGATACGTCGCCGAGATATTGCCGGCACCGATAATGCCGATGCCAAGTGTTCTAGCCATGACCATGTTCCTTAGAATGTCATTGCGGTAGCGATCGAGCGGCGTGCGAACCGCTCATCATCCGATGGATTGTCATGTTCCATGATAAAGTACTGTACCGGTGTGTCTTTGAGTGTTGATGTCAGCGCCTTCCAGTCGACAGTTCCATACCCGACGTCAGCCCAGCCATCCTCACTGGTATTCTGACCCGCAGCAGCGATATCCTTGACATGTACCGCACTGATGCGCGAGCCGTAGCTTTCGATCCACTGGAACGGATCGGCGCCGCCACGGATGATCCAGGCAATGTCGGCTTCCCACGAAATGCTGGGGGCTGCGTCGAAGATCAGCTTTTGCGGAATAGAGCCGTCAGGCAGCGCCTCAAACTCGAAGTCGTGATTGTGCCAGCCGAAAACATATCCCGCTTTGCTGTAGGTGGAATATGCCGCTTCGAGCCGCTCGCCGAAGGCTGACCAGCCCGCCGCATCGGTTGGACGAAGGTCCAGGGCGAGGTGCGGACAATAGATAGCCTTCATACCAAGCGTGTCAGCGATTTCGAGGACCTTTTGCTGCTCTTTTTCCAGAAGGTCGATGCTGAAATGGCCCGATGGCATTGTCAGCCCGTTGGCATCAAGTGCGGCTCTCGTTGCCTTGGGGTCGGCATAAACGCCACCATAGCCTTCGACCTGCGCATAACCATTGCGCTTCAACATTTCGAGCGTCTGGTCGAGTGGCGGAAAATTACGGGAGCTGTAGAGTTGATAGGAAAAGTCGGTCACTTCATTTCTCCATGATGCTTGGGAAGTTCAAAGGCGATTTTCTGTTCCGGCATCGAAAAGCGAGGCCATGGCGGGATTGAATGTCAGGAATACCCTTTCACCGGGCTGGTAGCGCCTGCCGGAATCGACGCGAACCGAGATGGCTTTTCCCGCAACCTTTAGCCAAACAAGGCTGTCGGCGCCCATTGGCTCATCGAGATCCACGACTGCCTCGCAGGAGCGGCCGGCGGGACCTGGTTGGTCACTGATAGCGATGTGTTCCGGTCGGAAGCCGAAGGTGACTGAATGGCCGGGCGCCAAAGGGTTTTGCGCTTCATATCCTGCAAGCGAAATATCAAGATCGGCGACCCGGAAGACAACGGAGTCGTTGGTTCCTGCGATCTCGCCTTTGAGGAAGTTCATGGCGGGTGAGCCAATGAAACTTGCGACAAAGAGGTTGCGCGGCTTGTTATAGATCGTCAGCGGATCATCAAGCTGCTGGATCAGGCCGCCCTTCATGACCGCAATACGATCCGCCAAGGTCAAGGCCTCGATCTGGTCATGTGTGACGTAGATCATGGTATTGGCGAGTTTGTGGTGCAGCCGCTTGATCTCGACGCGGAGTTCGGAGCGCAACTTCGCATCGAGATTGGAAAGAGGCTCATCGAAAAGGAACACGTCGACGTCGCGAACCAAGGCGCGGCCGATGGCAACGCGCTGGCGCTGGCCGCCGGACAATTCGGCAGGTTTACGTTGCAGCAGTGAGCCGATCTGCAAGATTTCGGCCGCTTGCGCGATGCGCTTCTGGATATCCGCAGCGGGCAATCCAGCCACCCGCAACCCGAATGAAAGGTTCTTCTCGACAGTCATTTGCGGGTAAAGCGCATAGGACTGGAAGACCATGCCGATGCCGCGATCCTTGGGCTCCTCCCAAGTCACATTCTTGCCCTTGATGAAAATTTGTCCGTCGGAAATTTCGAGCAGTCCGGCGATGCAATTGAGCAGGGTGGATTTTCCGCAACCGGACGGCCCGAGGAGCACGAGGAATTCGCCGTCTGCAACCTCGATATTGAGGTTTTTCAAAACGTCGATCGAGCCGAAATTGAGCGAGAGATTCTTGATTGAAACACTGTGCACTGAGGTCACCCTTTTACGGCGCCAGCGGCGATGCCTCTGACGAAATACTTACCTGAAAAGAAATAAACGAGGAGTGGCACCGCACCGGTGAGAATAGTCGCCGCCATGTTGACGTTGTATTCCTTCACCCCTTGCGTCGAATTGACGATGTTATTGAGTTGCACGGTCATCGGGAAATTCTTGGTGCCGGCAAAGATCACGCCGAAGAGGAAGTCATTCCAGATGCCGGTCACCTGGAGGATCACTGCGACGACGAAAATCGGTAGGGACATCGGCAGCATGATCTGCAGGAAGATGCGCCAGAACCCGGCTCCGTCCACGCGTGCTGCTTTGAAAAGCTCCGGGGGTAGCGAGACGAAGTAATTGCGGAAAAGGAGAGTAAGAATCGGCATGCCGAAGATGGTGTGGATGACGATGACACCCGTCAGAGTTCCGAAGATGCCGAGTTGTCGCGTGATGATGACGAGGGGGTAGAGCATCACCTGATAGGGGATAAAGGCGCCGAAAATCAACGCCGTGAAGAAAAGCTCCGAGCCTTTGAAGCGCCAGTTGGAGAGGGCATAGCCATTCACTGAAGCGATGATGATCGAGAAGATCACACTTGGGACCAGGATCTTCATGGAGTTGAAGAAGCCGACCTTGATACCTTCGCAGTAAAGACCCGTGCAGGCACTGTTCCAGGCCGTCGCCCAGGGTTGGAAGGTAACCTCGACCGGCGGAGAGAAAATGTTTCCCAGTCGAATCTCGGGCATACCCTTCAGTGAAGTCATGACCATCACATAGAGGGGAATGAGGTAGTAAATGGCCGCAATCAATAGCGCTGAATAAATCATGATCGATGCGGGCGACAGGAAACGCTTGGGGCGACTTCCTTGCGGTTCTGCGCTGGAGAGGGACGAGTTCATTTCGAGACTTCTCCCTTTCGATATCGGGGTCGGAATTCCATCAGTGCCCAAGGCACGAGGATAATCAGAACTGTCGTGAGCATGATCGTCGAGGCGGCGAGGCCCTGACCCAGATTGCCGCGCGAGAACATGAGATCGTAAACGTATTTGGCGGGAACCTCGGAGGAGATGCCTGGCCCGCCATTCGTCAGCGCGACGACGAGATCATAGACCTTGACGATCGCCGCCGAAATGATGACGAGCGTGGTGATGAAGACAGGTCGCATCATCGGAATGACAATGAAAAGGTAGGTTTTCCACGCCGGTATCCCGTCAACGCGCGCGGCTTTCCAGATTTCACCGTCAACGCCGCGAAGACCCGCGAGCATCAGTGCCATGACAAGGCCCGTGCCCTGCCACAGACCCGCAATCACAATGGCATAGATGGCAAAACGGCCATCAGTCAGGATAGGGAAATTGAAGGTTTCAAAACCGAGGTCGCGAACGACCTTTTGCACGCCATAGGCCGGGGTGAGTATCCACTGCCAGACAAGGCCGGTAACGATGAACGATAGAGCGTGCGGGTAGAGAAATATGGTGCGGAAGGTATTTTCGAAGCGGATTTTCTGATCCATCAGTGCGGCGAGGATAAATCCTAGAACCAGCGAAAAGCTCAAAGACAAAACACCGAAGATGGCGAGATTCTTCAGGGAAATGGTCCAGCGCGACGTCCGGAAAAGCCGCACATATTGATCCATCCCGACGAAATCCAGCGTTGGCAGGGAACGCGAGGATGTGAAGGAATAAACGACGGTCCACAATGTGCAGCCGATGAACACAACAAGCACCGTGACGATCATCGGTACCGCCGCGATTTTGGCATTCAGATTGCGTAAGGGGGCAAACGGGCGCCGGCTCCCAGCCATCGAAGTCTCCATTCCTGTCACTGGATGCCGGACCCAGCAGGCCGGCATCGCTGCTACGGTAATCGTTCGGATTATTTTGCTTCGCCGATGATCTCGACATAGCGGGCCTGAGCATCCTCGACCGTCATGTTTTTGTCGGCGAAGAACTCCGTCGTCAGATCTTCGATCTGACCCTGCGTGTCGGAGGAGAAAGCCTGTTCGTATGAAGGCAGCACATTGTTGCTGTCCGCCAATATCTTTATGCCCTTTTGCATGCATGCATTGGCAGTCTGCATGTCAACGTCGCCACGGATCGGCAGCGAACCCTTGGCGAGGTTAAATGCAACCTGCGTCTCCTTGGAGACAAGCATGCTGGCAAGCTTCAGTTGTGCTTTTGTGATCTCGGGGTTTGCGTTTTTCGGAAAATAGAAGGCGTCGCCTCCTGTGTCGAGGACGGGATGAACACCCAGGCCCGGCAGGCAGTCATAATCTGTGCCGGCGACCTTTCCGGCCACGCCGAATTCACCCTGTGCCCAATCGCCCATGATTTGCCCTGCAGCTTTTCCGGTTAGAACGAGGGACGTCGCTTCATTCCACTGCCGTCCGACGTAGCCGGGGTCAGCAAGGTCTCGCGCATCGGCAAAAGCTTGCCAAACGGCCTTCATTTCGGGACCGCCAGCGGCTTCGACACTCTTTTCATCCATGATCTTGAGATAAAGGTCCTTGCCGCCAAGGTTGGCCAGCATGACGCGGAACACGCCGTCGATCTGCCACGCATCACCGCTCGCAAGCGGAATGACGCCTTTTTCTTTTAGCTTAGGTGCTGCAGCGACGAATTCGTTCCAGTTTGTGGGCACCGCCGCACCGGCTTCTTTAAATACATTGGGATTGATCCACATCCATTGCCAGGAGTGGATATTGACCGGAACGCAATAAATCTTGCCCTCATATTTGCAGGCATCGAGCAGCTTTGCGGGGCGGATGAAATCGGCCCAGCCTTCTTTGGTAGCAAGCTCGGTCAGGTCCGTCATCAAGCCGGCCTTGACCAGATCTTCGGCATCGCGGCCCGTATTCAATTGGGTGGCACCCATTGGATTTCCACCAAGAATGCGGCTGACGATGATTGGACGAGCTGTGCTGCCGCTGCCGGCGATCGCGCCGTCCACCCATTTGTCGCCGCCCAATTTGTCGTAAGATTCGGCGAGAACCTTGGCAGCTGCCGCTTCACCGCCGGATGTCCACCAGTGCGTGACCTCAAGGTCAGCGGCGCGAGCCGGGTTGGCTGCGAAAAGGAACGTCGACGTGGCAAGAGCGGTCAAGACAGAACGGTAACGCATCGTATCCTCCCAAAATCTGAAACGTTACAGGTAGGCTAATGTAAAGCGCCGCCAAGTGCAATCGCCGAAAGCCGATTTTTTCGGAATCGACGTGAAGGATTTATTTCTTAACCAAATAAGCCTGCAAATTCAGGGTAATAAACAATTGTGACTACGCTGTGCGATTGCCAAGTAGCGTCAATATCGTCTAGGATCACCTTGTGCCACCAGCCAAAAAATTCGGATTGCAGTATTTTTGTAAAACGATACAGATACCATCAAAGGAAGGCTTGAACAGCCGATTGAATATGAAGACGACAGAAGGCGATCAGAAACCGGTAATCGGTGCTGCCGAACCCGTTGAAGGCGAGAGGCCGACGTTGAAGACGATCGCCTTCATGGCCGGCCTTGGTGTCACCACTGTTTCGCGCGCGCTCAAGGATGCGCCGGAAATTGGCCAGGCGACCAAGAATCGGGTTCAGCTGATCGCCAAGCAGATTGGATACCGGCCCAACCGTGCCGGTGTGCGTCTTCGCACCGGCAAGACCAATGTCATCAGCCTCGTGCTCAATGCCCAGTCGGAGATCATGGGACTTACCTCCAACATGGTCTATGGAATTTCCGAAGTGCTGTCGGAGACGCCCTACCATCTGACCGTGACGCCTTATTCGGTGAAAAATGACCCGATGCAGCCGATACGCTACATCGTCGAAACGGGCTCGGCCGACGGGATCATCATGTCACGTACGGAGCCGAATGACGCGCGCGTCCGCTACCTTACCGAACACGGCATTCCGTTCGCGACGCATGGCCGGACAGAGATGGGCATTGAGCATCCGTTCCACGATTTCGACAACGAGGCCTTTGCCTATCTCTCGGTGAAAAGCTTGCTAACAAAGGGACGTCGCAGGATCGCCTTGCTTGCCGGCCCGTCGCCTTCGGTCACTTATTACCGGCATCTCCATCGGGGTTTCTCGCGTGCGGTGGAAGAGGGAGGCGCGAATACGGTTGCTGTGTCCGATATTGATGTCGATACCTCGCTGGGCCGTATCAGGAACCGGATGGAGGAGATCATGTCGGCCTCAAACCGCCCCGACGGCATTGTCTGCTGCAGTGGCAGCGCGGCCATCGCTCTGGTTGCAGGTATTGAAGCCGCCGGGCTGAAGATTGGCGGGGATGTCGACCTTGTCTCAAAGCAGTCGACCGATGTGCTGCAATGGTTCCGCCCGCAAATCATCGTGTTCAATGAGGATGTCCGCCATGCCGGGCGTGAACTGGCGCGAGCAGTATTGCGAAGGATAGCCGGGGTCGATGCTCGGGAACTACAGAGTCTCAGTTACCCTGATGAACACGATCTGCGCTCGTGAAGTGTCACGGATCGTTCAGAGTTCCTCCAAGCATAGCTCGAATGTGATGCAGACGGGGTTTTCACCACGAAGCAGCTCCCCGCGTGTGACATTGCCCTGGGTGTCGACCATGACGATTTCGACACGTGTTCCGGTTGAGTGGCACGTGACGAAGCCTCGGGTAACGAAGACTTCGGTTGCGATATCGTCTACTTTGGAACCATCCCCATAGCGTGCGCCGATCAGGCTGCCTATGCCGCCGCGCAATTTTGCTGCGGCGAAGTCATGTTTCCGGCAGATCGCCTCTAGCGCAAGGATGATGTCCTCATTTGGGCAAACACGTGCGATCACCGTGCGCGGACCACCATTCTGGGCGCTGATTGTCCTATTTGACGGTACGGGATGAAAAAGCGTGAAGGCGGTTTCTTCATCAGGCTCCGAAACCATCCGCACTTCTTCTACACCCCAGGCGATCGCATGAATGGGCCGACTGACAATCGTTTCCTGCGCAAGCACATGCCCGGCAGCAAGCTTGCCGCTGTGCTCGTTCCAGATGGCATGGCAATGGATAAAGGCGGCGCCGTCACGCTCGCCAAAGGTAACATTCCCGTTTTCAAGTCGCGTTTCGCCAACCGGCGAGAATATGTCGCTGTACCAGGCAGCGTGATGCTCGTCGGTCGCAAGAGCCGGCATAAGATAGTGGAATGGATTGAAAGCTCCGCCGGTAAGAACAAGAGAAGCGGCTGTAACTCCGGCGGCCTGTAGCGGCTGGGCAATGGCGTCGTTCATGCTTTGGCCAGACTCGAGAGTGAATTCCAGCCGTCGACCGATGCCCACAAAACTCTCGAAGCGGGGAAATTTCGGAGGCCCAGGTTGCCGTAGAGATCGTTCAGACATCGATCACCGCCGAAAGCCGTCGCAAGATGAGCAGCATATTTTAAGTTCCAAATTCCGTTCACAGGCCGCCAAGTTGTGGCATAGTTCCACAAACGAATGAAATGATCCACAATATGGATCAATACGAGGAATTGGGATGGAGCAAGAGGTCAGACCGGTAGCAGGTCTCAATGGTTCGCAAAGCGTCGACAGGGCGCTTGGCCTCTTGAGCCTTGTCAGCTATTCCGGCGATGACGGCAGCACCTTGACTGATATCGTGGAACAAAGCGGCCTCAACAAACCCACTGCGCGTCGTTTGCTTCTGGCGCTCATACGCTCTGGCCTGCTGGAACAGGACACTTTGACCCGACGATACTATCTCGGTCAGGAAGCTTACGTACTTGGCACCCTTGCGACACGGCGCTATGGCCTTCTACAAATCTCCCGCGACAGCCTTGGTTTTCTGTCGGCGAAGACACAGGACACCAGCTTCCTTTCTATCCACCGCGATAGCTACGCCGTTTGTCTGCATCGCGAGGAAGGCACCTATCCGATTCGCACCCATGCATTGCAGGCTGGCTATCGCCATCCCTTGGGCGTGGGCGCCGGGTCACTGGCGATCCTGGCTGCGATGCAGGATGACGAGGTTGAAGTCATTTTAGCCGTGAATGAAGCTGCCCTCCTGACCGAGTATCCAAATCTTTATCCCGACCGCATTCGCGCTGACGTTGCAGCGGCGCGGGAAAACGGCTTTGCCCTCAACCCTGGGCTTATCCTTACCAATTCCTGGGGCATCGGTCTCGCCATTCGCTATCCGGATGGTCGGCCAGCCGGCGCCCTTAGTATTGCAGCCATCGACAGCCGCATGCAGCCTTCACGTCAAGCGGAACTCGCTGCTTTGATGCAAGGTGAGACCAGAAAAATCGAAGCGCGGCTCGCCCATCTTCAACCTCCCAATGACCGGTCAAGACGAGTGCCGGCTTCGAAGGCAGCGACATGACTGCGAAACATGGATTGATAATCGAACCCATGTCCAGGCGGGTGATGAACTTATATGGCCTTCTCGCCCAATCGGCCCGCCGCTTTCCGAAGGAGATTGCACTTGTCTGGGGCGAAAAAACATGGACATGGGCGCAACTGCAGCGCCGTGTCAACGCCATGGCCGCGGCGTTGCAAAGGGAGTTCGGCGTGGTCAAGGGTGACCGGATTCTCGTTCAATCGCAGAATTGCAACCAGATGTTCGAATCCATGTTCGCCTGTTTCCAACTTGGAGCGGTGTGGGTTCCGACTAACTTCAGGCAGACATCTGACGAAGTGGCCTATTTGGCGGCAGCAAGCGGCGCCAAGGGCATGATCTGCGGGCATTCATTTCCAGTGCATGTCGAAGCCTGCCGGCAAACGTGTGCAGAGATGAAATTTGTCATTGCGATCGGAAAAGCCGATTTTGCTGATGATTACGACGATATTGTGGATCGTTTCGATAGCGAAACGGTGATGACTGCCCCTGTGGATCATGATGATCCGTGCTGGTTCTTTTTCACCTCTGGCACGACTGGGCGGCCAAAGGCTGCTGTATTGACCCACGGTCAGATGGGATTCGTAGTGACCAATCACCTGTGCGACTTGATGCCGGGCACGACGCACGACGATGCCTCGCTCGTAGTCGCACCCTTATCGCACGGCGCCGGGATTCATCAGCTGACGCAGGTCGCTAGAGGTGCAAAAACCATTCTGCTGCCAACAGAGAAGCTTGATGTTGCCGAAGCCTGGCGGCTTGTCGAAAAATGGCGCGTGAGCAACATGTTTACCGTGCCGACGATCCTTAAAATGCTGACCGAACATCCCGCCGTACAGGAGCGGGATCATTCGTCATTGCGTTATGCAATCTATGCCGGCGCACCCATGTACCGGACCGATCAGATCAATGCCCTAAAGACGCTGGGGCGGGTGATCGTGCAGTATTTTGGATTGGGAGAGGTGACCGGTAATATTACTGTGTTACCTGCCGCCGAGCATCATCTGGAAAACAGCGAAGATGCGCGTCCGGGCACCTGCGGTTATGCGCGCACCGCGATGCAAATCTCGATCCAGGATGATAGCGGAAACGAGGTTTCGCCGGGCGTAACCGGCGAGATCTGCGTGATCGGTCCAGCCGTTTTCGCCGGCTACTACAATAATCCGGAGGCCAATGCGAAAGCCTTTCGCAATGGCTGGTTCCGCACCGGCGATCTCGGACACATGGATGAGACGGGATTTCTCTTCATCACAGGACGGTTCTCAGACATGTATATTTCTGGCGGCTCCAACATTTATCCGCGGGAGATCGAGGAGAAAATGTTGACGCATCCGGACATCAGCGAAGTGGCTTTACTGGGTATTCCGGATCCGGTATGGGGCGAGGTCGGTCTTGCGGTCTGTGTTGCGCGCCCTGGTACTGCGCCAGAAGCCGAAGAGATAATTGCCTGGCTTGGCGACAAGATAGCTCGCTACAAAATACCGAAGCGGCTTGTGTTCTGGCCAGAGATGCCGAAATCCGCCTATGGCAAGGTCGCCAAGAAACTGATCCGGGAAGAACTCATCAAGCGCCGCGAGCTCGATGAACCCGCGGGACACTAACAGAGCATTCCTTTCTTACTATCAATTTTTTTGCATTGCAGCAAATTGGTTGCATTGCAGCAAAACTTGCGTACTCTTGCAGGAATCGGGAGGAGCCACTGTTTGCAAAGGATGCCAGCATGCTCCAGGTTGTAATTCTCATATGCTCAACAAGTCTGTCGCCGATGGATTGCCAATCGAACACGGCGCTGGATGTGATTTACGGGCCACAGACCAGCAACGTCATGATGTGCGGGATGCAGGGACAGGCTTTCGTGGCACGCACAGCTATTGTCGGACGTTCGCCTAACGAGTTCATCAAAATCAGATGCTCACCGTTGAAGCCCATCAAGGCTGCTCTGCGACAGTAACGCTCGGCGCGCGTGCCTCAGCCGGTGTCCCTGTTGACGTTGAGGATTTCGCGCTTGCCGACATGATTGGAAGGGCCGACCAGCCCTTCCTTTTCCATCCGCTCCACCAGGGAAGCGGCGCGATTGTAGCCAATCTGCAGCCGTCTCTGGATGTATGAGGTCGAGCATTTTTTGTCACGCAGCATGACCTTGACCGCCTGATCATAGAGCTCGTTACCGTCTTCTGCGGCCAAGGCGCCCTTGTCGAAAACTGCACTATCGTCAGTATCCGCGTCGTCTTCCTCGCTTTCGTCTGCCGTGACGGTATCGAGATAGTCAGGCTGCCCTTGAGTCTTCAGATGCGCAACGACCTTTTCGACTTCTTCGTCCGAAACGAAGGGCCCATGGACGCGCGAAATACGGCCGCCACCGATCATATGCAACATGTCGCCCTGGCCAAGCAGCTGCTCAGCACCTTGCTCGCCGAGAATTGTGCGACTGTCGATCTTGGATGTGACCTGAAACGAGATGCGCGTCGGGAAGTTCGCCTTTATGGTACCGGTGATCACATCGACCGACGGACGTTGAGTCGCCATGATGAGATGGATGCCGGCGGCACGCGCCATCTGGGCGAGGCGCTGGATCGCGCCCTCGATATCCTTGCCGGCCACCATCATCAGGTCGGCCATTTCATCGACAATGATGACGATATACGGCATCGGCGTGAGGTCCATAGCCTCCTGTTGATATTGAGCTTCGCCGGTTCCCTTGTCGAAGCCGGTTTGCACGGTGCACATCACCGTTTCGCCCTTTTCCTTGGCGCTGACAACCCGGGTGTTGAAGCCATCGATATTACGCACGCCAAGCTTTGACATTTTTCTATAGCGGTCTTCCATCTCGCGCACAGCCCATTTGAGAGCCATGACTGCCTTCTTTGGATCGGTGACGACCGGGGTAAGAAGATGCGGGATACCGTCATAAATGGACAGCTCAAGCATTTTTGGGTCAACCATGATCAAGCGGCATTCGTCCGGTGTGAGCCGGTACAGCAGCGATAGAATCATCGTGTTGATGGCGACTGATTTCCCAGAGCCGGTCGTACCGGCTACGAGCAGATGCGGCATCTTGGCGAGTTCGGCAATTACAGGCTCACCGCCGATGGTCTTGCCAAGGCAAAGTGCGAGTTTGAACCTGGTCTTGTCGAAATTCTCGGATCCCACCATCTCGCGAAGGTAGACTGTCTCTCGCGTCGTATTGGGTAATTCGATCCCGATAACGTTGCGTCCGGGAACAACAGCCACACGAGCGGACAGCGCCGACATGGAGCGGGCGATGTCGTCGGCAAGACCGATGACACGCGAGGATTTCACACCCGGCGCCGGTTCGAACTCATAGAGCGTGACGACGGGGCCGGGCCGCACATGGATGATCTCGCCGCGAATGCCGAAATCTTCCAGTACGCTTTCAAGCAATCCGGCGTTCTGCTCGAGCGTTTCCTGCGAAATGGTGACGACATCCTGCGTGAGTGCTTCTTGTAGCAGGGTTACCGGAGGCTTTTCGTAAGTAGCGCGGGGGGCTGGAACATTCCGTGGTTTAACGGGATCCGCTATCGCAATCTGCCGCGGAGGGAGCGGGGCTTGGACAGGTGCAATCTCTCGGCGTCTGGCAATGGTGCGCTCGGGAGTGACAGCGGGGACAGCTTCAGGAATTGCGTTCAAACCCGCATCGACGGTATCGCTCTCCCCCGGCTGCTGTTCAGGCATCGGCGCCGCATGGTGGTCCACCCGCACTGAGTCGAGTGGTGGCGACATGAGCGGCGCTTTTTGTGTCACAAAGGGCTCAACGACGCGGAAGTTGGCGGTGATTTGGTCGGGGCTGAATTTGGGCATTGGTTTGACGGGGGAAGCAGCCGCAACCAATGCAATCCCTCCTATAAAGTCAGCGGATTCGAAGAAAGCGTAGTCCGATACATAAGCCAACGGCGAGCGTGCTGGCGCCGGCGTTCTACCTGTCGTGTGGGCCTCGGCAACAGCCGGCCTCTGCGGCACGACAACCGCGAGAGATTGAACCGGAATTGGTTGGCTGAAGAGGAGGGACCCTCCCGACTCAACGTCGGGAACATGAGGGGGTACGACGATTGCTTCCAGGTTCCTTGCCGGTTTTGCAGTAGCCGGACGTTTCGCATCCGCCTTCGGTGCCATAGTATGTTCTGTCGGCGCCGGGCCCTTGTTTTTCAGGAGTTCGCTGTCCGGTGTTCGGGTAAAACGGACATTTTCGGATAGTGAAAACATGCGCTTTGAAATCGGCGCAAACGATGTGCCTGCATCAAATCCGCCTGTCGGTACTGGTACTGGCCTCGGTGTCGCGTTAGCGATCGCCCGTTTGACCGTAACGCTTTCATAAAGGGTGGGTGAATCTGCGTTGGCAAGGTCTACCGGACGCGACGGTGGAACCGGCACGTGGACCACCACTTCACCGCCGCTGTTTTCAAACCCATATTCATCTGCTTTGACTGGAAAATTTGTTCTTGGGATACGCATGATGCCTGCAGCGGAACGATGTGAGATTACCGAAGGGGTGCCCATCTGAATAGAAAACCAAGGTTAACAACTTGCTACTTTTGACGGCAGCGGTCCCGATTTCATGCGCGAATTATCTAGGTCGTGAACTCATGAATCTGGTAGAAATGGCGCCTGAAACGGCAAGAAGATGCGAGGAGAAGCGTGAAGGGCGGGGTCTTTCCCCGGCCGAGCGGTTCGACACTGCAGCTTGCAGCCCGATCAGTGTCCGCAGGATAAGGTCCATCTTCCCGGCAACATCGTCGCAAAGGCGCGCAAATGAACCACATTTCCTTGGCCTTTGCTCCTTGTATCCGAAAAGATCGCCTCATACCATTTCCATCAGATTTATGAGTTCACGACCTTGCTTCCATGCTAAGGACTACATTCTGTAGGCACGCAAATCTCACATCAGAAAGCAGTTTGTAATGGCGATCAAATTCGCATTGAAAGAAACCACTTCGAAGTCCCCTGCCGAGACAAAATCAACATCATCAAAATCAACTGAAATGCAGGCATCGGATACCAAGGACGCACCTGACAGCGATCTATTCGAGCCCAAGCCGGCCGATCAAAAACGCAAGAAGAAGAAGTGGTAAAATTGTGCAGTTGCCACGGTAAATTGGTTAAATTGCGTTAACTATAAAGTGCTTGACGCGACTCGGTCCTTCCCTCAGTTTGGTTACGGTTTTTGAGGGTAACAGGCTAAATAGGCGTTACACAGATTTTGCGGTGTTAGTATCGAGCTGCAGCGTTAAATTGTTGTCCAGCGTTACCCTTTTGGTTTTTCTGTCGAATCGGCGCATCATTCCAGCGCACGGTCGGCAGTCTATTAACGGGCGTACAGGATCAACACGTGACTTTATTGAATACAGCACAGACAAACCGGACTGTAGATGCCCAGCTGCATGGCGCTGCATCCCTGTCTGTCGCCTTGCCGGCTGATCGCGCGATCGCGGCGGATGCCGAGATGCTCTCAGCGCAGTTACAGGCGATGCGCAACCGCCTGTTTCCGCCGACGGCGCAGAAGACGTTGCGCAAGTTCACCAGTGGCGAGGCTGCAAAGCTGATTGGTGTATCCGACGGTTATCTGCGGCAGCTTTCGATCGCGGGCGAGGGGCCGCAACCGGAAACTGGAAGCGGCGGTCGCCGACTCTATACGCTTGCCGAGATCAATGCGCTGCGCCGGCACCTCGCCGAGGCTGGCGGTGCCAAGGCGAAAACCTACCTTCCGCATCGCGACCCCAGCGCCAACGAGCATATGCAGGTAATCGCGGTCACCAATTTCAAGGGCGGCTCTGGCAAGACAACGACAAGTGCACATCTTGCGCAACATCTGGCCATGGCCGGGTTCCGGGTGCTGGCTGTTGATCTTGATCCACAGGCATCGATGTCCGCCCTTTTCGGTTACCAACCGGAACTCGACCTCACCGGCAATGATACCCTCTATGGCGCAATTCGTTATGATGGCGAACGCAGGCTGTTGCGCGATATCATCTGCAAGACCTATTTCGATGGTCTCGATCTTATCCCTGGCAATCTCGAACTGCAGGAGTTCGAACACACGACACCGCAAATGCTGGCGGATCGGCAACATGGCACGCAGAGTGTCGAGCAGCAATTATTCTTCGCGCGTGTTCAGGCCGCGCTGGATACGGTGTCGGACGACTATGATGTCGTCGTCATCGATTGTCCTCCGCAGCTCGGGTTCCTGACGCTTTCGGCGCTTTGTGCAGCTACTTCTGTGCTGGTAACCGTTCATCCGCAGATGCTCGATGTTGCCTCCATGAGCCAGTTCCTGTTCATGACGGCAGACCTTCTCGCCGTCGTGCGCGAAGCGGGCGGCGACCTTAACTTCGATTTTATGCGCTATCTCATTACGCGCTTTGAGCCCAATGATGCGCCTCAGCAACAAATCGCTGGTTTCCTGCGCTCCTTGTTCGGCGAGCGCGTTCTGACGAACTCGGTGGTTAAGTCGACGGCTTTCTCCGATGCCGGCCTGACCAAGCAGACGCTTTACGAGGTGTCTCGCGACAGCTTCACCCGTGCTACCTATGACCGCGCGTTTGAATCACTGACTTCCGTCAACTCTGAGATCCAGGGCCTGATCTTCAAGGCTTGGAACAGGCCAGGGTGAGGGTGCGATAATGGTGGACAAAAATCGCAGGGATCAACTCAAGGCGCTGTTCGAGACGGTAGACACTAATTCGGCGCCCGAGCAGAAGCCGGTCGAGCTGGCCCCAATGCAGCAAAGCGCTTCGGTCGAGCCGTTAAAACCGCGGACAGCGTCAGGTGCGATCAAAGCCATGGGCCTGTCTCTTGGTGGAATATCAAAGGAGATCGAGGATGCGCGGCGACTGAAAGAAAGCTTCGAAGGCAGCGAGCGGGTCGTCGAGCTCGATCCGGCGCTGGTCGAAAGCTCATTTATCGAAGATCGACTCAGCCACGATTCCGGATCGGATGACAGCTTCGAGGAACTGGTCGAAAGTATCCGGCAGAATGGACAGCAGGTTCCCATCCTTGTTCGGCCGCATCCGGAAAGGCAGGGCTACTACCAGACAGCTTATGGCCATCGCCGCCTGCGCGCTGCTCTACGCGTCGCTAAGCCCGTGCAGGCTATCGTCCGCAATCTCACCGATGTGCAGCTTGTCCTGGCACAGGGCAAGGAAAACACCGAGCGGCGCGATCTATCTTTCATTGAACGTGCTTTCTTTGCCCGCAATCTTGTCGAGCGGGGCTTCGAGCGCAGTCTTGTGCAGGATGCATTATCCCTGGATAAGGCAGAGATGACGCGGTTTCTTCAGGTCGCGGCAGCGGTACCTGCGCAGGTGGTTCGCGCTATCGGACCCGCGCCAAAGATCGGCCGGCCCCGGTGGATACGGTTTGCTGAATTGCTCAAATCCGCTGACGCGCAAGCGGCCGCATTGAACGAGATCACGCTCGAGTCATTCAGCGCTGCTGACACCAATGCGCGCTTTAACCGCATCTTTGAGCGGCTCCTGAAAAGCGTCGAGCCTGTCGCATTGGCGCCGCGCGATAGACCACCGGCCGTTGGCAATAAACCCTCAGGCACCGGCGCAATCGCGCGGTTGAATTCAGAAAAGGGAAGACAGGTTCTGACCTTTGCCGAGCATATTCCGCAAGATTTTGCGTTATTCGTAACGGGGGAGCTCGAGACATTGCTTGCCCGCTACAATAGCCGGTCGAGTGACAAGTAGCGTTACGACTTCAGTCGCTAAGGCCGGCTGGTCGAGTAAGCATTAAGCCAAAACCGGTCCCGGTTCTGGGCAGTTTAAAAGGACGAGAGAGAAGGAAACAACGGCAAGAAAAAAGGCCCCCAGAACGTTACCGCTCCGGAAGCCCTCTTCAATGTAGCAATTTTAGAGAATCACTTCCACCCAGACTTGTCAAGAGTCGGACGCGTTTCGGCATGCCTTTTCATTGCCTCAACTTGAGGTAAAGAACCATGACTGATCGTTTTGCAACGACGCCGTTTGGCGGTCGTTCGTTGTCGCATGCCATGTTTGCCGTGCAAGAAAAGACAGCACGGGCTCGCGAAAAACTGGCGGGTACGGACAGGAATTACCCGGAGAAGTGGGCGCTGTTGCGGTCATTGACCGAGGCTCGTGCGGCATTTTTTCTTTCGGACCGCACAATTGCGGTTTTGGAAGCATTGCTGAGTTTCTATCCCGAGACATTGCTAAACGGCAGTGCGCCGCTGATTGTCTTTCCGTCCAATGCGGAGCTTTCCCTGCGCACCCGCGGCATGTCGTCCGCGACAATTCGCAGGCACCTTTCAGCGCTTGTCGAGACGGGCCTGATCATTCGTCGTGACAGTCCCAATGGTAAACGTTATGCGCGGCGTGGCGAAACTGGTGAGATCGAGAATGCATTTGGCTTCGACCTCTCACCATTGGCGCTACGGGCGGATGAAATCGAGGCCCATGCGGTTCAAGCAAGGGATTTGGCGCGAGCCATTCATCGCGTGCGCAGCGAGATCACCATCCACCTGCGAGATGTATCCAAGACGATCGATGCCGGGCTCAGCGAGGCACGCGCGGGTGACTGGGAAACATTCGCTGACGAGCTGGCAGCTCTTTCGGGACGAGTAAGCAGGCATTTGCCACTAGAGACGCTCCGGGTTCGATGCGATGCCCTTACAAGCTTGAGGGAGAGAGTGGAGAAAGCCTACCTCGCGTCTCTTTCAGACAAAGAAATGAGCGCCAGTGACTCTTCTTTTGAGCACCATATTCAGAATTCAAATATAGACCACAAATTTGAAAGAGCCCAAGAAAACGGGCAGAAGCAATCAGCTGAGCTACACCCAGACAGCAACGAACCGGGGCGAATAGTTGCGCTGAGCAAAATGCGAAATCGCTTGGACGCGGCCCGGCGAAATAAAAACCGTGGCAAAGCCGATGCAACCGGTGATTGGCAGGCCCTTGAAACAAAATCGGTCCCGATGCCGCTGGCGGCCGTGTTAAGTGCTTGCCCGCAGATTATCGATTATTCCCGCGACGGGATCGCGGAATGGCGAGACCTGATGCAGACGGCAGGACTGGTGCGCTCGATGCTCGGTATATCACCTGATGCATGGCAACGGGCGCGCGAGATCATGGGCGATATCAATGCATCGATCACGGTCGCGGCCATTCTTGAGCGTGTCGGTGATATCCGTTCACCCGGAGGCTATCTCAGGGCGTTGACCGACCGCGCCGAAATCGGCCAATATTCGGTCCTTCCCGTCATCAAGGCGTTGGATGGTTTGCGGTGTCCTTGACTTCGCGAGCACCTGCCCGAGTCCTAGCGCCGCTGATGAAGATATTGCAATTCCGCGTTGCAAAGAGTAGGCATTGGAAACGGGTATGTCAGTTTTGCCGCTTCGAATGGCTCTATTCTGAGTTGATTTGCGTGCTGGATTTGGGTCCCTACGATTTTTGTAGTCGCATAGGGCTATGAACATTAGGGTGACAACGATTGATATCGTCCCATGAGGGCGTGGCCTTGCCTTCATAGTTTTAATTATAGTTACTACCGGTTTCCTGCTCTTTCGCTGAATTCGACTCGATACTTTAGGCATTTTTAGGAAGCGTTCCATGGATGTTGTGGGCCCGAAAATATCTGAGCAGCTTGGTCCGGATGGAAAAAAACTCGGCATTCCGGTTATCGTAATCATCGGTTTTCCGCTTTTGGTTCTGCTGATCGTACTTTTTTTGGGATTTGGCTTTGCCTTGCAGCACCAGCAGGTAGACTTGACCAAAACCTATTCCGAACGCACCGCCGAGTTTCTCGCCCGGGATTTGGCCGATCAAGTGGGACAATTGCTGACACCGGCCGCAGAGTATACCGACACGTTGGCCGAGACGATCGAGCGGGCCAAGTGCAGCAACGCCGATTGCGCATTCTCTGTTATCCGGGCGCAACGAGACGTTGCCAGCACCATCCCGGCCCAGATAGCCTATCTGCTTTTTGGCGGCACAAACGGTCAGCTTTACAGTGTCTACAAGCGGGATCAGAGTGATTCAGGTTTTCTTGGAACTGTTGAATCTCCAAAAGGCGACTCAAGCCAGCTCATTATATCGGAACCAGGCAAGGCAGCCCGGACCATGCCTTATGATTACTATCAAGCCGGTTGGTACCAAGCTGGGATGGTGAGAGCCGAGCCTATCTGGAGTGCGCCTTATCGAGGCAAAATTACCAATATATGCAAGCTGGGAGAGGGCGACTCCTGGAACCTCCAAAGGGTTGTTCGCGTCAATGGTATCGAGGGGAAGCCACTTGGGGTTTTGGCCGTCAATGTCTGTTTGACCCGCGCCAGTTTGTTTTTGCAGAGCATGATTGGCAAAACCGTAGAAAAGATCACGATCCATACCCGCTCGGGTGAGAGCTTACTGGTTGGAAAGGGTCAGCTTACGATCGTACCGAATAATGCTCCGGTAAAGTCTGCAGATGTCGATCAGCTGGTTTACAAAGAGGTTTCTTTGACAGACCCAAGTCTCAAGGGCTGGCGGCTGGCCGTGACACTGGGCCCTGAATTGTCGCAGCAAGCGATCTGGGACTGGAAACATACGCTCGGTCTGCTTGCTGGGTTACTGTCCAGCATCGCGCTTGCCGCAGTCGCGGCAGCCTACGTTGTCGATCCGGTCAAGCGGTTGTCGCGTGCGGTCGTTGGCGTTGGCGCTCTTCAACTCGATACTCCGATAGCCGTGACCACGCGTGTCAGAGAACTTGCATTTCTCGCGAGCGTCATTGAGAAGATGCGTGGTGTCTTGCATGGGAACCAGACCCGATTGGAATTTTTGGCCTATCACAATCCGGCTAATGGCTTCCTCAACCATGCCGGTCTGACAAGAGCATATGTTGAGCTGACTACCAAACCGGGCCATATCGATCTGGTTTTGATCAAGATCCGCAATTATCACCATATTGGCGGGATCATAGGCGATGTTGCCTTGGCCCGGATCATGGCACGCAATATTGCCATTGTGGAAAAGGAACTTGAAGGCAGTGTTGTCGGTTGCATCAACGACAACGAGATCGCCTGCCTCTATCCCAGCGAAGATGGCATCGATAGCCAGCATATACGGCAGGTTCTCGAATGGATGCGCGCGCCGCACGACGACGATGGCATAAACGTTTCCGCAGATATATGTGCTTCGGTCAGTACCAAGCAGAATGAGAGCGACAGGTTTGATATGTTGCTGCGCCGGGCGAACGCGGCTCTTTATCATGCTGAAGAATCGCGTAGCGAAGATGCCGTCTGGTACAATCCCGAAGTTATCCAGGATTTGCGCGAAGCGCTGGAATTTCGTGGCGACATCGCGCGATCTATTGCGAACGGGGAGTTCGTTTTAGAGTTCCAACCCATTGTCATGCTAAAGACGGGAACAATCGAAGGGGTCCAGGCATCAGCCGTCTGGCAGCATCCTCAGTTAGGCCCCATCAAGCAGAATAAATTTTTTTCCGTGTTTGAGAAAAACGGATACATCCGGGATGTCGGTCTCTTCGCCATTTCGCGATCGTTCGAGTTTTTGCATCGTTTCAAAATGCGTCATCCCGGGCGCAAATTGCCGGTCTGCATCATTCTTTCGCTGGTCCAGCTGATTGATCCGCTTTTTATCGAACGGGTAACGGAACTGCAAAGAGAATGGTCAATCAAGGGTGGTGAGGTTGTTTTCGTCATATTGAAAAATGCGGCTGCACTTGACGATCCCCAGATTATGCGAGCGCTCGGAGCGTTGCGGGAACTGGGTTTCCGCCTGGCAGTTGACTATGCGGTCGATAGCGCCGGTCTGAGTAGATTGTCTTCTGTCAGATCCGAAACATTGGTTATCCGGCCGGCTCTACAGCGAAATATCGAGCATCCTGGACCAGAGCGAACCATATTGCGCTCTGTTTGCAGACTTGCCGCCGAGCTGGAGATGTCCAGCCTTGCGGTGGGTATCGAACGTCATGCGGTTCTTGCGCCGATTATCGACTGCGGCTGTACTTATGGAATGGGACCATGGTTCGGGAATGCGGTTTCGGAGCAAGCGTTTCTGAATGCCTACTCGGAAGACTCTGCGCTGCCGGCCGTACCCGGCAATGGGTTGAGGGCCTGAACAAACCCATCCCCGCGGCACGAGCTCTTAATCGACGCGGCCCCGTGCGGCGACCGGTGCAATCTCAACCACTTCGTTGCCGGTAATCAGCATGACCTCATCGAATAGATTCGAGACGACGCAAACGTGATTGGGAATGATACGAAGCCGATCTCCGATCTCCGGCTTTTCCTCACAGGCTGACAAATCGATCGCGCCATGTTCCTCGCTAAGCGAGGTAATCACTGCGTCCGGATAGCCAACAATATACCCGAACCCGTCCATGCCAAATGTGTCGCTGGTAAGGGCTTTAGAACCGGCATCGATGATTGCCCGATTTGCCGTCGGGCGGCTGACCACTGTTGTGAGTACTGTGAGCGCGCAATCATCCCATGTGCCGACCCCTTTCGCGACTTGAAAGCGGTCCATATAGATATACGTACCAGGCCGATGTTCTGTAGCGCTCGTGACTTCATGTGCTCGCCACATATCCGGAGAACCACCATTGGAAATGATGCGCGGGTCAAGTCCAGCAGCGATGGCCTTTTCCTTGGCGGCAGACAGGAAAGCCTCGTTTTGGACAAGGGCGCCGGTCTTTGGATAAGTCATGAAGCCTCCGAAACGAAGGCCCCCGGCGCCATCGATCAATTTTGCCAGCGCAACAGCTTCGTCGGGCGATTGTACACCGCAACGTCCCATGCCGGTGTCGCATTCCACCAGTACGGTGAGTGGCTTTGCCGCGTCGTTGAACGCTTCGGAAAGACCGTGGATGGTAACGTCACTGTCAGCGGTGACAGCAAGTGTGACACGTTCATTCAAGGCTACCAACCTGTCGAGTTTAGCTTTGCCAATGATGTTGTAGGGCAGAAAAATATCGGTCAATCCTGCATCGGCCATGACTTCGGCCTCACCAAGTTTCTGGCAGGTTATGCCGACCGCACCCAACTCGACCTGCCGCTTGGCAAAACGAGGCAGTTTATGCGTCTTGATGTGTGGACGGACCACCAATTTGTGTTTGTCAGCATAGGCTTGGAAGCGCTGCATGTTCGCTTCGGCGCGATCGACATCAATGAGGACGGCCGGCGTATCGATTTCGGACAGTTTCATTTCAATCTCCAAGCACGTCGTTGATGAAACGCAGATTTCCGGCGGTTAGTCCGCCGTCGACGTTAAGGGTAGCACCTGTGATACCCGATGCGGCATTTGAGCTGAGGAATACTGCTGCCTGCACCACTTCCGCCGGTGTTACCATTCGCCCAAGCGGATAGTGCGGCAGAACTTTTGCCAGTAGCTCGGGCTGCGTTTGCAGCCGGTGGTCCCATGCCGGTGTTCTTACGGAACCTGGACAGACTGCATTGGCTCGTATGCCAAAGCGCCCATGCTCGACAGCAAGCGCTTTCATATAGGAGATCAATCCCGCCTTGGCCGCCGAATACGCCGGATTGCCGTAGTGACCGAGCGCATTGACCGAGGAGATAAATACAATATTGCCGCTACCTCGCTTGCTCATGCCCTCGGCGATGGGAGCCGTGACGTGGAAAACGCCGTTCAGATTGGTAGCGATCTCTCGCTCCCACACGTCGCCATCGACCTGATCGAGCATTTCGCCGCGCGTGAAACCGGCATTGTTGATCAGTACATCCGGAACGCCCCGGTCCGCAATGAAATCATCGATCGCTTTGGATGTGGCCGCTTTGTCATTGAGATCGAAAATTAGACGGTTTGCCAGAGGAAGGCTTTCAATCAGACCTCGTTGCTGATCGGCGCCGGACACAATAGCGCCCAAGCCATTGTAAGCTTCGACAAGTGTCTGCCCGATACCCCCACCGGCGCCAGTAATGAGCACGCGTTTGCCTTCGAGGCCAGGTTCACCATGCGATGTTGGAGAATTCATGCACGCATCCAATTGATTTTTTGCTCATTAATGACTCCAGATGGAAAAAAGCAATATCGAGTTTCACCATTGTAACCAGGACAACGACCCGCGTCCTTTCGTTTGCGGGCAGGTGCTATACCGTGGATTGGCACTATGGTATGGCCAAGACTGCGCCGTATTTCGAGTCTGGCTACGGCGAGCTGCAGACAGGATAGGATGAGCGACCATGACCAAACAACATTTCGGCCATGCACATGTGCCGTTGTCGCCGGCGGTGCGCGCCGGGGATTTCATCTATATTTCAGGGCAGGTACCGGTGGGCGACGACGGCGCCGTCGTTGTGGGCGGTATTGAAGCCCAGACACGACAGGTGATGGAGAACGTCAAATCCGCTTTGGCACTGGCGGGCGCAGACCTTTCCGATGTGGTCAAGACGTTCGTCATTCTCGAAGACGCCCGCGAATTCGGGGCATTCAACAAGATTTACGCCACATATTTTCCCGCGAATCCGCCTGCTCGCACCACTATCGAATCCCGGCTGATGATCGATATCAAGATCGAGATCGAAGCCATCGCTTATAAGCCTCTCTGAGAGCACATTCATGCGCATTTTTACCGCCTCGCTGGCGACGGAAACCAACACTTTCTCTCCCGTGCCAACAGATCGTGCCAGCTTTGAAATGGCGTTCTATGCTGGTCCGGGCGAGCATCCTGAGACGCCGACATTGTGCTCGGCGCCAATGGTGGTCTTACGGCGCAGGGCGTGGGAGGAAGGGTTCACCCTGATCGAAGGCACCGCGACCTGGGCCGAGCCCGGGGGATTGTTGCAGCGGCAGGCCTATGAGGGTCTGCGTGACGAAATCCTCGACCAGCTCAAGGCGGCGCTGCCCGTCGATGGGGTTATTCTTGGCTTGCACGGTGCCATGGTGGCGCAGGGCTATGATGATTGCGAGGGCGATCTTCTCGAGCAAATTCGCGATCTCGTGGGGCCGGATGTCCTTATCGCATCTGAGCTCGATCCGCACAGCCACCTCACGAAGAAGCGCGTTGACAATGCAAATATACTTGCCGCCTTCCTGGAGTTTCCGCACACGGATTTCTACGAACGCGGCGAGCATGTAGTCGACCTTGCCCTTCGAGCGCTACGCGGCGAGATCAAGCCGGTCATTTCTACCTTCGATTGCCGTATGATCGGCGTTTATCCGACCAGCCGCGAGCCGATGCGTTCTTATGTCGATCGTCTGAATGCCCTGCAGGGCCGGGATCGTGTGCTGTCAGTCTCGCTCATTCACGGCTTTATGGCTGGAGATGTCCCCGAGCTTGGCACGCAGCTTTTGGTTGTCACCGACAATGAGCCGGCAAAGGGTGCGGCGCTCGCGAAGAAGTTGGGAATGGAGCTGTTCGCGATGCGCGGAACGACGGCAATGCCGATGCTCGACACGGAAGCAGGTCTGAACGAGGCTGTTGCATTCGTTGCACAGAAGTCTGGCAAGCCGGTGGTCATTGCCGATGTCTGGGATAATCCAGGTGGAGGTGTTGCCGGAGATGGAACGCTAATCCTGCGAAGAATCATCGAACGCGGTATTGGCGGCGTCGCAGTGGCGACGATCTGGGATCCGATCGCAGTGAACTTCTGTCTGGCTGCAGGGGAGGGGGCGCATATCCAGTTGCGTTTTGGTGGCAAGGCCGGGCCGGATGGCGGAGCTCCAATCGACGCGCGTGTCGAAGTGCTCAAGGCAGTGCGCGAAGGCTGGCAGAGTTTCGGTAAGAGCCGGGTTACGCTTGGACCTGCAGCGGTGATTCGTCTCGGGGGAACTGATATCGAGATCATCCTCAACACCAACCGCACGCAAACCTTTGAGCCCGACATTTTCTCCAATCTCGGCATCGATCCCGGCTCGAAGGACATTCTGCTCGTCAAGTCGACGAATCATTTTCACGCGGGTTTCGAGCCTGTGGCCGCGGAAATTATCTATATCGATGCGGGCGCCCCCTATCCCTCCAATCCGAGAAAGACCGACTACCGCAAACTTTCGCGTGAAATCTGGCCACGGGTGGAAATGCCGTTCTGAATTGTCAATCAACCGGGGTGATCTACCTTGCCACGCCCTCCGCTCCGCTTGGGAGGTCTCGGCACCGGGAACCCGCCCGTCATAGTACCGGCGGAGGATCCCTTGGACTCCCGGACAGCGGGTCCGTTACCGCGATGGGGCAGCGCCGATTCATTCCCTCTTCGAACGGCATCGGAAGCAATTTTTCGTGGAGAGGCTGGGAACAGGGTAAGCGATGTCTCAAGGGTATGCATAAATAGCCACCATCATTCTTTGGAACGATTGTTCGTGCGCTGTCGCCAGCCAATACAACGCCGTTTGTCCATATCCGTAGTGTCGGCTTGCATTTGCTAGACGACTGGTCTATTATTACAACTATGAGTAAATCGGATACACGAGCAGTTTTGATCGACGAGGGGATGAAGGCGCTTCTTTCCCACGGTTACGAAGGGGCGGGGATCGGCCCGATCCTCAAGTCGGCGGGCGTGCCGAAGGGGTCGTTCTATCACTTCTTCACAAGCAAGGAAGAGTTCGCTTCCGCGGTACTTGCTTCCTATTGTAACAACAACCAGAAGGTGCGAACGCAACTTCTGCTGGACGACAAGACGCGATCGCCGCTGCGGCGTCTACGCGATTATTTCGAATATTATGAAAAGGAATACGGCTCAGGCGACCCTACCTGTGGTTGCCTTTTGGGCAATCTATCCCAATCCATTGCGGCACATAGTGAAGTGCTGCAGCGTGAGTTACATCGCTCATTTACCGCTTGGCAGAGCGATTTCAGGGCCGTACTGCGCGAAGCGCGTGATGCCGGGGAGTTGCCCGCGTACCTTGATCCGGATGAAACCGCAGCCTTTTTGATCGACGCCTATGAGGGCGCGCTGGTCAGGATGAAGGCGGAGGGAAGCATCAAACCCCTCCAACGGTTCAGAACCATGACGCTTGACGTCCTGCTAGCACAGAAATCATAGGAGCTATTATTATGACTTATTCAGAGACGACTGGTCTACTAGAAATCTACCGCAATCGGCAAGGCCGGAGCTTTTCTGCCAGAGAAGTTGGCACGCCACCCGATCTATTGGCGCGCTTGCTTGGCCGTGTTCGCAAGGTCTTTTCTTCTGGCCTAGACGCCGAACCGGTGGGTGACCCGCTGACAAAGTTGAGTGATCGCATGCTTCAGGATATCGGGCTGACACGAGCCGAGGCAATTGAACTTGATAAGAGGCGGCAAGCGTAAAATCCGGCCGCAGGCGCTGTGGTGTTCGCAAAGTTGACGTCCGTCCCAATTAGCCGAGGCCATCTTTTACGGCAATGAGGGTCCTGCGAATGCAAGGAAGAACTGCCATGCGGATCTCTAGGGACCTGCAACCAGAGTAATTTCGAAAAGACCCCGGGAGCATTTGACTCCTCCCTCCATTCATGCTGAATTGGCACAATGGTCCAACCAATTCAGGTGGTGCTTCGGTGATCAGTCCGATCCTTTCTCCGGTTCACACCGCATCTCGCGATGACGCGGTGTTGCATGCGCTGGTGGATTTCGTGACGGGAGAGGGATTGAAGCCGGGAGACCGTTTGCCGACCGAGCGTCTGCTTGCTGAACACCTGAGAGTTAGCCGTACGACCGTGCGTGAGGCGCTGACGCGCTGGCAGGAGCTCGGCCTTGTCGAGAGACGCCAGGGTAGTGGCACCTATCTGAAGGCTGCCGTTACGCGCACTATGCTGCATATGCCGCTGACGCTGCCCTCCGGCAATGATTTCAATAGTCTGATGCACACACTGGAAATTCGCCGCGGTCTCGAGGCAGAAGCCGCCGTTCTTTGTGCGGAGCGCGCCACCCATGCCGATATTGCCCTGATAGAGCAGAAGCTCATCATCATGGAAGAGGCGTTTCACGTGCGCCACGGCATGTCTGCGGATGAAGACTGGGACTTTCATCTTGCTGTGTTCCGCACCTCGGGAAATCCGCTGTTCGAACAGATCATTGCAGCCATGTACGAGATGTTTCACCGGTTCTGGGAGCATCCGCTGGGCGTGCGGGATTTTGGCCACGCGAGCTTCCCCTACCATCGGACCCTTTTCAATGCGATCGCCGCGCGCGATCCGACTGCCGCGCGCGGCGAGGCATTGAAGCTGATTGCCACCGTCGAAGACGATCTCAAGCGCGGGGCGGCAAACCTGAAAAAGCAGAACAAGAAGAGCCAAGCATGAGCGACAACCCGTATTTTCACGATCAGGACATGATGGCGCAGGCTGCAACATTGCTTGCGCATGACGAGCCTTTCCCAGGCGGTTCCGTCGTTCCTCCGATCTACCAGACGTCGCTTTTCACCTTCGATAATTATGCTGCGATGGCCGATGCATTCGCGGGACGCAAGCGCCAGCCGATGTATTCACGCGGCGACAATCCGACGGTCATGGAGTTTGAGGCGAAGATCGCTGCACTTGAGGGGGCGGAGGCTGCACGTGCTTTTTCGAGCGGCATGGGTGCCATCAGCGCCATGGTGCTGGCCTTTGTCGGCGCAGGCGATCGTATCGTTGCCGTGCGCAACTGCTATGGCGATGCTTACCGCCTGTTTGAACGGCTTCTGCCGCATCTTGGCATCAAGGTGGATTATGTGGACGGCTCCGATCCCGACGCGGTAGCGGCCGCTTTGCCGGGCGCAAAGATGCTCTACCTCGAAAGCCCGAGCTCAATGATGTTCGAGCTGCAGGACATCGCGCATTATGCGAAGCTTGCCAAGCAGCACGGCGCTGTGACCACAATCGACAATTCCTGGGCGACGCCGTTGTTCCAGCAGCCCATTGCCCACGGCATCGACCTGGTCATGCATTCTGCTTCGAAATATCTCGGTGGGCATAGTGACACTGTTGCCGGTGTCGTCGCGGGATCGCGCGAAATGATCGAGCGGATCAATGGCCGCACCTATTCTTACCTCGGCGCCAAACTGTCGCCGTTTGAAGCATGGCTGCTGTTGCGCGGCCTGCGCACGCTGACCCTCCGCTTGCCGCATCACATGAAAAGCGGACTGACCATCGCCGAACGCCTCAAGGACCACGGCGATGTCGAGCGCGTGATGCATCCGGTCTATTCCAATCATCCGGGTAAAGCGACGCTCACCGGCTATTCGGGCCTGTTTTCCTTCGAAGTTACGGAGGAGATCGATGTGCCCACCTTTGTCGATGCGCTGAAACTGTTCCGCATCGGCGTCAGCTGGGGCGGTCACGAAAGTCTCGTTGTACCGGCACTGGCCTCGCTGCAGCAGACGCCCGACGCAAATTCGATCGGGCGCTTCGGTGTCAGCCCCCGGACGATCCGCCTTCACGTGGGACTCGAAAGTGTAGAGGAGCTTTGGGCGGACCTCGTGAACGCACTGACAAAAGCCAAACGCTGAACTTAAAAATGGGAGCTTTATAATGCAAAAACGAATGGGAACATTTCTCGCGGGCGCTATTGCCGTCCTGTCGATGACCGTTTCGGCGGCTTTCGCCGACACGACCATCAAGATGGTGGAGGTGATCACCAGTCCGCCGCGCACGGAACTGCTCAAGAAGCAGATCGCCAGTTTCGAACAGGCCAATCCCGGTACCAAGGTCGAGCTTGTCTCGCTACCCTGGGGACAGGCTTTCGAGAAATTCCTGACCATGGTGCAGGCAGGCGACACGCCAGACATCGTCGAGATGCCAGAGCGCTGGATGGGTCTCTATGCAACCAATGGCCAGCTTGAGGACCTCGGGCCGTATATGGCCAAGTGGAAGGACGCCGGAACACTCGGCGACCGGGCAAAGCAGTTCGGCTCGGTGGTCGACAACAAGCAATATATGATCCCTTATGGCTATTATATTCGGGCCATGTTCTGGAACAAGAAGCTCTTCGCCGAAGCCGGTTTGAAAGAAGCGCCGAAGACTCTCGACGAGTTCATGGAAGCCAACAAGAAAATCTCGGCGATCCAGGGCAAGTATGGCTATTGCCTTCGCGGCGGTCCCGGCGGCTTCAACGGCGTGCAGATGTTCATGAACATCGCCAATGGCAAGGGCGGCTATTTCAATGCAGATGGCACTGCGACCTTGAACGAGCCGGGCGCAGTCAAGGGTCTCGAGATGCTGGCCGATATCTACAAAAACGGTTATGCGCCGAAGGACAGTGTCAGCTGGGGTTTCAACGAGGTCGTGACCGGATTTTATTCCGGCACCTGCGCCATGCTTGATCAGGATCCGGATGCGTTGATTGGCATTGCCGAGAAAATGAAAGCTGAAGACTTTGGCGTTGCGCCGCTGCCGACCGGACCGAACGGCAAATCCTATCCGACGTTGGGCTATGCCGGCTGGGCGATGTTTGCCAATTCTAAGGTCAAGGACGACGCCTTTAAGCTGATGGGCACATTATTGTCACCGGAAGACAATCTCGAATTCGCCAAGAATGTCGGTGTTATCCCTATCCACAACGGCGCCGACAAGGATCCATATTTTGGCGCTGACAGCTTCAAGGGCTGGTTCGAAGAAATGAATGACCCGAAGACATTCGAGTTCGTCACCCCTCCGACCTATCTCGAGAACCTCGGCAATTTCTACGACTCGGTTTCAGTCAAGAATTTCCAGGAAGTGCTGCTGGGCCAAAAGACCCCGAAAGCCGTCGCCGACGAGTGGGCTGCGTTCCTCACCGAACAGCAGCAGGCCTGGATGGCCAAGAACAAGAAATAACAGGCAGCGATATCGTGCTCCGGTGCCTATGTGCCGGAGCATGTTCTTTTTGCGCGGACCGTTATGTGCCGGGTGAGCGTAAGGGAGCCGACTAATGAGGGCCGATAGACATGGTGATGCAATCGACAACGGCGGGGCTGCCGCACAACAGGGAAAAGGCTGGCAAGCGTGGCTTTGCCACGGCCTTCGAACCATGGCTTTATTTGAGTCCTGCCATGGTTTTGCTCATGCTGGTGCTGGTGGTACCGCTGATTTTCGGCATCAGCTATTCCTTCCGTAAATTCTCGGCTTTCAAATCCGAATATGTCGGACTCGCGCAATATCAGGCCTTGCTGCACGATCCCAATCTCGGACAGGCGCTGATGAATACCCTGTGGTGGACAGTCGCCAGCCTGTTTTTTCAATTCTTTCTTGGCCTAGGACTTGCTCTGCTTCTCGACAGGGAATTCGCAGGCAAGAAAATCGTGCAGGCGCTCGTCTTTCTCCCCTGGGCCGTGCCGTCCTTTCTTTCGGGCCTGACATGGGCATGGCTGTTCAACCCTATCGTCGGACCTTTGCCGCACTGGCTCTACGCCCTCGGCATCCAGTCTGCCCCAACCAACATTCTCTCCAATCCCGCCACCGCGATGTGGGGACCTATCATCGCCAATGTCTGGTTCGGCGTGCCTTTCTTCGCGATCACGCTGCTAGCGGCACTCAAATCCATCCCGGGAGAACTTCATGAGGCAGCGGCGATCGACGGCGCCAATCCATGGCAACGCTTCACCAGGGTTACGCTCCCGTTCCTCGCACCGACCATTGCGATCACCGTGATGCTTCGGACGATCTGGATCGCGACATTTGCCGACCTGATCTACGTGATGACCGAGGGCGGTCCCGCCGGCGCTACCAACACGGTCGCCACCTATATCTATGTCAGCGCATTCAAAACGCTCGACAAGGGCTATGCCTCCGCCGTTGCGGTGCTGCTGCTGGTGCTCCTCATACTATACGCCATCGTTTTGATCCGCATCCGCAAGTCGCTTGTGGGGGCATCATGATCGCAGGACGCTCACGCAACGCCCGTATTCTCGGTGGAATCGGTCTCTACACCGCAGTCGGTGCCTACGTCATTTTTGCACTGTTTCCACTGTTCTGGACACTGAAGATTTCGGTGACGCCGCAGTCACTGCTCTATTCAGAGGGCATTACCTTGTGGCCTTCCATCTCGACATGGGAGAACTACAAGACCGTGTTGCGCGCCACGGACTTCCCGCGTTATTTCATGAACAGCGTGATTGTTTCGGTGGTGACGGCCGTCCTTGTCACAGTGGTCGCTTCGGCGGCGGGCTATGCCATGTCCCGGTTTTCCTTCCGGGGCAAAACCACTGTCGCGGTAACGCTGCTTTTAACGCAGACCTTTCCGTTGGTCATGGTGATTCCGCCGATCTATCGCATCATGGGTCAGCTCGGGCTTACCAATAGCCTGACCGGCCTCATCATCATCTACATCGCTTTCAACATCGCCTTTGCGACCTTCCTGATGCAATCGTTTTTTGACGGCATTCCGAAGGACCTGGAAGAGGCGGCCATGATCGATGGTTGCAGCCGGTCACAGGCTCTACGCAAAGTCATCATCCCGCTGACATTGCCGGGCATGGGCGCGACCCTCGGCTTCGTCTTCACTGCCGCGTGGAGCGAGCTTTTGTTCGCGTTGATGCTCATCAGCAGCGACAGCCAGAAAACCTTCGCCGTCGGCCTTTTGACCTTCATCGGCAAATTTGCGGTGGACTGGGGCCAGATGATGGCAGCTTCGGTGCTGGCCCTCATTCCCGCATGCCTGTTCTTCGCCTTCCTGCAACGCTACCTCGTCACCGGTCTGACCGCTGGCGCAGTCAAGGGATAACAAATCGATGGCTTCCGTCACAATCTCCAATGTCCAGAAAAACTATGGCGCCATGAATGTGCTTTCGGCAGTGGATCTCTCGATCGCCGATGGCGAATTTGTCGTCCTCGTCGGACCTTCGGGCTGTGGCAAGTCCACGCTTTTGCGGATGATCGCCGGGCTTGAGGAAATTTCGGCGGGGGAGATCAAAATCGGCGAACGCGTAGTCAATGACGTGGCACCAAAGGATCGGGATATCGCAATGGTGTTCCAATCCTATGCGCTTTACCCACATATGGATGTGGCTTCGAACATGGGCTTCAGCCTGCTGCTGCGCAAGACGGCAAAGGAACTCGTCATGAACCGCGTCGGCAGTGCAGCCAAACGTCTGGGACTTGACGTATTGCTGCAGCGCCTTCCCCGTCAGCTTTCCGGTGGCCAGCGCCAGCGCGTTGCCATGGGTCGTGCCATCGTGCGCGATCCGAAGGTGTTCCTGTTCGACGAGCCGCTGTCAAACCTCGATGCCAAGCTGCGCGTGCATATGCGGACGGAAATCAAGGCCCTGCATCAGCAACTGAAGACCACATCGGTCTACGTCACGCACGATCAGGTGGAGGCCATGACGATGGCCGATCGCATCGTCGTCATGCATGACGGCGTCATCCAGCAGGTTGGAACGCCACTCGAACTCTATGATCGTCCGGCCAACCTGTTTGTAGCCGGATTCATAGGTTCGCCGGGTATGAACTTTCTTCCCGCTGTTGTCAGCCGTGAGGGGAAGAAGGTCGCGGCAGAGCTCACCGACGGCCAGATGATCGCATTGCTCCCTGAACTCAAGGTGGAGGATGGCGACCGGGTGATCGTTGGTATACGCCCGGAAAATATCGAAGTGGGCGGTGAGGGGTTGCAGGCGAAGATCGAGGTGATAGAGCCACTCGGTCTCTCAACGCAGTTTTATACCAAACTCGCCGACAAGCAGGTCTGCATCTTCGCCATGGGCCGAACGGATCGTGGCCCTGGGGACGCAATCGGGCTTGGTGTCAAGGCGGCAGACGTGCATCTCTTCCACGGTGTGACGGGTTTGCGGATCGCATAGACGAAACCGGATAATTATGCGCAATCTCGGGCGGAATAAAATTCCTGCATTCAACCGAAATCTGGTATAAATTTTGCCGGTCTGCTCGTGGCAGCGGCGTCCAATGCCTATACAGCGCCACGGCAAAATGACACTTTCCGATCACGCCCAAAGCAGATCACAAACGGATGGAAACAAAATGAACTGGTTGAAATCACTTCTCGTCGTCAGTGCCCTCGCAATCGTGCCTGTCCAGGCACAGGCCGCGTCCAATCTTGAGCAGATCAAGGCGGCAGGCGTTCTCAAGATCGGCACGGAAGGTACCTACGCGCCGTTCACCTATCATGATGCCTCAGGCAAGCTCGTCGGCTTCGACGTCGAGATCGGCGAGGCGATCGCCAAGAATCTTGGCGTCAAGCCCGAGTTTCTCGAGGGCAAGTGGGATGGCCTGATCGCTGGTCTCGACGCCAACCGCTATGACACGGTTATCAATCAGGTCGGCATCACCGAGGCGCGGAAGGCAAAGTATGATTTCTCCGAGCCTTACATCGCTTCAAAGGCCGTATTGATCGTCAAGAGCGACAATGACGAGATCAAGAGCTTTGCTGATTTGAAGGGCAAGAAATCTGCGCAATCGCTCTCCAGCAATTTCGGCAAGATCGCCCAGGAGGCCGGTGCAGAGCTGGTTGGCACGGACGGTTTCGACCAGTCGATCCAGTTGGTCCTCAATGGCCGTGCCGACGCGACGATCAACGACAGTCTATCTTTCCTCGACTTCAAGAAACATAAGCCTGACGCCAATGTGAAGATTGCCGCGCAGCAGGAGAATGCCGATTTTTCCGGCATCATCATCCGCAAGGGTGAACCGGATCTGCTTGCTGCCATCAACAAGGCACTCGAGACGATCAAGGCGGACGGTACGTATCAGAAGATCGCCGATAAGTATTTCGGACAGGACGTTTCGAAGTAACAACCGTTTACGATCGGGATTATTTGCGCTCTAAGAGGGCAGGGGGTTCGCTCCCTGCCTTTATTGTTGGGGAGAACGATTTTGACACATTGGTTGTCACTGATGCTTGAATCGCTTCCGTCGCTATTGTGGGCGGGCTTGATTTTTACGATTCCGCTGACGTTGTTGTCTTTCGGCCTGGGACTGACTGTCGGTCTGATAGCTGCGCTTGTTCGGCTTTTCGCACCAACTCCGCTGGCTGCGATCGTCAAGTTCTACGTGTGGATCATTCGGGGCACGCCGCTGCTGGTGCAGCTGTTCCTGATATTCTACGGCTTGCCGAGCGTCGGTATTGTGCTTGACGCGTTCACCGCGGCGCTTATCGGCTTTACGCTGAATATCGGCGCCTATACGTCGGAGATCTTGCGCGCGGTTATATCTTCGGTGCCAAAGGGCCAGTGGGAGGCCGCTTACTCGATCGGCATGAATTGGCGCCAGGCAATGCAGCGGACTATTTTGCCCCAAGCAGCACGCGTGGCTGTTCCACCGCTGTCGAACACCTTTATTTCTCTCGTCAAAGACACGTCACTTGCGGCGGCCATCACCGTGCCGGAGCTCTTCCAAGCGGCGCAGCGCATTGTTGCTACCACGTATGAACCGCTCATTCTGTATGTTGAAGCGGCACTGATTTATCTCGCCTTGAGTTCGGTCCTCTCGTCGCTGCAAGCGCGGCTTGAGACGCGCCTCAATCGCTACGGTGGCTTCCTGGAGGCAGGGTCATGATGGTCGAACTAAAAAATATCGAGAAGCGGTTTGGGGACCACACAGTGCTTAATAATGTTTCCTTGAGCGTGGCCGAAGGCTCGGTCATGGCGCTGGTCGGCCCTTCCGGCGGTGGCAAGAGCACGCTTCTGCGCTGCATAAACCTTCTGGAGATACCGACATCTGGATCGGTTGAAATCGCTGGCGACCGGCTGGAGTTTCGGCCCGGCGTCCGAATGGGCATAAAGCAGATTCAATTGCTGCGCCGTCATACCGGGATGGTGTTTCAAAACTTCCAGCTGTTTCCGCATCGTACGGTTATCGAGAACGTCACGGAAGGGCTGACCACAGTCCTCAAATGGCCAAAGGACCGAGCGAGGGCGCGGGCAATGGCCTTGCTCGAGAAGGTTGGCCTCGCGCATAAAGCGGAGGTCTGGCCATCGACGCTCTCCGGCGGACAGCAGCAGCGTGTGGCGATTGCCCGGGCGCTGGCCCCTTCACCTAAAGTTCTTCTGTGTGATGAGCCGACGTCAGCGCTGGATCCTGAACTCTCAGGGGAGGTGGTCGATGTGCTTGCGCAATTGGCGCGAGAAGGTACGACCATGATCATGGCAACACACGATCTTCGATTGGCATCCAGGATTGCCAATGAGGTGATCGTGCTGGATGGTGGCGTGATCGTTGAAACGGGTTCCTCGAGGGATATCTTCACCACGCCGAAACAGGAGCGCACCAAACGCTTCATCGCTACCCTGACACATGAAGGCCACACGCACGGCGCGGGAATTTGAAGGTTGGATGGACCGCCATGTTATTGCGCGCGAATGACAGGGGGCTCGTCATTCCCGGATAAAGATGACGGCGTTTTCATCGGAATATGCACGTCGCCAACCGGTGAGTTCGTTGAAGAAAGGGATGCGGCTGTCGCCAGTTGCCAGCAAAGCCCAGCGGACTGCATAGGTCTTCATCTGCTCTTCTAAAATCGGTTTTCCACCACTGTTGCCCGCCGACATAGTTTTCTTCATGAAGCCATTCAGGAAGAGCTGATCGGTTCGGCCATCGATGAATGTCTTGATTCCATGGAAAATCAGCGTGCCGCCAAAATTGTAGGAATTTAAGACGTTCCCGGAGAGATTGTGCTGTTGCGCAAACGCGAGCGCCTCTTTCGCAGATGTCTTCGGGCTTGGTTCGACCCCTGAAACCGACGAGAATATTGCAGCCGCAGACACAATCAATATGCCGATAGCCGCTGAAATCGAGTGAAAATGCCCGGCAAGAAATTGCTCCAGGCGGTCGAGGTGCCCCTTGGCCCATTTGTGGGCCGAGACCCAGGAGAATTGTTCACTGATTTCTGCCGCGAGAACGAGCGGAACCAGCATGACAAACAGATAGGCAAAGCGCTGATGTGTGAGGAGAAGATGCAGATTGAAGAGGAGAAACAGTGCCTTCGGCCATCCGATTTGTACTCGTGAGACGAGCAACCCGAAAAGAGCTAATAGAAGGAACGCCTCCATAAGATAAGAATCGGAAGCGTTGAAGGGCTGCCATTCGTCGATATAGGCCACCGCCTCGTTGCCGTAGGCAACTGAAAAGGTCGCGAGGATGGCCTTGATACCGTAAGGGTTGAGCAAGGTCACCAGCGGGCAAAGTATCCCAAAGACAATCCATTTGCCAAGAACATTTGGCCTTGTCAGGCGTGTCCGCGCCAGAAAATCAAGACCCGCGAATGCCGCGATAATGAATCCGAATGTGAATGTTGCGTGCAGATTTGCCCAAAGGCATATGAGCGGCAGCAACCACAATGGTGGTGCTTGCTCCCTGCGTGAAGCCTGGAAAAGCTCGGCAGTCCAGATGATGATGATGGGAAGTGTGAAGACAAGTGGACGTGCTGTCAGGATCGGATTGATGAGGAGCGAGAGGAGGAATGTCAGGCCGAACGCAACCGTCGGTTTTAAGGAGGCGCTGAGATACCATGCCAGGAGGAAAACCGTCAACGTGATCATGGCGAGGGTCAATAATGTGACCCCGTTCCAGCCATTCAGTGAATAGGCAAGCGCAAACAATATCTGCCCAAGCCATTCTTTTGCTATCCAGGGACTGCCGGCAAAAGTATAGGAATAAGTGTCGACCGTGGGAAACGTGCCGCTTGACAGCATGTCCAAACCGACCCGCACGTGCCACCAATTATCAGGATCCTGCAAAAGCCCGCCCGCGGCGTAAATCAGAGTTGCCGCTTTGAAAATTGCAACAACGAAACAGAAGAGCAGCCTGACACGCTGGTTGTCGCCGATAGAGAAGCCTGAAACGGCTGGCGCCTGGGTGTTGTAGGTGTCGTCGACCATACTATCGGGGCTCTCTTCTTCCGTTGATTGCATGCCGACTGTTAATCGAAAATGGTGTGTTTTCTGCAAACACGAAATAGACCGATCCCAGATAGAAAAGGATTGTATAGACACAAATGCCCAGCAGATGAATCATTGGACCGTCTATCAGACCCATTGAACGCGCCGCCAGAACAATTCCAAGATTGACCGCATAGGCCACCAGAAACGTTGCAATGTATCTTGCGATGATGTTTGGCGACACATTTTGTTTGCTCCCGAAAGTCCACCGATTGTTCAGGCCAAAGCTCAAGACGAGACCGGCGGCGTAGCCGATCAAGTTCGACACGACGTCACCGTTCCCAAGCCAAAGGGCAAACAGAATGACAGTGTATCCGAACGCTGTGTTAAGGACGCCAACGGATGCGAAGCGCACGATTTGCAGATAGTCAAATGGACGATTTGACCGCGTGGACATAATACTGCGCTCCGATCGGAATTTTGGCGAAATAGCGCTCGAGAGACCGCAGCTTGGCCAGCAGACGCGGAAAAAAGATGCGGTAGACGATACGGGATCTGGACAGGCCGGCGTCAGCGATCTCCGCGCGCATATCTTTCGCCTTGATAAGAACTGCGTTCTCGTCGAACGGACAATTGCGCACAGCATGCAATGTGAGCGGGTTCCACGGATTGTGCTCGAAGAGAAAGAAGTTTCCGCCCGTTGTCAGAACCCTGCTGATTTCCTGGAGAAGGCCCAAATGGAGATCGCCAGGGATATGATGAAAAACGCATGCAACAAACACGAGGTCGAATTGTCCGTCATCATATGGGATCGTTTTGCCATCGAAATGCTGGAAGTGCGCCTGGCCGGGAAATCGCTTCTGGGCGATGTCGAGGGATTGCGAAGAGGGGTCGAGCAAGACGATTTCGCTGTCGGGAAACGCAGCCCTGAGATAGCCGAGCGAATTGCCCACGCCCCCGCCGAAATCGAGTATGCGCCGTGGTTTCACATCCGCGGCTGCGAGTGCGGCAGCAACGTCGTCAATCTTGTACTTGGCAAAGAAATCCGGAGTTTCACCGCTCAGACGAATGCTGGCGGCGTGTTGCTGGTGATATTCCGACGCGAACTGGTCAAATTCAGCCTCGAGCATGCACGACCTCCTTCACACGTTCCTGAAGCCGGTGAACGGGTAGATCCTGGCGAGCGCTAACCGCGTCGTAAGAGACGATCTCATTGACGAGGTAGAGAGGACGACGCTTCGTTTCCATGTACATCCGCCCGAGATACTCGCCAAAAATACCGAGCACGAGAAGCTGAACGCTGCCAAGTATGAGGACTATCGCCGCCAGACTGGTCCAGCCAGGCAAAACGTTCCCGGCAATCCAGGAACAGAAAGTGTAACCCAAGGCAAAAAGTCCAAGCATCCCGAAAATCATACCGAGGTGAGACGCGAAACGGAGCGGAGCGATGGAAAAGCTCGTCATTGCGTCCATCGCCAACAAGAGCATCTTCTTGAAAGGATAATGCGTGGTGCCTGCAAAGCGCCGGCACCTTTCATAGGGGAATGCGACCTGCTTCAAGCCAATCCAGCTCACCATCCCGCGAATGAAACGGTAGCGCTCCGGCATCGAATTCAGATGATTAAGTGTCCTGCGGTTCATCAGGCGAAAATCGCCGGTGTCGGGAGCAATATCCACGTCGACCATCTTACGCAACAACCGATAAAACATCGCCGCCGAAGCGAGTTTAAACCAGCTTTCTCCATCGCGTTTCAGGCGTTGGCCATAGACGACATCATAGCCCTCATCCATCCTGGCCATCATTTGGCCGACAAGCTCCGGAGGATCCTGCAGGTCTGCGTCGAGAATAAGAATTCTTTGGCCACGACAAATATCCAGGCCTGCGCTGAGCGCAATTTGATGGCCATAGTTGCGGGCAAGATCGACAGCGACGAGGTGAGGGTCTGTTGCGGCCAGACTGAATATCGCCTGGCGGGTGCCGTCTGTCGCACCATCGATGACGAGGACGATCTCGTAGGACTCGCCAACTTGTTGCTGACACGCCGAGGTTACGCGTCGATAGAGCTCATCGATGCCGTGCACTTCATTGTAGCAAGGGATGACGGCAGAGAGCGCAACGTTCTGTGGTTGATTGAACTTTGTCTTTGGCAACGACCTTACCCCAAATTTCACGATATTCAGACTGGTTCGGGTAGAGATTAAGTATCTGACTTCGGTGCCTGATTGCCCGCACCCAAAGGTCGTACGCCAGGGTTCTTGGCAACAGAAGGTTACCAGTCTAGCCGATCAAACGGTTTTCTGGATTGCCGCGAACATCGATGCTCGGGACAAGGCAAACTCGCGTAAACCCGGTTACAAAGATGCGGTTTTTGGTGGAGCTGCCCATGATCGGGCAGCTCCACCAAGTAAACTTAGTTAACTACAACACCGTTCATCTTGGTGCCGAGCTTGTTGAATACGCTGTTGAGGCCGTTGCCTAGCGTGCCTGCACCGGCAATGATACCGACGGAGATAAGGGCAGCAATCAGGCCATATTCGATGGCAGTTGCGCCGGATTCGTCTTTGAGGAAGCGTGCGAAGAGAGTGTTCATTTGATTGCCTATCCTGTTGTTGTGCATGGTTTCGTTGAACCGTCATCAACATAGATTTCCAGCAATTTCGGTTTCCCTAACATAGATGGTTACCGAAAAGTGACTGAATTTGTTGCTTAAATTAGTTTTACAGAAGTTGATTAAATTCGGTTAAATAATTAGGTACTTATAATTCCAACTATATCCGAGACGTTTGCTGCTCGTGGACATTCCAAAATATCAAATCAGTTCTGAATTGGATCGAAATATATTCATTTTATACAAGTTTTAGTTAAATTTGGCTGTTCGCGGAAAGTAAAAATTAACCAATAACGACAGTCTCTTTTGCCAAATTACTCAATGAGGAGGACGATTCAACGAGACTTTGAACAGGAGAGGCGAACAATGGCAAAGCTCTTCGCGCGCTTCCTCAAGGACGAAACCGGCGCAAGTGCCGTTGAATACGCACTGATTGTTGCCCTAATAGCAGTTGCGATCATCGGCGCTACAAGCAAGCTTGGCACCAGCATTAAAGATATGTTCGAGAAGCCCAGCCCGTAGGTCAGACAGGGCCCAATTTACCCGCGTGATAGTCCCAGACCTTTTGCAAAAGGTTGGGCTTCCAGAGATTGCCTGCGATCGTAGCGATCTGCTCGGGTGTCAGAACGGTTGGTTCGCCAAGGCTTTTTGCCAAATACTGCCTTTGCGCATTTTCCTCGAGATACACTGCGAGGACGAATGCTTCGACAATGCTGGCCGCTGCGATCACTGACCCATGCGATTTGAGCATTGCGATGCGATGTGCGCCAAGCGTCGTGGCAAGCGCTTCACCGAGTTTCTTCGTGTTGATCGATGCTATCTCGCCGAACTGCATGATCTCGCCGATCACAGCTGCCTGCATGATCACCGGCTCGACGGAATTGCCTGTCATGCTGAAAAGCGTTGACCACAGCGGGTGAGCGTGGATGACCGAACCCACATCCGCGCGGCGACGGTAAATCTCCGAGTGTATATGAAACTCCATCGGCGGCACTGCACCGCCGTCGACCGGCTTGCCATCGAAATCTGTCATCACGATATCGTCGATAGTGAGTGCCGAGCGGACCGATGCACCGGAATTGATCAGCATGCGATTTTCGCCAGGAACACGCCAACTGGCATGGCCGTTGAAATCTATGATTCCCGCGCGTTCGAGCATGAGGATCGCATCGACCAGCATGCGCTTCTGTTGAGTGTAATTGTCCATGTCCTGCCAGTTTTCCAAGCCAGATTGCGTCTGGGACCCGCGCTATTTTTTTGGTTGATACGGGCCCAGTTCCTTGACCGCTTCATCTGCGAACGACGCGTCAAGGATTTGGGCGACAGTTGCGCTTGCCGGTACGAGACCTTCGCTCTGGAAGTATTTGAGATCGTTTTCGAGACTGGCGGCGTTGAGCTTGCCGTCTGGATCAATGCCTTGCGGAACAATGGCGCGATAGACGGAAGCATCCTTGATCGGTGTATATTCGGTCAGTATCGAGATCACTTCGTCTGCGGCCGGGCCGGCCAGCTTGCCATTGGCAAGGGCATCATTGTAGTCACGAAGCGCATGGATATAGGCGCGCATGAATGCTTTTGCGGCATCTGGCTGTTCCCCGACGAACTCCGCCGAGTATAGGACCACCGCGAGCTGGTGATTGGGGTAAATCTCGTCATCACCCATAATACGAACGGCGACACCGCGGCGCACAGCTTCTGTTGCGGACGGTTCTGTCGTGAGAGCGGCATCGACAGCCTTGTTCTCGAGCGCGATGATGTGCTGGGGAAACGAGAGGAATACACGCTCGACATCGCTGGGTTTGAGCCCGGCCTTTTTCAACGCCTCGTTCATGGTCGATGTCGAGGCGCTGCCAGTGGCACTGCCCGCGACCTTCATGCCCTTGAGGTCGGCGAGCGACTTATACTTGCCGCTTTCCACGAGATCCTTGCGGACCAGAAGTGGCTGATAGCCGTAACCTGGTGGCGTCGAGCCCTTATCGGCGACAACCTTGATTCCGATCCCTCGTGCCACGGCGTTGTACAATCCCGCCGATACCGAGCCGCCGGCAACGTCGAGCTGGCCAGCTCCCAGCGGAGCAACCATCTTCGCGCCGGAATCGAAGGGCACGAACTCCGCCTCGATACCTTCTTCACGGAAGTAGCCTTTTTTGTCGGCGATGAAGAAAGCGATATCACTGCTCGCGTTGACGATACCGATTTTCACCTTGGTGAGTTCCGCTGCCATCGCACTCATAGCATTCAACGACAAGCAGGCAACAAACGCTGCTCCCAGCAAAAGTTTCTTCATGATGCACTCCCGATACCCGCGCAGCTGGTTGTTCCGCTATAAAGAACAACGTTCCTCTAAATGAGCTTAGCATTGTGAAGGACGATGTCAACCTGACGCGAGCGCGCAAGCATGCTCACCATCCTGCGTAAACACCTGGGTGATGTTTGCGGGTCAAAGCTGGGTTTTTGGCAATCCCGCCGGTACCAAATGCAGATGTCCGTATCTCACCGCACGTTCTGAAATGACATGTTCAGCAAAATGCTGAATCTGGTCCGGCGGTCCTTTGAGGACACCGATTTCGAGGCAGTTGTCGTGATCGAGATGAACATGCATGCTCGATACCGCAAGGGAATGATGATCGTGGAAGGTATTTGTCAACCGGCGGGCAAGGTCGCGTGCCCCATGGTCGAAGACATAGCTCAGAACACCGATCACCTGCGTCGCTGTCCCTGTTTCGATCGATGTCAACTTCATCCCGGCCCTCGCCAGGTCGCGGATGGCCTCGGAGCGATTTTGGTAGCCCTTTGCCGCGATCACCCTGTCAAGTTCCTCCATCAGATCGTCATCGAGGGTAATCGTTATTCTTTGCATCTTCGGCTCCAAGTTTTTTTAAACGGGCGAGTAAGATTTTTTCGCGTAGACATCATACTTTGCGATTTTCTATGGTTGCTTCCGATACAACGGCCCTCTGCGCATGTTTACCAGCACACGCGATACCTGGCCAGCGGAGGAGGCTTATATGATCCCCAATCCTTTCGACGATCAGCCGGCGCGGCTGAAGGCCAAGGTCATCGTGACCTATGTCATCCTGATCGCGGCCAACGTCGGCGCCTGGGCTTGGGCGTGGATTGCCTTTTCCGATCGCCCTTCATTGCTGGGGACTGCTCTTCTCGCCTACATGTTCGGTCTGCGCCATGCTTTCGACGCCGATCATATTGCCGCGATCGATAATGTCGTCCGCAAGTTGATGCAGGAGGGCAAGACGCCTTATTCGGTCGGCTTCTTCTTTTCGCTGGGGCACTCAAGCATCGTCGTCATCGCTTCCCTGATCATTGCCGCGACAGCCGCTGCGATGCAGAGCAATCTTGAATCGTTCCATGATGTCGGCGGTGTCATCGGCACATCTGTGTCGGCCGTGTTCCTCCTCGTTATCGGCCTGGCCAATCTTTTTATCCTGCGGGGTATCTGGTCAGCTTTCAGCCGCGCGCGGCGCGGCGAGAAAATTGTCGACGAGGACCTCGACGCACTGCTGTCAGGACGAGGACTCATCGCTCGCATCTTCCGGCCGATTTTCCGCGTGGTTTCGCGGTCCTGGCATATGTATCCGATCGGCTTCCTGTTCGGGTTGGGTTTCGACACCGCAACGGAAATCGGCCTGCTCGGAATTTCGGCAGCGCAAGCGACGCAGGGCATGTCATTCTGGACGATCCTCGTGTTTCCTGCGCTCTTCACAGCGGGCATGTCGCTCATGGACACGACCGATAGCGTCCTGATGACTGGTGCCTATGGTTGGGCGTCGATCAACCCCATGCGCAAGCTTTGGTACAATCTGACAATCACCGGAGCGTCTGTCATCGTCGCTGTCTTTATCGGCGGCGTGGAAGCTCTTGGTCTGATCAGCGACAAGCTCGGACTTCAAGGAGCGTTCTGGCAGTTCGTTGGAGGGCTGAACGATAATCTGGCCAATTTCGGTTATGCAGTCGTCGGTATATTCGTCATGAGCTGGATCGTTTCGGTCATCGTCTATCGTGCCAAAGGCTATGACAATCTGCACGTCGAAGTATCGGCGTGAAACTTTTCTCACGCCGGTTCGACTGGTTCGAGACCCTTCTGGCCAAGGCCCATATTGGGAAATACCAGTGACTTTATGACGACGGGCACAGCGCCGGACGTTTCGAGCATGGCGCCGATATCAATGAAATCGAACTCGTCGAGCTTGATGCCGTCGATCGAGATGATTGAATTGACGCCGTCCGCACTGACGAAATGCATCCCCACCAGTCCCCCGACGTCGCTGTCGCCGACGAGGATCAGGGGGTGACCTTTGGCAAGGATCTGTGACAAGCCCTCTCGTATCCCCCGACAGAAATCATCGAGGCGCCTGTAGCTTGCCGATCCCTGCCATTCGTAGCAAATGGCCACAGGGCTGTCGCCGTGGGTCAAATCGAGCCGTGCCAGTGCTTCCTTCACCATTAAGCCAACACGTTCGGCGTCGATATCATCATCGAATGCGAATGCGGGCTTTATGACGGGAACATTGCGAACGGGCAGGGCATCGAGTGGCCTGACGAAGATCGTACTGCCGCTAACCTGTACAGTATATTGCGAGGCGCCGACGACGGTCGCCCGGATACCCTGTTCGGGACGTTCAAGGCGCGGCCTCCAGTCGTCGAGCCGCTTGCGCAATTGCCGGGCCAGCAAGGGTCCGAGATCGCTGAACCCTGCATTGGTATCGGCATAGAGAAATTCCGAAACGCCGCCGGAAATCGTGACTATGTCCGGTGGTGGTCCCGCCGGCAGGGCAGGCAGGCGATGGAGACCAGCGGTTTCGCTGCGCATTGCGCCACCCTTCATTGCCTCGAACAGATGGTCGACCATGGACGCGGCAAGTTTTTCGGCATCACCCGGGGTGAGAACCGCGCCGAGCCGCAGCGCCACGTCCGCTCGTTTCGCAAAATATTTGCCGGCTTCTTCCAACCGCGTAACGCGCCGGTCTGCATCGAAGGCGACGACGCGGGCGCCAATGTCGATGGCGCTGATATGGCGAATGGCGCCGTTTTCGCACAGGGCGAGTTTTGACGTTCCTCCGCCGATGTCGACGTTGAGTACGCGCTGGCGCGTTCTGCCGGAAAGAGCGACCGCGCCAGAGCCGAACGCAGCCAGAGTGGTCTCCAGACCATCTCCCGCACTCACCACCACAAATTTGCCGGTCTGCGCCGAAAAAATCTCGCCAATGGCACGCGCATTGCTGCGCCTGACAGCGACGCCGGTGAGGATGAGCGCGCCCGTGTCGATATCCTCAGGCTTAAGGCCGGCGGCTTCATATTGCGCCTCGAAGAACGATGCGAGCGCGTCGGCGTCGATAGCATCATCGCTGCGGTAGGGCGTGAGCAAAACATCGGATTGGTGCAGCAGCGTCCGTTCTACAACCATGTAGCGTGTATCGAGCCGCTCCAGCACGATGCGGGAGAAGGCGAGGTGAGACGTTGATGATCCAATGTCGATACCGACACTGGTCAACTGTATCTCATCCTCGAGTTCCATGCTGCGGCCGATATTGGAGAAGAATATCCGGCCGCCTTCCTCTGGTTCCTCTGACATTGAATTCAGCTGCTCAGACGACGGTAGACATTTTCTTCGTCGTGTCATCCGGCTTGACGTACCATTCCGGCTTCATGCGGATCTCGACGCCATTGCGGTTCAGCTTCTCCTCGTATTCCTTGCGGATATAGGGGTCTTCCATCCAGTACGGAATAGCCGTGCCGCCTTCATTGACGTCGATGGCCGTATAGTCGGTGTGCTTTTCACCCGGCGCGCCGGGGTCGCGGCCAGGGTTATGCGGGCCGAACCACGCCATCAGGCGGAAAGGCTCCTTGGAAACACTGAAGTGCTGATGATACCAGCGCGCACCACCCGGGGCGGCAGACACCATGCCGAATGGACCATAATCAAGGCGCTTGATCTTGTCGGCATGGCCATCCTTCCACGGATTGACGCCGTATTCCTCGGGCCAGGTGTAGGTGTACCCTTCGCCTTTGAGGCAGATCAGAATTGCCGCCGACGTGTGCGCGTGGGCTTTGGAATAGCGGCCGTTCTCGTGCTGGCCGATCCAGTAGTAGAAAGTATTATTGGTCATGAACGGTTCGACGCGGCGGTAGCCTGGCGAGCGTCTGTTGTCGAGCGGCAGTTCGCAATTGACGGCGTCCGGCATGAAGTTGGTCCGCCGCATGGCGAGCCCCCGAACGGGGTCGGGCTCGATTTCCTCGCGATACTTGTAGAAGTCATCGGCTCCGGAAAAGCGGTCGCGGAAGACATATGGGTTGTTGAAAACCGCATCGGCATTCTGGATCTGGTTGAGGACATTGGGCGCGGTCGTGCCGCCAAGCAGAAGTGCCGGACTGTTGGTTGCGTTGACGATCCGGTGCATGGCGTTCATCGGTATCGAAAACATCGACCCTTCCTGCCATTCGAAGATGTGCTTGCGTCCTTCACCCTCGAGCCACACCTCGGTGGAGCCGCGTCCTTCGACGACGATGTAGATTTCCTCATACATGTGCTTTTCCGGATGAAGCGCGCCCGCCGCTGGCACCTCCACCAGATGGCAACCCCATTTGGTTTCTGTCCCAAGCAGCTGGATATAAGTGCCGCGTCCGCCGGTGCGCTTCCACGGTTTCAAGGGAAGGTTTTTGACACTTGATACGCCGAGGTCGCGAAAGACAGGAATGTCTTCTTCCACCATGAACTGGTCATAAGGGGTCGGCTGCTTCTTGAACTCACCGAAACCGGCTTTCTTCGTGCCGGCGGGTTCATGCCAGTGGGTGCCGGTGCCGCCGCCTAGTGGATCCTGGTGCATTGATTCCTCCTGTCGATGCATTTCCGCTGCGCCTGCAGGCACTCGCGGATATTATACTTGCTTCATAGCCTAACAGCCGCTCGGAGCGGCGGTAGTTTGATTTCGGAAAGACCATCTTTCCGGTTGCCAGCGAGGCGCCGCTCGCTCCGCCGGCGTTTTGCTACTTCTGTTCGCTCCAGCTCACCGGGAACAATCCCTCGCGCAACGCGCCGCGCACATAGTAGCTCCAGAGTTTGCGAATGTGATGATCGCGGCGAAAGCTGTGGGCAAATGAATCAAGCTCGGCGTCCGTCAACGGCTTGACCTTGCCGATGGCGGCAGCGCGATAAGCCGCTTCCGCGTTCTCTACGAGATGAAGCGAATCGATGAATGCCCCGCGCACCGTCTCCGCGGTCACGATCTGGCCATGGGCGCGTATCTGCATGGCATGGTGAGCGCCGAGCGTGGCGGCGACACTGCGGCCCTGTTCACTGTTGCTGACATGGGCCGGGTCCGCATGAACGGGAATGCCGCTCCGCCAGCGTATCGCGTGATTCTTGAAGGGTAGAAGGTGCATATCTTCGACAAGGGTGAAGACATTGGTTGCATCATTATGGAAATGCGCAATCGATTTCACATCCGGTCGCTCACGATAAATCTCACAATGAAGGAAAACTTCTGAAGGAGGTTTGACGCCTTTTGGACCTGCCACAACCTTGCCGTCCATGTCGCAGACGAGAAGATCTTCGGGCGACACTTCGGCACGGCTTTTCTCCTGGGGCTGTACGAGCAAGGTCTCGTTGCCGGGCAAGAGGGCGCTGACATGACCACTGTATTCAAGTATTTTCAGGCTGTTCAGGAGCCGCGTGGCAATCGCGATTTCAGCTCGCAATGACGTTTCCGATGGAAGCGCTATCCCCGCCTTTTCGGGGTTTCCATCTGTTGTCCGCGCATGAGAATCCATAATCCCTCCCGTCGTGTTTCTAATAAAATCCCATATTATACAAATCTGTTATGCCCGCGATATCACATATGCTTTACACCTCGATCATCACGTCGTCGTTCTCGACGACCACTTTGTAGGTTCGCACGGGTACCATGCAGGGTGGGGCGACGACCTCGCCGGTGCGAAGATCGAATGCACCATTGTGAAAATCGCATTCGATCGTATGGCCGTCGATATATCCTTCCGACAGCGAGCCCGGGCCGTGGGTGCAGGCATCGTCTGTCACGTAGAACGTCCCATTGACGTTGAAAACGGCCAGCACGAGATCGCCGGATTCGACTCTGATGGCGCTGTCGAAATCAACATCATCCGCAGAACAAAGCCTTATCCTCGAACGCGTTTGCGTCATCTGGTCCATATCCTTTCTCCCTGCTGCCGCCGCGCGCTTGACTAGCTCGCCAACAGCCTGTAGTTTTCTAAAACGAAACAACGTTCTGTATAAAGGAACGCGATGCAAGAATAACCGATCAGAGCGGGACGTCAACTCGAAACTGACGATTAACGTTCTGGCTCGGCCAAACAGCAGCCGGATTTCGTCGCGACTGGACGATTCGAGGAGGATTGAATGCTTAGAAAAGAACAAAACGACCTTCTGACGCAGACTGGCCCAGCCACACCCATGGGCGACATGTTTCGCTGCTACTGGATACCGGCGCTGCTTGCGGAAGAACTGCCGGCCAATGATTGTCCGCCGGTTCGCATAAAACTGCTCAGCGAACGTTTGCTGGCGTTCCGGGATAGCGAAGGCCGCTATGGACTGATCGACGAGTTTTGTGCCCACCGGGGTGTTTCATTGTGGTTTGGCCGCAACGAGAAGGGCGGATTGCGCTGCCCCTATCACGGCTGGAAGTACGACCACACGGGTCAATGTATCGAGGTGCCGTCGGAACCCAAGGAAAGCGGCTTCTGCAACAAGATCAAGCTGAAGTCTTATCCACTCATCAAGATCGGCGATATTCTCTGGACCTATATGGGGCCAGCCGACAAAGAGCCGCCGCATCCGGAATGGGAATTTGCGCTTGTGCCGCCTGAGCAGACGTTCACATCGAAGCGCTGGCAGGAGTCGAACTGGTTGCAGGCCATGGAAGGCGGCATCGATTCGAGCCATGTTTCCTTCCTTCATAGCGGAAGTCTCAACAGCGACCCGCTGTTCAAGGGTGCCCGCGGCAACAAATACAATATGGCAGACTCCAAGCCATTTTTCGAAGTCACGGACAATGAAGGCGGACTATTCATCGGCGCCCGCAGGAATGCCGAGGAAGGCCACTATTACTGGCGTGTAACGCCGTGGGTCATGCCGTCGTTCACCATGGTGCCGCCGCGCGGCAACCATCCTGTCCATGGCCATTTCTGGATCCCGATCGACGACGAGAATTGCTGGGCGTGGAGCTTCGACTACCACCCAGTCCGGGCTCTGACGCCCGAAGAGCGCCAGGCAATGCTCGACGGCAAGGGCATTCATGTCACATACGTTCCTGGAACCTTCCGTCCCGCCGCCAACAAGGACAATGATTATCTCATGGATCGCGAGGCCCAGCGTCTTGGCGTAACCTATTCCGGCGTCGAAGGCATCGCCATGCAGGATGCCTCATTGCAGGAAAGCATGGGACCCATCGTCGACCGGACAAAGGAAAACCTGGTATCGACGGATAACGGGATCATCATGGCGCGTCACCGTTTGCTGAAGGCTGTCCGGGCATTCAAGGACAAAGGTATTACCCCTCCGGGTGTCGATCCTGCCCACCACCGCGTGCGGTCGGCGGCTGTCGTGTTGCCTGTCGATCAGTCCTACATCGATGCAGCCGCCGAAGCGTTGACAGTGATTGAGGGGAAAGCGCCGGCCTCTGTCTGAGCCACGGTGACGGTCCGTTCCAAAGGAGAACGATATGCAGCTTGGTCTCAGTGAAAGTGCGCGCGCTACCACGGCAGAGGAAGCCCGGTTCAGAATTGGTTACCCGAACTCCAGGCCGAGGAAGTCGCGCATCATTGCTCTCGATTCTGACAGCGTCGCGGCTCTGAAGTCGTTGGTGGATCAAGCTTCGGATGGTGCCCACTTTCTGCGATATATCGAACCAAAGGGCGCTACGAACTCGCTGAAAATGTTGTCGGTCGATGCAATACTCGAGGATATTGATGGAAAGCGGACCAATCTCGTCGACGAAATTGCCGACGCGGATGTTATCGTCATGGTCACATCCGCCGGAGCATCGGCTGAAGCCGCCGAGGTAATCGGCAACGCCTGTTTCGTGCGCAGCAAGATGACCACAGGTCTGGTCCTCAATTCGGCCAGCGTTCCTTCCGAACAGTTGAAGCGGACATTGACCACGATGCGTCCCTTCGCGGCAATGCTCGTTGTTTCGACGGGCGCTGAATATGTCAGCGAAATGCTGAGCGCGTTGCGAGTTTGAGATGCTGCTGCCAAGGGACGGAGATATTGGCACCAGCATGACCGGGGGGTGGTGGGTTCCAAAGGAATTCTGGTCTCGGAATGGCTATCGAATGGGTGGTCTGGGAAATTGCGAGGGCTGTGTTATGAACGGCACTGTTGTCCACGCGATCAAACGGAATGCTGAACCCATGAACCCACCTTCCAAAGACACGTCCAGTTCAAAGAAAACGCCATCGTCCAAGCGCAATCGGCTGTCGTCCGTCACGACGGCAATACGGTTGCTGAAAGCCTTTTCAGAAGACGAGGTGGAGATCGGCGTCAGCGCACTGGCATTGAAGCTGAAGGTGGCAAAGAGCACCGTTCATCGCCTTGCCGTGACATTGGTTTCGGAAGGGCTGCTGGAGCAAAACCCGGAAACCGAGCGCTACAAACTCGGGGTCGGGTTATTCGGTCTTGGGACGCTTGTACGCCGGCGTATGAATGTTTCCAATGAAGCGCGCCCGTTTCTTTTCGACCTGCGCAAACACACCGGCGAAACCATCATCCTCGGCATCCCGACAGACATCGAAATCATGCATGTCTATGATCTGGAAAGCCCGCAGGCATTGTCGATAAAATCGGATCTCGGCGTCCGCCGCCCCGCACATTGCACGGCAGTCGGTCGCGCTATCTTTGCATTCGCCCCGGAAGAGACGATCGAACACGTTCTGGCAGGACCGCTCGCCCGCCGTACGCCGCGTACGCCGGTCGATCCCAAGCAGATACGGAAGATATTCGCCGAAGTCCGTGAGCGCGGTTATGCCATTGAAGACGAGGAAAGCGAACCGGGGATCCGGGTCATCGCTGCACCGGTCCGGGATTCAAATGGTGTGGTCGTCGCTGCTGTCGGGATTGGCGGACCCTTGCAGAGATTGTCGATCGAGGCGCTCGAAGGGTTTGCACCACCACTTCTGGAAACCGTTGCAGCGATATCGGCGCGTCTCGGATACTCGGCAAGGCATCGATAGGCAGAAATGGGAAGCCCACGCATGGCAGTCATCACGCTGAATGGAAGCGACCTCCGCTGGGAGTGCGACGAAGGCGACACGATCATGCGATCGGCACTCCGGGCAGGCCTGGGTTTTCCATATGAGTGCAATGTCGGGTCATGCGGTAATTGCCGCTTCGATCTCCTTGAAGGTGAAATCGAAGAATTGCGTGCGGATCCGCCGGGCTTGAGCGAACGCGATCGCGCGCGCGGCCGCCGACTGGGCTGCCAGGCCAGCCCCTCGTCCGATTGCGCCGTCAAGCTGCGGCTGATGCCGCAGTATGAGAGCCTTTTCAGGCCGCAACGCCAGGCTGCGACCTTGGTTGCAACGTCTGACATCACGCATGACATCCGGGAGTTTCGCTTCCGGTCGGAGGCAACGAGCCGTTTCCTTTCAGGTCAATATGCCTTGCTGCATCTGCCCGGAATACCGGGTGGTCGCGCCTATTCAATGGCGAATACCAGCAATGATGACGGGGAATGGCACTTTCAGATACGCCGTGTGCCGGGCGGCGAGGCAACAGGATACTTGTTCTCGCAACTGCGCGTTGGGGATCGTATCGAGCTCGATGGCCCCTATGGCATGGCATATCTTCGTGAGGATTCGCCGAGGGATATCGTTTGTATTGCCGGCGGTTCGGGCCTTTCACCGATGGTGTCCATTACGCGCGCGGCGGCTGTTGTACCAAGCCTTGCCGGAAGACGCATAGATTTTATCTTCGGCGGGCGCACGGCGAAGGATATTTGCGGCAAGGAAATGCTGCAAATGCTACCGGGATTTGGTACAAATATTCACTACCATCCAGTTGTTTCCGGAATGCCTGAAGCCGATGATGGCTGGGATGGTTACAGAGGCTATGTCCATGAAGTCGCTCATAGTCTTTTCGCCGCGCGGCTTCCTTCGTGCGAGATCTATTTTGCAGGTCCCCCCGCAATGGGACAAGCAATACAGAAAATGTTGGTCGACCTTGGCGTTGACGCAACCCAAGTGCATTTCGACCAGTTCTATTGATCATTTGGCCGCAACCGACAGCCGCTGAAAGCCGCAATGAAACCTCGTCAGCTGATATACTTCATAAAGGTCGTTGACGTAGGCAATATTACGAAAGCGGCGGAACAGTTGAATCTGGCGCAGACCGCTCTGGGAATACAGATACGCAATCTCGAGGAATCGCTGCATGTTCAATTGCTCGACCGCCATTCGAGGGGTGTCAGTGCAACACCTGCAGGGCTTTTGCTTTATGAACGTGCGCATGAAATTCTGCAGCGGATCGAGGACACGCGCCGTGACTTGATTTCACTGGCTGGCGAGCGTGCGCGCATCAGGCTTGGTGCTACGCCAAGCATCCTGAAGCTGATCGGAACCGAACTGGTGGTCGCCGCAAAACAGCAACTGCCCGGTATCGCGTTGCATGTGGTGGAGGAGTTGAGTTTCGTCCTGACCGACGCGCTCGAGCGCGGCGAACTTGACTATGTCCTTGCCTATGACATCGAGGAGAATCCGGGTCTCAGACGCCTTGCCCTCATGAAGGAAGACTTGCTCCATATCGCGGCACCGGGGGGAGATACTCCCGAGGGTGGAATATCGTTCAAACAGGCGGTTGCAGGCGATCTGGCACTTGTGTCCAGCCGGGATATTATCTGGCGCCGTATTCATAAGACGGCCTCCCGCCTGTCGCTGGATGTAAACGTGACCTATCAGGTCCAATCGATGGAAGCGATCAAGGCTCTGATTCTTCATGGTCTCGCAGAAAGCATCATGCCGTTCGGTATCGTGTCGGAAGAAATTCAATCGGGAGCATTGATTGCCCGGCGTATCGAACGGCCGTCGGTAAGGTTGACACTCTATCTGGCTCACGCTGCCCACAAGGGATTAAGCGACGACACTGCATTCATCGCGTTTGTCGATGGAATGATAGACAGGCTCGCCGCTACGATCGGGCCATACGCGCACCCGATTGACCGCTCCCAACCGCCCCAAATAGAAGCAGACAATTGACCTCGATCGCATAGACAATCTCCGCCGCTATGCAAAATCGATGTACCAGCCTTGCCAAAGCGTTGTTTCCCGCGTTGTCCGCCTGATTTACATTGCGGTGCACAATGGCAGGAAGGACGTGTTGTGACTATAATTACCCAAGACCGCAATGCTGGAACGCGTTGGTTCCGCAATGTTCTTTCAAGCATCGCCAACATGGCGAGTTGCCTCAGCGCCGCAAAAGAGTGTGCATTGGCCGTTGAAAACAGGCGCACGCCACCGGCGTCGGCACTACGGACCTTGGGTATTGACCCGGCGTCGCTCAAGGATGTTTTCAAGCGCAGCTAGATGCCGATTTAGTACCAGCTTTTAAAGGCTTGACGGTCAAATCCCTTTACTCAGCCATTAAGTTTTTTTATTGTGGCTCAATGAAAAACGTCACCTTTCGAAAGCTCCAGTCGCTGCTGGCGATCGAGACTCATCGAAAGATCGTAGATGCGGCGAAGGCCTTGAGGCTGACCGCACCGGCCATCACATTACAACTGAAGCAGCTGGAAGAAGATGCGGGCGTGACGCTTTTCGAGCGCATGCCGCACGGCATGTTTCCGACAGAAGCCGGAAAAGTTTTTCTCGAAGCGGCGAAAGAGATCGATGAGCGTTTGCAGCGACTTGATGACGACATCAACGCCTTCCGCCGCGTGAAACGCGGGCATATCACGGTCGGGGCCGTGTCCACAGTCAAATATTTTGCGACGCCGTTGTTTGCAGCCTTCTCCAAAGAATATCCCGATGTGCATCTGGAACTGATCATTGATCGCCGGGACGAGACGATCGCCCGGCTGAAGGATCGCGCCGTCGATATCGCGCTGCTGGGACGTCCACCGCGGGATATTTCAGTTCGCGCCACGGTATTCGGCGAGCACTCGCTGGTCGTCGTCAGCGCGCCCGGTCACGCCTTGGCAGGCAAGCGCGATATTACCAAAGCAGAGATTGCCAACGAACATTTTCTGCACCGGGGGAAGGGGTCCGGTACCAGAACGTTTTTAGAGCGCTTCCTGAAGGATATACCCGGCCGGCTTGATGGCCCGAGCACAGAGATGGAAACTGTCGAGGCCATCAAGCAGGCTGTCATGGCCGATCTCGGCATTGCCTTTCTGTCGATGCAGAGCGTAGCCGCCGAGGTTCAGGCAGGCCAGCTTGCCGTTCTCGATGTCGTGGGATTGCCGATTCGCCGCCAGTGGTTTGCCATCAGCCGCAGCGATCGCGCAGTCACGCCTGTCATGGCTGCGTTTCAGTCGTTCCTTGCCACGCGGGGTGAAACGTTCTTGCCGAATTTTGGCGACCCGGCAAAGGTGCCAGCCTGAACGGTATCAGTTTTACCTCGGAATCGCCTGCAGAAAATCGAGCACCTTGGCATTGCAGTTTGCCGCGCTTTGCTCCGGGACCGGTATATCCCAATAGTCTGACCCCGGGATGCATTCCTGCAGATAGCGCGCGGCCGAGGTCGCATGCGACGCGTCGGCTCCGGGAATAATAAGCGTTGGAATGTCGAGGCATAGCAGGTCTTCAGGCTCCGCGCCGGGCGACGTATCCCGATCGAGCAGCGTTCGCACCATCCCGGCCACGATGGCCCTGTAATGGTCGAGGTTGAGACGCGAATACTTGGCCGCAAAGTCGGGGAAATTTCGAATAACCGATACCCAGGGACCGCCTCGCGGATCCGCGCCGAAAGCCTTGGTGCTTTCCTTCGCCAGACTGACGACAGCCTCGAGCCCGTTCTGGTTGACAAAAGCGAGGTGTTCGGCAAACCGCTGGTGACCGGTCATTCGATACCTGGCCCCGCCAACCGGCCAGAACAGGATCATACTTAAAGTCTTGTCGGGATAGGTCGCACCGAAGGCCGAAACTGCGCTGCAGCCCATGCACCCGCCCATGAGATGGGCCTTGTCGATGCCGAGATGGTCTAGCAAGCCCTTGCCCTGTTCGACATAATGCGCCCAGGTCACCCGCTCGACGCGCCCGCCTGATTGCCCTGTTTCCCGTCGGTCAAAGACGATACAACTGTATTTCTTGGAAAGTTGGTCCAGAAACTTGATCTGCGCATAGATGCCCTGGGTGGACCACTTTTCGATCGTTGCGTCGAAGCCGCCCGGCGAATACATGAGCAACGGCTCGCCCGAGCCAACAACTTCGTAGCGCGTCGATATTCCGTCGATAGTGGCCGTCGCCATTTTCAAACTCCTTCGCAACCGAGCCGCTTCAGGCTTTCATCGACCCAAAGTTTGGGATCGAGCTTGCCCGCAAGCGTGTTGGCCACCGTTTTTAATTCGGCTTCATGCTTCGCCTTGGCGAGCGGATAAATCTCGCCAGTCAGTTCATATGGAACACAGAGCAGTCCATCGTCATCGCCCATGATCAGATCGCCCGGATTGATGACCATGCCATCGAGCGAGATCGGCGCGTTGATTTCGCCCGGACCGTCCTTGTAGGGACCGCGATGCGTGATGCCTGCTGCAAACACCGGAAAGCTGTTGTTCTTGATCCAGCCGTAGTCGCGAACGGCGCCATTTATCACAACGCCGGCAACGCCGATCTGTATGGCGTGCGAAAGCATCATCTCGCCGACAAGCGCATTTGACAACTCTCCGCCGGCATCGACGACGATCACGTCGCCGGGCTTCGCCATCAGCAGTGCCTTGTGAATCATCAGATTGTCGCCGGGCCGGGTCTTTACCGTGAAAGCCGGTCCCGCCAAAGGCCCGCCTGCGTGCAACGGGCGGAGATTCGGTCCGCCTGCGGTCAGCCGCGACATGACATCGCTGACATTGGCCACCGGCAGTTCGCGAAACTGCCTGACCGTTTGTTCGTCCACCCTGCGTGTCCGTTCGAGTATTCGAAATCCATGTGCCATGGCGGTGTTCCTTTCCAGATTCTTATGAGATATCGAGGCTATTCCCAGGGTAGCAATGATGCATGGATCACATCCGGCACGCCGTGTCCGCCGACGGACCGGATGGCGAGGGCCGCGTCCTTCAACCCGAAACGGTGGGTCGTGATCTTTTCGAGATCGAAGCGTTTGGAGGCGATCTGTTCGAGAGCAAGTTCACAGGCCTGATAGCTGTGGCCTCGGGCACTCTTGAGTGTGATCGCCTTGACGGTCATCTTCTCGAGGGGAAAGTTCGGAAATTCCTTCAGTTCGCCCTGAACGAGAATGGTGCCGGCTTTACGCACCAGAGCCTCGATGCCGAGCAGGATCGGAATCGTACCTGCACCCGCCGTACAATCCAGTGAGACATCAACGCCCTTTCCGCCTGTAATCTCCATGATGCGGGCAAGCGGGTCCTCTTTCTGCACGTCGATGACGTAGTCGGCTCCGAGCGACTTTGCCACTTCGAGGCGCGCCGCGTCCTTGGTGGTTCCGGTGACGATGATGAGCGAAGCGCCCGCCTGCTTGCATATGACGGTCTGCGAAAGCCCTTGCTGACCAGGTCCCTGGATAAGCACCGTGGAATTGTAGCCGACATTGGAATCGAAAAGTGACCATTCGACACCGTTGGCCATGGGCGTTACCAGGCCTGCAAGTTCGGGTGTCACGCCTGCCGGAACGCGGTGCACCACGGCATTCCACGGCAGATAGACGTATTGCGCAAAGCCTCCCCAGAGATGCGGGGTGCGTTCTGCACTGGTATAGCCATAGCGAATACCGTCCGGATTATTGCGCCAATCGGTGTTTTCGCAATGGCGGTATTGGCCTTGATGGCACCATTTGCATTTGCCGCACATGACATAATGCTCGACGAAAACCAGGTCGCCTTCCTTGAAGCCCTTGCGCCGGGTGAATTCACGGCCTGCCTTGGCGATATAGCCGATGTTTTCGTGGCCCATGATGGTCGGAGCATTTGAGGGCGGCGTTTTGAACAGCTTGACATCGGTCCCGCAGATACCCGCCACTTCCATCTTCAGTAGCGCCGCGTCTTCAGGAATATCGGGCATCGGATATTCGCGAATCTCCATCTGGCTTGGCCCGGTGCGGACAGCAGCTAAGACTTGTTCTGTCATTTCAAACTCCCTGGAAGTTCTCGTCGCTGACTGGCGAACATGCAAGTTCTGTCAGTGGTGCGGTTCTGCGTTCAGTTTTGACAAATTCGCGTTTGTCATCCTATTTAGATGTCCGGTACCGGCAGCATTTGCGCCGGCCCTCAGGTTGAAACCATGCTCAAATCCGCCATTCCCGACCGCGAACGACTTACCGCTATCAGGCGCGTAAAGACCTGGACGGCGGAGCGTTTCAGTCTTTCGGACGACATGACAGTCTCGGTGATCGAGGTCGCTTGCGGATTGCCCGGATGCCCGCCGCTCGAAACCATCGTGACATTCTGGACCACGAGCGATAGCCGGCACGCATTTAAGGTGTTCAAACCCATCAGCGAGGTCACGCCGGAAGACTTGCCGCCATCGTGGATGAAGCAGGCCATCGTCTCGAATGGCGATGACCTGTCCTGCTGCTGAGTGCAGTGACCTCATCTCAGTTTGCCGGCTTGGCGGGATGCCCGCGTTTCGTCAGCTGCGCGTCAAGGCGCGGATAGACCCGCCGTGCATTGCCTTCAAAAATCTTGTAGCGGCTTGGCTCGTCCAGTGTCGCAAGCTGGTCGATATAGCGCTTGGTGTCGTCATAGTAATGACCGGTTTCCGGATCGATGCCTTTAACGGCGCCCAGCATTTCCGAGGCGAATAAGATGTTGTCGACCGGGATGACCTTGGCCATCAGTTCGATCCCCGGATAGTGGTAGATACATGTGTCGAAGAAGACGTTCTTCAAAAGATGGTCGGCCAGCAGCGGTTTCTTCATCTCCTGCGCAAGACCGCGATATCGGCCCCAATGGAAGGGTACTGCGCCACCTCCATGCGGTATGACGAGTTTCAGCGTCGGAAAATCTTTGAAAAGATCGCCCTGTATGAGCTGCATGAAGGCTGTCGTATCGCCGTTGATGTAGTGCGCGCCCGTGTGATGGAAATTCGGGTTGCACGATGATGTCACGTGGATCATCGCCGGCACGTCGAGTTCGCAGAGCTTTTCGTAGAGCGGGTACCATTGAGGATCGGTAAGCGGCGGATCCGTCCAGTAGCCGCCGGACGGGTCGGGATTGAGATTGACCCCGATGAATCCAAGCTCGTTAACGAGACGCTCCAGTTCCGGAATACAGTTCTTCGGGGGAGATCCGGGATGCTGCGGCAATTGACCGACGGCGGCGAAATTATCGGGGAGCAGTTGGCAGATCCGGTAGATCAAATCATTGGAAAGTGTGGTCCACTGCATGCTGACAGCCTCGGTTCCCACATGGTGGGCCATACCCGCAGCGCGCGGCGAAAAGATCGTCAGGTCGCTGCCGCGTTCGCGTTGAAGCCTGAGTTGCGGCTCGACGGACTGGCGCAGCATGTCATCGGTGATGCCAAGATCCGTGCTCGTCGGGCGCCGCATGGGATCAGCGAGGCCGGCCAGCTGCTTGTCCCTGAACTGGTGCAGTGCCTGGGGTTCCGTGGTGTAGTGACCGTGAATATCGATGATCATGAAAATTGCCCAAGAATGAAGTTGTGTTGGATTCAGATTTTCCAGAAAAGCTCATCGACTTCGTAGGGTCGTGAACTCAGCCGTTGATCGAAGGCGTAGTCGAGCAGCGTCTGCATTGGCTTGCGTGTCGCTCCCAGTCCGTAGGGCAAAGCAGCTGTCCCCTTGGCACCGGATTTCACCCGCGCCTCTTCAAAGAGCGCCATCAGTTCACCGCCAAGCCAGGGATGCTGTTCGAGAAGTTCTTTTCTGACGGAAACGATGTGGTTGACCGGGAATATTCCCGTTTTTTCGGACCACTTCAGTGCTGCATCTTCTGCATCCCGTATGACAGGACGCACATCGGCGGGATCGACATTGCGTTCACCCATGATTGCTGCAAGTTCGCCCGACAGCAGGAGTTCACGCAGACCCTTGCCGCTGGTGTTGCGGACCGCATTTTCCGGATCCCTGTATTCGGCGACATGGGCATCTTCCATGGTCACCCATGTGATGCGATTGAGGTCCACGCCATATTCCGATTTGAGAATACCGCGGATCCAGACGCCGGTGGTCTGTGTATAGGCGCGCACGCCAACCTTCTTGTCTTGAAGTTCGGCCGGATCGCCGAGGTCCGATCCTGCAGCGCAAACCAGATTGTCGTGATGCAGCCTGCGCCAGAGCGGGATGGGAAGCGCTGTAATGGGTTTGCCCAGGTCAACGGCAACGAGGTGGGTCGTCAACGCCATCTCGCTGACATCGAGATCCCCGCCCCGGACCATCGTCCGGAAAGCCTTCGGCAGGGGATCAAACTCCTCGAACTCCAGTTTGAGACGCGGCGATTTTACGCTGCCATCCTTGAGCGGCCGCCCGTGATCGTGCTTGCCAAGGGCTATGCGTAATACCAGTGGTTCGACCATTTCTGCCTCCTCCCGCAGCTTTAATAAAGATAGCATGTTCTTCTATGAGGAACTGCGTTCTATTTTACGCATAATACCGCGAATTGCGCGCCGGTCAATTGCCGAGAAGGGCGTAACTAGATTTTGCCGGCTGCACTCAGGCAGAAATAGAGCGCTCCAACGGTGCCAAGGACCGGATAGGGACCAACCCTTGTGAGTGTGAGAAACGCCGCGGCGGCGAGAGTTGTAGCGATTTCGAAAAGGCTCAGCCCCGCAGACTGCGAAACCGCCAGCCCGCCTGCGACGATCAACCCAACTGCAATCGGTGTCAGCCCTCGTTCGACGGCGCGTCCCCAGGGGGAAAGGCGATGTTGCTGCCACCAGCTGCCAAAAATGCAGATCAATGCCGAGGACGGAATGAAGATCGCCAGCGTGGCGATGACTGCACCCCAGAAACCGCTGATCCCCCAGCCGATCAGCGCCACAATGAGCGTGCTAGGACCGGGCGAGGCGCGCGAGATGGCGTAGAGATCAGTGAACTGGCGGCTTGTCAGGAGGTGCTGCACATCGACGGTCTGGTGCTGCAAGCTGGCAACGATGGTCTGACCCCCGCCAAAGGAGACGAGAGAGAGCGGAACACACAAAAGGACGAGGCCGAGGAGCTTGTCGTCATCCATGCTTTTTGTCCCTGCTCAACAGGTAGGATACCAGTACGCTGGGCGGAATGCTTGCGAAGACGACTGGAACGAGCGGCCAACGCAACACACCAACCATGATAAATACGGCTAGTGCAATAATAATGGGTAGCGTCTGTCCATGCAGTCGCCGCGCCGTCTTCATCCCCATCGTCAGCGTCGATGCTATTCCGACGCAGGCAAGTCCCCGCAGAACCGAATGCGTCTCGGGATACGCACTCAATTGCCGGTAAACCGTGCTCAGCAGGATGATGACAGTGAAAGCCGGCGCCACCATCGCGAATGTGGCAATGATGGCGCCTGGAAGGCCGCGCAATTTCAGGCCGATATAGACCGCGAGATTTACCGGATTGGCACCCGGCAATATCTGGGCGATGGTTTGTGTCTGCAAGAAATTCTCATCGGTCATCCAGCCGCGCCTTTCGACAATCTCCCGATACGTCCAGGCTGCCATTCCTCCGCCAAAGGACGAAGCACCGAGTTTGAGAAAGGACACGAGCAAGGATCCGAGCGATGCGTGCGGCTCCTCTGGTGGGCTAGATGCGTCGACACGTTGTTCCAAGAAATCTTCTCCCCGCCGCAAGGCCAGCTGCCACCCGATCTCACCTGATATGCTGAAGCGGCGAGGGCGCCGATGACACTGATTGGAATCTTTGTAGCCGTGATGCCGGGGCACACAGACTTATAAAAATCACATAAAAACTTTGCCTCTAATGCAGAGGAAGTCCACGCTATTTCGCCTTAGCGGCCAACTAAGAAAAACTTAGTGCGTTGGGATTTCCCCTTATCTTCCGTGCGGCGGCGACAAACTCGTTAGCTAAGCCGCTGCGCCAGCCCACACAAAAACAACTGGTCTGAGCGTAATATTTTGCTTTGGACAAAATGCATCGGATTGACCCTAATTGGAGAGCCGCTGCCGTTTTAGCCAGCGCAATAACCGTGCATGCGCCCTGCTCGTGGAGGAGCTTAGCAGCAATTGCATGACGGACAGCAATCCAGGATTGCCGTTCGTTGGATGGGAGGATTGATACTGCAATGATCGACACCATGTTTGCCGCGCTCTACGGCCTAGTGAGCTCGCCCCACATAATGGGCCTCATGCTGATAGCCGTGATCTTCGGATTGCTGGTCGGTGTCACGCCGGGTATTGGCGGGAAGCTTTCCATCGCAATGGCCATTCCATTCGTCTACGGCATGGACAAGGTTTCAGGAGCGGTGTTCCTCCTGACGATGCACGCCGTAAACGGCACCAGCGGCCAGATATCCAGTATCATGTTCGGCATACCCGGTGACGGGGACGATGCCGCGACGACTCTCGATGGATATCCGCTAGCCAAGCAGGGGCAGGCGGCGCGGGCACTCGGTGCCAGCATCACTGCATCCGGCGTCGGGGGCATCATCGGCGCGATCGTATTCGCCATCATGATACCCGTTCTCGAACCCGTCATCCTGATGTTCAGTCCTGCAGAGTTCTTCTTGATCGCGCTTCTTGGCATCAGCTTCATCGCGTTTCTTTCCAGCGGCAAGAAGATCGTCAAAGGCCTGATCGTCGGCTTTTACGGCTTGATGCTGTCTACGATTGGCATGGACCCGATCACGGGTACGCCGCGCTATGCCGGCGACATGCTGTTCCTGTGGGATGGCGTCAGTCTCGTCACCGCCGTACTCGCTCTTTTTGCAGTGCCGGAGATGATCGCGCTCAGCACCAAGGGCGGAGCCATCTCGGCGGTGCCAATGGATAAGGGCTTCAACTATCAGCAATTGCTTTCGGGCGTCATGGACGTGCCGCGCCATTGGTGGCTCGTCCTGCGCACGTCGGTAATCGGCGCTGTGATCGGCATGATCCCGGGCCTTGGCGGTTCGACCGCTGCCTGGCTTTGCTATGGCCATGCGGTACAAAGCTCGAAGACGCCGGAGCGTTTCGGCAAGGGCGCTATCGAGGGTGTGATCGCGCCTGAGACCGCAAGTAACGGCAAGGAAGGCGGCTCGCTGCTGCCGACCCTCTTCTTCGGTATTCCCGGAAGTTCCGGAATGGCCGTGCTGCTCGGAGCGTTCCTCATTCTCGGCATCCAGCCGGGCGCGACGATGGTCACCCAACACCTTGACCTCGTCTGGACGTTGATATGGGCATTGGTCGTCGGCAATCTGATTGCAGTCGGCATCCTGCTCGTCGTTTGCCGCTGGGTCGCGGTGCTTACCTTCGTCAATGGCCGCTATCTGGTGCCGTTTATTCTCGTCTTCGTATCACTTGGCTGCTTCGTCAGCGATTATCAGTGGCAAAATCTCATCATCCTCGTGCTGTTCAGCGCGATTGGGTATGGCTTCCTTCGGGCCGGGTGGCCACGCTCGCCTTTCGTGATCGGTCTCGTTCTTGGAGGCAAAGCCGAAGCGTCACTCAATCAGGCGCTGCAGCTCTGGGGTTACAGCTTCTTCCTGCGTCCCATCTCGCTTGTCCTGATCGCCATGATCGTTGGACTGATGGTCTATGCGTTCTACCGCAATTTCAGGCCGCATCGCGCCAATTCAAGTGTTGGAGTGAACCTATGAAACAGCTCAGCTTCAGCACCTGGCTTACCTTCGTCATGCTCGCGATCTTCGGCACGATGGTGGCAATGGCTACTCAGTTCCCGCCGAACGCACGGTTCATGCCATTCGTGGTCGGCATTCCGGGCATCGCGCTGTGCCTGCTGCAACTCGGCATGGATCTGTTGCGCGCACCTGGCAACCAGCTGGCCGAAAACTTCCAAGCGGCATCGAAAGCTGGCGTGCCGGCCAATCTCGTCCCCGAGGAAGAGCCGGAGTTCGGTCCGCACACCGTGTCGGGCGAACTGACGATGTGGGCTTACTTTGTCGGCTTTATCGCGGCGGTCCTCGTCTTCGGCTTCTATATCAGCGTGCCGGTGATGTTGTTGTCGTTCCTCCGCAGGCAGGCCGAGGCGAGCTGGAAGTTCGCACTGTTCCTCGCGGTAACGGCGACAGTCGTTCTCTACCTGATGTTTGGCGTGTTGCTGCGCGTGCAGCTCTTTCACGGCTTTCTGACGCCAATCGTTTTGCGAGCTCTCGGGTTCGAAGTGAGTTAACCGACTAAATACTATCAACAAAAGGCAGTAAAAAGGGAGGGAATGGAATGATCAAACAATCAATTCGCGCGGCAGCTCTAGGTGCCGTCTTAGTCGCCGGGCTCGGGTCCGCGATAGCGCTGGCGGACGATGCCGCCGACTTCTACAAGGGTAAAACCGTGACCTATATCGTCGCGACGGCCCCCGGCGGCGGTTACGATACGAACGGCCGTCTCATCACGGAGTTCATGCAGAAGCACCTGCCGGGATCGACGTTCGTCGTGCAGAACATGCCAGGCGCCGGCCACCTCATCGGCACAAACTATATCTATGCTTCCGATCCGGACGGTCTAACCTTCGGTACTTTCAACACCGGCCTTATCTATGGACAGTTGGCCGGCGATCCCGGCATCAAATTCGATCTGACCAAAATGTCCTGGATCGGCAAGGTATCCTCCGATCCGCGCGTCATAGTGGTTTCGAAGGATTCCGGAATCACGAGCTTCGATCAGCTGAAAAACCTGAAGGAACCGATAAAGTTTGCGGCCGCCGGTGTTGGCAGCGCGTCGACGATCGAAACGACGATGCTGGTCAAGTCGATCGGCCTGCCAATCCAGGTCATCACCGGCTACAACGGCAATGAAGATCAGCTGGCGATGCGCCGCGGCGAAGTGCAAGGCATCGTTGGGTCGCGCTCGACGTTCCAGCAGTTCGTCGATGACGGAAATGGCAAGTTCATCGCGCAGATCGGCGGCTCCGAGTCCGACGTTCCGCAGCTTGCCTCGATGGTTACGAGCGAGGAGGGCAAGAAGGCCATCGCGCTGGTTGAATCGCAGAGCGATATTTCGCGATTGACCGCTGGACCTGCGGGCATTCCAGCCGATCGCCTGAAAGTGCTGCGCGACGCCTATGGCGCGGCAACGTCCGATCCCGAATTTATCGCCAAAGCCAAGACGCTCGGTCTGCCGCTTGATCCGCTGATCGGCGATGCCGTGGGCGATTCCGTGAAAACGGCCATGGATCAGACGCCGGAAATCGTCCAGTTCCTCAAAGATTCTCTGAAGAAGGAATAGCAGAACTTTCTTCCGACATGGGGCGACCGGACCACTTTGGTCGCCCTAAATTTGCTCAACGGGACAAGGACTGAAGATGGATAGCTCGGCGCCAACAGCATCAGTGACGCAGAATGACGGACTCGGGTGGCAATCCGATATTATTGCTGACCTGATCAAGCAATATGGGTTTCCCTTCATAACGCTCAATCCTGGCGCCAGCTATCGCGGGCTGCATGATTCACTCGTCAACCACAATGGCGATGAGCCGCCAATGCTGCTGTGTCAGCACGAAAAAATCGCGGTCCAGATAGCGCATGGCTACGCGAAAGCGTCCGGCCAGCCTTTGGCTGTCATTGTACACAATGTCGTCGGTCTCCTGCACGCCACCATGGGTATCTACTACGCCTATACGGATCGCGCCCCGGTCTTCGTTATCGGCGCTACCGGGCCGATGGACGAGGGCAAGCGGCGACCCCGGGTCGATTGGGCCCACACGGCGAACGTTCAGGGGACGCAGATCCGCGACTATGTGAAATGGGATTATCAGCCGGGCGGCATGGGCGGCATTGTGGACAGTTTTGCCCGCGCTTACTCGATCATGATGACCGAGCCGCAAGGCCCGATCTACATGTGCTACGATGCCGCCTTGCAGGAAGCGCCGTTATCCGAACCGATTGCGTTGCCATCGCTGAAATCCACGAAAACACCGAGCCGGATCGCTCCCGATCCCGCCGCACTTGAAGAGGCCACAGACCGCTTGGTCGCAGCGGATTGGCCTGTGCTGGTGCCGCAATTCGTCGGTCGCGACAAGAACGGCTATTCGGACATGGTTGCCCTTGCGGAAACGCTAGGCGCCCCCGTCGCCGACACGCAATGGCGGCTTAATTTTCCAACGGAGCATTCGCTCGACATGCGGATGAACCGGGATGTCTTCAAACAGGCCGATCTCATTACCCTGCTCGACTGCCGGGATTGGGAGCGGCCAACGCACGAAAATGATCGTATCAATCGTACGCTGAAGCCGCTATTCCCCGAGCATTGCGAGTGGCTGGATATTGGCTTTGCCGACATCGAGATTTCGAAATGGGCAACCGACTATCAGCGGTTTCCCGAATGCGCGCAGCGCGTGCTCGCCGATACGGCTCTTGCCCTGCCTGCACTGACATCGATCATTGGCAAGCGTGCCAGGGATGACGCGAAACTTGCCCGGAAAATTACGGAACGCGGGCAGGCTGTTGCCGAAATGCATGACGCACAGCGGGCGAAATGGCGTGAACAGGCAAAGGTCGATTGGGATGCAAGCCCGATCACTTTGCCCCGGCTCGCCACCGAAGTGTGGAACAAGATCCAGCATGAGGATTGGGTTTTAACGACCAACGCATTCGAGGACTGGGCGCTGAAGCTCTGGGACTTCGATACCCCCTACCGCTGGCCCGGCAAGGCGCTCGGAACAGGAACACAGATCGGCATGGCGACAGGCGTGGCGCTTGCCCATCGCGGCACCGGGCGTCTCGTTGTCGATTGCCAGACCGATGGCGATTTGCTGTTCGATGTCGGTGCTCTTTGGTTTGCGGCAAAACACAAAGTGCCGTTCCTTTGCGTCATGCACAATAACCGCGCCTATTACAACGATTGGGAGCACCAGATCACCGTGGCGCGCCAGCGAGGAACGCCCGTCGAACGCGCCTATATCGGCATGGACATCATGGATCCGGCCCCGGACTTTTCCACGATAGCCCGCGGATTTGGCTGGTACGCCGAGGGCCCGATCGAAGATGCCAAGGACATCGCCAGTGCGCTCGACCGGGCGATAGCGCAGGTCAAAAGCGGTGTTCCCGCGCTGATCGACATCATCACCCAACATGCCGGGTGAACCGTTGGAGTATCGACTTATGGGGAGGCAGACATGAGGGTTGGAGTCGTGGGAGTTGGAGAGATGGGGCTGGCGATGGCCGGCCACATACTCGACCATGACATCGAAGTTGCTGTCTTCGACGTCAACCAGGAAAAACTCGGAAAGGCTCGCGAGCGCGGCCTCGCAACGAAGGAAAGCCTCGCCCAACTGGCCGATGTGGCGGATGTGTTCATTCTTGTTGTGGCAACGGATCAACAGGTGATCGACGTTTCGCAGGAACTGGCCGAAAACGCCGCCGACGGAGCTATCATCGTCGTAGCCGCCACTATTAGCCCCGAGACAATGCTCGAGCTCGGACTGCAGATCGAAGCCAGGGGCAAGCGGTTTGTAGACGCGCCTGTCGTCTACGGAGCCTCAGGCGCCCGCGAAGGTACCCTGCTTTCGCTGTGCGGCGGTTCGCAACAAGATATCGAGCGCATTCGGCCAGTATTGATGAGCTACAGCCGCGACCTCATTCACGTAGGGCCACGCGGAGCCGGTCAGATTGCCAAATCCTGCAACAACCTCCTGCATTGGGTTCACTGCGTGGCCAACTTCGAGACGCTGCTGATCGCCAAGCGTTACGGGATCGATGCACAGCGAATGCGCGAAGTGCTCCTGCAATGCCCGGGAACCAACGGCACCCTCAGCCGGTGGGACAGCACGCGCTTCACCTGGCAGGAAAAGGATATGGACGTGACGCTGGACCTTGCCCAGAAGGGCGGCCTGATGCTGCCGCTTTCCGGACAAGTCGATCAGATCATCAAGACGTTGCATGCCGATGATGTCAAAGCACTGCTGTATGGGCCTGAGGCAAGCTATCTCGGCAGGGTGGTGCGGCCATTGTCCGCGTCGGAAGGCGGCGTTGGCTGACGGGAAGACGGTTTTTCCGAAATGGCGATAGCGAAGCCCCGGCCAGAAACGGATACTTCCGCAATCAGGAATAGAAACGTAAATCGAGAGTGAGTTCTATGGCGACCAGTGCTGAAAAAGCGACGACATTTGCTTCCGAACCCGTTGCGGTTCAAGACCCGAACAATTCGAAATTTCTGGTAGACCCCTACAAGGATTGGTCGACGGGTGAGGGAATCCCTATCCATTTCGATTTTGGTCACGACCTGCTCGAACTTGAGACAGGACCATGGGATCGTTACGATGCCCGCGGTTGTTTTGCGCATACCGTAGGTATGGGCGACTTCATGGCCAACTATGTCATCGAGGTTTTGCCCGGGCGCAAGACCAGTCCCGTCAAGCACCTCTATGAAGCATTCTTCTTCGTACTCTCCGGATATGGCTCGACGACAGTCTGGCTGCCGTACGGCGAAGTCCGGACCTTCGAATGGGGACCGAAGGCGCTGTTCGCCATACCGCTGAACTGCGCTTACCAGATACACAACGGATCGGGGCGCGAACCGGTGCGGCTGTCATGCACGAATGATGCTCCGCTGAGCATCAATCTTTATCACAATCTGGATTTCATCTTCAAAAACGACTTCGCCTTTCCCGAACGGACCGGGCAGTCGAAGCACTTCGAAGGCGAAGGGGTGCTTTATTCCTACGGGACCGAGTCAGCCCGCAAGATCCAGAATGTCTGGGAAACCAATTTCGTTCATGACCTCACCAGCTTCAAGCTTTACGAGTTCGAAGGACGAGGCAAGGGATCGCTCAACGTTAACTTCGTGCTTGCCGATGGCACCATGCACGCGCACGTGTCGCAGATGCCCGTAGGCCGGTACAAGAAGGCACACCGCCACGCCGCGGGTACACATGTTCATGCGGTCGATGGTACGGGCTATTCGCTGCTCTGGTACGAGGGCGAGTCGGAGTTCAAGGAGTTCCCGTGGAAGCACGGCTTCATGTATACGCCGCCATTCTGGATGTATCATCAGCACTTCAACACGGGGCCTGAACCAGCGCGCTATGTCGCGTGCAGCTTGGGAAGCCGACGCTACCCCTTCATATCACTCCGGCGTAAAAGTGCGGAGGGCAAGGGCGCAACGTCGGTGAAGGACGGCGGCCGCCAGATCGAGTACGAGGATCAGGATCCGCGCGTCCATCGCAAATTCCTGGAGGCGCTCAAGGAGACGGGCGTGCCGTCTGCCATGGGCGACACCTTCGACGAAGCCGCAGTATTGGCGCTGCCCAAGGAATCGCTGACGGGTGTCATCCAGACCCCTGTTCTGGTGGGACCGGCCATCTAGTTCTTCGTTGAGGAAGTCGCGCTGACCGGCGCGACTTCCATTGCAATTCGTATAGCAGGAGCAACGCGTGCACGATTTTGATCTGGACCACGAGCACGAGGATTTGTCGGAATCCGATCAGCTGGCGATTTCGCGGTCGATTTGGGAACAGGAAAACCTCGAACTTCTCACAGTCGGTATCGATATCGGCAGTTCCACCTCGCACCTGCTGTTTGCCCGTATCGTTCTGCAGCGGGAGAAGGATGATCTGTCGAGCCGGTTTGTGGTTGTCGAACGCACTGTTCTGTGGCGATCGCCCATTCTCCTCACGCCCTTCCTGCCAGACGGCACGATCGATGCCCATGAGCTTCGCCATTTCTTCCATCATTGCTATCACGATGCCGGCTACAAGCGGGCCGATGTTGATTCAGGCGCGGTCATATTGACCGGTGAGGCGATAAAACGGACGAACGCCCGCGCGATCGATGAAATATTCGCGAATGAGTCGGGCAAATTCGTTTGCGCAACCGCTGGCCACAAACTTGAATCCATCCTGGCTGCACACGGCTCGGGCGCTACGGCTCTCTCGAGAAAACGCAATGCTTGCGGGCTTCACGTTGATATTGGAGGCGGCACGACCAAACTTGCGCTCATCGACAAGGGGGAAATCCTCAGCGTTGCCGCTTTCGCCGTCGGCGGACGTTTGCTGGCAAAAGACCAGCATGGAAAATGGTCTCGCATCGACGAGTCGGCAAGGATCGTCGCGCAATCGTTCGGTATAGAAATCTCCGGTGATGAATTGCCCGACGAAGCGTCCCGCCAAGCCATCACGAAGCGGCTCGCCGCGCTTGCGGTCGATCAGATTTTGGGACAGCCGCTTGACGATCTCGGCGAGAAATTGCTGCTGACCGACGCCTTGGAGAGAGCTGTCACGCCGACTTACATCACGTTCTCGGGCGGCGTTTCCGAATATATTTTTGGTTATGAGACCGAGGATCACGGAGACATCGCACAAACTCTGGCACAGGAGATCGTGGCGCAGCTGGGTCCGCGCATCGACGTGCCGGTTATCGACGCAGGGCAACGCATCAGGGCAACGGTCATTGGAGCGTCGCAGTTCACCGTTCAGGTTAGCGGCAAGACGCTCTACATGAGCGGCATCAAAGCATTGCCTGCCCATAATATTCCTGTCGTTCACTTGGGGACCACTTTACCCGAAGTCATCGACGCCGATGAGATCGCAGGGATTTTCAAGGCAAGTGCAGAACGTCAGGACCGGGATCTGTCACTGCCCTTGGCTCTGGCATTCTCATGGAGTGGATTGCCGGACTATCCGCGGCTTCTGGCCATGGCCACCGCCATCAAGTCGGTAGCGGCACCGGCAGGACAGCGCGAGGAACTGCTGGTGTTGGTGATCGACGGCGATATCGGGCAGACGATCGGCCGTATTCTCGAGAAAGAACTCGATCTTGGATCAAACCTGGTTTCCATCGACGGCGTGCAGCTCAAGGATCTGGATTTTGTCGATCTCGGCGAATTTATCGACCCGCCCGGTGTGATCCCGGTCGTCATCAAGTCGCTGCTCTTTTCATGATCTGCAGCGGTTGACAGGTAATGGCAAAAGCCCAGGAACCGAGCCAGTCTGCCGGTGCTGCCCGGTCAAGTTTCGATGGGCTGGACCTCAATGACATCGTTATATTCACACGTGTCGTCCAGTATGGCAGCTTTACCGAAGCGGCAAAGATCTTCGCAAAGTCGCCGTCCTATATGAGCAAACACGTCACTCAGCTCGAAAATTCTCTGGCCCTGACACTGCTGCACCGCTCGACGCACAAGGTGTTTCTGACCGACGCTGGCAGTGTGCTGTTCGAACATTGCGTCCGGATACTCGCGGAACTAGATGCGGCCAAGGCGGATGCCAGCGGGCTCAGCAGTGAGCTGATCGGAAATCTCAGAATACACACCACACCGGGGGTAGGGCAGGGGCTGGTCGTCCCGGCCATCATCGATTTCAATACGGGATACCCTGCCGTGAAAGTGGAACTTACCGTCAGCGTGAATTCGGTGAGCCTCATGGAGCGAGGGGTGGACGTCGTCGTCGGCAGTCGTCATTTTGAAGATGATGAGTCGTTTCACAGCGGCCTTTTCGAACGCAAACTCGGCCCGGCCCCCTATGCCATTTGTGCGGCGCCGGGTTATTTTGTTCGCCATGGAATGCCGAATCATCCGCTCGATCTTCAAAACCACAATTGCCTTGTCCATATGACGCAGAAACGAGATCCCAAGATCTGGCAAATCAGATCCGATGGCGAGGATGTTGCCGTTCCTGTCGACGGAACGTTTCATTCCAACCTTGAGGGCGCGATTTTGCTCGCAGCGGTTGAAGGGGCCGGCATCGTGCGCCTGCCACTTTATAGCGTTGCTGCTGAAATCCAGACGGGGCAACTGGTTTCGATTTTTGACGGAGACGTCGTTTCTGATCGGGTGATCAAGGCATTCTATCCGAAGAGCCGGTTCGTACCAAAGAAGGTACGCGCGTTTCTGGCCATCCTGGAAACCAGATTGAAGACGCGTATGCAGGACTATGAGAAATCGAGCGTCGCCAGTTAGCGCCTATATCAGGCGGACAATTCCCCAGACTGTGATGCGTTTCACCCACAACTAAAGCGAGACTACCCAACGATGCCGTTCCATTTAGATCAAGCCACCATTACCGCTTATTTCGAAGTGATTATGATCAACGTGCTTCTGTCAGGAGACAACGTGATCGTCATCGCCATGGCGGCGGCAGGTCTCGCCAACGATCTGCGTGGCAAGGCCATTGCCGCTGGCATTGCGGCGGCTGCGGTCATCCGGATCGTTTTCGCAGTGACGGCGGTCAAGCTCCTCGCAATCACTGGTATCACATTCGCCGGCGGCCTGCTTCTCCTGTGGATCTGCTGGACGATGCTGCAGGAGCTACGTGCTTCCAGGGAGGATGATGAAGGTCATCGTGCAGCAGTCGATGGCGGCGGCGCGCTCGCCATCAAACCCAAGATGTTCCGCCAGGCCATCTTTCAGATCATACTTGCCGATGTATCCATGTCCCTCGACAATGTGCTGGCTGTCGCCGGGGCGGCCAAGGAAAATATGCACGCGCTGATATTCGGATTGATCCTGTCCGTTCTGCTGATGGGACTGGCATCGTCGTTCGTTGCGAAGCTCCTCAACAGATACAAGTGGATTGGCTGGATTGGCTTGGCGATCATCGTCTACGTCGCCCTCGACATGGTCTGGCAAGGTGGCAATGAACTCGCGACACTCTACGGGATTCACATAGCCTGATCGAATCGATCGAAGCTTGCCAGCTAATTTCCATGGGGCAGATAGCTAAAATTTGTTCTTGTCACCGCTAGGTCACGATGTGACGTTCCCCGCGGAGGACATGGAGGAGAGATTAATGAACAAGTTGCTCGCAGCACTTACCACCTGCGTCGGCATGGTGACTGCCCCTGTGGCGATGGCTGCGGATTTTCCGGCCAAGAACATCCAATTCGTCATACCCGTCAGCCCGGGCGGTGGTTTCGACACCTACGTGCGGGCCGTTGCGCCAATCCTTGAGCGTCACCTGCCGCAGTCCGTCAACATTGTCCCGACAAACATTCCAGCCGCGGGGGGTGCGCGGGGCGCCGCACAGGTCTATCGCGCAAAACCCGATGGCTACACGATCGGCATCTTCAACATACCGGGCATGCTTGTTCCACAGATTCGGGGCGACAGCGATCTGCAGTATGATCTGAAAAAGATGACTTGGCTCGGCAGTTTCGGACAGGATGGTTACGGCGTCGGCGTGCCTACAGCGTCGCCCTACAAAACGGTCGCGGATTTGAAGGCACTTGATCGTCCGGTGAAATTCACCGCCTCGGGACCTTCGTCGACCGCCTATTCGGCGACAATGATTGCCACCGACATGCTTGGTATCAAGCGTGAAATCATCTCGGGTTACAAGGGCAGCAATGATTATGTGCTCGCGGTCATTCGCGGCGACGGGGATGCGGTGATCGGTCCTCTGCCGGTCATGGAGAAATTCGTCGAATCCGGCGAATTGCGGATCATCGGAACCTTCGAGGAAAAATCGTCGGTACCGGGCGCTCAAAACGCCATCGAAATGGGCCAGCCCGATCTGTCGAAACTGTCAGTCGGACGTCTGGTAGCCGGTCCTCCAGATCTGCCGCCAGAGGTGGCCAAGACCCTTTCCGAGAGCCTTATGGCGGCGATGCAGGACCCGGCGATGGCGACATGGTCGAGGGAAAGCGGCATTGCGGTCGAACCTGGCGATGCAGCATCCGCCAAGGGAATCTTGGAAGGCCAATTCAACTTCTACGAGCGCTACAGCAAGTATCTGGGTCCTGCCAACTAGGCTGTAATCTGTTCGAGGAATATCCATGCTTGATGTCGCGCTAACCGCTGCTGGCAACGTATTTACATTCCAGTCTCTGCTTTTCCTGACCATTGGAATGTTGATTGGGCTTGTCGTCGGTGTCGTTCCCGGTATGGGCGGCACCACTGCGCTTGCCGTATTCGGACCGATGACGGTCGGTCTTGATCCCTATTCAGCACTCTCGCTCGCCGGCGGGCTCATGGGCGCCGTATCCTTCGGTGGGTCGGTCACGTCGATCCTTATCAACCTGCCGGGTGGCGCTCCAAATGCAGCAACCTGTCTCGATGGCTATCCGCTCGCACAACAAGGCAAGGCAGGACTGGCGCTTGGTGCTTCCGCCAGCGCCTCGTCGGTGGGCGGGGTCATCGGCGTGTTCACGTTGTTGCTGGTTATTCCCATATCCAAGAAGATCGTGCTTGCCTTTGGTCCATCGGAATTCTTCCTGCTGGCAACCCTTGGCCTTGTGACGATCGCAGCCTGCGCACCAGGGCGCATGCTTCGCGCCATGATCGTCGGCGGCATCGGGCTGCTATTCGCGTTTATCGGCTTCGACAATGTCAATGGCGGGACGAGGTTCACATTTGGCTTAGAGCATTTGTGGGAAGGCATCCCGCTCGCACCGGCGATGATCGGCCTGTTCGCTTTTCCTGAAATGATCGAGCTTTCGGCCAAGGGCGGCTCGATCGCCAAGGACAAGGGGCAGGTCGGCCTGACGGGAACACTCGATGGCGTCTGGGCTTCGTTCAAATATTGGAAGACCCTTCTGCGCGGTTCGCTGATCGGAACGCTAGTGGGGGCCATACCCGGCGTCGGCGGCACCGTTGCTGCGTTCCTCGCTTATTTCAGTACGGTTCAGGCATCCAAAAATCCGGAAAGCTTCGGCAAGGGCAACATCGAAGGCGTGATCGCACCGGAGGCCGCCAATAACGCCAAGGATGGCGGCAACCTCATCCCGACGCTCGCATTCGGCATTCCCGGTACAGCCGAAATGGCGGTGCTGCTCGGTGTTCTCGTGCTGCACGGGATGGAACCCGGACCAACGATGATCCTGCATCATGAGGCAGAGATCTACGGTCTTATTCTCACCCTTACGCTGTCGTCGATTCTCGCATCGGTGATCGGATTGATGATGGTCCGGCCTCTCGCGATGATTACGCGGCTCGATGCGCATATCCTGGTTCCGTCGGTCATTGCGATCTCGTTCGTCGGTGCCTACGCCAACAACTCGCTGCCCGGCGACATCGTGCTTGCCTTTGTCTTCGGCGTGATCGGTTATCTGCTGATCCGTTTCGATTATCCGCGGTTGCCGCTGGTCATCGCATTGGTGCTCGGCGAGCTTGCCGAACGCAGTTTCGCGCAGGCGATGATGATCTCGGGTGGCAGCTGGTCGATCTTCGTGACACGGCCGATTTCCGCGCTGCTGTTTGCCCTGATCGTCATGGCTTTGACCTATCCAATGATACGCACGCTCTTGCAGCGGCGCCATTCAGTCGAGGAAGTATCATGAGCGCTCCACGAAAGAGCTTTTCGGCGCTTGCCGAGAATTTTGGCCCGCCGCTGGTGTTTCTTGCGGTTACGCTGATATTCATTGTCGCGGCCTATGGCTATCCTCCGGCTTCGCGTGAGGTCCCGCTTCTCATCGGTTATGTCCTGATCGTCTTGATTGCGCTGGATATACTTTCGCGGACCTCGACCTCGACCGGAGAATTGGTCCGGCGCTATCTCAACCCGGCAAGCGGGTTGCCGGGCGTTCCGAAGTCGGCAGGCGATGAAGGCGAAGAACATCCTTCAGGGCAAAAGGAACTATTGGCCGTCGGTTGGGTCGCTGCATTTACAGCTGCCGTCATGATAGTCGGCATTCTCCCTGCAGTGCCGGCCTATGTCGCATCTTACATGATCGTCGAGGGCCGCAAGAGCGTCAAGTTCAGTATCCTGATCGCAGCTTCGATCGCACTGTTCCTTTGGCTCAGCTTCGAGATGATCCTCTCCATCCCCCTTTACCGCGGCATGCTGTTCGAATGATGCGCATGAAATCTATGCCCAGGAGCTACAATGACCATTAATCAGCCACCCCTGTCTGGAAGTGTTGAGCAGAAATTGCGCGAAGAGGTCGCCGCTTGTACGCTTATCCTCAACAGTCTCGACATTCTTGGCTATAGCGGCCATGTGAGTGCGCGGCTGCCGGACGGAAAGCATCTGTTGATCCAGTCGTTCGATCAAAGCCGTGCTTCCTTGCGGCGTGACGACCTGTTGATCTGTGATCTCGATGGTGTCGTGGTGGCCGGTCCGGAAGGTATTCGCGCCCCGGCTGAAGTGTACCTCCACACCGAAATACTCCGGGCAAGGCCGGATGTTCAGGCTGTCGCGCATTTCCACGATGATCTCGCAACGACGTTCACGATTGTTAAGAACCGGCCGCTTTTGCCTGTCAAAAACCATGCAATCCGCTGGGCGAGCGGTATTCCCGTTCACCCGGATCCAAGTCACGTGAGCGATGCCACTCTTGGCAGAGCGCTCGCGAAGACGCTGGGGCAAAAGCAGGCGCTGCAGATCAGGGCTCATGGTCAGGTGATTGTCGCCGAATCGGTCAAGCATCTCTTGATCGATTCGATCCACTTCGTTGAGAACGCCAAGGCATTGTACGACGCCCACATGCTGGGAGAGGTTGAGCCGCTTACGGCGGGCGAACTGGAAGACTTTGGACGTACGTTCAATCGCGACAGACATGTCCACAAGCTTTGGAAATATTACGCGGGAAGAGCGATCGACTCGGGTATTGTTCCCGCGGATTGGTCTTACGCGGCACCCTGAGCGTAGTGATCAGTCCTAACTGACGATGTTGAAACCGTCAGTCGGCTGGTCGCCATCGACGGCTTCGCTGGTGACGCTCGAAACCGAAGCTGCTTGCGGTCCTTCTTTGAAGCGTTGCAGCATCGTGGATACAGCTTGTTCCGGCCCGGCGATGCGGGCGGTGACCGAGCCGTCACTGCCATTGCGCACCCAGCCGCTCAGGCCGAGCTTTTTTGCCTCCGACTGCGTCCAGTAGCGAAAACCTACGCCCTGCACCCTTCCGCGGATGTGAACCATCAATGCTTTGGGTTCGGTCGTCATCGCCGCCTCCATCAACTGCCCGCGCTATTGTCTTTAACGCATCATGGTCAGAGCGGTTGCAAAGAAGTCCTTGCCTCCAAAGTTTCCCGATTTGAGAGCCATGAGCATATCTCCCTGCGCATTCCCCACTGTACGCAGGACTGGCACGCCCGGTGCAATTTCGGGCCCGATCAGGAAAGCCGGAATGGCAAGCCGATCCACCACTGCGCCTGAGGTTTCGCCGCCTGCGACCACCAGACGCCGTACGCCCCTTGCCACGAGTTCGGCTGCGATAGTCGACGTTGCGGTCTCGATCGCATGGCCCGATGCCTCACGTCCGTATCGCGACTGGAGCCAGGAAACCCTTTCGGGTGACGCACTTGCCGCGATAGCGACGGGACCAGCTGAAATGCGCTCGCCAGCCCAGCTAAGAGCCGCGGCTATTTCGTCTGAACCTGCAATCAGCTTTTCGCTGTCGAGCTTCAGAACGGGCATGGACCGCTCGGCAACTTCCAGCTGCTCGAGCGTCGCCCGGGAGCAGCTGCCGGCAACAATGGCGGCCAGTCCGCCGACGGGACGCATGGCACCATCTGTCGTTCCCGTCTGCAATGGCACCTGACCGGATTTTACAAGAGCGCGGGCAAGTCCAAGCCCCAGACCGGATGCTCCGGTTGAGATCCCCATTTCGACCGCGACATCACCGAGTGTTTCGAGATCGCGTTCAACGATTGCGTCGGCGATTGCTGTGGTGAAGCCCTGCATGCGTAAGCTGTCGAGACGCGCCTTCACAGCCGCCGGCCCGCCTGCGACCGTCGTCAGATCGACGAGGCCCACGGTACCCTGCGACTGCCTTGCCATGACGCGTACCAGATTGGCATCGTGCATCGGATTGAGAGGATGATCTTTCAGGGGGCTTTCGTTCAGCGGTTGTCCGTTAACGAAGAGATGGCCGAAATAGACCGTGCGCCCCGTCTCCGGAAAGGCCGGCGTCACGAAGACTGTCCCGCTTTCTGCTATGTTACGGAGTGCTTCAGTGACCGGACCGATATTGCCCGCATCCGTCGAATCGAATGTCGAGCAGATTTTGTACATTACGTGTTTGGCACCATGCCCCTCCAGCCATCGATACGCCTGCGATGCGGCGGACACAGCATCCGCTGCAGTCACGGAGCGGATCTTCAGCGCGACCACGACTGCATCGACGTCGGGCAGGTCCAACGCGGCGTCGGGTATGCCTACGGTCTGGATCGTACGCAGGCTACTTTTCGTCAGCGTATTGGCGAGATCGGACGCCCCTGTGTAATCATCCGCGATTGATCCAAGCAAGATAGCCATCGTCTAGCTCCGTCTGAAGGGTTCGAACCAGTTCAAGCCATCCAGTGTTTTGGCTCTCGGGATGTATTCGCAGCCGATGAAACCGCCATAGTCAAGCCGGTCGATCTCACCGAACAGATAGGGATAGTTCAACTCCTCCCCATCTGGCTCGTGGCGCGAGGGAACGCTGGCAATCTGGATGTGTCCCACGATCGGCATGAGGCGTCGCAAGGCCATGGCCACATCGCCGTGCATGATCTGACGATGATAGATATCGAACTGCAGTTTCAGGTTCGGCAGATCGAGTTCGGTGATGAGCTCTTCGGCTGTGCTGAAATCATTGAGGTAATATCCTGGCATGTTCCGCCCGTTGATCGGCTCGAGCAACAGGTCGATACCGGCTTCGGCAAGCTGGCCGGCTGTGTAGGTGACCGAGCGCCGGTAACAGGATGGGGCCGTCTCGTCATGGGGATCCGCAATGCCGGCCATCAGGTGCAGCCGCTTTACGCCGGTCGCCAATGCATAGTCGAGCGCCCGCTCCACATCCGACTTCAAGGCATCGAACCGCCCGGGCAGCGCGGCTATACCGCGCTCACCCGCGGCCCAGTCGCCCGGGGGAAGGTTGAACAGGGCTTGCTGAAGATTGTTGCGGACGAGCCTTTCGGAGATCGCTTCGGGCGGAAACTCGTAGGGAAACAGATATTCAACCGCAGTGAAACCGGCATCGGCAGCAGCGGTGAAGCGATCAAGGAACGGCCACTCGTTAAACATCATTGACAGGTTGGCGGCAAATACCGGCATCAGCGCTTTCCTTCTCAACCCTTGGGTTTCGCATCCGGCAGCCTTGCACCGGACAGGCTGGCATATATCCGTGCAAGAGACGCGTCATCATCGTGACCCATGCCGGCACCGGAGGCTGCCAGATACATTTGCAAAGCCGCAGCGACGAGCGGCACCGGATAACGCTCTGCCCGTGCCATATCCTGGACGATGCCAAGATCCTTGACGAAAATCTCGACCGTGCTGAGGGGTGTATAGTCTCCCGCCAGCACGTGCGGTACCCGGTTTTCGAACATCCAGGAGTTGCCGGCGGAAGCGGTAATTACCTCATATACCTTGTCGAGATCGAGCCCCTGTTTGGCAGCGAAGGTTATTGCCTCGCAGGCGGCGGCGATGTGGACGCCGGCTAGCAGCTGGTTGACCATCTTGAAGGCCGCACCGGCTCCGGCTGCATCGCCGAGTTCGTAGACCTTGCCTGCCATGGCATCAAGAGCCGTACGGGCAAGCTCGAAGGCCTGTCTGGAGCCTGACGCCATGATCGTCAGTTCGCCGCTCGCCGCCTTTGCCGCGCCTCCGGATATCGGGGCGTCCAGATAATGAAGGCCGAGAGCCTCGACTCGTTGCGCAAGATCCCGTGCGACAGCAGGATCCATCGTTGCGGACGAGATGAACACAGCGCCGGGTTTCATTGTAGCGGCGATGCCGTCTGGCCCGAACAGTATGGCCTCGGTTTGCGCACCGTTTACGACCACGGACACAACGATATCGGCACCTTTGGCGGCGCCGGCGGCTGTGGTCGCGCCACGCCCGCCATCCGCTATGAACCGATCGACGGCCGCGGGTGCAATGTCACAGCCGATCACGTCAATACCGGCACGGTGCATGGATTTGGCCATCCCCATCCCCATTGAACCAAGTCCGATTACCGCCGCCACAACGGCATTTTGGCGGACCGCATTGGGCTCTGACATAAACATATCCTCCGGTCTGGGGTTATCCGAGTGGCGCACCACGGGATCCAACGATCGCCCCTGAAGTGATAAACCACGGATGGCAGCGCTGCCAACCATAAAATGGTAGCGCTGCCAAAAAAACTTTACTAGGGAAGTAGTTGAGGCAAATGCTGTCTGTCGACCGCGCGTTGGAAAGAATAGAAGAGGGATGGGTACCTCCAGAAATCAGACGGCAGTAACGCTTGCGCAGGTCGCGGAGGCGGCCGGCGTTGGAGAAAGCACGGTTTCGCGCGTCTTAAGAAACCATGGCTCTTATTCCGGCAAGACAAGGGATCGTGTCATGACAGCCGTTGAGCGGCTCGGTTATGTGCCGAACCGCATCGCCGGTACGCTGGCCTCGACCGGGTCTCGCCTCGTCGCCTTTGTCATACCGTCACTGTCCAATATCGTTTTTGCCGATGTTTTGAGAGGCGCGGGCGCAACGCTTGAGGAACATCAATATCAGGCGGTTTTTGCTGTCACTGATTATGATCCCGCAAGGGAGGAGGCGCTGGTTGCTTCTATGCTCGCCTGGCGGCCTGCGGCCGTGATGCTGGCAGGCTACGAACATACCGAGCGCACGATCAAAATGCTGCGCGCCGCCAATTGCCGGGTGGTGGAAATGCTCGATGTGGATGGTACCGCGCTGGACCTTGCCGTTGGCTTTTCGAACCGCGCCGCCGGCCGTGCGAGCGCCGAGTTCCTGTTGAAGCGCGGTTATCGCCGGATAGGCTATGTCGGCCATGATCTCGACCGCGATACCCGTGCCGGCAAACGCTATTCGAGCTTCTGCGAGACATTGAGTGCGAATGGCGTGCCGCTTGCAGATCGGGAAATTTATCGGGAGGCTTCGTCAGTCGAAAGAGGGCGTTTGGGTCTCGATCTTCTGCTGGCCAGAACCCCTGACCTCGACGCCGTCTACTTTTCCAATGATGATATGGCGCTCGGTGGCTATTTCCACTGTTTGGCGCTAGGAATTGTCATCCCGTCCCAACTGGCGATTTTTGGCTATAATGGCCTTGATCTCGGCCGGGTTATGCCGCAAGCCCTGTCGACGATACGCACGCCGCGCGTCGCCACCGGGCAGTTGGCGGCAAAGCTCATCGTGGACAACGCACCATCACAGGTTATCGATCTCGGTTTTGAGTTGATCGAAGGTGCAACTGCCTGACACCGGAGGATTCGAATGTCTGATGCACGCCTGCGTGAGGAAATCTGCCGATACGGGCGTTCGCTATTCGAGCGGGGGCTGACACCCGGTTCGTCGGGCAATATATCGTTGCGGCTTGATGATGGCGGCTGGCTGGTGACACCGACGAATGCCTCGCTCGGCTTTCTGGACCCAGCCCGGCTTTCTCGTCTCGATGCTGCAGGAGCCTTGGTTTCAGGCGATAAGCCGACCAAGGAAATTCCGCTGCACAGCGCCCTTTACGAAACTCGCGGAAGTGCGTGCGCGGTCGTCCATCTTCACTCGACGCACGCCGTTGCCCTGACAATGCTGCCGGAGATCGATCCACGCGCCGCACTGCCGCCAATGACACCCTATTATCTCATGCGCGCCGGCCAGACCGCCCTCGTGCCCTATTACCGGCCCGGCGATCCTGCAGTTGCCGACGCGATCCGTGGGCTTGCGGGCAAATATTCCTCCGTGCTTCTGGCCAATCATGGCCCCGTTGTGGCTGGCGATAGTCTGGAAGCCGCCGTTTTTGCCACCGAAGAGCTGGAAGAGACAGCGAAGCTTTATCTCCTCTTGCGCAACCTCAATCCACGTTACCTCAGTCCTGCCCAGGTCGCCGATCTGGTCACGACTTTCGGCCTTGATCTCCCCGTTCATGACGAGCACGATCACAAGTGAGTGCGACATCCGGCTGGAACTTCGGCTAAGCCGCCGCGTTCCTGTCACGATCATCGTAGAAATTTGTGCAAGGGGCAGGCATGACGAAACACCAGGACAACTTGAAACAGGATAATCCTGTGCCAGTTGCGCACGGCGCCCCTTCATTGCCGTCGGTAACGGTCGACGGCTACAATTTGAAGCTGCGCGACAAGGACGGTTTCATTGGCGACAAGGCCAGTAAATCGGCGTTCCAGCAGAAACTAGACGATTGGCGCAAACGTATCCGAAACGGCGGCGATGATCCGCTTGGGAATACGCCGACAAAGGATCTGTCGAAGAAAGAGATCGATGCGTTGGTGCAGGGTAAGGACAAGGAAGCGGCCGCTCTCATTCTCGGCGCTGTCGATGATTTCGCCGGTGAGCTCGCCCAGGTGCTTGCCCGGTTCCTGAAGGAAAAAAGCTGGAAGGGCACTGAACGCGTCGTCGTCGGCGGGGGCATGAGAGAAAGCGCTTTCGGGGAACTGGCCATTGCCCGGGCGATGGTGCTCTTGAAATCGGATGGCTTGAAAATCGAGCTTTTGCCGATCGCGCATCATCCGGATGAAGCCGGACTTATCGGTGCAGTACAACTCATGCCCGCCTGGATGCTTGAGGGTCACGATTCGCTGATCGCCGTTGACATCGGCGGCACTAACATTCGCGCTGGTGTTATCGAAACACGTAGCAAAGACAAAGCCGATCTATCGAAAGCCAGAGTTTGGAAATCGGAACTTTGGCGCCACGCCGATGATGAGCCCAACCGCACCACAACCGTAGAGCACATCGTAAGCGTGTTGGAACGCCTCGTCGCCAAAGCCCAAAAGGCGGGTCTTATGCCGGCGCCGGTCATTGGAATTGCTTGTCCAGGTACGATCATGCCGGACGGTTCCATCGCGAATGGCGGGCAAAATCTTCCCGGCGGGAATTGGGAGAGCAAGAATTTCAATCTTCCGGCGGCTCTCGTTGAAGCCATTCCGAAAATCGGCGACCATCCCACCTTTGTCATCATGCACAATGATGCGGTGGTGCAGGGGCTCTCACAGGTTCCGTTCATGCGAGACGTTGAGCGTTGGGGCGTCGTGACGATAGGCACAGGCCTCGGAAATGCCCGTTTTACCAACAAGGAGTGACCAGATGAGCACAGTGGGATGCGAATTGTGGAACAGCAAATCCGACCAGCACAATGCCTTCAAAATGTCCCAATGGCGCTGAACTGTGCGGCTGTCTGCTACTACGCCCTCACATATCTGATGACCTATACAGCTTGCTGAATTTGTCGGCTGAACGACCGATTGCGGTGCACCGGTCATACTAAAAGGAGAAAATTATGAAAAAGATTCTTGCGATGGCACTCACGGCAGCGTCGCTAACTCTCGCGGGCACGATGGCTGCCAAGGCGGCGGACACCATCCGGACCTATCAGGAACCGGATCTGCGCAGCGGTGTGAAGATCGGCTACCTCGATTGCACTATTGGCGGCGGCATTGGTTATGTGCTTGGCTCGGCCAAGGAGATTGAATGCGATTTCCGCTCGAGCCTTAGCGGCGAACGTTCGGACCACTACAGCGGCGCAATCAAGAAGCTCGGCGTTGACGTTGGCTTCACCACACGCAGCCGGCTTATCTGGGCCGTGTTCGCACCGACAGCCGGCTACCATCATGGCTCGCTCGGCGGCATCTATCGCGGCGCTACGGCGGAAGCGACAGTCGGCGCCGGCATCGGCACCAACGTGCTGTTTGGCGGCACGGCAGGCTCGATCCATCTTCAGGCCATCAGTGTGACGGGCCAGATTGGTCTTAATCTTGCCGCCACCGGCACGTCGATGACGCTCGCCTCGGCGAACTGACGGCACTGTATTATAGCTCCCTTTCGCCCCGGCGGAAGGGAGCAAGTCTCTAGGCGCGCCGAACGCCGATAGGTGAAGGCGTCATTTTCACGATTTTGACGATCCGGGGGGATTCTGGTGAAAACAGCCGTCCAACTTTCGTTGCTGGCTGCCTGTTGCGCCTTGCTACCTGCAATTGCACATGCCGAGTGGCAAGCAGTGGAAAAAGTAGAGAGCTACGCGGTTTCAGGAAAATCCGGCGCCGAGCTTTACGCATCGATTGGGAAGAGGGGACCGAAAGCCGGTGATAACGGAAGCGCCATCGCGCACACGAATTTCCGCCTGACATGGTCGAGGAAATACGAAAACCAGGGCGATGCCTGCACGCTCGTCTCCGCAAAGCCCAAACTTGTAATCACCTACACTATACCGAAGCCTGCTGGAAAGCTGCCGGACGCCGTTGCCAGAAACTGGGAGACGTTTATCACCGGGATCCGTCGTCATGAAGCCGTGCACGGCGATATGATCCGCGAGATGGTAAAATCAATCGAGGCTGCAACGGTCGGCTTGTCGGTGCCCGATGATCCCAAATGCACCAAGATCAGAACGGAGATGACGAAGCGCCTTTCCGAACTGTCTCAAACCCAGCGTCAGCGCAGCCGTGATTTTGATCGAACTGAACTTAGTGAAGGCGGAAATATCCACCAGCTCATCCTTGCATTGGTGAACGGGGCTTAGACAGGGATGCTTGCGTGCCGTCACGCGGCACCGGACGTGTATTTTTTGAAGGATGAAAGCTGATGAACCTGAAACTTCTTGCTCCAATGATCGCGGCCGCCGTCGTTTTCGCCACAACCGCGAGCCCTGTTGGCGCAGCGGAGAATCAACGGGATAACGTCGAAGTCTGGGTAAATGACGCCGTGCGACCGGTCATGAGCCAGTACGATATTCCAGGCATGGCTGTCGGGGTCGTTCTTGATGGGAAATCTTACATTTTCAACTATGGGAGAATGGCGAAGGATGGCGGCAAGCCGATAACAGACAAAACGCTGTTCGAGATCGGTTCAATCAGCAAGACGTTGACCGCCACGCTGGCTACCTACGCACAAGCCAACGGAGATCTCGCCTTGACGGATCCGGCAGGCAAGTACGTTCCAGCCCTGCAAGGCAGCCCCTTTGGCGATGTGGAAATTCTGCATCTGGCGACGCACACGCCGGGAGGCTTTCCGCTGCAAGTACCGGACAACGTCACGAACGAACGGCAGATGCTGAAATATTTCAAGGAATGGCAGCCGGCTTACCTGCCCGGTACACACCGGACCTATGCCAACCCCAGTATTGGCATGCTCGGCTACATAACGGCGCACAGCATGAAAGGGGATTTCCCTACGCTGGTCGAACAGAAGCTGTTTCGACCGATGGGCATGGCCAACAGCTATATCAACGTCCCGAGCGACAGGATGGCGGATTATGCGCAAGGGTACACGAAAGCGGGCAAGCCCGTGCGCATGAGCAATGCGGTCCTGTCATCGGAGGCTTATGGTGTGCGAACGACGGCCGCTGATCTGGTCCAGTTCCTCAAGGCAAATATGAAGCTCGTTCCGCTGGATGAGAAGCTGGCGCGCGCAATAAGGGATACGCATGCCGGTTATTTCAGGGTCGGCGAGATGACCCAGGACCTCGTATGGGAACAATTTGACTATCCGGCCGCGCTTCCCGCGCTGCTCGAAGGCAATTCCCAGAGAACGTCAAGGCCGGCGCTTCCCGTCAAGCGGATAAGTCCTCCGATGTCACCGCGTCAGGACGTCCTCATCAACAAGACGGGATCGACAAATGGGTTCGGCGCCTATGTCGCATTCGTACCAGAGAAGCGGATGGGCATCGTGATCCTGGCCAACAGGTTCTACCCCAACGAAGACCGGGTGAAGATCGTTCACCAGCTTTTCGCCCGCTTCGAGAGCGGCGGTGTGGGTCATGAGCCAGCTCCAGTCGAATAAGACTTCCTCTGCGCATCATTTTGGGGCGGCTAATGCGGTCCACAGCGGTGCAATCCAACCAAACAGCAACGCCCCCGGGCCGTTCCCGGAGGCGCTGTCCAGCTGGGAGGAAGCCGGTGTATCTAGTTTAGATGGTCCCACCGATAATACGGTTCGCCGAATAACTGACCATTCACCTTCTCGATTTTCCCCATCAATGGCCGATACTCTCCCATCGGGATCACACCATCCCTGTTGACGGCGATTGCGTCTTTACGGATCGAAGACAGTTCGGCCTTGAGACCATGGGCCTCGGCGGGTGTCATCAACCTTTGGCTGCGTTCTTGAGAAATCCGCGTGTCCGCATTGTTAACGTCGGTAAGAATGGAATTGAGCTGGCCACTTGGTACATACCGGGTAGGGCCGGGCGCCGCGAAGGCCATTGTAAGGGGAGCGGAGGTGAGAAGTGCGGCAAGAGCCGCTTTCAGAATAGTTGAGCGCATTTTGCGTCTCCGGTTCTCATGGAGCGACAGGTCGCTCCGTCGTCAGCCGCCCGTCTCGATCCGTCGGGTCGCGATGTGATCATCGCCGGCGGTTCCCGGGTAGCTGGTTAAGGGTAGATCTTGCAGGGGCCGGAGAAAACTAGCCATAGGTATTGACGGAGGCAAACTTGAGTATGACAGCGTCGAACAGCCGATACTATCCGTCTTGGTAGAGTTGTATGCCTGCTGGATTTTCGGCATAGGAATGCTTTGAAAACACATGAATCTCACACAAACATTGCGCATTCTTGCACACGAATCCTCGAATCCGGGGCAAGAATTTCAACCCCCAGAGGGAAATTTAGTTGCGCAAAGTTGATGTTCTTTTCCACCAGTGTGGCCTAATGTAGCATTGCACAATATTCATGCATGCGCAAAAATGAGGCATGAATGCAGCCCTGTCGATCATGATTTTCGACGAGAACCGTATCCGCGCCGCTATTATCGAAGAGGGCTTGCGGGAGGCGGGGCATACGCACGTGGTGGTGCTGCACGATATTGTCGGACTGGCGCGGCAGATAGAGGTTATCGGTCCGGATGTCATTGTTATCGATATCGAAACGCCCAACCGCGATATGCTTGAGCATTTGTTTCAGCTAACGCGCTCTGTACGCAAACCTATTGCGATGTTTGTGGATCGCTCGGATACTTTATCTATTGAAGCGGCTGTTGAAGCTGGTGTTTCGGCCTATGTGGTCGATGGTTTGAGGAAAGAACGTGTGAAGCCCATCCTTGATATGGCCGTCAGCCGTTTCAAGGCGTTCAGCCGGTTGCAGCAGGAACTGGCCGACGCCAAGAGTGCCCTTGAGGAGCGCAAGATCATCGACCGGGCCAAAGGAATCCTGATGAAATCGCGCAAATTATCCGAAGATGAGGCCTATGCGCTTTTGCGTCAGACAGCCATGAACGAAAAGAAGAAACTTGCCGATATTGCCCAAAGCGTCGTCATGGCGGCGGCAATTCTGGGAAGTTAGGAAGAGCCGAATGAGTTTCATCCCGACCGGAATTGATCAGCACAAGAGCGGGCTAACAGCTCCTGCCACGATCCGCACGGAAAGTGCCAAGCTGGTTCGCGCCGGGTTCATCCCGCTCGTCGATGCCGCTGTTCTCATTGCCGCTTCGGAATTCGGATTTGCCGCTCGCGAAGGTATCCAGATAGATCTGGTCAAGGACGTTTCATGGGCCAATATCCGCGACCGGCTGGCGTTCCGCCAGTTCGACATCGCGCATATGCTTGCTCCGATGCCGGTCGCCGCGGCGCTAGGCCTCGGGTCCAATCCTTCTCCGGCAATTGCTCCTTTCATGCTCGGGCGTGGCGGTAACGCCATCACGCTTTCCGTAGAGCTCTATCGTCGTATGCAGGAAAAGGCAGGTCTTGCTGGACATGAAGATGCCCTGACCAATGCCAAAGCGCTGAAACTGGTAATCGAGGAAATGCGGGCAAAGGGCGAGGCTTTGCCGGTCTTGGGGATGACCTATCCCTTCTCCTCACATAATTATGAATTGCGCTATTGGCTGTCAGCTGGCGGTCTTCATCCGGAAGAGGATGTAAAACTGGTCGTGGTGCCACCACCGATGACATCCGACGCCTTGTCCGCGGGAGCGATCGACGGGTTCTGCGTAGGGGCACCGTGGAATATGGTAGCAGTGTCGCGCGAAGTTGGGCGCATCGTTGCCGTCAAGGAAGATATCTGGCCTTCCAGTCCGGAAAAGGTCATCGGCGCCAGACCGGAATGGGCAGAGCAGAATCCCGAAACACTCTCACGGTTGATTGTGGCGCTCGATCGCGCGGCAGCATGGTGCGATGTTTCGGACAACCGGCGTGACCTGGCGCAGATCTTGGCGGAACCCCGTTATCTCGACGTGCCATTCGACATTCTCCACCGGGTGCTCGTGGGACAATTCACTACTGATCCGAACGGGACCGAGCGGACTGTTCCAGAATATTTTACCTTCCATCGCCAGGGGGCAAATTTCCCTTGGATCAGTCAGGCTCAATGGATATTCAGCCAGATGGTGCGTTGGGGGCAGGTCACCTATTCGCCGGAAGCCCATCGGCAGGTCGCTTCAGCCTTCCGGCCGGATCTATATCGAAACGCGCTTGGAAGCCGCTCTGATATCCCTATGGAGAATGTGCGCATCGAGGGAAACGCTGAGGATGACGTGTTTATCGATGGCGCCACGTTCGATCCAGAAGATGTTCGTGGCTATGTTGCAAGTTTCCCAATTCGAAATACCGGCTCCGGAACCACGGACCAGAGTGACGTTTAGGGCCGCACATGTTTTGTGCCGTGCACAATAAATTCGCACTCGACTGACGTTATCTGCACAAATCTGTTGCTTTGATTATTAATAGGCCCTCGCTTCGTGCAAGGCCAAACAAAAAATGTGTAACTTTTTCATATAGTTGCCGTTTTTATTAAGAGTTGGCACGCTGCTTGCATTGATAATCTTGTTCCGTCAATGACGACAGGAACCGCAGGCACCGGCATCGGGTGCTTTCAAAGACACAGACGTCGCTCGGGCGAGTTCATTCCGTAGGTATGCCTGGAATGCACTCCATCCAGCGGCGTTTTTTTATGGCTCAACCGGCTGCAAAGGCCGACGCGTTTCAGGGGAAATACTATGAAAGACATTCTCTCGACTGGCATGCACAGACGAAAACTTCTGAAAGCGGGCGGAACGCTGGCACTGTTTGCTGCCGCCAAATCTGCTTTTCCTGGTGGCGCTTTTGCGGCAGCTGCCGGTCCCGAGACCACAAAGGCAACGCTTGGCTTCATTGCGCTCACCGACTCCGCACCATTGATCGTCGCCAAGGAAAAAGGTCTGTTCGCAAAATATGGCATGCCAGATGTCGAGGTAGTCAAGCAAGCCTCCTGGGGCACAACACGCGACAATCTCGTATTGGGTTCGGCCGGTAACGGTATCGACGGCGCACATATTCTCACTCCGATGCCGTACCTTATCAGTACCGGCAAGGTGACCCAGAACAACCAGCCTTTACCGATGGTCATTCTCGCACGGCTCAATCTCGACGCGCAGGGGATCTCCGTTGGTGCCGCCTATGCGGATATCAAAGTCGGCGCAGATTCTGGTTTGCTGAAAGAGGCTTTTGCCAAGAAGAAGGCAGAGGGCAGCCCAGCCAAGGCCGCAATGACATTCCCGGGCGGTACACATGACCTCTGGATTCGTTACTGGCTCGCAGCCGGTGGAATCGACCCCGACAAGGATGTCGAAACCATCGTGGTTCCGCCGCCGCAGATGGTTGCCAACATGAAAGTCGGCACGATGGACTGTTTCTGTGTGGGTGAGCCGTGGAATGCGCAGCTTGTCAACCAAGGCATCGGTTACACAGCAATCAATACGGCGGAAATCTGGGCCAAGCATCCGGAAAAATCTTTCGCCATGCGCGCCGATTGGGTCGAGAAGAATCCCATTGCGACCAAGGCCCTGCTGATGGCCGTCCTGGAAGCCCAGCAATGGGCTGACGACATGGCGAACAAGGACGAACTGGCAGCAATCGTCGGCAAGCGCGCCTGGTTCAATGTTCCCGCCACCGATATCGCTGGACGATTGAAGGGCGATTATGACTATGGCTCCGGGCGTATCGAGCCGGCCAGTCCGCATTTGATGAAATTCTGGCGCGATCACGCATCTTATCCGTTTCAGAGCCATGAAAAATGGTTCCTGACCGAGAATATCCGATGGGGCAAATTTGCACCGGACACGGACATCAACGCATTGGTTGGCAAGGTCAATCGGGAGGATCTCTGGCGCGAGGCGGCATCGGCCCTTGGCGTTGCCGCAACGGATATCCCCGCTTCGACATCGCGAGGTGCCGAGACCTTTTTCGATGGCAAAGTCTTCGACCCGGACAACCCGCAGACCTATCTCGCCAGCCTCGACATCAAACGTTTTGCGTGAAGGAACCGGTATGACTGCCAGCCCCGTACGGATGAATCCACAAAAACAGCCACACACCCAAGCAAAGGTCGTGACTTTGAGCACTCCGAGATCATCTGTTGCTCGGCGGCCCTTCCCACAGTGGCTCTCCGCCCTAGCAGGACATATATTGCCGCCGCTGGTAACGCTGGCGTTTCTGCTGGTTCTTTGGGAAGTCATTTGCTCCTCGCCAACGGCGAGTGTTCCCCCGCCGTCGCGCGTTGTATCCGAAACCTGGGAATTGATTGTCCATCCATTCTATGTCGGACAAGGCGTCGACCAAGGTCTGTTCTGGCACATCCTCGCCAGTCTCAAGCGTGTGGCCCTCGGCTATTGCCTTGCGGCGATCGCTGGGATCGCTCTCGGTGCGCTGGTAGGTCAGAGCGACTGGGCGATGCGGGGTCTTGATCCGATCTTCCAGGTCTTGCGCACCGTTCCGCCGCTGGCCTGGCTGCCGCTGTCATTGGCAGCTTTCAAGGACGGCAACCCCTCAGCGATCTTCGTGATCTTCATTACGGCCATTTGGCCGGTCATCATCAATACGGCGGTTGGTATCCGCAATATTCCGCAGGATTACCGGAACGTTGCAAGGGTGCTGCGTCTCAATCAGTTCGAGTATTTCACCAAGATCATGATCCCGGCCGCCGCACCGTACATCTTCACGGGTTTGCGCATCGGCATCGGTCTGTCCTGGCTCGCCATCGTTGCTGCTGAAATGCTCATTGGTGGTGTCGGCATAGGCTTTTTCATCTGGGACGCATGGAACTCCTCGCGCATGAGCGACATCATTCTCGCGCTCATTTATGTCGGCATGGTTGGCTATCTCCTCGATCGTGCCATTGCGTCCATTGCCAAAGTCGTCACCCGCAACACGCTCAGCGCCTGAAGGAAATAATCATGTCAAAACCCTATCTCTCGCTCGAACAGATCGACATGGTGTTCAGTCGCGGTGGTGCGAGCACACAAGTTCTGAACCAGGTCTCCCTCGACGTCGACAAAGGTGAGTTCATATCGATTATCGGCCATTCCGGCTGCGGGAAATCGACGCTGCTCAACATTGTCGCCGGCTTGACAGAGGCAACGCGCGGCGTGGTGCTTCTTGAGGGCGCTGTCGTCGATGCACCGGGACCAGACCGGGCGGTGGTGTTTCAGAACCATTCTCTCCTTCCGTGGCTGACAGTTTATGAGAACGTCAAACTGGCCGTGGACAAGGTTTTCTCAGGCACGAAAAGCCGGGCCGAGCGGCATGAGTGGACCATGCGCAACCTCGAACTGGTTCAGATGGTTCATGCCAAGGACAAGCGCCCGTCGGAGGTATCGGGCGGCATGAAGCAGCGTGTCGGCATTGCTCGGGCATTGGCCATGGAGCCAAAAGTCCTGCTTCTCGACGAACCGTTTGGGGCTCTCGACGCACTGACGCGTGCACACCTTCAGGATCAGGTCATGCAGATTCATGCCGAACTTGCCAATACAGTACTGATGATCACTCACGACGTGGATGAAGCGGTGCTTCTCTCTGATCGCATTGTCATGATGACAAACGGACCATCGGCCAAGATCGGAGAGGTCCTGGACGTACCGCTTGTTCGTCCGCGCCGCCGCATCGAACTCGCGTCGGATGCTACCTATATTCGCTGCCGCTCGGCAGTGCTGAAGTTCCTCTACGAACGTCATCGGCTTGTGGAGGCTGCGTGAGATGGAAGCACCTGAGAAAAAGCAGAAGCTGGTTATCATTGGCAACGGCATGGCACCGGGCCGCGCGCTGGAACATTTGTTTGAACTGGCGCCAGACGATTATGACGTGACGATTTTCAATGCCGAACCGCGCGTCAATTATGATCGGATCATGTTGTCGCCGGTGCTTTCCGGCGAAAAGGAATTCGAGGAAATCATCATCCATGGCGACGGCTGGTACATCAAGCACGGAATCATGCTTTATAAGGGCCACAAGGTGGTCAGTATCGACCGCGTTGCCAAAACGGTTACATCCGATGCGGGAACGACCGAACCCTACGACAAGCTTCTGATCGCCACCGGGTCTTTACCTTTTATCCTGCCGGTGCCAGGCAATAACCTTCCCGGTGTTTTGACCTATCGCGACCTCGATGACGTCAGGGCCATGCTGCTGGCGGCGCAATCGCGGGCAAAAGCCATTGTCATCGGCGGCGGATTGCTGGGTCTCGAAGCGGCGGCTGGACTCAAATCCCGCGACATGGACGTGACCGTCCTGCATGTCATGCCGACATTGATGGAGCGGCAGCTCGATCCTGCCGCGGGCTATCTCCTCGAAAAGGCGGTTGAAGCACGCGGCATCAAGGTCCTCACCAAAGCCAGCACCAAGGAGATTATCGGGGAAAAGAAAGTCGAGGGTGTCCTGCTTGCCGACGGGACGGTGCTCCCCGCCGATCTTGTGGTGATGGCCGTCGGGATCCGGCCAAGTGGTTCGCTCGCCAAGGAGGCGGGGCTTGAATGCAATCGCGGCATTGTCACGGATGCCGGTATGCGCACCTCCGATCCGGACATTTTTGCCATTGGCGAATGCGCGGAAGTCGGCGGTCAATGCTATGGGCTTGTCGCACCGCTCTACGAGATGGCGCGGGTGGTGGCGGCCCAGCTTGCAGGCAATAGCGAAGCAGCCTTTGTCCATAGCGAAACGCCGACCAAGCTGAAGGTCACCGGCATTAACTTGTTTTCGGTCGGCGATCTCGGGGAGGGGGACGACCGGCAGGAAATCGTGTTGCGCGATGCCTCTGCGGGCGTTTACAAGCGCCTCGTTCTCAAGGATGACCGCATCATCGGGACCGTTCTCTATGGCGAAACGTCCGACGGTGCCTGGTTCCACGATCTCACCAAAAAGTGCACCGACATTTCAGAGATGCGCGATACCCTGATTTTCGGCCAGTCCTATCAGGGAGGGTCCCCGCTGGACCCTATGGCGGCCGTTGCAGCCTTGCCAGATGATGCGGAAATCTGCGGTTGCAACGGCATTTGTAAGGGAAAGATCACCGGCGCCATTACGGGCAAAGGACTGACATCGCTTGACGATGTGCGTGCACATACCAAGGCTTCCGCCTCCTGCGGAAGCTGCACCGGACTTGTCGAGCAGCTTTTGTCGCTGACATTGGGAGATAGCTATAACCCTTCCGCAGTCACGCCCATGTGCAGCTGTACCGATCTCGGCCATGACGATGTGCGCCGCCTGATCAAGGCAAAGAGTCTGAAATCCATTCCTGCTGTGATGCAGGAGCTTGAGTGGAAGACCTCCTGCGGCTGCGCCAAATGCCGCCCGGCGTTGAACTATTATCTCGTCTCGGATTGGCCGGATGAATATGCCGACGATTACCAGTCACGTTTCATCAATGAGCGCGTCCACGCCAATATCCAGAAAGACGGGACCTATTCGGTCGTTCCGCGCATGTGGGGCGGGATGACCAGCTCGAAGGAACTGCGTGCCATCGCCGATGTCGTCGATAAGTTCGAGATACCGGCGGTGAAGGTCACCGGTGGTCAGCGCATCGACATGCTCGGCATCAAGAAAGAAGATTTGCCCGCTGTCTGGGCCGATCTTGGCAAGGCTGGCTTCGTCTCAGGCCAGGCCTATGCCAAGGGTCTGCGCACCGTGAAGACCTGCGTCGGGACGGACTGGTGCCGGTTCGGTACGCAGGATTCCACTGGACTGGGCATCCGCATCGAGAAGTTCATGTGGGGATCGTGGACGCCAGCCAAACTGAAAATGGCGGTATCCGGCTGCCCACGCAATTGCGCCGAGGCGACCTGCAAGGACATCGGAATTATCTGCGTCGATTCAGGCTTCGAGATTCATTTTGCCGGTGCAGCCGGGCTCGATATCAAAGGAACGGAAGTCCTTGGCCTGGTCCATACTGAGGATGAGGCGCTGGAGCACGTGGTGGCACTGGCTCAGATGTACCGCGAGCAGGGCCGTTATCTGGAGCGCATCTATAAATGGGCCAAGCGTGTCGGCCTCGATGAAATCCGCCGGCAGATCATGGGCGATGCGGATAAGCGCAAGAGGTATTTCGACCGCTTCGTCTTCAGCCAGAAATTTGCGCAGGTCGATCCCTGGTCCGAGCGAGTGTCCGGCGTGGACAAGCACGAGTTCCAGCCCATGGCGACCATAGCTTACCAGCAAGCAGCGGAGTGAGGGCATGAACGACTGGATTGAAATCGGTGCGCTCAACGATATTCCTCGGCGTGGCGCGCGCTGTGTGATGACACCGCAAGGCAAGATCGCCGTATTCCGCACGATGGAGGATCAGGTCTTCGCCATTGACGATCATTGTCCGCACAAAGGCGGGCCGTTGAGCCAAGGGATTGTCCATGGTGCTTCGGTGACTTGCCCGCTGCACAATTGGGTGATTTCGTTCGAAACCGGCAAGGCGCTTGGAGCCGATGAGGGCAGCGTCAAAACCATTGCGATAAAGCGCGATGGCGAGCGGATATTTGCCCTGCTTGAGCGCACTGCCGTGGCGGCGGAATAGAATGCTTGAATTCCCCACTACCGTTCGCACCACCTGCGCTTATTGCGGAGTGGGCTGCGGCGTTCTCGCCACAAGGGAGGAGAGCGGAGCGGTTCGCATCAAGGGTGATCCCCTGCACCCTGCCAATTTCGGGCGTCTTTGCTCGAAAGGCTCCGCTCTTGGCGAGACGCTCGATCTGGAGGGGCGGCTGCTCGAACCGCAGATCGGGGGCAAGCCCGCAAGCTGGGATACAGCGCTCGATCTCGTGGCAAGCCGCTTTACTGAAACCATAAGCGAACATGGCCCTGACAGCGTAGCCTTCTATGTCTCCGGCCAATTGCTGACCGAAGACTATTATGTCGCCAACAAGCTGATGAAGGGCTTTATCGGTTCGGCCAATATCGACACCAATTCGCGGCTGTGCATGTCGTCTTCGGTGGCGGGACACAGGCGCGCTTTCGGGTCGGATACGGTTCCCGGAACCTATGAGGATCTGGATCTCGCCGATCTCATCGTCCTGACGGGCTCCAATCTTGCCTGGTGCCATCCTGTGCTCTATCAGCGCATCGCCGCTGCAAAGGTCAGGCGTCCGGAGATGCGCGTCGTGCTTATCGATCCGCGCCGCACCGTGACCGCCGATATTGCCGACATGCATCTCAAAATAAAACCGGATGGCGATACGGCATTGTTCGTCGGTCTGCTCGGGTTTCTCGCAGCGCAGGGCGCGGTCGAGCGGCATTATGTCGAGCGATACACGTCGGGGTTCGAGGCGGCATTGGCTATCGCCAACTGTCACGATCTGCGCAGCATTGCCGCACGGACCGGGATCTCTCCCGAAGAACTTCGTGCGTTTTTTGAACTGTTTACGCGAACCGAGCGAAGCGTGACGGTTTACAGCCAGGGTGTGAACCAATCCGCCAGCGGCACCGACAAGGTCAATGCCATTATCAACTGCCATCTGGCAACGGGTCGCATCGGTCGTCCGGGTATGGGGCCGTTTTCGATTACCGGTCAGCCCAATGCCATGGGCGGCCGCGAGGTTGGCGGATTGGCGAACATGCTGGCGGGCCATATGCATCTGGAAAATGCCGGGCATCGCCAGCTCGTGCAGGCGTTCTGGGACGCTCCGACCATTGCGTCGAAGCCGGGATTGAAAGCTGTCGATCTTTTTGATGCCGCGCGGGCAGGGAAGATAAAGGCACTGTGGATCATGGCCACCAATCCGGTGGATTCCATGCCGGAGGCGGATCTTGTCATCGAAGCCATGAAGACTTGTCCTTTCGTCGTCGTTTCCGACATCAATGCGATGACAGATACGACATGCTATGCCGATGTGCTTTTGCCGGCGGCCGGTTGGGGCGAGAAAGATGGCACCGTCACAAACTCCGAGCGGTGCATTAGCCGGCAGCGTGCGTTCCTGCCGCTGCCGGGCGAGGCGAAGCCGGACTGGTGGATTGTTACACAGGTGGCCCGGCGCATGGGATTTGCCCCTGGTTTTCCATATGAAAGCGCAGCGCAGATTTTTGCCGAACATGCGGCGCTTTCGGGCCACGGAAATCACGGCACACGCGACTTCGACATCAGCGCGCACTCCGCCATAGTAGACGCGGACTACGATGCACTTTCGCCATTTCAATGGCCCCAGGGCAGGGATGAGCCCGCGACCGAAAAGCGCTTCTTCGGGCAAGGCGAGTTCTATACCGACGACCGCCGCGCCCGCTTCGTGGCGGTGCGACCGGCGAATGAGGAAGCAATCGATCCGCGCTTCGCCTTCACGCTGAATACCGGCCGTGTCCGCGATCATTGGCATACCATGACCCGCACAGGAAAAAGCGCGCGTCTTTCCGCCCACTTTGCCGAACCCTTTGCCGAGATCAATCCGCTCGATGCCGCAGAGCAGGGCATTGCCGACGCCAGTCTGGTCAAACTCGGTAACGATCATGGTAAGATCCTCGTCCGGGCATTGCTGACGGACCGGCAGGAGAGGGGCAATATCTTCGTGCCCATGCACTGGAACGGGCAATTTGCCGGCAATGCGCGGGTGGACAGGCTGGTTACCGCCAATGTCGATCCGGTTTCCGGGCAACCCGCTTTGAAGATGGCACGCGTCGCGGTCAAACCGTTCGCTGCCCGCTGGTATGGCTTTGCCGTATTGCATCATAAGCCTCTGCCCGATGCGGAATATTGGGCCTTGGCCAGGACGGACGGAGGCTACCGGCTCGAACTTGCCGGTCATAGCGTGCCTGGGGACTGGAGCGCCTTCGCGCGGAACCTATTTCAGGCAGAGAGGGATATCGAATTGCTTGCCTATCACGATGCACACCAGGATCAGCATCGTATCGCGGCATTCGATGATGAGAGGCTGCTCGGCGCACTTTACGTGGCGCGCGAACCGGTGACTGTTTCGCGCAGCTGGGCCAGCGAACAACTGACACGGCAATTCACAGATGCGCGACAACGCTTCCAGCTTCTGGCGGGGCGACCGGGCAAGGATGTGCCGGACAAGGGTGCAATTGTCTGCGCCTGTTTCTCGGTCGGCTGTAACGAGATTGCCTCTGCCGCCCATGAGGGTTGCACGACTGTGGAAGCAATCGGCGAACGCCTGAAGGCCGGAACCAATTGCGGCTCCTGCCGCGCCGAAATCCGCGGAGTTATCGACGCATGCAAAATCGTTGCGGCGGAATGACGTCTGCCAACGGGTGTCCTGGCTGTTCGCGGCAACACTCTGCCGTTATCCGCAAGCAAAGAAAGTCGAATAAGCTCCGTACACAGAAACTCCGGCGTATCGCATGTTGGGCCGAAGCATGTTCGTGTTGTGACCTGCGGAATTCCTCCATCCAGAAAAAAGAGCCTGTGCACTTCTATATCTAACACCGACGTTTTCCGTACACACTCCACTCAGTCCGGCTGCTTTTGCTTGGGCTGATCTCTGGCGGAAGCCATCATGGCCGATAGTTCCCCGGGCCGCTTGCTCCCGGCTGTGTTGCCGTGCCAGGGCTTTCAGCGTGCCATTGGCGGCCAGCGGCGATAGGCCATGGCTCGTCCTGTAGGAATTGATAAGCGTTAGCGTCTGGGGGCCAAAATCGCCCGCCATTGCGATGGGCTGTGTCGTACCTGCACATCCAGAAACCAGAACCGCAACTGCCATCGTGTGTAAGATTTTCATTCTCGGATTTCCCCCTGTGTCGTTTACTACGGCTTGAGACACTGTTGCGGCAGGGCCGCAATCAAACTTGAACCCACCCGTGTGGGTTCTACTTCAAATGCAACGGCGGGCGAGGGTAGGCTATAGTGGTGGCGATATGATTTCAACAAGCTGGTCTCTGAACACTTCGGTTGGT
>NZ_JAVDSX010000007.1:0-222391 GCF_031455525.1 Phyllobacterium sp. 1468 | reverse complement strand
CCATTCTTCTCCAACTACCGTCCGCAGTTCTACTTCCGCACGACCGACGTGACGGGTGTTGTGACTTTGCCGGAAGGCACGGAAATGGTCATGCCTGGCGACAACATCGCAGTCGATGTGACGCTGATCGTGCCGATCGCCATGGAAGAGAAGCTGCGCTTCGCTATCCGTGAAGGTGGCCGCACCGTCGGTGCCGGCATCGTCTCGTCGATCATTGAGTAATTTAAGGTTTTATGCGGACGGCGCCTGTTACAAGGCGTCGCCGCTAAACAAGGAAAAGATGAAATGAACGGTCAAAACATCCGCATTCGCCTCAAGGCGTTTGATCATCGGATCCTTGACGATTCGACGCGGGAGATCGTGTCGACTGCCAAGCGTACCGGTGCCAATGTGCGCGGACCGATCCCGCTTCCTACGCGGATCGAGAAGTTCACGGTTAACCGCTCGCCGCATATCGACAAGAAAAGCCGCGAACAGTTCGAGATGCGCACTCATAAGCGTCTTCTCGATATCGTAGACCCAACCCCGCAGACAGTTGACGCGCTGATGAAGCTCGATCTTTCCGCTGGTGTTGATGTCGAGATCAAGCTGTAAGGCTTGAGGACGGAAGGACGAACCGATGCGTTCAGGTGTAATTGCACAGAAGCTGGGCATGACTCGCGTCTACAACGACGCAGGTGAGCATGTGCCGGTGACAGTACTCCGGATGGAGAATTGTCAGGTTGTGGCTCAGCGTACAGTCGAGAAGAATGGCTACACTGCCGTTCAGCTCGGTGTAGGTCTGGCCAAGGTAAAGAATACGACGAAGAGCTTGCGCGGTCATTTCGCGACGGCTTCAGTCGAGCCAAAGGCTAAAGTTGCGGAATTCCGCGTCTCTGCCGACAATCTTCTCGATGTCGGCGTTGAGATCACAGCCGAACATTACGTTGCCGGCCAGAAGGTCGACGTGACTGGTACTTCGATCGGTAAGGGTTTTGCCGGTTCAATGAAGCGCCACAACTTCGGCGGTCACCGCGCAACGCACGGTAACTCGGTCACCCACCGCGCTCACGGTTCTACCGGTCAGCGTCAGGATCCGGGCAAGGTGTTCAAGGGCAAGAAGATGGCCGGTCATATGGGTTCGACCCGTATCACCACACAGAACATCGAAGTCGTTTCGACGGACCTCGATCGTGGCCTCATTCTGGTTCGCGGTGCTGTTCCTGGCTCCAAGGGTGCATGGATACTGGTACGCGATGCCGTCAAGGAAGCGCTGCCGGACAATGCTCCCAAGCCAGCCGGTCTCCGGACACTTGCAGTCGGCGAGGCCGCAAACATTGAAGCAGCCGTGTCTGATGCAGAAGTCGCACAGGTAACCGAGGGAGCCGAATAATGGACCTTTCGATCACAACACTTGAAGGCAAAGAAGCCGGCAAGGTGAAACTCTCCGAGGAGATTTTCGGTCTTGAGCCGCGCGACGATATCCTTCAGCGCATGGTCCGTTACCAGCTTGCTCGCAAGCAGCAGGGCACGCACAAGGCAAAGGGCCGTTCGGAAATCGCACGGACCGGCGCCAAGATGTACAAGCAGAAGGGAACGGGCCGCGCCCGTCACCATTCGGCACGTGCTCCGCAGTTCCGCGGCGGTGGCAAGGCTCACGGTCCGGTTGTTCACAGCCACGATCATGACCTGCCGAAGAAGGTGCGCGCACTTGCACTTCGTCATGCCCTGTCGGCCAAGGTAAAGGCTTCCGACCTGATCATCATCGATGATCTTCTGTCGGCTGAAGCCAAGACCAAGGTACTTGTTTCGCAGTTCGCCAAGCTTGGCCTCGAAAATGCGCTTCTCATCGGCGGTGCCGAGATCGATGCGAATTTCCGCCGTGCCGCTTCGAACATCCCGAACATCGATGTTCTGCCAATTCAGGGCATCAATGTTTACGACATCCTGCGTCGTGGCAAGCTCGTGCTTTCCAAGGCAGCAGTTGAAGCTCTCGAGGAGCGTTTCAAATGACTGATCTTCGCCACTACGACGTGATCGTCAGCCCGGTCATTACCGAGAAGTCGACTCTGGTTTCCGAACATAACCAGGTCGTCTTCAACGTAGCCAAGAAGGCAACGAAGCCGGAAATCAAGGCCGCAGTCGAAGCGCTGTTTCGCGTGAAGGTTACTGCAGTCAATACAGCTGTGCGCAAAGGCAAGGTGAAGCGGTTCCGCGGCATCGTCGGGCGCCAGAGTGATGTCAAGAAAGCAGTCGTGACGCTTGCCGAAGGGCAGTCGATCGATGTTTCGACTGGTCTCTGAGGGGCCGTGGAGTAAAGACAATGGCACTCAAACATTATAATCCAACCACACCAAGCCAGCGTCAGCTGGTCATCGTGGACCGTTCGGAACTTTACAAGGGCAAGCCTGTCAAGGCCTTGACCGAAGGTCTGTCGTCGAAGGGTGGTCGTAACAACACCGGTCGCATTACGGTGCGTTTCCAGGGTGGCGGGCACAAGCGCACATACCGCTTCGTTGACTTCAAGCGTCGCAAGCATGATGTGGCAGCCAAGGTCGAGCGGCTTGAATACGATCCGAACCGGACCGCATTCATCGCGCTCATCCGCTACGAAGACGGTGAGTTGAGCTACATCCTGGCGCCGCAGCGTCTGGCAGTTGGCGACAGCGTCATCGCTGGCGCGCAGACGGACGTGAAGCCGGGCAATGCGATGCCTCTGCAGGCCATGCCTGTCGGCACCATCATCCACAATGTGGAGATGAAGCCGGGCAAGGGCGGTCAGATCGCTCGCTCCGCCGGTACCTATGCGCAGCTCGTCGGCCGCGACCAGGGCATGGCAATCCTTCGCCTGAACTCAGGTGAACAGCGCCTCGTCCATGGTTCGTGCTTCGCTACGGTCGGTGCGGTATCGAACCCTGACCATGGCAACATCAACCTTGGTAAGGCAGGTCGCAGCCGTTGGCTCGGTCAGCGCCCGCACAATCGTGGTGTTACTATGAACCCGGTCGATCACCCGCACGGTGGTGGTGAAGGCCGTACGTCAGGCGGACGTCATCCGGTTACTCCGTGGGGCAAACCCACGAAGGGCAAGAAGACGCGCTCCAATAAGTCGACGGACAAGTTCATCGCTCGTTCGCGTCATCAGCGCAAGAAGTAAGAGAGGTAGTCTGAAATGGCTCGTTCAGTTTGGAAAGGCCCGTTCATCGATGGCTATCTTCTCAAGAAGGCTGAGAAGGTACGTGAGGGCGGTCGCAGTGAAGTTATCAAGATCTGGAGCCGTCGCTCCACGATCCTGCCGCAGTTCGTCGGTCTGACCTTCGGCGTGTACAACGGTAACAAGCATGTTCCGGTTTCGGTCAACGAAGAGATGATCGGACACAAGTTTGGTGAATTCGCTCCGACGCGTACCTATTATGGGCACGGCGCGGACAAGAAAGCGAAGAGGAAATAACGATGGGCAAGGCTAAGGCTCCGCGCCAGCTTAAGGACAACGAGGCGAAAGCCGTTGCCCGCACGCTCCGCATCAGCCCTCAGAAGCTTAATCTGGTGGCTGCTCTTATCCGTGGCAAGAAGGTCAACGCCGCTCTTGCCGACCTGGAATTTTCGCGCAAGCGCATTGCAGGCACGGTGAAAAAGACTCTCGAATCGGCTATCGCCAACGCAGAAAACAACCATGACCTGGATGTTGATACGCTGGTTGTTGCTGAAGCCTATGTAGGCAAGTCGGTCGTGATGAAGCGCTTCCATGTTCGTGGTCGCGGTCGCGCAAGCCGGATCGAGAAGCCATTCTCGCATCTGACGATCGTCGTTCGCGAAGCTGAGGAAAAAGGGGAGGCCGCATAATGGGCCAGAAGATTAATCCGATTGGCTTCCGCCTCGGCATCAACCGCACCTGGGACTCGCGTTGGTACGCCAATACCGGTGAATACGGCAAGCTGCTGCATGAAGACCTGAAGATCCGCAAGTATCTGATGGACGAACTGAAGCAGGCAGCCATCTCCAAGGTGGTGATCGAGCGCCCGCACAAGAAGTGCCGCGTTACGATCCATGCTGCACGTCCGGGTCTGATCATCGGCAAGAAGGGCGCCGATATCGAGAAGTTGCGCCGCAAGCTGTCAGAAATGACCAATGGCGACACAACGCTCAATATCGTTGAAGTCCGCAAGCCGGAAACAGACGCCACGCTGGTTGCGCAGTCGATCGCTCAGCAGCTGGAACGCCGTGTTGCTTTCCGCCGTGCCATGAAGCGTGCCGTACAGTCGGCGATGCGTCTTGGTGCAGAAGGCATTCGTATCAATTGCTCGGGCCGTCTCGGCGGTGCGGAAATTGCGCGTATGGAATGGTACCGTGAAGGCCGCGTGCCTTTGCATACCCTTCGTGCCGATATCGATTACGGAACTGCTGAAGCACACACTGCCTACGGCATTTGCGGCGTCAAGGTCTGGGTCTTCAAGGGCGAAATCCTTGAGCACGATCCAATGGCTTCCGAACGCCGCGCTGTTGAAGGTGATGCCAGCCATCAGGGTTCGGGCCGTCGCCGCGAAAACGCTTAAATAGCGTCTTTCGGAAACGAGAATTTTGGAGTAGAGAACAATGCTGCAGCCTAAGCGCACAAAGTTCCGCAAGCAGTTCAAGGGCCGTATCCACGGCGCATCGAAAGGCGGCACGGACCTTAATTTTGGTGCTTTCGGCCTGAAGGCCCTCGAGCCGAACCGCGTTACCGCGCGTGAGATCGAAGCCGCTCGCCGTGCAATTACCCGTCACATGAAACGTGCCGGTCGTGTGTGGATCCGGATTTTCCCGGATGTGCCAGTCACATCGAAGCCTACTGAAGTCCGCATGGGTAAAGGTAAGGGTTCGGTTGACTATTGGGCATCCCGTGTCGCACCAGGCCGTGTCATGTTCGAGCTCGACGGCGTTTCGGAAGAAACTGCTCGTGAAGCCCTCCGTCTCGGAGCGGCCAAGCTTTCGGTCAAGACGCGCTTTATTCAGCGCATCGCAGAATAAGGGGTGGATGTCATGAAATCCGCAGAAGTTCGGGCGATGAGCCTCGATCAGTTGAATGAAGAGTTGGGTTCCCTGAAGAAAGAGCAGTTCAACCTGCGCTTCCAGAAGGCAACCGGCCAGTTGGAAAAAACCGCTCGCGTCCGGCAGATCCGCCGTGATATTGCGCGCATCAAGACTGTCGCCCGCCAAAAAGCGGTCGAGAGCAAGGCTTAAGGAAGAAAACCATGCCTAAACGCATTCTGCAGGGCGTTGTCGTGAGCGACAAAAACGACAAGACCGTTGTGGTCAAGGTCGAGCGGCGCTATTCGCACCCGCTCCTCCAGAAGACTGTGCGCCAGTCCAAGAAGTACAAGGCGCACGATGAGAGCAACCAGTTCAAGGTCGGCGATATGGTTTCCATCGAGGAATCCAAGCCGATTTCGAAAGACAAATGCTGGGTTGTCGTAACCGACGCCCCCGCAAGTTAATACTAACGATCTGACTTGCTGCGCGGTGCGCAGCAAAACTCTGAATGGCTCATAATCCTTTCCAAAAATCGAAGTGATTTTTGGGGTTATGAGCGAAAGACGCAGCAATCGCGAGGGGCAAGGAAAGCCCAGTCCGGTTGAACAAGAAGAAGGCGGCTAGTCATGATTCAGATGCAAACAAACCTCGACGTCGCGGATAATTCCGGCGCACGTCGTGTCATGTGCATCAAGGTGCTGGGCGGCTCGAAGCGGAAATATGCTTCGGTCGGCGACATTATTGTCGTTTCGATCAAGGAAGCGATTCCGCGCGGCCGCGTGAAAAAGGGTGACGTGATGAAGGCGGTGGTTGTTCGTACCGCCAAGGACATCCGTCGCGCAGATGGTAGCGTAATTCGTTTCGACAAGAACGCTGCTGTCCTGATCGACAACAAGAAAGAGCCTATCGGCACCCGTATCTTCGGACCGGTTCCGCGCGAACTTCGCGCAAAGAGCCACATGAAGATCATCTCGCTGGCTCCAGAAGTATTGTAAGGAGCAGACGATGCAGAAGATCCGTAAAGGCGACCGCGTTGTCGTTCTAGCTGGTAAGGACAAGGGCCGTACCGGCGAAGTAATCAAAGTTTTGCCGAAGGACGAGCAGGCGCTCGTTCGCGGCGTTAATCTTGTAAAGCGTCACCAGAAGCAGACACAGACCCAGGAAGCCGGCATCATTTCGAAAGAAGCGCCGCTCCATCTGTCGAACATTGCTATCGCCGACAAGGATGGAAAGCCGACCCGCGTTGGCTTCAAGATCCTCGAGGACGGCAAGAAGGTACGTGTAGCAAAGCGTTCAGGAGATCTGATCGATGGCTGATGCAAAGATCGAACCCCGTCTGAAGAAGCAGTACCTGGAAGTGGTACGTAAGGCGCTTCTCGAGGAGTTCAAATACGACAACGAGATGCAGATCCCGCGCATCACCAAAGTTGTTCTCAACATGGGTGTGGGCGAAGCAACTGCCGACTCCAAGAAGCCAACTGTCGCAGCTGAAGATCTGGCATTGATTGCCGGCCAGAAGGCGGTTATTACCCGTGCGCGCAATTCGATCGCAACCTTCAAGGTTCGTGAGAATATGCCGATCGGAACGAAGGTAACTCTTCGCAAAGAGCGCATGTATGAATTCATCGATCGCCTGATCAACATCGCGCTCCCGCGCGTTCGAGATTTCCGCGGTCTGAACCCGAAGAGCTTTGACGGTCGTGGCAACTTCGCCATGGGCATCAAGGAGCACATTGTGTTCCCGGAAATCAACTACGACAAGGTTGATCAGATCTGGGGCATGGACATCATCGTTTGTACGACTGCAAAAACGGATGATGAAGCACGCGCTCTTCTGCGCGCCTTCAACTTCCCTTTCCGCCAGTAACGGCAAGCGTAGCGAGGTATTTGAAATGGCAAAGACGAGCGCAGTCGAAAAGAACAAGCGCCGCGGTCTTCTGGTAAAGCGTTTCGCTGCAAAGCGTTCGCGCCTGAAGGCTGTCGTGATGAATCAGTCGCTTCCTCTGGATGAGCGCTTCCGCGCCACCATCCAGCTGGCAGAGCTGCCACGCAATTCCGCCAAGGTTCGTATTCGCAACCGTTGCGAAGTTTCGGGCCGTCCGCGCGGTTACTACCGCAAGATCAAAATGTCGCGTATCGCATTGCGCCAGCTGGGTTCGCTCGGCCAGGTGCCTGGCATCGTGAAGTCGAGCTGGTAAGGGAGAAGACAGATGTCTATGACAGATCCTCTCGGCGATATGCTGACCCGTATCCGTAACGCAACGATGCGCAAGAAGGGCAAGGTTTCGACCCCGGCCTCCAAGCTGCGCGCCCGCGTTCTGGATGTTCTTCAGGCTGAAGGCTATATCCGCGGATACAGCCAGGTTGATTTCGACAACGGCAAGTCCGAGATCGAAATCGAACTGAAGTATTTTGAGAACGTGCCGGTGATCCGCGAGATCACCCGTATTTCCAAGCCTGGCCGTCGCGTTTACGTTTCGGTCAAGTCGATCCCGCAGGTTGCGAACGGACTTGGTATTTCGATCCTGTCGACGCCGAAGGGCGTCATGGCAGACCACGAGGCACGTGAACAGAATGTCGGCGGCGAACTGCTCTGCCGTATATTCTAAGCACCGGCTTGAAAAGGTTTGAAAAATGTCTCGTATCGGTAAAAAACCAGTGGCAGTCCCGCAGGGCGTAACAGCCAGCGTAGACGGCCAGACCATCAAGGCCAAAGGCCCGAAGGGTGAACTCAGCTTCGTCGCCAACGACGATGTTGTGGTCAAGTTCGAAGACGGTGCTGTCAGCGTTAATCCGCGTGACGACACCAAGATTGCTCGTTCGAAGTGGGGCATGAGCCGCACCATGGTCGTCAACATCTTCACAGGTGTTAAGGACGGCTTCGAAAAGCGCCTGGAAATCAGCGGCGTCGGCTATCGTGCGGCAATGCAGGGCAAGAACCTGCAGCTGTCGCTCGGCTTCAGCCATGAAGTAGTCTACAAGGTGCCGGAAGGCATCACTGTTGCCGTTCCGAAGCCGACGGAAATCGTCGTGAGCGGTATCGACAAGCAGCAGGTTGGCCAGGTCGCAGCCGAGATTCGCGAATATCGGAGCCCAGAGCCTTACAAGGGCAAGGGCGTGAAATATGCGGGCGAGAAGATCGTTCGTAAAGAAGGTAAGAAGAAGTAAGGAATTCGTGTCATGGCATCGCCGAAAGAAATCATTCAGCGTCGCGCTTCGCGTGTTCGCCGCCAGCTCAAGGCGGTTGCCGGTGACCGTCCGCGGCTCAGCGTCCACCGTTCTTCGAAGAATATCTATGCGCAGGTCATCGACGATGCGCGTGGTCACACAATTGCATCCGCATCCACTCTCGAAGCTGACCTCAAGAGCCAGCTGAAGACCGGTGCAGATTCGGACGCAGCGGCATTGATCGGCAAGCTCGTTGCAGAGCGCGCTGTCAAAGCCGGCATCAAGGAAGTTGTCTTCGATCGTGGCGCTTACATTTACCACGGCCGTGTCAAGGCACTTGCCGAAGCTGCCCGTGAAGCAGGCCTTAGTTTCTAAGACTGGCTTTTAAGGCAAAGTTTCGAAGTCCGGAACTGCGGGGGCTCGCCTCTTGCAAGCCGGACTTTGATAGCGCATAAGCCCCCCTGAACCGGACGGTTTGCGGGAATTCTGCGCAACCAGGACCGTTACTGCGGCCTATGTGGATCCAAGTGGATGCACGGCACGGTAAAAATCATTCGTGCTACCGGAAAAGAAAAAGGAATTAGGAGCATGGCACAGGAAAAGAGAAGCCGCGAAGATCGCGGCCGCAACGAAGAGCGCGATAGCGAATTCGTTGACAAGCTCGTACACATCAACCGCGTCGCCAAGGTCGTCAAGGGCGGCCGGCGTTTCGGCTTTGCTGCTCTCGTCGTTGTCGGCGATCAGAAGGGCCGCGTTGGTTTCGGTCATGGCAAGGCACGCGAAGTGCCGGAAGCGATCCGCAAGGCAACCGAATCGGCCAAGCGCGAAATGATTTTCGTGCCGCTGCGTTCGGGCCGTACCCTTCATCACGATGTTGAAGGTCGTCACGGCGCCGGCAAGGTCCTGCTTCGTGCAGCCACAGCTGGTACAGGTATCATCGCCGGTGGTCCAATGCGCGCCGTCTTCGAGACGCTGGGCGTACAGGACGTTGTTGCCAAGTCGCTCGGGTCGTCGAACCCATACAACATGGTTCGCGCGACATTCGATGCCTTGAAGCACCAGATGCACCCGAAGGACATCGCTGCCCAGCGCGGTATCAAGTATTCGACACTGCAGGCTCGCCGCCGCGATGTGGTCGGTTCGGAAGAATAGGCCATAATTGGCGCAGCAGGGCAGGGCCGCTGGCTCCTGCTCACTGTAGAGACTAAAGGACAAAGTCATGGTTGAGAAGAAGAAGGGTAAGACGGTTACGGTCGAACAGATCGGCAGCCCTATCCGCCGTCCGGCAGAGCAGCGCGCAACGCTGATCGGCCTGGGCCTCAATAAGATGCATCGCCGCCGTACGCTTGAAGATACGCCTTCAATTCGCGGCATGATTGCAAAGGTTCAACATCTCGTCCGCGTTGTGGACGAGGCTTGATACCGGAGATTAGACAAATGAAACTCAATGATCTGAGTGAAAATCCAGGCGCCACCAAGGCACGCAAGCGTGTTGGCCGTGGTATCGGTTCCGGTTCGGGCAAGACGGCCGGCCGCGGTGTCAAGGGACAGAAGTCGCGTTCGGGCGTTGCCATCAACGGTTTCGAGGGCGGACAGATGCCACTTTACCGTCGCTTGCCAAAGCGCGGCTTTACCAACATCTTCTCGAAGAGCTTCAACGTTGTGTCGGTTGGCCGTGTCCAGGCTGCTATCGATGCCAAGAAGCTCGATGCGAAGGCAACGGTTACGCTCGACACCCTCAAGGCTGCCGGTATCATCCGCCGCGCCAAGGATGGCGTGCGTCTCTTGTCGGATGGCGAGATCAAGACGGCTGTGACCTTCGAGGTTGCCGGTGCATCCAAGGCTGCGATCGAAAAGATCGAGAAGGCCGGCGGTACCGTCAAGCTTCCAGTTGCTCCTGCAGCAGCCGAGTAAAAATGACCATACAGGCGGCGTTCTTCGTGATCGCCGCTTGTACCTTTTCTTAAGGGCACATATCTGGGTAGGACCATCGATTCCCGCTGCGGGTAACAAGATGGAGCCCCGAAAGGGCACAGACCGGAGACTATAATGGCTTCAGCCGCTGAACAGCTAGCGTCAAATCTCAATTTCTCTGCTTTCTCGAAGGCCGATGAGCTCAAAAAGCGCATCTGGTTTACGCTTGGCGCATTGCTGGTCTACCGGCTTGGAACATACATCCCGCTACCAGGTATCAACCTTGCCGCCTATGCCCAGGCCTTCAACCACCAGTCGCAGGGCATTCTCGGCATGTTCAACATGTTCGCCGGCGGTGCCGTTGCGCGCATGGCGATCTTTGCACTCGGCATCATGCCCTATATCTCGGCTTCGATCATCGTCCAGCTGATGACGTCGGTCGTTCCGGCGCTTGAGCAGCTGAAAAAGGATGGCGAGCAAGGCCGCAAGGTCATCAATCAGTATACGCGCTATGGCACCGTGCTTCTGGCAACGGTTCAGGCCTACGCGATTGCCGCTGGCCTGCAGGGCAGCCAGGGCATCGTTACCAATCCGGGTCCATTCTTCCTGTTCTCGACGGTTATCACGCTTGTCGGCGGGACCATGTTCCTGATGTGGCTGGGCGAGCAGATTACCGCACGCGGCATCGGCAACGGTATCTCGCTGATCATCTTCTCCGGTATCGTCGCCAATCTGCCGCAGGCCATTTCCGGTACTCTCGAACTCGGCCGTACCGGTGCGCTGTCGACCGGTGTGATTCTGGCGATCATCGTTCTGACCATCGCCGTCATCGGCATCATCGTCTTTGTCGAGCGCGCACAGCGCCGCTTGCTGATCCAGTATCCGAAGCGCCAGGTCGGTAATCGGATGTTCCAGGGCGACACCTCGCATCTGCCGCTGAAGCTGAATACCGCCGGCGTTATTCCGCCGATCTTCGCCTCGTCGCTGCTGCTGTTGCCAGCCACCATTGCCGGCTTCGCGCAGAGCCATCAGATGCCAGCTTGGGCAACGACCATCCTGTCGTCGCTCGGTCATGGCCAGCCTGCCTATATGGCACTTTATGCAGCGATGATCGTTTTCTTCGCCTTCTTCTATACGGCGCTCGTCTTCAATCCGAAGGACACGGCCGACCAGTTGAAGAAACATTCCGGTTTCATCCCCGGTATTCGCCCCGGCGAGCGTACGGCCGAGTATATCGATTATGTTCTCACGCGTGTCACGGTTCTTGGTGCAATCTATCTCGTCGTCATCTGCATGTTGCCTGAGTTCCTGATTTCGTGGGCCGGCGTTCCTTTCTATCTGGGCGGTACGTCGCTGTTGATTGTCGTGAGCGTTACGCTCGATACGGTTGCACAGATCCAGGGTCATCTGATTGCGCACCAGTATGAAGGGCTGATCAAGAAGTCGAAGCTCCGGGGAGGGAAACGCAACAGATGAGATTAATACTTCTCGGACCACCGGGGGCAGGTAAGGGAACTCAGTCTCAGCGCTTGGTAGAAAAATTTGGTGTACCGCAGCTCTCCACGGGGGACATGCTGCGTGACGCAGTGAAGGCCGGAACCGATGTCGGTTTGCGCGCCAAGGCTGTCATGGATGCCGGCAAGCTGGTGTCCGACGAGATCGTCAATGCAATCGTTTCCGAACGCATCGATCAGCCGGATGCGGTCAACGGGTTCATCCTAGACGGTTATCCGAGAACGTTGATCCAGGCAGACGCGGTGGAACAAATGCTGGCCGACAAGGGCCTCGAGCTTGATTGCGTCATCGAGCTCGAAGTCGATGACAACGTCCTCGTCGAGCGTATATCCGGCCGCTATTCCTGCGCGAAATGCGGTACCGGATATCATGACACCAACAAGAAGCCGCATGTGGCAGGTGTCTGCGACAAATGCGGTTCGACGGAATTCAAGCGCCGTCCAGACGACAATGCCGAAACGGTGCGCACGCGCCTCGAGGCGTACTACAAGCAGACCTCGCCGCTGATTGGCTACTACTATGCCAAGGGCAAGCTGAGGAAGGTCGATGGCATGGCCGACATGGACGATGTCACCGCATCGATCGAAAAAATTCTGTCGGATTTATAAGTCTGACATAATTTCATCGAAGGAGTTGACTTTTCACGGCGATTCCTTCAAGTACGGCGCAAATTCGCTTGGGAATATAAAGCGGTCGGCGCCGATCCGGTAAGAGTGGTTCGGGGCTGATCGTTTGTGTTTGTCGCCGAATATAATTTTCATCCCGTCATCTGGCTGCCGCATCGGTCACCCAGCTCTGCCGGTCAACAAGGAGAACAGACGTGGCTCGTATCGCTGGCGTCAACATCCCGACGAACAAGCGCGTTGTCATCGCGCTTCAGTACATTCACGGGATTGGTCAAAAGTTTGCGCAGGAAATCGTCGAGAAGGTCGGCATTCCTGCAGAGCGTCGCGTCAATCAGTTGACCGATGCGGAAGTGTTGCAGATTCGTGAAACAATCGATCGCGATTACCATGTAGAAGGTGATCTGCGCCGTGAAGTTTCCATGAACATCAAGCGTCTGATGGATCTGGGCTGCTACCGCGGCCTGCGTCATCGCCGCTCGCTGCCGGTTCGCGGTCAGCGTACGCATACCAATGCGCGTACCCGCAAGGGTCCTGCCAAGGCAATCGCCGGCAAGAAGAAGTAAGATTTCCGGCGCGGCTCGCTGCGCCGGATTCGCCTTTTCGGGCGAACCAAGTGCTGGTTTCGCACTCTAACTGAAACCGCGGTGTAGCCTCTGGAAATACGGAGGCGTCGAGATCAACTGAAAGGACTACCATGGCCAAAGAAGCCACGCGCGTTCGCCGTCGCGAGCGCAAGAATATTTCGTCGGGCGTTGCCCACGTCAATTCGACATTCAACAATACGATGATCACCATCACGGATGCACAGGGCAATGCGATTGCCTGGTCTTCCGCCGGTGCACAGGGCTTCAAGGGCTCACGCAAGTCCACGCCCTTCGCTGCCCAGATGGCTGCTGAAGATTGTGCCAAGAAGGCGCAGGAACATGGCATGCGCTCGCTCGAAGTCGAGGTTTGCGGACCGGGTTCCGGCCGTGAATCGGCTCTGCGTGCACTGCAGGCTGCCGGTTTCACGATCACATCGATCCGCGATGTAACGCCGATCCCGCACAATGGCTGCCGCCCGCGCAAGCGTCGCCGCGTATAATTTATTGCGACAAGCATAGGCCGCATGAGCTGGCTTTCAGCTCCTCTGCGGTTTCCACGCCTCAATGCCACGATTGGATGGTGGTAAAGGCAAGGATGAAGGAAAAATAGATGATCCAGAAGAACTGGCAAGAATTGATCAAGCCGAACAAGGTCGAGTTCCAGACCTCCGGCTCGAAGACCAAGGCAACGGTCGTCGCCGAGCCGCTTGAACGCGGTTACGGCTTGACGCTCGGCAACGCCTTGCGCCGTGTGCTCCTGTCCTCGCTGCGCGGCGCTGCTGTGACGGCTGTACAGATCGACGGCGTTCTGCATGAATTCTCGTCGATCCCCGGCGTGCGTGAAGATGTGACGGACATCGTCCTCAACATCAAGGAAATCGCTATCCACATGGAGAGCGATGGGCCCAAGCGCATGGTCGTCCGCAAGGAAGGCCCGGGCGTTGTGACAGCTGGCGATATCCAGACTGTTGGCGATATCGAGATCCTCAACCCGGATCACGTTATCTGCACGCTCGATGAAGGCGCTGAAATCCGCATGGAATTCACTGTCAACACCGGCAAGGGCTACGTTCCGGCTGACCGCAACCGCGCAGAAGACGCTCCGATCGGCTTGATCCCGGTCGATAGCCTTTATTCGCCGGTCCGCAAGGTATCCTACAAGATCGAGAACACCCGCGAGGGCCAGGTTCTCGATTACGACAAGCTGATTCTTTCGATCGAGACCGATGGTTCGATCTCCGGTGAAGATGCCGTTGCCTATGCAGCGCGTATTCTCCAGGACCAGCTCGCGATCTTCGTCAACTTCGACGAGCCGCAGAAGGAAGTTCAGCAGGAACAGGTTACCGAACTCGCGTTCAATCCTGCACTGCTCAAGAAGGTCGATGAACTCGAACTTTCGGTTCGCTCGGCAAACTGCCTGAAGAATGATAACATCGTCTACATTGGCGATCTCATTCAGAAGACGGAAGCAGAGATGCTGCGCACGCCGAACTTCGGCCGCAAGTCGCTGAACGAAATCAAGGAAGTTCTCGCTTCCATGGGTCTCCATCTCGGTATGGAAGTTCCTTCATGGCCGCCAGAGAACATCGAAGATCTCGCGAAGCGTTACGAAGACCAGTATTAACAACCCGGGCTCTGCCCGAATTTAAAGCCCGGGCCATGAGCCCGAAAAAGAGAAACTAAGGAGAAGGCTCATGCGCCACGGTAATTCAGGCCGCAAGCTTAACCGGACTGCCAGCCATCGCAAGGCGATGTTTGCCAATATGGCTGCATCACTGATCGAGCATGAGCAGATCGTGACAACGCTGCCCAAGGCCAAGGAAATTCGTCCCATCGTTGAAAAGCTTGTCACACTCGGCAAGCGCGGTGATCTGCACGCTCGTCGTCAGGCTATTTCGGCCATCCGCGATGCCAAGCTCGTAGCCAAGCTGTTCGATACGCTTGCTCCGCGCTATGGCCAGCGCAATGGCGGCTATATCCGCATCATGAAGGCAGGCTTCCGCGCCGGTGACAATGCACCGCTCGCCGTTGTCGAATTCGTCGATCGCGATGTCAACGCCAAGGGTTCCAAGGATTTGGCCCGCGTTGAAGCCGAACGCGAAAACGAAGCCGAAGCAGCGTAAGCAACGCTTCGACCTGGAATTAAGAATTGAGAAGGGGGCTCACGCCCCTTTTTCTGTTTGTCTTGGTGTCGCAAGCGGCTCTAGTCGGACGCTGCTTTCCTGCCTAGCCCTTCGGCGAGCAGTGCTGTTGCCAGCTTATTGAGTGAAACGCCCTCGCGATCGGCGCGTCGGGCAAGGGCTGCATGCAAGGATTTCGGCACGCGCTGGCGCCATTGGCCGCCGTACACTTCGCCGGCCTCGGGCACTGCTCGGCCCAGTTCCTTCAATGTCTCAATATAAGATTTGAGAGCATCCCGATCTTCTTTGAGCGCCGCTTCTGGCGTTTCGCCGTCTGCAATGCATCCGGGGTAGTCGGGAAATTCTACGAGATAACCGGTTCCTTCCTGATCAGTCAGGGGCCTTATTTCAAAACGCGATAATGTTTGGTGCCTAGTTTCCATGTTCTTCCTCAATACGATCGAGCAAGTCCAAGAAGCGCAAAAATATTGCCATGCCTGAACGCCGCTGCGGTTTGCTTAAGCTAGTCCAGAACGCGAGATGGAAACATTGGTCCTTAGGCTAATAGCCTGTTCAGGCTTTACGAACTGCCCATTACCGATCGGCAAGCGCAAGTTTTAAGCCGAGGGCAACAAACGCTCCGGCGAAACTGCGGCGCATCCACGTCAGGATGCGCGGGCGCGAAATGACCTGATCGCGGACCGAGGCCGCGAAAAGGCCGTACCCGACGAACACGACGAAGGTCATCAGCATGAAAGCTGCGCTTAAGGTTAGCATGCGCTGGAGCGGATGCGGCTCCGTGGCGCTGACGAACTGCGGCAGGAAAGCCAGGAAGAAAATCGATAGTTTCGGGTTGAGGATATTGATCAGGATCGCTGTAATCGTCACCTGCATCAGCGACCTTTCTCCGGCTTCGCTGTCGACATTCAGCGAGCCTTTCTCGCGCAATGCGTTCCAGGCCATATAGAGCAGATAGACAACACCCGCATATTTGAAAGTGTGGAAGGCGAGGGCACTGGTGTTTAGAATTGCCGCCAGCCCTCCGATAGCTGCCGCCATGTGCGGAATGATGCCGATGGTGCAGCCAAAAGCCGCCGCCACACTGGCGCGCGCGCCGCGCGCAAGACCTGTCGCCAAGGTGTAGACGACACCCGTGCCGGGCGAGACGACGATGATCAACGAAGTGATGAGGAATTCGAAGCCCACGACTGTTCTCCTTCTGCATGCTCGGAGAATGCACTGAAGCCAATCGGTGGGTGCTCGTCTTGAACAGGATTGCAGCTGGGCGGAAAATCAGGCGAAAGCGGCAGCGTAAGCGCCGGGAGAAAGTCCATACTTGCGCACAAACAGGCGGGTCATGTGGCTCTGATCAGCGAAACCGCTCGTGGCAGCTGCATCGGCCAAAGGCGATCCATTGGCGATGAGACGGCGGGCAAAGTCGATCCGGCGTTGCATGAGATAGCCATGCGGCGTGAAGCCAGTTGCTTTGACAAAACCGCGCAGAACCTGAAATCGGCTCAAGCCGCTCGTTCGTGCAAGATCGGCAAGCGTCACAGGAATAGTCGGCGCGTCATCTATCAAACTCCTTGCACGGTGGATGGCAGCAAACGCTTGGCTTGAACCATCTTGTTCATTGCGTTCGCGAGTAATCGAGGGGAGCAATTGCACCAACAGTTCTTCACGTTGAAGTTCAGGCGAATTGGCGGTTTTCATGATTGCGAAGAGGCGCTGGAAAACAGTCGCGACATTCGCGTCGCTCATCACTGGCCGGATGAACTCGCGGGTCTTGGTGGCGGCCTCATGCATGTCGTCAATGGCTTCGCTGATGATGGCCGGATCGAAATAGAGCATGCGCCATGAACGTCCGGCATCGCCGATGGGCATGCCGTCATGCACCTCGCCCGGGTTGACGGTGATGATGTCGCCCGGACCCGCCTCCACTTGGCCGCGGCCGCTCAAGGATTTCTGCGCGCCCTGATGGATAACGCCGATTCCATATTGCTCGTGCGAATGGCGCGCAAAGGCATGGTTCGTGGCAGCTTCGACCACCTCGATACCGGCAACTCCGCATGGAAATATCCTGAACTGGCCTTTTGGCATGTCCCGATTTCTTATGACACCTGATCCCTTAAACCATACCCCAAACGCAGCGATCGATGAAGATCGCGCCTCACACGTTCATGATGATACCTTTTGTCTCAAATTTGCTTTGTTTCTTCGCTGGTATCTCCCTTCGAAATCATCACATTGATCGAGACACTTGGATTGATTCATCAGGCACCCGGAGATTGATATGCGTTCCAAAACCGTTGCGTCAGTGCGGGCACTCTTCCTTTGCACCGCCATGCTTTCGGGAATGGTTATCCCGCTTCACGCGCAAACGGCAACCGATACGACTAAGCAGTTGCCTACGACACGCAGTGAGTTGCAGCTTTCCTTTGCGCCACTTGTGAAGCAAACCGCGGGCGCCGTTGTGAATGTCTATGCGGCCCATGAGGTGCAAACGCGCTCGCCCTTTGCCGGCGATCCCTTCTTCGAGCAATTCTTCGGCGGCGGACAATTCAACGCACCGCCGCGCGTGCAATCGTCGCTTGGTTCAGGCGTGATTACCGATCCTTCCGGGATCATCGTCACCAACAATCACGTCATCCGCGATGCCGACACGGTGAAAGTGGCACTATCCGATGGACGTGAGTTCGACTCGAAGGTTCTGCTCAAGGATGAATCCACAGATCTTGCAATTTTGAAGATCGACGCGGGCGAGCCATTGCCGTCTTTGGGTTTGGGGGATTCTGACAAGGTCGAAGTTGGCGATCTGGTGCTCGCTATCGGCAATCCCTTCGGCGTCGGCCAGACGGTGACGAGCGGCATAGTTTCGGCGCAGGCGCGCACCCGGGTCGGCATTTCTGATTTCGACTTCTTTATCCAGACCGATGCGGCGATCAATCCCGGCAATTCCGGTGGCGCGCTGATCGGCATGGATGGCAAGCTCATCGGTATCAACACAGCGATATTCTCGCGCTCAGGCGGATCGGTAGGTATCGGTTTTGCCATTCCCGCCAATATGGTACGCGCCGTTGTCGAGACGGCAAAGGGTGGCGCGGACCGGTTCGAGCGGCCCTATATTGGCGCTACTTTCCAGAATGTGACACCCGATGTAGCGGAAGGTCTGGGCATGAAGCAGCCTTATGGTGCACTGGTGACCAATATCACGAAGGGCAGCCCGGCGGAAAAGGGCGGGCTTCTCGTCGGCGACGTGGTTTTAACTGTCGATGATGTGCGGATCGAGAATCCAGATGGTCTCGGCTACCGCCTGACGACGGCCGGAATTGGCAAGGCCGTGAAACTCGGTGTGCTCAGCCGGGCAACGGAAAAGACGGTGACGGTTTCGCTCGAAAAGCCCCGTGCCGACTCCCCCGACAATCAGCTGTTGATCGGGGGCAAGAACCCGCTGTCGGGTGCGCTCGTCCTCAAGCTGACGCCAAGCAGCGCCGCTCGCCTGCAGTTGCCAGCTGACACTGACGGTGTGGCGGTGGACAAGGTGACCCGCAATTCGCCGGCTGCGCGTATAGGTTTACGTCCTGGAGATATCATTCGCGGTGTGAATGGAGTTGAAATCCAGACCATCGCCGAATTGAGCAAGGCGATGTCCAGCGATCCTTCGCTTTGGCGCTTCGAATTCGAACGCGGCGGTGCCATAATACGGCAAATCATTCGCTAGGCGAGGCAAATAGAGAATATGGCTGACCTGTTTTCGGTCAATGACGATCCGGCATTGGACAGGAGCCGGCCGCTTGCCGACCGGTTGCGGCCAAAATCTCTGGGCGAGGTCACTGGTCAGGAGCATCTGACTGGGCCCGAAGGCGCGTTGACGCGGATGATCGCGTCCGGCTCGCTCGGCTCGATGATTTTCTGGGGGCCGCCTGGAACCGGCAAGACGACCGTGGCGCGGCTTCTCGCCAACGAGACGAACCTTGCATTCGAACAGATCTCCGCGATCTTCTCCGGTGTGGCGGACCTGAAAAAGGTCTTCGACATGGCGCGCTCGCGAAAGATGTCAGGCCGTCAGACATTGCTGTTCGTCGACGAAACACATCGCTTCAACCGGGCGCAGCAGGATTCGTTCTTGCCGGTGATGGAGAATGGCACGATCGTCCTCGTCGGCGCGACCACGGAAAACCCGTCCTTTGAATTGAATGCGGCCTTGTTGTCGCGGGCACGGGTGCTGGTGTTTCATCCACATGACGAGGCGAGCCTGACCGCCCTGCTCGAACGCGCGGAAAGTCATGAAGGCAAGGCCCTACCGCTGAACGATGAGGCGCGCGCAAGCCTCGTGCGGATGGCGGACGGTGATGGGCGGGCTATCCTGACGCTTGCCGAAGAAGTTTGGCGGGCGGCACGTGACGGCGAGATCTTCGACGCAGAGAGAGTGCAGCAGATCGTCCAGCGGCGCGCGCCGGTCTACGACAAGAGCCAGGACGGTCATTACAATTTGATCTCGGCGCTGCATAAATCCGTGCGGGGCTCGGACCCTGATGCAGCGCTCTATTACCTTTGCCGGATGTTCGATGCGGGTGAAGACCCGCTCTACCTCGGGCGGCGGCTCGTGCGCATGGCAAGCGAGGACATCGGCATGGCCGATCCACAGGCGCTCGTGATCTGCAATGCCGCCAAGGATGCCTATGACTATCTGGGCTCGCCCGAGGGCGAACTGGCGCTGGCGCAGGCTTGCGTCTATCTCGCCACCGCACCGAAATCCAATGCTGTCTATCTGGCCTATAAGGCGGCAACACGCGCGGCCAAGGAAAACGGATCGCTTGTACCGCCGAAGCATATCCTCAATGCGCCGACGAAACTGATGAAGGGCGAGGGCTACGGCAAGGGTTACGCTTATGACCACGACGAACCCGAGGCTTTTTCAGGCCAGAATTATTTTCCGGAAGCGCTTGGCCGGCAGACGTTTTACGATCCGCCGGAACGCGGGTTCGAGCGCGAGATACGCAAGCGCATCGACTATTGGAACAAGCTGCGGCGGGAACGCGGCGAGGAATAAAGAAAGGCCGCTGAAAAGCGGCCCTTCTTTTTGTGTGCTGTTTGTCCGTTAAGCGGCTTCCGGCTTGCGCGGGAAGGGCGTTACATTGGCCGTATCGTCGTCGAGCTTCAGGCCACCCGCCTTCAGCAGCGAACTGAAGCGGCCGTTCTGGCGCGCCAGGGCATCGAAGCTACCGGACTCGATGATTTCGCCCTGGTCCATGAAGAGCACGATGTCGGCATCGCGGACAGTCGAGAGACGGTGAGCGATGATGAAGGTCGTGCGGTTCTGGCACAGCTTGTCCACCGCAACCTTGACACGTGCTTCCGTCTCGACGTCGAGCGCACTCGTCGCCTCGTCGAGCACGAGGATCGGCGCATCCTTGAGGATGGCGCGGGCGATGGCGACACGCTGACGTTCACCACCGGAGAGCTGCGACCCGCGCTCGCCGACCACGGTACCATAGCCGGCAGACTTCGCGAGAATGAAGTCGCTTGCATCGGCGGCTTCGGCCGCGGCAAGCACATCCTCGTCGCTGGCTTTCGGACGGCCGACACGGATATTGTCTTCGATCGAACGGTTGAACATGCCCGCATCCTGGAACACCGTCGCAATAGCGTTGCGCAGCGAGCGGCGGCTGACCGTACGCGTATCGATACCATCGACCAGGATACGGCCTTCCTTCGGATCGTAAACGCGCTGCAAGAGATTGATCAGCGTCGTCTTGCCGGCACCGGTCGGGCCGACGATAGCGACAGTCTGCCCAGCCTTTGCCTTGAACGAAACGTTCTTCAGGCCCTGCGTCGAATTGGCGAACTCGAAGGAAACATTCTCGAACTCGACGTCGCCGCTGACATTATCGATGTCGTGTGCCGTCTTCGGCTCGACAGCATAGGCAGCCGATGCTTCCATTTCATAGAAATCTTCAAGCTTGGCGCGGGCCGCGAAAATCTGGTTCACGAACGCACTGAGCTGGTCGAGACGACCGATCAGCAGGGTGGCGAAGCCCGTGAATGCCACAACCTGGCCGACACCCATCTCGCCGTGCATGACGAAGTACGAACCGAGAAGCAGAACGACGATCATCGAGATGGTCGATGCCATGCGGTTGATGCCGCTGGCCAAAGCCCACCAGTTCAAAACGGGATACTGCGAATCCAGGAGCTGCTTCGCGTAAGATTGCAGTGCGCGCGTTTCTTCTTCGATGCGATTGTAGCTCTGCAGCACGGAAATGTTGCTCATCGAGTCACTGACGTGACCAAACGCAGTGATGTGATGGCGTTCCACCTGAGCCTGGCCGTCCTTGGTCTTGGCGGTAACCACACGGCTGACGATGACGTACAGACCGCCGAGAACAACCAGCACGGAGGTGAGGCGCCAATCCTGGCTCAACGCGAGCGGGAACAGGAACAGGATACCGACAGCGGTTGCAAGATGCGTGCGCATGAACTCGAGCCACAGACCGAACAAGGTCTCGACGGCGCGCAAAAGCGTATGCAAGGCATTGGATGTTCCGCGTTGATGATGCCAGGCAAGCGGCATGCTGATAACGCGGTTGTAGGATTCCGTGAGCACTGCAAGTTTGCGGCGATGCGCAAGCCGGTCAGCCTCGCGGGAAACGAGTACGTTTGCACCGATGTGAAACAATCCGACGCTGGCCAAAAGGCTCAGAGCCGGTAAAATGGCCGATTTTGTTGCGATGGCCTCGATCACACGTCCCAAGAGCCAAGGCTCGGCAACCATGGTGAGGGCGAGAGCTACGTTGGCGACGCAGATAAACACAGTCGCGCGCTTTTCAGCGCCGAGATATTGGAGCGATTTCCAATAGATGTTTAACAATGACACTTTGCCACTCCGCTACTGGGGCCGCTACTCACGCTGTAGAAATGACACTGCATCAGACTCTTGTGCACCGCAATATTCAATGCTCTAAAGTTAAGCCAGTTCCTCGTTCCTGTGTGGAACATTTTTCTACGTCGCGTAACGTCCCGTGATAATTCAACCAATTGAGTTGGCAACATAAACCGCGCAGGCTGAATGTAAAATGAACGCGATATTACTTGTGGCTTCAGGCGGCGCAATCGGATCTGTCGCGCGGTATCTTGTCGGGGTTGGGATGGCGCGGGCCTTCGGCGTGGCTTTCCCGTACGGGACATTGGCGGTGAATATCATTGGCGGTTTTCTCATGGGACTTTTCATCGAGCTTCTCGCCCGCCGCTTCCAAGGGTCGCCCGAACTGCGGCTCTTCATAGCCATCGGGATTCTGGGCGGCTTCACGACGTTTTCCTCATTTTCGCTGGATGTGGTGGTGCTTTGGCAGCGCGGTGAATTCGGAATTGCCTTTTTTTATGTGCTCGCAAGCGTGATCTTGAGCATCGGCGCGCTGTTTTTTGGATTATGGCTCGCAAGAATGAGCACTTAGTGCTATTCGCACCTCTGATCTAAGAAGGCAGAGTTGATGGCAGCGGTAGAACAGAAGACAGTCGATACGGGTGAGGCCGAAATGCGCCTCGACCGTTGGTTCAAGGTACATTTTCCTGGTTTGGGTTTCGGGCATCTGCAGAAATTGCTGCGGTCCGGCCAGATAAGGATCGATGGATCGCGCGCCAAATCCGACACAAGGCTGCAGGCCGGGCAAACCGTCCGCATTCCGCCTCTGCCGGTCGATTCCAAAGCCGAGGGCCATCTGACCGGCAAGAGCATTCGCGGCCGTGACGACGGCGATGTCCTGAAGCAGATGCTGCTCTATGAAGATCCGAAGGTTTTCGTTTTCAACAAGCCGGCGGGTCTGGCGGTGCAGGGCGGTTCCGGCGTCAATCGTCATGTCGATGACATGCTGGAAGCCTGGCGCAACAAGAAGGGCGAAAAGCCACGGCTTGTCCACCGGCTCGACCGCGACACGTCGGGAGTTCTCGTGGTTGCCCGTACACGCGGCGCCGCGCAGGCGCTGACCGCAGCTTTTCGCGAGCGTGAGACAAAGAAAACCTATTGGGCCCTGGTGAAAGGCATTCCGCGCAAGCGCGAGGACAAGATCACCACCTGGCTCGTCAAGGAAACGACGCCCGATGGCGACCGCATGCGCGTTGCCCAGCACGGCGAACCGGATTCGGATCACGCCGTCTCCTATTATCGTGTGATCGAATCGGCCGGACAGGTTCTGACATGGCTGGAGATGGAACCCTATACGGGCCGCACGCACCAATTGCGCGTGCACGCTGCCTACATTGGTTGCCCGATCATCGGCGACCCCAAATATTTCGAAGCGGATACGAACTGGTCTTTCCCGGGCGGTATCCAGAACCGCTTGCACCTGCACGCGCGCCGGATCCGTATTCCCAACCCGTCGGGCGGCGTCATCGATGTAACTGCGCCATTGCCACCCCATATGGTACAGACATGGAACCTGCTGGGGCTCGATGAGAGCGACGGCGACGAAGACATTTAGCGGGCTGTCACAATGCGCAACGATCTTTTCAACATGGACAAGAAACAGGATCTTTCCGACCCGGATCCTGTTCGCCGCGCGCAGATTCAGTCGAAAATGCCTTTGCCAAAGCGCTTCTACAAAGAGGCCGCCGTTGCCGAACGTGACGGTCAGTTTGCTGTCGAGCTGGACGGTCGCGCGGTCAAGACACCGGCCCGGCAGATGCTCGCACTACCGACGCGAGCCGCGGCGCAGTTGATTGCCGACGAATTTTCCGCGCAGGAAAAGGAAATCGACCCGGCCCAGATGCCAGCAACCCGGCTTGCCAATACAGCGATCGACGGAATCGTAAGTGATCCGCAGGCGGTGCTGGAAGATGTGTTGCGCTTCGCATCATCCGACATGTTGTGCTATCGCGCCGGTTCGCCCGAGCGGCTGGTCAATCGCCAGACCGAACTTTGGGATCCGCTCATCGATTGGGCGGCATCGGACCTTGGCGCACGCTTTGTGTTGGCGGAAGGTGTTATGCATGTGGAGCAGCCGCGCGAGGCGCTCGGCGCTTTCAGTGTGCACCTCGGCCAGTTCAATGACCCGTTCGCCATTGCTGCCCTGCATACGATCACGACACTGACCGGTTCGGCAATCATCGCGCTCGCCGTCGCCAAAGGCAGGATTTCCGGCGCTGAAGCCTGGAGGCTCGCGCATGTTGATGAGGACTGGACGATCGAGCATTGGGGCGAAGACGCCGAAGCCGCTGCCCGCCGCGCTGCGCGTGAGCGCGAGATGACCGCCGCGGTGAAGATGCTGGAAGCTCTAGACACCCGACTCTGACCTTCTGTGAAGTTCAGATCGGATCATGTACGATAGCTCGACCGGCGCGCTTGCCTATGATCGCGATGGGGCGGGCGGCTTTGCCGCCGTCCGTTTGCCAACATTTCGGGGGGCTGTCCCTGACCAACGCCTATTTTATGGTCGCTTGACCGTAGACCGCAAACCGGGCCCCAACTGACCCCGTGCCAACCGGGGACTTTTTGGACCTATTGAAATAAAAAACCCCGGCTCGCACCGGGGTTTTTTTTAAAATCTCGGCCAGATCAGACCGAATAGTACATGTCGTATTCAACCGGATGCGGTGTCATTTCGAAACGCATCACCTCGGCCATCTTCAGTTCGATGAAGGAGTCGATCTGATCGTCATCGAAAACGCCACCGGCCTTCAGGAAGCCGCGATCCTTGTCGAGGCTCTGGAGTGCTTCACGCAGCGAGCCACAGACGGTCGGGATCTTTTTGAGTTCCTTTGCAGGAAGATCATAGAGGTCCTTGTCCATCGGCTGGCCGGGATGGATCTTGTTCTTGATGCCGTCCAGACCGGCCATCAGCATTGCGGCAAAGCCGAGATACGGATTGGCTGTCGGATCCGGGAAACGAATTTCAACACGCTTGGACTTCGGCGAGGAGCCGAACGGAATGCGGCACGATGCCGAGCGGTTACGTGCGGAATAGGCCAGCAGAACCGGAGCTTCATAGCCTGGTACCAGGCGCTTGTAGGAATTGGTCGAGGGGTTTGTGAAGGCGTTGATCGCCTTGGCATGCTTGATGATACCGCCGATGAAGAACAGGCAGCTTTCCGACAGACCGGCATATTCATTGCCGGCGAAAGTCGGCTTGCCGTCTTTCCAGATCGACATGTGAACGTGCATGCCCGAACCATTGTCGCCAAAGACAGGCTTCGGCATGAAAGTCGCTGTCTTGCCATAGGCATTGGCGACCTGATGCACCACGTATTTATAGATCAGCATCTTGTCGGCGTTGCGGGTGAGGGCGTCGAATTTGATGCCAAGCTCGTGCTGTGCTGCAGCCACTTCGTGGTGGTGCTTTTCAACGCGTACGCCCATCTCCGTGAGGACAGTGAGCATCTCCGAACGCATATCCTGCGCGCTATCGATTGGCGGGACAGGAAAATAACCGCCCTTGATGCGCGGACGATGGCCCAGGTTGCCGGTTTCGTAGTCGGTATCGTCGTTCGAGGGCAGTTCGGTAGAGTCGACCTTGAAGCCGGTATTGTAGGGATCCGCCTTGTACTTGACGTCGTCGAAGACGAAGAACTCAGCTTCCGGGCCAACGAAGATGGTGTCGCCGATACCCTCTGCCTTCATGTAGGCTTCGGCTTTCTTGGCCGTGCCGCGCGGATCGCGATTATAGGATTCGCCGGAGATCGGATCGAGAATATCGCAAAGGATAACCATGGTAGACTGCGCGAAAAACGGATCCATGTGAACCGTGTCGGTGTCTGGCATGAGAACCATGTCGGACTCATTGATGGCCTTCCAGCCGGCAATGGAAGAGCCGTCGAACATGACGCCATCGGCGAACATGTCTTCGTCAACTTCAGCAATGTCCATCGTCACGTGCTGCAGCTTCCCCTTGGGATCAGTGAAGCGGAGATCAAGGAATTTTACGTCGTTGTCTTTGATCTGTTTCAGAATATCTTTAGCGGTCGTCATATCAATTTTCCTTGTTAAGCGACGATGATACTGGTTGCCGGCGCGAACGAGCCAGCGGAGGGTATTGGGGGTCAGATGGCGTCGATGCCGGACTCTCCGGTCCGGATACGCACAACTTCTTCAATGTTGGATACAAAGATTTTTCCATCGCCGATACGGCCGGTCTGCGCAGCTTTGCGGATTGCCTCGATGGCGGCCTCGACGGATTCGTCGCCCAGAACGATCTCGACTTTCACCTTCGGCAGGAAGTCGACGACATATTCAGCGCCGCGATACAATTCGGTATGACCTTTTTGACGGCCAAAGCCCTTCGCTTCGGTCACTGTGATGCCCTGAAGCCCCACTTCCTGCAGTGCCTCTTTCACCTCATCCAGTTTGAATGGTTTGATGATGGCTTCGATTTTCTTCATCAGAGAACAATCTCCCTATGCATAGAAACGGGCCTCTTGCCCGCTTTCACTTCAAAAAGCAGGAAGCATGCCAACTCGGTTGAATGGTTTAAATATTTCCACGAACCCGGGTTTATCGCGTGAAGGCGGCAGAAGTTCCGCCCCCTCTGCCTTACGCGTCACCGTAAAACACTAGCGGAGATACAGCAAGATGATGAAAAAATAAGCAGATTGCATCTTTTATAGACAGGGACAGCGCTTCAGCGACTTGAATTATGCGTTCACACGCTGGGTCAGCGCCTGGGCTGCCTGCGGCGCGTGCACTTTGCCTTCGTGGATGAAGTAAACAAAAACGTCGCGAGGCTGCTTTTCCGGGTGCTGCTTGGGAGAGGCGAGTGGCAGGTCATCGGGTACATCGCCCTTTGCCCAATGTTTGACGCGATCTGCCCATTGATCAAGCGCCTTGGCAGGGTAGGCGGTTTCGATGGTATCATCCCCCTTCTGCAGACGGGCATAAACGAAATCAGCAGTCACGTCGGCAATTTCCGGATATTCGACATGTTCGGCATAAACCACTGCCACACCTTTCTGGCGGACGAGGGCAATGAAGTCGGGATCGATGAAGGAAGGATGGCGGACCTCGACCGCATGGCGCAGGGCAAGGCCGGATTCGTTTTTTGGCAAGAGGTCGAGAAAGGCGCCAAAATCATCCGCATCGAACTTTTTTGTCGGTGCAAATTGCCAGACCAGCGGGCCCAGCCGGTCGCCAAGCTCGGCTATACCGGATCTGACGAAGCGCTGAATCGACTCGCCGGCTTCGGCGAGAACGCGGCGGTTGGTGACAAAGCGATTGCCCTTGACCGAGAAAACGAAGCCATCCGGCACCTGGCTGGCCCATTTGGCAAAGGTCTCAGGCTTCTGCGTTCCGTAGTAAGTGCTGTTGATCTCGATCGTCTGCAGGTGCTGGCCTGCATATTCGAGTTCCTTTGTCTTGGAGAGACCTTTTGGATAAAAGGTGCCGCGCCAGGGCTCGAAAATCCAGCCGCCAATCCCCGCCCTTATGGTTCCGCTGGTCATCTCCTTCTCCTCCCTTGAAGATAGATTATTCTGCCGCGGCTTGCGCCTTGTGCCCTGGACGACGGCGCAAAAGCTCCCTGAGGAACTGCCCGGTATAGGAACGCTCGGCCTCGACGATATCCTCGGGCCGGCCGACAGCCACGATCTCACCGCCGCCATCGCCACCGTGCGGTCCAAGGTCGATGACCCAGTCGGCCGTCTTGATGACTTCAAGATTGTGCTCGATCACGACGACTGTGTTGCCCTGGTCGACAAGTTCGTGCAGGACCTCGAGCAGTTTCGCCACGTCGTGGAAATGCAGGCCGGTGGTGGGTTCATCGAGAATATAGAGCGTACGGCCAGTCGCCTTGCGCGACAATTCCTTGGCGAGCTTGATGCGCTGCGCCTCGCCACCTGACAGGGTATTTGCCTGCTGGCCCACATGGATATAGCCGAGGCCGACCTTGGCCAGCGTTTGCAGCTTGTCGCGCACGGCGGGGACGGCGGCAAAGAATTCCGCACCTTCCTCGACGGTCATGTCGAGAACGTCAGCGATCGACTTGCCCTTGAACAGAACCTCCAGCGTCTCGCGATTGTAGCGCTTGCCGTGACACACATCGCAGGTGACATAGACATCCGGCAGGAAGTGCATCTCGATCTTGATCACGCCGTCACCCTGGCACGCCTCGCAGCGCCCACCCTTGACGTTGAACGAGAAGCGGCCGGGCTGGTAGCCGCGTGCTTTTGCTTCCGGAAGACCGGCAAACCAGTCGCGGATCGGGGTAAATGCACCCGTATAGGTTGCAGGATTGGAGCGGGGCGTGCGGCCAATCGGCGACTGATCGATATCGATGACCTTGTCGAGAAATTCGAGCCCGTCGATGCGGTCATGGTCGGCAGGATGTTCGCGCGAACCCATGATGCGGCGTGAGGCAGCCTTGAACAGCGTCTCGATCAGGAAAGTCGATTTGCCGCCGCCCGACACGCCGGTAACGGCGGTGAAGGTGCCGAGCGGAATCTCAGCCGAGACGTTTTTCAGATTGTTGCCGCGCGCCCCGACGATCTTGATGCGCTTCTTGTTGATCTTGCGCCGCTCGGAAGGCACCGCAACTTCGATCTCGCCGGACAGATACTTGCCGGTCAGGGATTTCGGGCTGGCCATGATATCGGCAGGCGAGCCCTGCGCAATGATCTCGCCGCCATGGATGCCAGCAGCCGGGCCGATATCGACGACATAATCGGCCGTGAGGATTGCATCTTCGTCATGCTCGACGACGATGACGGTGTTACCGAGATCGCGCAGGTGACGCAGGGTCTTCAACAACTGCTCGTTGTCTCGCTGATGCAGGCCGATGGACGGTTCATCGAGCACATAAAGCACGCCGGTCAAGCCCGAACCGATCTGCGAAGCCAATCGGATGCGCTGGCTTTCACCACCCGATAGCGTGCCGGAATTGCGCGACAATGCCAAATAGTCGAGCCCGACATCGTTGAGGAAGCGCAGGCGCTCGCGGATCTCCTTGAGGATGCGCGCGGCGATTTCCGTCTGCTTTTCATTGAATGTCTTGTCGATGTCGCGGAACCACGCATCCGCATGGCGAATGGATTTCTCGGTCACCTGACCGATATGCAGACCACCGATCTTGACTGCGAGAGCCTCGGGCTTGAGCCGGTAGCCATTGCAGGCAGGGCAGGGTGTCCCGGACATGAAACGCTCTATCTCCTCGCGCGACCAGGCGGAGTCCGTCTCCTTCCAGCGGCGCTCGAGATTGGGAATGACACCTTCGAACGGTTTGGTGGTGCGATAAGAACGCAGGCCGTCATCATAGGCGAACTGAACCTCGCGGCTGCCCGTACCGTAGAGAATGGCTTCTTGGGCTTCCTCGCTCAGATCGCGCCACCGATCACCCAGTTTGAATCCGTAGGCTGCACCGAGCGCATCCAGCGTCTGGTTGTAGTAAGGCGAACTCGACTTCGACCACGGAGCGATGGCGCCACCTTTCAGTGTAAGGCTTTCGTCGGGCACGATCATCGTCGGATCGATGGCCTTTTGTGTGCCCAGACCATCGCAGGTCGGGCATGCGCCGAAGGGATTGTTGAACGAAAACAGCCGCGGCTCGATCTCCGAAATGGTAAAACCCGAAACCGGACAGGCAAACTTTTCCGAGAACATCAGCCGTTCATGGGTATCGTTCTTGGATTTGTTGGCGGATTCGCTGGCCGTCTCGTCGGCCGGAAGCGGTTTGTCGGCAAATTCCGCAACGGCGATGCCGTCGGCAAGTTTCAGGCAGGTCTCGAGACTGTCGGCAAGACGAGCCGACATATCCGGCCGCACGACGATGCGATCCACCACGACATCGATGTCGTGCTTGTATTTCTTGTCGAGCGCCGGGACGTCGGCAATCTCGTAGAAAATGCCGTCCACCTTGACGCGCTGGAAGCCGCGCTTCTGCAGGTCGGCGAGTTCCTTGCGGTATTCACCCTTCCGGCCACGGACAATCGGCGCGAGAATGAACAGACGCGTGCCTTCTTCGAGGGCCAGCACACGATCTACCATCTGGCTGACCGTCTGGCTTTCGATTGGCAGACCGGTGGCGGGAGAATAAGGAATGCCGACACGCGCATAGAGTAGGCGCAGATAATCATAAATCTCGGTGACAGTGCCTACCGTCGATCGTGGGTTGCGGCTGGTTGTCTTCTGCTCGATGGAAATCGCCGGCGACAGGCCGTCGATCTGGTCGACGTCAGGCTTCTGCATCATCTCGAGAAACTGCCGCGCATAGGCGGACAGGCTTTCGACATAACGCCTCTGCCCTTCTGCATAGATCGTATCGAACGCGAGCGACGACTTGCCCGATCCTGACAGGCCGGTCATGACAATCAGCTTGTCGCGCGGCAGATCAAGATCGATGTTCTTCAAATTATGTTCGCGAGCACCGCGAATGGAAATGTACTTCTGATCGCTCATATGTGTTTGCCTTTGAGAGGGCGCGCTGTTTGGAAGGAGTTATAGCCCTCGGTGAGCGGCTTTCCTATATTTAGAAAGTCTTCTCCGGTTTACGAGGTCCTGACCCTAACCCTATGGGAATCACCATAGCCATGTTGACATTGTTAGAGCAAGTGATAGAACAAAAATAGAACAAACTGTGGGTGCTCTCCTGACATGGTGCTGACAGGGTGTGAAAGCGGTCTTGTTCAAGCCTTGGCGGAAAAAACGAGGTGCGTGGCGGTTCGTGAATGCGTCGGAAGCGTGACAAGTCTCCTGACAAATCTGGCAGGAGGGTTTTGCGGGCTGTCGATGCGAGCTTGGAGCCGGACTGTATATTGTGGATAGCGGTAATCAGTTGCCCCGTCTTGAATGCCGCTTCTGTATGATGGCGAAAATTTTAAAAGCGGAATTTATGGAGTTCAGATCATGGCAGGCAGTGTCAACAAGGTCATTTTGGTAGGAAATCTTGGCGCTGACCCGGAAGTCCGGCGGCTCGGTTCTGGCGATCCGGTCGTCAACCTTCGCATTGCAACGTCGGAAAGCTGGCGCGACAAGAACAGCGGCGAGCGCAAGGAAAAGACCGAATGGCACAGCGTGGTTATCTTCAATGACAATCTCGCCAAGGTGGCCGAGCAGTACCTTAAGAAGGGCATGAAGGTTTATCTCGAAGGTGCTCTGCAGACTCGCAAATGGCAGGATCAGACTGGTAACGACCGTTATTCGACTGAAGTCGTCCTGCAGAAGTTCCGTGGCGAATTGCAGATGCTCGACTCACGCGGTGAAAATGCCGGCGGCGGACGTTCGTTCGACAATTCGGGCCGCGGGCAGGTTTCGGACAATGATGGTTCGGATTTTGGCCGTTCCAGTGCATCGTCGAGCAGTTCCTCGAGTGCAGGCGGTAATTTCTCGCGCGATCTCGACGACGAAATCCCGTTCTGAGATCCAGATCCAACAAGACCCGAATGCACGACACAGCGCCCAGTCATGATCAGTGATCTGGGCGTTTATACGGGGCTATTCGCCATAGCCTTCGCTGCGGCGACTGTCCTGCCCATGCAGTCGGAGGCGGCACTCGCCGGACTTCTCCTCAGCAACTCATATTCGCCAGCGGCGCTGATAGTGGTGGCCAGTATCGGTAACGTCCTGGGCTCGGTGATCAACTGGCTGCTTGGCCGCGGCATAGACAGGTTTCGCGATCGCAAATGGTTTCCCGCCAGCCACGCGCAACTCGATCGCGCCGCCTCCTGGTATCATCGCTATGGCAGGTGGACGCTGCTCTTGAGCTGGGCGCCGATCATTGGCGATCCGCTGACAGTGGCAGCGGGCGCTTTGCGGGAACCCTTGCCAAGCTTCCTGGTCCTCGTAACAATCGCAAAAACCACGCGTTATATAGTCGTTTTCATGCTGACACAGGGGTGGCAGCTCACATGAGTGACGAGAGCGGTCAAGATTTCGCCATCTCCTGTGTCACGATGAGCTCGTCAATCCCGACGATTCCGGAGTTCTCATGAACGGACCGAGCCCAGACAACAAACACCCGATGCAAGGGTTTCCTCAGGTGTGTTTCATAAAGAACACGATCACCAATCCCAACATTATCGTTGGCGACTATACGTACTACGATGATCCGGAAGATTCCGAGGCTTTTGAAAGAAACGTCCTGTATCATTTCCCCTTCATCGGAGACAAACTGATCATTGGAAAGTTCTGTGCTTTAGCCAAGGGTGTGCGCTTCATCATGAATGGTGCCAACCACAAGCTTTCAGGCATATCCACCTATCCTTTTCAGATATTCGGCAATGGCTGGGAAAAAGTCATGCCGCGACCCGGCGACCTGCCATACAAGGGCGACACCATCGTCGGCAATGACGTATGGATTGGCTATGAGGCGTTGATTATGCCGGGCGTTAGAATTGGCAATGGCGCGATCGTTTCATCGCGTTCAGTCGTCACCACAGATATCCCGCCCTATACGATCGTGGGGGGCAATCCGGCCAAGGCCATAAAGAGCCGTTTCGAGCCGGATGTCGTCAATAAGCTCGAGGCTTTGGCTTGGTGGGAGTGGCCCGCCGAAAAGATCAGCCGTAACCTGCAGCATATCGTCTCCGCCGACGTCGACGCGCTGAGTGCGTGCAGGTGATGTTAACCCTCAAGGATGCATCCTGGCGCCCTTGGTAATCTTGTCGACCAGTTTCTTTTCGGCTCGCATGGCGATTCCTACGACTTTTGCATCGTCGGGGGCGAATTGTGCAAAGACAGCGCGATTGGCCGCGTCGTGGCCAGTCGCGAACATTTCCTCGATATAGAGACAGGTTTTGATGTCGCGTTCGAGCGAACGCCGGTGAATAGTCGAAATCGTTTCCTGATCTGCCGCCAGCACAATCACAGGCTGGATGGAAAGCGGATTGTAAGTGTTTCCCGCCCTGTCACGATAAGGCTCGCCGATCACGTCGGGCGATTGCGCAACAATGCCGCTCGTCAGAAACGCCGTCACATTCAATGCCTGCCATGGGGCCATGTCGTTTCGCAACACGATTGCAATTTTGGTATCGAACATCGATATAATTCTCCGTCATTCATGGAAGAGTCGAACTTATGCAAGACGTTTTAGGCGAAGAGGCCGCGCGTGGTCTTGGACGTTTGTGCGAACTTCCCGCGCAGGACGCTATTACATCGGCGCCGTCCAATCCGGGCCTTGAGCGAATTGAAGCCCGGTTTGCCGGCAATGCCTATGATTTGCACAGGCACGACACCTATGCGATTGGTGTAACGCTGCATGGCGTCCAGACATTCTGGTATCGCGGGGAACGGCGGCACAGCCTGCCCGGCAATATCATCGTGATCCATCCGGACGAGATGCACGATGGCGCCGCCGGTACCGACGATGGCCTGCGCTATCGCATGCTCTATCTGGAACCGGCGCTGGCGCTGCAATCGCTAGGTGACCGCCAAGGTGCACTGCCATTTGTCAACGATCCTGTCATCGCTGATCCGGCGCTCCATCGCGCCTTGACCGCAGCTCTCGGCAATCTCGACGAGGAACTGGATGAACTACTGGTCGACGATGTCGTTTCACAGCTGACCCTCGGCTTGGCACGGCATGCAAGACAGCATCTCGGACGGTTGAGCGCGCCAGCGATCCGGCAAACGGAATTGGCGCGCGATTATCTCCAAGAGCACGCCTTGCGCGTTGTGCGATCGGGCGAGCTTGAAGCGGTAAGCGGCCTTGATCGCTACGCTTTATCCCGGCACTTCCGTACGCTATACGCCACGAGCCCCCATCGCTTTTTGTTGATGCGGCGCCTGCAACGGGCCCGTGAGATGATCAAGACTGGTGAACCGCTTGCCGGGATCGCAGTGGAAACGGGATTTGCCGACCAAAGCCATCTCAATCGGCAATTCAAGAAAGCCTTCGGCATGACTCCAGGACGTTGGGCTGCACTGATTGGCGTCGAACCTCCAAGAGATCTCTCGATAACTCATCCCTGATCGGTATTTCATGCAATTGTCGCATGGCAACCGGTCTGTTAGACAGGTCTCGGTCTGCGCATCGGAGCCTCATCATGACTGAAATCCAGACGCCACCCCACACCAAACACCGTCTTGTCGTCGTCGGCGGAGGTTTCGGCGGCCTGGAGGCTGTCTATAATCTCCGGAATGTCGATATCGACATCACTATCATCGATCAGCGTAACCACCATCTGTTCCAGCCGCTGCTATATCAGGTCGCAACATCGACATTGGCCACCTCCGAAATTGCCTGGCCGATCAGGCACCTTGTGCGGAAGTACAAGAACGTCAAGACTTTGCTCGGCACTGTCGAAAATGTCGATACAGCTGCCCGGACTGTGTCAACCGCGGACGGCGAGACAATTCCCTATGACACGCTGATACTGGCGACCGGCGCACGCCACGCCTATTTCGGTCATGATGACTGGGAGCCCTATGCGCCCGGTCTGAAGACACTCGAAGACGCCACGATGATCCGCCGCCGCATTCTTACAGCGTTTGAAAAGGCCGAGCGCGAGCCGGATCCTGCCAAGCGCATGGAATATCTGACCCTGGTGATCATTGGCGGGGGGCCCACAGGTGTCGAGATCGCCGGAACAATAGCCGATCTCGCGCGTGATACATTGAAGGGTGATTTCAGGGTGATAGATCCCGCCGAGGCGCAGGTGGTGCTGATCGAAGGTGGCCCCCGCGTGCTGCCTGCGTTCAGCGACGATATGTCGGCCTATGCGAAGCGGGCACTAGAGAAGCTGGGCGTGACCGTTCATCTCGGCCACCCGGTCACAGAATGTCATGCGGACGGCGTTGAATTCGGCGGCCAGTCGCTGCGCGCCAGGACCATCATCTGGGCTGCCGGCGTGCAGGCGTCTCCCGCAGCCAAATGGCTGAGCGCGCCATCCGACCGAGCCGGACGCGTTGTCGTCAATTCCGACCTGACCGCGCCGGACCATCCCGAAATATTTGTGATCGGCGATACCGCCACTGTTCCGAATGGCGGCAAAGGCACTGTGCCGGGGATTGCACCGGCAGCGAAACAGCAAGGCAAGCACATCGCTGAAACCATCAAGGCAAGGCTCGGCGGCGATCAGACGCCGCGGCCGTTCGTGTATCGCCATGCGGGAGATCTCGCGACGATCGGCAAGCGTGCGGCGGTTACCGATTTCGGCTGGATCAAACTGAAGGGCTATCTCGCCTGGTGGCTCTGGGGCCTGGCACACATCTATTTTCTCATCGGCGTGCGCAATCGATTGGCCGTGGCATTAAGCTGGCTGTGGATTTCCGTCAGCGGTGTTCGCAGCGCACGATTGATCACGCAAAGGGATCCTGTGGATGGAAGCGAAGCAGAGTCGCGCTGAATTGTTTGTCATGCGGTCGATCTGGTGGTTCTTCACAGCAGCGATGGCTCTCGCATTGGCTGGTCTGACACCCGCATTGGCATCGGAACAAACTTGCGGCAAAAGCGAGCCGATCTATTCTACTAGTGAAATCGGTTCGGCGCTTCTTGCCTGCTGGGTCCGCCCGGCAGGCACCGAGGATATGGGCGTGACATTGCGCTTTGCATTGCGGCGGGACGGTACGGTCATCGCACTGCCGCGCGTTACTTTCAGAACGCCGGGCGGCGACCGCGTCATCCAGGAGGCGTTTGTGTCTTCGGCACTTGAAACCGTCAACAAGGCAGTTCCACTGGCGATTGCGCCCGAACTGGGTGAGATCATCGCAGGCAAGCCCTTGACCGTCGTCTTTAGCGACGGCGTCAATGTCCGCATAAGCCCCGGCTATTAGAGCCCGGGGCTGTATCAGCTGTTGACGAGGGTTCTGATACCGTCCGCCACGAACTGGACGGCCAGGGCGGCGAGAATTACGCCGAGCAGTCTGGTCAATATCGAACGGCCTGTTTCGCCAAGAAAACCGTCGATGCGTTCAGCAAGGAAAAACACAGCATAGCAAGAGGCTATGCAGATCAGGATGATGCCGATCAACGCCAGTCGCGATGTGGCACTTGACAGCGTTCCAGCCAGAAGAATGGTTGCGGAAATCGCACCTGGACCGGCAATCAACGGTATCGCCAATGGAAAGGCGGCAATGTTACGGATGTGATCCTTTGTAATCGCAACCTCCGCACTTCTCTCCTTGCGCTCGTTACGCCGCTCGAAGATCATCTCGAAGGCTATCCAGAAGAGCAGCAGACCACCCGCTATGCGGAAAGCGCCGAGCGTAATGCCGAAGAGGGCAAGTATCTGCGCACCGGCAATTGCAAAAACGGTGAGAACGATAAATGCCGTGAGGCTGGACCGGAGGGCAACCTGACTGCGTTCCGCCCGGTTCATGCCCGTCGTCAGGGCCAGAAACAAGGGTGCGAGACCCGGCGGATCGATCGTTACCATGAGCGTCACAAAGGCATTGAGGATGGTGTCTGAGTACGCCACGATTTTGCTTTTCTTTTCTGTTTAAAGCTGCACCAACCCGGCCATCATGGCTGATTCAACCTACCGGATTCGCTATCCAACGTCGAGAAACATGCGATTCAGACCAGAAGTTTTTCACCGCATGAGAAATGCCATTTTATCCCATTGATTTCAAAGGGTTTTCAGCTGTGTATTAACGTGCCGTTTATTGGCTTTTGGCTTGAAAAGCCTCTATAAGATCAAAGATTGATTCTATCCGAAAGATGAGTGCCTCGTGTCTGATTTAACTCCACCCCCTGGCTCCGAAGACGATAAATCCGGACCGTCCTTCGGGATCGAGCCGATTTCCATTATCGAGGAAATGCAGCGCTCCTATCTCGATTACGCGATGAGCGTGATCGTCAGCCGTGCGCTGCCTGACGTGCGCGACGGGTTGAAGCCCGTGCATCGACGCATACTGCATGCGATGAACGAGATGGGTCTGTCGTGGAACCGGTCCTATCGCAAGTCGGCAGGTGTCGTCGGCGAAGTGATGGGTAAATATCATCCGCACGGCGACGCCTCGATCTATGATGCGCTCGTCCGCATGGCGCAGGACTGGTCGCTGCGTGATCCTTTGGTCGACGGCCAGGGCAATTTCGGTTCGATCGATGGCGATTCCCCCGCGGCGATGCGGTACACAGAGTGCCGTCTTGAGAAGGTCACGGAATCGCTGCTCTCCGATATCGACAAGGAAACGGTCGATTTCCAGGACAATTATGACGGACGCGAGCAAGAGCCGACCGTTCTACCGGCGCGCTTTCCCAACCTTCTCGTCAATGGTTCCGGTGGCATTGCCGTTGGCATGGCGACGAACGTGCCTCCGCACAATCTGGCCGAGGTCATCAACGGCTGTATTGCGCTGATCGACAATCCGGCGATCGAACTGCCGGAAATGATGGAACATATTCCAGGTCCGGATTTTCCGACCGGGGGGCTGATCCTCGGTCGTTCCGGTATTTACTCGGCTTACAGCACGGGCCGCGGTTCGATCCTGATGCGTGGCAAGGTCGCCGTCGAAAGCATGCGCGGTGACCGCGAGGCCATCGTCATCACCGAAGTGCCTTATCAGGTAAACAAGGCGACGATGATCGAGAAGATGGCCGATCTGGTGCGTGAAAAGCGCATCGAAGGCATTTCCGATATCCGCGATGAATCCGATCGCGATGGCTATCGTGTTGTGGTTGAATTGAAGCGCGACGCCGTGACGGACGTGATTATCAACCAGCTTTATCGTTTCACGCCACTACAGTCGTCTTTTGGCGCCAACATGGTGGCGCTCAATGGCGGCAAGCCGGGGCTGCTCAACCTTCTCGACATTTTGCGGGCTTTCGTCAGCTTCCGCGAGGAAGTAGTCAGCCGGCGGACCAAATTCCTGCTGCGCAAGGCACGTGACCGTGCCCATGTATTGGTTGGTCTTGCGATTGCCGTCGCCAATATCGACGAGATCATCGCACTGATCCGCCGGGCGCCAGATCCGCAGACGGCGCGTGACCAGTTGATGGAACGCCGGTGGCCCGCGAGTGACGTCGCGCCGTTGATCCAGTTGATCGCCGATCCGCGCCACAAGCTCAACGACGACAACACCTATAATTTGTCGGAAGAGCAGGCGCGGGCCATTCTCGATCTGCGCCTGCAGCGCCTTACCGCGCTCGGACGTGATGAAATCGCCGACGAGCTGAATAAGATCGGTGTCGAAATTGCCGACTACCTTGAGATTCTGGCATCGCGCCTGCGGATCATGGGGATAGTCAAGGACGAGCTCATCGCCATTCGAGATGAATTCGGTACACCGCGCCGCTCGGTATTGACCGATGGCGGCGCCGACATGGACGATGAGGACCTCATCGCCCGGGAAGACATGGTCGTGACCGTCAGCCATGCCGGCTATATCAAGCGGGTTCCGCTGGCGACCTATCGCGCACAGCGCCGCGGCGGCAAAGGCCGCTCGGGCGTTTCGATGAAGGACGAGGATTTCGTTACACGACTCTTCGTCGCCAACACGCACACGCCGATGCTGTTCTTCTCTTCGCGCGGTATCGTCTACAAGGAAAAGGTCTGGCGCCTGCCCATCGGCACGCCGCAATCGCGCGGCAAAGCCCTGATCAATATGCTGCCGCTCGAACAGGGCGAACGCATCACCACGATCATGCCGCTGCCGGAGGACGAGGCAAGCTGGGCCAATCTCGACGTTATGTTTGCCACAACGCGGGGGACGGTGCGCCGCAACAAGCTGTCCGATTTCGTTCAGGTCAATCGCAATGGCAAGATCGCGATGAAGCTGGAAGAGGAGGGCGACGAAATCCTCAGCGTCGATACGTGTGACGAATTCGATGATGTGTTGCTGACTGCCGCCGGCGGCCAGTGCATTCGCTTCCCCGTAACCGACGTGCGTGTCTTCGTCGGTCGCAACTCAATCGGCGTTCGCGGTATTTCGCTGGCTCCGGGCGATAAGATCATTTCGATGGCTATCCTTGGACACGTCGAGGCAAGTCCTGCCGAACGCTCGGCCTATCTTAAGCAGGCTGCCGCTGATCGACGCGCCCAGGGGGCCGACGATGCGGAAGAGGTCGCACTCGTTGGCGAGGAAGCAACGGACGTTGCGGACCTGTCGCCGGAACGCTATTCCGAACTGCGTGATCGCGAGCAGACTGTGCTTACAGTTAGCGAATACGGATACGGCAAACGCTCGTCGTCCTATGAGTTTCGCGTTTCTGGACGGGGTGGCAAAGGAATTCGCGCGACCGATACTTCGAAAACCGATGAGATCGGCAAGCTCGTATCCTTGTTCCCGGTAGAAGCTTCGGATCAGATCCTGCTTGTCTCAGACGGGGGGCAGCTGATCCGCGTACCGGTCAACGGCATCCGCATTGCCGGGCGCTCAACGAAGGGCGTCACGATATTCAATACAGCCGATGGCGAGAAGGTTGTTTCGGTAGAGCGGATTTCGGAAACCGAAACCGATGAAATCGAGGCTGAAACCGTACTTGAAGGTGAAGTCGTATCAACGGATACAACAGACGGCTCTGAAGAATTCTAGGGTGGTCCAGCTTGCGATCAATGATCGCGACGGGGATGATAGAAACCAAAACGGGAAGTCTTGAGAGGGGCTTCCCGTTTTTTGTTCTCTTCGATAATCATGATCAACGCTGAAACCATCATGGCAACCATCATAGCAATGCTTAGAAGAATAAACATGAACTGTCCCTTCGATCTTGCTGTCTTTCATGGTTAGCAACGTGCTAACTTCGAAATGGTTTCATCTGATTATTTCACACATAGTTGAGAGTGCCTGAATGCTTGCTGATTGCCACGTTCATCTCCCGTTCATCTGATCGATTGCCGACCATTGAAAGCGCCAGACAAAAAGGCTACGAAGCGGCATGACAATCGCGATCTATGCGGGATCATTCGATCCCATCACCAACGGCCATATGGATGTCCTGCAGGGCTCGCTCCGGCTTGCGGACAAGGTTTTCGTGGCGATCGGTGTTCATCCCGGCAAAGCGCCGCTGTTTTCCTTCGAAGAACGCGTCGATCTGATCAAGCGCGTTGCGGCTGATGTTTTCGGCAAGGATGGTGAGCGGATCGATGTTATCGCATTCGATGGTTTGCTGATCGACGCGGCGCGCAAATACGGGGCGTCTCTGATGGTTCGTGGTTTGCGTGATGGTACCGATCTCGACTATGAGATGCAGATGGCCGGAATGAACGGCAAGATGGCGCCCGAGCTACAAACGGTATTCCTGCCGGCCGATCCGGCAGTTCGCACCATTACTGCCACATTGGTTCGCCAGATTGCAGCCATGGGCGGTGACGTCCGGCATTTTGTTCCCGCTCTCGTAGCCGACGCACTCAAGACAAAATTCAAATCCTGACCCCGGAGTTTTCCATGTCCGTATTTCGCACAGCACTTCTCGTTGCTGCCGTCTCGTCCCTGTCATTTGCAACGCTGAACCCGGCCCTTGCCGATGATGCGAACACAATGACGATCAAGCTCAAGGACGGTGACGTCAAGATAGAATTGCTCCCCGATCTGGCGCCGAAACATGTCGAGCAGATCAAGGCGCTCGCCAAGGAAGGCGCTTATAATAATGTCGTGTTCCACCGGGTCATTCCAGGCTTCATGGCACAGACAGGTGACGTCCAGTACGGCAATACGGAGAAAGGCTTCAATCCGCAGGCTGCAGGCACGGGTGGTTCGACACGGCCCGATCTGCCCGCTGAGTTCTCGAAGGAACCTTTCGTGCGCGGAACAGTTGGCATGGCGCGTGCCCAGAGTCCGAATTCTGCAAATTCGCAGTTTTTCATCATGTTCAAAGAGTACCCCTCGCTGGATGGCCAATACACAGTCGTTGGCAAGGTGACGAGCGGCATGGATATCGTCGACAAGATCAAGAAGGGCTCTGAAGCTGACAATGGCGCTGTCGACAACCCGGACAAGATGCTTAAGGTCACCGTTGGTGCGGGCAAGTAATCACGCAATTCAATAAAATCAGGAGATTGCCGGATATGGCTTACAAAGATCCAGAAAACACGATCCTTCTCGAAACAACAAAGGGCGATGTCGTTATCGAACTTTATCCGGACCTCGCGCCCGGACATGTCGAGCGTATCAAGGAACTCGCACGGGAAGGCGCCTATGATGGCGTCGTCTTTCATCGGGTCATCGATGGCTTTATGGCGCAAACTGGTGATGTCAAATTCGGCAAGCAGGGCGGAAGTTCCTTCAACCCCGGCCGTGCCGGCATGGGCGGCTCGGACAAACCGGACCTCAAGGCCGAATTTTCCAATGCCAACCATGGCCGCGGCGCTTGCTCGATGGCACGTTCGCAGAGCCCGAATTCTGCCAATTCGCAGTTCTTCATCTGCTTTGACGACGCAGCATTCCTCAACCGTCAGTATACGGTGTGGGGCCAGGTCATCGAAGGTATGGACAATGTCGACAAGATCAAGCGCGGCGAGCCGGTGCAGGATCCGGATTCTATCGTTTCCATGCGCGTTGCCGCAGACGTCGAATAAGACAACATGATCTATTATGCGTGTTGATCTTTTCGATTTCGATCTGCCCGAGGAGAGCATCGCGTTGAGACCCGCAGAGCCGCGCGATTCAGCGCGGCTTTTGCTTGTGCGAGCGGATGGATCCGGGTTCGCGGACAGTCATGTCCACAAGCTCGGTGATTTTCTTCAGCGCGGGGACGCACTGGTATTCAACGATACCAAAGTGATACCGGCACAGCTTGAAGGTTTTCGTGAGCGTGATGGTGTAAAAGCGCAAATCGGTGCGACGTTGCATATGCGGACCGGACCTGACCGCTGGAAGGCCTTCCTGCGCCCGGCAAAGCGCATCAAGGAGGGTGAGCGGATCGATTTCGGCCACGGCAACAATGCCTGCCTGCTTGGATCGTTGCAGGCGACTGTCACCGAGAAAGGCGATGCGGGCGAAGCACTGCTGGTTTTTGATTTCAGCGGTGCCGATCTCGACCAGGCCATTGCCGCCGTCGGGCATATTCCGCTGCCACCCTATATTGCTTCGAAACGTGCTGACGACAGCCGCGACCGCGAGGACTACCAGACTGTTTACGCCAGGGAAGAAGGTGCCGTTGCCGCTCCCACTGCTGGACTGCATTTCACGCCCGGACTGCTGGATGATCTGAAGAAGCGCGGGATCGAAGAGCATTTCGTTACTCTGCATGTGGGCGCGGGGACGTTTCTCCCCGTCAAGGCCGACGATACTGCCGATCACAAGATGCACGCGGAGATCGGGACGGTCGATCAACGCACGGCAGATGCCCTCAACGCGGTAAAAGAACGAGGTGGAAGGATCGTTTCCGTCGGAACGACATCCCTGCGGCTGCTTGAAAGTGCAACGAGCGAAGACGGCATTATCAAGCCATGGTCGGGCCCGACGGATATCTTCATTACCCCAGGCTACAAGTTTCGCGCAGTCGACTTGCTGATGACGAATTTTCATCTGCCACGTTCCACGCTTTTCATGCTGGTGTCGGCGTTCAGCGGTTTCGAGCGGATGCATGCGGCCTATCAATATGCCGTCAAGAATAACTACCGTTTCTATTCCTATGGCGATGCAAGCCTGTTATGGCGATCCGCATCATGAGTGAAAATTTCGAATTCAAACTGATTGCCACGGATGGCAAGGCACGCCGCGGCGAGATAACAATGCCGCGCGGGACTGTGCGCACACCAGCCTTCATGCCGGTTGGCACCGGCGGGACAGTCAAGGCCATGTATATGGACCAGGTGCGTGACCTTGGCGCGGATATCATCCTCGGCAATACCTACCATCTGATGTTGAGGCCGGGCGCCGAGCGCGTGGCGAAACTTGGTGGATTGCATGAATTTGCCCGTTGGCCTGAGCCGATTCTGACCGATTCCGGCGGATTTCAGGTCATGTCGCTGGCACAGTTGCGCAAGCTGACAGAAAGCGGCGTGACGTTTCGCTCGCACATCGACGGCCGCGCCTATGAGATGACGCCAGAGCGCTCGATAGAGATTCAAGGGCTGCTGGATTCAGACATCCAGATGCAGCTCGACGAATGCGTGGCCTTGCCATCGACACCGAAAGACATCCAGCGCGCCATGGAACTGTCGCTGCGCTGGGCAGAACGCTGCAAGACTGCCTTTGGCAACCAGCCGGGCAAGGCCATGTTCGGAATTGTGCAGGGGGGTGACGTTGCCGACCTGCGTATTCGTTCTGCGCAGGCGCTCAAGGGGATGGAGCTGAAAGGCTATGCCGTCGGCGGATTAGCTGTGGGAGAGCCGCAAGACGTCATGCTGGAAATGCTGGACGTCACCTGTCCGGAACTTCCGGATGACAAGCCGCGCTATCTCATGGGCGTGGGCACGCCCGACGATATCCTGAAATCTGTGGCGCGTGGCATCGACATGTTCGATTGCGTGATGCCGACGCGGGCAGGGCGGCATGGCCTTGCCTTTACAAGGCGCGGCAAGGTCAACCTGCGCAATGCGCGACATGCGGATGATCCGCGTCCCCTGGATGAGGAATCGCCCTGTCCGGCGGCGCGCGACTACAGCCGCGCCTATTTGCATCACCTCGTCAAATCAGGGGAAGCGCTTGGCGCCATGCTGCTGACGTGGAACAATCTTTCCTACTACCAGCAACTGATGCACGGTATTCGTGACGCTATACAAACAAGCAATTTCAATCGCTTCACGGAAGAAACTCAAGTCGCGTGGGCGCGCGGCGACATACCCCTGTTTGCGTGATCAGGCGGTAACCGGCACGTCTGCCGATTGAGCATCAACCGGTTCGAACAGGTTCCTTAACCGGTCGATTGCGGCGATCTGTTCGTCCTTGCTGAGCAGATCCATCTCGAACAGTTTCAGGCTGCGTAACCCCTCGATCGTCAAAAACACCATCATTGCCAGCGTGGGATCCTCTGCATTCTCCCGCATACGCTGCAGCAGCTGCTTGTTGTATCGGCGGATTGGCTCAAGGAATCCTGGATCGTTGGCGATGGCTGCAAGAATACCGGAAGGCTCCGGTTCGTTGCAAAGAAACTCTGCCCGATAGACGGCGATGCACGCTAGAACCACGCTGTTAGGACCGTGATTTCGGGCCGCCTCTTCCTTACGCAGTGATTCGTCAAACTCCGAAACGTGCTGTTCAACGAGGGCTTCCAGCAATTTGGCCTTGGTCGGAAACGTATAGAGCAATCCTCCCTTTGAAAGACCCGCTCGTCTCGCTACGGCATCGAGTGAGAGATGCACAGGCCCGACTTCCTTGGCGATTTCGGCGGCCGCCTGCAGGATCTTATCTTTTGTAGAAAGGGTATCACTCGTCATTCCAACGCTTTCGATGCAGGGCATTTATTGCCCGTATTGACATTACCGTCCGGACGGTACAGTACATTGCGCGTGGTCATCAAGTCCACACGATTCAAATTCATATGACGGGCTGGCAGACTTTTTGCTGGCCATTGTTTTTTGGAGCCGCCTTTCCATGATTAAGCGCTACATTGCACCCCTAATCGTTCTAGTCCTGGTCGCGGTGATCAGTGGATTGGTGTGGACAAAGGCTCCGGAGTTCAAGGGTTACATACTACCCACGGCAATCGGAATTTTGGTCTTTGTCGGATTGATCTGGGCGTTGTTCCCAAAGATCAAGCGCTACATGATGCCCGCGATCATTCTAATTCTGGTTGTAGCAGTCGCTGGTGGCCTGGTCTGGTTCAATTTCTTCAGAGACTCGATGATCAAGCAGTTCTTTGCGACCATGCAGCAGCCAGCTGCACCGGTCTCGACCTATACGGTCAAGCCGGGCGAGTGGATGCCGGAAATCGAAGCGATCGGTACGGTAAGCGCGATCCAGGGTGTGGAGCTTTCGGTCGAGGTTGCCGGTATCGTCAAGGATATCCCCTTCAAAGCCAACCAGACGGTCGAGAAGGACGCGCCGCTCCTGCAACTCGATGACGCAATCGAGAAAGCCGACATTGTTGCCGCCCGGGCGCAAGATGTCCTGATGGATCAGACTTTGGCGCGTGCCCGCACGCTCAATACCCGGGGTGTTGGTGCGGTTTCTGCTGTCGACGAGGCGCAATCGGCATCGCTGGCCAAAAAGGCCGAGATCGCCAAATTGCAAGCCGTTATGGATCAGAAGTTGTTGAAGGCGCCCTTCAAGGGCACGGTCGGTATCCCGCGCATTGAACTCGGGCAATATTTGCCAATCGGCACGGTGGTCGTTTCCTTGCAGGATCTCACGACAATGCGTGTGGACTTTACAGTCAATGAACAGGTCCTGAATCAGATCAAGATCGGCCAGCCGATCAAACTTGGCCTGACGGATAATGACATCAACTACGACGGCAAGATCACGGCGATCGAACCTAGAATCGACCCGGCTACACGACTTGTGTCGGTTCGCGCGCAGGTCGACAATTCCGAGGGAGAATTGCGCCCGGGTCAGTTTTCCCAGGTCCGGGTGACGCTGCCGAAGGAAGACAACGTCTTCACGTTGCCGCAGACGGCGCTCGTTTCGAGCCTCTATGGCGATTATGTCTTCGTCGTTCGTCCCGCTCCGGATGAAAACAAACCGGCAGACCCGGCAAAGCCTGCGGATGCGGCAAAGCCTGCTGACGTGACCTCGTCAACACAGCCAGCTGCGGCCGACAAAAAAGATGAGAAGCTCATCGTGACGCAGGTTTTCGTCAGACCGGGGCGCCGGTCCGGTCTTGTGGTCGAAATAACCAAAGGTCTCAAAGAGGGCGACGTTGTCGTTACGGCGGGCCAAAATCGGTTGAGCCCTGGTGCAGCGGTCAAAATCGCCAATGATGTGAACCCCGCCAGCAAAACAGAGTCAGGACTGCCAACAAAATGAATTTCTCGGAAATATTCATTCGCCGTCCTGTCCTGTCGACGGTTGTCGCTCTGATGATCATTCTGCTTGGCGCGCAGGGACTGGTGAACCTTTCGGTCCGCCAGTACCCTAAGGTCGAGGAGACGGTCATCACCATCAAAACCGCCTATGCCGGTGCCAGCGCCGACCTGATGCAGGGCTTCATTTCTGCCCCGATTGCAAAGGCTGTGACCACCACGGAAAACATCGACTATGTGACGTCGTCTTCAGCTCCGTCATCGAGTACGGTGACGGTCCAGATGAAGCTTGGCGCAAATCCTGATGCGGCGTTGACCGAGGTGATCTCCAAGGTCAACCAGGTGCGCGGGGATCTGCCGGAAGAAGCCGATGATCCTGTCATCACCAAGGGTACCGGTCAGGACTTCGCAACGATGTATTTGGCGGTGCAAAACCCGAATATGACGAGCGAGCAGATCACCGAATATCTGGAACGTGTTATCCAGCCGCGCATGTCGACCATTCAAGGTGTTGCCGACGCCCAGATTCTGGGTGGTCAGGTTTTCTCGATGCGCGTGTGGATCGATCCGATCAAGCTGGCTGCCCGCAAAACAACGGCATCGGAAGTGTTGACTGCGATCAACCAGTCGAACTTCCTGTCTGCGCCGGGCAAGATCGAGAATCTCTACACGGCTTCTCCCATCACGTTGAAGACAACGTTGCAGACGCCCGAAGCTTTTGGCGCGATGCCGATCAAATCCGATGGCGACAATATCATCCGTCTGCGGGATGTGGCGCGGGTTGAGCTCGGCGCCGTCAACAAGGACACGATCGTCAGCTTCAATGGAGCCAGCGGTACGTTCCTCGGGATATTCCCGACGCCTGCCGCCAACCCCATCGATATGACAGCTGCTGTTCGCAAGGAATTGCCATCGATTCAGGCGACTCTGCCCGAAGGCATGCAACTTTACATGGTTTATGACTCGACGGAGCAAATCAGCTCGTCGATCGAGGAAGTGTTCAAGACCATCGGCGAGGCGGTGTTGATCGTTGTTGCCGTGATTCTGCTCTTCCTTGGATCGTTCCGTTCGGTCATCATTCCAGTCGTAACCATCCCGATATCGCTGATTGGCGTGTGCTTCTTCCTGTTTATGCTCGGTTATTCGATCAACCTGCTCTCGCTTCTGGCGATGGTTCTTGCCATCGGCCTCGTGGTCGATGACGCGATTGTGGTTCTGGAGAATATCCATCGTCATATCGAGGAGGGGCTGAGACCGCTTGATGCTGCATTGAAAGGCATGAAGGAAATCACCGGCCCCATCATCGCGATGACCATCACGCTTGCGGCCGTGTTCGCGCCGCTCGGATTTACAGGCGGGCTCACCGGCTCCTTGTTTCGTGAATTTGCGTTCACGCTTGCCGGCGCCGTCATCATCTCCGGTGTGGCCGCATTGACCGTATCACCGATGATGTGCGCGCTCTTGCTGCGGGCGGGCGGGCACAGCCGGTTTCAGCGGATTGTGGACCGTAGTTTCGGTTGGCTTGAGGGCGCCTATGAACGGCGCGTTGCGGGTTCGCTCAACTTTCGGTTCGTCACCTTGTTCATCGTCATTGCGCTTGTCGCGTTGACCGGATTCCTTCTTACCAAGACTAATTCCGAACTTGCTCCTGAAGAGGATTCCGGCGCGCTGTTTGCGATCGTCAATGGCCCGCAGTATGCGACATCGCAATACACCAAGCTCTACGCGGATCAGATCGATGCCTTGACCAAGGATTTGCCGGAGTTGAAAACGCGCTTCAATATTCTGGGCTTCGGCACGACGAACTCCGCCTTCGCCATCTGGGTGTTCAAGGATTGGTCCGAGCGCACCAAATCGCAAGCTCAGCTCAAGGCGGAGTTGCAAGGCATGATCAGTCCGCTTGCCGGCGTCGAAGCCTTTATCTTCGCGCCTCCGGACTTGCCGGGTACTGGCGGCGGCCTGCCGATTTCTATCATCATTCAGTCGACCGGCCCGGCGGACAAGGTGTTCGAAGTCGCCGAAGAGATCAAGAACAAGGCGCAAGCCTCGGGGCAGTTCATCATCGTGCAAAACTCGCTCTCATTCAACGCGCCGCAAGTCACGGTTACGATCGATCGGGATCGTGCCTCGGCGCTGGGCGTGCCTGTAAGCGATATTGGCCAGACACTTGGGCTGTTGGTCGGTGGCGGCAAGATCTCGAAGTTCGATAGGGATTCCAACAGCTACGACATCATTCCTCAGGTGCCGCAGGCCTACAGGTCCAATCCAGAAAATCTGGGCCAGTATTTCGTCAAGAGTGCATCTGGCGAGATGGTGCCGTTGTCGGCGGTCATCAAAGTCACCGAGAACGCTTCGCCGGCGGCCATCGAGCAGTTCAACCAGCTGAACTCTGCGACGATTTCAGCGTTGCCGCTGCCGGGTGTTACCACCGGTCAGGGATTGCAGACGGTTATCAATACGGCCAAACCTTTGATGCCGGATGGGTTCTTCATGGATTATTCCGGCCAATCGCGCCTGGAAATCGAGCAGGGAAGCACAATCCTAATTGCCTTCCTGCTGGCCGTGGTGGTGATCTATCTGGTGCTGGCGGCGCAGTTCGAAAGCTTCCGCGATCCGTTTATCATCATGATGTCGGTACCGCTTTCGATCTTCGGTGCGATCGTGCCGCTCAACCTGGGACTGGGTACACTCAACATCTATACGCAGGTGGGCCTGATCACGCTGGTGGGACTGATTACCAAACATGGTATTCTGATGGTGGAGTTTGCCAATCAGCAGCGTGAACTGCACGGCATATCGCGGCATGACGCAATCATCCTTGCGGCAAAGACCCGGCTTCGTCCAATTCTGATGACGACTGCGGCCATGGCTCTCGGCGTTATACCGCTTATCATAGCTACTGGTGCCGGTGCCGCAGCGCGCTATTCGATCGGTCTGGTGATTTTTTCCGGCATTCTCGTCGGAACGGTCTTCACACTCTTCGTGGTGCCGATGTTCTACACATTCATTTCCAAGAAGGATGTGAAGGCTGAAGCAACTGCTGTTCCCGTTGGGGGAGGCGCAGCGCCGCAGGTGAGCCACACCTAGCGAAGGGCATTTTTAAGCCAAACAAAAGGCCTCCGAACTGACGGTTCGGAGGCCTTTTTGTATCGACTGAAATCAGGCCCGTTTAACAGCGCGAAGGATAAAAAGAAGAATGACCGCGCCGATCGTTGCTGCGATGATTGCGCCTATGATACCGCTGCCGAGCGAGATGCCGAGCCTCGGAAAAAGATATCCTGCAATGAAGGCACCGATAACGCCTACCACCAGGTCACCCACGAGGCCAAAGCCGCCTCCGCGAACGAGCTGGCTGGCGAGCCATCCCGCTATCAACCCCACCAAAAGAAAAATAAGAAGACTTTCTCCGCCCATAGCCAATTCTCCATAAACCGGTTTGCCTGAGCACAATCCCGAGAGGACAGTGTTCCATTCAATGTAGTGCGTCCGATTTGAACGCACGGCGCAGTAAGATGCTCCACCGGCCCCGGATTCTTGATCCATGCATTGGCCAAGAGAATCACCAGGTTGATTTTACGATGGGACGGACGATTTGAATAACGAAAGTTTGCAAAGGAAATTTAGACATTGGCAATGTCAAAGAACTATGCCGGTTGCGGCTTCCCGCGACCGGCACAGTGTCTGCTACAATCTGATCTCTCGCTTGCAGATTATTGTGCAGGAGCAGGAGCAGTTGACTCAGCAGGCTTTACGGCCTTCTTCTTGGCGGACATCTTGTGCACCTTCTTAACGGGCTTATGAGCCTTTTTCACGGTCGTCGTCGTATCCGGGGTAGTTGCCGTTGTTGCAGCAGGAGCGGCGTTGGCGCTGGAAGCGATAACCGGAGCCGAAACAGCAAGGGCAACGGCGAGACCGAGAGCTGTATAGAGGGACTTTTTCATTGGTCAGTTTCCTTTCGATGCGGGCCTGTGTGATACAGCCGGTCAATCGTCAACCGGCTGCACACCAAGCAGCTTCAAAGCCTGGGCATACGATCTGATCCCCTGCGCCTGCTTGTTGCTTGCGCAGAACCTCGTTCCCGTTTTTTGAAGTGCTTTCGCCTTGGCTGCCCGTTTTGCCTCGGCGTGTTCCGTAATTGCGTGTTGAACTTGTTGCTGGAGTTTGCCGCACAACTCTGTGCGGGTGAGTGTTTCTGCTGCCATTGACTGCTCGATTGGTGCGACGGTTAGGATCGCGCCGGTCAGGATGATTGCCGAAATGGTCAATATGTTCCGCACAAGAGCCATTTGAGTTACGAAGAAATCCCGTTTCGATCAGTCAACCGCGAGTTGACGGGCTTTTATCGGACTTGAGTGTTGCCTCAGTTTTTCTGTTCTGTGGTGTTTTGTTTCTGGATTGTAACAAGATACGAAACGACAGAATTTTGCCCGCTTCGCCAGTCATTGGATGTTGCAGGTTATGCTTTCCAGTCCAAAGAATTGCGTGGCTTCCACAGTGGATCGTGCGTAAAAACAACCGGCTGAATCGCGCCTTATCGCTGGGCGCAAAACGATCGCCATCAGGAATTGAGCATGAAATCTGAAGCGCACATTCTGATTGTCGACGACGACGAAGCCATTCGCGATCTGCTGCATGAATTTTTGAGGAAGCGGGGAATGCATGTCTCGGTTGCACGAGACAGCGAGGAAATGCAGGAAGTGCTTTCCCGCACACCTATAGATCTTCTCATTCTGGATGTGATGCTTCCTGGCAAAAGCGGTATGGAAATTTGCAGGGATATCCGGATGCACTCCCGTATCCCGATCATCATGCTGACTGCTGTCACAGAAACCACTGACCGGGTGGTCGGGCTCGAAATGGGTGCGGACGATTACGTCTCAAAGCCGTTCGATCCGAGGGAATTACTGGCGCGGGTGAGAGCAGTGCTGCGCCGTCTCGATACGTCCGGTCCTGACCGGCGCCTTGAACCTACGGTCTACAAATTCGCCGGCTGGACTATGGACTGCTCGCGGCGGCGGCTTGTGTCTCCAGATGCGGTGCGCGTGGAACTGACGACGGCAGAGTTCAATCTTTTGGAAACACTGGTCAAAAGCGCCCAGCGCATGTTGAGCCGCGACCAGCTGCTCGAATTGGTCGGCAACAACGCCGCCTACGGTTATGACCGCAGCGTCGATATTCTGATCAGTCGCCTTCGCCGCAAAATGGAAGATGATTCCCGTTCGCCGAAATTGATCCTGACGATCCGCGGCGGCGGCTATCAATTCGTTCCCGAAGTCGCCGCGGAATGAAACGATTTCTGCCCCAGTCGCTGCCAAGCTGGATCCTGCTCATCCTGATTGCAAGCCTGCTCACAACGCAGGTTGCAACATTGTCGATCGTCTCCCGCGATCGTGCCGAAAACAACAATGTGCTCGAACTGTTCCGGTTGAGTGAACGCGCTTATACGCTCGTCAAGGTGCTCTACGCCGCACCACCATCCGAGCGATCAATTCTCGCGAGCGCTCTAACGAACACTGCCAACCCCCTCTCCATGTCCGACGAGCCGGCTGTGACATCGGCCATCGCTTCGGACGATAGTCTTGCCGAGCTCGAAGATGTGCTGGTAGCACGATTGTCCGCATTCGGAGTGACCGACGCCCGGATTCGCCGCGTGTCGAACCGGCCAGCGAGCAGCCCTGCAGCAAGTCCGAGTGCACCCGATCCCGATGTAGGCATTGTGGAGCGCCAGCTTTCCGACATTGCGGAGGATTTCAGCCAGAGTGACGGGCTCGCGGCCTCGATCAAGTTCAAGGATGGCCAATGGCTGAACTTCGTCACGCCGATTGCGCCGGAGCCGCCAATCTTTACCGCGCAGACGCTGCCTCTGTTTGGTTCGGTCGCCGCCGTGGTCATTGCCATGTCGATCTGGGCGATGCGTCGCTTGACGGCGCCATATCGGGCACTGGAGAGAGCGGTCAAGCGCATCGGCGAGGATGTAAAATCGCCGCCTCTGCCCGAATTTGGCAGCAGCGAGTATAAATCGGCAGCAAGGGCGGTGAACGCCATGCAGGCGCAATTGAGGGAATATGTTGCCGACCGTGAGCAGCTTGCTGCCGCGCTGGCACATGATCTGCGCACGCCATTGACCCGCATTCGCCTGCGCCTCGAATTGTTGCGGAAATCGCCGTTACGCCAATCCCTCACACACGATCTGAACGACATTGAAGCCATATCCCGATCCGTTATCGATTTTGCAACCTATGAAATCGTCGATGAAGAGCAGGAAAAGCTCGACTTCTGGTCGTTGGTTGACTCGGTTGCCGATGGTTTTCCTCAGGCCTCATTCGACAAAACCAGCCATGCGTCGCGCGGTCTGATCTGCATGGGCCGTCCGATCGCGCTGCGGCGCTGCGTAACAAACCTCGTCAACAACGCGGTGACCTATGGGGAAAAAGCCCATATCAGCCTTACACAGAGTGGCGCCGACATTTTGCTGACGATCCGTGACGAAGGGCCGGGCATTCCACAGGCCAAGCTCGACGAGGTGTTCCAGCCTTTCCGGCGGGTCGAAGGATCCCGTAACCGGGAGACTGGTGGATTTGGTCTGGGCCTGACCATCGCGCGCAACATCGCGCGACGCAGCGGCGGTGATATCACGCTGGCGAATGACCCAGACGGTGGCCTAAGAGCGGAATTGCGGATTCCGCGCGCCGTTTGATCCGATGCGCCCAAGCGGCCAGAAATTCAGTCGACAGTGCCTACAACTGCCACGCAGTCACCCGGTGTGACCAAGCCCGGAAAATGCCGTGCAGCCAGGAGCCCGGTGAGCTTCGTTCGGATTTCAGTTGGTGCCACGCCAGTGCGGCCAATTGGATGGATGCGAGCGATGACTTGCCCTTCTTGAACAAAGTCGCCGAGATCGACCATCGTCTCGATCAGCCCTTGATCCTCCGCAAAGGAGAAGCAGTCGCCTGATGGCATGTCGAGCCAGCGCGTGTCGCGGTGATCGATATCACCGTCGACGATGCCCGCATGGCGCAAGAGATTCATCGCCCCCCGTTTGGCGATGGCGACTGTTTCGGCGCGAGCCGTACCGCCGCCGCCAAGTTCGGTGGTAACGAAGACCTTGCCCATTTCCTCCACCGTCGTGTCGTACATGCCGACCGCGTCGATCTCGAGCATGCGCATCGACCATGGCGCCGAGAATGCCTTGACGGCGTCGAAGCCTTTGGCTTCCTGTACTTTGTCAGGCAGGATATGGGCTGCCGCGAAGGGTACGAAATCGAGTGTTCTGCCACCAGAATGGAAATCGAGTACTACATCGGCGCGCGGTAACAATTCCCGGGTGAAATAGTCGGCGATCTTCTGGGTTACCGTGCCATCCGGTTTTCCCGGATAGCTGCGATTCATATTGCCCTTGTCGATCGGTGACGTGCGCGTACCGGCGCGAAACGCTGGATAATTCATCGCCGGAACGATGATAACCGTACCGCTCACCTTGCTGACGTCGAGTGTGCGGGCAAGGTCAAAGAGAGCGATCGGCCCTTCATATTCGTCGCCGTGATTGCCGCCAGTCAGCAGCGCCGTTGGCCCCTTGCCATTGCGGAGAACTGCGATGGGTATCATCACAGATCCCCAGGCGGAATCATCTCGGCTATAGGGCAGCCGCAAAAAGCCGTGCTGCACGCCTTGCTTGTCCAGATCGACGGTGGGTGTAATGGGCGACGGCCGCATGGTTTTTGACTGCATGATGGATCTCAGTTTTTGACGAAGAGCTTGCGCGGCACATTGGCAAGGCATTCGACGCCAGTGTCGGTGATCAGGATGCTTTCCGTGATTTCAAGGCCCATGGTTTCGAGCCACAGGCCGGTCATGAAGTGGAACGTCATGCCTGGCTTGAGTTCGGTTCTATCACCCGGACGCAGACTCATGGTGCGCTCGCCCCAATCCGGCGGATAGGAAATACCGATCGGATAACCGGTGCGGTTATCCTTGACGATGCCGTATTTCTTCAAGACACCAAAGAACGCATTGGCGATGTCTTCGCAGGCATTGCCCGGCTTCGCCGCGGCGAGACCGGCTTCCATGCCTTCGAGCGTGGCTTTTTCTGCGTCCAGAAACTCCTGGGTCGGTTTGCCGAGAAACACCGTGCGCGACAGGGGAACGTGGTAACGGTTGTAGCAGCCGGCAATCTCGAAAAAGGTGCCTTCGCCCACCTTCATCGGCTTGTCGTCCCACGTAAGGTGCGGCGCCGAAGCGTCTGCCCCCGAAGGAAGCAGTGGCACGATGGCGGGATAGTCACCGCCGAAATCATCGGTTCCACGGATGCCAGCATCATAAATCTCGGCGACAAGATCGCACTTGCGCATGCCCGGCTCGATTTTATCGACGATCCGCTGGTGCATAAGCTCAACGATACGGGCGGCCTTGCGCATGTAGTCAATTTCAGTCGGGCTCTTCACCGCGCGCTGCCAGTTTACGAGCGCGGTGCCATCGACGAAGCGGGCGTTCGGCAGATGTTTCTGCAAGGACGCGAACGCAGCGGCCGAGAACCAGTAATTGTCCATCTCGACGGCAATGGTCAGCTTGTCCCAGCCACGCTCCGCAATGATTTTTGACAGATAGTCCATAGGATGGCGTTCGGTGGACTGAACATAGTTATCCGGATAACCAACGATGTTGTCGATCGAGAGATAGGCCGTGCGCTTCGCACCGTTGGCATCCTGGCCCCGGCCATACCAGATCGGCTCGCCTTCCGGTGGTACCAACACGGCCTGATGCACATAAAAAGACCAGCCATCATATCCCGTCAGCCACGCCATGTTTGAGGGATCGCTGCAGATCAGAAGATCAATGCCGCGCTTTTGCATCGCCGCGCGGGTCTTCTGCAATCGTTCGGTGAATTCCTGCCGCGTGAATTTGAGATTTGGCTCTGTCATATCAGTTTCCTCATGCTTGGGCCGAAGCCCATATCAACTTTCAAATTTGGTTCCAGCGCCCATCTGTCCGGCGCGATCACGGGCAAGCGTTGCGATGGCGGTATCCTGCACGCCGGTGCCGGTCAGATCGGCGAGAGTGATTGCCTCTTGTGACGACCTGCCTTTTGCCGAACCGGCGATGATTGAACCGAGCTCGGAGAAGAGCGCATCGGCCTCAACCAGTCCGGATTCAATGGCGTGATGAAGCTCGCCGAGGCGGCGAGTTTGTTTGAGGCTATCAGCGACGTAGAGGTCGGATTTGGTGATTATGGCGGGGTCGAGCTCGTTCTTGTGTTCGGCGTCGGAACCCATGGCGGTGATGTGCTGACCCGGCTGCAGCCAGGTCGATTGCAGGATTGGCTGGGACGAGGGTGTTGTCGTCACAATGACATCCGCATCGCAAATAGCCTTTTCCGGATCGTGTACGGCGCTGACGGGGATACCAAGCTTTTCAGTGAGCTCGTTTGCCACCAGCTGGGCTTTATCGATGTCGCGAGCCCAGATCAGCGCCTGCCTGATTGGACGAACCAAGGTCAGGGCCTCGAGTTGCAGGCGCGCCTGAACACCGGCACCGAATATAGCGGCGACACTGGATTCGGGCCGCGACAGATGCTTTGCTGCAACTGCGCCCGCAGCTGCCGTGCGTATATCGGTGAGATAGCCATTGTCGAGCAACAGGGCTTCCACCAGACCGGTGCGGCTGCTGAGCAGGACCATCATGCCGTTGACGCTGGGCAGGCCGAGTTTGGGATTGTCAAAGAAACCGGGGCTGATCTTGATGGCAAAACCGTCGATACCCGGAACATACGCGGTCTTTACATCGACTTCACCGCGATGTTCGGGAATGTCGAGCCGCAGGATAGGCGGCATGGCGACAGCCCTGGTTGCCAAGGCTTCGAATGCAGATTCCACGCAGGCAATCGCGTCGAGATCGAGGGACACGATCTTGCGCAAGTCCGCTTCGGTAAGAATCGTCATGCGGGGCATGGTTCCGCCCTTTCGCTGATATCCGCACAGACGATCCGCCGATGCTGTTCCATGTCGACATTGCGGCCGGAAAGAATGGCGACGACAGGCCCCTTCGCCTTGATTTTTCCAGCGAGCAGCGCACCTATGCCAACGGCCGCCGCACCTTCGATTATTTCGCGTTCGAGCATGTATGCGTGAGCCATTCCGGCAGCGATTTCGTCCTCCGAGAGCAGGATCACATCATCCAGCAGGTCGCGGACCATCGCGAAGGTGAACCGGTTATCAACCCCGATCCCGCCGCCAAGCGAATCCGCCAGGCTCTCGCTTTCTTCGACAAGCACAGGCTTGCCAGCATCGAGACTAGCGCGCATGGCGGCGCCTCGGTCCATCGAAATACCAATGACCTTCGCAGCGGAACGCTTGGCCCTGACCGCCGCCGCAACACCAGAGGCCAGACCACCGCCCGACACCGGGACAAGGACGGTGTCGACGTCCGGAACGGCGTCAATGATTTCAAGACCAAGAGTGCCTTGACCGGCAATGATCGAAGCGTTGTCAAAAGGCGGCACCATAGTGAGGCCGCCTTCCAGTACGAGCCGATCTGCTTCTTCCTGCGCATCGTCCTGTGAATTGCCGACGATACGGATCTCGGCGCCAAGACGGCGAATCTCATCCACCTTGTTCCGCGGGACAAGCCGGGACATGCAAATGATGGCGCGTATGCCCTCCAGATGTGCGGCATAGGCGAGGGCGCGGCCGTGGTTCCCCGTGGATGCTGCCACCACACCGCGTTGCTTTTCAGCTCCGGAAAGCTGGCTCAAGGCATTGGTAGCACCGCGCAGCTTGAAGCTGCCCGTAGTCTGCCGGTGTTCGAGCTTGAGAAAGACCGGCAGGCCCGTCATTTCCGATAAGGATACCGAGTTGATGGTAGGGGTACGCGCCACTTTGCCCGCAAGCGCTTGGCGCGCCCTCACAATCTCAACGATGGTCACCAATTTATTGGTCATGGCTCACCAACCCGCCATGGATTGAGTCATCAGACTACCCCATTCCGGGCGAGGCGTAAGATCGTCACATATGCGCAGTGTCGCCCAGGCAGTCGCAAGATTGCTGCTGACAACAGGTTTTCCGATTGTTTGTTCGATGGCAAATGCAATGCCCGCCGCCCGAACTGCCGTACACGAAATGAACAGCGCGTCGGCGTCGCTCGCCATCGCTTCTTGAGCGGCGGAAATCAGCGATCGCGGACTGATCCGCGCCATCTCGCGGTCGTCGTCGAGACCGAAACAGGTGAAACTGGCAATGTCGAATCCCTTGGCTGCGAAATAATCCGCCATGGGCGTGCTGGTTTCGATCGTATAGGGCGTGAGAATGCTGATGCGTTTTGCACCGAGCGCCTGCAATCCACGAACGGCTGCAAGCGGCGGCGTCACAACCGGCACGGCGGGCTTGGCAAGGTTGATGGCAGCTTCAATCTCGTCGTCGCCGATCACCACAGAAGCAGCGGTACAGGAATAGCAAATCACATCGAGATCTTCATCTGGCAGGATGAGGCCCGTGCCTTCCGTAAGCGAAGGCTGCATCAGCCGCAGATTGTCTGGCGTGGTCGGGTTCGCATAGGGAATGCGTACCGCATAAAGACCGATGCGATCACTCGCCACCATGCGCTGAAAATCCGGTTCGGTGGTGTGATCGGTAGCGAGGATCACAAGCCCGACACGTTTATTGAGCGGGCGATCGTCAAAATCCAAGGCCATGGCGGTTTGGCGGATCGTAGGGGAGGCGTCCATGGTCATGCTCCTCAGTCGATCCTGCCATAGCGGCGTTCCAGCCAACGCAGCCCGACGACGGAAATCAGGCTGATGATGAGGAAGAACGCTCCGACGAGTGTGATCGGCTCAATGTAGCGGTAGTTGTAGTTGGCGATGCTGCGTGCCTGGTTCATCAGTTCAAGCACCGTAATTGCGGATAGAAGCGGCGTTTCCTTGAACATGGCAATGAAATAGTTGGCGAGAGCGGGGATCATGGGCGGCAAGGCTTGTGGCAGGATGACCTGCGTCCACGTCTGCCAGGCATTGAGATTGCACGCTTTGGCCGCTTCCCACTGTCCACGCGCAACATTGTCGATGCCGGCGCGATAGACTTCGGCGGTGTAGGTTCCGTAGTGCAAACCGAGACCGATTACGCCGGCTACCAGCGGCGAGAGTGTCAGGCCGAGATCCGGCAGCACGTAGAAAATGAAATAAAGCTGCACCAACAGGGGTGTTCCGCGAATGAATTCCGCAACGAAGCCCATTGGCCTCGAAATCAGTTTGTTCCTTGATCGGCGCATGATCGCGATGGCAAGACCAACAATCGCAGCCAGCACGTATCCAAGCACCGTCGCAAGGATTGTGATCTTCGCGCCCTCGATGAGGGTCGGAAGAATTTGAATGACGAAAGCCCAATCCCATTCCATCGCTGCCTCCTACGACCTGATGCCGTCAAGGCCGCGCGTCAGGTGACGCTCTAGGCCGCGAATGGCGAAGGAGATGATACAGGCGATGGCAAAATAGAGAATGAGTATTGTCAGGAACGGAAACAGCGTGCTCCCAGTCTGTGCCCGTACCACTTGTGCCTGAAATGTCATGTCGGACAGAGAGATGAGCGAGACGACAGCCGATGCTTTCAGGAGCTCGATGGCATTGTTGCCGAAGGTCGGCAGCATCAGCACGAAGGCCTGCGGCAAAATCACGTGTCGAAGGCCCTGCCAACGATTGAAATTGAGCGCGGTGCAGGCCTCATATTGTTCTTTGCCGATGGATTTGATAGCGCCGCGCACCACTTCGGCGGCATAAGCTCCGACATTGAGGCCAAGTGCGAGGACGCCGGCTTGCAAGGGCGTCAGCGTGAAGCCGAAAAGCGGGAGCACGAAATAGGCCCAGAACAGCTGAACGAAGATAGAGGTGCCACGAAAGAATTCGATATAGGCGGTCGCTAGCCAGCGCACCGGCGCAAAGCGCGACAAACGGCCGAGACCCGCCAGGAACGCCATCACGAGCGCCAGCGCCGAGCCCATCAGCGTCAGCTTGATGGTTACGACAGCGCCGTCGAGAATGAGTTGCAGATAGCCGGCCCATTGGCCCATCGCTACGCCACCTTTGCTGGAATTGCAGAACATGGGACCGCTTCGTTGTTATACGAAGCGGTCGAAGCCTCGCGCGTAACTACTTGGCTGCGCAGAGCTTTTCGCGGGTGGTGGACATCGCCGCCTTTGCCGAGAAACCATAAGGCTCGATGATCTTGGCGAATTCGCCCGAGGTCTTCATCTCAGCGAGAACCTTGTCGAACTCGTCGCGAAGCGCCGTGTCGCTCTTGCGGAATGCGGCGCCGTCGCAATAGACCGGGGCGCCTTGTACAGGAGCGACGACCTCGATATTCGGATCATTGGCTTTTTTGACCAGATCGTTGATCGACAGAACCGGCAGCGAATAGGTGTCGATACGGCCATCCTGCAGCATCTTCAGGCCGCTCTGGCCATCCGGAACGACAATCACCCGGTCACGCGGCACACCGGCTTCGAGTGCGAGACGTTCTTCAGTGCCGCCGCCCGGCGCGCCGATGGTTGCCTTTTCATCCTTGGCGATATCGGCATAGCTCTTGAAGCCTTTTGGATTACCCTTCTTCACCAGGAATGCTTCTGCGTCGCAAAGGATCGGCTCGGAATAGGCAACGGCATTGCAACGCTCCGGCTTCATGAAAAGACCGGCAGTAACGACATCATGACGTCCAGCCTGTAGGCCGGGGATCATTGCGCCATATTCAGAGATAGATGCCACGACGTCGTTGACGCCGAGCTTCTTGAACACGGCGCGCGCGACATCCGGGGCGGCGCCGGACACGGTGCCGTCCGCCTTGACGGCCGTGAATGGTGGTTCATTGGCAATGGCGATACGGGCAAAACCCTGCGCCTTCAGCTTCTCGAGTGCCTCGTCCGCCTTGGCAGGCAAGGATGACACGAGGGCCGAAAGTGCCACCGCTCCAAGCAATGCGTTGATGGTTGGTAGTTTGGTCATGTTCCCAGCTCCTTTGGTTTTTCTTGTGTTGCTAATCGTCGGGGTTCCCGTCTTCAGACGCGGTGACCGGCAGCGATGATCTTCTTCAGGAAGGCCTGCGTCCTTTCCTGTTTGGGATGGCGGAAGATTTCGTCGGGTTTGCCATCCTCCACAATGCGTCCACGATCAAAGAAAAGAACGCGATCGGCGAAGTCGTGGGCAAAGCCCATTTCATGGGTCACAAGAAGCATCGTCATGTCGGTTTCCCGGCAAAGCTTCCAGAGAACATTCAGCACCTCTTCGACCAGTTCAGGATCGAGTGCGGAGGTGACCTCATCAAACAGCATGATTTTCGGTTTGAGTGCGAGCGCGCGCGCAATGGCGACCCGCTGTTTCTGACCGCCGGACAATTGCGACGGCATGGACCTTGCCTTGTCGGCAAGACCGACCATATCAAGCAATTCCATGGCGTGATGCTCTGCTTCCTTGCGCGACACACCTTTCGTCAACATCGGCGCGAGCGTGACATTGTCGAGAACACATTTATGCGGGAAAAGATTGAACAGCTGAAAGACCATGCCAATCTTTTCGCGCATCTTGTGCAAATGAGCATCGTCGGCTGGTTGCAACTTGCCGTTGCGTTGCATCTGATAGAGACTGTCTCCGTCGACAAGGATCTCACCGCTGTCGATGCCTTCCAGCGTCATCAGAATGCGCAGGATAGTCGTCTTGCCAGACCCGGATGGCCCGATCAAAGCCAGCTTTTCGCGCGGCGCAACGCTAAACGACAGGTCGTTCAAAACTTTGAACGCGCCGAAGCTCTTGTTGATGCCGTTGATCTCGATAATCGGCGCGGTGTTCGTTGGGGGCATGCATGTCTCCTCCTGGTTGAGACAGCCTCGTGCCCTTAACGATGGGAGACTTATGAAATCATGTCAATTGTAAAAATTAAATCATGACAATATAGATGATCGTGCTGAATTTTCAGGCGAGACGATTAAATCGCGAGCAACAGATGTTCGAGATCACCCCGCAGCAAATTAGCCACGACTCCGAGGCCGGAACGCAATTCCGCTTCCGTTGTCGAGCCGAGCGAAATACGCACGGCCGGATGCCAGGGATGGTTTGATATGCGAAACGAGGCACCCGTGGCGATCGCCACGCCTTGCAGTCTTGCATGGGCCACGAAGGCCTCCTCGGTCCGGTCTCCGGTCAGCGGCAACCAGATGTGAAGACTTTGCGGATGCGACAGAAACGGAATGCCGGATAGAACTTCCGACGCTGTGGCGTGCCTTGTGCGAAGCGCTTCGCGTTGCCAATTCACCAATTCGAGCGCCGTACCGTCCGAAACCCAGCGCGTTGCGATCTCTGCGACAATCGGCGTTGCCATCCAGTTCGATACAAGATGACGATTGGCGACAGCAGCCACGTAACGATCCGGCGCGACCAGGTAACCGATGCGTAATCCCGGCACGACGATCTTTGTGAAGCTGGTGAAATAGAGCGTCCGCTCCGGCGCCAACGCCGCGATCGGCGGAGGGCGGTTCTCGACTAGCGGACCGAGCATGTCGCTTTCGATGATCGCAATATCATGTCGGCGTGCTACCTCGACAATGGCGGCGCGCCGCTCGACGCCCATCAGCGTGGCGGTTGGATTGATCACCGATGGTTGCACGAAAACCGCGCGAATACCGCTCTCCCGGCAGCAAGCGTCCAGCGCCTCCGGAATAATCCCTTGATCGTCGATCGTCAGACCCTCGAGCGTCAGACCAAGATAAGAAGCGAGCGGAGTCAGTGTGTGATGGCCGATGCCTTCGGTGGCGACCTTCGAGCCGGGCGGTGCAGCGCTCATCAACGCCACGCTCATGGCCGCAGTCGCACCGTTGGTCAGGCTGATATTTGAAGCCGGGACATCAAGTCCGCAGGCGCGCAGCCATTCCACCGCAACAGCGCGATGGCGTGGAAACACCACATTAGGCCGAAAGGAGAGTGCCGAGCTCGCAGGCAGATTCTCCGCGAGCCAGCCCAACGCCTTTTTCATGCGATCCAGGTGCATGGGCTCGCAGATCGGTTTTAATATCGAGAGATCAATGACTTCGCCGAGCCGTTCGGGCAGATAGGGCGGATCGGGCTCGCGGCGCAGCGAGCGCACGAACGTACCGCGTCCGGTTTCACCGGAAATGAGATTGCGCCGGATCAATTCTTCATAAGCGCGGCTCACGGTTTGCACTGAGAGGTGCAAGTCGTCGGCCATTTGCCGATGGGTTTGCAGGCGCGCCCCGCTCTCGAGTTTGCCATCGGCGATGGCACGTGCAATCTGTTCGGCCAGCGAGAGGTAGGCTGGACGGCGGAGGGTTGTCGGATCGGGGCGCCAAAATGTCATGATTTATAAGTGATCCAAGTCAGTGCAATTGACAATCGAAAAATCACAACGTCATGGTTATTGGATTAATTTTAAACAGGCGGGACATGACATCAATCAAGCTCGATCCGATCGATATTCGCATTCTTGACGAGATTCAGCGCGAGGGCCGGATCACCAAACTTGCCCTGGCCGAACGCGTCGGCATCTCGCCGACGCCCTGCTGGACGCGCTTGCGCCGGCTGGAGAAAGCCGGAATCATCACCGGTTATCATGCTCGTATTGCTCTGCGGCTGGTAACGCCGGTAACGACCGTACTGATGGAAGTGACCCTTGGGGCGCACCGCCAGGCGGATTTCGACCGGTTCGAGCGGGCGATCAAGACCATACCCGAGGTTGTGGCGTGCTGGTCCGTCGGTGGCGGCGTGGACTATGTGCTGAAGGTCATGGCGCGGGATATCGATGCCTATCAGCGTCTGGTAGATGGGCTCTTGCAGCGCGAAATCGGGATAGACCGCTATTTCACCTATATCGTCACCAAGACGGTTAAGGATGACGTTATTCTGCCTGTCGCCGACCTCGTGACGGCAACCGATCCCTAGGTCCTGACCCTAGCCGGTCAATCTCTCTTCAATGCGGTCCTGATGCAGACAATCTCTCCTGGATAGCAACGGTAAACAGCCTCTCTCTCTTCATCTTCATGCGAGTCTTGTACCGAACGTTTTCGGGAGAACCGCATGTCCGCTCATTTCGCACGACCAGACCGCCATCCGGCCCTCGACGGCCTGCGTGACCGCCGCATGCTGCGCGAATTGGCCTATGTCGACGGCCATTGGACAGCGGGAGACGCGGGTCAGACGTTCGAGGTCAGCGATCCAGCGTCTGGTGCCAAAATCGGTTGGGTTTCGAAACTCAATGCCGATCAAACGACAATTGCGATCGACGCCGCGGCAAAGGCATTCCCGGCGTGGCGGGATCTCTTGCCGCAAGAGCGCACGGCCAAGCTGCGCCGCTGGTATGAGCTGATTGTCGAAGCCAAGGATGATCTGGCTTTGATCATGACGCTGGAGCAGGGCAAGCCACTGGCCGAATCTCGCGGCGAAATCAACTATGCTGTATCTTTTATCGAATGGTATGCGGAAGAAGCCAAACGGCTCAATGCGGAGAGCGTTAGCAGTCATCTGCCGCATGCCGAAATGATTGTCCGGCGCGAGGCCTTGGGCGTTGTCGGAGTCGTTACGCCATGGAACTTTCCATCGGCAATGCTGACGCGAAAAGCTGCGGCGGCGTTGGCGGCCGGCTGCACGATCGTTGCGCATCCATCGTCAGAAACGCCGCTATCGGCGCTGGCATTGGCCGAACTTGCCGACCGCGCAGGTATTCCCGGTGGCGTTTTCAACATTGTCACAGGCGACGCAGCCACCATTGTCGGACGTCTGTGCGAAGATTCGCGCGTTCGAGCTTTGAGTTTCACCGGCTCGACGGAAATTGGTCGTTTGATCGCCGCCCAATGCGCTCCGACGATGAAGAACTTGATCATGGAGCTTGGGGGCCATGCGCCGTTGATCATTTTCGCCGACGCCGATATCGACCGCGCGGTTGACATCGCCATCGACGCAAAATTCGCAACGTCGGGTCAGGATTGCCTCGCAGCCAATCGCATCTATGTCGAGCGCTCAATTCAAGACGCTTTTGCCACGGCACTTACCAAGCGAATTGGAGACCTCAGGGTCGCACCGGGACTAACCGAAGGCACCGATATCGGGCCGCTGATGCACGAACGTGCGGTGCAGAAGGTGGAAGAACAAGTCGCAGATGCCCTGGATCGCGGGGCGAATTGCCTCGCCGGCGGTAAACGCCATCGAGCTGGCCCGCTCTTTTACGAGCCGACGCTTCTGACCAATGTCTCCGACGATGCGCTGATCATGCACGAGGAAACGTTTGGCCCTGTCGCCGCGATCACTTCGTTCGAAACCGAAGACGAGGTCATCGCACGGGCCAATGCCACCGAATATGGTCTTGTCGCCTATGCCGTCACGAAGGACGGGGCCCGCATGCTGCGTCTTGGACGCAAACTCGAATACGGCATGGTCGCGATCAATCGGGTGAAAATCACCGGCGCGCCAATTCCATTCGGCGGCGTCAAACAGTCAGGGCTTGGCCGCGAGGGCTCGCGTCATGGGATCGAGGCTTTCACCGAACTCAAATATCTCTGCATCGATACGCACTAAAATTCTAAAGGAAATCATCATGCTTGACCGCTCCAACGAACTGAATGCCTGGGACAGGGACCATTTTTTCCACCCCTCGACGCATATGGGCACACATGCGCGTGGCGAAACGCCGGCCCGGGTGATCAAGGGCGGCGAGGGCGTTCACATCACCGATAGTACGGGACGGACGAGCATCGACGCGTTTGCCGGGCTTTATTGCGTCAATGTGGGCTATGGCCGGACGGAAATCGCCGACGCGATTGCCAAGCAGGCCAAGGAACTCGCTTATTACCACGCCTATGTCGGGCACGGCACCGATGCGTCGATCACATTGGCTAAAATGATCATTGACCGCGCGCCGGAAGGCATGAGTCGCGTCTATTTCGGTCTGTCCGGTTCCGACGCCAATGAGACCAACATCAAGTTGGTCTGGTACTACAACAATGTGCTCGGACGTCCGGAAAAGAAGAAGATCATCTCGCGCTGGCGCGGCTATCATGGCTCCGGAGTCATGACTGGCAGCCTGACCGGCCTTGAACTTTTCCACAATGCTTTCGACCTGCCGCGTGCGCCAATCCTGCACACCGAGGCGCCCTATTATTTCCGCCGCGATGACCGCTCGATGAGCGAGGAGCAATTCTCCCAGCATTGCGCCGACAAGCTTGAGGAGATGATCCTGGCCGAAGGTCCGGAAACGGTGGCGGCGTTCATCGGCGAACCGATCCTCGGCACGGGCGGTATTGTGCCGCCGCCGGCGCACTACTGGCAAAAAATCCAGGCTGTTCTCAACAAATACGACATCCTGCTGATCGCCGATGAGGTTGTGACGGGCTTTGGCCGTCTGGGGACCATGTTCGGTTCCGACCACTACAGTATCAAACCGGACCTGATCACTATCGCGAAAGGGTTGACCTCCGCTTATGCGCCGCTGTCGGGCGTCATCGTTTCCGACAAGGTCTGGCAGGTGCTGGTGCAAGGCTCGGATATGTTGGGCGCGCTCGGTCACGGCTGGACCTATTCGGCACACCCGATTTGCACGGCTGCCGGGGTTGCCAACCTCGAATTGATCGACAAGCTCGATCTCGTGACCAATGCAGGTGAGACAGGTGCTTATTTCCGGAGCCAGTTGACGCAAGCGCTGGCTGATCGTCCGATCGTTGGCGAGGTCCGCGGCGACGGCATGCTGGCGGCCGTGGAATTTGTTGCGGATAAGGACGACCGCAAGTTCTTCGATCCGGCATTGAAAGTCGGACCGCGCATTGCAGCTGCACTGGCTGACCGGGGCGTCATCGGCCGCGCCATGCCGCAAGGCGATATTCTCGGTTTCGCGCCGCCCCTGTGCCTGACACGGGATGAAGCGGATATCGTCGTCAAAGCCGCTGCTGACGCTGTTGAGTCAGTGGCCAAGACACTCTGAGGTAGCAAAGATGATGCATGAGAAGTTTTCGAAAACCATGGCCGCGGTTCAACTCACGGGCCATGGTGGCCTCGACAAGCTGGTCTACAACGCGCAGGCACCAGTTCCAATCCCCGCTGCAGGCGAAGTGCTGATTTCGGTAACGGCATGCGGTATGAACAATACGGATGTGTGGGTACGCGAAGGCGCCTATGGCACCGAGGAAGATGCCGGCGCAGTTTCCACCTGGCGCAGGCAAGAGCCGACGCTGACCTTTCCGCGTATTCAGGGAACCGATATCGTTGGAAATATAGTGGCCGTCGGCGAGGGCGTTCCGCAGGACCGCACTGGTCAGCGCGTCATGGTGGACTTTTCAATTTATAACCGCGACGACGACAGCCTTGCCGATATCGATTATATCGGCCACGGCCGCGATGGCGGCTACGCGGAATACGTCACGGTGCCGGCCGATAACGCCCATGTCGTGAATACGGACATGAGCGATATCGAACTGGCAACCTTCTGCTGTGCTTACCTGACTGGCGAACAGATGCTGGAACGGGCAGGCCTGAAACACGGCGAAAACATACTTGTCACCGGCGCGTCCGGCGGTGTCGGTTCCGGCATTGTCCAGCTTGCCAGGGCGCGCGGCGCGATTCCCTATGCACTCGTCGGACCTGGCAAGGAACAGGCACTGCTCGATCTCGGCGCCGAAGCAGTCATCACGCGCGGTACGCAAGATCTCGTTGCTGCTGTCAATGACGCGACGGGCGGGAAGCCCATCGATGTCGTTGCCGATCTCGTCGGCGGTGCGATGTTCAACGATCTGCTGCGCATCCTGCGCGCAGAAGGCCGCTATACCACTGCGGGAGCGATCGGTGGACCGGTCGTGCAGCTGGACCTGCGTACCATGTACCTCAAGCAGCTCGCTCTGCATGGATCATCGCAGGGTACGCGCGGCGATTTCCGCCGTATCGTGCGCTACATAGAGGAAGGTAAGATCAAGCCGCTCGTTGGCGGCGTCTATCGCTTGTCCGAGTTCCACAAAGCGCAGACCGATTTCATGGCGAAGGGGTTTGTCGGGAAACTGGTCGTGGTACCGGACGCGAAATTTCCGCAGGCGTAGAAGCGGTCTGGCGTGGAGGCGGATCAGCAATCGCAAAATTGCGGGTCCGCTTTCCATTTCACTTGTTTGCTTGTGATGTCGAGCGTCTGTTCCGCGTCGTGCGCGGTGTGTCCTTGTCAGATATTTCAGTTTCCACCGACGCACTCAATCTCTGATAAATGCCCAATCCAACGACCAACAACACGCCGGTGAGCAGCAGGAGGGTGGGGTAGATCATCATGGTGAGGTCTTTTTTCCCGGCCTCGAATACTGCGACCAATCCTTCCAGAAACACTGCGATGGCAATCGTCGAAATGAATTTGGTCAAACTCTTGCGGGCCTCGTCGGCTCGACGCATTTCACGGGCCCGAATTGCCTCTTCTTCCAGCAGGTATTTGCCGACATCGAACACCGCAATGGCGATGACCGTGTATCCCACTGCTTCAAGCAGGGTCGCGCCGATGTCGGCACTGTATGTCAGCAAATCGCTCGCAACTTCATAGGCGGCGTAAGCGATCAAACCGAAAGCCAGCAACATGAGAAACGCGCTGGCGACGGCGAATGCAATGCGGGTAACTCTGTCGAAAATCATTCCTTAAGCCCCCCTGACATTTCCTTTTAGATATCTCTCGTCTTTTGAATCGCTGCAACGCGGCAAGTCATTTGATCGATCGCCAGGTTTGTGTCCTCGGCAAACCTCCATCATTGCACCATATAAGTTGCAGATCAGCTAATCTTTCCGCGTGTCACCGGCCAGTTCGTGCGGGAATCGGGTCGCAAAGGGGCCCAAAAACACCTTCCCTTCTCCCTTTTTGTGTCAGACATAGGCAAAGCGTGATTGGACCTGAACACCCGACCGGGCGACACTCGTTTGTCGCCTTGAACTCACTTCCCCCAAAGCCCTTAAGGCGGCACCCCAAGGTCGGAGCTGACTACGCACCCCCAACGGTGTTTGTGTCGCCCGACCTCTTTTTTTGCCCGCTATGGGTAGAAAATTGCGAAGATTGAGGGTTTTCCATTAAGTAAAATGGCCGACTGGGTTTTTCAGGCTTAGTTTGTAAGGTCTATCCTGCTTACAGGGAAAACGTCAAACCTTCCCGGCAAGCAGGGCTGGAGCCGCCCCACCATGCCACCCTTGCGATAGGCGCTCCAGCCTTTTTCCACTAGCAAACCCTGTCAGCCATTTGCACCGGCCTTCGAATCCTCGGACGCCCCAGCAAGACTGAACCACTTGCGTCGATTGTTCTGGCCATAGGCTGCTAGGGCTGCTGCCACGCATTCGCGCGGAAAGATGGGGGCCTTGGGCCAAGGAATTCGATGAGGAGAGCGTCTAAAAATGGCCCGCCACGAATGCGGCGGACCAAAGGCAGGGAACAGGCGTGCTTATTGCCCTTGGGGCGTTCCTTGCGTTCCAATTATGTCGAGCTTCTGCCTCACGGCACAAGTCAACTACGGTTACAATCCACCGCCTTGCCACGAAGCGGGCCAAGGAACGCGATTGGGCATGCGCGGGTTTTCCGATCGCCGGGCAGACGCCGCAATCGCGCCCGCGCTCAAATATGCGCCCAAATTTGCCATGCGCCAAGACGACCGATGGGCTGGCCTATCGCTAAATTATTGATTTATTTGGGTTTTGGTGAGCGCGCGGGGGTTCGAACCCCGGACCTACTGATTAAAAGACCGCACTTCATCTCAATAAAATCAAATACATGAAGCCATCATGTGCCATTCATGCGCCATCGGCAAAAAGGGTTTCTGAAATAGCGTCCATTGCATTGGCGTGATCGTCGCTTGGGAACATATGGCCGTACCTATCCATCGTTATGGCGTAGGTAGCATGACCGGCCAGCGTTTGGATGGCCTTCGGCTGTAATCCTGCCTCTATCCATTTGCTGACCGCGAAGTGGCGCAAGGCGTGCCAGCCAACAGGGTTAAACTTGCGGCCTTCTGATTTTTCTTTCTCGGCTGCCGCCTCTAGCAAAGGGCTTAACTTGCGTCGCAGGAAATTCGTGTGCCGCGTAAAGCCACCCGCTGAATCAGGAAAGACGAAATCTTCCTCGCCTTTGAATTTCGACTCTTTGCGCCACTTGGCCAAGTCGGCGGCCGTCGTCTTTCCGAGCGGCACAGTGCGCTTTCCTGAATCGCTCTTTGTGGTGTCGAATTCTCCGAACGCATCAACTCGTGTTTCAACGGTTAGCTTGCGGCCGGTAAGGTCGAGGTGGCGCCAGCGCAGAGCCCATTGCTCGGAGGCGCGAAGGCCGGTCGCGGCGGCAAACTGGATTCGCCGTTTCATGTCGTCGTCAGCAGCGGCCAATAGAGCGGTGAGGGCGGCCTTGGTAGGCGGTACAACCTTTTCGCTACCCTCGCCACGCTTGCCAATAATCCGCACGCCTACGGCCGCATTGGTGGCTACCCAGTCTTTAGCAATCGCGTGAGCGAGGGCGCGCGACAGGCTGCCGATCGTGCGACGCACCGTTATCAATCCAACATCCGCAGCGCGCAGGCTGGAACCGAGCTCATTGACCGATCGCGCCGTTAGTTGGGAAAGCTTAACGCTGCCAAGCTCCGGTTGAACGTGTGTGCGCAGTTGCGCAGACGTATTGCGCAGATACATGGTTGTCACGGACTCGCCTTTGGAGTGGCGCGCCTCCAAGTGCTTTATGTACTCGTCTATCGCGTCCTTAACGGTCTTGGTAGCAGCTTCAGCGCGAAACGTGCCGGTGCTTACCTTATGGCTTATTTCTGTTCGCCGCGCCTCTGCATCACGCTTTAGCGGGAACTGCTCCTTGTGGCGCTTGCCTTGCGCATCCGTCCAGGCGAATACCCACGCCTCGCGCTGCTCGCCCTTGCCCGTTGTCCATTTGCGCTTCTTAACCGTTGCCATTGTGACCTCCTGAAATTGTGGAACATGAACTATCATGGCACATGAAAAAAGGGTACATGTAACAGGTGTAATTAACGGCATATTTAGTGTTGACCTGAATTATATTTGCCAGATAGTGTTTATGTTACGGATTCCTCATTTTTGAGTCCAACCGGCCAGAAGCCGAAGAGTCGCGAATGACTGCATGCCGACACACAAAGCCCAACAGGGCGACTACCAGGCAGCGCCCACAAAAAAAGCATACCCTATACAGCTTGGATTCCGTTCATCGTCGCGCTTGGCGCCGTTCTGATTCCAGTTTCTCGAACGGCGCGAGTCTGCCCTCCGATGGCCAACCCACGCCCGTCTACATGCAACCCGCGTGCGCTTTTGCGCGCGCCCAAACCAAGGAGACAAGATGAACAACGACAACGACAACCAAGGCGACCTTTTGATGGGCGCCGATGCAATCGCCAAATATCTTGGAATAAAGCGTCGCCAGACTTACCGTCTCGTCGACAATGGATTGCTACCAACATTCAAGCTCGGTGGCACCGTAGCGGCTCGACGTTCGTCGCTAGCCACATGGCTGGCAGCACAAGAGCGGGTGGCGGCATGAGCGCATGACCGATACGCAGCATACTATTGTACCAGGCTCGACGGTTATGAGCAGTTGGTTAGGCGAGGGACATGTCGACTCCATTGATGGTTCCATTGCTCAGGTATCGTTTGCAGGAGGAACGCGGAGCCACGCCATAGCCGGTTTGACCCTCAAGACAGAACGCAAATCCACGGCGCAACCAAAGGAAAGCTTTAACATTCGCGCGCCGATCGTGGCCCATGATAACGAGCCAAAGGCTAAGATCAAAGTCACGCAATTCAAATTGCGAGGCACGTCGCGAATCCCGCTGCGCAAGTTTGTTTATGGCAATCACCTGATCCGCAAGTACATGTCGGCGATGTTCGCCGCTGGCGGACTTGGCAAGACTTCCCTTATTTCAACTGAGGTTCTCGCCATGGTGACAGGAAGGCCATTGCTCGGGGTTAAAGCAGAGCGTCCGCTTAATGTGTGGTTCGTGAACACTGAAGACCCCCTAGATGAAATAGAGCGCAAAATAGAGGCTACGGCGGCTCACTTCGGCATAACAGAAGAGGATATCGGAGACCGGCTCTTTCTCAGCACGGGCCGCGACAGTGATTTTGTGGTTGCCGTCGATGATAAGAAGGGAGTCCTTATCGTCGAGCCAGTTGTTGAAGAGATTGTCGAGCATGTGACGGCGAACAAAATCGACGTGATTATAGTTGACCCGTTCGTTTCGACTCATGGCGTCAACGAAAACGATAACATGGCGATTCAAAAGGTTGCCAAGGTGTGGGTTGATATTGCCGATAAACTCGATATCGCAATCGAGCTCGCGCACCACGTCACAAAGGGTAACAACGAGGTAACGGAGGACTCCGGCCGTGGCGCAGGCGCATTGAAAGATAAGGCTCGCGCTGTCCGTGCCTTGAACCGCATGACGCCAGAGCAAGCAACTAAGTGGGGAATTCCTCGCGAGGATATGAGCTCATATTTCCGCGCCGACATGGTGAAAGCTAACCTTGGCAAGTCTGGCGGCTTTTCTGAATGGTATCGCTTTGTTTCGGTTCCCATGGAAAATGGCGAGGGCATAGATAAGCCGCAAGACTTTACCGGCGTAGTCGAGCGCTGGACTCCGCCCTCCTCCGAAGACACCGAAGCGTTGAAGACCGAGCGTGAAAAGGCCCAGCGTGACGAGCTAGTCAAGAACGTTCCGGCTGACCTTTTGTGTGGCCTTAAGACGCGTCTTGCAAACAGCGCGTACCGTTATGATTGGCAGTCTACCCTTTGGGCCGGTCATCTGGTCGCGGAGCTCTTCGGCATGGACTCGGGCGACAAGGGCGACAAGCAGAAAATCAAGACCATGCTGCAAGCTTGGCTAGACGACTGCGAGCTCCAAATTGTCATGCTCCAAGACGATCGGCGCAACATGAGGAAGCACATAAAACCGGCGTGAAAAACTGCCATGCCACATCTGCCTCACCATCGAAAAACAGGTGAGGCAAAGTAGGTGGGGCGGTGCAGCAAAAACCTGCCTCACCACCCCCTTTTACTTAAGGAAAGGGGTGGGGTGAGGTGGTGTGTAGTAGAAAAATATAGGTGGAGCAAAACAGGCGGTGAGGCAAAAAATCCGCGCCCAATTTTCCACCCAACCAAAGGAGTAGAAATCATGAACCACAACGAAGAGATTTTAGACATTTACGAGGACCTTGGACTCGACATGTCAGTCGGCAGGGCTCACCAGCGCGCATGTGTATCGCCAGTTGATAAGTTTGGCCGCGCCAAGCGAAAGAAGGATGAGGCCATGGTCGCATACAATGCCGCACGCGACGAGGTATTGGAGAGTGGTGAGTGCGAGGGTAGCGCCTGGACGGTTGATATCCATGATCGCGAAGTGATGAGTCTAGACTATGATAAACTCATTGCAGCGTTCGGCGAGGAAGCGGTCAACGCTTGCCGTACTCTTCGGGTGCCGACGACCCAACGCAGTTCGTAACATACGTCGATAAGATGCCGTCGGGTCTGACCCTTCTGCGCAGGGACGATCTAGGCCGGATGTCGGACCACAGTGAATGGTTTTCACAAAGGCCTGAGGATGACGCTGAAGATCCATGGTGGGAAAATATTGATTGGGACGGTGAAGTCGCGTCGGTCCCCCATAAATAACCGATAATCGATTACAATTCTGTTGTGTAAAGACCCTCACAATTATCTTCGATGTTTGAGTTGGCAAACCACCTGAAAATCGGATGGTTTATAGTTCTATGAAAATTTTAGAGAACAGAAATTGTCTCTGGTTTGACCAGGTAATGTCCGACTACGTTTCAAAACAGAAATCAGAAACAGACACGTTTGAAGGATATGCTAAGGAAAATGGTTTCTTTATAACCTTCAATTTCGATCGCAACGCAGTTGCTTCGCGTGAGCGAAGCCTCCACGATGACAATCAGCCCACCCGATCAGTCGAGTTCTGGAACGTAAATCACTTCTATAATTTGATCTGCCAGCGTCTGGTTGGAAGGAGGTTTTTAAGCGACCGAAATAAAGCCCGACTTCCAAAGATGATAGCCTGTGTCGATGCCAATGGAACTCGATACTGGCATGCGATGGGTGACGTTGAAAACGTTCATCTCCATGTTACCAGCTCATCTAACAGGGAAATTCAAGACCATTATCAACGACATTCAAAACGAGAGACAGTTCTCAACGTTTGATTTTCGTCAGATTGATATTCGACCAGTCATCTCATTTAACGGCAACGGATTGAGGCCATCCAAACTGGCAACTTACACATCAAAATTTCTCGACTTCAACAATGAGAAATTGCTGGTGGAAGAGGATATCCAAATTTATCCAAGGCCTCGGAAGTCTCGTGGCGTGATGGGTGGAAAAAAGTCTGACAATTTCGTGGTCATTAAAAATGGCATTTAAAACGGTGTGGGGCTAGCCAAGCTGTGCGTGGCCGCTGATAATTCAAGAATGATCAAACGCTCCGACTACTCTTCTGTTTCCTCCCCGTCACTGCCGTCTTGTTCGTATCCCGAATTCGCGTCCTGATCCTCTTCGCCGTATGCTGGGCCGCCGTTCTCGTCTAGAGATATTTCCACATCGGCGCCAACTATACCCGCCGCGTATAACTGCTTCGCAGCAAGAAAAGCAACAAAGCCCGCCACCATGCTGAGATAACAATGATGCCTTCCTTGATGCTCGCCTGACAACTCTTTGGTCTAGGCAATACCATTGTTCAATAGCCTCTTGACATTCGCAACGGCATCTTTGGTGGCTTCAGACATCTTGCATTCCACTCGCATGGAGTACATGTCCCAAGCGGCGGGCTCAGTTGCCTCTTTCGCTTCGGCTTCAAAAGAGACCTTGGTCTCAGCAAAGCATCCACAGTAAGGCGCAGAGGTTCGAAATGTTTTTGCTACTAATTGCTGCCGTCGGCCTAAATTTGTATCCAGTCTTGTCGACAGAAATCGTCAATGTCACAGCCGGTGTAACGCTACCAAATACTGGCTTCGTTGAAAGACTATACCGTTTGGACTGCGGTCACTCATTAGCAAACGATGAGTCAGTGTGGACCCCTGGCGAAAACGTCGGTAAGAACATTGAGTTCTCCTCGACTTGCTATCTCCTTCGCCATGGCTCAGATGTGCTCATGTGGGATACTGGTGTTCCGGAAGAAACTATCGATGATCCGAAAGGATGGTCGACCCTTCCGAGCCTTATCGTATATCATCTCGATAGGACCATTTCTTCTCAACTTGCGGAAATTGGCCTCACCCCAAGTGACGTTACATACTTGCTCATTTCGCACTCTCATGGCGACCATATCGGGAATGTCAAACTTTTCCCGGACGCAACGGTGGTGATGCAGCGCGCGGAGTACGAGTGGATCAACGGGGCACCGCCCGCAGATGCCAATTTGAACATACTTGTAACTCTTGCGCGAGAGCTACTGGGCCACCCGAAACGGCTTGAACTGGTCACCGGTGACGTGGATCTTTACCATGATGGAAGCGTCAGGCTGATATCCACGCCCGGCCATACTCCCGGAAGCCAATCGCTTATGGTGCGTTTGAGAAACACGGGATACGTGATCCTATCTGGCGACGTAGTTCATCTTGAGGACAACTTTCGACGAAACATCGTGCCGGGCTTGAACGTCGACAAGGCTCAGTCTTTGGCTTCTATGGAGCGCATCAGAGCTCTGATGGCGCAATATTCTGCTGTGCTTTTCATAAACCACGACAAGCAGCAGACCGATCGTCTCAAGCTCGTGCCGCAATATTACGATTGACCCAGTGGGCGCCCGTATTTGCACAACGGCGCTATGCGGCCTGGAGTAACTATCTCCATAATTTCGAGGGATAGCGCGATAGGCGCCAAACAGCGCAGCCTTAATCAGCTGAATCATTGGAATGGTAAGCAAAGTAGACGTCACGCTGTCGTCTCCTGAGGCGCTCGGGTCCCTCCACAGACAAATTGGCTGATACCTTAGTATGCGCAATACCCTTGTCTAGTAGCCGCTCGCTTCGCACTAATTCAAACTCCATCTGTTGAGATGCTTCGCTTTCATCTTTTAAGGAGAACAGTAATGGACCTACTCAGTTTGGCGAAAAGCATTGCGGGCCTGGTCGAGGCCGAATCCGTCGTTGCTAACGTGCCCGTCTCGGTGACGGTAATCGATATTCATGGAAATATAGTCCTTCAGCATCGAATGAACGGAGCGCTTGCATTTTCAATGCTGCTCTCCGAGCGAAAGGCTTATACCTCGGCACTCGTGCAAATGAGGACGGCCGACCTTTTTCCGCTCGTGCAGCCAGGGAAGGAGCTTTTTCACCTAATGTCTCAGGACGAGTTCTGCGCCATGGGAGGAGGTGCGCCCCTTCATTACGGAGGCAAGGTTATCGCTGGCGTGGGTGTTAGTGGTGGAACCGTTGAGCAAGACGTCGCAATTCTGGATGCGGCTCTTGGAAGGTCTTAAGCGATTTCACACATGGGTGAGGCTATCGCGATCCGGTGGAGAGAATCTTAGCTCGACCTGGCAACCTCTATCACCAAGAGCGTTTTCGCAAGACTTGGCTGGAGTATCCTTGTCCAACTCGATGGCCAGGCCCCACGAAGTAGACCGGTCCTTATCCTTTCCCATTGGCGTATCGCCTTACAGGCAAAACAAGATTTCCACCCCCGAACGGTAGCGCGCCAAGTAGGTCAGGTTATTGCTGTCATGACTTTCACAGCTAACTGCGGATGTGTCCTCCTCGCTATATCCTTCGGCTTCATCTGATTGGGAAGGAATGGTTCCATTCTTCGGTACTCTTTTGGCCAACGCTGCGGATGACCAGCCGAGGAATAAACCTACATTGTGTGCGCCTGCTAGACCGGCATGAGAAATTTGTGGCCGCAGGACGAGAATGTCCCGCGGCCTTAATGAAGAATGTGTAATCTAAAAACTGGCTTATGCAGCGGTAGAGCTAGCTTTGTTGTGGATGCTGGAGAGAAGTTTGACCAGCGCTTCAGCTCCGGCGGTCGAAGACGCAGGATTTTGTCCTGTGATTAACCGACCATCCGTGATGGCAAAGACACCCCAGTTACCTACTTTCTCGTAGAGTCCTCCTAGCCGCTTAAGCTCATCTTCGACTAGGAATGGCACAACGTGCGTGAGCTGGACTTCCTCTTCTTCGGTATTGGTAAACCCCGTGACACGCTTGCCCTTAACAATCGGCTCACCCTTATATTTTACCCTATGCAGCACGCCCGGAGCATGACAGACGGCCGCGACCGGCTTTCCGGAATTATAAAAAGATTCGATTAGAGAAATGGAATTTTGGTCCTCCGCCAGATCCCACATGGGGCCATGGCCTCCGGGATAGAATACTGCGTCGAAATTCTCCGAGCGCATCCCTTCAAGTTTCTGGGTTGTTGCAAAGACCTTTTGCGCTGCGGAATCTTTCTTGAACCTCGCCATGGCAGGAGTTTGGTTTTCGGGCAGGTCACTCTTGGGGTCCACGGGCGGTTGGCCACCCTTCGGTGAGGCGAGCGTTAGCTCGATACCGGCGTCTCGAAAAACATAATAGGGTGCGGCGCCCTCTTCGAGCCAGAAGCCTGTCTTGCGCCCGGTGTTACCGAGTATGTCGTGAGAGGTAAATACCATCAGAATTTTCATTGTCGTCTCCTTCCATTGTTTGAAATTGGAATGCGTCAAGGAGTATGAAGACAATCGACAAACAATGCAGTTGAACGTTGGTATCAGTCATACCTTCGTATCACTGAAATATCTGAATTCGCCAACGCGTCCAAACTTCAAAAACCTTCAACATAAGGCCGGCAACAGGTTTAAACGCATGATAATGTCAGTGGCGCAATCGCTGTTAGATGCAGAATATTGTTGCCAACTGCAGATTCATTGGCACTTCGGCCGACGCCGTCACACCAAGAGCTTTAGACTGACGACAATTCATGTGCCTATTGCGTCTCCACCCCAGACCACTTGATAAAGCTGCGTTGTGAAACTGGTATCGCCACGTTGTCCAGGAAGGCGCGCAGTGACCTCTTGGAAAATCCAGCCATTCCCGTCCGGGTCAAGCACCGTTGCATAAGACGCGTAACTTTTCCGATCGGGATTGATACCATTGGCAATGCATTTGCCATTGGAGTGATGAAATACCCCTCCTTCATCATGGAACGGCTCGCTCGCATCGATCCCGCGACGATGCAGTTCGTTGCAAACAGCCTGAATGTCGGAGACGATGAGATGCATGCCTTGTGCCGTGCCGGGCAAAGCAGCAGTTACGTTCTTGCCGAAAATTACAGAACATCCCGAGCCTGACGGCGTGAATTGGATCACCCGGTAATCGTCTCCAACAGCATGGTCTAGGTCGAGTCTCCAGCCAAGATCTGTATAAAACGCCTTGGCCCGATCGACATCGGAGACAGGGATCACGACGACTTCGAGCCTCATTTCCATAGGATTCGAATTCGCTATATCTGTTGCGTGCTTACATGTCGGCGCAGCATCTTTCATGGCGACTCCTTCGATGGGTGAAAGACCGCTCTGTCGCGATCTTGTTTCCATTCTATAGGCCGCGCGCGCTAATCACTATTATATGGTCGTATCGCCAATACATTAGTATTGCCAACACCATCGTACACTGGCTGCCCCAAGATCGGCGATGCAGTATGCGTTTTTCGCGACCTGTCCAAGTAGCGGATGCAAAAGGTGAGATTGCTAGATGAACTCCCTCTGGCTAGCCGAAATCAATGCTGTTAACCCGACCTATCAATTCACTACACTCGTTGTATTGATCTTGGCAGCACGGGCGTTGACCCTCGGTCGACCGGCCCTTCGGTTCATCGCACATATCACTTTCTTCGGGCTGCTTACCATGGTGTTAGCTGCAGACGGGATCGCACCTTGGGTTCAGGACAGCGACAGTGGAGGATTTGCTCGACAGTTATTTGTTGGACTAGCCAAGGCCACCTGGTGGATAGGTGGCGCAATGGTCTTGATCAGTTCGGTGCGCTTATTTTTAAAGCTCGAGTTGAAGCCGCGTGAGGGACGTCTTCTACAAGATCTTCTCGTTGCAATCATATACCTCGGTGCTGGCCTTTCGGTGATTGCTTATGTTTTCAAGTTGCCAGTAGGAACTCTGATTGCGACGTCGGGCGTCTTAGCGATCGTACTTGGCCTCGCGCTCCAGAATACTTTAAGTGACGTTTTTTCCGGTATCGCACTCAACATCAATCGGCCCTATAGCATCGGCGATTGGATCGGTCTGGAGGAAGACGTTAAAGGACGTGTTGTAGAAACCAATTGGAGATCGACCCATATTTTGAGCAAAACCAACGACCTTATTATCATACCGAACAGTGACCTAGCCAAAGCCCGCCTAATTAATTTTACAGCCCCCGATGAAGCCCACGGCATTACAATTGCTGTCCGCCTACTGCCTAGTCAGACGCCGGCAGTTATCGAGGAAACAATGAAATCTGTGCTGTTGAGCTCAAATCTAATTCTGAAAACCCCGAGGCCTGGTGTGACGATCACGGGTCTGGACGCGTCCGCTGTCGAGGCCGAACTATCGTTCCAAGTATCGAGTATTGTGCACGCAGCGACCGCAAAGAACGAGATCTATGACCTAGTGTACAGGCACACCAAGGCCGCGGGGATCATGCTGGGCGCACCGGTCGGCGCATCTACTACAGATGTCAGCCCTGATCCCATCCTGAAGCATACCGGAGCCGCTAGGGGAATGCTTAGCTGTGTCCCGTTGCTTGCGACTTTAACGGAAGGTGAGAAGGATACTCTGTCTGCCTCGATGCGACAACTGACGTTTAAAAAAGACGAAACTATAACAACACAAGACGCATCGATGACATCGCTTATGATTGTGCGAAGCGGAGTGGTGGTTTCGGAACGCACGGTGGACGATGGACCACCCGTCGAACTTGCTCGACTTGCCCCTGGCGATCTGTTTGGGGAACGTGGCGTGCTTATGGGAACCGCTGAGACGGCCAGTAGACGTGCTTTGACTTTCGTGGTCGTCTATGAAATCTCCAAGGATATCCTTGCAGGTGTAATGCGGGAGAGACCGACGCTGGCCGAGGAACTTGGACTCTTGCTCGCCAAGAGAATGGAGATTGAAAGCCACCTGTCCCATGCCAACCGTCATTTAGCTGACGACCGACCAACCCCAATAGCCGATCGGATTCGTCACATTTTAGAAGTTCCCTATTTTAGACATCGCGATAATTATAAATCGGAACATTGACATACATTCCAGTTCCGGCACCACCACTCCTGCTTGAAGTTGTTTAAATAGTAAGTGGAATATGTTTCGGTGCATCGGGCACGTCAAAAGAGTAGGCGAGTCGCTAGCACCGAAACAATCTGCATTTTGTCGTTTTTAACGCTTGAGCATCTACGTGCGTACAGACCGGAAAGCTTGCCGCAATTCGTCACAAAACACGTTCGGCTGCTCCCAAGCCGCAAAATGTCCGCCTTTGGCTAGCTTGTTGTAATGGATTAATTTTGGATAGGCGCGCTCAGTCCAACTTCGTGGTGCCGCGTATATTTCGTCGGGAAAGACACTGACGGCAACGGGTATTTGGACGTTCTTTACGGCAAAAAAGGCGAGCTTGTTTTCCCAGTAAAGTCGAGCGGACGATACTGCTGTATTCGTCAGCCAATAGAGGGTCACGTTGTCGAGAATATCTTCTCGCGTCAGTCCTTCAGGTTGCCCATCGAATACGCGGGCAATTAACTCGTAGCTGCGAATGTCGTGATCGATCATCCATGAGGCGAGGCCAACCGGCGAATCTGCAATCGCATATAGGGTCTGTGGTCGGTTGGCCATCTCAATCGCGTACCCGAGACCATGCTTGTAAAAGTCGTCGAGTTGATCGTAGGCATGCTCTTCTTCTTGTGACAGACCTTCGGGTTTCTTGCCACCCGGTTGTAGCGCGGCGGCAATGTCGTCAGGTACAGTAGCGGGCATGTTGACGTGGATACCAAACAGTTCCGGGGGAGCGATAAGAGCCATCTGCTCCGACACTGCGTCTCCCCAATCGCCGCCTTGCGCGACATATTTCTGGTAACCAAGACGTTTCATCAATTCAATCCACGCATGGGCAATGCGAATTGGATCCCATCCCGTTTCCGCTGGCTTTCCGGAGAACCCGTAACCTGGCATTGAAGGGATGACCAGGTGGAAGGCATCCGATGCCGTGCCCCCATGCGCAGTTGGGTCAGTGAGTGGCTTAATGATTTTCATTTGTTCAATGACTGAACCCGGCCATCCATGTGTAACGATGAGGGGCAACGCGTCCTCATGCTTGGAGCGGACATGAATAAAGTGTATCTTTAATCCTTCAATACTTGTGGTGAACTGAGGTAAGGCATTGAGCTTGGCCTCAATTTTTCGCCAGTCATAGTCGTTCGCCCAGTAATGAGCGAGTTTTGTAATCGTTTCCGACTGCACTCCTTGAGTGTTGTCGCTCACCGTTTCCCGCTCGGGTAAACGAGTGGCCTTGATACGTCTCCGCAAGTCATCAAGTTCGGCGTTCGAAGCAGAAAACTTAAACGGCGTGATTGCCTCATCGCCGCTCTTTGCCGCAGCAAACGCTTCGGGAAGTATACCGCTTGCGCCTGCCACAACAGCGGTCGCGAGAAGTTTACGACGTGTGATTGATGCTGACATCGGACTCTCCTAAAGTTGGAAGAAATATGGTTGCGCCAAACACTCGCACCAAAGGCACCGAAGCCCCTATTATCCGATGGTGTCGACGACACCTTAGAGTGGTGTTAGGCGACAGCTGTTTTTGTCTGAGAAGGCGAAAATAAGCAAAGTTCAGCTTTGCGTTGCCCAGCCGCGCGAATGCTCAATAAGACGCTGCGACAAGCACAATATTTCCTCAGGTATCCGATGTGACTGAACGTGAGCTTGTAGGTTATGGTAAGACAACAAGTTGAATCACGTTGTCCCTTGTCGCGAACGATGAGCAAGGCGGCATCTTCAAAACAGTATGCCCAATCGTCGCAAAAACTCGCGAAGGATGAGGTTGAGCCGGACCTTTAGACGGTGGCCAGGACGGTCCATTCTTGACCGCTTTTGGCTGATATCAGCTTTTGGTCGAATTTGGGCTTCAAGTTGCGGATCATCGTAGCTTGGATAGTTCTGTAGAATTTTGTCAGCCATCCGTGCCAAATCTGGAAGAGAACTCGCTTTCATTTTGCGCATAACGTGACCTCGATGCGCCTTCACCGTAATTTCGCTGATGCCGAGATCGCCCGCGACTTGTTTGTTGAGGCGTCCCTTCACTACGTGCTCCATCACCTGAACCTCTCGGGGGCTCAACGTATCAAAACGACGCTTCAGAGCGACCAGCGATTGGTACTCCAATCGCCACGCCTGATGCCGTGCGAGACCTGTGTCAATTGAATCCAGCAGATCCTCATCTCGGTATGGCTCGGCAAAGAAATCAATCGCTCCATTCTTCATCGCCGTTACAGACGTGGAAATATCGGTAACTTCGGCCACGAAAATAATCGGAATAAAAATGTTTGCTTTGACAAGCCGTTGTTGAAAGGAAATACAATTGCTGTCGTCACCTATGTCGATGATGAGGCACACGGGAAACTCCGGGTTTCCCAACAACAACGCCTCAGGTATATGATCCAGTATCTTCAATCTTAAGCCAGATCTGTGCAGTCTTGCCCCCAACCGAGCCCAGTTGTTAGATTTTTTGGCCACAATGATGACTTGTGGCCGCGTATCGCCAGACCATCTAGACGAGAGGGCAAGATAATTTGGCTTGTCATGAGTGCTCAATTCTAACAATACGTTATTCATTCCATCTCTCCCAAAATTGCGTGGCACATCGGGTGCGGCGATCGTGGCGTGAAGGCGAAATCATTTGCTTTCGAGGGAAGAGGATGGCCAAACCGCGGCATGTATTCTATTGTACCGTGGTGTTGCATTGAGACGGGCCAGGTTCGTGCCATCGTGGAAGATATTCCGACGACCGACACCATTGTATAATAGACTGTCATTTGTGATCTGCGCCTGATTTCTGTTACAAATGTACGGGAGCAATTCGGCCGACCAACGTTGGACTGAGACCGTAGCGAGCGAGACAGAAAAAAGAGGGCTGTACTTGCGATGAAATCGTTGCCTGCAATCAGTTTCGCTGGCTCTGAGCTGAGCCACCCCAGGCACGTGTGCGCTTTTTTCAACAGCGAAGAAGAGTCAAATCGCGTGTTGCTGCCGTTTATTTGCGACGGCTTTACCTGCGGTCACAAATCAGTAAATCTCATCAATCCAGGGCAGCGGCCTGCTCTCTTGAAACGTCTTCGGTGTGAAGGGATCGACACAGAAGAATCACAAGAAGAAGGGCAGCTTGAAATACAGTATAATGTTGACGTTTATCTTCAGGACGGGCGGTTTGATCCAGACCGAATGCTCAAGAAATTTGAAGCAATAGCTAACAGTAACGCATCCTCAAAGTTTCCTTTAAGTCGCATCGTTTGTCAGATGGATTGGGCCGTTGATGGACGATCCGATCTGACTGAGCTCATCCAGTTTGAGGCCCGTGTGAATCATCTGTGGAGTCAACACGACGATGCTGTGATTTGTGTTTATGACTTGGCGAAGTTTGGCGGTGAGGCAGTGGTCGATATCGTACGAACTCACCCGATGGTCGTGGTGGGCGGCCTGCTCCAGCAAAACCCATTCTATGTTGAACCCGCTATTTTCCTTGAGGAGCTTCGTTTGAGACGCGCGAAGCGGGAGCGGTCGCCAGGAGCAAGTGATTGAGATGTTCTCTCCTGCTCCCGCTGCGGTTTCGGATAGTGATGGTCTACGCAAATGTGTAAATGACCTTATCACTCTGATCACACTTCCATTTATTTGGGCCGATGGTGATCTTAGCCAGATCGGCAACACAGTTTTGAACGTTCTTCGCGCGATGTTGGACGTGGATTTTCTATTCCTGCGATTGATAGCGGCGGGTGGCGAATCTTTAGAGTTGACTCGTCTCTCATTGTTCGAGGGTACGCTTCGAGCAGACCAGATCGCCAAGGCTTTGGACGCGAGTTTAGGCAATTTCACCGAGTGGCCCCGGACTGCTCAAATTCACCTCGGGGCTTTGACCATGTTTATCACCCCAGCGCCCGTGGGACTGCACGGTGTTATGGGAGTATTAGTGGCAGGCTCTCGGGAGGAGAATTTTCCGACCCAGGAAGAGCGCTTGATTTTGAATGTGGCAGCAAACCAAGTGGCAATGGCAGCTCAGGAAGCCGCACGTCTGCTCGAGCAGAAGAACCTAACCGCGGTGCTCGATGAACTTGTCGCCCAGAGAACTGCGGAGCTCCAGTCAACTAACGAGGCACTCCTACGAGAAATCGCCGAACGGAAATTGGCCGAGGAGTCTCGTGACAAATTCCGTTCGGAGTTGTCCCACGTCACTCGAGTCATGAGTTTAGGCACTATGGCCGCGTCGATTGCGCATGAGGTTAATCAACCTCTTTCAGGGATCATTACAAATGCCAATACTTCTCAGCTGATGTTGTCCGCAAGTCCTCCAGACATCGTCGGGGCGTTGGAAACCGCACGCCGGACAATCCGTGACGGGAATCGAGCCGCGGCTATTGTTGATCGACTGAGCGCGCTTTTCAAAAAGAGATCCGTCACCGTCGAGATCTTGGATCTAAACGATGCGGCGCGGGAGGTTGTGGCCCTTTCAGCAAGCGATCTCCAACGAAATGCGATCAACCTTCGTGCAGACTTCCTCACCAATCTCCCCCTAATCTCTGCAGATAAGGTGCAGCTGCAACAAGTAATCATGAATTTTCTCCGCAACGCTGTTGATTCGATTGCTGATCACAACAACGGGCAAAGAAAAATTGTTGTTCGGACCTTCTTGGATGACGACCACAGGGTCTGTCTGACCGTTGAGGACACTGGCGGAGGCATCGAGACTGCTGACGCGGATAGGCTTTTTGAGGCTTTTCATACAACAAAGGCCGATGGCATGGGTATTGGTTTGTCCGTTAGCAAGTATATCGTCGAAAGTCACAACGGACGCATCTGGGGGATACGAAATATAGGACCGGGCGCCACATTTGGGTTTTCTATTCCGATATCCATGACGGAACTTTCTAACCTCCCGATAGTCAATCCCGATGTCGAACAACGCAACATGGAGGAACCATGACGATAGAAGAGAGGCTTATATCAGTCGTTGATGATGACGAGTCGATGCGAGAGTCACTTCCCGACCTGCTGCGGATGCTAGGATTCGATGTGCAAGCGTTCTCGTCCGCTAACGAATTTCTGCAGTCGCCTTGGATCAAGAAAACAGAATGTCTCATCTTAGACGTCGCAATGCCGAGAGTTTCAGGCCCCGAGCTGCATAGAGAACTCAATCGTCGTGGTGAGGTGATACCAGTCGTTTTTATCACCGCGCAAAGGGATGAACGCTCGCGCGGTCCGCTGATCAATCAAGGGGCCGTTGAGTGTCTGTTTAAGCCGTTCAGCGGCGACGAATTGCGAGACGCACTCAGACTTGTCTTCAAGTAATTAAGAACGCTCCCGAGGGGATGTAGGATGTATAATATCTTGGATAATCGTAATCGACCGTCAGTCGTATCTCCTTCCCTGAATAAGAAACCAATAGTCTTCGTTGTCGATGACGACGTCTCGGTCAGAGAGTCACTTGAGCTCCTCATTCACCACGCAGGTTGGCAGCCGATCTTATTCGGATCAGCAAAAGAATTTCTTTCGCACGATCGTGTTGATGCACCAAGTTGCCTGATATTGGACGTCAAAATGCCTGGGTTGAGCGGCTTGGAGCTACAGCGCTTAATATCATCAGATCGTTTGCGAATGCCCATTATCTTCATCACAGGTTATAGGGACGTCCCCATGACGGTGCGGGCGATGAAGGCTGGCGCCTTCGAGTTTCTGACTAAGCCAATCGATCCAGCTGCGCTGCTTCAGGCCATCCGTTCCGCAGCGGAATACAGCGTTACAGTTTCCAACGAAGACCAGGAAATATCTCGTTTGGAGCAATCTTACTTTGGTTTAACATCACGGGAACGCGAGGTAATGGCGCTTGTTATTCAAGGCTTATTGAACAAGCAGATTGCTTTTGAGCTAAACATTAGTGAAATAACCGTGAAACATCATCGTGGCCGTGTTATGAGGAAAATGCACGCCCGGTCCTTCCTCGAATTAGTGAATATGGCGGCTAAGTTACACCTCGATACTGAAACCCCATCGTAGTGATCAGGGGATTGGATCCGGGACGAGAAGTATTTACGGTCTGCTGGCATTTATAGAGAGCTGGAGTGCGTTACATTGTCATTTAGGCATTGGCGCACCAGGTTGTTCTGCAATTATAAACTCCGCGTACCAAGCGGGCCACGATTGATCATCACTGCTTTCCGTACGTTTTTCATGTTAGCACGCGCATCAGCTGCACGCTGAAGAGTTCGGTGATCTTGGCAGTGAACTGACTTCAGCAAGCCCCCAGCTCTGGGGTACGTTTACACCTTATAGTATCCGATATTGTGAAACCGCGCACGCCGCGCTAGTCGCGCCTAAGGCCCTGTATGGTTTATTACGAATGGTAGAAATTTTGGCTCGGGAAAATGTCAGTGTCCATTGTTCAAAGGTGTTGGTCCCATTGTAACCAGTCATCACCGGTTACTGGCAGACATACCCAAAGGTATCACTGATACCTTGGTGCAGTAGAATTCGGACCACGCGACATGCGATCCATGTGATGCCCAAAGTAATATTCTCGATACGGAGGAGCCGGTGTCGACAAAAATCAAAACAATAGCTTTTGTGCCAACTCGACGAGAATTACTTGCCGCAATCGCTGCAAGCGCGGCGCTCACTTTGAGCCCGAGGCCTACTCAACCGGAATCGGCAAAAGCTGTTCGCCCTATGAAACGTAGCAAATCCCCAGGAAAAGAAGGCGTCCGCGTTATGCAGAACCTCAATCAACTCCCTTCCGCGACTATGCCTAACGTAACGCGCGGAGGCGGAGCTCGCTCTGCGCAACGGCGCCAATGACGTACAAAACACGGCGACACTGTCAGGTGCGGGCTGACGAATTGTCCTTCTACTCGGACGAGTGCGTGCAACCCCAGTTTGACAGAAGAAGGTTAGGTCGAGGTCAGTCCGCGCCGTCAGTTAATCGAATGCCAGATAGCCAAAAACCGTTGAGTATAAAGGATTTGATGTGTCTACTTATCCAGAAGAAATTAGTGGCTTGGAAACAAGATTCGGGGATGGTCGCGTGAGCGATTCTCTAATTGAGTTCTATCGAGCTTTCAACGACGGCGACATCGCAGCTCTAGAGCAAAACTGGTGCCAAGGCGACGTGCCGAGCATGAATAATCCAATCGGTGGAATCCGGAGAGGCTGGAATTCAATCAGAGAAGGCTATCTCAAGCTTTTCAGTGGTCGGGCGCGAGTCCAAGTCACTTTTCATGATTTCACCGGTCAAGGAGGGGAAGGCTGGCATCTTTTCGTAGGCCGAGAGCGCGGTGTATGCACGACGCCGCAGGAAGAGCTGAATGTGAACTTTCGAACTACGAGGTGGTTTATACTCAAAGTTGGAGTATGGCGCCAACTACACCACCACGGGTCCGTCGAGGATCCCCAAATGCTCCAAAACTATAAGAAGCTGATATTCGGCGAGGATTTAATCGACGCTCAATGAAGGTTCAAATCAGTGGGCGAACAAATGGCTTGCCGACGCCGATCCCGCCTACGCTGAACTAGTCGCCAAGCAGAGCAACCTCCTCGACCAGCAGGCAAAGCTAACGGTCGAGCGTGTCGGGCTTGTCGCGTCGATCCGGGCGGATACCAGCCGGGAAGTTGATCCCAAGGTTGCCGCACTGTTAGGCGATCCAGTGTCGGGCAAAGCGGCCTCACTGCAGCGAGTGGGTGAAATCGATACCCATCTAAAGACCATCACGAATGCGCTGGAAATCATACGAATAAGGCTTGCCGACGCTCGTTCAAAAGCCAGCCTGGCAGTCTGCGCAAAGGTCAAACCCGAGTATGCTCGCCGCGTCAAAGCGATGGCGGATGCCCTTGAACAGGTACAGGTTGCACGCGCACAGTACGATGAATTGCGTTCCGACCTAGACGCGAACGACGTTAGTTGGGGTTCACTTGTTCCGATGACTCCGGCATTCCTCGGCGACTATCGCGACGGACATATACCTCGCTGGCTAGGTGAAGCGAAAAGGGCGGGCTATTAAAATGGCGATTGAAAAAGCTCAGGCAAAGCGCGGGAATGCGCCGCGTAAGATTTTAGTGCGAGGCAAGCCGCTGGATATCAGATTGAACTCTGATCCCGTCGCCATTGCCCGTTCTATGCGCAGGGAATCTCCGGCCGCAAAGCGTGAGGCACGATTGCAGGCGTTGGAGCGTAAGCATGGCTTGCGCTGACTTCGAAACCCGCGCCAGTGCCCTGGATAACCCTAAGGCCAACATCATTAGCGGCTACGCCGCAACGTTCCACACCGAGGCCGTGATAGCTGGCGAGTTTGTCGAGAAAATTCAGCCAGGCGCCTTTGCTTGATCGTTGCGTGAGAATGACGTGGTTTTCCTCCTTCATCATGACCACGGGCGCGTGCTCGGCCGAATGAGCAACGGCACGCTCAAGCTTGCCGAAGATGCGAAGGGTTTGCGGTATAAGCTAACCGTAGACCCATCGACACCGGATGGTCAGGCCGTCATAGGCCTGGTTGGACGGCGGGATTTGAAGGAGTGCAGCTTTGGATTCGGAGTCCGAGCCGAGACATGGGTTGATGGTAACAGCTTGCCAGTTCGCACTCTGACAGAGATTACCCTGTATGAGTGCTCGATAGTTACTTGGCCTGCCTACAGCAACACCTCGGCCGCGTTGCGGTCGTTGGAAGCGCACCGCGCAAGCGAGATTGTTCGGCGGAAGATCGAGCTCGACCTGCGTATGCGAGGCGTCCAGGCGTGATGGGTGCCTGCGATCTCCGCACGACTTCTACAAGGAACCACAGGGCACTCGAACGCGTTACGCCGCAGGTTTCGGCATTATTTGGGCAACTTCGGTTTCGAGAAATATCGGCCCAAGAAACTAATGGTGTCATAGTCCACCTCGAGTTTACTGGCCATTTTTCTAACGCGAGTGTCGTCAAATTTCATATTTCCACCCCGTATAGTTATAATGGCGTCTTCGCTCTTTTTGATTGCCATCGCAGACTCTAAAAAAATTGTCGCTGACGCAAATGCCACGATAGCTGCCAGTTTTACCTGACTTTCAGAAAGAGGATCGTCTACCAATTTCTGCTTTATCAAATCAATACTTGCTGGAATTAGGTACCCTAACGTTGCGCTAGATCGTGTGGCTTGAGGAATAAATGCTTCGGCGGTTTCCGCGTACTTGAGTCCCTCTGTTTTTTGCCTCTCCAGATTCGCGTAACACCTATGAAAACATGTAGAGATTTGAAGGAGAGCGTCTACAATCAGCGCTCTCTCTCGATTTCGTTCGCGGCGGTCGGCAGCTTGTATCTCGAGTTTTGCTGCACTCAAAACAAAAGCGCCAGCTCCAAGCGCCAGACCACCAAGAAGAGTCTGGTATTGACCGACCCATTCAAATTTCAGCAAACCTAGAAAATCCGCTCCAATGAGCGACAAGCAGCGTTCTGGCGGACACCACTCGATCCAGACAGATAGTGCCCGAAATCCGAGTAGTACTGCCAGAATAACAATTGCTACCGTAGCAAGTCTGACCCAATTTTTCATACACTGTCCGTGCCCTTCCGACGTAACGATATACAAGGAGAAGTAATGTCAGCCCACAATATTCTAGCTTGTGGGAGGGGTGGGTCAAATCCCTCAAAACGCGACTGTTTGCGGACCGTTGTGGGGCCTTTCTGCGCATTTCCACAGTTCAAAATATGACCTCTACGCTTTCTTGGCGTCCCGCCTCTCAATTGCCTTCAGGTTCTTTTCTGGCAGTCCATTAAACATGCCATCCAAATGCTTGGGCTGAGTAATCATGATGTCCGCGACCATGTTGATGAGGCCAAAAAGCTTTTCAGCTGTTGCACGGTCATCTTTTAAATCAATCAATCCTGGATGGACTGCATTATTCCCAACTACACGTACAATATCTAACGCCTTTTGTACTCGAACATCTAAGCCCTTCTTCACTAAGGAAGCGATATCTTCGTCGATGTTGTTACCCTTCTCGTCAAGGTGGGCGCACAGCTTTTGGACGGCAAGCCGTAACAAGGCCGCCGCTCCCCTAGGCGATAAATTTAATATCGTCCCAGCTTCTTCGTAGTCGGCGCGTACATCTGGCGGCAAATCTGGGTTAGGTAAAGGAGCATCATGAGATGTCGGCCACATGAGACAGTCGTGCAGCCAGAGCGCGATATCTCCACAGTTGTGGCATTTCGATGCGTGGACGTTGACAACGTTCAGGTTGACGTATTTGTCCGCACCGTCAAAAAACGGAACTCCCGTCGAGGCTTTCCTTACCCACTTCTTGAGATCCTCTTGCTGCTCCGGGTCATCTATTCCAGAGAAATCTGCTTTTTCAGCTTCGTCAGGCAGCCAAACGTGGGGAGTCTCGTCGTCTCCGACAGGCTTAGAATAACAATTGTACCAAAATTGTTTGGCTAGGACTCCGCAGTGGGGACAGTTAAACCCCGTCAGACTCGATGACGGTGGTACGTACTTGGTTCGAACATCGGTCATCAATAGAATCCCCCGGTTATTCTTGGAATCTTTGTTACGACAGACCGTTAAACAATCTCAATAGAAATCAATCATCCCCAACCCGCCTTCGCGCGGGCATTCCCATCATAAGAGGCCAAAATGGCTGACGAATTCAATACGGCTAACGATGTCGTTCAAGGGTGCGCGCATACAATGATCGCCGCAGGTATGCCGACGCTTCGGAGTCCTAGTGCCGCGTCAAGCGGGCCATCGATTACCTATGCGCCAGTCATTGACGCAACCGGCGCCGACGCCGACGCGGTGGCGAGACTTGAGCAAGTTATGGACCGCCAACAGCGGGAATTTAGCGCGAACGTTCTCAAGTCAATGAAAACGCACAAGCAGACAAGGGCGTGGTCGTGAGGGTTTGCGTGGCGTTGTGGGCGGTAGCGATCAAGGTTAGTGACACGAAGCTTGCACCTCCGGGCGCACACCTGGCCAGCCTATGAGTAAGGATGCTTGCTGCTCGGAATGACGCAGTATACATTTCGAATCATGTCCATGGATTTGAATCCCGAGAAAGCTCTGATCTTCAGGATAGTCCATAAGGACAACCTTGGAGAAACTTTGAGCAATGGTTGTCATTGCAAAGCGACCACGCAAGAAAAGCCCTACGTGGTTATTGGTAATCCGGAGCTCATTAGCAAACGTGTTTCTAGGGAGGTTCCTTGCCCCCCCGGCGGCACGCTGAGCGACTATGTGCCGTTCTATTTTACGCCCTACAGTCCTATGTTGTATAATATCAAAACCGGGTATAACGGTATCACGAAACGGCCAATGAAAGACATTGTGATTCTAGTCTCTTCGTTGCGCCATTTGGTTGCAAAGAATGTCTCGTTTGTGTTTACCGATCGGCACGCCTATTTGCGGGCTGCGCTGTTCTCGAACGATCTGGTTGATCTAAATCGGATCATTTGGCCCACGTTGCAAGCACGCGATTTTAAACGGGATGATGTCGACAAGTTCGAGAAATACCAAGCTGAGGCTCTTGTTTACAAGCATGTGCCTCTAGAGGCGCTGTTAGGCATTGCCTGCTACGATGACAATGTAACGGCTGCTGTTAAGGCCGAAGCCAGAGATCGCAAGGTTGAGGTCAGGGTTTTGGCAAAAAGGGGATGGTTTCTTTGATGATTAGATTTGCCGAGGGAAATCTGCTCGAAGCTAATGCTGAGGCGTTAGTCAATACCGTCAACACTGTTGGTGTGATGGGCAAGGGCGTCGCATTAATGTTCAAAGAGGCCTTTCCAGAAAACTTTAAGCTGTACGAGGATGCTTGTGCGAAAAAAGAGGTCCGAGTGGGTGAAATGTTTGTGAGCCAGAATCGAGACCTTTATGGTCCGAAGTGGATTATCAACTTTCCTACCAAGGCTCATTGGCGTTACCCGTCGAGGATTGATTGGATATCTAAGGGTTTGGATGATCTCAAACGCGTTATAATTTCCAAGAAAATCAAGTCAATTGCATTGCCTCCACTCGGCGCGGGAAATGGTGGACTTGATTGGAGTGAAGTCAGGGACCTAATCGTAGCTAAGTTGTCATCGATGAGTGACGTGGAAGTTATAGTATATGAACCTACAAAAAAGTATCAAAACGTTGCGAAGCGCACAGGCGTGGAGAAGTTGACCCCTGCTCGGGCACTCATTGCAGAACTTGTTCGTCGCTATTCTATACTGGGTATCGAGTGCTCCTTATTGGAAATCCAAAAACTGGGTTATTTCGCCGAGCGCTTCGCCGCTTTGCACCAACTAGAAACTCTGAAGTTCGATTTCGAGGCTCACAAATATGGGCCATACTCAGACAGGTTGAAGCATCTTCTTAATTCGCTTGATGGAAGCTATCTGCACTGTGACAAGAGACTTGGTGACGCAGGTCCATTTGAACCAATCCATTTCGATGATGCTAAAAAGGATGTTGTCTCAGCATACTTTACGACTGAGGAAGCAAAACCATATAGGGCAGTTCTGGACTCAACGAGCCATTTGATCGACGGTTTTGAGTCTCCGCTAGGCATGGAACTGCTCGCGACAGTTGATTGGTTAGTGCACCAAGAGCATGCGCGTCCGAACGTTGATTCCATAAGGACGAGCCTTGCCCATTGGACGGGCGGCAAAGAGTCTGCACAACGAAAGGTGGAGCTTTTCGAGGACCGCATTATCGGGATTGCACTAGAAGCGCTTAGTGAGAATGAGCTGAGTCCCGCCTAATTCTCGAATGTCATTATAGTGCGATTGAGATTACCTCCTCCAGGCCTGCCTGAACTCTTGTTCGAACAATAATTTACATCCATGTGCGCGATCTTCGCTCTTGACGACATCAGAGCGCGTTCTCATTTTGTTCTCATGACACCCTACAGCAGCACAGACACAATCGGTGGTCTCCTCGATGACAATGGTTACACGCTGACCGCGCATTGCGGAAACAAGGCGTGCGGCCATCACGTTCGGCTCGATCTAGCGAAACTTGCGGAGAAACTAGGGCGCGATCATGGTGCAATGGCCAAGGATTTGCTGCACAAGATGCATTGTTCGGTCTGCAAATCGCGGTTTCTGCGATCAGCTTGAGTCCGAAGAATACTGGTGGCGGGTCCTAACACTTGGCGATATTGTTTTGAGCGTTGGGCTAGTAGGGCGGATGGGGGTGGTGAAATGAAACGTATTGTGTTGGCGGCCACCATGGTTTGTGCTGAATTGCGTCGAACGCGCAGGCCGGATTTTACGACGGTAACCAGCTTTATCAAGTGTGTGAGGCTACAAGCGACGTCAAGTCTGGAGTTTGCTACGGATACATTACCGCCGTTGCGGACGCCCTTGGCTATGCCCGCAGTTAGTCAAAAGCCAGACTGCCTTCGCGCTGGTGTAGCAGTCGATCAGGTCAGGCATGTAGTCGTGAAATATTTACGTGAAAATCCTGCAATCCGCGATCGACCTGCCCATGGTCTGGCAGTCATGGCGATAGTGAATGCCTTTTGTCCTAACAAATAAGTCGCCCTGCGCCACGCCTTGGTATTGTGCCACCGCATAGGCGGGCCTTCTAACCTACGCACTCGCTGCCGCCTCCGCTGCTTTCGCAGCCGCTTCCTTCTCTTTCTTTAATTCCCAAAGGCTCCCCGGGTCATCAAGAAATCCTTGAATTGAGCCGAGCCGACCCCCAACTCGAACAATCCGATCCGACCAATCTTTATGAGCGTCGAGCAGTCCTTCCGCTAGCATGGCAGCCATGGCTGGCTTAATCGCCTTCATGGGTTCGGCGGTTTTGTTGGTTGCCATGCCGAAAACGCTTACCACATCACCCGCGATAGAGGGTCCAAGCAACCCCAATCTTTGAATATTCGCTTCAAAGGCTGGTACATGATAACTCGGAAACGAGAACGGCACGTCTACGTCCTTTAGGTCCTTGTCCGCTGCTGCTATTTTCCAAAATCTGGTTTGCATCCGAAGCCAGGCCTGTCCATCGTGCACCCTCGACAAGAGTGCGATCAACTCGCCTTGAAGCGCTGCCGCCAACACCTTTTTTTCATATTCTCGCTCGTCCGTCTTAGCTTGGACCGCCATCTCTTGCTGGTGCGCTCTGGCATCCCTGTCCCTTGCGGATTGGGCCTCTTGGGAAGCGATCAAGTTTTTGAAGCCCGCCCTTGTAGTGAAGATGACGCCGGTAAAACCTATTACCGCCGACAACAGTGTTGCAAAACCCGGTGCCAGACCGCCACCTAGTGCGCGCACTACGAGATCGAATACTGGTTGGATATTGAGAAGTAGCCCTAATACCAATACGCTGACGCAAAGCCAGTTTGGAATAGGTGTGTTGCGGTCTATGGACATACTTGAGACTAGAGCGTCAAAGAGCCCCAGTACAAGCGACGTTGCGACGAACACTGTAGATAGACACAGCTTTCAACGATTCAACTCCTGCGCCACGCCCTTGCAGCCTTCTGCCACTTCGGCCTGCTTCTCACGGGCTCATTCTCGGGCGGAACAATATAAATATGGGATTCTCGTGCGGCTTCTATGAACGCCACACGCGCTATGGCAGGCGAACATTGGCCAGACAGGCACTGAAGCAGGATAACCTTTGCGTCAGAGAGTTTGGGTCCACCTCTTTCGGCTGGCCACTCCTCGACTACGAACTTTGCCGCGTCGTAAGCCGTGCCAATGCCGAGCATCTGGCCTGGGCGGTTCGTAAGGACTGTGACTGGTGCGAATGCCTTGTAGTCTTCTGCCATGGCGGTAGAGAAGCACAGCGGCTTTTGGGATTCCACTCCATCGATTTTCTTATGGTTTCCGCGCAAGGGCGAGCCCTTTGCGAGATCATCAAGGCAAGGCATCGATATCGAGTGGTTTGCACTGGCTCTCGGTGAATGCATTTTCAAAGCCAAACGGCTGCGTCAGCACTAGGGTGGAAGTATCGAATATGATCCTCCGAACCATGGAGCCTGGCGTATCACAATTAACGAGACTACCAGTCTCCTCGCAATCGTTTGCGTAGTTGCCGGAACCGCCTGCATAAATGTAGCCAATGCGCGGTGACAATAGCGTGGAAACAGCTACAATCGATTTATCTCCAACTTTGGCATAGCTATGGCCCCCAAATCGAGTGACGCTACACAGAAATGTGCCAGAAAAATCTCCGGCGCCAGCGTTGGTAGATGCCAGCACCAAAGCAAGAGTCGCGCTTAAGCGTAAAGTATTCATATGTCGCCCCTTTAATTTAGTTTTACCTTACCGAATTCTCCCAATTCAGCCAGTTTGTCCGATTGGCTGAATCGATATGATAAAGGCCAGCCTCGTGATTGAGACTGGCCTTCTATTTGATACACACGGCTGGAGTCGAACTAGCATTCTCAGATCCAATTACGGGTGAGGAGGTAAAAGCTCGCTCCGTCTACGTGTGTAAACTGGTTACGCCGCGATGGCGATAAAATGTGAAGCCGTGAAAAGCGCGTTGAGTCGCGATCGATGGACTTGGCCAGCTTGCATTCGAGGATTTAGGGGTAGAATTCATCGAGCGCGGCGTACGTACGTTATAGCAAGGGGTGAAACATGTTCGGCAGAAAAAATATGCACGACGAATATGCGAAGATCGTGCGTGAGATTGATGAGGGAGAACGTCGAGAACCCCAGCACAATCGACCCACTGAGACTAAGAGTAAGTGGGGAAGCGTCGATCCTATTGACCAATACGTCTTTGACGAGTTCTCATGGTTAGGCGCCACGATAGACAGATGGACCGATGATTCGTGGTCTCTCGAAGAGACGAACGACACCAATCGCCGAGCATCGTATCTCGACTCGCCAGAATATGGCCGTCGTTGGATCATCTATTACAATAAACTTGGGCTGGGATGGCTTGAGGTGAGCGCAACGCCAGAGCATATACTGGGTACTCTAGACGAATTTAAGGTGAAGCCGTCCGCACGAATCGACATGAGTCTTGATTTCATGCGTTTCATTCCCTCCGAAGACGCATTTGGGATGCTGTACAATCCTGCTTTTTTAATGCAATCGACGGAAGCGGGATACGATGCGGCGCGTGAGCGTGCGAAGTTAATCGCGGAATCTACAATGACACATTACATGTGGGATGTGATGCGGGCAGGGGAAGGTTATGTGCCTGACCTGGAATTCTCAGTAAGCGGGCCTTGGTCGGTGTTCAGCGAGACTGTGTCCCATTGGAAGAAGTCTGGCTTCGATCCCCGTACCGAAATGAGCGAGTGATTATACCGCTGAAGGTTTGCTCCATGTGCCATGCATGTTCCATTACGCGTTTTACCGTCGTTACCTATCCTTGTTTTTATTAGCTTTTTCTTACAGCAAGTGGAACATGGAAACCACCATCGTATTACACAAAAATAAATGCAAGTAATTGATTTGCTTGGGGTTTTGGATGGTGAGCGCGCGGGGGTTCGAACCCCGGACCTACTGATTAAAAGTCAGTTGCTCTACCGGCTGAGCTACGCGCTCCCCAACGAAGCCAGCTCGGTGGCCTCGGGAAGTGCGGCGGAACATAGGTGCGACTTGCCCATCGGTCAACAACTAATGTGGAGGGTTTTCGCAACAAAAAGCCTTGTTTTCGGCGGTTCTTGTATTTTTTGGCCGAAAGCGCCCTCTGCCAGGCAGAAAAGAACATGAACTGGAGAGGCATTGCTGCCAAACTGGCGAAAAGGTGATTGGAATTTCAAGGAGATTCGGCTTAATCCACCGCACGAACAAAAATGCCAGTGAAGGAGCGCGGATGGCGCTTGATGTTTCATACCTGACTGCTGCCGGCGCCGGCGCTCTGTCTTTCCTTTCTCCTTGCGTCCTGCCACTCGTGCCGCCCTATCTCTGTTATATGGCCGGTGTGACGGTTGAGGATTTCCGCTCGGATCAAGCTGCGGCGCGAATATCGCCGGTCCGGCAGGCGCTACTTCTGTCATCCTTCTGTTTTGTTCTCGGCTTTTCGACCGTTTTCGTACTCCTCGGCGCCGGCGCATCGACCATCGGCGGCTTCCTGCGCATGTGGCAACAGGAAATCGCCGTCGCCGCAGGCATCGTCATCATTCTCATGGGGCTGAACTTTCTCGGCGTATTCCGCCTTAGCTTCCTCTCACGGGAGGCGAGGTTCCAGACCCAGGGAGCGCCCGCCAACCCGTTCGCTGCCTATGTCATGGGGCTGGCCTTTGCGTTCGGATGGACGCCGTGCATCGGGCCGGTGCTTGGACCCATATTGGCGCTGGCCGGAGCCCGTGACACCGTCGCCGACGGCGCCCTGCTGCTCGCCGTCTATTCGCTGGGCCTCGGGATCCCCTTCATTGTCGCCGCGCTGTTTTCCGGAATGTTCATGCGGTTTCTGACGCGCTTCCGCATGCACCTTGGCAAGGTGGAAAAGCTGATGGGCGGCCTGCTCGTGCTGACCGGCATCCTGTTTTTGACCGGCGGCTTGCAGACATTCTCGTTCTGGCTTCTCGAAACATTTCCCATCCTCGGCCAACTCGGTTAAACAGACGGAAGTTTCCATGTTGGAAACCAATAGCGTGTCATGATTGGCCACGATATTGCCTTTAGCCCAACTGATCCGGAAGTCCGACATGACACCACGTTCCTGCCTCACGGTTATTCTCGCTGCCGGTGAGGGCACGCGCATGAAATCCTCCCTGCCGAAAGTACTCCACAACATTGCGGGTCTCCCCATCGTCGCCCACGTCGCCAAGGCCGTACATGGCGCAGGTGTCCGCGACATCGCGCTGGTGGTGGGCAAGGGTGGCGATCAGGTCGAGGCAGTAGTCCGTGCGATCGTTGCCAACGTGACCGTTCATGAACAGACCGAACGGCTTGGAACTGCCCACGCCGTGCTTGCAGCGCGCGAGAGCATTGCGCGCGGCTATGACGATATTCTCGTCGTATTCGGTGATACGCCGCTGATTGAAACAGCGGCTCTCGACCAGGCGCGCGCCAAGCTCGCAGACGGTGCGGATGTCGTCGTCATGGGATTCCGGCCAACGGTGCCGAACGGTTACGGCCGGCTGATCGAGCAGAACGGCCGTTTGATCGCGATCCGCGAGGAGAAGGATGCCAGTGAGGCCGAGAAGAAAATCGGGTTCTGCAATGGCGGGCTGATGGCGCTGCGCGGACAGACGGCGCTTGCCCTGCTGGACAAGATCACCAACGACAATGCCAACAACGAATTCTATCTCACCGATGTCGTCGAGATAGCCAATGCGGGTGGTAAATCCGTCGTTGCCATCGAGATTTCGCCCGACAATGTGATCGGCATCAATACCCGCGTTGAACTCGCCGAAGCCGAGGCGATCTGGCAGACGCGCAAACGTCGCGACATGATGCTGGCGGGTGTTACCATGCAGGCGCCGGAAACTGTTTTCTTCGCGCATGATACATTGGTGGAAGCAGATGCGGTCCTCGAACCGAATATCATTTTTGGTCCCGGCGTTTCGATCGCAAGTGGAGCGGTCATTCATGCCTTCTCCTACTTTGAAGGCGCGAAGATTGGCGCAAACGCCAATGTCGGACCCTTTGCCCGGCTTCGCCCCGGTGCGGATCTGGCAGCAAAATCCAAGGTGGGGAACTTCGTCGAGGTGAAAAACGCCAAGGTCGGGGTCGGCGCCAAGGTGAACCACCTGACCTATATCGGCGATGCGATCGTGGGTCCGGCGGCAAATATCGGTGCCGGTGCCATCACTTGCAACTATGACGGCTATAACAAGCATTTGACCGAGATCGGTGCCAACGTTTTCATCGGCTCCAATAGTTCGCTGGTGGCGCCGGTTTCTATCGGTGACAACGCCTATGTCGCCTCCGGCAGCGTGATCACGGCCAATGTGCCGGCGGATGCGCTTGCATTCGGCAGGGCGCGCCAAGAGATAAAAGAGGGGCGGGCGGTGCAATTGCGGGCACGCCATGCGGCGCAGAAATTAGCCAAGAAGGCTGACTAGGCACGCCTTTTGTTCGTGTGGGATTCTGTCACAGAAAGTGTTTTTCTGTAGCGATGAATCCGAGCTAGCCAGAGCTGGAAACTATTCGGGGTATTGGAGTCGTATATGTGCGGGATTGTTGGAATTATCGGGCGTGAGCAGGTAGCGCCGCTGCTTGTGGATGCACTGAAGCGGCTGGAATACCGTGGTTATGACTCAGCTGGCGTTGCGACCCTCGATTTTGGTGTGCTCGATCGCCGTCGGGCCGAGGGCAAGCTTGGCAATCTCGACAAGCTCCTGAAGGAAAATCCACTCGGCGGCACCATAGGGCTCGGCCACACGCGTTGGGCGACGCACGGTGCGCCGACGGTCCGCAATGCACACCCGCATACGACGCCTCGGCTGGCGGTGATCCATAATGGCATCATCGAAAACTTTGCCGAACTGCGGGCTATGCTCGAAAAGGATGGATACGTTTTCGAGACGGAGACCGATACGGAGACCGTCGCGCATCTGGTAACCCGCGCGCTCGATCGCGGCCTAGCGCCGGTCGAGGCGGTTCGCCAGACGTTGCCGCAATTGCGCGGCGCTTTTGCCATCGCGATCATGTTCAAGGGCGAAGACAATTTGCTCATCGCTGCCCGTAATGGTCCGCCTCTCGCAGTCGGCTATGGCGAAGGAGAGATGTATCTGGGCTCCGATGCGATCGCTCTAGCACCGTTCACCGATAATTTGTCGTATCTCGAAGATGGGGATTGGGCGGTGCTTACCCGCGACGGCGTCATCATTTATGATGAAAGCGGCGAAATCGTCGATCGACCCGTGCAGAAATCGGCGGGCACCGCGTTTCTGGTGAGCAAGGGCAACCACCGGCATTTCATGGAGAAGGAGATCCATGAACAGCCGGAAGTCATCTCGCACACGCTGGCAAACTACCTCGATTTCTCGAAGGGTACGATACGGTCTGGCGCTGCGCCGGTCGATTTCGCCAAGGTAGATCGCATCGCCGCTTCCGCCTGCGGCACAGCCTATTATGCCGGGCTGGTCGGGAAGTATTGGTTCGAACACATTGCACGCCTGCCGGTCGATATCGATGTGGCGTCGGAATTTCGCTATCGGGAAATGCCGCTTTCCAAAAATAGCCTTGCGCTCTTCGTCTCGCAGTCCGGTGAGACCGCGGATACACTGGCTTCCTTGCGCTATTGCAAGCAGCAAGGCCTGAGCATCGGAACTATCGTCAACGTCAAGGAATCGACGATGGCGCGCGAATCCAACACCGTATTTCCAACCCTCGCAGGTCCGGAAGTTGGTGTTGCCTCGACCAAGGCTTTCACCTGCCAACTATCCGTTCTGGCATCGCTGGCTGTGGCGGCCGGCAAGATGCGCGGTACGATCAGCGACGAAGAAGAGCGTCAGCTTGTGCGCGAACTATCCGAAATTCCGCGCTATGCAACGCAGGCGCTGAAACTCGAAGCTCAGATCGAGGCCATCAGCCGCGAACTCAGTCAGGTCAAGCACGCACTTTATCTGGGGCGTGGCACGAGTTATCCGCTGGCGCTCGAGGGCGCGCTGAAACTCAAGGAAATTTCCTATATTCACGCGGAGGGTTATGCGGCCGGCGAGTTGAAGCACGGACCAATAGCGTTGATCGATGAATCCATGCCGGTCATTGTCATTGCTCCGCATGACCGCTGGTTCGAAAAAACCATATCGAATATGCAGGAAGCGGCCGCGCGTGGCGGCAAGATCATCCTCATCACCGACGAGAAGGGCGCTGCAGCAAGCACATTGAAAACGTGGCATACGATTCTTCTGCCGGAGATGCCGGAGGTTATCACACCGATCGTTTATACGCTGCCGATTCAGATGCTGGCTTATTACACGGCGGTTTTCATGGGCACGGATGTCGATCAGCCGCGAAATCTGGCAAAGTCTGTGACGGTGGAATAACTGGTTCCCGCGAGTTATAAGGGCAACGACAACAGTTACGTCGAGAACTGCTATGCCCAAGATAGACATTGTCGCTGTACCGAAACACAAAGGTTCAGGCTATCCACCGCCATTTGACATACCCTGCGCCGATCGCATCCGCCAGCGCTTGGGCGACGCCGGTGGGCTTACCGATTTCGGTGTCAACCTCATGCACTTGCCGCCGGGCAATTGGTCGAGCCAGCGTCACTGGCATTCGGCCGAAGACGAATTCGTCTATGTGCTTGAAGGGGAGTTGGTGCTGGTCGAGGATGGCGGAGAGAGATTGCTTCAAGCTGGCGACTGTGCGGCCTTCCCCAAGAATTCCGGCAATGGCCACCATATGATCAACAAGTCGGGTGCGATGGCAGTTTATCTCGAAGTTGGGACACGCGCGCCCTCTGACATTACCATCTGCTCCGACATCGACATGATGAGTTCCCATGCCGACGGACGATTCGTACACAAGGATGGCAGGCCTTATCCCGACGCCTAGAGCAAATTTTGTCTGTTCAGAGCCGTTCTGCCGGAGGGAATTTGGTTCAAGATCAAGGGGTTTGGCGGCCGATGTTTATCCATCGGACGACGCCGAAGCCCGACGGAATTGGGCCAAATTCGCCCGGCCTTCCAGGATTTCCGCCTGGCGGACACCCACTTTGTCAGGCGGCGTCGGACGATGGAAAGACATCGGCCTCGCCACCTTCCGCGTGGATCGTCTCGCCATCCGCGAAACAGAACTGGCTTTGAATAAACAAAACTTGCTCTAGCCGGCGCGGAGCAATCGAACAGCTTCGTCACGTTCAAAGAGGTAAAGCAGGATGCGCAACGCTTCGCCACGCGTACTCTGCAATTCGGGATCCCGCGTCAGAATATAACGGGCGTCCTTGCGGGCGATCTCCAGAAACTCTTGATGCGCCTCGATGCTGGCGAGCCGGAAGCCAGGCGCGCCGGATTGTCGAGTGCCAAGCAGCTCGCCTTCCCCTCGCAACTTCAGGTCCTCTTCGGCGATCCTGAAACCATCCTCGGTTTCCCGCATGATCTTGAGCCGCGCCTGCGCGACCTCGCCAAGTGGCCCCTTGTAGACGAGAAGACAGGTCGAGGGTTTGTCCCCACGCCCGACACGGCCGCGCAACTGGTGCAATTGCGCAAGACCAAAGCGTTCGGCGTGTTCGATGACGATGATCGTCGCATCCGGAACGTCGACACCGACTTCAATGACTGTGGTTGCCACCAGCAATCGTGTCTCGCCGTTCTTGAATGCCAGCATGGCGGCATCTTTCTCCGGTCCAGTCATACGGCCATGAACCAGCCCGATCCTGTCACCGAGCAGAGGTTTCAATGATTCGAAACGTTCTTCGGCCGAGACGAGGTCGATGAGTTCGGATTCTTCGACCAGCGGGCAAATCCAATAGATTTTCTGCCCATCGGCTATTGCGGTCCGCATACGATCAACGAGCTCGCTTAACCGTTCCATCGGCAGGATCGCGGTGATGATCGTGCGGCGGCCAGCAGGTTTTTCCGTGAGTTTCGAAACATCCATATCGCCGAACGCGGTCAAGACCAGCGTGCGCGGGATGGGTGTGGCGGTCATGACAAGCATATCCGGCGCCGCCCCTTTGGAGGTCAGGAGCAGACGTTGGTGTACGCCGAACCGATGCTGCTCATCGACAATGACCAGCACCAGGTCGTGATAGGTGACCTTCTCTTGAAAGAGTGCGTGCGTGCCGACAATGATGTGGATAGCGCCATTCCGCAGACCTTCGAGGATATCTTCACGCTCGCGGCCTTTTTCACGTCCAGTGAGCAGTGCCGTACGCAGCCCTGCCTTCTCCGCCAGCGGGGTGATTGTGGCGTAGTGCTGGCGCGCCAGCACCTCTGTCGGCACCATCAGCGCCGATTGACCGCCGGCTTCGGCAGCGTGCGCCATGGCCAGGAGACCGACGACGGTCTTGCCGGAGCCGACATCGCCTTGCAGCAGGCGCAACATCCGATCAGGTTCGCGCAGATCGGCGATGATTTCCTTGATCGCCTGGCCCTGACTATTCGTCAGCGAATAGGGCAGGGCTGCAATGATTTTTGCCATGAGATGGCCGTCGCCTTCGAGCCTGCGCCCGGAAAGGCGCCGTGTTTTCAAGCGGACCAGTGCCAGTGCGAGCTGCCCAGCAAGAAATTCATCATAGGCCAGCCGCTGCCTGGCGGGATGATCGAGAGCAATGTCGCTCGGATCGCGTGGATTGTGCAGTACCTGCAGGGCGTAGCGATGCGACGGCAGGCCAAATTGTTCGAGGACTGGCGGATCGATCCATTCCGGCATGTCAGGTGCTCTCGCCAGTGCTTCCTGAATACCGCGTGCCAGCACTTTTGGAGACAGTCCTGCAGTCAGTGGATAAACAGGCTCAACCAGTGGCAGCGATGAAGCATCTTCCACACTGGCAATATGATCCGGGTGAACCATCGTCGGGCGCCCATTGAACCACTCCATGGTGCCGGACACGATAACCGTTTCGCCAACCGGCATGACTTTTTCCAGCCAGGCCTGCTTTGCATGAAAGAAGGTGAGGCCGATTTCTCCGGTATCGTCATGAGCGAAGACACGATATGGGACATTGCTACGACCACTGGGCGATGGCTGATGGCGGTCGATACGCACTTCCAGCGTGACGATCGCGCCTTCCGGGGCGTAGGCGATGCCTGGCCGGTTGCGCCGATCGATCACGCTATGCGGCGGCAGGTAGACCAGATTGCCGACGCGGGGCTCGGCGCCGGGCGGCTGCGTGCCCAGCAATGTGCCTAACAGGCCAGACACTTTCGGGCCGATACCGGAAAGCGAACGAACGGAGGCAAAGAGGGGATCAAGCAATGACGGACGCATGCGTAACGTTTAACGCGTTCGATTTGCGTTGCAAGGCTGACAGACGCGACAAGGCACGCTATACCCAGCCGCACCAATCACGCCCAATGCTTTTCATTGCCGTCAACGGAGCTAGTTCATGACTGGAAGCAGTCGCACCACCGCCGATCTGCAGCCGAGACAGCGAAAAATCCTGTTTCGCTCCTGGCATCGCGGTATGCGTGAAATGGATTTGATCCTCGGACAGTTTGCCGACGCCCACATCGACACCTTGTCCGATGATGAACTTGACCAATATGAAGCACTGATGGAAGCGCTCGACCGGGACCTGTTGAAATGGGTCACCGGGGAGGCTGCCGTTCCCGCCGCATTCGATACGCCGATCTTTCACAGGGTCGTCGCATCCCGCCAGAGAATGAAATTCTGAAATCGAAATGACTGCCTTTACCAAACTCGGACTGAAATCTGACTTCAACGGACACGTCGTCATCGACGGCGTTGTCGATGGCTATGAAGCTTTTGCTTTGGCGAAAGTGGTGGCTGAAGCCGGGGCAGGTGGTCCCGTGCTGTTTATCGCGCGCGATGGCAATCGCGTTGCCGATATCGAACAGGTGCTGAATTTCGTCCAGCCGGATTTGCCCGTGCTGCAATTGCCTGCGTGGGACTGTCTTCCTTATGATCGTGTCTCGCCCGGAGCCGATACATCCGCGCGTCGTCTGGCTGCACTTGCCGGACTTGCAGCTTTGCGCGAACAGAAGCATCCGGGCGTTATTTTGGCCACGGCCAATGCCGTTCTGCAAAAACTGCCACCGCGAAAAGTTCTTGCAGAGCAGCTTTTCACGGCGAAGCCCGGCAATCGGATCGACATGAATGCCCTGGTACAACGCCTTGAAAATAATGGATTTGAGCGCGTTCCAACCGTGCGTGATGTAGGCGAGTATGCCGTACGAGGCGGTATTCTCGATCTCTTCGCCCCGGGTGCCGAAGAGCCCCTACGCCTGGATTTTTTCGGAGATACTCTGGAAACGATCCGCACATTCGATCCGGCGTCGCAGCGAACATCAAGCCAAAAGAAGGAATTCTCGATGCAGCCGATGAGCGAAATCACGCTCTCGCCCGAGCTCATCAGCCATTTCCGTTCGCAATATGTGCAGAAGTTCGGAGCACCATCACGCGATGACGCGCTCTATCAGTCCATCTCGGAAGGGCGCCGCTTTGCCGGCATGGAACATTGGTTGCCTCTATTCTATGACAAGCTTGAGACGATTTTTGAGCATGTCGGCGATATGCCAGTGGTCTTCGACCACCTCGCGCACGAATCCATGGCTGAACGCCACAAGATGGTGCTCGACCACTATGAGGCACGCAAACGGCAATCCGACGGCAAGGAACCCGGCGACAGTATTCCATACAAGCCGGTCGAGCCGGGCTCGCTGTATCTGACACCTGAGCAGGTCGAGGCCTCGGCAATCAACTCAGGCATGCGCATCGACTTCACGCCGTTCGACGCGCCATTCGTCACGGGGAGAGCGGTTGTCCATGCCGGTGCGCATCGGGGGCGAACCTTCGTGGAGGAAAGGACCGCCAAGGACACCAACGTCTTCGACAGTGTTGTAAAACACATTGCCGATGAGCGCGCTGCAGGCAAGAAAGTGCTGCTTGCTGCATGGAGCGAGGGCACACGCGACCGGCTGGTGCAGGTTCTGAATGAACATGGGCGCGAAAAGATCGAGTTTGTCGATGATCTGAGAACGGTCAAGGCGCTCGCGCGCGACAAAATTACTGCGGGCATTCTTTCGCTGGAAACCGGCTTCGACGCTGGCGAACTCGTCGTTGTTGCAGAGCAGGACATCCTTGGCGACCGGCTGATCCGCCATTCCAAGCGCCGCAAACGCGACCGGGACTTCATCAGCGAGGTTGCCGCGCTGAACGCCGGCGATATCGTCGTGCATGTCGATCATGGTATAGGCCGCTTTATCGGTCTGAGAACAATCACGGCTGCCGGTGCACCACATGACTGTCTGGAACTGCACTATGCGGGTGATGACCGGCTCTTCCTCCCGGTAGAGAATATCGAGCTTTTATCGAGGTTTGGTTCGGAAACTTCGACTGCCGTGTTGGACAAGCTAGGTGGCGGCGCCTGGCAGGCCCGCAAGGCAAAGCTAAAGAAACGCCTGCTCGACATTGCCGGTCATCTCATTCGCATTGCCGCGGAACGGCAGATGCGCGGGGCGCCGATCCTGTTGCCACCGGACGGATTGTATGGCGAGTTTGCTGCGCGGTTCCCCTATGACGAGACGGAAGATCAGGATCGTGCCATTGACGCGGTTATCGACGACCTGTCGCTCGGCAAACCGATGGACCGCCTGATTTGCGGTGATGTCGGCTTCGGCAAGACCGAAGTAGCGCTGCGCGCGGCATTCGTCGCTGCGCTGAATGGCGTCCAGGTTGCCGTTGTGGTGCCGACGACGCTGCTGTCGCGCCAGCATTTCAAGACCTTCACCCAGCGGTTTCAGGGCCTGCCTGTCAATGTGGCGCAAGCATCGCGGCTCGTGGGCCCGAAGGAGCTGGCTGAAAACAAGAAGGGTATTGCAGAGGGGCATGTGGATATCGCTGTCGGCACGCATGCTCTGCTCGGAAACGGCATCAAATTCAAGAATCTTGGCCTGCTGATCATCGACGAAGAGCAGCATTTCGGCGTCAAGCACAAAGAACGGCTGAAAGAACTGAAATCGGACGTGCATGTGCTGACACTGTCTGCAACGCCGATACCGCGCACGCTGCAACTTGCCTTGACGGGTGTTCGCGAGCTTTCCTTGATTACCACGCCACCTGTGGACCGGATGGCTGTTCGAACGTTCGTCTCACCATTCGATGCACTTGTCATCCGCGAAACGCTGCTGCGCGAGCGTTATCGCGGCGGGCAGAGCTTCTATGTCTGCCCCCGCATTTCCGATTTGAGTGACATCAAGGAGTTCCTGGATGCTCAGGTGCCGGAACTGAAAGTCGCCACTGCCCATGGCCAGATGGCGCCTGGTGAGCTCGACGACATCATGAATGCTTTCTATGACGGGCAGTATGACGTGCTGCTGTCGACGACGATCGTTGAATCCGGCCTCGATATCCCGACCGCCAACACGCTGATTATCCACCGTGCCGACATGTTTGGCCTGTCGCAGTTGTATCAGTTGCGCGGACGCGTCGGGCGATCGAAGCAGCGTGCTTACGCGTTGTTCACGCTGCCAGCCAACAAGCTGCTGACGCAGACGGCGGAACGCCGACTCAAGGTCTTGCAATCGCTCGACACGCTGGGGGCTGGTTTCCAGCTGGCAAGCCATGACATGGATATCCGTGGCGCAGGCAATCTGCTCGGGGAAGAACAGTCGGGACATATTCGCGAGGTCGGTTTCGAACTTTATCAACAGATGCTGGAAGAAGCAGTTGCGGAGATCAAGGGTACCGGCGAAGTCGAGGACGGGCACTGGTCGCCGCAGATTGCGATCGGCACCGCCGTGATGATCCCTGAAACCTATGTTCCGGACCTGCAATTGCGTCTAGGCCTCTATCGCCGTCTGGCCGATCTGGAGGAGCTGCAGGACATCGACGGCTTTGGCGCCGAAATGATCGATCGCTTTGGACCACTACCGGAAGAAGTTCAGCACCTGTTGAAGATCGTCTATATCAAGGCCTTGTGCCGCCGTGCCAATGTGGACAAGCTGGATGCGGGTCCAAAAGGCGTTGTCATCCAGTTCCGCAACAAGACATTCAATAATCCCGCTGCACTGGTCCAGATGATCGGCGAGCAGGGTTCGATGGCGAAGATCAGGCCCGATCAGAGCATTGTCTTTGTGCGCGACTGGCCGACAGCAGAAAAGCGTCTCAACGGCGCAGCGGTCGTCATGACTCAGCTGGCGAAACTCGCTGAGGCCGCATAGTCAGACGGGACGCGGCTCAAAGCCATCCGCGGCCTGGCGTATGGCATCCGCCAGCGCCTCTGCAGATTGCGCACCCATGACGGCGTACTTTTGATCGAGGATGAAGCAGGGAACGCCGCGCACCCCGATCTGATTTGCGGTGTCGATTTCCTGGCGCACGCCGAGAGTATCGGCGTCGGTTGGCAACAGGCTTGCAACGATGGCGACATCCATGCCGGCTTGTTGCGCGGCTTCCAGCAAGATCTGGTGATCGCCGATGTTTTTTCCCTGTTCGAAATAGTAGGAAAAAAGGATGCCAACCATCTCATCTTGAACGTTGGGAGTCGCCTGCGATGCCCACCGGATAAGGCGATGTGCATCCAGCGTGTTAGGGCTCACTTCGATGGCTTCGAAGTCGAACTCGATGCCGGCTTCCTTGCCGAGCTCAGTCAATTGCTGATGAATCTCAAAGATCTTGTCGGAACTGCCGAACTTTTCCTGCATGTAGCGGTTGCGATCTTTTCCCTGCGGCGGAATCGTGGGATCGAGTTGAAATGGCCGCCAATTCACAATTACGTCGAGGTCGGGATTGAGCGCGAGGGCGCTTTCCAACCGCTTCCGTCCGAGAAAACACCAGGGGCAAACGACATCCGACACCACGTCGATCGTGAACTTTTTATCGGTCATGGCTATTCCTATCGTTTATCGGCCCACCACGTGGACAGCTGGTTACCGACCATGGACGTCTTGTCCGGATGTTGCAGGTGTGCCCATCGGGCGACCCATTGTTCGGGTTGGTAGTAGATCGGAACCATATAATGGCCGGAGATCAGGACTCTGTCGAGGGCACGCACAATGCTGGTAAATTCTTCGTCGCCGCGGGCGGCCAGCATCTTGTCCAGCAGTGCGTCGATGACGGGATCGGCTACCCCCGCATAATTGAAACTGCCTTCAACTTCTTTCGACTGGCTGCCCCAGCGGCTGAATTGCTCATATCCCGGCGAAAGCGAATTTGAATAGGCACCCAGGATAACGTCGTAATCGAATGTCTGCAGACGCTTTTGATACTGTGCGTCGTCGACTGTACGGATCGTAGCCCCGATGCCAAGGCGCTCAAGTGTGCGTTTATAGGCGAGGCCAAGACGCTCTTCGCCAACGGAGCGTGTCAGAATTTCGAATGAGAGCGGCCTTCCATGCGGGTCGAGCATCTGTTCGTTCTCGATCTTGTAGCCCCGGCTGACCAGAATGTCATAAGCGCGCTTCATTTCCTTGCGATCGCGCCCTGTTCCATCCGTTTTGGCTGGCTCATAGGTGCCGTCCATCACTTCCGGCAGCACCGCATCAGGATATGGCGCCAGCAGCGCGCGTTCCGTCGCGTCTGCGGGTTTGCCGAGTGCAGACAACTCCGAGCCCTGCCAGTAGCTGCCCAGTCTTTGATAGCGGCCGGCGTAGAGGTTGCGGTTCGTCCACTCGAAATCGAACATCAGTGCCAACGCTTCCCGCACTGCCCGGTCCTGAAACAAGGGACGCCGCGTATTGAAGGCGAAGCCGAACATGTTGGCAGGCGATCTTGACCGGAATGTCTCCCTGATGACCCGGCCATCTTTAACGGCGGGAAAATCATAGGATGTCGCCCATTTGTTCGGATCGCCTTCCATGAAGACGTCGAAAACGCCCTTCTTGAACGCTTCGAACTGCGCCTGATCGTTCCGGAAATACTCCACCGTCACCGTATCGAAATTGTTAAATCCGACCCTGCTCGGCAGGTCAGCGCCCCAGTAGTCCGGGTTTCGCTTGAAAACAATACGCTGGCCCGGCTGGACTTTCGAAACGATGTAGGGCCCGCTGGCGATCGGGACGGCCAAGGGCGAAGCGTCAAATTTGTCGATGTCGATCGCATGTTTTGGAAGGACCGGCATGAGCGCCAAGACGAGCGGAAACTCCCTGTTCGCCTGCTCGTTGAACGTAAACCTTACGCCGTGTTCGCCGACCTTTTCGATTTTCGAGATGAGTTTCATGCGGCTGCTATATGGCGGTCGACCCTTTTTGGTCAGAACATCGAACGTGAAGATCACATCATCGGGCGTCACCGGCTGCCCGTCGGACCATTTCGCCTTCGGATTGAGGGTGAACTCGACCCAGGTTCGCTCGTCATTGGTTTCAACCTTTTCGGCGAGCAAACCATACATGGTGAATGGCTCGTCAGCGCTTCGCTGCATCAGTGATTCGTAGACGAGATTGCCAAATTCAGAATCGCCGAACATGCCGCGTGCAGTTGTCCGCATGCTCTTGATCAGGAAGGGATTGAGGCTGTCGAATGTGCCAACCACACCGTAGGTAATGGAGCCATCCTTTGGCGCGGCCGGATTGACGTAGGGGAAATTCTTGTAATCAGCGGGCAGGGCAGGCTCGCCGTGCATGGCGATCCCATGGGTTGGTTCTGCAAAAGAAGCATCCGTTGCCGAACATGCTGCCATCAAGAGCGCCAGAATCTGCAAACTTCTTTTCAACATCGCCTCAACCTTGCGCTCTTACAGGCGCGATTTACCCTGATTCGTGTCAAAGACTATCATTTGACGACGATTCTGCGGCGGAAGACGTGTCATGTGCCATCTGAATTCATAGACCAGACAAAAGTAGTCTGGATTTGCATCGGCATGCAGTGTAACACGGCGTTCGATAATTGCATCTCGCTCTAGGGTCACTCTGTTGCCGCATTTAGTGACCAAAGCCAGACAAGCAAATACAAGTGATCAAGCCACACTTCGGATAAGTGCGCTGAAAGGAACCAGTTGACCATGTCCACCCGAAAGACTTTCGCTGCAACCGCATCCTTCGCCGGTGCCGTTGCCTTACTTGCCGCCGCGGCAGTACCAGCCTCAGCCCAGCAGCAGCAAAGAGCGCCTCAGGGTTGGTTCAAGGTTTGCTCGAAACAGGAAGACAACGACATCTGCAATACGCAGAATATCGTGACTGCCGATAGCGGCCAGCTCCTGACCGCCGTCAATCTCATCGAGATCAAGGGTAAGATCAATCGCAAGATCTTCCAGGTTTCCGTCCCGACCGGTCGTCTGATCGCCCCGGGTGTTGGCCTCCAGATCAATGGCGGCAAGACGCAGAAGGTTGATTATGCCATCTGCTTCCCGGATCGTTGCATCTCCGAAGTCGCCTTGTCCGATGACCTGCTTGCTGCCTTCAAGAAAGGCAACCAGCTGACGATGACTTCGGTCAACTTTCAGAACAAGCCCAATCCGATCAACGTTGCGCTCACCGGTTTCACCCAGGCGTATGAGGGCCCGGGCCTACAGCAGAACGAACTCGAACAGCGCCAGAAGACACTTCAGGACGAAGTCCAGAAGCGTCAGAAGGAGTTCGAGGAGAAGATGAAGGCCGAGCAGGAAAAAGCCAAAACCGGCAATTAACAAACCGGCATCGATAGCTAAAAAAGGACGCTTCGAGCGTCCTTTTTTATTGCTAGTTCATATGCGGTTTTTTCACGCGATAGACGCCGTTTTCCGGCGTTTCAAACATGTTCTTGATCTGCGGATGCCTCAAGGGCACACCGGTCGTATCGGCAACAAGATTCTGTTCCGAAACATAGGCGACATATTCGCTCTCGGAATTTTCTGCAAAAAGGTGATAGAAGGGCTGGTCACGCCGCGGCCTTATATCCTCGGGAATGGATCTGTACCACTCTTCCGTATTGTTGAATTCCGGATCCACGTCGAAGATCACGCCCCGGAACGCGAAGATCCTGTGGCTGACCACCTGGCCGATCTGAAATTTTGCATGGCGTATCTGTGTCATTGTCGTCATTCGTAGTAGGTATCTGTTTCTATCAAAGCTCGCGAGCCTAAATGGTTCCTGCGACCACTCTATCCCGCCATAAATTCAAAAAGTCCGTCATGCTCAGTGTCTTCAATCTGGTACTTCCGTTCTTTGGACTGATTTTCCTTGGCTTTTTCGTGGCGCGCATCAATCATCAGCCTTTGGAAGCGCTGGGATGGATGAATACGTTCATCGTTTATGTGGCGCTGCCGGCCTTGTTTTTCCAGATACTTTCGAAAACGCCCGTGGCTGAACTGACCCAGTGGAACTTTATCCTCGGATGCACTTTGTCAACATTTGCCATTTTCCTGACGATGTTTCTGATCGCGTTCTCGCGGACGCGGAAGATCGATGAAAGCACGATTCAAGGGCTTGCCGCAGCCTACGGCAATATTGGTTACATGGGTCCAGCTCTGGCAATTCTTGCCTTCGGCGCGTCGGCGGCCGTGCCCGTCGCGCTGATATTCTGCTTCGACAACACGCTGCACTTCGTCATGGCGCCGCTGTTGATGGCGCTTTCCGGCAACGACAAGCGTTCTTCGCGCGACGTCGCTATCGGTGTCCTACGCAAGATATTCGGCCATCCTTTCATTATCGCGACGATCATGGGTGTGGGTGCCGCGATACTTGGTGTCGAGCCGCCTGTCGCAATCGACCGCATGATCGATCTCCTTGCCAAGGCTGCAGCGCCTTGCGCGCTCTTTGCCATGGGTGCAACGCTTGCATTACGCCCACTGCGGCGCGTACCCAAGGAGCTTTACCTCATCGTCCCTATCAAGCTGCTGGTTCAGCCGTTACTGATTTATGGGGTGCTGAATCTTGCCGGAAATTTTCCGCCGGTGTGGATTTACACCGCCATGCTCATGGCGGCATTGCCCACCGCAACCAATGTCTTTGTCATCGCCCAACAGTATGGTGTGTGGGTCGAGCGGGCCTCCAGCAGCATTCTTGCGACCACCTTGTTTTCAATCGCGACCCTGACTTTGTGGCTTTATTTCATGACGCATAGCCTCATTCCCTGACTTCAGACGAGGTCGTCGACGTTTTTGTTATCAAGATAATCGCTCCACGTGGCTCTTTCGACGCAGCTGGGCCCTTGCGGCTGTCAATATTGTGTATATATAGTTGCGAATGATTTGCAATTGCGATTAGGGGCATTCCATGGATCAACTAGGGCGGGCGGTCGACACGCCTAAGGGCTGGCGACACGCAAGGGGCGAGGCGTCACTGTCAGATGTCCATCGTTCGATCGCCGTGCGGACGAGCGGACCGGGTTGGCGCCGTGCAGCGGCCTTCCTCGGCCCGGGCTATCTGGTCGCCGTGGGCTATATGGACCCCGGCAACTGGGCGACATCGCTCGCCGGTGGTTCGAAATTCGGTTACACGCTTCTCGTCGTTGCCCTCGTTTCCAATATCATGGCGATCGTCCTGCAGGCTCTTTGTGCGCGACTTGCCATAGGCTCGGGCAGGGATCTCGCGCAGGCGTGCCGCGACGCTTTTCCAAAGCCGGTTGCCTATACGCTATGGTTTCTGGCGGAAATTGCGATTATCGCTACCGATATCGCCGAAGTTATCGGCACGGCCATCGGTCTCAATCTGATTTTCGGTATTCCGCTTGAAATTGGCGTACTCATCACAGCGCTCGATGTATTTCTAATCCTTTATCTGCAGAAACTTGGCTTCCGCTGGGTCGAGGCGCTGATTATTACGCTGCTCGGCGTCATAGCCGTCTGTTTTGCGATCCAGATATTTATGGCGGATCCGGAATGGGGCGCCGTCATCAAGGGGTTTGCGCCTACCACGGAGATAGTGACCAACCCGGAGATGCTGTATCTTGCGCTGGGTATTCTCGGGGCGACGGTGATGCCGCATAATCTGTATCTGCATTCCGGTATTGTGCAGACCCGCGACTACGGACATACGCTGCCGGAAAAACGTTCTGCACTGAAATACGCAACGATCGATTCCACTTTGGCTCTGATGTTCGCGCTCTTGATCAACGCGTCGATCCTCATTCTTGCTGCGGCAACATTCCACAAGACGGGTCAGACGCAGATCGCGGAGCTTGGAGAGGCGCATTCGCTGCTCGCGCCACTGCTGGGCCTGGCGATTGCACCGACGCTGTTCGGTATTGCTTTGCTCTGCTGCGGTATTAACTCGACCGTAACGGCAACGCTGGCCGGGCAGATTGTCATGGAGGGGTTCCTTCATATCAAGCTCGCGCCGTGGCTGCGGCGGTTGATCACACGCGGCATCGCCATCGTTCCGGCATCGATCGTCACGGTCTGGTATGGCGAAAGCGGCACGGCGAAGCTGCTGGTCCTGACGCAGGTGGTGCTGAGCCTTCAGCTGTCGTTCGCCGTATTTCCGCTGGTCATGTTCACGGCCAGCAAGGCAAAGATGGGCGCCCTTGTTTCACCGCGCTGGCTCTCGGCTTTCGCGCTGTTCATTGCCGTGGTAATTGCCCTGCTAAACGTGAAATTGCTAACCGACTTCGTGCTGGCGTGAACTAGCGCCTGCCGGCCTCCTTGCTCGAAAACCGCCAACCGCTTCCTGGCCGCAGGCCTTCGCGCATGACAAAGCCACGCAGGGGTGAAAAGGCTCGCAAGAGCTCAAGGCCACCGCTGCGAACCATCTGTACCGGCAGGAAATCCGACAGGAGCGAACGGTTCAGCGCGTCCACAGCACCTGTTCGGGCAAGAATGTCCGGGCTTCGCTTGCGATTATAGGTTGTCATAACGCTGGCTGCGCCGAGGTCCATGCCATCGGCGGGCAGAGTTTCCAGCAAGGTCTCGACATCGCGAACACCCAGATTGAGGCCCTGTGCGCCAATCGGCGGGAAGACATGGGCCGACTCGCCAGCCAGGAACACGCGGTTGCGTGCGAACGAATTGGGTACCAGGCCGGACAGTGGCCAGCTCTGAGGATCGGCATCGATCGTTACGGCGCCGAGCATGGATTGCATGCGCTCTTCAACCCGCGTTGCCAGTTGGTCGCGCGAAAGTTCGAGCAGTTCCACGGCATGGGCGGGGGTCGTCACCCAGACAAGGCTTGAACGATTACCCGGTAAGGGCACCTGGGTGAACGGACCGTGTTCTGTATGAAATTCCGTTGAAATATCATGGTGATCGCGCGTATGGCTAAAGCTCAGGACGATGGCAGTCTGATTGTAGCTCCAGGTTCGCGCGGATATGCCGGCGGCTTCGCGCGCCAGCGAGGAACGGCCATCGGCAGCGACGACGATATTGGCGGCGTACACGGAACCGTCGCTGCCTTCGACCGCAATCGCATTCTCAGTCGGGTGATAGTGACTGGCCGAGGCAGCAACATGCCTCACTTTCGAATTTTTCAGCGATTCGCTCAGGACAGATGTCAAAGTGACATTGGGAATATTGTAACCGAAGGCTGACTCGTCGATTTCGCTCGCCTCGAAGGTGACAGCTGGGCTCCTGATGAGCCGGCTTGTGCCATCGAGGATGCGCATCGTGGTGATCGGCGCGGCGTGCGGCTCGATGCTGTCCCAGAGGCCGATCTTTTCCAGAAACCTGATTGCAGGCACCATCAGCGCGGTTGTGCGTTTGTCGGAACCCTCTGGCAGCACGCCAAGGCTGACGACATTGTCGAAACTTTGCGCAAGAGCAATAGCCGCGATCAGCCCCACATGACCTGCGCCCGCAACAACAATAGGATCGGTTCTGGTACTGGTCATTGTTTGTCTCCGCTTCACGCTTTCAACAGGTTATATTAGCCTAATTGCTTGCACTTTGGGCATTTTTCAAGAAAAGCTGCTCACAAATCGTTCGCTATTGATAAGGTACAGCAGCGAACGCACTATTATCATGCAGCAGATTGGCGCGGACCGTGAAAAAACCGATATTGCCCAAGGCCATAACGCCCAAAAAGGTAACGGCGCCGCAAGCGAAGGCATTTTCCGTCCACCTTCTCACGGCATCCGGCTCCTTTCTGGCGTTTCTTTCCGTGGTTGCGGCGAGTGAAGAGAGCTGGACAGCGATGTTCTGGTGGCTTGGACTGGCGCTTTTTGTCGACGGCATCGATGGGCCGATTGCCCGTAAGCTGGACGTCAAATATGTCCTGCCGAACTGGTCTGGCGAACTTCTCGACAACATTATCGACTATATGACCTATGTGCTCATTCCGGCCTTTGCGCTGTATCAGCGCGGCTTCATGGGTGAGGGACTGTCCTTCCTGGCGGCGGCGATCATCGTGGTTTCCAGTGCCATCTACTATGCGGACACCGGCATGAAGACCAAGGAGAATTTCTTCAAGGGTTTTCCGGTCGTCTGGAACATGATCGTCTTCACGTTGTTCATCGTACGCCCGGGAGAGTGGGTCGCCTTCGCCATCGTTCTCGTCGCGGCGATCGTCTCATTCCTGCCGATCTATTTCCTCCATCCTGTGCGGGTGCAGCGCTTGCGGCCGCTCAATCTCGCTATATTCTTCCTGTGGTGCGCCTTTGGCGCGTATTCATTGTTTCAGGAACTGGAGTCGCCCCTCTGGGTGCGGATTGGCATTTCGGTGACGGGTATCTATCTATTTTTCATTGGCGCCGTGATGCAGGCGTTCCCCAATCTTGGACGCACGGAGAAAGTTTGATGGTCAAGGCGGTTCGTATTCATCAGGTTGGTGGGCCGGAAGTGCTAACTTATGAAGATATCTCCATAGGCGCGCCTGGACCCGGCGAAGTACGTATTCGCAATGAGGCGATCGGGCTCAATTTCCTCGACGTCTATTACCGGACCGGCCTCTATCCGTCGCCAAGCGGACTGCCGCTGATCCCGGGCCATGAAGGTGCTGGCGTCGTGCTGGCTGTCGGGCCGGAAGTCGAGGATTTCCAGGTCGGCGACCGCGTTGCCTATACCACCTCCATTGGCGCCTATGCCGAAGAGCGGCTGATCCCAGCCAGGCTTCTGGTAAAGGTGCCGGAGACGATATCGCTGAAACAGGCCGCTTCGATGATGCTGAAGGGGCTCACGGCGCAATATCTGTTGCGCCAGACCTTTCCGGTCAAGAAGGGCGATACGATTCTCTTCCACGCGGCCGCTGGCGGTGTTGGCCTGATCGCCGGGCAGTGGGCCAAACACCTCGGCGCGACGGTCATCGGCACGGCCGGTTCGGCCGATAAGGTCGAGCTGGCGCTGGAGAACGGCTACGACCACGTCATCAACTACAGGACCGAGAATTTTGTCGAACGGGTAAAAGAACTTACCGGCGGTAAAGGCGTCGATGTCGTTTACGATTCGGTCGGCAAGGATACATTCGACGGCTCGCTGGATTGTCTGCGCCCTCGCGGGATGCTGGTATGTTTCGGTCAATCTTCCGGACCGGTTCCGCCCTTTGACCTTGGTATTCTCTCACGCAAAGGCTCGCTCTATCTGACACGGCCGACCTTGTTTGTTTACGCTGCAGCGCGCGAGGCACTGGTGGACGGCGCGAACGAGCTTTTCGATCTGGTCTCGAAGGGCGTCATCCGCATTGAAATCGGCCAGACCTACGCGCTTAAGGACGTTGCAGATGCGCACCGCGACCTCGAAGCACGCAGAACCACAGGGACGACAGTGCTTATTCCTTAAGCCACCTTTACTGATGCCCGAATATTGTGCGCAAATGGCCGCAACCGTACGTTTGTACTTTCCAAATTTGGTGGGCCTGACATAGGATCGAAAAACGGTCTTGGCCGCGGGGAATTATGACAGGCACAACAACAAAAGACGGCTCTGAAACACCACTACTGGAAGCCGAAAAGCTCACCAAAATTTTCGGGACACTCAAGGCTTGTGACGGGATCGATCTGAAGATCGGAACCGGTGAGATTCATGCGCTCCTGGGGGAGAATGGCGCGGGAAAATCTACCCTTGTCAAAATGTTGTTCGGTGCATTGCAGCCAACGTCTGGAGACATCGCTTGGAAGGGTGAGCGTCTTACAGTTACCAGTCCAGCGATGGGAAGATCACTGGGTATCGGTATGGTTTTCCAGCATTTTTCCCTGTTCGATGCGCTGACCGCCGCCGAGAATATTGCCCTGTCGCTGGATGAGAAGTCGCCGCTCGACACGATCGCCACACGGGCCCGCGAGATCGGCCAGACCTATGGCTTGCCGGTCGATCCTGACGCGCTTGTCGGTGATCTCTCGGTTGGCGAACGGCAACGCATCGAAATCATTCGCTGCCTGTTGCAAAATCCCGATCTGATTATCCTGGACGAGCCGACATCAGTACTCACTCCGCAGGAAGCCGATCTTCTGTTTGTGACACTTGAGCGTTTGCGCTCGGAAGGAAAATCCATCCTCTACATCAGTCACCGTCTGGAGGAAGTGCGTAGACTTTGCGACCGCGCAACGGTACTCAGGCACGGTAAGGTGGTCGGCCAATGCGATCCACGCACTCAGACCGCAGCCTCATTGGCGCGGATGATGGTGGGGAATGATATCCATGTCATTGAAAGGCTTCCGGCAGAATGGACGGACCGGATACCGCTTGTTGAGGTGAACGGCTTGTCGCAGAGGCCGCGCGGGCCGTTTTCGGTGGCGCTTCATGATATCTCTCTGGCGGTCAATGGCGGAGAAATTCTCGGTATCGCCGGGGTTGCCGGCAATGGCCAAGGTGAACTCTTTGAGGCGATCTCCGGCGAAGTACTGCAGGAGCGCCCTCAAGTCGTGCGCATCCGCGGCACAGATGCCGGCAGAATCGGAATATCGGCCCGGCGCAAGCTTGGCGCAGCTTTTGTGCCCGAGGAGCGGCTTGGGCACGGCGCGGTGCCGGATATGTCTCTAACCAACAATTTGCTCCTGTCGCGCCATTCGACTGATCGTAAAATGTTCCTGACTGGCGGTGTGCTGAAACTTGTATCGGAATCCAGTCTTGTGTCTGCGGCCAAGCGCATCGTCGTGCAAATGGACGTGCGCAAAAGCGCAGAAAACCCCGATGCAGCAGCGCTTTCCGGCGGGAACCTGCAAAAGTTTCTCATCGGGCGAGAGCTCGATCGCAACCCGTCGGTGATCGTCGTCAACCAGCCGACATGGGGCGTCGACGCCGGTGCGGCCGCGCTTATTCGTCAGGCATTGGTCGACCTTGCACGCAGTGGCTCGGCCGTGATCGTGATCAGCCAGGACCTCGATGAACTCTTCGAAATCTCCGACCGCATCGCGGCGATGGTGCATGGCCGTCTTTCCGAATCCGTGCCAATCGAGGCAATGACAATGGAACGCGTCGGGTTGATGATGGGTGGGGCCGACACGACGGCGGGGGCCGCATGATGCGGATCGAGATCGTCAAACGTCCGCAGCATTCAGCCTTGTTTAGCGCCTTGTCGCCATTCATTGCGCTGTTCCTTACTTTGATTGCAGGCGCAATCCTGTTTTCCATGCTCGGCAAGAACCCGATTTCAGCGCTCTATTCGTATTTCGTCGAACCTTTGACCGAGGTCTGGTCGATCCATGAATTGCTGGTCAAAGCGGCACCGCTCATCCTGATTGCGGTAGGGCTTTCCGTTTGTTTTCTTTCAAACAACTGGAATATCGGCGCTGAGGGCCAGTTCATCGCAGGCGGTATCGCTGGATCAATCCTCCCGGTCGTTTTCCCGGACTTCCAGGGCTGGTACGTGTTGCCGATCATGCTCCTGCTCGCAATGGCGGGCGGCATGGCCTACGCGACGGTCCCGGCATTTCTGAAAGTCCGCTTCAATACGAACGAGATTCTCACCAGCCTGATGCTGGTTTACGTCGCGCAGCTCTTTCTTGACTGGCTGGTGCGCGGTCCGTGGCGCAATCCTCAAGGGTACAATTTCCCCGAGACCGTGCAGTTCAGCGATAGCGCGATCCTCCCCGCGATATGGCCGGATTCAGGCCGGGCGCATTGGGGTTTTGCTATCGCTTTAATCGCTGCGGTGCTTGTCTGGTTCATGCTGTCCCGCACGTTGAATGGCTTCGAGATCAAGGTTCTTGGCCGTAGTTCCCGGGCAGGGAAGTTTGCCGGGTTCAGCGCCGGCCGGCTGACTTTCTTTGCTTTTCTCGTATCGGGAGCGTTAGCCGGACTGGCGGGCATCGCCGAGGTCTCGGGCGCCGTGGGTCAGCTGCGGACGAGCATTTCGCCAGGCTATGGGTTCACTGCAATCATCGTCGCGTTCCTTGGGAGGCTCAACCCTTTGGGGATAATTGCCGCGGGATTGGTGCTCGCTCTATCTTATTTGGGAGGCGAGGCGGCACAGATTTCATTGGGTATTTCGGAAAAATCGGCGCGTATCTTTCAAGGCATCATCCTGTTTTTTGTCCTCGCCAGTGACAGTCTGATTTATTATCGCATCCGGATTGTGCCGCGCTTGAGCGATACAGCGTATAGAGCGAGGTAATGACGATGTTCGAGGCCATACTTCTGACAGTGGCAACAGCGGCGACGCCGCTGCTCATTGCCGCGTTGGGCGAACTGGTCGTCGAGCGGTCCGGTGTACTCAATCTGGGCGTTGAAGGCATGATGGTCATGGGTGCCGTCACCGGGTTCGCGGTTGCGCAATACACCGGTTCGGCCTGGCTGGGCATGTTCGCGGCGATCCTTGCAGGAGCTGCCTTTTCATTGCTGTTTGGTTTCCTGACCCTGTCGCTGATCACCAACCAGGTGGCGACAGGGCTTGCACTCACGCTGCTTGGCCTTGGCGCTTCGGCGATGATTGGTGAAAGCTTCGTCGGCCTCCCGGGCGTGAGGATGGATTCGCTGTATATACAGGGGCTTACGGATATCCCTTATGTCGGCAAGGTCCTGTTTGGACAGGACCCCATTTTCTACATTTCCATCCTGCTGACGATTGGCGTGGCATGGTTTTTGTTCAGGACGCGTGCAGGTTTGACATTGCGCGCTGTGGGCGACAATCACACGTCCGCGCACGCTCTGGGCGTACCCGTCGTTCGCATTCGCTACCTTGCCGTGATTTTTGGCGGTGCCTGTGCTGGCTTGGCCGGCGCACAGCTCTCACTCGTCTACGTGCCGCAATGGGTGGAGAATATGACTTCGGGCAGGGGCTGGATTGCGCTGGCGCTGGTGGTTTTCGCGTCCTGGCGGCCCTGGCGCATCCTCGCCGGAGCCTATCTTTTTGGTGCGGTAACCATTGGCCAGCTGCATGCGCAGGCGCTCGGCATCGGCGTTCCCTCTCAATTCATGTCGTCGCTGCCCTATCTTGCAACGATCATCGTGCTCGTGCTGATTTCGCGCAACAAACGCCTGACATTGATGAATACGCCGACATCGCTCGGCAAACCTTTCGTGCCTGATCGCTAGGGCACGGACACAAAGAACAGTTTGAACGCTTTAACAGAAGAGGTGAACCTGATGAAAAAACTGATAATGGCGCTGACGGTAGCCGCCAGCTTTGCCGTGGCGGGTCCCGCCCTGGCCGCCGACAAATTGAAGATTGGCTTCATCTATATCGGACCGCCCGGTGATTTCGGCTGGACTTACCAGCACGACCAGGGCCGCAAGCAGCTTGAGAAAGAGCTGGGCGACAAGGTCGAGACAACCTTCCTTGAAAATGTGCCTGAAGGTGCCGATGCGGAGCGCTCCATTGAGCGGCTTGCTCGTGCTGGCAATAAGCTGATCTTCACCACGTCGTTTGGTTACATGGATGCGACGGTCAAGGTTGCGCAGAAGTTTCCGGACGTCAAATTCGAACATGCAACGGGCTACAAAACCGCTGAGAACGTCTCGGTCTATAATTCGCGCTTCTATGAAGGCCGCTACGTGCAGGGCGTGATTGCAGCAAAAATGTCGAAGGCTGGCGTTGCCGGTTATATCGGCTCTTTCCCTATTCCTGAAGTTGTCGAAGGCATCAACTCGTTCATGCTCGGCGCACAGTCGGTCAATCCGAATTTCAAGGTCAAAGTCATCTGGGCGAATGCCTGGTTCGATCCCGCCAAGGAGGCTGATGCCGCCAAGGCGCTAATCGATCAAGGCGTGGATATCATCACCCAGCACACAGATTCGACCGCCGCCATGCAGGTTGCGGCGGAACGCAAGATCAAGGCCTTCGGGCAAGCTTCAGACATGATCAAGTTTGGCCCCGAAACCCAGCTGACATCGATCGTCGACAATTGGGGTCCATACTATGTCGAACGCGCCAAGGCGGTGCTGGATGGAACCTGGAAATCGCACAATGTGTTCGAAGGCATGAAGGAAGGGCTCGTCGTGATGGCGCCCTACACGAACATGCCGGATGACGTGAAGAAGCTTGCCGAAGAAACGCAGGCCAAGATCACCTCAGGCGAACTCAAGCCTTTCACCGGTCCGATCAAGAAGCAGGATGGTTCGGAATGGCTGAAAGCCGGCGAGACGGCTGACGACAAGACCATTCTGAGCATGAATTTCTATGTCGCCGGCGTGGACGACAAGCTGCCGAAATGAGGGCAAGCGACCTGCGTTGAAAAGGAAAGGGCGCCAATGGCGCCCTTTTTTGTAGTCACGATTTGATCGTTCACTCCGCTTCGTCGGCGGACCCTGCATTCAACAAACCATAGCGCTCTGCACCGATCGAATTGAGCAGATCGATCTGCGTCTCGAGGAAGTCGACATGACCTTCTTCGTCCTTGAGCAGTTCGTCGAACAGTTCCTTGGAGACATAATCACCAAGCTGATCGCAAATCTCGCGGGAAAGCTTGTAGGATTTTACCGCATCGTACTCACCGGCAAGATCCGCCTCGAGCACTTCCTTGACGTTCTGGCCAATGCGCAGCGCGCCGACCGACTGCAGATTCGGATGACCTTCGAGAAAGATGATGCGCTGGATGATCTTGTCGGCGTGATGCATCTCCTCGATGGATTCCGCGCGTTCCTTCTTGGCCAGCTTCGTGAAGCCCCAATCGTCCAGAAGGCGATAATGCAGCCAATACTGATTGACGGCGCCTAATTCGAGAAACAATGCCTCGTTAAGCCGCTCGATGACCTTTGGTTCGCCCTTCATGTCGTGAACTCCCGTATTCGTGACGCAATGACCGGACACGGTCGATGAACGAAACTGCATCAGAATCGTCTGAACCGTGCCGGAGATGATATTCTTCCGTCACCTTTATGATGGTTTCAACGACATTTGGGAAGCAACCGCAGCAGCGGCCGCGTTTCTTCATGGCATGGTAAACTTTGGCGGGAACAACGAGTTGCCACGGGTCAGCATCGAGAAGTTCAATAATGGAATTCTCGATCTCTTTTTGAGTAATTATGTTGCAATGGCAAACTAGCATTTTGTATAGGCGCCGTACTCACAAGAACACACATCCACGACATCCAATGCCGTAGGGGCGCCTAAGCCTGAATCAGTTGCCGATCCGAATGCGTTGTTTACGCTAGACCCACAAAATACTATCCCGAAACCGGGTGATACTTTCGAACCAAACAATGGTTCCTCCAATCGCAAGGGTTCAAGGCCCAAACATTAAAGGTCATGCGTTCATGCAACGCTCCGGACATAAAGCCGGTTTGTTGAGAACCTGTCAAATGCATATGGTGATATTATGTCATGATTTCAATAAGTTAGAATAATTCTAAACTAGGCAAATAACATAACCAATTCAATCATGTTTGGCTTTATGGGCAGATCCGAGCCAAAAAAATATCGGCGGCTCGACATGTGTCAAAACGTCTCACAAGTTGGTGGTGGACCGGGGTTGGGCCCGCTCATCCGCTGGTCCCGCAACCAAGAACAACCAATTTGCAATTCAGGGTGCAGAAAAGCGTGCCAGAATCGACACTTCTTGCATGAGAATCGCTGATTCTTGTGCAAGATTCGCTTATTCGTTGAGAACGTCCCCGGAAAGGGCCGCTCGTTTCAAGGAAGTGCTCCGGCTTCTCACCGGTCAAGAGCAAGTGCAATTGCCGTACTGCGGAAGTACGCCAAACTCGCTTCAGCTGGCTGTCGCGAGGCGCGGGATGAGGATGTCGATCCCGAGCAGAGCACGCACGTCGCGCTTGTCGACGATGTCCTCGATCGTAAACTGGGCGAGCACTTCGAAGAATGCGTTGAGCGCCTTGCGCAGCGCCGCATTCAATCCGCAGCTATCGATCAGCGGGCAATCGGCAGCGTCGTTTTCAAAGCACTCCGCCATGGCGAAGTTTTCCTCCGTCACGCGCACCACGTCGAAGAGGGTAATGTCCTTGGCCGGTTTACCGAGCTTCACGCCGCCGTTGCGGCCGCGGACTGTTTCAATGAAACCGTTTTCAACCAATGGTTGGAGGATCTTGAAAAGGAAGAGTTCGGAAACCGTATAGGCTTGGGCGATTTCACCGATTCTGCTGAGATTGCCTTCGTTGGCGGCACAGTACATAAGAATTCGGATCGCGTAGTTCGTCTGTCTGGTCAGTCGCATGGGAATATCTCTTTCAACCTGAAATCCAGGTCTGCACATTCAATCTGGCCGCAGTTTAGAATTATTCTTGATAAAGTAAACGATAATATGAAAGACAGTTTCATATTATCAAGATATCACGCTTGAATGCAGGCTCGATTTTATCGAACGATAACAACGATAGAGGCTGTGATGAGAGCAATCGCACATAGCAACAGGAGACCGTAGACCCGCGGCTTGTCAAAAAGGACCGCGAAACCGGCAGACCAAACCACTACGGCTGCACCGAGAGCATAGAGAAAGCCTGCCTTGTGCGCCCAGGCAATGTTGACGGCCATGAGACCGCCGATGATAAGGGCGCCGAATACGACCATTAGAGCCAGGGCGTATTTCTCAAAATTGTCCATTCGGGCAGCTCACTCTCAGAACGTATAACGGAATGTCCTTAGCCTGATGAATGATCAGGCAGATAGTGAGCCCTACATAGACCGTTCGCGCGTCCGAAAGCAACCTGAGACACTGCCGCACCGCACTCGGATAGGATCATGTGTGCTATAGGCAACAAAAAAGGCCGGGAATTCCCGACCTTCCGAATTCGCCTCAACGCCAGTGCCAGTACATCCGTGGTCAAAAGCGGAGACGAATTCCTAGACGCTATATATGAAGCGTGCGCCTGAATTTCAAGGCTTGGCCTTTAACGCCGATAAGCGCTTAGGCCCGCCAGGAGACCTATGCCGGCGACGGCAGAAACGATGGCGACCGCGGTCATCGGATTCTCCCTGGCTTTTTCACTGACCATCTGCGCTTCCTCGCCAACGAAGCGTGCTGCTTTTCGGCTGCCCTTCTTTACCGCCTCGTAGGCAGAGCTGCCGCCATTTTCATAAAGTTCATAGCCGTGCTCGGAAAGCGATTTGCTGATCGATGCCAGCTGCTTGCGCAACGCCGCGACCTGATTTTCCAGATCCTTTTCAGCCATAGCCTGAACTTTGGTTGTATTCGTTGCCATTTCAGTAATCCTTTCCTTGTGTGGAGAAAGGAGGAACGTGGTCTATGGCGTTTGGTTCCGATTTGCGAGGTTCAGGGCTACTTCCAACAACCGTTTCTCTGGCCGTTGAGATTGTGCGAATCGATGTCTATGCTTGCGGAAAAATCGTTCTTCACGAGATAGACCGCCGTTTCCGGTTTGATCCTGATTTTGTTCCAGCCCGCACAGCTGGACGCGTTTTGCGGTGCTTCGCTCATCCAGCGCATTGCGCCACAACCAGACATCCCAAGGATGCAAGGCAGCAGGAAAGCCAGAGCCAATCTCTTCATCGTTCTATTCTTTCGGTCCAGGCTTTATCAGGTTGCTGTTGAACGGCTGAGCGCGGTGATCGCACATTTTTTATGATCATGTTATTGAACTTTCGTTCAAGTTTAACCCTCTCTAGTCGTCATTGCTGGCGTTCAGCTGCTGCGGCGTCAAGCCTTCATCGGTCACCTTGCCGGTCAATGATCGTGCCAGAATCAACCTGCTGGACTTGAGCAAGGGCGCATTAGCTGCCCGCACCCTGGACAGGCGCGGATTGTTTTCATGGGCCGTCACTGCCGCTTCATTTGCGTAAAGTTCGTTGACCATGACCTTGTTGGCAATGGGGGTTCCATTGCGCTCGATGGGTTTGATGACTTCGAAACGCAGACAACCGGGTTCTTCTTCCAGCGTCTTGCGGGCATGCTCGCGGATGAGGGCAGTGAATTCCTCTTCGCGGCCTTCGTGCGTTTCGAATTCAACGATAATCGTCAATGCAGTCATAAAAGTTCGGCCTCCCTGCTTTGCAACGAGGTCTATCAGCCGCCAATCGACAAATCCAGACAGACATTTGGGTCAGCACCTATTAATATGCTCGAAATAGCGCCTGTTTCATAAAATGTTTTCATCCCGCCTTGATGGTGCGAGAATGAAACTGCACCCGCAAGCAGCCTGAAAAGAGACGCACCAATGAAAAACATCCTGTCGATCGTTGCCGTGCTTCTTATCATCATGGGAGCAATCTGGGCACTTCAGGGCCTTAATGTTCTCGGCGGTAGTTTCATGGTAGGTCAGACGCGATGGATCACCATAGGGCTGCTGGCGATCGCGGTTGGCGCGGGACTTCTTTACTATGCGAGGAGACTGCGATCCCTATAAAATCGGAACCTCTCTTATGCGTCAGCGTTGTTTTTTTATCGCGGTCGCAGCAATTGCGATCTGATTGTCGCCCAACGACAAACCGAAAATGAAAGGAAGCTCCCATGAAAAAGCCTTTGAAATACGTGTGGCGAGGGGAGCTTGAAATGGCAAACATCGTTCTGAACAGAAAGACCTGGATCGTTGTCGCCGATGGGGAAAAGGCACTGTTTCTCCGCAATGAAAACGATATGAAGCACATCCAGCTCAGCACCCTCCATGAAATGCATCATTCAAATCCGGCGACACGAGAACAGGGAAGCGACAGGCCGGGGCGCTTCAACGACGGACCAAGCCCGCATCGCAGTGCCGTCGAGGACACGGACTGGCATGAGATTTCCAAGAAACGATTTGCCAAGGAAGTCGCCGACGCGCTCTATAGCTATGCCCATAAGGGAGGGTTCGAGCGGTTGGTTGTGATTGCTCCACCGCTGGTGCTCGGCGAAATGCGCCAGGAGTTTCACAAGGAAGTCTCCGACAGGATCGTCAGCGAAATCCCGAAAACCCTGACCAATCACCCAATCACCGATATCCAGTCAATCCTGACGGAGAGTGAGCAAAAGTGAAACGCTTAGTCGGCTAAGCTGATGCTGTGAAGCTTTAGGACACAAGCAAAACCCCTGCCGGGACCGGTAGGGGTTTCGCAAGTTGAGGCTTGATTTGGCTCTAACAAACTGGACTCTGGATAAGAATATCGCGCATCGTTTCAGTGCGGCGCAGGCTCAAGGAACCGCTACACTCAACCTTCCAAAATGCTAGCACATATGGCGAAAATTTCAAGGTTCGATGGTAAAACTCTATCTTAAATTTGCCTTGCTACGTTCGCTTTCTTCTTCAAGCCGTTTGATTCTTTGCTCCAAGGCATTGATTGCCTTAAAGACAGCCACGCCCATACTTTTGAAATCACCGCTATGAATGGCTGCTTCGATCGCATGTTTGGCATCTTCAATCGACATTGTTTTCTCCACTCACGATTGCTTTTCAGCTCATGCAGAAAACCCAATCCTCAAGGGGCATGAGGATTGGGTCATGTTGGCTCTGTGGGGTTAAGCCAAGACTGGTTTGGGACCAGTAACATAGAAATGCTTCAAGTGGGGGTTGGTTCCGGTTGCCAGCAAAATTATTCGGACAAAATGATTGGAAGTCGAAGGCCGGAACTATGACGGCAGCAGATTGAAAAGGACCGCCACATGAAACGCAAAGGCAGTCCCAAATAGGACCACACCAAGGGCGCGACCCCGCGCGGAACGGCGAACGCCATCGGGCGAATTGCGCGTGTTGGTGTAGTCTGTTGAAGCCATCAGGATTTTCCTCGTTGCGAGGGTATCATCTTCCGGCATTCCATACACGATTAACACGATAGAGATTATAATTATCTGCACCTAACAGGTAGAGTTTTGCCCGAACGCCGGAATTGCTGGAATTATTTTCCACAAGCTGCGCGATTAAGAAACAGGACGGCGCTGTCGCTCGTTGCGGATGAGATCCGGAAATCGCACACGTCGAAATCGATTTCTGGAAATCTGCGAAAATTGCAAAACAAAATCGCCAAATGCGGCCAATCGGAGCAAACAGCGGTCTGGTTCAAGGTACGCCTGATGTGTTGCAATGCAAGATAAGAGTCTTCCTCCGCATTCCGGCGGTTCGCGGCTATCCAAAGAACGAGGCAATGAATGTCCATTTTTCCAAGCGTGGCGCGTTTGGCCGACCACGAGCCGACCGTAGACGCCGACCTGTTCAAGGATACGATGCGGCACCTGGCGGCCGCTGTGAGCGTCATTACAGTTGGACGCGGCGCCGACCGCACCGGCTTCACCGCGACGTCGGTCTCGTCGTTGGCTATAGATCCGCCCTCCGTGATCGTCAGTCTCAATCGCGCTTCCTCCTCCTGGCCAGTCCTGCAGCGGCATGGCAGCTTCTGCGTCAATATGCTGGCGCACGATCAGCGTCATGTGGCTGATAGTTTTTCCGGGAGGAACGGTCAGAAGGGCGCGGAACGCTATCAAGGTGCAGATTGGAAGGAGCTCAGCACAGGAACGATGGCGCTGGTCAATGCGCTAGCGGTGCTCGATTGCGAACTCGACGATGCCATTGAGCGGCATTCGCACAGCATCCTGATCGGCAGGGTCAGGGCGGTAACGCTGCGTGATAACGCCGAACCGTTGATCTATTGGCATGGCGCCTATCGCCAGATCAGCACATTGGGGTAATCAGGTCACGATGGCAGTTATCGAGGCCGCGATCAGTGCTACCGACACAAACAAAATCAAACCGTACAGCCGAGGCTGATCGAAGATTACGGCGAAGCCAAGAAAAAATGCAGCGCATGCGGAAGCCAGCGCGAAGAGAAAAGCAGGTTTGTCGGTGGTGGTAATCGCGAAGGCCATCAGCCCGGCAATGATGAGTGCACCGAAGACGATGAAGATCCAAGTCGCGAAGGTTTCGTAGCGGTCCATCGTGTGCTCTCCGGTCAGTCCATGCGCTTCTATTTCGATTACAACGGAATATCAACAGCCAGTCAAATCCGGAAATAATAGCGGCCACTTGGTACTCGGGCTGATCTTATCGGAGCCAGAACTCACAATACAAAAGAATATTTTGTTGACGAACGCCAAGTTTAAAGTCTTTCGGCGTACATAAGTGAGACCAATTTACCACACCGGTAAATTTCAGTGTGTTTAACTTAAACCATGGATTGCGCGCTGTTCGTTGTGAAACTAGCTTGCACTTGCCGATATCGCTGTTTGATCGCGGGGACTGCTTTGGGTGGTTGGCAATCCCTTATCACATGATGGCAATGGGGGGAATTACATGAAGTCGTCTAAGCTTTTTACACGAATCTTCTGGCTTTCTTCTGTCTCCCTCACAACACTCTCCATATCCAATCAAACCGCATCTGCAGCTTGTAACCTTGTCCCCACAGCAGGGAACGACGTCTATATTTGCGACAGCGGGACCGGCGGACCCTTGACGGATACGGGCGGGAACAACTCGCTGACGCTTCCTGCGGGAGGCACGGGCACGATCACGGGGCCGGTTACGTTCAATTCCGGTGTCGATACCGTCATAATCAATTCCGGCACAATCAACGGCGATATTATTGAGGGCGGGGGTAACGATAGTCTTCAGCTGAATGGCGGTACGGTCAACGGCACAATTTTCCAGAATGGCGGTGTTGACAATTTCGTCATGACCGGGGGCGTGGTTCAAAGAGTGGAGCAGGGCAGCGAACTTGACACGGCGACCGTCAGCGGCGGCCGGATTATCGGTCAGTTCTTCGCCGGCGATTTCTTCACGATGACGGGCGGACAGATCGGCGAAGTCAATCTCGAACAGGCCAACAATGAAATGCGCATGTCCGGCGGTGTCATCGACCGCTTTGTGATTGCAACGCAAGGCCGCGACTTGCTGATACTTTCGGGTGGTTCAATCGGCACATTCGTTGATCTCGGCAGCGGGGATAATCGCATCTTCATCTCCGGCGGGGCCATCGCCAGCACGGTCACCACGGCGGGCGGCAATGATCAGTTTACGTGGGATACGGCAGGTACGATCGGCGGGGCGATCAACCTCGGCGCGGGCAATGACACCGGAACACTGCAGAACCTCACCGATGCGACTATCGCGTCGACACCGTCGATCAATGGTGAGGCCGGTACGGATACGCTGACCTTTTCCAACACGACGGCGACGACGTCCGGCCGTTATGTGAATTGGGAAAACGTCGCTCTCACGAACAGTTCCGCCTTCACGCTCGACAGCAATTTCGTGGTCGGTGACAGCGGCACGGCAACCGGCAGCTTTTCGATCGATGGTACAAGCACGCTGCTCGCGGGCAACGGGGTCAATGTTGCTATCGCGCCTTTCGCGGCGGGGCAACTGGTCAGTGTGAACAATGCAGGGACCATTGATCTCACCAATGGTTCGAGTGGCGCAACCGATACGTTCACCGTCCTTGGCAATTATACGGGCAGCGGCGGCGCGATCCGCTTGCAGACGGTGCTCGGCGACGATTCGTCGGCTTCCGACAAATTCGTGATTTCCGGCGGCACTGCGGCTGGAACGACCGGGCTTGCGGTGACCAATCTGGGCGGAGCCGGCGCCAGCACCGTACAGGATGGCATTCTCGTCGTTCAGGCTGTCAACGGTGCAACCACCAGTGCATCGGCCTTCAGCCTAAGCAATTCCGTTGCGGCAGGTGCCTTCGAATACGCGCTCTTCAAAGGCGGTGTGTCTGCGGGATCGAGGGAGAACTGGTATCTTCGGTCATCGCTGTTGCCAGGCAGCATTGCTGCCGCAATCACCGACCCCGAACCCGGCGAGATCGCACCGCCTGGACCGGGTGTGGAACCACCCAATGCCGGCGCAACACCTGTGCATGCGGATCCGGGTGAATCAATTCCGCTATATAGAGAAGAGGTTCCGCTTTATTCCGCTTTACCGCCGGCTGCGCGCCAAACCGCACTGGCAACGCTCGGGACATTCCACGAAAGACGGGGCGAGCAAGGCGTTGTAGACTCGCGCGAGAACTTCTCCGCCGCCTGGGGCCGCGCCTTCGGGCAATCGACCGAGCAGAGCTGGGATGGAACCGTTGATCCCTCCATTGACGGCAACCTCTACGGCATACAAGCGGGTCTCGATATTCTCGGCTGGCAGCACGACAACGGACACCGAGATATAGCCGGTCTGTTCTTCGGTTATTCGAATCTCGACGCGGATGTCAAAGGCCAGGCGGTCGGGTGGAATGGTGTGGATGTCGGCAGCCTCAATCTTGATACGACGAGCTTCGGCGGCTACTGGACGCATATCGGCCCTGGCGGGTGGTACCTGGACGGCGTCTTGATGGGATCGTGGTTCGGCGGCGATGCGACCTCTGAACGCGGTACCGGCATCAATATCGACGGCTCCGGCTTTACCGCATCGCTGGAAGGCGGTTACCCGATCCCGCTGTCGGAAAGCTGGACCATAGAGCCGCAGGCGCAGATCATATGGCAGAACATCTCGCTCGACGATCAATCGGACGCCTTTTCCGATGTCGGATTCGATAGTGATGATGGCTTCACGGGCCGGCTCGGTTTCCGGATACAGGGGAAATATCAAACTTCCGCGGGTCTGTTCCAGCCCTACGTCAAGGCCAATTTGTGGCACGGTTTCAGCACCACGGACTCGGTGCTCTTCGGCCCGGACGCCATTACCACCGAGGGCGAGTCGACTTCGCTGGAATTGGGCGCAGGTATCGTGCACGCCTTTTCCGAAAAGGTCAGCGCATTTGCCGTGGCAGACTACACTTTCGACGTCGAGGGCGCCGAACAGAAGATGTTCGAAGGCAATATAGGACTGACCGTCAAGTGGTGATCACGAGCTAATCCGCACGCACGAATCGTAAAAAGCCAATGGGACCCGTCTTGTTGGCTTTCTTGTTATCAGACGGATGATGAACGCCGTCGCTGACCGGTACTTCGTCAAAATCGAAAGGGCTGATCCCTTCGAGACAGGCGACATTCACGCCGTACTCACCCGGATTGGACCGGCGCTGGTGATGCGTGTAGATACCGCATCTGGAACAGAAATAGTGTTTGGCCGTCATCGTGTTGAATTGATAGACGCTGAGCTTGTCTTCGCCAGCCAGAATATCAAGATCACCGACTTTCGCCGTGACGGCTACAGCGCCACGCATCCGGCAAAGGCTGCAGGTGCAACGGCGTGCCGTGTGCAGACCATTGGACAGGCGGACATGGAAACGCACTGATCCACAATGGCAGGCGCCATTCATTTCGCTGATATCGAGATCCATTGGTCACTCCTGAATGCCGGTCATCGAATCCCTAACGATCAAGACCAAATGTATCAAATCAAAGCGCAAAATGCGCGTCCATTGCCTCAATTCGGAACAAAATGTGGTAGAGTATTCTTCGATGCGAACGGCTTGGTTCGCTTAAAAACGGGCACTGTCAGCCCCCCGCTGGCAATCCCAAAGAGGGAGTGAAAACAATGAAGAGAATTTTGATCGCAATGGGATTTCTCGCCGCCACCAGCCTGTCTGCTTTCGCGGCAGAACCTGCGAAAAAGATGGGCGACATGTGGACCGACGCAAAGGGCATGACGCTTTATACGTTCGACAAGGACAAGGACGGCAAATCGAACTGCGATGCAAAATGCCTGAAAAACTGGCCGGCATTCCATGCCGCCAAAGGGGCCAAGGCCGAAGGCGAATGGACCCTGGTCAAGGACACGGCGGGCAAGGAAATGTGGGCCTATGAAGGCAAGCCGCTTTATACGTTCGCCAAGGACAAGAAGGCCGGCGATATGAATGGCGATGGCGTCGGCGGTGTCTGGCACGTTGCCAAGTAGGACACTTCCTGCATATTTCGAAGGCGGCTTGCGGGCCGCCTTTTTTGTTGCGGCTGCCTTCACTTCCAAATCCGCGCAACTCGCCAAACGCAATTATCTTGGTTAGGATGCATGCATCGCGTGCTCGTTGAAGGGAAAGATGATGTTTCTTAGATCCTTAGCTCCCGCATTTATCCTACTGCTCACGCTGGCTGGTTCAGGCGTGCAGGCCGCCGAGCGCTGGGAAAAGCTTCCCCCGCCCGCACCAATGCCCGCGGCTGAGAAAAGCGGCACGGCTCCAGTCAACGGCATCGAAATGTATTATGCCGTCTATGGCAAGGGGCCACCCGTTCTCCTCATACATGGGGGTCTCGGCTATGCCGACATCTGGGGTGCCCAGGTTGTCGACCTTGCAAAAGACCATATGGTGATTGTTGCCGACAGCCGCGGCCACGGGCGGTCCACCCGCAATGCCGATCCTTACAGCTACGATTTGATGTCGTCGGATTACCTCGCACTTCTCGATTTCCTGAAGGTCGACAAGACTGCACTGGTTGGATGGAGTGACGGTGGGATAATTGGTCTCGACATCGCCATGAACCACCCCGAGAGACTGACGAAGCTATTCGCGCAGGCAGCTAACTCCAAGGTCGATGGCCTCAATCCAGATGTCATGAAAAACAAGACCTTCGCGGCCTATATTGATAAGTCAGGCGAGATCTACAAGAAGATTTCGCCTACGCCGGACCAGTATGACGCTTTTGTCGAACAGATCAGTGGCATGTGGGCAAGCCAGCCCAATTGGAGTGACGACGATCTGAAGAAGATCAAGACGCCAGTGGCAATCGTTCTCGGCGATCACGACGAAGCCATTACCCGTGAGCATACGGAATACATGGCAAAGACGATCCCGGGCGCCAAACTGGTCATCCTCGACAACGCCAGCCATTTCGCCATGCTGCAGGACCCGGAGGGCTACAACAAGGCTGTGCGCGACTTCATCGATAACTGATCCGGAGGTCCCGGCCTGTTGTGACGTGGTGAACGTTGCCGCGTTGGGATTTGATCATAGCGGGCTTCAGGCGGTTTTCTGTTCCTGTAGTCCGAGCTCCTCCGCCATCTGTTGGCGGATAAGGTATTTCTGGATCTTGCCTGTTACCGTCAGAGGAAAAGCTTCAACGAAACGGACGTATCTCGGCACCTTGTAATGGGCAATTTGTCCATGGCAAAACGCCTTGATCTCTTCTTCGTCGGCGTCTTCACCGGTCTTCAAAATGATCCACGCACAGAGTTCTTCGCCGAACTTCGGATCAGGAACGCCGACGATGGCAACGTCCTTGATCTTGAAGTGGCGAAACAGATACTCCTCTACTTCGCGCGGATAGATGTTTTCGCCGCCGCGAACCACCATGTCCTTTTGGCGTCCGACAATATTGCCATAGCCCTCGTCATCGATGGTCGCGAGATCACCGGTGTGCATCCAGCCATCTTCGTCGATTGCTTCAGCTGTCTTTTCCGGATCATCCCAATAGCCGATCATGACGGAATAACCCCTGGTGCAGAGCTCGCCAGGCATACCGCGAGGAACGGTATTGCCATTGACATCGATGACCTTGCATTCCAGGTGCGGTTGGACCCGCCCGATCGTCGAGACCCGCCGGGCAACCGGATCTTCGCCCGAACTTTGGAAACTGACGGGGCTGGTCTCGGTCATTCCGTAAGCGATGGTGACGTCCCGCATGTGCATGCGTTCGATGACCTGCTTCATGATCTCGACGGGGCAGGGTGAGCCTGCCATACATCCTGTCCGCAAGGATGACAGGTCGAAGCGCTCGAACTCAGGATGTCCGAGTTCTGCAATGAACATTGTCGGCACACCATAGAGAGCCGTGCACCGCTCGGCTTCAATGGCGCTCAAAACCGCCAAGGGGTCGAAGGCTTCGGACGGATAGACCATGGTTGCGCCGTGCACGACGCAGCCAAGATTTGCCATGACCATGCCGAAACAATGATAAAGCGGGACGGGGATGCAGAGCCGGTCTCCGGGATTCAGACCAACGCTTCGGCCTACGAAAAAGCCATTATTGAGTATGTTGCGATGGGAAAGCGTGGCGCCCTTGGGCAAACCTGTCGTTCCACTGGTGAATTGTATGTTGACCGGATCCTCGCAATCCGTTGTTGCGTCGCGGTCTGACAGTCGGGCGCGGTGAATGTCTGTAGCGAGCTCGGATACATCTTCGAACGCGATCCATCCGGGGCGAACCTGTGTTCCAATCAAGATGGCATGCTTCAGACAGGGTAGTCTTGAAGCGTTGATCTCCCCTTCAGCCGAGGAAATTTCCGGGGCGAGGGCCTCGATCATTTCGGCATATTCGCTGGTCTTGAACCGCTCAAGCGCGACCAACGCTTTCACTCCTACCTTGTTCAGCGTGTATTCGACCTCGGAGAGGCGATAGGCGGGATTGATATTAACGAGAATAAGCCCAGCTTTTGCCGCAGCGAATTGGGTCAATGCCCATTGCGCATTATTGGGCGACCATATGCCGATGCGGTCGCCGCGCTGCAGCCCCAGCGCGATCAGGCCAGCGGCGAAAGCGTCGGTTCTTGCTCCGAGCTCGCCATAAGTCCAACGAATACCTTGATGGACAGAGACAACGGCTTCGGTTTCACGCCAACGCGAGGCTGCACTATCGAGCGCTTGTGAGATGGTGGTTTCCAGCAATGCCGGCTCAGTGACGCCGCGCACGTGGCTCAATCTGGCCACATCGCTTTCAGCCGCTTCGGTGACTGGGCGCATGACATTCCTCCGAGGTCAAATGCACAGAATACCTACCCTAGTCCAATCCGCATGGAATACCCACTGGCTTTTGTAGAGCTCAGGCAGCCAGCGCTGTTCGCACCCCCTCCGCCAAATCGTTCAATTCATCCGCCGTGTTACGGCCGATAAGCATGTAACCATGGGCCTGATCCGACCAGTAGACGACGTTCATGCCGTGTCGCCGCTCGGTCTGCGGTGAACGCGGTCCACTTGATGATTGAACGATGCACAGAGCCATGGGTCCGTGTTCAGGATCGAGATAGGCGATCTGCCCAAGCGGCTTGCCATCATACTGCAGAACCTGCGCGCGTTTGAGCGGAATGCCCGGCAACGAGACTGCCTGCAGGGGAAGCGAGAGGCCAAGCGCGTCACCTACGTTCTGTAGTTGCGCGGTATGCGATTGCTCGTCGCTATCGAGATTGGCGAGTGTCTCGGGCGTGTAAAGCGACAGGTATTCGGCAACAACTGCGCGCCAGTCGTCATCGTGATCGCTGGAAGATTGCTTGAACGCCAGGAAGCCTCGATCGGCAGCGACGCCGACAAAGACCAGCCCGATGGCTGCGGCCATGAAACCGCGGCGGCTCATGCCCCTTGAAGCGGGATCGTCGGTGATCGAAGCAGGGAGGCCCCCCAGGATAGCTTCCAGCTTCGCCGTCGGGGCGTTTTCGAGCAGCGGCTGGAACGCATCGTAAAAGGCCATTTCACTGCGCGAGAGGAATTCATATCGCGCGGCGACAGCCTCATCGATCTTGATCAGCCTGTCGATCCGCGCGCGCTCCTCACCATCAAGTTCGCCGTCGAGAAACGCGACCAGCATTTCGTCGGAGGGCATTTCGGCATGTTTCAGATCAACCATCATTTCCCTCCTTTCATCTGTTTGGCCTTCACATCGGGATCGGCGTGTTCGGCGAGTTTGGCACGGGCCGTTGCCAAGCGGCTCATGACCGTGCCAATTGGTACATCAAGGACCTCCGCGACCTCGCGATAGGACAGACCTTCCACATAGGCAAGAAACACGGCGGTCCTCTGCGCCTCCGGCAATTCATTTACCTGACGCAAGACCTGGTTAGCCGTGACGTGCGTTTCGGTTTCATGTTCGCCGTCGAAGGAAAGGGTTAGGTCGGCATCGACGAAACCATTGCCCATGCGGATGCGGCGCGAGCGGACCTCATTGAGCCAGATCGAATGCATGATCGAGAACAGCCATCGGTCAAGCCTTGTCCCGCTCGTGAATTGGCTGGCGCGCTCCAGCGCGCGAACACAGGTCGCCTGCACAAGATCATCAGCAACGTCGCGCTGGCGGGACAGTACAATACCGTACCGCCAGAGCCGGCCGAGATACTGGGCAAGGCTCGCCCGGATTTCGTGTTCGCTCGCGATGATTGCCTCCGTCCAGACAGGTCCACTGCGGACATCCGCCGCTGACGACGCGTCTGGTGTCGCCCGACTATAAGCAGAAAGTTGGCGATGGGCGATGGTCACCTTGATCCCTTCTTTGTGAACAAATCACAACCGCCTTCAGCCAGGCGACGGCGGCCCGCTAGATCTTCGAGGGCTTTTCAATCGCCTCATGGAGATCGCGATATTCCTCGCACGTGGTTCCGCAGATCGACTTGATCGTCATTAACTGATCCTTGGCGAGATCAAGCTGACCCTTGATGACATAGGCTTCACCCAGATATTCGCGAACCTTTGCGTATTTCGGATCGAGCGCGAGGGACTTCTTGTACCAGGAGATGCCTTCGTCGGTACGGCCCAGCTTGCGTGTGGCGTAACCGCGATAGTTGAGTGCTTCCTTGGTGTTGGGATCCTTCAATGTATCGAGCATTTCCAGGGCTTCCTGATAGCGTCCGGCCTTGGCCAGCGTGTAGGCGTACTCGGTACGGTCCTTGTCCGGAACGGCGCTGCTGGTCTTCTTGACGCATTTCTTAGCCTTGGAACTCCAGACCTGGCCCTTGGGGCAGGTAGGCGTCGTGGCAGAATCGTCGGTACCGCCGCCGCCCGCAGCAAAGGCCGGCATGGAAAAAGCAGCCAGGGCGAGGCTGGCGCCGAGCAGGGTGGATGTGATCGAGTGTTTCATGAGTTCTATCTCCGAATGACAATCTGACATGTGGAGAACACGCTGCGTCGCGATTTATTCAGACATTGGACCGAATATTTCGAGGCGGATAGTCGGGGAGCGAATCCGCCCACCCAAGCCCTAAACGCCGTTGCCGCAATTGGTTTTCCAGAACCTGCCAGAAACGGGAATTGTTTACTCATATTCGGAGAAAATTTGAGTCCCGGTGCGTTCTGCCCGGAGGAGCAAGGATTTATGCTCGGGTGAAGTGAATTCGTGAACGAAAAGCGTATGGCATGAACGGTAGACCGGTCGAGCGTGTGAATGAGGCCAGCGGACAGTTTTTGCAATCCTTGATTGCAGGAACCGAAGCGGGATCAACCATGCCGACAGGTGGCAAGCGCCAGGCTCTCTCTGTAATCGACGCAGCAAAGCAGCGCGTCGTCGCCGCGAGGCGCACTGCAGACAACAGCCTTGATCGCGCCAAAGCCGCGCCGAAACCTCACGAGATCAGCAATCCTGCCTTCGTTGCGCTGTTTGAGGCGCATCAACGCGACAGGGAAATGCTGTTCGAAGCCATGAGAGCGCTCGAGAAGGCACAAAGCGGTAGCGTTTCGCACGCGCGCTGAGTAGAGTCTGGGCACATGGTGTCGGGAATACGAGATGTCTGAACTCAAGATCAGAACAAGGGCGGTGGGCGCAACGGCCGTACTCCCACCCAAGGAACTGCCGCTCGTCACCTCGGAGACGGGAGGCAAGATCGGGGTTGTTACCTCGGTTTCCGAACCCGGCTTCAGCCCGATCGATTTGCTGTACAGTTCGCTGTCGGCGTGTATTGCATTGAGTGCGCGTATTGCCGCTAGCCGACTCGGCGTTGCCGACAGACTCGGCGAAGTCCGGGTGCACGTGACGGGCGAAAAGGCGCATGAGGGGCCTTCGCGCATCGCCCGGTTCGATATTTCCATCGAGATCGACGGTGAACTCGACAGCGCAACGAAGCAGGAGATCGTCGAGGCTGCCGAAGAGATCTGTACCGTAAGCAATACGTTGCGCGGCGATGCCGATTTCGTCACCAAGCTGGCCGGCTGAAGCGGGGCTCATGTCTTCCTTGCGTGGCCAGAGACTTCGGCTCCGGCGTTCCACGGCAATTCCAGAAAACGAAGTGCAGACACGACGCCGATGAGACCGACGACGAAGAATGCCGTGCGAAAATCCGTCAACGTTGTGGTGGCATTGCCGTGAGCCATTTGCGACACGTTGAGGGCCATGGCGGCGATGGCGACGCCAAGCAGCATCGACATCTGCTGGAGCATGCTGGAAAGCGTCGACGCAGAACTGCGCTGTGAAGCGTTGATGTCTGCGAAGGTCAATGTGTTGAGCGCCGTGAACTGCATCGAACGCGACAGGCCAGCGATGAGCAGAAGCGCAAAAGAGATGATCTCCGGCGTTTCGGCCGATAGAAGCGAACAGGCAGCGAGGGACAGCGCTGCGATCAAACCGTTGAAGCAAAGGATGGAACGGAAGCCAAACCGCCTGAGGAGCGGTGTGGTAACGATCTTCATGCCGAGATTGCCGATGAAATAGACCAGGATGAAAGTGCCCGTCCTGATAGCACTGAAGCCGAATCCTACCTGAAAAAGCAGCGGCAACAGGAATGGCGCCGAGTTTATCGAGACCCGCCCTGCCGTTCCGGAGGCTGCCGTGGCGATGGCAAAGGTGTGGATCTTGAAGACTGACAGATCCAGCAGCGGATTTTTGACCTGCAGAAAATGTCTGGCGGCCACGACCGACAAGAGTGAACCGCAGGCAAGCATGGCGACGGCGATGTAGAACTCGTGGATGCCATGGGTGAAGGATTCGAGGCTGGAAAGGACAAGGGCCAGACCGGCAGCGGAGAGCGCAAAGCCTTTCATGTCAAATTTCGCAACGGATACTTCGCGTTGATCCGGAACGAATTTGAGGACCAGCAGAATGCCCAGGACGCCGAGCGGTATGTTGATGAGAAAGTTCCAGTGCCAGCTCAGATAGGTGGTGATGAAGCTGCCAAGGACAGGGCCGATGACCGGCGCGAACAGTGCGGGCCATGTAATGAGCGCGATAGCCGAGACAAGCTCAGACTTTTCGGCATTGCGCAGCACGATCATGCGCCCCACCGGCGTCATCAAGGCGCTGCCGACGCCCTGAACGGCACGCGCGCCGACGAATTGCCAAAGCGTTTCCGACAGACCGCAGACAAGCGAGGCGATCGTAAAAATAGCGATGGCAGCAATGAAGACGTTGCGAGCGCCGAAACGATCACCCATCCAGCCCGAAATCGGGATGAAAACGGCCATCGACAACATGTAGACGGTGATACCGATGCTCATCGCCACCGGCTCGATGCCGAATGAATGTGCCATCTGGGGCAGGGAGGTTGTGATGATGGTGCCGTCGAGCATCTGCATGAAGAAGGCGACTGCAACAACGAGAGCGACAAGTCGCGGTTGCCGCGCTGTGACGGCTGTTTCCTTGCCGTCCGATAGTGCAGTCGTCATTTCATAACCTCAGTGCATTCATGCGGGGCGCCACGACGCTGCGCGGCCCAATATCGAAGTGCCGGGCCCGCAATTCAGGCCCGGCAACCGGATTTGTCAACGTGGCTCGCCGATTATTGATTGGCGTCGAGTTCCTTGTAGGCAGCGTCGAGATAGCTGGTATCGACCCATTTGCCGTAGTCGATCGTCCCTTTCAAAAGCTTTGCCTCTGCCATGAACTTCTCTTCTTCCTTGAGCGAATTAAGTGCTTCGTCGGTGATCTTCGGGTCCTGGTAGAACACACCGTCCTTATAGGTCTTGCGAACGGACTTTTCCGAGGACTTTGTTTCGTCGACAAATATCTTGATCGTGTCTTGCGGATGCGCGTCGGCCCAGCGCGAAATCTGTATATCGACCTTCAGCAGGCGCTTGACCAGGTCCGGATATTTTTCCGCAAAGGCGCCATTGACCGAAATGACGTTCGGCACGGCCCATTCGGGATGCTCCGATCCATCGAGAAGAATGCGTGCCTGGCCGGTATCGACGAGTTTTGCCGCCGTGCTGTCTGTCTCCACGATTGCGTCGATGTCACCACGCAGCAGTGCAGGGCCCGAAGCCTCGAATGGCAGATTGAGCGATTCGACGTCGTCGATCTTCAAGCCGGCACTTTTCAGCGCCTTGCTGAAATTCGAATGACGCACCGTACCGGCAAGATACGCGACCTTCTTGCCCTTCAAGTCGGCGACAGTTTTCAACGGCGAGTTCGTCGAAACGATGATGGCCGAGCCACCCGTTTTGACGAAACTGGAGATGCCGATCAGCTTGACATCAGCACCCGATGCGGCGACCCGCAGGGCAGGGTTGTTGCCGGTGTAGGTGACTTCAATGGCTCCGGTTGCAAGGGCAGTGGTTGCCTCGGAACCACCACCGGTGAAGGTCACAAGTTCGACTTTGATGCCATCCTTGGCGAATTCCTTCTCCAGCCAGCCATCATGCTGGGCGAGGATGAATTTCAGGTGGCCGGGTGCGGTACTGCCGATGCGAATGACATCAGGCTTTTCCTGCGCGACTGCGGGCAGGGCGAGGCTCGTCAAACCGATCAGCGAGGCGGCGACCGCCTTTATGAGGGAGCGGCGTAAGACGCCGTTGTTCGAAATCGTCATAATATGGTTCCTTCGTTGGCGATTGCAGAAAATGAAGAATCTCAGTGAGGTGACGCGTCCGATTGGCCCTTCCACGAGGTCGCCCAACGCTCGAACCAGACCAGCAGATAATTCACGACCAGCCCGATGAGTGTCATGGTCAGAATGCCGGCATACATATCGCCGGTTTCCATCATCAGCTGCGATTGCTGGATGAGGTAACCGAGGCCGGATTTGGCAGCGAGCATCTCGGCGCCGATAACCGCGAAGATGGATGATTTCACCGCGAGACGCGCACCCGCAACGATGGAGGGAATGCTCGCCGGAAGGATGACTTTGCGGAACAGATCGACATCTGAAGTTCCCATCGAGCGAGCCGCCTTCAATAGCAGCGGATCGACTGCCTTGACGCCGCTGATCGTGTTCACCAGCAGGAAGAACACCGACGAATAGAATGTGATCGCAATCTTGGATGCCTCGCCTATGCCAAGAAGCAGAATGAAGACCGGCAGCAAGGCAAACTGCGATGTGTTGCGCAGGGTTTGAACCAGCAGATCGGAGATCTTTTCGAAAAGCGCGTAACGTCCTATCAAAAACCCGAGCGGAACGGCAACAATCGTCGCCAATCCAAAGCCGATCGCTGCCCGCTGCAGGCTGATGCCGATATGTTTGGCGAGGACGCCGCTTTGTGCCAAGCCGATCCACGAGCGGCAGACATCGCTGAGCGGAGGGAAGAAGATCGGATTGAGCCAGCCAAGTCGCGGTGCGATTTCCCACAGCAGGAAAAACAGGAAGAGCAAGGGCAGGCCATAGCTGAAGGTGCCGTCCCCGCGCGCTGTCTTGTGCTTGCGGGCAGGCCGGGCAGCACTGCCCGCTACAATTGATGGCAACCTGATGCCGATGCCCGGTTTTTCGCTGATATAGGCCATGTTTCCGTTCCCTGGATCTTCAGTTGGCGTAAGCAGGCGACAACGCCCAATCCTTTTGCGCCTTGTTGACTTCATCACGCAGTGCTTCCCAAACCCGGGCGCGATGTGCGTTGAATTCCGTGCTGGATCGAATGTCGCCATCACGCGGGCGCGGCAGATCGATATCGATGATCTCCTTTACCGTGCCGGGACGAGCGGTCATCACGACGATGCGGTCGGCGAGATAAATCGCCTCGTCGATGGAGTGCGTGACAAAGATGACGGTGGTGTTGATCTTCTCCCAGATCTTCAGAAGTTCACTCTGCAGGATTTCGCGCGTCTGCGCATCGAGCGCTGCGAATGGTTCATCCATCAACAGCACCTCGGGGTTGCTCGCCAAGGCGCGGGCGATGGCCACGCGCTGCTGCATTCCACCGGAAAGCTGATTGGGATAGCGATCCTCGAATCCGGACAGTCCGAACAGAGCGAGGAAATAGCGCGCGCGGTCAGTCCGTTCGCGCTTTGGTACACCGCGGACTTCCAGGGCATATTCGATGTTCGACAGGGCAGTGCGCCAAGGGAAGAGCGCATATTGCTGGAACACATAGCCAGTCTTGGGATCTGGCCTGGTGATGGTGGTACCATCCAGTTGCACGATGCCCTTGCTCGCCTGTGTCAACCCGCCGATGATATCGAGCAGCACAGATTTGCCGCTTCCGCTCGGCCCGACAAGCGTGATGAACTCGCCCTTGCGAATGTTCAGATCGACGCCATCGAGGACGGTGACGCGGTCAGTCTCCTCGCCGTCGACAGTCACATATTGACCGGGCTTGAGCTGGAACGTTTTTCTGATACCGGAGACGACAATTCGGTCCATTTGCATTCTCCTTCAAACTGCGGCGACGCGAATGCGATGCGTCGGGTCATGTTCGGTTCCGCCGGCCTTGCCGCGTTTCCAGCCGAGCGCACGGGCATAACTGCCAAACAGATTGCGCTCCTCGACCTCGGCTTCTGTGATCGGAAAGGGACCTTCGGCGCGGTGCGCGACGTAAAGCGCGTCGACGGGACAATAGATTTCGCAGAGGTAGCAAGTCTGGCAATCGTCTTGGCGCGCGATGACGGGTGCCGAATCCGGCACCGCATCGAATACATTCGCGGGGCAAACCTTGACGCAGATATCGCATTCAATACAACGGCTTGCGGAGACAATCTCAATCATGACGCGATGCCCTCGCGACTGATTTGCGCTTCGCCAATGCTGATCGCATCAATCCCGCTCACAAGGATGCGCCGGGCAAATGCGAGATCGTTGCCGGGACGGTCTGTCCGCCGATGCATGCCGCGGCTTTCATTGCGGGCGAGCGCGGACGCCAGCGACCAGCGCGCCGAAGCCGTGATCGACGCGGTCTCACGACTGCGAACACGATCCACTCCCTCGGCGTGGAGGTGTTGACGTACGTCATTCCACAGGCTCTCCAGCCGCTCGCTACTGGTGTGCAAAGTTGTACCGTCGCGAAAATAATTCTTTTCCAGCGGAATGACCTCGGCGCGAACAGCTTCGATGATTTCAGCGGTGCGCAGGTCCGCGCGAGCGTTTCCAGCCGGTCGCAGTCCCGCTTCGCCCAGGGGTTTCGATATGGAACGGAAGGCGTTCCGCGCTGATTTACGCGCGTGAGTTGAAGCGCCTTTGCCGGACCACCAGCCGCTGGCAATAGCCCAGGACGAATTGACAGCGCCGCCGCCCGACACCGCGCCTGTCATGTTCTCGCGGCTGGCCGCGTCGCCGGCGACGTAGAGCCCGGGAACGCCCGTGCCGCAATCGGCCGTCGCGAGCATGATGCCGCCGGTGCCTCGTACCGTGCCTTCGGCCCGCAAGGTGATGCGGAACAGGTCGTTGAAGGGATCGATGCCCGCACGATCGTGAGGCACGAAGCAATTGGGCTGGCCCCGGCGCAGCCAATCCTGCAAGGCGGGCTCGGCATGGTCGAGACGAGCAAAAACCGGACCGTCAATCAGCGCCTTTGCGATATCCTTCTCGCGCTCGCCAATGCCGTTGGATACCTGTTCGCCGTTTGCGTCGAGGAGAGGCGAACCGTCCTCGCGGTAGAACGTGGCCCACCTGTAGGGCAGGCCTTTGTTGAGCGATGTTTCATAGGGGGCAAGGGTGTACTTCCCGGTGAACTCCATACCGGAAAGATGCGCCCCGGCTTCCGCGGCCATAAGGTAGCCATCTCCGGTGAGGCCGGTGGCGCCGAGGATGCGCTCGTGAAAGGCACAGCCGCCTGTCGCGAGGACAACGGCGTTTGCCTCGACGCTCCAGTCGCGGTTGTGCTGCCGGTCCACGCCGGAAGCGCCTGTGATCGCATCGCCATTCGATAGAAGTTCAAGAGCGGGGTGATGGTCAAGCACGGTGACACCGGCCTTCAGCACGCGCCGTCGCATGAACCGCATGTAGTCCGGGCCGCGAAGGTTGGCGATATAGAGCCGGCCGTCATCTTCGTGCGGAAACAGGTAGCCCCATTCGGAGAGCTTCACCAGATTCTCGTAAGCCTGATCGACGCAGCGCAGCATCCACCGCTGATCGGCGAGGCCGCCGGTCCGCTGCCAGCGGCGCTCGACGGCCTGACCACGATTTTCGCCCGGCGGAACGCACCAGGTTCCGGTGTTGGACGGAGCTGTGGCGCCGCTCGTGCCAAGATAGCCCTTGTCAGCGAGGACGACACGAGCCCCATCTTCTGCAGCAGCGAGAGCAGCCCATGCGCCGGCAGGACCGCCGCCTAGCACCAGCACATCGGCCTGCAAATGCAGCGGGTCATTGCCAGTCGATTTTACACGCTCAGATGACATGCGTTCTCCGGTAGGCCGAAACGTCAAACCCTCGTCGGGTCTGGCGGTTGTTTCGGAAATTCTCAGGCAGCGTGGGAAAGGGAGGACGGCTCATTGCCTTCCAGCCATTTGATGTTGCAGCCGATGGATGCGACCTGCTTGTCAGACGGCTTCTGGCCAAGGAGGACAGCATCTACAGCGGCTCTGATATCTGCGCCCGTTACAGGCTTGCCATTGCCAGGACGCGCATCATCGAACTGGCCGTGATAGGCGAGGCGGCGCTCCGAGTCGAAAAGAAACAGGTCGGGCGTGCAGGCGGCGCGATAGGCCTTGGCGACGGTCTGTGACTCGTCCTTCAGATAAGGAAATGCATAGCCGAAGTTGGCGACTTCCTCGCCGATGCGCGCCAATGTTTCTTCCGGATGCGCCTTGGCGTCATTGCTGTTGATGGCGACGATCTGCAATCCCTTCGGTGCATATTCGAGCGCAAACTGTGCAAGCGCTTCACGCAGCAGTACAACGAACGGACAGCGGTTGGAGATGAAAGTGACGAGCAGGGCGGGCTTTTCGGAGAAGCTCGAAAGCTCATAAAGTTTTCCCTCCGCATCCGGCAAAATGAAATCAGCGGCTTTGGTGCCGAGCGTAATGGCGTTTGATTCTGTCTTAGGCATTGTGCTCTCCCATTGATCAAAACGTGTCGGCAAAGCTGATGTGGCCAGCCTCACCATACTCTACTGAATTGGTAGTGTATGGAGAGGCATATTATTTTGGAGATGGCCGATTTTTGAAAATTATCGTCCTGCCGGTACCGGACCCGATTAAAATGACAGACCAGAAAAAAGGCGCGAGCCGAATTTCCCGCAATGAGGACTCGGAGTTGTGACGGGGGGCTCAATTTCAACCTGAGGCTTTTTTGTCGCGCCATGCAGAAAAGCGAAAAGATATATGGCCATAGCCAGCGTCGAGGATTATATCCCGCTCATCCGAGCCACTAAGTGCTTACTATCTGCGGTTGCCTCCATCTTGATCCGACCGTGCCATCGAGAGCTATTCCAGCGATGTCAGACCAGACTTGTCAGGTCGCTACCGGCCAGCCGAGCGCTCCCATCGGGACGACTCTAAAACCGGCTCCGAATTTTCGCCTGATCGCCCTGATCATCGCCAGCGCCATGTTCATGGAGCAACTCGACGCAACAGTCCTTGCGACCGCGCTGCCGACGATGGCGCGCGACTTCGGCGTCAGCCCGCCATCAATGAGTATCGCGCTGACATCGTACCTCCTGAGCCTGGCCATTTTCATTCCTGCCAGCGGCCGGGTGGCAGACCGCTTTGGTTCCCGCACGGTTTTCCGAACCGCGATTGGCGTCTTCACGCTCGGGTCGATTCTCTGTGCTCAGGCGCCGAACCTGACGTTTCTGGTGTTTGCACGGCTGATCCAAGGGCTTGGCGGCGCGATGATGATGCCGGTTGGGCGTCTGGTTCTGATGCGCAGCGTCCAGCGCAAGGACTTCGTTGCGGCGATGTCATGGCTGCTAGTGCCAGCGCTGATCGGCCCGATACTCGGACCGCCGGTTGGCGGCTTGATCGTCACCTATCTGGATTGGCGCTGGATATTCTACATCAACGTTCCGATCGGCGTTCTCGGATTCATCCTGGTTTCGATATACATCGAGGAATTCAAGGGTGAATCGAAGGGCAAATTCGACAGCTTCGGACTGTTTCTTTCCGGCGTCTCGCTCGGTTCTCTGCTGTTCGGATTTGAAATGTCCAGTCGAAGCGGCGAGGCGCGGACGTCTATTCTTCTCATCGCCATCGGACTGGTCTTCGGTGCCACCTATCTGCGCCACGCGCGCAACCACCCGTCGCCGATCCTCGATTTTTCCCTGATGCGGGTCCCGAGTTTCAAGGAGTCGGTCATGGCTGGTTCGCTGACCCGCATTACGCAAGGCGCACAACCATTCCTGTTGCCTCTGATGCTGCAACTGCAGTTCGGCCTATCGGCGGCTTCCGCCGGGGGCATCGTGGTTGCAACAGCGCTTGGGTCGATGCTGATGAAGGCGACGGCCGGCAAAATCCTCAAAAGATATGGCTTTCGCGACAGCCTGACTGTCATCGGCTGGATTTCAACGCTTGGCTATGCGCTGTGTGCGTTCTTCCGTCCGGATTGGCCAATCTGGCTCATCTTCACGATCCTGTTCTTTTGCGGGTTCTTCATGTCGTTCCAGTTCACGGCCTACAATATTGTCGCTTTTGACCAGATCGATCGAGAGCGGATGAGTTCGGCGACAAGCTTTTACACGACCTTCCAGCAATTGATGCTGTCGCTCGGTATCTGTGTCGGCGCATTGGCCCTGAACACCTCGATGCTTGTGCAAGATCACACCGACCCCAAGCTTGGCGACTTTTCCGTGGCGTTTCTCGTGGTTACGGCAATCTCGCTCACCGCGACGATCTGGAACAGGCGCTTCTCGCCGACGGCGGGCTCTGACATAAGCGGACATCAGGCGTAGACGCTGTCCAATTCAGAGTACTTTGCCCGGATTCATGACCCCGTTCGGATCGAGCAGGGCCTTGATCGAGCGCATGAGGGCGAGTTTCACCGGATCGGCAAATGCCCGCAATTCCTCCGATTTATCCAGGCCGATACCGTGTTCTGCCGAAAACGATCCGCCTAATTCGCGTAGACTGGCGTAGACGATTGCCTTGGCGGCATCCTTGTCCGGGGCTCCCGCAACGCCGACATGCAAATTACCATCGCCGAGATGCCCGAACGCAAAACCTCGAACGTCCGCTCCGAGCGTGGCGACGCCTTGGTTGAAGGACGCCAGCCATGTTTCGAGTCCTTGCAATGGCACCGAGATATCGAACCAGTGGCCGTTCGGATGAACGCGATCGACCACGCTGCTGTCCTCTCGGATATTCCAGATTTCGGTGCGCTCCTTCTCGCTCTGGGCGAGGATTGCATCGACGATAAGTCCTTGTTCGATGGCCTCGGCGAGTGCTTCTTCAAGGTCTGATTGCGCCGTCTGCTGATCCGCTGCGTCAATTTCCAGGATGAGATATGCCGGCGCTTCGGTAAATGCAGCGAGGGAAGCGGGGCCGAGATTTGCCGACGCCAACGCAAAATAGTCCCGTGCCATGAACTCCACGCGAAGGACATCAAGACGCCGTTGGAGCTTGCGGAACAGAGTAATCGCATCGGTTGCAGAGGGGCAGGCGACGAGTGCCGTCGCCGTGAATTCGTCGGCGGGCGCTAACCTGAGGACCGCCCGCGTTATGATGCCGAGCGTGCCCTCGGCTCCGATGAACAACTGCTTCAGGTCGTAGCCTTCGTTGGATTTCGTCACCTGTGTCATATCGGTCATGATCGTGCCGTCGGGCAGCACCACCTCGAGGCCAAGAACACGATGACGCATGACACCATGGCGAAACGCCTCCATGCCGCCCGCATTGGTCGAGATCATGCCGCCGATGGTGGCGCTGCCGCGCGCAGCAATATCGATGCCGGTGGCGAGGCCCACCTTTGCGGCCGCTTCCTGGAGCGATTGCAATGTGAGGCCGCTCCCGACAGTGGCGGTTCCGCCGTCGGCTGAAAGAGATTCGATCCTGTTCAGGGCAGCAAGGGAAAGAATGATTTCTCCGATTGCCGATACGCCGCCACCCACGAGCCCGGTGCGTCCGCCATGCGGAACGACAGCAATACGGTGCTCGTTGCAAAGACGCAGCACCGACGCGACTTCTGCGGTATTTCTCGGGACGACCATCACACCGGCATCGAGATTGCGTCCATCGGAACCGGGATGAATGAGGCTGAGTATATCGCCGGTCTTCACGCCGCTGGCGCCGACGATCAAGCGCAGTTCCTTGAGAATCTCGTCTGCAATCATTGCGGATCTGTCGTCCTGCGCCGGTCAACGAATATTCTGAAAGCGAGAATGATTGCCGTGATTACGATCAGCAGAACCGAGATCGCGGCGATAGCAGGATCGATGTTGTCGCGTAGTCCCATCCACATCAGACGCGGCAGCGTGATCGCGTTGACGCTGGTGATGAACAGCGTCACGCCGATCTCCTCCCACGACAGCACGAAAGAGAGCAGCGCCGCCGTGGCGATGCCAAACTTGATGTTGGGAATGATGATCCTGAAGGCGCGTGTTGCCAGATTGGCGCCGAGCCCGCGTGCGGCAAGGTCTATGCGACGATCGACCTGATAGAGCGCGACAAGGATGAGCACCACCGCGAAGGGCGTGATCATCACGGCGTGGGCGAGCGCCACGCCCAGCCACGTGTCATAACCGATCCAGCTGTTGAAACTCGATAGCGTTGTCATCAGGAAATACAATGTCATGGCTGAAACGACGGGTGGCACTACCAGGGGCAATAGCACGAAGCCGATCAGCAGCGCCGAAAAGCGCGGCTGGAACATCCAGATGCCGAGCCCGAACATGGTTGCCAACGCCGTGGCTATCGCGCTCGACAGGATGCCGATGCGCAGGCTGAGCAGGATGCTCTGGCCCCAGGCAGGATTGTCGATCAACGCCTGGTAATGCCGCAGGGAAAGATTGCCGGAGGGCATGGAGAGAAAGCGCGCGGGTGTGAAGGACACCGGTATGACGGCGATCAACGGCATCAGCAGGAAGAGCGCTACCGCTGTTGCAACAATTAGAATGACCGGGCCTGGACGAGATGAACTCATATTATCCAATCAGATGCGCAGGTTTGATGAAGCGTCGCATCAGTGCCAGAAGAATACCGATGAACAAGACGAGGACAACGCTGATCGCCGCGCCCAGCCCCCAATCCGGGCTCTGGAATATCCGGAGATAAACCAGTTCCGCCACCATGACGCTGCGGCCGCCGCCAAGGATTGCCGGTGTGACGAAGAATCCAAGCGCGAAGACGAATACAATCAGTGCGGCACCGATCAACCCGCCATAGGTCAACGGTACGAAGACGGTCCAGAAAATGCGCGTTCGCGACGCACCCATGCCGCGTGCCGCGAGCAAAACACGTTCGTCGATGCTGCGCATGGCCGAAGCGATGGGAAACACCGCAAAGGGTATGAGGAAATGTGTCATGCCGATGATGACGCCAAGCTCATTGCGTGCGAGTGCAAGCGGTTCGCTGATGATGCCGGCCGATTGCAGCCACGTGTTGATGAGCCCCCGGTTTGACAGCATCGCCAGCCAGCCGAAGGCCCGCGTCAGGACCGATATCCAGAAAGGAACCAGGATGCAGAATTCCGCCAGCATGCGCTGAACCGAACTGCCCCGAACCCACACATAGGCGATTGCATAGGCGGTGACGAGCCCCGCGGCAGTCACGATGAGGCAAATCCGCAAGGTGCGGATGAAGACGGATTGGACGAGAGGATCCGTCATCAGAGCCCGGTATTGGCCGAGCCCGACTTCGGGCATGGTGAAACTCCAGCGGACCACACCCAGAAATGGAACGACATAGGCAAGGCCGAGGAACAGCAACAGCGGCGCCAGCAACAGAATCTTTCTGGAGGTGATCGATTTTCCGATCATTCGCTTTCCTGGCATTATGAATCAGAGGCTTGGCGCGAAAACCTCATTTTCGCGCCAAGAGCGATCAAGCGGAGATGACTTTGGTGTATTCGTCAAATGCCTTGCCGTAATTCTCGGCATACCATTCCATGTCCAGCGGGACCTGCTTGGACATGTTGGCAGGATCGACGGGATTGATGCGTTTCTTGTCCGCCGGGATCAGTGCGTCCGTCGCCGGATTTGCCGGGCCCTGACCAAGCATGTTGAACATCTCCAGCTGTCGTTCCGGCGTCTGAGCGCTGGCGATGAATTTCATCGCATTGTCCTTGCCACCAGGATTACCCTTCATAACGCCGAGCGCACCGGGAGAAATCAGCCCCTGATCCCAGATGAACTTGATATTGCCGCCCGAATCCTGCTCCAGCAATGAGGCGCGTGTCGACCAGATGAGTGCCATCGAGGCTTCGCCATCCATCAAAACAGACTGGCTTTCCGCGCCGCCGCCCCAATAGGCCACAACATTTTCCTTGAACGCGGCAATCTTGTCATGCGCGCGCTTGAGGTCCAGCGGATAGAGCTTTTCCGGTGCAACACCATCGGCGAGAAGTGCAGCTTCCCACATGGCCGAGCCCCACTTGTAGAGCGATCGTTTGCCGGGAAACTTCTTCACGTCGAAGAAGTCGGCCATGCCGGTTGGGGCCTGGTCGCCGAATTTCGAAGAATCATAAGCGATGATGTAGGAGAAGAAATAGGTCGAGGCCGCATGATCCCAACCAAAGCCGGGTCGCATCTTGTTCTTGTCGACGATCTTGTAGTCGATCTCTTCCAGCATGCCCTGCTTGCCAAGCGAAATGCCGGAGAAGGGGTCGATGTCCATCAAATCCCAGCTTGGTTTGCCGCTTTTGAACTGGGCAGTGATGGCCCCTTCCGTCGGACCGGAACCATCCATCTTCACCGTAATGCCGCTTTCCTTGGTGAACGGTTGGCCATAGGCTTTGTCATAGGCCGTCATGGCGTCGCCGCCCCAGTTGACCAGAACGAGTTCCTTCGCTTGTGCGTATGAACCAGTTGAGCGCAGGAGCGCAGGAGCGCCTGCGAGCAGCATTGCCGCCATCTGTGTAAAGCGGCGGCGACTGATTTCCCCTTTGTCGACCTTACTGGCCAGTATTTCGAGGCAGTCCTTTTGAAATGCATTGTCCATTTTGTTTCCCTCTGGATGTTATTTGGTACATTCCGAATGCTGCCTAACCTCCATCAGGCAGTAAAAAGCCCTGGTGCACCGGCCATGAAACCCACACATCGGATTGTGGCGCTATCGGCGACGTCGAGGCGGTGGGCATTGAAACCGCAAGCCTGGTTCCGCTGCGCGTTCGCAGATGATACTTGGTCGACGCGCCGAAATAGGTGGCGCCTTCGACCCGGCAGGTGATGGCGTTGCAGTCCGACGTTTGCGGCGATGCCGAGATGAACATATGTTCCGGCCGGACAGCGGCAACGGCTTTCTTTCCCGCCAAGGTAATGGATTTGTTGAGGACGATGGTCCCGTCCTCGAATTTCCCCGCGGCGGTTTCGCCGTTCAATTCTACGGTGTCGAGCGGCAGAAGATTGATCTCCCCGAGGAACTCGGCGACGAAGCGGTTCGACGGCCGCTCATAGACGTCCTGTGGCTTGCCAACCTGCAAGAGTTCGCCATGATTGAAAATGGCGACCCGCGACGATAGGGCGAGCGCTTCGGACTGGTCGTGCGTGACGAAAACGAAGGTCGTGCCGGTCTCCTGGTGCAGGCGTTTGACTTCTTGCTGCATCATTTCGCGCAGGTTCTTGTCGAGAGCCGAAAAAGGCTCGTCCAGCAGGAGAACGGAGGGTTCGAACACCAGAGCGCGGGCGAGGGCCACGCGCTGTTGTTGACCTCCCGAAAGCTTCGCTGGGAGCTTCTTTTCGTGGCCAATAAGGCCGACGCGCTCTACCATCTCGGCGACTTTTCGCTTGATATCGCCGGATGAACGGCCGCGCACCTTCAGCGGGAAGGCAATGTTCTGCTCGACGGTCAGATGCGGGAACAGCGCGTAACCCTGAAACACCATGCCATAGGAGCGGTCTTCAGCGGGTACGTCGGTGATGTCCTTGCCATCCATCATCAAGCGGCCGGTGGTTGGAGCCGTAAACCCGGCAAGGATCATGAGAAAGGTCGTTTTGCCTGAACCGGACGGACCGAGAAGGGTAAGGAACTCGCCCCGACCTATGTCGAGCGAGAGATTTTTCAGCGCATGGAACGCGCCGAACGTCTTGCCAATCGATACAGCCTTGATCTCGGCGGCTTTCGCATCGCCTGGTTGAATGCTTTGAGGCATTGAGACCTCTTTCCCCTGCTTTTGTGAGAAGCCTAGGCACAATCTGCGGTCTCGACAATTGAATTATATTGCCGCGATACGTGAATGAAATTCACGCCACTGCGCGAGAGCGCTCATGGCTATGTGTCACGCATTGCGGGTTTGCGACAAGCGCGATTTCAACCATTGCGTGAATGCAAGCTGAGCAGCATGATCGATTTTCGCATAATCCGTGACAAGAAAATACGACTTCGGTGATTTGATGCTGAGATCGAACGGCCGGATGAGTTGACCAGCTCTCATGGCTTTGCGGCACGTGAGTTCATCGCCCATGGCAATTCCCTGCGCGGTGATGGCCGCGGAGTAGACGAGGTTCATGTCGGAGAAGACGATGCCTCGTTCCGAATCGGGATTGTCGACATTGGCGAGTGCAAGCCAGCGGGTCCAGTCCTCGAAATCGCCGAGGTGTAACAACGGCGCCCGCAAGATATCCTTCGGCTCGGCGATGCCTCCCAGATTGTTGAGAAGAACAGGGCTGCAAAGCGGCGTGAATTCAACCTCGCATAGTAGCTCGACCGAACGATTGGGCCAATTGCCGTCGCCGAACGCAATAAAGAGGTCGACGCTGGCATCGCTGACATCGTCGAGTTTGCGCGGCGTTATGATGCGCAGGGCCACGTCCGGATACTTCTCCTGGAACTCGGCGATATGGGTGCATAGCCACAGCGAAGCGAATCCCGCCGTGCAGCTGATGCATAGCGAACCGCCAGTGCCACCCGGGCTTTGCCGTTCGCCCGCATCATCGATGACGATGAGCGCCTTGCGGACATCATTGGCATATTTGCGGCCGCGAGGCGTCAGCGTGACGCCCTTTCCGTCCCGTTGCAGCAGCTCGAACCCGAGATCGCGCTCGAGCAGCCGCAGCTGGTGACTGACGGCGCTTCGGGTCAGGTGCAATTCCTCCGCGGCCCGCCAAACGCTCCCATGTCGGGCAAAGCTTTCCAGCGCGCGAAGTGCTTGGGTGGATGGTATCCGCATTGAACGGTCCTGAAGGAGAGGTGAATGGAATTTGCACGTTTTGAAAAAACATATCACTTTTTGTCCCGCCTTCCAGATGATTATCTCCCGGCAGCGGGAGACACAATTTGATCACGGCAGCAGCGGCATTGGCATTGAAATTCGTCGACGATCACGAGGGTGATCTGTCGTCCTGGACCCGCACGATCTTCGACTTCGGCGAAACCGCATGGCGCGAATATCAGTCGGCGGACTGGTATGTGGCGCGACTGCGCGAAGAAGGTTTCGATGTGGAGGCAGGGTCCGGCGGCATGCCAACGGCGTTCTGTGCCCATTGGACGAACAAGGCCGGAACAAATGGCACGTCGCCGACGATCGGCATGTATGCTGAGTACGATGCGGTACCAGGCAACTGTCAGGATGCGGCCACCCTCAAACGTCCAAGAGCCGGGCTCGACGAGCACGCGGGCGGCCATACTGATCCGCATTCGGGTCTTGGCATTTCCAGCCTTGGCGGGTTGCTGGCAACCAAGGCGGCGATGGAGCAACATGGTATCGCCGGGACGTTGCGTTTTACAGGTGAGCCCGCCGAGAAAGTTCGCGGTTCCAAGCCGATCCACGCGGCCAAGGGCTACTATGACGGGCTCGACGGCATGATCTCGTTTCATCCGTTCTATATGCTGCCTCTGTGCAATACCGTGCGCTGGGACACCCATTGCGGCGCCGCCTATTCGATGATCTACCGTTTCGTCTGCGATAAACCGGAGCGATGGGGATTGAGTGATGGCGCGCCCATCCCGCAATCGCATTCGGCGGTTCGTGCGCCGGGTGCCAATGACGCGCTGATGATGATGTACATGGCGTCGAAGGCGTTGCGCGATTCCATGCTGCCGCACCAGGGCGGCTGGTCGATCAGCGAAGCAATCCTGACAGCGGGGCAGGCGACAGCCGACAATCTTCCGGCGGGTCTTGCCGAGATCCAGTATATGATGCGGGTACCGACGATTGCCATGGCGGAGCAGGTTACTGCCGCGCTCGACCGCAACGCCGAGCACGCCGCGGCGATGACGGGCTGCCGGTTGGAACGGCACTGGGTTTGCAAGTCGCGTCCCGGCCTCGCCAATCATGCCATGGCTGAAATCACCTGGGAAGCACTCAACATCGTCGGTGCACCACGTTGGGATGAGACGGCGAAGGCCATTGCGCGTGAAATCCAGATTAATGCCGGTATCGAGGCTATGGACGAGCCATTCATCAACGAATGCGAGAAGCTGATTTCACCACAGGAGGCCGAAGCAATCCTGCGCCGGGACCTGCCGCCGTCACAGATCAACTCCACGTCGGACGACTATACCGATATGACCTGGCACGCACCGACAGTGCGTTTCTATGTGGCGCGACCGGCGTTGAAAGCACCCAGGGGATACGCTTATCCAGGCTGGGTGATGAACGCGCTTGGCGGGATTCCGGCGACAATCGATCCGATGGTGGTATGCGCTGCGAAGACTGTTGCGTTGACGGCGTTGGGCCTGCTTGAGGACGAAGGCGCGCGAAAGCTGGCAAGGGACGAATTCATCGAACGGACAGGTGGCGGCGTTGGCGGCACGAAGTGGATCGCGCCGCTGTGTGATTACGAGCCGCCAATCCATTTCCGCTGGCCGGAATATGTAACAACTGCACGCGGGCGCGAATGGTGGATACCCACCGGCGCACAATAGGAGACAGTCCAATGACACGTCACGAACAGGACTTTGCGGCCGATGCTTTCACGCTGAAGCGGCGCAATGCCAATGGCGGCACCAAGCCACTCAAAAGCTGGGGGTTTCGCAATGAAACGGATCCACTGACGGACGTATTGCTCGGCTCACCCGCCTTCCTGCGCCACATGGCGACAAGTTCATTGTCGCGCAAACATTTGCGCGAAGCGCCCTGCAACATCCAGACCGCGCAGGCCCAGCACAAGGAGCTGGTTGCGGCATACGAACATTTTGGCGTGAAAATCCACTGGCATGAGCCGGAGCCTGAGCTTCCGATGCAGGTCTATTCACGCGACTCAAGTGTTATGACGCCCTATGGCGCAGTCATAACCGCGATGGCCAACTGGTGGCGTCGCGGCGAGAACTACGCGGCCATCCGCACCTATGAGCGGCTCGGCATTCCGATCTACGACATGGTCACGGCCGGAACGTTCGAGGGCGGCGATTTCAACGTCATCGAGGAGGGTTGTGTGCTGATCGGCTGTGGCGGTGCACGCACGCAGGAGGAGGGCGCCCGGCAGGTCGAAGACTGGTTCCGCAAGGAGGGCTGGGAGACGCGTCTTGCGTTCATAGACGAATATTACGTCCACATCGACCTGATGGTCGTGCCGATCGCGCCGAAACTGACGGCAGTCTGTCTTGCCTGTACGGAGCCCGGGATTGTCGACTGGCTGAAATCCAAGGGTCACGAGATTATCGATGTACCATTCCAGGATACGATGAATCTTGGCTGCAACTTCATGTCGCTCGGCAAGGACCGCGTCATCGCACCAACGTCGAGCAAGACCCTGATCGAAAAGCTCAAGGCCACGGGATTTGAAGTCGCTGCGGTCGATATGAGTGAAATCTCCAAAACTGGCGGTGGTATTCACTGCATGGCGCAGGCGCTTTTGCGGTCACCGGAATAGGGTGGTGCGCCAGACAGTTCAGATCGCAGGGCCGGGCGCGGATTGAACGATCCGGACACCATTGATCTTGTAGGTACCGTCCGGTTGTTTGACGAGCTGGTAAATGGCCGTCCAGTCCTTGCCGTCTGGCCCAGTGATCAGGACCTCCTGGATCACCTGATCGCCGGCGACCTTGTTTCGTCCGAAGGCGAAATTACCTGGCCGGTAGACGGGTTGGTAGGCCCTTTTGACCATCTCAAAAAAGAGAGACTCATTGAGGAATTTCCCCTGTATTTCCGGCGAAGCGAAAGAGAATGCGGTCCTTGCATCGTTTTTGAGAAAGGCTTCTATTTGCTGTTTTATGATCGATTGAGCCGTTTCGACGGCCTCCTCGGCAAACGCAATTGCCGGCACTGCGAATAACAGCAATGCGCCGACTATCGATCTCAAGCAAAACGCTCTAGCCATAACCTTCCTTGGCGACAGGTCCTCTGCACGCGACCTCTCGGCACGCAGTATACGCTTTTCGGATCACTCGGAATTGAATTTCCACCAGCAAGGCGTCATTCTGCCAATGATGAGGAGAGTCGCAGTAATGCAAATGGTAAGGTGTCTGGCTTTCGCGATGGTGTTTTCGGCGTCATCTGCATTAGGATCCGATGTCGCTGTAGCGGCGGATTGTGGCAGTACGGCTGCGCCAGGCCTGGACTGGAGCGAGTGTAGCAAGAAAAGCATTATCATACCGGGGAGCGACCTGGAGGGAGCCAATCTGACTGGAACCGATTTCAATGCAACGGATCTGGCCAATTCCAACCTGGCGTCTGCAAACTTCGAAAAAGCCAGTTTGATGCGGGCGTCCCTGGCTGGTGCCAAAGCTGCCAATGCCAACTTCTCCCGGGTTGAGGCCTATCGATCAAGTTTCGCCGGCATTTCTGCCGATGGCGCGTCGTTTGCCAGCGCCGAATTTCAGCGCGCGGATTTCAGCGGAGCAAACCTCAACAAAGCGAACTTCGAGAAAGCGGAACTGGGGCGTGCGAATTTCCAGAAGGCGGCGCTGGCGGACGCGCGGTTTTTCCTTGCTAACCTCTCGCGCGCTGACCTCACAGGGGCTTCCCTCGGAGGCAAACCAGTTTTCGAAGGCGCGTTCATGTTCCGTACCAGGATAGAAGGCGTGGACTTGTCTGCAGCGCAGGGCTTGCAGCAGTCACAAATCGATCTTGCGTGTGGCGACAAGTCCACCAAGCTACCGGCTGGACTGACTGCCCCCGGCAATTGGCCTTGCACCGCGGATTGAGAAGCCGCCTAGAGCTGATCATTATAAGGTTCTTTGGTTTCGCCGACGAGTTTCGCCAATTCAGAAAAGGACCACGGTTTTTCTGCTCCCGTATCGTTGGCCACCTGGAGGACCCTGATGGGAAAGCAGACAGCGTTGCGATTTGACGGCAACAGATCTTCGGCAAAACGATTGTCGCCGTGAGCAGTCGCCTCGGCTTTTTGAAATGCGGCGTCCAGCTCGTCTTGCGAAACGAGACCCTTGGCCACGAGCAACCGGTTTATCGATGCAATGGCAAGACAGAGACCTTCAATTTGCAGATTGGCTGCGTTCATAGCTAGTGTCCTCCTAGTTGAATTCCCTCAACGTTCGGAAGCGCAATTCGATCCGATTCGAAGGAGCTATTGGCGACATGGACCGTGACGAACAAGTGAGGCCCAGATAGCCCATTTTTGGTGGACTATACTGAGCCTCGTGTCAGGGTACTTTTTGGAAACTTGTCCAATGCCACCCTGGCAAAGGTAAAACGCGCAATGAGCTCGATGGTTCCAAAATTATTTGGTGATCGTTTCCACAAGTTTGAATCGACCTGCCACGTCTATCAGAGCCTAGTCATGACGCATCCCAAAGTGCCTTTCCGCGAGGTGAATACACGCTACATGATGACTTTGCCGCAGGAGAAGGCTCGAGCGAATTTGGTCCCACGGAACGAGTTCGACATCAATCTGCTCGGTCGCATCCAATGCCGGTGTGCCCGTCCGTTGGACATCGAGAGCGAGAAAGTAGTGAACCATATTCGCTTGATTGGTTGAGTTGGCGTAAAATGAACCAAGGGGCACAATCTGCTCACTTGTATAGCCGGTCTCCTCCAGTAGTTCCCGGCGTGCCGTCGCCTCTGGGCAACGGTCGTCTTTGTCCACGACGCCGCTAGGTAAGCCGGCCACCACCAGTCCAATTCCATGCCGATATTCTTTTGTAATAACAACGTCGCCTCGAGGTGTGATCGGCAGGACGCAGATCCAATCCGGGTACTCCAATACGTAGTAGGGTTCGATAGCTACTCCATCGTTGCGACGACAATTATCGGCGCGTACTCGAATCCACTGATCTTCCAGCACGATCCGGCTCGAAAGTACTTTCCAAGGTTCGATCATCAATCTTAATCTCTGTTTGGTGTGGTGTGAGGGCTGACCGCACCGGTTGACATCAGCATTTTAGAGAAGCCCTTCTGCGAACTTTGCCATATTCCAGTACGACAGATCACGTCCCGTGCCCTTGTTCTGCATGTCGGCAAGAATGTCGCCAAAATGATCGTCGTTCGCACGAACCTCACGGAGATTCTTTTCGATCTCTTCCACGCTGAATTGCAGCCGATAGTACAGGTCTCGTTTCATCATTGGACAACCCATGAAACGCTGGTAGAGAAACGCGCCTGTGTGAATTTGGGACCGAATTGCAACAAGCCTGCACAATTCGGTCACGAGTTGCGACTTCGATAGGTTTCGCAACTCTCCCTCCTCGCGGCGCACCAATCTCGGGAAATACTGGTTGAGCCGCAGTAATTCATCCAAAGGGAGGTCAAGAAGAAAGCGGCGCAGATGGTCGGGTGTATAGAAAACGTCAACGCTCTCTGCTATCGGAACGATGGCATTTGACAGTCCTTTTTCTCCTTTGTCGATCGCCCAAATGCGGGAATTGACCGGAAGATAATTTTGCCAAAAAGTTTGAAATTCTTCACTTGAGAAAATTTGTCCACTTACACTGAAGCAGAACGATTGGATGTGGTAGGAATATTCGTAATTTTCAAATGGAGCTGCAATATCGGCTGTCGAATTTGCCAGTTTTTTGAAAAGGTCAATCAGACCTTCCCTGAAGCAATACACACTGTCATTGAGATAGCAGACGCGACTGGGTTTCAGGGTTTCTCGTATGAATAGCGTGGCATCCCTGTAACCACCCATGTCAAACCCGGCATTATCCCTGATAAGAAGGTGCGCGCACTGTCTCCTGAGTTCAGACAATTGCTCACCATTCAGCGGGTGATTGACGACCGCAATAACATTAATGCCTAAATCATTGAGCGCCGACAGGGTATTCTTCACGTACCAAGGAAAGCCGGTTGGCTGCCACATCAGATATATGGCGTAGACGTCTTCAGCGGTTTTTTTCTCTCCGACGTGGTATGCGGTTATCGAAGATTTCGTCGAAAACCTGCGTTCTGACCAAGCTATGAAAACTTTCAAGTCGTGATGGAGAAAGCGTACAAGCCTTCTTAATGAACGGATCGCTATGCGACTGACGGCTTTGTAGATCACAAAGAACTCCGGCGCCGACATGCATCTGGCGTCATTAATGCTCGCCTAATCGAATACATTGACCTGCTCCAATTTGTGACCCAAGCCTTCATTCGTTTTATAGCGGGCTCGGACGTTAAGCGGCAGTGACACGCTCCTTCCAATAGTCGTAAACGTTGGTCAGGGTTGTCTCAAACGGTATCGCTGGTTTCCAGTGAATTGCGTTGAGAGCAGCATTGGCATCGCCTACCGCGCTTGCGACGGCACTGGGGCGCAAACGTTCTGGGTCAACTTGGACATCAATCTTTTGACCCGAGATATGGATCAACTCATCGAGAATGTCTTGTATTTGTTGTGCCTTTCCTGATGCAAGATTAAACACTTGCCCTCGAGTCGAAGGGAAATCAAAAAGTGCAACATCAGCATAGGCACGGACCACATCACGCACGTCCAGGAAATCCCGTTTGGCTGATAGGTTGCCAACTTTAATGACTGGTGGCCTCAAGCCAACTGAAATTTCCGCCAATTGTTTCGCGAACGCTGCGACAACATATTCCTCGGTTTGGCCCGGCCCAGTATGATTGAACGGACGAAACCGGACTGTATTCAATCCCTCGTGTGCTAGCTGTCCAACAAGCGCCTCGGCTGCTGCCTTGCTCGCACCGTAAGCATTCATTGGCTTCAGGACAATATTCTCGCCGATAGGCTCACCTTCGAAATCGTTGAACGATGTACCATATGTCTCTGAGCTGCTTATGAAAACAAACCTAGCATTTGGTGCAGCCTCCATTGCCGCATAAGCCATATTCATCGTACCGGTGGCATTGATATCCCAAGCCAATCTGGGAGAGTTGCGGGCTTCCGCCGGAGCCGCAACTGCCGCCAAATGGACAATTGCAGTGGGCTGATATCCATCCACCAGATCGACAAGCTGGTCGTAATCTCTGATGTCGATGGACTTGCCGGTCGCTGCTTTATAACCAACAGGAAAAAAATCGATGGAATGATTAGACTGACGTGACTTCAACTCAGTTTGAAGCCACGTTCCGACGAACCCATTGGCGCCGGTTATGAGAATTCGATGTTCAGACGTAGTCATTTTTCAGCACTTCGAGCATACATCGAACTCACTTTTTGAGCCGCTTCAAGTCGGCTTCGACCATTTCAACGATCATTTCTTCGAGCGATATCTTCGGTTCCCAGCCGAATTTGTCCTTGGCCTTTTTGGGATTGCCCAAGAGGACATCGACTTCCGCCGGACGGAACAGGGCAGGGTCGATGATGAGGTAGTCGTCGATGTTGAGGCCCGCATGGCTGAAGGCGATCTCGCACATGTGGCGGACTGTGGTGGTACGGCCCGTTGCAATGACATAATCGTCGGCAACGTTTTCCTGCACCATCATCCACATGGCTCGGACATAGTCCTTGGAATGACCCCAGTCCCGCTTGGCGTCGATATTGCCAAGGCGCAGTTCCTTGGCAAGGCCGAGCTTGATGCGTGCGACGGCATCGGTGACCTTGCGTGTGACAAACTCGATGCCGCGAAGCGGCGATTCATGATTGAACAGAATACCGCTTGAGGCGTGAAGGCCGAAGCTTTCCCGATAGTTGACCGTCAGCCAGTGACCATAGAGCTTGGCAACCGCATAGGGGGAGCGCGGATAAAACGGCGTGGTTTCGGACTGCATCGGTTCCTGGATAAGCCCGTACATCTCCGAGGAAGAAGCCTGATAGAACCGGGCATCGGGTTTTTCCAGCCGCACCGCTTCAAGCATGTTGGTGACGCCGAGCGCCGTGACCTGGCCGGTCAGGAAAGGCTGCTGCCAGGACGATTTGACGAATGATTGCGCGGCAAGATTGTAAACTTCGTCAGGCTTGACCTCCTTCATCGTGCGCAACAGCCCGGAAAGGTCGAGCAAGTCGCCGTCGACAATGCGGACATTGTTCTCGATCCCCAGCCATTCGAGCCGGGTCAGGTTCACTTCCGAGGTACTGGAACGCCGTGCCAGACCATGAACTTCATAGCCCTTGTCCAACAGAAGCTGCGCAAGATATGCACCATCCTGTCCCGTTATGCCTGTTACCAGTGCTTTCTTGGCCAATTAATCTCTCCGTCGTTGCAGTCACCTCAGCAAATTGTTTTGCCCGCCGCTGGTGAATCAAAGGTATTGCTTATTCCAGTATTATTGCCGTCCGTATACATCTTCAAACCGGACGATGTCATCTTCCCCCAAATAATCCCCGCTCTGAACCTCGATCATCACAAGACGCATGATTCCGGGATTTTCAAGGCGATGTTTATGGCCGCAAGGAATATAAGTCGATTCATTCGTGGCAAGAATCAGTTCCTGGTCGCCGTTGACGACTTTCGCTGTTCCGCTGACAACCACCCAATGCTCCGATCGGTGGTGATGCATCTGGAGGCTGAGGCTAGCACCAGGCTTGACCTCAATGCGCTTGATCTTGAATCTCTGCCCCTCTTCAAGGGTCGTATAGGTGCCCCACGGGCGATGAACGGTTCGGTGCAGGCTATGAGCCTCGTGGCCGTTCGCCTTTAACTGGGCAAACAGTTGCTTCACGTTTTGCGTATGATCCTTATGCGCAACCAAAACAGCATCAGCGGAATCGACGATCACCAGATCTTCGACCCCGACGGTGCCAACCAGCCTGTCGCCGCTGCTCTGGATAAAGCAATTTTCGGTCGCAATGAGAACCGTGTCGCCATTGATCCTGTTTCCGGACTCGTCCGGCTCGATCAGTTCGGAAATTGCGTTCCAGGAACCTATGTCGGTCCAGCCGATATCGCAGCCAACCATGGCGACATTTCCGGCTTTCTCGAGAACCGCATAGTCGATGGAATTCTTGGGAACTTGCGCGAACAGATCGCGATCGAGAGCCACCTGTGTTCCACTTGCTGCAGTGGATTGGTGCGCAGCGAGCAGACTCTTGCGGCATTGATCGAGGATGTCGGGGCAATGCTGCTGCATCAAACCGATCATCGTTCCGGCTGAAAAGCAGAACATGCCCGAATTCCAGTAGAATTGTCCCGATGCGACATATTCCTTTGCCCGCGCGAGGTCGGGTTTTTCGACAAAGCGAACGACATTTTGTCCATCTGCTTCAATGTAACCGTAGCCAGTCTCGGGAAACTCGGGATTGATCCCGAACGTCACAAGACGCCCGCTCGATGCAAGCTCAATTGCCCTTACGGCGGCGACACGAAAAGCGTCAAGATCTCTGATCATGTGGTCGGCCGGGAAAAGGATAATGATCGCATCGTCGCCGTAGGCCTGCTGAACATGCAGCGCGGCGATGGCGGTTGCAGCTGCGGTGTCGCGCCCCATCGGTTCCAGCAGATAAGTGCATGCGATGGCTGAATCGTTGATTTCCCGATACTCATCCTCAGTCTTGAAGAAGAGTTCGCGGTTCGTAATGGTGAGTATCTGCTCTACGTCGGGCAGCAGAGCGGCCCGCAAGAAGGCGTGTTGTATCAGGCTCTTGCCATCACCTAGCTTAATAAAAGGCTTCGGATGGGCCTCACGCGACACCGGCCATAACCGTGCGCCCGCACCACCACTCATTATAGTTGGAATGATCTTCATCTATTCTTTCACTCCAGGACATCGTCGCGCGTTAGAATTGCCATCGCACTCGTTTTCCTCAATGACCCGTCTGCTGCACGCCGTCCACATCCCCAAGGAGGATAGGGACAGCTTGGGCCCTTTATTCTGTTTGACAGGCCATGACAACCACTACCGAGAATTCTGGAGTACACGATACCCAGTTTCGCCCGTAAAATTTCGCCCCCGCCGCTTCATTATCCTATTGTATTCGTAATACACTTGAGACTTGGCGAGGGGTCCGAGGAAAAAGGATTAATCACCGAGATCGTCCAAAAGGCGCAGGCTGTCAGCCGATGTGATACCCAGAGTCATTATGGACTCCTCGTTTCCGTTGTGTTCTCCTATGCAGACAATAACAAGGCTCTAGAAATCAGAGGAGTCGTCTATGGCCAACACGATTGAACCGACTGAATCGGCTAAAATTCAACGGGAAAAAGATGCTTGGGTAGCTAAAAATGCACAGCCTGAGAACGCGAAGCAGATCGATCAAATCAATTATGATTTGGCGCCACTGGAGGGGCCAGTGATCTACCTGACCCATAAGGTAAGTAATTGATTTAACAAAAAACAGAAACAGATGTTTGCGGTGGGCGGACCTAACCTGAGCCGCCCCGTCTAGGGAGCGTTATCCTAGTCGATTAACGTTGGTCGAGACGCGATGGACCGCCACAATTTCTCGTAAGTGTCATTTACCAAACAATTTCCCGAATTCCGGCCGCATTCTGCAACGGCGTGCTCCTTGACATATGAGGTGTAGTCGATCACGTACCGAGCTTGGCCAGCCGCATTGACGTCACGACTACACATAGTCATATCGGCAGCAAAGTAGGCCGATCGAACCGCTAATGATTGTCTTCGGCAGGCCCCGGAAAGAAGTAGAATCGCTTATTTGTATGTTCAAACGTCTTGCAAATCTGCTCAACATTTTTACCGAGAAGCGTGAGCACCGTGGAAGCTTGCGTGCGGTTCGATCATTTCTCTGGTCTCGATTCTGCAGGTTTCGACAAACAATCGCCCAAGCATTCAAAAAAAATTTGCTTTTACCACTGAGACCTTTTCCGCATCGAAGCGGTGTCCTGTTTATTGGATACGTGCAAGCGGGGCTTGGTCTGGCTGAATCGCTGCGTGGTATGGTTACGGCAGCTGCCAATCAAGGATTGGAGTTTGGCATCTATCCTTATCGCGTTGGGGTGGAATCGCGGATTATTGGCGATTTCATGCCAGAACGATACGATCGGAAACATCGGTACGACATCAACGTCATTGAGGTCGCGGTAGATCAGGTCCCCACTGTCTTCAAATCAATCGATCCGCGACACCTGGCTGGCAGCTACAATATTCTGAGAACATATTGGGAGCTTCCCAAGGCTCCTCAGGAATGGGCACCGATGCTGCGTGGGATTGATGAAATTTGGGCACCTAATCAATTTGTCGGCGATGCTTTCGGAGACATTTTCTCAGGAAAAATTACTATCATTCCGCCTTGTGTGATTATCGATCGCACCGATTATCCCGATCGTGCGGCACTGCAACTCCAAGATACGCGATTTTACTTTCTCTTCTCATTCGATTACTACTCGTCCCCTTATCGAAAGAACCCGCTAGGCGTCCTGGAAGCGTTTCAGACGGCTTTTCCCGATAAGAATGACAATGTTGGTCTAATAATAAAGTCGACGGGCGCTGAGACGCACCATCCCGAGATCAAAGAGAAAATTCGGGTTGCTGCGGAAGCCGATGCGAGAATTAGCATTATAGACAGAACTATGTCGCGGAACGAGGTTTTAGGTTTGATCCGAGCTTGCGACTGCTACGTCTCTCTCCACCGCGCAGAAGGCTTTGGGCTTGGTATGGTGGAAGCGATGAGCTTTGGCAACATCGTGATAGGAACGGATTATTCGGGTAGCACCGACTTTCTTTCGCAGAAAACTGGCTTTCCAGTTGCCTTTAGGCTGACGACTGTCAAACCAAATGAATACGTCTGGTCAGAGAATCAAGTCTGGGCAGAGCCCGACATGGAATCGGCGGTCGAGGCATTTAGGCGGGCCTTCACCGACGCTGATGCCCGTCAACACAAATCTGCGGCCGGTAAGATGCTGGTAACCGAGCGGTACAGCGTGAGTGCGGCAGGGACCGTCGTCCAGCAGCGCATCGATGAGATTTATTCCTCCTTGGCGCGAAAGCAGAACGAGTGAGCTAGTGAACCGACTGGTGTTTGTGTCCAAAATCCATTCGCATTGACGGCTTTCTCCGCTTCGGTGTATAGCCTGCTGCCATGAGAATGTGGCATCCAAGACCCGTTTCAATGATGTTTGGTTGGAGGCGGTTGTTTTTTAACCGCCGCAGACTGACGGGATATGACCTTTGAAGTATGCGAGTAGAATGCGCTTTCATAAGTGGGATCGAACATCGTGATGGCGCACATTCAGCAAAACAGCTGCAGAAAAGGGAATTGACTTGCTTGGCTTTCATCTATGACATTGATTTCCCGCGCACAGAATTTTGAGGATGTCATTCTTTGGCGTGCCCTAAAGCATATAAATGATGGTTCCTACGTTGACATAGGAGCGCAAGATCCTTTGGTCGACTCTGTAAGTGAAGCCTTTTACAGGAGGGGATGGCGTGGCGTTCACGTCGAACCGATCCATTTTTATGCCGAAAAGCTGCGTATTGCCCGCCCGGATGAAACCGTCATCGAAGGCGCTGTGGGGCAGGGATCAGCCAATATTCCTTTATATGAAATCGAAGGAACCGGCATGAGTACCGGCAAATTCAATATTGCGGAAACCCATCGGCTGAACGGTCATTCTGTAAAAAAGATCGATGTACCCTGCATTCCTTTATCGGAATTGTTCCTGACCCATATCAAGGGCGAGATTCACTGGATGAAGCTCGATGTAGAAGGCATGGAACAGGAGGTGATCGAAAGTTGGGAACCTGTCGAGGTCCGTCCGTGGATAATAGTCGTTGAGAGTACCGAGCCCAATTTGCCTGTGCCAAATCATCAAGCTTGGGAACCTCAATTGTTAGCTAAGGGGTATGAGTTCGTATATTTCGATGGCTTGAACCGGTTCTATGTAAGTAATGATCACTCCGAGCTTAAAGCCGTATTTGGTCCGGGACCGAATGTTTTCGATAACTTCGTTCGCGGAACTGAATTTGATTTGCGTGTTTCGCTCAACGCTCAAACAGCAAACGCCGACATGCTTGCCCAGCAAGTCGAACAAGTGAGGGCAGAAAAGCAAACGCTCGCTCAACAACTCGCTATAGCAAGCGCCGAGAACGAAAAGTTCCGCCAACAAATTAGCGGTCTCAAATTGCAGAATGAAAGTTATGCTCTGCAGCTTGATAGAATTTACTCGTCTCGCGGGTGGATTCTTCTCACCAGATTGAAGAAAATTATTCCCAAAAGCCTGTTTAAGAATACTCAACATAAATCTTCCAAGCGATAAATCTGGACGCATGAAATGACAAAGAGAATTTTCTGGCTCGGCATGCATAAGGTATTGTCGCAAACGGAACTACCAAGGCTCAGGAAACTTGGTTTAGAAGTTTACAATCCACCTTACTTGAGCGACGTTTACGATCAATCGGCTGTCTACGATTGGAAGGAGTCCGAAAGTTCTACTCTCCCCTCCGACGTGCACAAATTGCTCTCTGAGACGAACTTCTTTTACGATGAAATACCGCAAGGCATTGCCCGCTTACTGAACGAACATTTCGACGCCATTATTGTTACTATCAACCCTACATGGTTGCTGAACTTCCTTAAGGCCTACAGCGGCAAAATCATCTATCGCACGTATGGCCAGCCATACAGCTTGTCGCAAGAGCTCATCAACAATGGAGCCTTCAGGCTGATTGTTGAACGTGATAATTTCTGGTTTTGTCCACACTCCGAAAAAGTTGTGGGATTTGAGGACGATTGGCTTAGGGCGAGGATGAAAATCGTTCCGTATTGCCTAACCGATGACGTTGTGGCACTTCGAGACACTTGGAGATTTGACGATAGCGAAGCAAACGTTGGTCTGTTATGTCCGCGGGCAGTGGACATTCCTTATTATGCCGAGCAATACAATTTTATAAAAAAGAACTTTCCGGGACGCGCCTTCAAAATATTTGGCGCCCAGAACATCGCTGTTGCTGATCCTAAAATCATAGGAACCGTGGAAAGAGACGTATTCCTTCAATTATTCGGCCAAATGCGCGCGTTTGCGTATCACTACACGGAGCCGACAGTTTGCTATCTGCCGCCGATTGAATTCATGACTCTTGGTGGACCGGTTATTTTCCAGGACGGGTCGCTATTATCGCGATATTTTAAGACAGATACCCCGGGCAGAGCAAAAACCACACAGGATCTGGTGTCGTTGGCTGAAAAATTGCGAGCCGGCGATCTGGCGCTTTCGAACGAGATCGTTGAAAGCCAAAAGGCGGTTCGCACGCTCTACCAGCCTGAATATGTTTGGCCAATCTTTGATCAGGCCATGCACGAGATGTTAGGCTCTGATGGAGACAACGCCGCCACGAACTTGTTTTATATTCCCCGCAAACCAGCCGCAAAGCGTATCGCCGACAATACAAAGAGCAGGGATGGAGGGGGGCGGCAGGTCCTAATTCCGTTCCATGGTTTTGGCCCCTTGATCGTCCGACGCGATGGTAAATATCATTGTTCTGAAGGCATTGCCCGGGTGGTTCGCCAATTTGTGCGCGCTTTGGCAGACGAGAAATTCACGGTGATCGTAACCAGTCGCGAGCCGGATGTTGCTCGAGTATATGGATTCCTTGCGTCTGGCCTGGAAGACATAACAAGACTGAAAATCCTGAATGTGGATGCCGTGGAAGACAGCGGCGAGAATCCGCTTGAAAAGCCAGATCGTCGACCATTCGGGCGGCTATTCGAAACGATCCGTCACAAAGCCAAAACAGTTCCGGTTGCAGCCTACCACAAGCGATTCAAGAGCCTGATGAAGAGTGGCGCCTATCTCAGCTTGATGAAATCTGTGGTGACCTATTTTACTGTTGTTATAGCCAAAGTAGCTCTTCGATTGAAGACGAAGTGGAGAACGAACAGACCTACGCCTATACAGCCGGTAGCAAATGGCTATGTCGATAGGTTAAATGCTGATAACACAATATCCCATGTGTTGATTCCTCACTATCACATGTTCCCTGAGTTGCAGGGGCTAAAGGATAAGAGGGTCACTCTCTATTTACCGGACTACTTGCCCCATTTCTATCAAGGCTCCCTAGAGATGGGATCCTCTCGTGAAAACGAAGAAATCGGCCGTCAACTTTCGACTATGGCGGAGCGGGTAGTAACGAACTCTGCTTTTACAAAAGAGTATCTGCCACGAACCGGCCTGCACATCGCTGCTGAGAAGATCGTTCACATTCCTCTGCCGTTTCTTCATGAGGAGTCGGATGAGGAGGAGCATGGGACCGCCGCTGTGGAATCATTGCTGCCAGAGCACTTCGTTTTCTATCCCACGCGCAATCGCCCATCCAAACGTCTCAAGGATTTTGTCGCGACGGTCGAGAACGCAAACAGGCGGCTGAAAGGAATGGGTCGCTCAGAGCGCATTCATGGCGTTATGACTACGCATTTGTCACCAGGTAGTATCAGCAAGGCTGCAATGCCCTACATAACCGTCCTTGAAGAGCTTTCGGATAGCCAACTAGGGGTCGTCTACCGCAAATCACTTTGCTTGCTTTTCACCTCGGAGATGGAGGGAAATTTCCCGACGCAGATCACCGAGGCGCTAAATCTTCGAGTGCCTGTAGTGGCGAGTGCCATGCCTCTTGTCATCGCAGAACTTGGAGATGTCGGCGATGCGCTTGATCTTCAAAAGACTGGCGACATCGACGGATATGTCGATCGCATTCTAGATATTCTGGACAACAGGGCAAGCGTGATCACCAAGCAAGCGACCGCACGGGGGTTTGCGCTTGAAAATTTTGCGTATGAAAAATTTCGGGATCGACTCTGCGAGGTCTTTATACCCTCAAAGAACTAATGTAGGGCTCGGTTAGAGACATTGGTGAGCCTTAATCGCTCATGGAACGGCGTATAGCGCTCAATAAGAAAGGATAACATCTCATGGCTCAGGTGAGTTACCAGGCTATCAACGAATGCCGCGTCGGGCACAAAGAAGATTTGGTGTCAGTGCTCAATCTCGGTATGCAGGCGCTGACGGGAGTATTTCCGAAGTCACCAGCCGAGCCAGTTACCAGTGGCCCACTTGAATTGGTTTGGTCTGCCTCCAGCGGACTTCTGCAGCTGAAACATTCGTATGACCCGTCTGAGATGTACGGCGACAACTATGGTTACCGATCAGGTCTGAACCAATCGATGGTGGATCATCTCACTCATAAGGTCCGCTATCTGGAAAGACTAGCAGCTCCTAAGGCCGGCGACGTAGTGCTCGACATTGGCAGCAACGATTGCACGACATTGAAGGCCTATTCCACGGCTGGTCTGTCGCGTATTGGTATCGATCCTACGGGCAAAAAGTTCTCGAGCTATTATCCACAAGAAGTGAAGCTCGTCCCGGAGTTCTTTTCAGCAAAAGCGTTCCGCTCGGCAAGTGCCAAACCGGCCAAAATCGTGACATCGATCGCGATGTTCTACGACCTCGAGAATCCGATTGCTTTTGCTCAGGAAGTGGCCGAAATCTTGGCGTCGGACGGCGTCTGGCACTTTGAACAAAGCTACATGCCGTCCATGCTTAGAATGAATTCCTACGACACGATTTGTCACGAGCATATCGAATATTACTCTCTTGGTGTTGTAGCCAAAATATTGGATGCGGCCGATCTGAAAATAGTCGACGTTGTGATGAATAATATCAACGGCGGTAGCTTTGCAGTTACCGCGACGCATAAAAAGAGCAATTCTCCCGCTGCAAACCTGCCAGTTATCAATTGGCTTTTGGATCAGGAAGATCGTATGGGTTTGGGTACGCCAAAGCCGTTTCGCGATTTTGAGGAGCGCGTCTTCAGGCACAAAACTGATCTATCCAATCTGATACGCACGTTGGTTGGCGATGGAAAAAAAGTGCTCGGATACGGTGCATCTACCAAGGGAAATGTCGTCCTCCAGTTCTGCGGGCTGACGCCGGCTGAAATTCCAGCAATTGCTGAGGTGAATGCGGAAAAGTTCGGACGATTCACCCCAGGAACGCATATTCCTATTGTTTCAGAAGAAGAGGCGCGCGCGATGCGTCCTGATTATTTCCTAGTGCTTCCGTGGCACTTCAAAGATGGAATTCTCAGGAGAGAGCGCGAATATCTGGCTGACGGTGGGAAGTTTATTTTCCCATTCCCTGAGATAGAAATCATCTGAGCCAAGGACACCTCTACATAGGTGGCTGCTGTCTTGTAATTCCATAAGAAATTACCTGATCAGGCCATCTTTTCGTACAAGCGCTTTGCGGGCCGTAGCGTGTTCCGCAAAGCATTGCCGACCTTGGTCTCCAGCCGTGCTTGCATGTGGCGGTTGTGTACGGTCAGGTACTCAAGTTGGGCAGCCAGTTGCTGGTTCTGCGCAATGAGGCTCTCTATGTTTTGAGCCTCAAGTTCAACCCGGTCCTCTGCTCCGATACGATGCGCGATGCCGATATAACCTGACCCTGCGCCCCGATGCGGGGTCAGTTGGAGTTCGAACCCAGCACGCTCGAAAGCTCGTGTAATAAAGTCCCGGCTCCAACCGCTTTCGAACCAGCCAAACTTTCTAACGCAATAGGCGGACAGACAGTCTGTGCGAATGCCCCAATGCTGCCAGTAATCAACAATCGGTTCCCCAGCGATAGCAAACTTGCCGTTCGGGTTGAGATGGAGGGCGATGTGTTGCAACGTCTCCCAAGGCTTTACGGCGTGGTGCAGGCACTCGTAAAAGACAGCGAGGTCGTACCGGCCTTCGTCCAAAAAATCATCAAAGTTTGATAATCGTGCGCTGATAGGAAGGTTCTTGCGCACCGCCCGCCGGGTAATGAGATCAACAAACAGCGGGTTAATATCGACCGCCGTTACTCTCGCACCGCAAAATGCCATTATTTCTGAGCTCAGGCCCCATCCGGCGCCGAGATCAAGAATCTTGGCATGAGGCGGGATGTTTGCGAGAGACAGGAGGGTGGCGATCGTCTTGGTGTGCAGAGAGATGTTTTTTATGTCGCAGGAGTTTACAGGGTTCGCGGACATCGAGTTTGTCTCAACATCGACTGCAGCCTGTTCACCAACTTCCTGATCGAGGTCGCGTCCAGACATTTCACGATAAACGGCAAGCTGCTGTTTGAAATACTGATGCGAAAATGGATCTAGCGTCTGATCGACATTCGTCTCAAGAACAAGGTTGAAGTCGGAAAGAAACGCAGCGCAATTCGGATGTTGTGGACCACCGAGCCGGTCGCATTCCGCGACATAACTATCAAGATCCGAGCTTTGGACTCTCCCTGCGGTCATAACATCCTCCACTTGAAATACTAAGATAAACACAAAGTTACAACGTCAATTACTATTCTCGTAAATATGCCTTTTGAACCACAGGGAGCAGAATATTGCAATCCCATTGGCAAAGTGCGGAGTGGAGGGAACGCTGTTATGCAGCGGAGTTCAGTCAAGAGAATCGTAGAGGACGGTCATCAGCCGGAAGCGCCCAGTAGATGCGCAGCAAGCGTCGGCTTACCATAAACCGCAGCAACGATCAGCGATTGGGCGCGCAGAGTGTCGGGGTTGTCGGTCACTCGAAAGAAGAAGGCATCTGCCCAAAGCAACCGGTCTGATGTGGGCTCTTTGTCCGCTGCTACGTAGTGATAGCGCGTGGAAATGATCAGATCAATGAGCTCGAAACCGCAAGAGTTGAGCAACTGTTGGATTTCCGACCCATTCTTGCCGGAAGCGCAATCCCTCTGGTCGAGAAATTGAGTTACTCACGCTTCATTTCATCGCACTAATCACCTCGTCATAGAGTTCTCGATCGATTCGCGTGAGATCCTGCAGCTTCCGACGTGCTTCCTCCGACAATTGCTCGTGGTCCCGTTCGGCGACATTCGCCCGCGGCACGGCCTCCGCTGCGGGTGGGGAGATATCTGCAACCTCGGCGACCCGGACAAGGAAGTTGTGAAGGCGCTCGGTGATTCCGACCACCGCCATACTGCTTAGCGCTGTTCTGGCGCCCTCCAGCAGATCCGGCTTAAGCAGAGGCAGTGATGTTTGCTCCAGCGCCTCAGAAAGGGCGTACAGGGCATGGTCAGCTTCGCCGTAGCGACTGGCGATTACCGCCAGGCTGAGCGGCAGTCTCATAAGGTACCGGGCCTGGTAGTCCTCGATCATTACCCGGTTAAGGTCGTCCATCACGAAGTCGCTGAAGCTCTGCTCGCTCACCCTGAGGTGATGGGGGTGGTCATGGGCCCGCCTGACATGTTGCCAATGTGAGCGCGTCCTTGCAACGGGTTCCCGCAGGACAGTCACCGTCACGAGCTCGCGACGGAGATAGGTATCGAGGTAGCTATGAAAGTGGCCAGCGAATACCTGGTAGTCGCCACGCTGTTCCGGTGGGATCACAACCAGATCGTCGGCGAGGTCGGCGGGGCAGAGGCGATCACCGTAGTGGGAACCCAGCCACACTTTTACCGAACTGCCAGCCGTCTTGGGGATGTGCTGGAAGTAGATTGGATGGTTCTGCGAAGTCGTGCGGGTTCGTCTTTGTATCCAACTCCTGAGCTGCGTTACTGGAGAGACCATATGCTTGCCTTCTAACCTTTGGCACCATGCTTGAGCCTATATCGCATGCGGAAGGCAGGAGGTGCACTCCAAGATTTAGTATCGGTTGTGCCGTGGGTAAGCACGACCGCCTTATACACCTGACCTGGAGGCACACTTCATCCCGGCGTCAACTAGTGGCCGAAATAGGCTTTGGCAACCGTCTCGGCGTCCGCGTCCATCCGGATTTTTCCATGCTCAAGCCAAATGATCCGGGTACAGTTATTGACGAGCAGATCCCTCGAATGGCTCGCAATAATCAGAATTTTAGTCTTGTTGACGAGCTCGTGCAGGCGCGCATTGGCTTTGTGCTGAAAGCCTTCATCTCCCGTCGCCAGCCATTCGTCCATGATAAGAATTTCAGGTTGAATCACGGTCGATATCGAAAAAGCCAGACGAAGTTGCATGCCTGTCGAATAGGTTCGCACCGGCATGTCGAGAAAGCTTCCGAGTTCTGAAAAATCCTCAATTTCAGTTCGTCGCGCGGCCATCTCTTTTTTTGTAAAGCCGAGTAGCGCGCCACGAATGCCGATGTTTTCACGGCCCGTCGCTTCGGGATCGATCCCCAATGAGATATTAATCAGGGACGTGCATTTCCCATTGATGGCAATGTTGCCACCAGAAGGGTAATAGACGCCGCTCATCACGCGCAAAAGCGTGGTTTTCCCTGAGCCGTTGTGCCCTATCAAACCAAGCCGATCGCCATCCTTGAGGCTCAGCGTAATATTATCCAGCCCCCGTATAACGACATGACCCTCCGAATTCGAGCCGATTGTACCACCGGTCGCAAGACTGATGACCTGGTTTTTCAATGATCTGCTTTTTGCATTGTAGATCGGAAAATCCACAGTGACATTTTCAAGATGCATGGAGGTCATGTCTGCCTGCGCAATAGGTTGATGAGAAAAGATGTTCATAGCCAATAGGTAATCCGCAGACGATAGCGATTAAGAAACAGGAGGGCGATCAACCAACCAACAATCGCCATCGCAATGCTGATCAGCCAGTTGATCGGCGTTGCCGTACCGCCCAGTAGCGGCTCCCGCACGATGCTGATCAGATGGAAGAAGGGATTAAGATCGAGCATCAACCATAGTCGCGATTGTGTGCCCCCGGGTAAATTGCTGGCCATCCACATGATCGGAGTTACATAAATGCCCACCTGCATGATGTTCTGAACGATCTGCGTGAGATCGCGGTAACGCGTGCATAGCACCGCCAGGACAATCATCACCCAAAGAAGGTTGAGCGACACCAGCACAAAGCCTGGAATGAACAAGAGCGAATTGAAATTGACAAACTTCCCAAAGATCAGAAGGACAAGGGGGAAGATGACCATATTATGCGCGAGAATTATCGTGTTACGCCACCACGTTCTCAAAATGTAAGTGAAGAACGGTATGGGCAATTGCAGCATCGTGTCACTGTTGGAGATGAAGCTCCCGCAACCTTCGTTGACGAGACTCGAAAAATAGTTCCACATGATTAGGCCGACACAAATGAACGGCAGAAACTCGGACATTGGCGAATTGAAAATCGTCCCGAAGACCAAACCCAATGCGCCAATGAGCACACCCATGTTTATGGTTAGCCAGAAAGCGCCAACACTTGACCTTCGATAACGTTGTGCGACGTCCTGCCAACCGAGAAGTGCGGCCAATCGGAAATTTTTGACCGAGCTGGAGATGTCCTCCCAAGCAGTAATTTTTTGCGTGGTCACGCTGGCCATTGAATTGTCATCTCTCCGTTGGGCAATACTTTTACAGGCCCGCGGTTAGCACATTAGAATCGGACTTAATAGTGACTGGCCGGTGCAAATTTACGCGTTGCAACAGGAACAGACAATCTTGTGGCGGATTCAAATGAGACGTTCGGACGATAATCTGGAGTCGATCATGAGTCTCAGCGATAGCCGATCTGAAGGACTTTGCTTCAGCAAAGAATTCGCCGGACTTGCTTGTCGTCGACCAGGTGGGCAGGTTCGGATGGATCGGTTGCAGCCGGAGCGTCGGCCTCTAGGTAATCTTCTCATACAATCGTTTTGCGGGCCGCAGGATATCCCGCAAAATGTTCCCCACCTGTATTTCTATCCGCTCCGGTGGAATAGAAACCCTATCCTCTGCTCCAGTACGGTGCGCGAGGCCGATGTAGTTCTGCGATATACCCAGATGGGGCGTGAGTTGGAGTTCAAAACCAGCGCGCTCGAAGGCCTTGGTGATGAAATCTTTACTCCATCCGCTTTCGAACCAACCGTATTTTCGGACACAATAGGCCGTCAGAGCGTCCTTGCGGATACCCCAATGCTTCCAATAATCACATATGGGTTCTCCGGCGATAGCAATCTTACCATTGGGCTTCAGGTAGCGGGCGATGTTTTCCAACGTTTCCCAAGGCTTGACTGCGTGGTGCAGGCACTCATAAAATACCGCCAGATCGTAGCGTTCAGCGTCCTGGTATTCATCGAAATTGGACAAACGAGCGGTAATGGGAAGTTGCTTGTTTGCCGCACGTCGCGTGATCAGATCAACAAACAGCGGATTGATATCAACCGCCGTTACCTTGGCGCCGCAAAACGCCATGATTTCGGAACTCAAGCCCCATCCTGCGCCTAGATCAAGTACCTTTGCGTCCGATGGGACCCCAGCAAGCGACAGCACAGTCGTAATTGTCTTGGCATGAGAAGAGATGGTTTTCACATCTCCGGAATTGTAGGGGTTGGCTGCCAACGAGTTTGTCTCAACATCTATAATAGCCTGCTCACCAACATCCTGATCAAGATCGCGCACTGACATTTCACGGTAAACCGCAAGTTGCTGTTGGAAGTACTCATGGGAAAAAGGGTCTAAAGTCTGATCCACTTTTGTATCAATGATGAGTTCGAAGCTGGAGACAAACGATGCGCAATTTGGATGTTGAGGGCCGCCTAAACGATCACACTCGGCAACAAATGCGTCCAACTCTGAGCTATGAACTTTCCCAACCACCATTATGCCTTCCCCAACTTATGCAATACAACTTATAGCTGCACACTCTTTCTGACAATCTGAAAGAACGGCCCAACAAGCCAGCCGAGCCCACCAGACTCTAGCGCCCAATCGGCTGCCGAGATCAACAGTGCGGGTAAGCGGCCAGTTATTTTTGATCCTGTCGCCAGCGACGTCGTTCGCGGTGGAACGGGTAGCGGGCAGAGCATTCATTACTGGCCTAGCTGGCTGGGCGGGCGAGTGGGCAGGCAGCAGTCGTCGTCGCGGCGGCTTCGGGAATGTAGGGCACGGTGCCCGTCTCGGTAGGTGGCGGCAGGGTAGACTGTGTATCCCCCTCCTTGGTCCCGGTAAGGGGCTTGTCTGCGGCGATCGACCGGAACAGTTTCTTGGCCGGTCCCTGAAGCCACTCTATCCGGCCGGGGTAGCTGGTCGAGTAACGCCACGGCGTGATGACGAAGTGGACCTGCCCAGGCGACAGCCTGCGGGCAGTGAGCCCGAGATCCAACATCACGCCGAGTGTGAGGGCAGGATCGGTGGTAATAGACTTGGTAGCCGTGTTGACGAAGCCAAGCAGCCGGACCGGGTTGACCAGGCTCCAGCTGTTCAGCGTCTTCTTCGCCATGGCGACAACGAAATCCTGCTGACGCTGGATGCGGCCGATGTCGGACCTGTCGCCTATACTGTGGCGGGTACGCACATACCCCAGCGCCTCTTCGCCCTGCAGCGTCTGCCACCCGGCGGGCAGGTCAAGCTGTACGTAGTTGTCACGGATCGGCTCGGGGATGCACAGGTCCACACCGCCAATCGCATCCACCATGCCCTTGAAGCCGGTGAAATCAACCGTGACGAAGTGATCGATATGAATGCCGGTGAGCGTCTCCATCGTCTTCCAGGTGCAGCCGATGCCGCCGAAGCTGAACGAGGAGTTTATCATGCCAAGACGCCGCTGCTGACCCGGCCGCCTTTCCCCGGAGCGGCAGGCTGGAAGCTGAACCAGCGAGTCGCGCGGGAAGCTGATAACGGCCGCCTCGTTTCGTGTGGGCGACAGGTGCACGAGCATGATGATGTCCGCGCGTTCCCCGGCGTGCCTGTCGTCTCGCTGGTCCGACCCGACGACGAGGATGTTCAACGCGTCGGTCGATGCCTTGGCCGGGCGGGCGTCTCCGAGGTCCTCGCGGGTGACTTCGATGTGACTGATGTTGCGGGTGAGCTTCGCGTACACGGCGGCAGGCAGTAGCGCGATGAGGATGACGACGAGGAATGGCCACCGCAAATAGCGGCGGCGCTGGGGTTCGTCCTCGGCTGCCGGCTGCTCGTCGATCACCCCACCGCTCACGTGATTCTCCGGGCGAGGGCGGGCCCGTAACCACGCTTGGCGGGGAGCCGCCCGAACCCGATATACCCTGCCAAATAGGATTCTAGTCATACGGATCTAAAACGCAAGGGCAGTGCAGCCATAGCGGCGTCCCGGGAGCTGCTTCTCGAGGCTGGACGTCGTTTCCCTGCAATGTATCAACGCGGTCGCAACCAGTCTAAAAAGATGATAATTGGCGAAGTCACCTGTACGATATCCATCGGGGAATGCCGAAATGAAAATAGCTTGCTACGTGTTGATTGCTACCGCTATCGCCTTTTTGTCTGGGTGTACGACCACTCCAGGTATCGACAGCAATTTGGCGGCCAACTCACTCAGAAACTCGGTATATGACGAGTGTGGATGGGCCCCGGACTCATCTAGTCTCGCGAGCCTGATTCCTGCCATTTCGTCGGGCCGGGACGGATTTCAGAGAATTACAAAAGCAATATGCGCTGCAGCGAAGAGTGCACCTGCTCCGACTTCCCCGGGGGATCATGTTACGGTCGAGGTCGACGGGAAGTCGGTTCGCGGAAGGTTCCTTGAACCGGGAGAGAAACTTGCGCAAGAGTGACATCACAAACGCGCAGCGATCTATTTCGTCAAATGGATGATACCGGGTGCCAGCAGACAGCGCTGAGTTCGAACTAACGCTTAACGCCGGGTATGAATTGGGCCGACTCCAGCGTTATGCCACCAGAGCAAAATTGAGTGCGTCAAACAGGCCGGCCCTGGTTCCGTCGGACGATCATGAGAACGACGAGCACCAGACCAATGGCGATCAGCGCAATTCCCAACGTCAGGTATTCGGTCGACCCGTCTCTATAGCCGACTGCCGCCAGCAAAAAGCCCAATATGATGGCAATCAATCCGCCAAGCTTTTTGAACAATGAGATCGGTTTGTCATCGATTGCTGCCATGATGAGCCTCCAATGCTTTGTTTCGAGGATACCAATGCCTTCAGAGCGATAGCATGCATGCTACCAGTGCTCGGGTTGTCGCTCAACAAACGAACAAGCGAATGTTCGAAGGCGCCGCTAAATACACTTAAAGCGAAGATTCGGGATTCCGCGCGGGTCACAGTCGTGGCCGGATAAGCTAATTTTCCGGTATCGAGATCCTTTCCAGGGAGGTGGCCATGCCAACGTCTTTCGTCAGGGCACTGTACCTTTGTCTTATGCTGTCAGCTGTCATTGGGATCAATATCGCCGACGCCGCCCAGCCTGCTCTTAGCGTCGGGACAAGCCTGAACAGGGGCCGTCCAATCGTTTGCGAGTTAGGTGTCAATCGGTTGAGACAACGCGGCTTTCACGATGTATGGCGTGTTGATTGCCGTGGGCGGATCTTTGTCTATCGGGCATGGCAGGCGGGCCGCCGGTTTGAAATTGCGGTCAATCGCCACAACGGCAGGGTCGTCGACCTACGCAGAATTGGCTGATCTTGTCCGGAAGACTCGCGGCATTCAAGACATCGCGATTAGGAGTATTCCACCTGGAGAGCTACGGAACATCGTCAATCATTCCCGTATGTAACTGTTACGTACTGTGCCATCTGCTCGGTCCGTGTTGACCTAATCCCATCGAACGAACGGCAAGGGCACCGTTGTTGCCCTGACCATCAATCGTCATGGAGGAAACCTTGGGAAAGAATTTGTTTGTATCGCTGGGACTTGCTCTCAGCCTTTTGATGACGCCTGTGGCGCTGCCGACCCCCGCCATTGCCCAGTCCGTCAGCATCACTATCGGCACCAATCTCAACAGAGGCAGGGGAATAACCTGCAGCCAGGGCGAGAGGTTGCTCCGCAATCGCGGCTTCCGCAACATACGGCGCGTGGATTGCCGGGGTCGGTTCTTTGTCTACCACGCACTACGAGGAAATTCCCGGTTCGAAATTTCCGTCAGGCAGAGCAATGGCCGCGTCGTCGATGTGCGCAGGATTGGCAGAAGGTGATAGTTCAGGTTCGGCCGGTGGGAACCCATACCTGCCGCGAGTTTAAACGGGCAGGCGTTGACGGATGGCGGAATAAACGAGAGATCATGAGTACGGTGCTATCGACGCGCCGTGCTTTCAAAGATGCGGATAGGCGCGCTCAGGGCGGCTCCCGTCACCGTGCCGATTGCCATGCTGGCTTCGACGGCGGCAGCACCAAAATTGCCGGGCATGTTTGGGTCGGCGTCGGAGAGTGATTGCCCTCTCAGCAGCCGCTCGCCAAAGAGGCGGACCACTTCCGGGCTTGTGGCAAACTGCGTGTGGTTGAGTCCGTCACCGTTTCGCAGCGCGCTGAGGTCATACACTGTAATCCCGGAGGCCATCTTTAGTTGGGCTTTATAGCTTGCGTTTGTAAGGTCCACTCCGCCTACGCGCGTCACTTGCCCGGATATCAGCCGGGAAAGCCGAAGCGCTCTGTCGTTTGCCGACACGAAGATCGATATATGTGGACGTTCCTGGCCGATGTCGATCAACTGCTTCCGAAAGACGTCGATATCGAGGTCGGGCGAAGCGAGAATGATGTCCGTGATCTTGGGCGATATCCGCCTGCCTTGCATCGCCATATCACGCAGGGCTTCCATCACCGGCCAACTTCCCATTGAATGAGCCATTATCGTGATCTCGGATACATCCGGGCTATTGACCGCCTGTTGAATGACGTAACCCAATTCTGAGCGGGAAAAATTGGTGCTTTCCCTGTCGTAGTTGTAGTCGAGCAAGGCCCCGCGCGATGGCCAGGAAAACAGCACGGGCGTCACCTCGGCGCGCGAGTCGTGGACAATCTGCGCGAAACGGAAGACCGCGTCTTCAAACCGTGTGTTGAAGCCATGCACGAAGATCAGAACGCGCCTGCCACTCACCGCATGCGACCGATACCAGGTTCGGATGTCCCGAACGTTGACGGCATCTACCGCAGTGGTCACAAAATTGCGCTCAGGGTCACCTGGAAGCCGGCGCGGCCATTGGATTGTTCCCGGATTGCGGTTGGGCGGAATTGAGACGACGATGTTCGCGAGGGTCAGATCGTGACCTCGCTCGCCGGTAAAGAATACACCCTTTTGCGCCGTCGGCGCTCGAGTCGTCGCAACCAGCAAATCAACCTTGGCCGCGCCGGACGCCGCGGTGTTGACCGGAGTAAGGACACCCCGGGCCGGTGACGCGCATGCCGCAACGCCGCCCACCATGAAGATCAGCGTGATTGTACGGAGTACAGAAATGCTGAAACTCAACACCAGGCCCCTATCCAATTCGCTATCGTTGGTGCAGATCAACCGTGAAGCTTGCGGAGCAGCAAACCGAGGCGTTCTTCAGGCGCTGCGGTGGCGATTTCGCCGGCTGGCCTTGTCGGCACGCGGCTCTTGCGGCCGGCTCTCACTTCGCTTGGCGTATAGCCGAACTCCCTTTTGAAGGCCCGGCTGAACTCCGCGCCGTCGCTGAAGCAGCGTTGCTCGGCGATCTCGATGATACGGCGTTTGTCGTTCGGGTCGGCCAATGCTGCGTGTGCATCGAGGAGCCGCTGGTGCTGCAGGTAATGCATCACGCCGCCGAATGGCTCGAACATTCGATAAAGCCCGGTGCGCGAAATCGCGAGATCACGCCGCAAGACCTTGGCATTGAAGGATGGATCGAACAATCTGGCTTGCACTATGCGGCGTGCCTTTTCGAGCAACACGCGGGCGATAGGTGCCTGAGCCTCCTCGATGTTGCCTGGAGAAGGCAGCAGGCACGCCCGGATCATCGCTTGCGTCGCGCCAACGAGTTCAGGGAGATTGTCGGCCTCGACCGCCGGCAGCCGCTTGGCCAGTCCGAGGAAATAGTCGGACAAAAGCCGCCCCATGGCCGTATCGACCGAGGAAAACTCGCAAGCACCAAGGACATGCGCCACTTCCGGATCGGAGTCCCGGGGAACGAAAAGCATCAGCATTTCGCTATCCGTCACACGCCCTTCAAACCAGCGCCCCAGCGAATGGACCTGGACGATGCCGGCACCGCCTTGAAAGCTTCCGGCCGGGCCCTCGGTGCTGATCGAACCGTCGAGTGGAAGGGTCAAGGTCCAGTGGTCGAGCGCTTCCCTTCGCGTATGACCGGGGATACTTGCAAACTCAAGGGCGCTGGTTCTGATCCGCGAGAATGCCAGGCTGCCGAGATCCCAGACCGTTTGCTTTCCTTCAAAGCCGCCGGACCTGTCCCTGCGTTCGCCCAACTCGAGCATCGACGAGAAGCTGGTGCGCCAGGCTTCATACTGATGGTCAATCGGCACGCCGCTGGTATCAAACTTGAACGCGGGAATGGAAAACGCGCCGGAAGACGGCCGCTTCGGTTGCACAGGAGGGCAGGTGATGGCAGACCCGGCTGCCGCATGTGCAAAGTTTCGATCGAGCGATACAGCCGATGGGACGACGTGATCATGCGCATTCATGATTTCACCATGTGCCGTACCCGGAACAGCGTGCAAACAGGTGGCGCTGTCTCATTGCGAGAGACGGGCATATGCAGACTTCGAGGCATTTTGTCGGGGAACGTACAGGCATTGGTGCTCCAAAAACCACAGGAGTAGGGTATCGCGCGATTACAAAGGCTCGACTTCCCCAGTGTGGCACAACCACTGCAGTCTGTTCAGTACGTAACTGTTACGAAACAAGTTGCGATGAACGCGACGAGAATGAGCACGCCAATGAATACTCTGGCACCCGGGACATGTGCGGATCAGCCGCTGGCGACGACCTTGCTCAATTGACAAGAAAACCGATCGCGAACGCATTTGCGATATCGATGAAAAAAGCTGACACCAGTGGCAGGATAATGAAGGCCATCGGTGCCGCCCCGTGCAGTTTGGTAATGGCAGTCATATTGGCGATGGCAGTCGGCGTGGCTCCAAGGGTTATGCCACTGAAGCCGCCGGCAATCACCGCGGCGTCATAGTTGCGACCCATCAGTGGGAATACGACGAAGAGTATGTAGGCCACCGCTGCAACCGTCTGGAGCGCGAGGATCAGAAGCAGCGACGGCCCAAGCCCTCCGAGAGTCCAGAGTTGCATGCTCATCAGCGACATCGCAAGAAAGATGCTTAGCGAAAGGTCGGAGACAAGAGCCAACGCGCGCGTCCGCGTCGGCCAGAACAGGCTCGGCATGATTCGCGGAACGACATTCGTCAAGACGATGGCAGACAGGAGGCAGGCAACGAAGAGGGGCAGACGAAATCCGAGGTCAGCCAATAGCTCATCGACCGTGTAGCCGATAAGGACCGCAACGTTGAGGACGAGGATGGTGCGCAGCAGGGTGATATGGTTGAGGTCGTCCTCTATGACGTCCGCGTCCCCTAATCCAATCGAAGGTGCCGCGTCAGGACCTTTAAGCTGGTAGCGCGCAATCAAGAGGCCCGCAACGGGCCCGCCGACCAGACTTGCAATGACAAGACCTAGAGTTGCCGCCGCCACGCCAATCTCCATCGCATTGGTGAGGCCGAAACGCTCGGCAAGAATCGGGGCCCACGCAATCGTCGTGCCGTGTCCGCCGATCAAGGACGCTGAGCCGACAAGAACGGTCATGCCTTCGGGCATTCCGAGGGCGGCGGTGCTACCCGCGGCGATAAGATTCTGGATGACGAGATAGATCAACGTCAGCCCAAGCAGGATCAGCAGCGGCTTGCCACCGGCGATCAGATCGGCGAGGCGAGCGTTGAGGCCGATGCCGGTAAAAAAGTAGAGGAGCAACAAGTCGCGCGCCGCGAGGTCAAACGAAATCGCTATCCCCAAAACACGATAAGCGAGAAGGGTTGTCAGCGCTGCGAGCAAACCGCCGGTCACGGCTTCCGGAATGTTCCACTGCCGTAGCGCCGCGATCCGGCCGTTCAGTCCAGCGCCGATGAAGAAAACGACGATCGCTATCGTCAGACTGACAAAACCTGGAAATTCGATATTTGTCACTGGCGATGGAACCTCATCTGGACCCTATGCCGGATTGTGTGACAACGGGCCGCATGGCGACTGCACTGCTGTTCGGTTCCTTGACTCGGAATGAGGCGACATAGAGGGCAGGCAGGAAGATCAAGGTCAGCACCGTTGCAACCAGTAGGCCGCCCATGATCGCGATCGCCATTGGTCCCCAGAAAATGGTCCATGCTATCGGTATCATGCCGAGAACAGTCGAAATGGCGGTCAACATGATGGGACGGAACCGTGATACCGTGGCATCGATCACTGCGTTCCATACCTCAGTCCCTTTGCGCCGCTCTGTCTCGATCTGTTCGATCAGGATCACGGCGTTCTTCGCGATCAGTCCGAGCAGCGATAAAATACCGAGAATGGCGACGAAGCCCAAAGGCCTGTTGAAGATGAAGAGCGAACCGACAACACCGATGAGTCCCATCGGGACAACGCTCAGCACCAGAAACAGGCGGCTGAAACTCTTCAGCTGGATCATGAGAATAGTGATCATCAGGAACAGCATGATCGGGACAACGGCGATGACCGAGGCCTGGGATTTGGCGCTTTCCTCAACCGTTCCGCCCGTCACGATCCGATACGGACCGGTCAGGCTTGCGTTGAGCTTCGCGATCTCCGGTTCGAGTTGCTGAACGATGGCTTCCGGCGACGACCCGGCTGTGACGTCCGCTTGTACGGTGAGCGTTGGAACGCGGTCGCGGCGCCAGATCACCGGAAATTCCTGATCGACCTCGAATGTGGCAAACTGGCTGAGCGGGACGGTCCGGCCATTGGCGAGCGGGAACTGCAGTGTGCGCAGATTGTCGAGTGATACGCGCTGTTCATCGGTCGATCGGACGACGACATCGATCAGGTAGATATCATCGCGCACTTGGGTGACGGCGGTTCCGGACACCACAGTGTTGAGGGCGGTGGCCAGTGCCTGGGAACTCAGGCCCAACAAGCGCGCCTGATCCTGATCAATGTGAACCCGTATGGTGCGTGCCGGTTCGATCCAGTCGAAATTGATGCGCTTCAGCTGCGAATTGCCACCCAGCATCTGCGCCAGGCGCTGGGCGATAGCCCGGACCTCGTGCGGATCGGGGCCACTGACGCGGTACTGCACGGGCCAGCCAACCGGTGGCCCCAGTTCGAGCAGCGAGACCCGCGAAATGGCACTCGGAACCTTTTCCGCCAGTTCCTCTTCCAGGCGCGCTCGCAGCCTCTCGCGGCCAGGAACATCCTTTGCCACGACAACTGCTTGCGAGAAGAACTCATTGGGCAGTTCGACGTTGAGCGGCAAATAGAAACGTATGGCTCCGCGCCCGACATTTGTACTCCAATGGGCAACATCGGGATCGTCCTTCAGAAGCGCGTCGAGCTGGTCGGAGGCTTTCTCACTTGCTGCGATCGATGCATTTTGCGGCAGCCTTATATCGACGAGCAGCTCGGGCCGATCCGAGGACGGGAAGAATTGGCGTGGCACGGATGGAAGCGCGAGCAGCGCCAGCACGAAACATGCGAGCGTCAGGCCGATTGTCAGCCAACGCATACGCAACGCCCCAAGCAGCAGGCTGCGGAAGAAGCGAAGAACGATCGACGGTTTTCCAGGCTCAGTCCTGTCGGGCTTCTTGAGCAGCGCTACACCGAGGAGGGGCGAGAAAATCACCGCCCCGAGCCAGGAAACGACAAGGGCGATACTGACAACCGCGAAGATCGAGAATGTGTATTCGCCTGCGGAACTCCGTGCAAATCCGATTGGAACGAAACCCGTTGCGGTGACGAGGGTGCCGGTCAACATGGCGGCCGCCAGAGTCCGGAACGTAAAACTCGCCGCCTCCTCCTTTTCGTCGCCGAGCGCGAGCCGCGTCGTCATGGAATCCACCGTTGTCATCGCGTCGTCCACCAGGAGGCTGAGCGCGATGATCAGGGCACCCAGTGACACACGCTGCAGATCTATCCCGAAAATCTGCATGACCGCGAACACCATCGCCAGAGACAGTGGAATGGCAAGAGCAACAACAGTGCCCGCACGGATACCGAGGCTGATGAAGCTGACGGCCATAATGATGAGGATTGCTTGCCAGAGCGACGTGGTGAATTCGCCGATAGCATCATCGACGACCTGCGGCTGATTGGCGACGAGCGTCGTGTCGATGCCGATCGGCAGATCCGCAATGATATCCTGCATCGCCGCCGTGATGTTGCGGCCCAGTGCCAGAATATCGCCACCCTCTCGCATGGAAATCGCAAGGCCCATGGCGGGTTTACCATTCACCCGAAACATCGGTTGCGGCGGATCTGCGTAGGCCCGGTGGATTTCGGCGATGTCGCGCAGCCGGACGAGCCTGCCATTTGCAACAAAGTTGAGATTTTGGAGATCCTCTTCGGAATCGAAAGCTCCGCTCACGCGCAGCGTCAGTCTTTCGTCCGAAGTGCGCACGGTACCCGAAGGGCTGACCACATTCTGTGCCTGGAGCGCTGTGATCACGGCCGCCCTGTCGATGCCGAGACCGGCGAGCTGTTGCGTGGAGAATTCGATGAATATTCTCTCCGGCTGAGCTCCAAGCACGTCGATTTTGGAAACATCAGGCACATGCAGCAAGTGCGAGCGGGCGTTATCAACATAGTCAGCAAGTTCGCGCTGGGTGAAACCGTCCGCGGTAAAGCCGTATATGATGCCGAACGTGTCGCCGAAATCGTCGTCGAAGCCGGGCCCGACAATGCCCGCTGGTAATGTCGGGCGAATATCCCCGATGCTCTTGCGGACCTCATACCAGACGTCAGGCACTTCCGCCGACGTCGTTGCATCCTTGAGGTTGACGAAGATGGTTGTTACGCCAGCATTGGTAAAACTGCGCAGAAAATCCACTTCAGGTATTTCCTGAAGCTTGCGTTCCAGACGTTCGGTAACCTGTTTCAGCGTGTCATCCAGGGTCGCGCCGGGCCAGGCAGCCCTGACGACCATCGTCTTGATGGTAAACGCCGGATCCTCGTTGCGACCGAGATTGATGAAGGCGGCCGCACCGGCCACGACGACCGCAATCATCGCATAGATCACGAGCGAGCGGCTGTTCAGCGCCCATGCTGACAGATTGAAGCCGTTCATTGTGTTGACCCAAGCAATCGAACTTCCTGGCCATCATGCAGGGCCTGAACGCCGGCGGTCACGACGACCTCGCCGGCGTTGAGGCCCTGGGCAATGATGACCGTCGCCGGGTCAAAGCGAAGCACTTCGACGTTGCGTGTCGATACGGTTTTTTTGTCCTGATCCACGATCCAGACCGCAGGCTGCCGGTTGAAGTTGGTCAATGCGGTGGCGGGTATTGCGATCTCCGGCGACGAAGCGAGCGTCACGCGTCCAGTGACTGTCGACCCGAGTCGCATTGCCTCCGGCGTATCGCTCAGGCCGACGCGCACCCGGAACGTCCTTGTAGCCGGATCGGCTTGGGGTGCCACCTCGCGAACCCGACCTTCGGCTTTGACCGCAGGATCGTCGGTCAGGGCGATTTCTATGACAGCCGCCTCCGGAGCCTGCCGCAGCAGCTGTGCCGGTACATCGAAAATGGCGTCGCGGCCGTTCTGCCGGGCGACCTGCAGGACCATTTGCCCCGCCTGAACAACTTCGCCCGGTTCGGCACCAACGGCGGTGACGCTGCCGGCGGCATCGGCATGCAATTCCGTGAAGCCCACGCGATCCTCGGCATTGTCCAACTGGGCTTGCGAACTGTCGACCTGGGACTGCGACGCCCGCATGGCCTGTTGCGCGGCATCAAATTGGGCGCGCGTCGTAAAGCCCTGCCGCAACAGCGTTTCTTGTCTTCCAAACGCGTTGCGCGTCTTGACTAGCTGCCCTTCGGCAGCAACCAGATTGGCCTGTGCGGTGCGGAGTGCGCTGATCTCATTCTGGGGGTCGAGTTTTGCAAGGATTTGCCCTGGCTCGACCTGATCGCCAACGTTGACCAAGCGTTCGATCACACGCCCGCCAAGCCGAAACGCGAAGGAAATCTGGTTCTCAGCCTCGACATGGCCGGTGAGGCTGACGCTGTCGCCAAGCTTGCTGTGCTCGACCGTAATGGTCCGCACAGGGCGGATGAGCGGGGCGGGTTCCTTAGTCTCCTCCCGGCATCCGGCAAGCATCGTGGCTCCCATGAAAAAGCCGAACACCGCGCCAAACGCACGCAGCCTTCGCATCGACCTATCGATTGAAATCAGCATCCTCATGGACTCCGGGAAGCTCAATTAAATGGAATAAAGCTTATCTGAGAGGCACTTCGACTATAACGTCTGTCATTGGTTTGTGATTGGTCAGAAATCCCAAATGGGCGCCGGGAATCCCAATTCCAGCGGGAACAAGCAGTAGCCCGCGGCGGCATACACGGGCTGTTAATGCTGAGATCCCTTGATATCGCCGTTTTGAACTGCGGGCGAAGCGATTGCTCCTGCTGTTGCGCCGACTTACTTCGATTTGACCAGCCCGGAGAAGCCGGCGACTGCAAGCAGGCTCAAGGCCCAGCCAACAACCGACTGGAAGAAATAGTATTTCAGGATGAATTGGCCATGGGGTTTTGTGGGATCCGGCCGCCAGTATTCCTTCTGGCCGATCGACAGCACCGGTAACAGGACATCCAATGAATACATGAGCGGGTTGAACTCCGGGTAGCTAGCTGCTTCCGGCTGGTTGAGGAAGCAGGAAAGCTGATTCTCTCCCGTCGCTGCACGTCCAGCGAAAGTCTGGCCGCTCGACGGCATGTAGCGGCTATCGGTTTGCTGGAGACCGCACATGGTCCATTCAAGTGAACGGAGGATGACCGGGCTGTTCGGCTTGATGGCACCATTTTTCTGGGCAAATGCGAACACGCCGATACCGACCGCCCAAAACAGGATAAGCCACAACAGCGCGAGCAGAGGCTGGCGGCCATAGCGAAGGGTTACGGCCAATATGGCATCCGTGGTGGCAAGAGCGAGGCGCAGTGCCGGGTTCTTCGCGCGCGCCCGCCGTGCGCGCCGCTGCAGCCTTTCCTTGGTGATCAGGACGGCGCGGGCATCTTCGTCGTGACCCATTTCCCACAGCACGGTGGAAAGCTGCTCGTAGGGTTGCGGCCAGAAATCCGAGCTCCATCGTTCAGGCGTCTGACGCGATAGCCAATCGAGCCTGCTTGCCGCGTCGACGGGCCCGCCGATGAACGCGCCGTACTGGCAACGGTTCAGGAGCAAATCACCCGTCTTTGGCCAGCTTGCCTGTTCGTCATCGATCGCGCCGATCTGCGTGGCCGTCAGGTCGAGCGTGCCTTCAACCGAAGCACCCTGTCGCAGGAAGAATGCACCATCGACGATCGCACGGTTGAGCCTCAATGCGTAGCCGCCAGGCTGCGATAGCGTCGCAGATGTATAATCGATGTCTCCACCAAAGCGGGCGCCCAATAGGCGGGTCTCGCCAATGATGGTTGCCCCTCGCATGGCGAGGTCACCGCCCGCGACAATAGCATCCCCGTTCAGGGCGACTTCGCCGGGACGCTCGATCTTTGCGCCGACGGCGTTGAGGTCACCGCCAAGTCGGACGCCAGAAAAATTAATGCCCCCGCGGACGTCTGCGCCGCGCAACAGGATCCCACCGCGAACCTCCAAACTGCCGGCGTCGAGGACAATGCCGGTGGGCGAGACGATGGATGCACCGTCGATCTCGATGTTACCACCAATGCGTGCCCCGGAGAGACGAATTTCTCCAGTGATAGTCGCGCCGCGGAAGGATAGACCCCCACGCGCTTCGAGACGATCAGCCTGCAGGCCAGGCATCGCCGAACCGTCCAGAAAGAGGTTGTCGATAATGGCCGAACGCAGGATCGGCGAAGCTTCGAAGTGGCAGTCCTTGAGACCGATGTCGCGTGGAATCCGGCAACCTTCGAGGTCGAGAATACCGGACACCCATGCGCCGCTAAGCCTCAGTCCCTTCTCGTGCAAATGATATTCGCTATTCCCGAGGATGAGGAAGCGCAATAGCGTCGCGCGCACGGTCCGCGCCGAATCCTCCTGCTCGGGGCGCAAGCCATCTCCAAGCCTGTCAAAATCTCCCAAACTTAGATGCGCGACGACCTTGGCTTCAGCGGCACTGAGCGGTTGGAAGCCAGCGAGGCTGGTGCCAACGGAGATTTCAGGTTCAGCTTTCGGAGGCTTTTCATCCATAAGCGCAATGATGTCATTTCCCTGGTCGCATGGCCCATTGTACGGCCATTCAAATACTTTAACTTCCCACAGAAGCACTGTGATTGGCATTGAGTCCCAAATCTTTGCTTTAGATACCATTCGTCGAAACAAAAAGGACCCTTCAGCCAAATAAAAACCAAGGATAGTCAACAAATTGGAAGCATTTTTGCAGAACTTTAGCTTATAGTAGAACCGGTTATATAGAGACCGCTCCCGCCAGTCGGATGGATCATCTCGATTGTCTACAAAGGCCGCTTCAAATGCCATCAGACCGTCAGACCGCTGACAGCGGGGTTTCGCGATCGGCGCTCGGCTCGATCAATCTCTGGCTGCTGTTGTTTTCGCTTTGGCTGATCCTGAATTCCAGTCTCGCTCTTCCCATCGTGGTAACCGGCTCGGTGATTGCGGTGGTTATCGACTGGATTTTCATGCGCCGCAGCGGCACATGGTGGAACGTCCTGCTGACACCGCGAAGCGTCCTCCATTTCATCGCCTATACGGGCGTCTTCTTTTTTGAGTTGGTCAAGGCCAACCTGAACATGCTGCGATACGTCTATTCTCCCCGCATCGACATTCACCCCGGTATCGTCAGGATCGATATCCGGCTCAAATCGCCGATTGGAAGACTGGCCCTTGCCAATTCGATCGCACTGACGCCGGGCTCACTCGTCATGGCTATAGAGGACGATGCGCTGTTTGTTCACTGGCTCGACGTCAAAACAGTCGATCCCGAGATTGCGACCGAAATGATCGCAGGGCCATTCGAGAAACACTTGGGAGAAGTCTTTGGCTGACATTATCCTGCAGATAGCCGGCGCATTGATTTTTATGGGCATCGCCTGCGGTGTGCTTCGGCTGATCATCGGCAGGACCATCGTCGACAGAATCGTTGCGATCGACATGCTCACGGTGATCTCAATTTCGCTCATAGCGCTCTACGCCCATCTATCCGGTCGTTTCGTCTACATCGATGTTGCGCTGGTCTATGGGTTGCTGAGCTTCCTGGCCGTGCTTGCTATTGCGCGCTTTCTCGAACGGAGATCTTAACGCCATGTTGGAACTCCTCGTCATTCTGGTTTGTGCCGGCATTCTGGTGAGTGGTGTGCTGGCGGTGTGTCTCGGCAATATGCTGGCAGCGATGATCAGCGCCGGCCTCGCGAGCCTCTTCGCAGCGGTATCCTATGTTCTGCTGGCTGCACCTGACGTCGCGATGGCAGAGGCGGCGATAGGCTCGGGACTGGCAACGCTGATCTTCCTCTACACGATGCGAAGGACCGGCAGCGGAAGGGAGCCGTGATGGAACTGATCGGCAGCCTGGTTATCCTGGTGGGTGCTTTCTTTCTTTTTTCGGCCGGGCTCGGACTCCTGCGCATGCCGGATGCCTTTACCCGCATCCAGGCGGGCACCAAGGCGTCGACCCTGGGCAACATTCTGGTACTGGTCGGATTGGGCATCTGTCACCCCGATTGGAGCGCCAAGCTGCTTATCGTCGCCTATTTCGTGCTGATGACCAATCCATTGTCATCGCATGCCCTGTCGCGTGCCGCCCACGCAATCGGAACGCCCATGGCTGCCTCCACCATAACCGATGCATTGCGCGACGCGGAGAATGCAGGCAGGGAGGAGGGCGGTGCAGGATGAAACGCGTATTTGCCATCATCGCGGTGCTGATGTTCGGTGCAATCTTCCTTGGCGTGGTCGGGGGGTATAGCGAACGCAAGACGAGATCGCCGCTTGCCGAATACTATCTCACGCAGGTTCCGCGCGAACTCGGTGCGCCGAATGTTGTAACGGGGATACTCATCACCTATCGCGGCTTCGACACGCTGGGGGAGGTGGCTGTGCTTTTCATGGTGGCCGCGAGCGTTGGCGTGCTCCTTGCCAGCAAGTCGGGCGAAAACGCGCAGGGCACCAACGCGACAAGGTTCGACGAGAGGCAGCCGAGCGAACTGGTCCGTACCGGCGCCGAGGTCATATTGCCGCTTATCTTCCTGTTCGGCGCTTATGTCATCATGAACGGGCATCTTTCGGCCGGTGGCGGGTTTCAGGGTGGTGCGGTGGTGGCGTCCGGGACCATGCTGCTGATGCTGGCGAGCTCTCCAACCGAATTGAACCACGGTTTCCTGAGTGTGACGGAATCGCTCGCCGGTGTGCTTTACGTATCGATCGGAATTCTCGGTATTGTTTTTGCCGACGGTTTTCTTGATAGCCACATTCTGCCACTCGGTACATTTGGAACGCTGTTGAGTGCTGGGGCAATTCCCGTGATATCGGCCTTGCTCGGCATCAAGGTTGGAGCCGAGCTCAGTGTCGTCATCGACCGGTTCCGGCACTAATATGGCAGGCGAGGTGGATTGATGGGTCTACCGATTTCGCAGATATTGCTGGTCACGGGATTCTGCCTGATTCTGATCGGCCTTGCGGGAATTCTCGTCCATCGCAACATTCTGCGCATCATTATCGGTTTTTCGCTGATCGACACCGGCATCCACGTTGTCATGGTGGCAACGGGCTACGTCACTGGCGGAACCGCGCCAATCATCGACGCTGCAATGGATAAGGCCGACGGCGCGACGAACGCCGTCGATCCCATCCCTTCGGCGCTGGTCGTCACGGCCATCGTCATCGGCTTTTCCGTAACCGCGATCATGCTGTCATTCGCAATACGCCTTTACGATGCCAGGAAGACGCTCGACATCGGCGCCTTCACGGAGTCGAAATGGTAGAAGCCCTCACGCATCCGTTGAACATCTTTCTGTTCGGCCTTGGAGGCAGCTTTCTCATACCGCTGTTGTATCGCATCGCCAAACCGTTGCCGGCGATGATCTTTGTCCTTGCGCTCGTCGGTATAGCTGCCGTTTCGGGTGTCTGCCTGTGGGCGGTTTACCACGGGCAGCCGGTGTTGGAGAGCTTCACGGGTGGCAGTGCGCCGCCATATTCGATCAATCTCCGCGTTGGGCCCTGGGAGGGTGTGTGTGCCTTCAGCGTCAACGTTGTTGCGCTGCTGGCCGCCTGGCATCTTTGGGATCGGTTACGTCAAAACTATGCGGCGCAATTGCTGTTTCTCCTATTGATCATGGGCGTCAACGGGATGGTGATGACAAGGGATCTGTTCAACCTTTTTGTATTCCTCGAAATTGCATCGATAGCGACATACGGTCTTCTCGGCTTCGATGGTACGCCGGCAGCGCTCACCGCCGGATTCAAGTACATCCTGGCGACCGTGCTTGCCTCGACCTTTTTCCTGCTGGGTTCTGCCTTGCTCTATCACGTCATCGGAACACTCAACATTGACGATATGATCGTCAACCGCGCGCTGATAGCCGGGCCGATCGGAACAACGGCTTTGGTGCTTGTATTGTCCTGCCTCATCATCGAACTCAAGCCCTTTCCGGCCAACGGCTGGGGGCTGGATGTCTATCAGTCAGCCTCTAGCGGCGTTGCAGCACTCGTTTCCGGGGTGGTGTCGGCAGGCGTATTTTTTGCACTTTTCAAACTGCTTCCGCTGTTCGAAAATTACCTTACCCTTATTGCAGTGTCAGGCGGGATAACGTTCCTGTTCTCCAATCTCGCCGGACTGCGCCAGACCAACGTTCAGCGCATGCTTGGCTATTCGTCGATCGCGCAAATGGGCCTTCTCACCCTGGCGCTTGCGCTGATGCGACAACTTGGTGCCGAAGCGTCAATGCCACTCGTCGTTGGCGGGCTGTTCGTCAATCACCTTTTGGCGAAGGCTGGCCTGTTCTTCCTGGCAGGCGCTGTCAATCGTCCGCGGGTCGACGGCTGGTCCGCACTCGCCGGACGTCCGCTAACAATGCTGATTTTCGCCATTCTGCTCATCGCCATTGCCGGTCTGCCACCTTTTCCGGGCTTCTGGTCCAAATGGGAGCTCGTCATTCGCGTCGCAGCGGCCGGGCACCTTGGGTGGATCGCCGTTATTCTGATCGGATCACTGCTCGAGATCGCATACATGTTCCGCTGGTTCAAGCAGGTGACCCATACCGTCGAACAAGGCGCCATTGATGTCCCGCCCGGGCATCTACTGCCTGCTGGTTTGTGTGCAGTGTTACTCAGCGTTTCGGGCTATGTGGCGGCTAATCTTTCAGGAGCGGCCTCGCTATGGATATTCGCACCGCTCGGTGCCGCAGCCTTTCTGTGCCTGTTCGACTGGCTTCCCGGGCGGCTCAAATCATTTCTCATGCTTATAACGGTCCTTGTGCTGGGCATCTGGATCGTCGGTCCGGTTGAAGGTATCGGTCGCCTGTTCGCGCTGCTTCTCCTTTCAGGCGGGCTGGTTATCGCGTCGGCCAGCTTCTATCGCGCGGACCCGCGGCCCGGCTACTATCCGCTGATGGCGTTGCTGCTCCTGTCCATTGCCGCACTCCTGCGGACCAGGACGAGCCTCGAATTCTTCTTCAGCTGGGAAATGATCACCCTTTCTTCCTATTTCTTGATTGCGCATGCGCGCGGCGCCTATCCCCATGCGTTGCCATTCCTGTTGTTCTCGATCGCGTCGGCTTTTTGTCTTCTCGCAGGCTTTGCCATGGCCGCCGCCGTCAATGGAACGATTGACCTTTCTGCATTCGGGGCTGCAGGGAAGGATGCCTGGCCGGCATTTGTATTGCTGGCCGTGGGCTTTCTCATCAAGGCTGGGGCAGCGGGCGTCCATATATGGCTCCCCGGCGCCTATGCGGAAGCTGATGATGACCTCTCGGCAATGTTGTCGGCCGTGGTCAGCAAGGTCGCGATTTTTGGCCTGTTCTCGATCACCTATCTCGCGATCCGCTCGGATATTGGCCTCGACATGGCGCATGTAATGGGTTGGATCGGCCTGTTGACGACATTGCTCGGTGCGGCGATGGCGCTGCGGCAAACCGACATCAAGCGGATGCTTGCCTATTCGAGCATGAGTCAACTCGGCTACATTGTGACCGCCATCGCGCTTATGAGTCATCTTGGCTGGGTCACGGCATTCTATCTCGTTGCCAACCACCTGATGGTAAAGGGAATATTGTTCCTTGCCGTTGCCGGCGTCATCCTGCGGACCGGAACACGGCTGCTTGAAGAGAATGGTGGCCTGGTTCGCAACATGCCCTTCACCTTCGCTGCGGTCGCCACGGCCCTGATATCGATGTCTGGCCTGCCGCCACTCGCCGGGTTCGGTGGCAAGTGGCTGCTTCTCAGTGCCATGGTGGAAAAGGGCTGGTACGGGCTCGCAGCACTGGCCGTTCTCGCGACCTTCGGCGGCTTTCTCTACATGTTTCGTCTGGCCTACACGGTTTTTCTTGGAGAACGGAAAGCTAGATTCAACGCAATTGCGGAGGCGCCGCTCGCACTTCTTGTGCCGCAATATGTCCTGATCGTCGCCATCTTCACTTTGACATTCTTCCCGAAGCTATTCATGGACCCCGTATCCGCGGCTATCGACCCTGCATTCGCCTCAACGTTGGTTTGGGATGGGATGTCGCTGGAAACGATATACGGATATTGGAATCCCATACCCGTCATGGCCATTACCGTCGCTATCGCAATGGCTCTCTTCTTCGTTGTCTGGCTGCGTTACATCTACGGTTATCGGCGCGCGCCGACGACCGGCGTTACGGTCTTTTACGCATTTTACCAACCCGTTCTCTCGCGCCTGTTGAGGCCTGTCGCCATAGCATTCTGGCGCGGCATATCGGATTTGACGCTGAGCGCCGCCGGTTCGGTTCGAAAGACCTATACGGGCGATGGCCAGACCTACTGCCTCTATGTTCTATGGTACGTCATTGCCATTTACGTGACTGGAACTCTTATTCGCTCGTAGTGATGCCATCGCCAGAGTTGATTGGCTGAGGAGGCCGCGGGACATATCGATGTTGCGATTGATGCTGCTGAAACCGACAGGACCATGTGCACGGCCAGGCCTATAATTGCTGCGGATAGCGCAACAGCCTTTGCCTTTCCCGCGCCAACTCGGCGCGCTACGGTGGGGCTCGTCTTCCATGGGTTCGTAAGGCCCTTGAATTGTGCTGATCATTGCAAGGAGAAGTGTCATGGGACGTTTGCTTTCGGTCAACGTTGGCCTGCCGCGCAACATCATGTGGCAGGGCAAAATGGTCAATACGGCCGTTTGGAAGACACCCGTCACAGGAAAGCGCATGGTGCGGCGGCTCAATATAGACGGCGATGGTCAAGCCGATCTCGCCGGCCATGGTGGCGAACGCCGTGCTGTATTTGTCTACCAGATCGAATCTTACCGGTATTGGCAGGACCAGTTGGGTCGAGATGATTTCGTATATGGGCAGTTCGGTGAGAATTTCACAGTCGAGGGATTGCCCGACGCCCAGGTGTGCATCGGCGACCGCTACAGGATCGGCGGCGGTCTGTTCGAAGTGACTCAACCACGCGTTACCTGTTACCGGCTCGGCATACGCATGGACGAGCCGGAGATGGCCGCGCTCGTTGTCAAACACGGCAGGCCCGGCTTCTACCTCCGTGTGCTGGAAGAAGGCGATGTGCAGGCTGGCGACGAGATTACGCAGGTGGCGTCGGGACCCGGTGGCATGACCGTCAGCGAAATCGATGGGCTGTTGTATATGCCCGATCACCCGCGCGACAAGCTCGAACGTGCCTTACGCATTCCTGCGCTGAGCCTTGGCTGGCAAAATTCCTTCAAGGCGCTGCTCGCCCAGCAGGGGAAGGACGGTACGACAAAAGGGAACGCGGGGCTTACTGCTTTATCCGGTCCGCCGGCATGGAGCGGTTTCCGCCCGTTTCACGTGTCACGCAAGGTACGCGAGAGTGGCAATGTCGTGTCTCTCGTGCTCGAGCCCACAGACGGGCGACCTGTTTCTGCTGCACTGCCAGGGCAGTTTATAGTGCTGCGGCTCGGCTCCGGGTCTGCGCCAGTGCTCACGCGCAGCTATTCACTGTCAGGGGAACCGAGCACGATCTCTTATCGTGTCAGCGTCAAGCGGGAGCAGCATGGTGCTGCCAGTGGCTATATCGTCGACGAGGTAAAGGTTGGCGACATCGTTGAGGCAAGCGCGGCACGCGGCAGCTTTACACTGGCGCCGGGCGAAGCTCCGGTTGTGTTGTTGAGTGCCGGGATTGGAGTGACGCCGGTGCTCGCCATGCTCCATGCGTTGGCAGCCGAAGCGTCGCCCCGGGAAGTCTGGTGGCTGCATGGCACCCGCAACGGCCGCGAACACGGGTTTGTCGAGGAAACGCGCGGTTTGTTAAAGGCGCTCGCCCATCACCACAGCTACGTTTGCTACAGTTCTCCTGATCCCGGCGACCGGCTCGATGTGGATTTCGACGCGGCTGGCCACTTGAACGCGCAGGCAGTCAGGTTGCTCGGCCTGCCACTTGATGGCGATTTCTATGTCTGCGGCCCCTCGAGCTTCATGAGCGATCTAACCGAGGGGCTTGCAGCCCTGGGCGTCGCCCCGGATCGCATCCATACCGAAATGTTTGGCGCCGGTCCGTCCGTTACCCCCGGCGTCGCTGCCACGCCAAGGCCGGCACCGCATTTGCCACCGGGCGTCGCCGGCTTGGGCGCGCTGGTGTCCTTCGCCAGGACCGGGCTGAATGTACGGTGGGATACAACGTTCCAGAGCCTGCTGGAGCTGGCCGAAGCTTGCGATGTCCCGGTGCGATGGTCTTGTCGAACGGGCGTCTGCCACACTTGCGAGACGGGGCTGGTGGCGGGGGCGGTTGCCTACCGTCCGGACCCGATCGATGCGCCCGCAGATGGCAATATGTTGATCTGCTGTGCGCAACCCAAGGGTGATATCGTCATTGATTTGTAAGGAAATGCCATCCGTCGGCAAGAAATGCCGGCCGGATTGGGATATCACCGTGCCCCGGCTCAAGGCCGGACGGAAGAAGGGCAGGAAGGAGCTAGTCTATCCTTACATCAGGTCGTACGTCGAAACTCTTGGTGATGGGGTTTGAGATGGCCTACTGATACAGTTGCGATGTTAACCCTTGAATTTTTTCCGGCATACATAAGGCGTAACCACTCATGATCAAAGGATCCGATCTCCTCATTGCAGCGCTCGAAAACGAGGGCGTCGAGCGCATTTTCGGTATTCCCGGCGAAGAAAACCTCGATGTCGTCGAATCCATCCGCAATTCGTCAATCGAACTCGTGCTTACCCGGCACGAGCAGGCTGCAGCGTTCATGGCAGCAACGTTTGGCAGGCTGACGGGAAAGCCCGGTGTCTGCCTGACAACACTTGGGCCTGGCGCTCTGAACCTGTCGACGGGTGCTGCATACGCACTGTTGGGTGCAATGCCGATGGTGATGATCACCGGCCAGAAAGGTATCCTTTCTTCGCGACAGGCTCGCTTTCAAGTGGTCGATGTCGTCGCGTCGATGAGGCCGCTGACCAAGCTCGCCCGACAGATTGCGTCGCCACTGACGATCCCGACGATGGTTCGGGAGGCGTTCCGGATAGCGCAAGAAGAAAGACCTGGGCCGGTACATCTCGAACTTCCCGAGGACATTGCGGCAGAGGAATGCGAAGAAGTGCCGTTGATCGCGCCGCATCAGCTCGAACTACCGACAGCAAATGATGCCGCACTCGACCGTGCCGCCGCGCTTATCATTGCAGCCAAGCGGCCTCTTCTGATGTTCGGGGCAGCAGCTTCACGCCCCCGGTCTACATCCGATATTGCGCAGTTTGTGATGCGGACCCGAATTCCATTCTTCACGACGCAAATGGGCAAGGGTACAGTTGCTGGCGGGACCGAACTTTACATGGGAACCGCGGCGCTCTCAGAGCGCGACTATGTCCACGAGGCCATCGAGCAGGCCGACCTTATTATCACGATCGGGCACGACACGATTGAAAAGCCGCCGTTCATCATGGGCAAGGATGGTCCGCACGTCGTTCATGTCGGATATCAGCCGGCGACCGTTGAGCAGGTCTATTTCCCGCAATCCGAGGTTATAGGCGACATAGGGCCGTCATTGCGCGCTTTGGCTGATCGCATCGAGGGCAAACTTCCGAATGCAGAGGCACTCCTTCATCTGCGGGAGCGCATTCTCGAACGCGTCGGAGCGCGATCGACGGAAGATCGCTTCACGCCGCAGCGTCTGGTTCACGATATCCGCGAGGTCATGCCCTATGACGGTATCCTGGCGCTCGATAACGGTATGTACAAAATCTGGTTTGCCCGGAACTACCGCACGCGAATGGCCAACACGCTCCTGCTCGATAATGCTCTCGCATCGATGGGGGCAGGGCTACCGTCCGCTCTGGCTGCGTCGATGCTGTACCCGCAGCGCCGTGTCATGGCTGTCTGCGGCGATGGCGGATTCATGATGAATTCCCAGGAACTCGAGACCGCGGTGCGTCTCAAACTCAACCTGGTTGTGCTCGTCATCGAGGATAATGCTTATGGAATGATCCGCTGGAAGCAGGCGGTGGACCAGTTTCCGGACTTTGGCATGACGTTCGGCAATCCGAACTTTGTAAAATACGCCGAGTCATATGGCGCAAAGGGCACCAGGGTCGAAGACATCGGCCAGTTCAAGCAAGTTCTTGAAGACGCATTCTCCGGCGGCGGTGTCCATCTGGTCAATGTGCCGGTCGACTATTCAGAAAATGAGCGGGTTCTCGTGAAGGAACTGCGTGAGCGGCTTCCCGTCATTCTGGATGCCTGAAGCCAGCTTCGCCAGCAGATCAGGTGACGAACATGCACGACACGATATCACCGTCCGCAACGCGTCTGCCCCGGATACCAGCGGTCATTCTTCAGGATCGTGCTCAGGCTGGCCTGCAGCCCCACAATCGGACAAAACGACCACGTTACTTAGCGGTTCATCACCGTCCTGCTTCCCTCACAACTCGCCTTCCTTTACAATCTCCCCGAACAGAGGAGTTTCCGCCATGAGCCAAGACGCCTTCAACATTTCGATCCGCAAGTTCCTGAAGGAAGTCGGCGTCACCTCACAGCGCAAGATCGAGGAGACAGTGCGCGAAAGCGAGATCAGCGGCAAGAAGCTGAAGGTACGCATGACGCTGACGGCAGAAGGCACGGGCCTCATCCACGTGGTGGACGGAGAGATCGAACTTCCGTGAGCTAAGGCGAAATAACCAAGCGGATCGACGCGGACGAAGCTGAAGGCAAGCCGCTCCATGCCGCGGTAACCAGAACGTTGCAACAGATCCTTCAGACCGGCTGTGGATGGAGTTCTCATGAAGAAGACTGTGGTCAGGGTTATCTGTGCCATCGGCCAAGCGGGGCAACTCGGCCTCAAAGGTGGTCTTCCATGGGAAGGCGACCGGTCGCCGGAGTTCGTCGCTGACGTTGCACGGTTTTTCGAAGTCACGCGAGGACACGTCCTGCTCGCCGGCCCCAAGACGATCGCGAGCGTCCCGGAGTTTGCGCGGGCGGACCGGGAACTTGTCGTCGTTCGCTCCAGCATGGATCCCGCGGACACGCTCAGGCGCTTTGCTGGCCGTGTCGTCTTCATCGGCGGCGGCCCACCGGTCTGGGACGCCTACGCACGCTTCGTCAGCCACTGGGATGTCACGCGGCTACCCTATGACGGGCCGGCGGACCGCTGGTTCGATGCAAGATGGCTTACGGGCGGCGAAGTTCCCAGAGATCACCGCGACCCATGAAGGTAGGGATTCACAAGAACGCGATGAGTTGCCAAGACTGTCGAGGTATGTCTGGTGACAATGCCATTTAACTCTCCGCAGCAATCGCGCTAGTGATACTACTCCGGGCGCAGGTTATCCTTTGCGGCCATCGTTCCCTGTGTGCAAAGATATACGGTATTGGAGGGACAGCGCGTTGAAGATTCGTCATTGGGATCGCATAGGCAATGGGGGGCTCGGTTTCACGAAACTCGGCTTTGGATCTGCACCCCTCGGCAATCTCTACAAAACGGTCTCGGAAGAAGACGCATTTGGCATTCTGGACGCTGCCTGGCAGAGCGGGGTGCGCTATTACGATACGGCGCCCCTTTACGGACTGGGCCTATCAGAACGTCGCGTCGGCAGATTTTTGACGACCAAGCCTCGAGACAAATTCATCATCTCCACAAAGGTCGGCAGGCTGTTGCAAGCTTGCAAGCCGGAGCAGCGAACGGGCATCGGCAAATTCTTTGATACACCCAATCGTCGTGAGATCTATGATTATAGCTATGACGGAGTCATGCGCTCTTTCGAGATATCTCTGGAGCGGACGGGCCTCGATGGATTCGACATTCTTCTTGCGCACGATTTGGATATCTTCACTCACGGAACGCTTGAGACATGCCAGGCCTATCTCGATCAATTTATGCGTGGCGGCTACCGTGCCATGCTGTCGCTCAGGGACCAGGGCGTAGTTAAGGCCATCGGCGGGGGACTAAATGAATGGCAAATGTGTCAGGCTCTGGCTGAACAGGGAGATTTCGATCTTTTCCTGCTGGCAGGCCGGTACACATTGCTCGAACAAGATGCACTGGAGACCTTCCTGCCCATGTGCGAAGAACGTGGTATCGGCATCGTGTTAGGCGGCCCTTACAACTCGGGTATCCTCGCTCGTGGAGCAACCACGGACGCTCAATATAACTACTCAGCAGCGCCATTGGACGTCATCGAACGCGTGAAGCGTATCGATGCCATCTGTAAGAGGCACGGTGTTGCAATGATTGAGGCTGCGCTGAATTTCCCCCTTCATCACCCTGCTGTCGTCTCAGTAATACCCGGAGGGCAAAGTATTTCGGAGGTCAATGCAAACAGAGCCATCCTTGGCAAAGAGCTGCCGAGCGCACTATGGGCGGAACTCAAAGCTGCGGGATTGTTGAGAGATGACGCGCCACCCCTAAACATTGCGCTTCCCGCATAAGCGTAATGGTAGCGAGAGGGAAGCCGGTAATCGCCCGTGGCAGCGCATTCTATTGAGGGGGCTCAAGGCGTCCGGTCCTCCGGCCAGCTGGCTGTTTTGTGTTAAGCGCTCACTATCTGTCTTTCATCGAATTGTGAGCCACCACTATGCCGCCGACACCCAAAACTGCAAACAGAGCTGCCGCGCCCCAATTGCCAATAGAGGCAAGGTAAAGAGCTATCAGTGGGTTTGCGGCCACCGCGACCGCCATAACAATGAACCACCATATTTTTAACAAGTGAGCCATGCGCGCAGTTTATTGAAGTTTGCAACATTTTCAATTGGAGCCAATTTGCAACGCCTGGCGCCGAGGCTTGCTCCTATTCCACTGGAAGGACTTGCCTGTCGGCGGTCCACGTTCTGGCTCATCGTTCCGATTTACTGCCATCTATCAAAAACGCGCCCCGTTGCGGCGCAAAATGTTTGATCCGCCGGACGACTCAACTACCATCCAGCGCAGTCTCCTATCAGAAACCGGACGGAAATGAACCGACTAAGGAAAAGGTACAGCCCCAAGCGAGACCTGCGCGATCCTGCCATCAGGGTTGCGGATTACGTTGCCAGCTTGAAATCGAACAATCCGAAACTGACGCCTCGGGAAATTGCGAACTTGTTGGAAATTTCACCGTTTCACCCACCGGAAACCATGCGTTGGTCCGCGGGTGCGGTGGCGAGATTATTGTCCAGTTCGCGGAGGTAGCTTTTGCTCTGTCGTGTTGGCTTCAGGCGGACCAAATTTGCCAGAAATGCTATAAAAAACGAGCTAGAAAGATCCAACAAATGTTCCGAGGAGCAAGACCGCGATCAGCGAGATGATTACCCCGACGATTACAGTCATGACCATATCCTTGTAGGCCTCCGCGTGCGTCAGCTTGCTGATCTGAAGGAGCATCAGGACGGTACCATTATGTGGTAACGCATCCAGTGTGCCGGCACTAATCGTTGTGACGCGATGCATCAGTGCCGGATCAATGTTGTAGGTAGCTGCCAACTCCAGAAAATGCTTGCCCAGTGCATCCAAGGCGATCGCCATGCCGCCCGAGGCTGTGCCCGTCAACGCAGCCAACATATTCATCGAGACTGTCAATGAAATTAGCGGACCGCCCGAAATGCCGAGCACCGCATCACGGACATCTGCAAAGGCGGGCAGGGAAGCAATGATCGCGCCAAATCCAACGAGGCTGGCGATCGTGAGCATGGGCAAGGCTGCGGAATTGGCGCCTGCGTCGAGGCTTGCGCGAATGTCGGGCATTCGACGAAAGTTGACCAGAATGACCGCCAGGTTGGCAGCGGACAGCGCCAAGATTACTGACCAAACGCCCCCAATCGCCTGAAAACTGGTCCCGCCCCACGCAGGCTCCGAAAGAAAGGCGAAATCAAGCCGTGGAAGCACAACAAGGGACATCAAGAAATTCATGACAATGACGACGCAAAGTGGCAGGGCCGCCAATGCGAAAGGCGGATAAACGTTCACACGCTTGCCGTGTTCGAGTTCGGCCGGATCGAAATCGCCGACTGCCGTAGCTTGCTCGCGGAGCTTTTCGTCGATCGGGGCAGGAACCTCGGCAGCCGTCCCAAAGCCTTCGCCGGCAACTCGCGCAGCTGCTTCCGCGCGGGCAAGCCACCAGAGGCCGAAGACCAAGGTGATTACCGATGAAATTATTCCGATTCCGGGGGCTGCGAAGGTGGTCGTTCCAAAAAAAGGCATCGGGATAGCATTGTTGATGGAGGGGGTTCCCGGCAATGCCGACATTGTGAAGGTGAACGCACCCAGGCCGATTGTGGCTGGCATCAATCGCCGGGGAATATCGGCGGCCGCAAACATGCGCTGCGCCATCGGTACAAGCACAAAGAACGCGACGAAGACGCTGACACCTCCATAGGTCACGATGGCCGACGCCAGAACGACGGAAAGAATTGTCCTTCGTGTCCCCAGGCGCTCGGTCAGGAAATTGGCGATCGAAGCGATCGAGCCACTGTCGTCCATGAGTTTCCCAAACAGGCCACCCAACAAAAAGATCGGGAACCACTGCGCCACGAAGTTGGCGGCACCGGGCATGAAAGTCTGCGTCCAGTTGGCTAAGATCGGTTGACCGGAGATGATCGCCGCTGCCAGCCCGGCAAGCGGTGCGACCAACAGCACGCTCCATCCGCGATATGCGAGCCACATCAACAACGCTAGCGCGACCAGAATTCCAATTAACCCCAAGGCGCAATCTCCTTCTTAATGAACTTAACAAGCAGCAAAAGGCGGCGTAAGTCTAAATAGAAATTCATGGCCCGAACTTTTCGCCGGGACTTCCATCGCCCGGTCAATAACCACTGGTCCTTTCTTCAAAATCCAACAGATAACGCCTTTTATTATCCTCGGGTGTAGTTGCAGCTGACGGCTCCACCAGCGTCAGCGCCTTGAAACCCGGGGCACCGATCAGCGCGAGCCAAGTCACAAGAACGAAGGCCGATGTGAGGACAGGCATCGCGATTGGCGAGAGAAAGATCGCGATCGACGCCCAGAGCCAGGTTGTCACGACGATACCGAACAGCGTGTAGATGAAACTTCGCCATGTCAGGACGAGGAAGAAGCCGCCGAGGGCGATCGCCGTCAGCGCCGCGTTATAGCCGAACAGGCCGTCGCGGATCGCGCCTTCCGGTCCGCCGAAGACGACCGCAACAAGCGCTGCTCCGGCCGCCCCAATAAGGCCCATGCCGGCCGAGATGCGCGAATTGATGGCGATGCCTAAGACGATCAGGTAGCCGGTGATCCAGTTGTCCTGAAAGAAAATCTGGCCGATGGCGTTACCGATGCCCTGGTACCAGGTCGGCAGCAAATAGGCGACGTCTGTGGCGTACTGGTCGGGCGAGACCGGCTTGGCGAGCGGGCCGGCATGGATCGAGTCGAACTTCAGCACGGCGAAGAGGAACAGCCAACCGATCAGCACGAAAGGCGAGGTCAGCGCGGCCACCTTGTGCGGGCCGAGCAGCGCGGCGATCGAAGAGAAGGTGACAGTGGTCATTGCGGCAGCGAAGACAATGTAGACCGTCATGTAGGGCGAGGGCACCGCACCGGTTCGAAAGTCCGCGCTGGTGAAAGCGACCAGCGCCAAAGCGACCAGCGCGCCGTTGAAGCCGAACAGGCCGTCGCGGATCATGCCCTTGTCGGCCTTGAGCAGAATGGCGGTAGCCGTCGCGACGACGACGCCGAGAATGCAGATCGTGCCGTAGATTGCCGAATTGAAGAAGAGAGCCAGGAGGATGATCAGCCCCGATAGCGGGTTGTTCTGGAACACAACCTGGCCGATGCCACGCAGGCACCAGTCGAAAAAACCGAGCATCGCATGCTCCCGATATCGATCCTGAAACGGAAGCTGGTTCTGGGTCACAATGTTTCTCCCCTGCGAAAAATCCCACCGGACATGTTCGGTCCGAAGGGGTTCGTGTCTTCCGCCACCGGCACCGGTACCGGATCAGAACAGGAAATAGCGCTGCGTCATCGGCAGGGTTTGGGCCGCTTCGCAGGTGATTAACTTGCCGTCGATGCGTACCTGGTAGTTCTGAGGATCGACCTCGATCATCGGCGTCAGCGAGTTGTGGATCATGTCTTTCTTGCGGACGCCGCGCATATCTTTGACGGCCACGAGCTGTTTCTGCAACTGCAGCTTTTCGCCGATATTGTCATCGAGCGCCGCCTGCGAGACGAAGGTCACCCCGGTTTTGCCGCGAGCCCGACCGATGACACCGTACATCGGCCGGTAATGCACCGGCTGCGGCGTCGAGATCGAGGCGTTCGGGTCGCCCATCGGCGCGGTGGCGATCATGCCACCCATGATGACCAGCGACGGCTTGACGCCGAAGAAGGCAGACCTCCACAGCACCAGATCGGCGCGCTTGCCGACTTCAATCGAACCAATTTCATGGGCGAAACCATGTGTGATGGCCGGGTTGATCGTGTACTTTGCAATATAGCGCTTGCAGCGGAAATTGTCGTTGCGTTCGTTGTCCTCGGGTAGCGCGCCTCGCTGCACCTTCATCTTGTGGGCGGTCTGCCAGCAGCGAAGCGTCGTCTCGCCAATTCGCCCCATGGCCTGCGAGTCCGAGGACATCATCGAGAAGGCGCCGAGATCGTGCAGGATGTCCTCGGCAGCGATCGTCTCCTTGCGAATGCGGGATTCGGCGAAGGCGACGTCTTCGGGTATCTGCGGGCTCAGGTGGTGGCATACCATCAGCATGTCGAGATGCTCGTCGATGGTGTTGATCGTGTAGGGCCGCGTCGGATTGGTGGAGGAAGGCAGGATGTTCTCTTGACCGGCCGCGGTGATGATGTCCGGCGCATGGCCGCCGCCGGCTCCCTCCGTGTGGAACGAGTGGATGCCGCGGCCCTTCAGCGCGGCAAAGGTATCGGCGACAAAACCACTCTCGTTCAGCGTGTCTGAGTGCAGGGCGACCTGTATGTCCATCTCGTCGGCGACGGTCAGGCAATTGTCGATCGCCGCCGGCGTCGTGCCCCAGTCCTCATGCAGTTTCAGGCCAATGGCCCCGGCCCGGATCTGCTCGCGCAGCGGCTCTGGCAGCGAGGCATTGCCCTTGCCGAGCAGTCCCACATTGATCGGCAACTCCTCGGTCGCTTCCAGCATGCGGTGGATGTACCAGGGCCCGGGTGTCACGGTGGTGGCGAGCGTGCCGACTGTGGGGCCGGTGCCGCCGCCAACAAGCGTCGTCGTGCCGCTGGTCAGCGCTTCCTCGGCCTGCTGCGGGGCGATGAAGTGTATGTGGGTGTCGACGCCGCCGGCGGTGAGGATTTTGCCCTCGCCGGCAATGACGTCTGTTCCGGGGCCGATGACGATCGTGACTCCGGGCTGGATGTCGGGATTGCCCGACTTGCCGATGCCGGAGATCCGGCCGTCTTTGACGCCGACATCGGCCTTTATGATGCCCCAGTGATCGAGGATGATCACATTGGTGATCACCAGATCGGCGACGTCGGCCGCGAGGCCCTGGCCCTGGCCCATGCCGTCGCGGATGACCTTGCCGCCGCCAAAGGTGACTTCTTCACCATAGATGGTGCGGTCTTCCTCGATCTCGATGATCAGTTCGGTGTCGGCCAGCCGCACCCTGTCACCCTTGGTGGGGCCGTAGAGCGAAGCGTAGTTTTCACGTGTGATGCTCGCCATCTCAAACCTCCAGCTTTCCCATGACCTTCGCGTTGAAGCCGTAGACGGCGCGGTCGCCATCCAGCGCCACCAACTCGACGGTACGCTCCTGTCCCGGCTCGAAACGGACGGCAGTTCCAGCCGGAATGTTGAGCCGGAAGCCCTTCGACTTCTCACGATCGAACAGAAGGGCCGTGTTTGTCTCGTAGAAGTGGTAATGCGAGCCGACCTGGATTGGCCGATCACCGGAATTAGCAACATCAATCGACTGCTTTTGTCGGTCGGCATTGAGCTCGATGTTGCCGTCCTCGAGGATGAATTCGCCTGGAATCATGACGTGCCCCTACGGTATCGGGTTGTGGACTGTGACCAGCTTGGTCCCGTCCGGGAAGGTCGCTTCGACCTGGATGTCGTGGATCATCTCCGGCACACCCTCCATGACCTGATCGCGGGCCAAGAGCGTAGCGCCGTAGGACATAAGATCAGCCACCGTCCTGCCATCGCGGGCGCCCTCCAGGATCGCCGCCGAGATGTAGGCGACCACTTCCGGGTAGTTCAGCTTGACGCCACGAGACAGGCGGCGCTCGGCCACCAATGCCGCGGTGAACAGGAGAAGCTTGTCTTTCTCTCGTGGTAAAAGTTCCATCGCCGGTCCTCTGATCGTATCGTGTTATGTGGCCCAAATGCGCGGCGTGTTGGCGACCTTGCCCTGGCATGAGGTACGGAGCGTATTCCATGCCCGTGCGAAGAGTGCCTTGCCTTCCGAAACCCTCGGCCCGAGATAGCGGCAGACGACCACCTGCTCGAGCTGGCTGACCGAGAACACGCGATCTCCCCGGCTGCCGACGGCGTCGCGCACCCGTTCTGCCGCGTCCTCGGCCGCGGGGCTGGCATAGACCATGGTTCCCCAGGTTGGTTGACCTGCCAGCGCATAGGATGCGTACTGGATCGCAGAGCCGCTCGGAAGGTGCAGTTGCTCGAACCAGATGGGCTTGCCGTCTCGGACGATCTCGATTCGCTGGCGCAGTTTACCGGTTTCGAACCGCTCGTCGGCTGCCGGGCGACCGAGGCAGATGAAATCCCAGCCGACATAGATCGAACCCGCCTGCAGCGTCACCCGCGTGTCGATGCTGGCATCGGCACCGTCGAAGACGATGATCTCCTGCGGCAGGTACTCGCAGACGGCGTTAGCGCCGACGTCGATCGTGGTCGATTGGGTGCTGCGGCCGTGCTCGCTGCGGTAGAATTTGGTGGCTCCTGGTGTCGTCAGGACGACGCGCGCCTCGACGCCGAGATGGAAGCGAAGGTCGAGCTGGTCGCCGCCGGCGATGCCGCCAGGCGGGTGCAGGAGATAGACGTGACAGGTGCCGTCTTTTTCCGGGTGGAACGGCTTCTGGACGACGAGTGGCCCATAATGCCGACGCCGCATCAGACGGGTTTTGCCTGCGCTCGTCGCGAACCACAGCTCTAACTCAGCAGGCCAGTGGCTTGGCACAGCGGTATAACGCGCGTGATCTGTTACGACGCGATCAGGCATGGCACTTTCGGCAAACAGGGGTTTCACTCGATTCGTGCTCCGAAGATGGGTCGCTCTTTGAGCGAACCTCGCGACTTCCCTATATCAATCTATTACATGGAGAATGCTACATCGCAATAGTAAAGTTGAACGCGTCAACTTCAACATTGTCTTTCTATACATTGCGTCTCAATATTTGGCTTTGCGTTCCAATTCGGTTTTCCCGCTTTCCTTTATTCCCAAAAGGAGCGATGCTTTGTCATTCGCCTTGCGGTACTCCGAAGTTGGAAAGCGCGCTGGCGTTGTAAGCTGTTGTGATTCATTGTCGCTCGACGGGTCTGAGACGGAGGACATGGAATGTTGAGGGCAGTTGCTGTAAGGCGGGCATCGGAGGTCCCGGCCGACGACCTCCTATCGCCACTCGGCCGTGCGGTGTTACAGCATGACGAACGTCATCTCCGCCGGCGGGTAATCGAACTGGTCGACGGTCGCAAGGTGCTTGTAGACCTGGCTGAACCCGTCGTGCTGGAGAACGAAGACCGTCTTGTGCTGGACGGTGGAGGCGAGGTCTTGGTCGTCGCCGCCCAAGAACAGCTCTATGAGATATCCGGCGAGAATTCGGTGCATCTGATGGAACTCAGCTGGCACATCGGCAACCGCCATCTCGCGGCCGCGATAAACCCGAGTCGAATCCTGATCCTGCGCGACCATGTTATCAAGGCGATGCTGGAGGGGCTTGGCGCGAGGGTAGAGGAGATTGTCGCGCAGTTCCATCCGGTGCGGGGTGCCCATTTCGGCCAAAGCGAGTCTGCTCATGTCAATGGGCGCGATTCGCACGCGGCGCACACGCATACGCATGCCCACAGTCACAATGATGGCCATCACCACGATGATCACCATCATGGCTCCGGTGGTCACGGCCACGAATGAAACCGGCAACGGCCGGACGTCACCGATCCCCGCTAAAGAAGGCCAGAGTGCTCATGATATCGAAAAACGGACCTCTTCGCATAGGTATCGGCGGCCCCGTCGGCTCCGGCAAGACCACACTGACCGAGAAGCTCTGCAAGGCGATGCGTGACCGATTCTCTATCGCCGTCATCACAAATGACATCTACACCAAGGAAGACGCGCTTATACTGGCCCGCCGACAGGCCTTATCCGAAGACCGCATTATGGGCGTTGAGACCGGCGGCTGCCCGCATACGGCGATCCGTGAGGACGCCTCGATTAATCTACAGGCGATCGCCGAGATGAACCGCAGGATTCCGGGGCTCGACATCGTGTTCATTGAATCCGGCGGCGACAACCTCGCGGCAACGTTCTCGCCCGATCTCGCCGACCTGACGCTCTATGTCATCTCGGTCTGCCAGGGTGAAGAAATCCCGCGCAAGGGCGGGCCCGGCATCACCCGCTCCGACTTCCTCGTCATCAATAAGAGCGACCTAGCCCCTTATGTGAATGTCGATCTCGACGTTATGCGGAACGACGCGGCGCGAATGCGAGGGAGCCGGCAGTTCGGTTTCACTGATCTGTCACGCAATAAGGGCGTGGATGCCGTGATCGACTTCATAGTCGAGAACGGCGGTCTGAAAGCGGAGCCTCACAAAGAGGCTGCCTCGCAGGAGACATGATTGATGGATGCCCTTTCGTCCAGAAACCAGGAAGCATCGCTACTGCACTTGCTGCGCCTCGTAAGCCAAAGCCTCCCTGTTGGCGGCTTCGCATTTTCCAGGGGCCTTGAGGCGGCGGTCGCTGCTGGATGGGTATGCGACGAGGGGACAGCTCGCGACTGGATTCTAGGCACACTTCAAACAAGTATAGCACAATTTGACGGTGCACTTTTGTGGCGTATGGCTACGGCCTTGGAAGCGGGTGATGAGGACCGATTCCGGTCGGTGAATGCATGGTTGGCGGCAGGTCGCGAAAGTCGCGAACTCCAGCGTGAGGACAAGCGTTTGGGAGAGGCGCTCCTGCGGCTCCTCGTCGACCTGGATGTGCCTGCCGCCAAGCATAACCATGGTTATGAATTGACCTATGCTGCTGCCTTTGCCCTCGCCTCGCAACATTGGCACATTACTCCGATGTGGGCTCTTAGAGGTTTGATGTGGGTCTACGTCGAAGGACAGACCACGGCAGCTATCAGGTTGGTCCCGCTCGGTCACACGGCGGGCCAACGTATCCTCGTAGAATCTGTCGCATGGGTAGAGGATGCGGTCATCCGCGCCTGCTCAATAACCGACGAGGACATTGGTAATCTGGTTCCGGCCCTGGCCATGGCAAGCGCTTGGCACGAAACGCAATACAGCCGACTCTTTCAGTCCTGACCCAGCACTCAGCTGCAGTATCCCAAGCGTAGTCCGCAGAAGCGTCCGTTGCGAAGCAATCCGTCCAAACCAAGTGCAGATGGATACCGGCGAAAAGGCACCGTCGGTGGTTCGATCGATCTCACGGATGTAGGCTCTGGCGTTCTGTCAGCGAGATATCCGGCAGAATGTGGGATCAGGCGCTGGGCTGTATTGCTCCCGAACGCTTCAGGTGGCACAGCAACACATAGATGAAGATCAGTATCCCGGCCATTTCAAGACCTTCCTCGATGTTCGTCAATATTCGGTACCGGAATGATTCAATCCCTTCAACCTCAGCAACGCTGCCGCCAATCATCTCGAATCCGACGGCGCCGCCAAGGAAGACCAGAGCTGAAAGCAGGAGGAGCCCAGCGAGCGTCAAGGGAAAGGATCTGATGAAGGGAATAAAGGCAGCCAAACCGATCAGACTGAGGATACCGGCTGGCGCTGCCCAGGCAAAATACATCAGGCCGGTGTGCTCCATCCGTCCCGACAATGCGGCAGAAATCTTTTCATGGATGCCTGCGAATTCGTCGAACGAAAGCAACAGAAAAAGTACTGTGAGCGCAAACCAGTGGTATTTAAGCCTGCTGCCACGCATGGCTGCGTCCCTGCTTGCCAGAAAAAGCAACCATGCTGCGGAAAACGCTACCACCACAGAAAGCCACGTAAACGCGCTGTCCTCTGAATCGACGTCGAGCAACCATATCTTGTGGGAGAGTTCAGGCTTGGCACCAGAATAGAGGATCAGATCCTGCATAAAACCTGCACCGAGCAGCAACGCGGAAACGACACAGGCCAGCGCAAACACCCAGCCCGGCTTGACCAGCGTGCGCGCTCCTAACGCAACGTCGCTATTGGCCGCGTCGGTGAAACGGACGCTCATCGACCACCTGTTTCGCATATACTTGACATGTCACAAAACCATCACAAATCTGTCGCATTCCTTAATTCATTGTAACGCATGGAGACAGCAAATGGCTCCCGCTGGAGGACATTTAAATTTGACGGTCGGTGTAGCCGTACTGGCGGCGCTAATGATCCTTACCGCGCTCGTCGTGGCTCTGGACATCGAGATTGCGCTGCCGAGAGGCTGATAGGGCACCCACTCGTTATGAGAACCAGCATTGCTGCGGATTCATCGGCACAGTGCAGATGTTTTTTGTCGGCTCCATAATCAACGCAATCAGTGACGAATTCTCCGCGTGTCAGCGTGCCATGACCGTCCAAATCACCTTTGACGATCTTGTGCTCGTGGACCGCGCCACATGGCTTCAGATGCAGTCATTTGCGGAAGATTGACCTTCTGAGTTGGCGCAGATGCTTGGAAGAAACCATCTCGGTCTCAGCGCAACGCCATATTGGGGCTAACGCTCCCCGGAGCGGCAACTTCTTGGTCTGATGGGAGTTATGTATCAGGAGGAATTGCCATGCAAAATCCAGATACCGGCGACAAACTCAGTTCGCTACAACCGGGCGATCTCGTCAAAGTGCTTCGAGGCGGAGCCGGCCAGGGTGAAGAGGAATGGGTGCAGGCAACTGTCGTGTCGAATTCCGAAGCTGCTGTGGCCGTGAAATATTCAGACGATGGTCAAGAAGTCATCCCCTGGGCTTCCGGGCGCATTTGCGGACGTGAAAGCAAACGCACGGGATAGCCAAATTGGCCGCAAGTCAGCTAGCGCGCTGGATGCGATCGCTGACCCTATTGCACAAGGGGTTTAAGGACCGTGCGGAACGGATGGGAAGGGGTGTTGGCGGAGGGGGTGGGATTCGAACCCACGGTAGGCTCTCACCTACGCCGGTTTTCAAGACCGGTGCCTTAAACCGCTCGGCCACCCCTCCAACCTGCTGGAACGTTTGACATCCAATGTTTTGGCGAAGGCCAAAAGAATGCTACGAACGCTGTGCGCGGTCTATATAGCCTTTCGAATTGCGGCGTCAACCTCGTCAGTGTCGTCCACCTAACGGCTGTTCAAACTACCAGTCCGGTGGCCTGTCTGGCCTCATAAAGCGTAAAATGCCTTGATTGTGCCGATATGAACGGGCAATCGTGCCATGAAAACTGTTTTTACATGGATTTGACCCTGTGATTCCTTCCTGCGTCCGCCAGATACTTCTGGCGATTTCTACAGTTTTGATTCTCGCTGGTGCGGTAAATTCGACTGCCGCCCAGACGCCTGCGCCGGCCGCTGCCCCGGGCATTGTCGCGGAACAGCGGCCCGCAATCGATGCCGTGAAGAAGCAAATCGCAGACTATGCCCAACAGATGGAGAAGGCCGATACCGACGCTGCGTTGGCAGATCTGCGCCTCAATCTGGAGGCCAGCGCCAAAAAATTGCTGGACATCGGTGTATCGTTCAGACCGCGTGTCACGGAGATCAATTCGCGGCTGGATCAGCTCGGTCCGCCACCGGCCCAGGGCCAGCCGCCGGAGGCGCAGATCGTCACCGATGAGCGGGCGAAACTCACGACCGAGAAAGCCGAAATCAATGCCGTCCTGGGCGAGACCGAGGATCAATTGATCGCGGCCAACCGTATGATTGAGCGGACGGTGGATGCACGGCGCGAATTGTTCACCAACACGCTTTCGCAGCGCGTCAACATCAACTATTCGCTCGGTAGCGAAGTCGCCGACGCCTACGGCCAAGAAATACGAACGATGAATCAGGTGGTTTCATCCTGGTGGCGCTTCGTCGTTTCCTTCAAATGGCAATCGATGCTGGCGGCCGCCTTTTTTGCGGCGATCGCGGCACTCGTATTGCTGATAGGCGGTCAGCGGACGCTCGGCCATCTTTATCTGCGTGATGCGACGATTGAGTCGCCATCTTACCTGAGCCGTCTCGCCGTCGCGTTCTGGTCGACGCTCATGCGATCGTTGACGGTGGTGGTCTTCCTTGTCACAACCTACTTATTTCTTAATTATTTCAATGTGTTGAGACCGGATATCGCATCACTGATCTATATGCTCTTTTGCGTCATTGGCATCGTGTATTTCGTCCATGCCCTGGCGCAGGCGGTCATCTGTCCGGGTGCACCCAACTGGCGTCTGGTGCGGATAGCGCCGCGACCAGGCCGTATCCTCATGGTGTTGATCACGGCCACAGCAACGATCACCGGACTCGACTATATCGCCGATACGATCAATCAGATCGCTGGTTCGCCATTGTCGTTGACCGTCGCAAAAAGTCTTTTTGCTACCGTTCTGGTGGGCCTGCTCATCATCGCGATGGCCTCGCTGAGGCCGCTCGAAGACGAAGAAACCGGCAATATCAAACCCTGGCCAAGGGTGATGCGGCTTTTCCTCTATGCGATCGGTCTCGTCCCTATCGTCGCTGCGCTTCTCGGTTATATCGGGCTGGCACGCTTCGTGTCGCAGCAGATTGTTATCAATGGCGCCGTGGTCGTCACGATGTACCTGGGCTTCCTGACGGCTCGCGCGGTATCCGATGAGAATGCGCTTACGGGAACCAAGCTTGGACGGGCGGTGCAGACCCGTTTTGGTCTGGATGAGACTTCGCTCGACCAGCTCGGTCTGGTGTTGAGCATTGTCATCAATATCTTCGTTGTAGCGCTCGGTATTCCGATAATACTCCTGCTGTGGGGATTCCAATGGAGCGAAATGTCGGCCTGGTTCGTCGCAATCGCGACAGGGTTCCAGATTGGCTCGGTTAATATTTCATTGGTTTCGATTGCAATCGGCGTCCTGTTGTTCGCGCTGTTCTACGGGTTTACGCGCTGGTTTCAGGGCTGGCTCGACAATCGGGTCATGGCACGCGGCAGGCTCGATTCGGGTGTACGCAATTCGATCCGCACCGCTGTTGGCTATCTCGGCCTTGGCATTGCAGGCGTCATAGGCATTTCGGCAGCCGGCATCAACCTGTCGAGTCTGGCGTTGGTTGCGGGCGGTCTCTCGCTTGGTATCGGTTTCGGTATGCAAGCGATCGTCTCGAATTTTGTGTCCGGTCTCATCCTGCTGGCGGAGCGTCCCTTCAAGGTCGGCGACTGGATCGAGACCGGCGGCGTCGGCGGCATTGTCAAGAAGATCAGCGTCCGGGCAACGGAGGTCGAAACCTTCCAGCGTCAGTCCCTCATTATTCCAAACTCATCCTTCATCAACGGCAGTGTGGGGAACTGGACGCATCGCAACAAACTCGGCCGCGTGGATATTCCGATCGGCGTTTCGCACAAGGTCGACCCCCGTCGTGTACATGCCATCCTGATGGAGATTGCGCGCGGTCACCCGCTTGTCTTGAAGAACCCGGAACCGTTTGTCGCGTTTAGCGCCATCAGCGAGTCAGTCATGCAGTTCGAGATCCGCGTCCATCTCGCGGATCTATCCAACTCCGGCACCGTCCAGAACGAAATTCGCTTCACTTTGATCGACCGTTTTGCCGAGGAGGGGATCGAGATTCCTTATCCGCAACGCGACGTGAACCTCCATCTCGAAGATGCCGAATCCATCGTCGAGATGCTGACCGACCGGGTGAGAGACAAGCTCGCTTCCGAAACAAAGAAGATCAAACACTGAACAACTCATAGTATGAGTCCGTCGAACACAAAAAGTGAACCAATCACCAACGCATACCGCTGGTGGGGTTCAACAACCCGATAATAGAGAGCCGCCGCCAGATATTGTTAAGCTGGTATCAATCTATCGGTGGCATTTATACACTTGGCGCGGCTGCCATCATGGGTCTCGGGGTTGCGCCGGCATTCTGATCTGTTTATCAAATTACAAAATCCTTGGGGGCGGCCCGCGCGGCCGGCGGTTTGCATTGTCAAAAGCCAAAGCTTTTCGCGTTGTGGGAGTAGTTGCAGTGGGCGCATTAATGGCAGCCTGTGCATCGTCGCCGCAGGTCAAAGTCGCCAAGCGGACCCACGGCAAGGAATATTTCGCCGAATCAGAATATGGTGTGAAGGCGAGTCCACGCGTCGTCACCGATTTCCGCAACATGCCGCGTGGCGGGGGGCGCAACCAGACCGGCCGGCCATATCAGGTTGCAGGTAAGTGGTACTATCCCAGGGAAGAGCCGGGTTATGTCCGCAAGGGCAGGGCATCCTGGTATGGGTCCGCCTTCCATGGCCGCCTGACTGCCAATGGCGAAGTGTACGATATGAATCACCTCTCGGCCGCGCATCCGACAATGCCTTTGCCGAGTTACGCCCGTGTTACAAACCTGACCAATGGCAGTTCGGTTATCGTCCGCGTCAACGATCGCGGCCCCTATCACAGCAATCGCCTGATCGATCTTTCACAACGTGCAGCGCAGGTCCTCGACTATCATGATACTGGCACAGCCAATGTGAAGGTCGAATATGTCGGGCGTGCGCCACTGGAAGGGCGCGATGATAATTTCCTGATGGCTTCCTACCGCGGCCCCAACGCTCCGGATCCGATTGGTCAGCCAGCTTCGGGTGTGATGATCGCCATGAACGGTCCGACGCCGACGCAGCATGCACCGGTCGCCATTCCAGGCATGGCGCGGCCTGAGCCAGCCGGTATCCAGGTGGCGAGCCTCGGCAGCCAGCCAATGTCCCTGAACGATCAGGCGGCTCAGCTCGCAGCACCCCAGCAGGCAATGGCCCCCGTGGACGATTCAGGACTTTCCTTCAACATGGACATCGTTCCGGTTCTGCCGCTGATCGGGCCCTATATTGATGACAAGCCAACGATCCTGATTGGCTCGCTCAAGGGCGGCAAGCAGGTGTCTCCATTCATCAGTTCCTACGCCAGTGAGCGAGTGGCCAGTGCAAACAGCACCGCGCAAGCCGCAAATAGCCTGCTTTCACCAGAGGCTGTTTCGGCCGCATGGAAGGGTATGAGCGACATGCCGCAAGCCGCCAGTGGTTCGGGTGAATATATCGATGTCGGCCTGTTTGCCAACAAGGCAGAAGCCGGGCGGGTGATGTCCGCGCTGCGCCCGCTTGGCAAGATGGAGCTGTCTGAAATCGCCAGCCCCGAAGGGCCTCGTATCGCGATGATCGCGCGGGCAAGCGCTGGAAAGAACGCCGACACTCTGCTTCAGGCGGCGTGGAATGCTGGTGCCGTCGATGCATTCGTCGTCCGTGATGACGGCAATTGATATCGAACGGCTTGGACGTTCTCTGACTGCGCCATTTCATATTTTTGTTTTTGGCGTGGCCATGGCTCTCGCTTCAGCTAGCGGGACGAACGCCCAGGATGCGCTGTTCGATACCAAGGCCAAACAGGCGCTGATGGTCGAGGACCAGACCGGCACGATTCTCTATGCAAAATCACCTGAAACACTGATCGAACCTGCCGCACTGGCCAAGCTGATGACCATGGAAGTCGTCTTCCACGCGCTCAAGACAGGCGAGATCACGCCATCGACACAATATATAGTGAGCGAAAATGCCTGGCGAACAGGCGGCGCGCCATCGGGCGGTTCGACCATGTTCGCCAAACTGAAATCCTCCGTCAGCGTTGGCGACTTGATCCAGGGGGTCATCGTCCAATCGGCCAATGATGGCTGTATTGTCCTCGCCGAGGGCATTGCCGGCTCGGAACAGAAATTCGCCGAGATGATGAACGCCCGGGCGAAAGAAATTGGGCTGAAGAGCTCGACCTTCACCAACTCGACCGGCCTACCTGATCCGAAGCAACGAGTCTCGCTGACAGATCTAGTCACTCTGGCACGCCACATCAAACACGAATATCCCGAATATTACGGAACCTATGCGCAGGACAGTTTCACCTGGAACAATATCTTCCAGCGCAATCGCAACCCACTGCTGCGCCTCGATATCGGCGCAGACGGCATGGGGACAGGCTACACCGAACAGTCCGGCTACGGTATCGTCGGCGCCACGGAGCGAAACGGACGGCGCTACATCGTTGCGCTAAGCGGCCTCGCAAGCGACAAGGAACGCGCCGAGGAAGCCAAGCGCATTTTCGAATGGGCCTATCAAGCGTTCGAGGAGGCTGACCTCTTCGCTAAGGGTGAAATCGTTGGCGAGGCCAGTGTGTTTGGCGGGATCAAATCCGCTGTCGCTCTTAAAGCGCACGAGAAAATCAGCATTCTCATCCCTGCGGCCAATCGCGACCGTCTGAAGGCGCACGTGGTCTATCAAGGGCCGTTGGTGGCACCATTGAAAGCTGATCAGCCGGTCGGCACATTACGGATCTGGATCGGTGATGCGCTCGTCCAGGAAACGCCGGTCTATACGGCAGAGGCAGTTGAGAGTGGTGATCTGAAAAAACGTTCGCTCGACGCGGTATTCGAATTGACGACAGGTTGGGTCCGGCGACTGGATTTCTAGGACAATCCCGCCTCGTCCTTCTCATTTGCGAGCGCCAGCCCTTTCATCGTAGGCTGGAAGCGTTCCGTCCGGTGAATTTGGCCCAATTCCTTCGGGTTCGGCATCGCCTGAAAGGCAATCGGTCTCGCCAAATCCCTCGACCTTGAACCAAACTCCATCGGGCAGAACGCTTCCATCCAGCTATGAAAGGCTCTAGAACCATCTGCAATAGACAGTGACTCCGCATCGAAAGACAGCTGATAGCGTGCAAGGACTATTCATAACATTTGAGGGCGGCGAGGGCGCCGGCAAATCTACGCAGATTGGCCGGTTAGCGGATCATTTGCGCGCCGATGGCGATGATGTGCTGGTAACGCGCGAGCCAGGCGGTTCGCCCGGAGCGGAAGCCGTGCGCCATGTCATATTGAGCGGCGCCGCCGAACCTTTCGGCCCGGCCATGGAAGCCTTGCTGTTTGCCGCGGCGCGCAACGACCATGTGGAGCAAGTTATACGTCAAGCGCTGAAGGCCGGCCAGATGGTGCTCTGCGACCGCTACATCGACTCCAGCCGCGTCTATCAGGGCGTGACCGGCAATCTCGATCCGGATTTGATGCGCGCTATCGAACGCGCCGCCATTAACGGTCTCATGCCGGATATGACGATCATCCTCGACCTGCCGGCCGAGGTCGGTCTGCAACGCGCCCATGCACGGCGTGGGGCAGGGACTGCCGACCGCTTCGAAAAGGAAACGATCGATCTGCACCGCAAGCGCCGCGGCGCCTATCTTGCCATTGCAACCGCAGAGCCCGAGCGCTGCAAGGTGATCAGTGCCGATCGCCCCGCCGATGAAATTGCCGCTGACATCGCCGCACTGGTCGACGAGTTGAAGATTATCCGCGGCCTGAAGACGAAGCAAGGTATCGAGGCAGCGAGATGAGCGACACCACCCTCGACGTCCCGGCAACCCACGATACCATCGATGGTGTCCCTGCACCTTCGGCCAATCCCGCATTGTTCGGTCACACCGGGATAAGGTCTTTTCTCGCGCAATCCTATCAGTCGGGCCAGATGCACCACGCACTATTGCTGGAGGGTGCACAGGGTGTCGGCAAGGCAACTTTAGCGTTTCATTTGGCGGGTCACATTTTGAAATACCCCGCGGAACGCGAGGCGCCACTGACGCTTGCTGAGCCGGATTTTGCAGTGGCGCCCTATCGGCAGCTCGCGAGCGGAACACATCTGTCCGTGCTGCATATTAGCCGCCCGATAGATACCAAGACCGGCAAGTTCAAGACCGGCATCACGGTTGATGAGATCAGGCGGGTCGCGCATTTTCTAAACCGGACCTCCCATGATGGCGCATGGCGGATCGTCATTGTCGATCCTGCAGATGACATGAATCGGAATGCAGCCAATGCGTTACTGAAGACTCTTGAAGAGCCGCCGCAGCGAACCCTGTTCATTCTGATCTCGCATTCCTCCGGCCGGTTATTACCGACAATCCGCTCGCGCTGCCAGTCGATCCGTTTTGAACCGCTTGAACGCCAGGACCTGCTCGCTGCTCTGTCGGCGATCGATCTTGATACCAGGCAGTTACCCGATGCGGATTCACTCATTGCCCATGCGGACGGTAGTGTTCGAAAAGCCGCCTTGTTGCTGGCATTTGGCGGGTTGGAAATTTCGGGGGCAACCGACGCCATCCTGAGCAATCCTGTGTTCGACGTGCCCAAAGCCCAGGCGTTGGCAACGGCACTGTCGGGACGCGATGCCGAGATCCAATACGATCTTTTTCTCGACGATCTGCTGGGGCGCATTGCATTGAGGGCGCGGCTCAGCGCAGAGCAGGGCGACGTTTCCCATGCCAACCGCTGGTCCGGTTTCTGGCAGGACATGCAGAACGAGGCGAGGGAGGCCGCAGCTTTCAATCTCGACCGCAAGCAGACCGTACTCATTTTCCTCGAGAGAATGCACCGAGCGCTATCGGGCAGATAGAGGTCTGCCGGTATGGCAATCGGGTCCGACTTGCGTTATGTCAGCCAGACGTTTTTCCCAAGACGCCCAAACCAAGCCGAAATCAGGTCACGCATGAGCCGCGAAACATTTTACATCACAACTGCTATTTCCTATCCTAACGGTAGCCCACACATCGGCCATGCCTATGAGCTGATCGCAACCGATGCAATCGCGCGCTTCAATCGTCACGACGGCAAGGACGTACTGTTCCTGAGCGGCACGGACGAACACGGCATCAAGATGCTGCAGACGGCGCGCAAAGAGGGCATTGCGCCACGAGAACTCGCCGACAGAAATGCCAAGCTTTTCCGTGATATGGGGCATCTTTTGAATGCTTCCTATGATGATTTCATTCGCACAACCGAAGAGCGGCACTACAAATCATCTCAAGCCATCTGGCAGAAAATGGCCGATGCCGGTGACATCTACAAAGGTGGTTACGCCGGATGGTATTCGGTGCGTGATGAGGCCTATTACCAGGAAGAAGAGACAGAACTGCGCGCTGACAATGTGCGCTATGCTCCAACGGGCGCGCCGGTTGAATGGATAGAAGAAGAAAGTTATTTCTTCCGCCTGTCAGCCTATCAGGATCGTTTGCTCAAACTCTATAGCGAAAATCCCGAGTTTATCGGCCCTGATGAGCGGCGCAACGAAGTGGTTTCCTTCGTCAAATCCGGGCTCAGGGACCTGTCCGTGTCGCGCACAACTTTCGATTGGGGAATTCCGGTTCCGGGCGACGAAAAACACGTCATGTATGTCTGGGTCGATGCGCTGACCAACTACATCACCGCCGCGGGCTATCCCGATGAAAAGGCAGAGCGTTGGCGCTATTGGCCTGCTGACGTTCATATCATCGGCAAGGATATTATCCGTTTCCATTCGGTCTACTGGCCAGCTTTTCTATGGTCCGCCGGTATCGAACTGCCTAAGCGCGTTTTCGGCCATGGCTTCGTGTTCAACCGCGGCGAGAAAATGTCCAAATCGGTTGGCAACGTCATCGATCCGGCTGCTTTGGTAGAGCATTACGGCCTCGATCAATTGCGCTATTTCCTGCTGCGGGAAATCCCGTTCGGTCAGGATGGCAATTATAGCCACGAGGCGATCGTCAACCGGACGAACGCCGACCTCGCCAACGACCTCGGCAATCTGGCGCAGCGTTCATTGTCGATGATCGCAAAGAACTGCGATGCCAAGGTTCCACAGCCGGGTGCGTTGACTGACGCGGACAAGGCTATTCTCGATCAGGCCGTCGCGGCGCTCGATACCGCGCGCAAGGCTGTTGGCAACCAAGCGCTCCATCAGGCACTGGCAGCGATCTTTGGTGTTGTGGCCGAAGCTAACCGTTATTTCGCCGCACAGGAACCGTGGGCACTTAAGAAAGCCGATCCGGTACGCATGGAAACGGTCCTCTATGTGACGGCAGAAGTGATCCGGCGTGTTGGCATTCTGTGTCAGCCGTTCATACCAGGATCAGCGGCCAAGCTGCTCGATATTCTGGCTGTGCCGGCGGACAAGCGGGATTTTGCAGATTTGAAGGATGGCAAATTGATACCTGGCACGGATCTCCCGGCACCGCAGCCGATCTTTCCGCGCTATGTCGAAGCAGAAAAAGCAGACTAATTCCATGCTTGTCGATAGTCATTGCCACCTCGATTTTGCGGATTTTGCCGAGGAACGCGACACCATCATTCAGCGCGCGCTGGATTATAACATCACGCGGCTGGTAACGATCTGCACGCGCGTCCGGCGCTTCGGCGATATCATAAAGATCGCGGAACAGTATGACATTGTCTACGCATCAGTTGGAACGCACCCCAACAATGCGCACGAAGAGCTCGATGTGACGATGGAGGACCTGATCCGCTTGTCGGAGCATCCGAAGGTGGTCGCTATCGGCGAAGCAGGCCTTGATTACCATTACGACTATGCCCCTCCGGAAGCGCAAGCGCATGGCTTCCGCACCCATATTGCTGCTTCTCGCGCCACCGGCTTGCCATTGGTCATCCACGCTCGTGCTGCCGACGACGATATGATTTCAATTCTGACGGAAGAAACAGGGAAGGGCGCTTTCCCCTTCATCTTGCACTGTTTTTCGTCCGGCGCGGAACTTGCGCGAGTGGGCGTAGAACTCGGCGGCTATGTGTCGTTCTCCGGCATTCTGACGTTCAAGAATTCACCTGAGATACGTGAAATCGCCAAAAACGTGCCGCGAGATCGGCTCCTGGTCGAGACCGATGCACCCTATCTTGCACCGATGCCGCATCGCGGCCATCGAAACGAGCCAAGCTTTGTCCGGCATACGGCCGCTGTGCTCGCTGAGACGATTGGCGTCAGTGATGACGAGATCGGTAAAATAACAACCGACAACGTGTTCCGCCTGTTCACCAAGATGCCAAGGCCAACCAAAGATGCCTGATCGCTTGCGTTTCACCATTCTTGGTTGCGGTTCGTCTCCGGGCACACCACGCATCAATGGCGATTGGGGCAGTTGCGATCCGAACGAACCAAAGAACAGGCGCCGGCGCGCAGCCATGCTGGTTGAGCGAATTGCGCATCATGGCGGCGTGACGACCGTGATCATCGACACGGGACCGGATTTTCGCTCGCAGATGATCGATTTCGGCTCCGGAAAGCTCGACGCGGTCGTCTATACCCATGCGCATGCAGACCATATCCACGGTCTGGACGATCTGCGCACATTTGTCATCGATCGCCGCGACTTGGTGAATATCTATGCTGATGCGATGACCCAGCGGCGCCTGATGGAAGGCTTCGGCTATTGCTTCAAAACCCCGGAAGGTTCGAGTTATCCGCCAATCCTGCGGCCGCACGAGATTATTCATCACGAAGCCTTCGACATTGACGGGCCGGGCGGGGCGATACGCTTCCTGCCGCTGCCGCAGATCCATGGGGATATTCTTTCGCTAGCCTTCCGGATTGCCGATGTAGCCTATTGCTCGGATGTCAGCGCATTTCCCGACACGACCGCAGCACAACTCTTCGATCTCGATACGTTGGTTATCGACGCGCTACAATACAGAACGCACCCAAGCCACTTTTCATTAAATGAATCAATTGAATGGATCGAAAAGCTAAAGCCGCATCGAGCAATTTTGACCCATATGCACATACCCCTGGATTATGGAACTGTGCTGCGAGAGACTCCGGATAATGTCGAGCCGGCCTATGATGGTTTGTCATTTGAGGTCGAACTATGAGCAAGAGCGTCGAGCGCGTGCGTCAGGCAGCCCATGAGGCGGGCCTTGAGATCCAAATTCGCCAAATGTCCGATTCGACCCACACGGCTGAAGACGCGGCGATCCAGTGCGGCGTAACAGTCGAGCAGATCGTCAAATCCTTGATTTTTCAAGGCGCTGATACGCAAAGCCTTTATTTGTTTCTCGTTTCGGGTCCACGCAAGCTCGATCTCGCCAAAGCTGCCAGGCTTACCGGCGAAGCATTGCATAGGGCTGATCCCAAATATATCCGCAAGGAAACCGGCTTTGCCATTGGCGGTGTTTCGCCGTTGGGACATCTAATCGACATCAAGGCTTATGCCGACGAAAGCCTCATGCAGTTTGATGTAGTGTGGGCTGCAGCCGGGGGAACCAACTTCGTTTTCCCGAGCGAGCCAAAGGCATTGGCCAGAGCCGCAAAGGCGCAAATCGCCGATATTGCGGACTGAATTGCCTGTTTGCCCACATATGTTAGTTCCATAATCTATCTTATGTGATCTTTGGATCCCGCAGGGGCACATTCTATTTTCAACTGCAACAGATACTAAACCCTCTTTGTTTTCAGGAGGATGCAATGCCCTGTCGTTTCCGTCAGTTGAATATGAATGA